>DAOSCP010000040.1:0-2725 GCA_035361425.1 Ignavibacteriales bacterium | reverse complement strand
TTAATTGCTTTATTAAATAGCTTAATGTTGTTGCTTCTCCTACACCAATTTCAATAATAGAGTTAATAGGTAAGAGATTATTAATAATTTTAGCTAAGGCAGAGCAAAATTTTTTTCTAAAGTTATTATTATCAGATAAATCTTTTGTATAGCTACCAGCTTGAAATTCATAACTTATAAGAATATCTTCAATAGTATTTTGTGTTTGATTATTTAAATTCTTTAAATATTGAATTATATTTCCACCACTGGAATAGATTTCTTTAATTTTGTTAATATGAGCAAATTTATCCATATAAACCTTTAAATTTTGATAAAAACAACTACTAATATAAATATAAATTTCATTTTTATAGATAAAAAAACTAAAAAATAAGTAGAAATATTATCAAATAGAAATATATATTTAAATTAAAAATAAATTGCTATTACAATATATTATAAATTTGTTTTTAAACTAAATGTTTATTAATTTGTAAAGCAAAATTTAATTTAAGGAGCAATATTATGAAATTTTTTATTGATACTGCAAATTTAAATGAAATCAAAGATGCAGCAGATTTAGGTTTGGTAGATGGAGTTACTACTAATCCATCATTAGTTGCAAAAGAAGGTGCAAAAGATTTTCAATCTCATATTTTAAAAATCTGCGAACTAATTGATGGTCCTATTAGTGCAGAAGTAATCTCTACAGATTATGATGGCATTATCAAAGAAGCTAAAGAATTAGTTAAGATTCATAAGAATATTGTAATCAAAGTACCTTTGATCAAAGAAGGCTTAAAAGCTGTTAAAACTCTATCTCAAGAAGGAATTAAAACAAATGTAACTCTTTGTTTCTCTCCTTCACAAGCTTTGTTAGCTGCTAAAGCTGGTGCTACTTATATTAGTCCTTTCGTTGGTAGACTTGATGATATCAGTCATAACGGAATGGATTTAATTGCTCAAATTAAACAAATTTATCAAAACTATGATTATAAGACTGAAATATTAGTAGCAAGTATTCGTCATCCTATGCACTTGGTAGAAGCTGCTTTAATGGGCGCTGATGTAGCAACTATGCCTTATAATGTAATTATGAATTTATTTAAACATCCGTTAACAGATATCGGTTTAGAAAAATTTTTAGCAGATTGGAAAAAATTAAATAGTTAAGAGAGTAAAAAATGAAAACTACAAGATTTAATCAAGCACACAAAAATCACGGTGCAAAATTAGTTGACTTTGCTGGTTATGAAATGCCAGTTCAATATTCATCTATTATTACAGAACATAAAGCTGTTAGAGAAAGCGCCGGAGTTTTTGATGTTTCTCATATGGGGGAATTTTTTGTTGAAGGTCCAGAAGCTGAAAAATTAGTAAATTATATCGCTACAAATGATGTTACAAAACTCTTTGATGGTAAAGTTCAATATTCTACAATGTTATATGAAAATGGTGGAATTGTAGACGACTTATTGGTATATCGTTTTAACAATCAAAAGTATATGCTTGTCGTTAATGCTTCAAATATCGAAAAGGATTTTGAGTGGGTTACAAAAAATAACAAATTTGATAAAGTATTCGAGAAATTTAATTCTACAAATATTTTTATTTCAACCATAAGCACATTATGGACAATTTTAGAATTATTCAACTTAAAAAAATTCGAAACTCTAATTGTAGATGAAGCCTCTCAAATTTTAGAGCCACAAATTGTCGGAATATTAAAATACTTCGATAAATGGATTTTGATTGGAGATGATAATCAACTTCCTGCCGTTGTTTTACAACCGGAAAGTGATAGCTTGTGCAATGAACCGCTATTGAATCAAATATTTTTGAAAAATTTCAGAGAATCTCTTTTTTATAGATTAAAATTAAATGCAATTCATAAGGGCTGGAACGATGCTTACGGTATGCTGGAATATCAATATAGAATGCACCCCGATATTGTAGAATTTCCTTCAAAAGAATTTTACGGAAATAAGCTAAAAACAGGTTGTGGTTATTCTGGTAAACAGGAAATTTTTAATAACTTTAGTCATCCACTGGTTGATGTACTTAAAAAAACGCGTGTTATATTTATACCTTCTGTAAAAGAAACAACTATTAAAAAAAATGATAATGAAGCAGAAATAACAAAATATTTAATCGAGTTTTTTGCAAATTTTTACGAAAATGAAAAAGATTTTAGTAATAAAATTGGTGTTATAACACCGTATAAAGCTCAAATAGCAAATATTAAGTCCCATTTAAATAATAAATTTCAAAATATTACTATTGATACTGTTGAAAGGTTTCAGGGGAGTGAAAGAGATATAATAATTTACTCGGCAAGTATTAATAATACTTATCAGCTAAAAAATTTACAGGTTGTCAATGAGTTTAATTGTGATAGAAAACTAAATGTTGTTTTAACAAGGGCAAAAAAAATAATGGTAGTTGTTGGAAATGAAGAAATTTTGAAAGAAAATCCAATTTATGCAAGATTAATTGATCATATCAAACATAAAGATGGATATATTAAACAGGAAATTTTATTTAATTTATAGAATTATGTGTTTTTGAAGAAAGTGAAATAAGTTTTTATATTAAAATATATTTTATTGTTTTTTTATTTAAAAAATTTAAAAAATTAATATTTATTATTTTTGTTTTTAAAGAAATAATTGGAACTTGCTTATCATGTTTATGGAAGTAAAAATTAACCAATGCAAGTAAAAATTGATAAAATAATTCGATC
>DAOSCP010000039.1:0-3058 GCA_035361425.1 Ignavibacteriales bacterium | reverse complement strand
ACCATATCTCCATTTGCAAAATTTATTCTACCAAATTTATATTTGCCTGATTTAAGTAATTCAATTGCTTTTTCAGTTATTTCATATGCTTTCATTTTAGGGGCCTGGTCAAATGGAATTTTATCAGATGGAATTTCAACATATGTTTCTAATTCTTCGTTAATATAGCCCGATTTATTACCGTTCCAGAAATATGTCACGTGTCCATATTTTTGAGTTTCAGAAATTGCAAATGATGTAATTCCTTGCGCACTAATGTATTCACTTACAGTTCTATCTATTGCAGGTGGTTCTACAAGGAATTTTGAAGGTATGTGGAGATCACCATCATATTCCATCATACCAGCATAAAAAACATTTGGAACTCTTTTTCTATCGAAATATGAAAAATCTTTTTCTTCGAATGCACGGGAAATTTCAATTGCTCTATCTCCACGGAAATTAAAGAAAATCACAGCATCTCCGTCTTCGATAGTACCAACAGGTTTATTATTTTCATCAACAATTACAAAAGCATCCATGTATTGATCGGTCATATTTGGATCTTCGTTGTAAAATGTTTGAACTGCTTCAGTTGCAGATTTGAAAAATCTCGCTTCGCCTAATACGTGAGCATACCAACCTCTTTTTACAATATTCCAATCGGCATTATATCTATCCATCGTAACATTCATTCTACCGCCGCCAGATGCAATTTTATAATCAAATCCTTGTGAATTTATTTCTGCAAGTAATTTTTCAGTCATATTTAAATATTTAAGTGCAGATTTTTGGTCGACATCTCTACCATCCAAAAGAGCGTGGATGCGTACCTTTTTTACTCCGTTTTGAACTAAATTTTTTAACATTGCAAAAAGATGGTCTATATGTGAATGTACATTACCATCAGAAAGTAGACCGATAAAATGTACTGTTTTTCCTGATTTACCAATTTCGATAATTTTCTTCCAATTTTCTGTTTGAAAGAATTTGCCACTTTCAATAGAAATATTTACTAATTTAGCACCTTGTGCAAAAACTCTTCCTGCACCAAGTGCATTATGTCCTACTTCACTGTTACCCATGTCGTCATCTGATGGTAAGCCAACAGCAGGTCCATGTGCTTTTAATTGTGTGAATAATGGAACAGTAAAAAGCTTATCCAAAACAGGTGTTTTAGCAAGATATACTGCATTGTTATCGCCAGGTTTATTGATTCCAATTCCGTCCATTACTATTAATAAAAGAGGACCTTTTCTTGGTTGAAAACCTTCTAGCTTATTTAATTTGAGAGACATAATAACTCCTAATTTATTTGTTATCCAAAAAGAAAATTCCACAAAAGAAAATCTGCAATTAAAATTGAAGATGCAGAGAGTACAAATGCTTTGATAGTTGCAAGACCTACACCTTCAGCTCCTCCTTGTGTTTCAAATCCAACATGGCAGCCTAATAATGAAATTGTTGCTCCGAAAACAGTTGATTTTATTAAACCTGCAAATATATCACTTGTATCGAAAAATCTTTGTATTGAAGAAAAAAACACATTGGATGAAATATCTAAAAAGTAATTAGCTGTTAAAAAAGAACTCAATATTGCTATAATATCAGTGAATATAACTAAAATAGGTAACATAATTATAGAAGCAATAAATCGTGGCATTGCTAAATATCTTACAGGACTAATTCCCATTACTTCCAGTGCATCAATTTGCTCTGTAACTTTCATTGTACCAAGTTCAGCAGCTATTGAAGCTCCTATTCTACCAGCCATTACCAAAGCAGTTAAAACTGGCCCGAGTTCTGTAAAAATCGCTTTACTTACTGCGGTGCCAAGTAAAGACATTGGAGCCAATCCTTTTAGTTGGTACGATGCTTGCCATGCTGTTATTGCACCAGTAAAAAATGATATAACTATAACAAGTGGTAAGGAGTTAACTCCTATATGTTCCATTTGAATAATTATTTGTTTTCTACTTTTAACAATGCTTTTTAAATAACCAATAATTGAAAGAAACAATTTAGTAATTTGCCCAAATTCAGCAATGGCATTTATTATTATTTTACCTAATTTTGATATCATTATCAAAACAAAAAATTATTAAATTTAATTCACTAAAATATAAAAAAAAGTTGTAAATTTAAATTTTATATTGTTTTTTATAAATTATAAGATTATTTTAAAAACCAAAAAATGGAGTTTTTGTATGCAAAATTTACTCGAAAAAATTAATGAAACTGTAGAAGTTATAAGAAAAAAAGTAAAAGAAGATTATAAAATTGGTATAATCTTAGGAACAGGCTTAGGTGCGTTAGTTAAAGATATCGAAAAAGAAGCGGAATTTGATTATTCTGAATTACCACATTTCCCTTTATCAACTGTTGAATCTCACCAAGGGAAATTGATCTTTGGAAAATTAAATGGTAAAAATGTTATAGCTATGCAAGGCAGATTTCATTACTACGAAGGTTATACTATGCAACAAATAACATATCCCGTTCGTGTAATGAAATTTTTAGGAGTTGAAACTCTAATTGTATCGAATGCGTGCGGTGGAATGAATCCACAATATAGAAAAGGCGATATTATGTTGATGTTAGATCACATTAATCTTTTAGGAGATAATCCTCTTATTGGTAAGAATGAAGATAAGTTAGGTCCAAGATTTCCAGATATGAGCGAGCCTTATTCTTTAGAATTAATTGAATTAGCAGAAAATATTGCTTTAGAAAATAAAATTAAAGTACATAAAGGCGTTTATGTTGCAGTTGCTGGGCCAAATTTAGAAACCAAAGCTGAATACAGATTTTTAAGGTCTACTGGTGCAGATGTTGTTGGTATGTCAACTGTTCCAGAATGTATTGTTGCAAATCATATGGGTATGAAAGTATTAGGAATTAGTATTATTACAGATGAATGTTTCCCAGAATGTTTGAAACCTGTTGATTTGAAAGATGTTATTGAGGCTGCTAACCAGGCAGAACCTAAAATGACAACAATAATTAAAGGTGTTGTAAGCAAATTGTAATTTCATCCTAAAAATAGCCAAAGGCATGTTTCTTTTTATATAGCTCAGAC
>DAOSCP010000038.1:0-3861 GCA_035361425.1 Ignavibacteriales bacterium | reverse complement strand
AAAAACTCTACAAAGGTTGGGTAAAAGCTGTTAAAAGATCTTTAGATTGGGAAGAATAATTTTAACTATAATTTAATGAGGTGAATCATGAAAAAAGTATTATTGGCAATTGTATTAACTAATATTTTTAATTTTCTTTTTGCGCAAGGGAAATTTGATATTAACATGGATCTAGAAACAATGCATTATTGGAGAGGATATCGTGTTTATAGTGGTATGGGTACAGGTACTACTTTAGGATATTATATTGATGGCTTTGCTATTAAAGTATGGGGTGGGTTATCTATTGATGGAAAATATCAAGAAGTAACACCTATTATTTCATTTGCAAAAAATGGTTTTTCTATAACATTTAGTGATATTGATAATTTTTCTAATGCAACTGGAAAGGCTGCAGAATATGGAAATTATGATCGAAAGACAACAAATCATATAATGGATTTAGCTGTTGGTTATGATTTTTCAAATGTTGGATTACCTTTAAATATTACTTGGGCTACTATAGTTCATGGTGGTCGCGATTTTAACCCTGATGCTGATCTAACTCAACGTTATTCTACATACGTGGAAATATCATCAACATTTAAAACTGAAAATAAAGTTGATGTTATGCCATTTGTTGGGGTTGCATTTGCACTAAATGAAAAAGATAATAATGTTGGTAATTTCTATACACCTAAAGATGGCATATCTTTAGTTAATGTAGGTGTACAAATGTCTAAAGTTTTTACATTACAAGGAATCAATTTCCCAATTACAACCAAATTTGCTGTAAATCCTGCTAATAAACAAGCTACTGTTTATGCTTCATGGGCAATTTTCTAAGATAATGTAAGAGAGCCTATATTAGGCTCTCTTTTTCACATCTATAAATTTGAAAGGGAAATGTATGTTATCAACTACTGTACTTATAATCGGCGGTGGAATAACCGGTGTAGGAATACTTAGAGATTTATCTATGCGTGGAATAAATTGTATATTAGTAGAACAACAAGATTTATCAAATGGTGCAAGCTCTCATTATCATGGATTATTGCACAGCGGTGGAAGATATGCAGTTAAAGATCCCGAAGCTGCTATTGAATGTATAAAAGAAAATATGATTTTAAAGAAAATTGCTAAATATTGTATTGAAGATACTGGTGGTTATTTTGTAAGGACTAAGTTAGATAATGAAGATTTCGAAAATAAATGGGTTGAGGCTTGTAATAAGACAAATATACCAATAAAAAAAATTGAAATTAAAGAATTCTTAAAAAAAGAACCAAATGTTAATGGAGATATAATTTCTGTTTATGAAATCCCTGATGCTGCTGTAGATGGTTTTAGATTAGTTTGGCAGAATGTAGCTTCTGCAACAAAATATGGTGGAAAAGTTTTAACTTATACTAAAGTAACAAATATTAATGTAGTGAATGGAAAAATTGTTGGTGCTGATGTTATAAATACTGTAACTGGAGAAAAAGGAAAGATTTCTTGTGATATCATAATAAATGCAACAGGCTCTTGGGCAAATAAAATAACACAATTAGTAGATATAAATATAAATATCCAACCTGATAAAGGAACGTTAGTTGTTTTTAATCATAGAATTTGCAATGGTGTTGTTAATAGATTAAGGCCCTCTTCTGATGGTGATATTTTTGTACCACACGGTACTGTCACTATTTTAGGGACTACTTCTAAAAAAGTTGATGATCCTGAAGATACTAAACCAACTACAGAAGAGGTGAAATATTTACTTTCTATTGCAACAGCTATTTATACAAATATTTATGACTATAGAATATTGCGGGCTTTTGCTGGTACAAGGCCCTTATATATAGCTAATAATACTGAAGCAGGAAGAAATGCTTCTAGAGGTTTCGTGATTATTAATCATCAAGATCATGGTGTAGATGGTTTTTATTCAATAGTTGGTGGAAAACTTACAACTTACCGCCTTATGGCTGAAAAAATGTCTGATGTTATTTGTGAAAGATTAGGTAATAATAATAAATGTACTACTGCTAATGAAAATTTGATAGAAGATATTGATAATTATTTAATTATGGAAGGGAAAAAAGTCTTTCCTTCTTATTCTAATGAATTAGCTGCTGCTAGGTTAGGATTTGATGGATATCTAGAGGTTCTTAATACAATTAAAAATAATCCTGATAAAAAAATTACTGTTTGTGAATGTGAAAATGTTACAATTGCCGAAACAGAGTATGTTATTAAACATGGTAATATATATTCTTTAAATGATATTAGACGAAAAACCAGAATAGGAATGGGTACATGCCAAGGAAGTTACTGTACACTCAGAACTATTGGTGTTTTGGCTAAAAATAGAATTATTTTCAAAGATAATTACAAAGATTTAATTAAAGGATTTATTAAATCTAGGTGGCGTGGTATAAGACCTGTACTGTGGGGTACTGCTATTAAAGAGATTGAGCTAACTCGTAAAATTTATGAAGAAACTCTTAATATTAATGGAGAAATTCCTTATGAAGAATTATGATGTTGCTGTTATAGGTGGTGGTTTTTCTGGTTTATATTCTGCTTTACTTTGTGCCGAAAAAGGTTTGAATACAGTTGTTATTGCTAATGGAATTGGAAAAATACTTTTTGAAGATGGAATTATTGATTTGTTAGGTTACTATGATAATAATGTAATTTCTGATCCTTTAGGATATATTGATAATTTGCCTAAAGAACACCCTTATTCAAAAATAAATAAAAATTTTATTGAAAAAGCATTAACTCATTTCTTGAATTTTACAAAACAAGAAAATTACGAATATGTAACATATAATAAAAATGTTTGGTTACCAACTATTGCTGGTACATTTAAACCAACTTTTTTAATTCCAAAAACTTTTATTCCTGATACTTTTAAGGATCAAAAAGAAATAATAATTGTTAATTTTAAAAGATTAAAAGATTTCTATCCAGAGTTGTTTGTTAATAATTTAATGAATATTAATGACAAATATAGAAATAAAGATTATAAAATTGTAAATATCGATATGGATATTTATTTTGATAGAGATATTAATATTGTTGATTTAGCTAATTTATTAGAACATACTGAAGTACAAGAATATTTCGCAAAAAAAATGGCTACGGTTATACCTAAAAATAGCGTAGTTTTGTTGCCACAAGTATTTGGTACCAATTCTTCATATAAATATTATGATTATCTAACAAATACATTACAGGCAAAAATAATTGAAATTATTGGAATGCCACCTGCATCTTCGGGATTACGATTATATAATTTAATCAATAATAAAATAAAAGCTTTAGGTGTTAGTGTTATAAATAACGCAAAAGTAATTTCATCAATTGTTAATGACAATAAATGTGTTCAAATAGAGACGGATATATTAGGTAAAAAAATTGAGTATCAAGCAAAATATTATATATTAGCTACTGGCGGGTTTTATGGTGGAGGTTTAGAATCGAAATATCCAGGAGAAGTACTTGAGCCAATTTTCAATCTTAAAATTGATAAACCTGTAGATTATGATAAATGGACTGCAGAATTGCTTGAAAATAGCCCGCAACCTTATGCAAAAATTGGCGTAAAAGTCAATGAAAATTTACAACCTATTAATGAAGCACAACAAGTTTTAGTTGATAATGTTTTTGTCGCTGGTAGAAATTTAAGTGGTTTTGATCCATCATACGAAAAATCTAATAAAGGTGTTTCATTAGCTTCTGCTTATAAAATTGTATCTTTAATTGGAGAAAAGATCAATGGAATATAATTTAGATAATTGTTTAGCTTGTAATATATGTAATTTAAATTGCCCTGTAATGGCTGTACACCCAGAATTCAAAGGACCTAAACTAAGTGGCCCTGCTTATGAA
>DAOSCP010000037.1:0-4318 GCA_035361425.1 Ignavibacteriales bacterium | reverse complement strand
TTGGTTTTTTGGATGATAAACCTAAAGATTTTTTAAATGGTGACTACCTCGGGACAATAAGTGATCTCCCTGAAGTTTTAAAAAAATATAAAGTTGATGACGTTTTAATAGCTTTACCTAATTATGCCTATGATAGAATAGAAGATGTTATTGAAATTTGTAAGAAATTTGCTGTCAGGGTAAAAATTATCCCAGATTATTTTAAATGGACTTCACAGCGTTTTGAAGTTAGCATGTTTGGTAAATTTGCTGTTGTATCACTTAGAAAAAATAGACTTAGCGAGGGCCATTGGCAGATTATTAAAAGACTGTTTGACATATTTTTTTCACTTGCTGTTATTATATTATTTTTTAGCTGGTTTTTCCCAATTATATTTATTTTACAAAAAATTCTTAATCCTGGACCAATTTTTTATAAGGCAAAAAGATGGGGGCTTGGAGGTAAACCTTTTTATTGTTATAAATTTCGTTCAATGGTCCCACAATCTCGTAATGTAACAAAAGATGGTAAACACAATTTTACAAAACAAAATGACCCACGTATTACTCCGTTCGGGAAATTTATGCGTAAAACTAATATTGATGAATTGCCTCAATTTTTTAATGTTCTAATTGGAAATATGTCTGTTGTAGGGCCAAGACCTCATGATGAACAGGAAAACTTACAACTATTAGAAAAATTAGATGATTATATGGTAAGGCATACGGTAAAACCAGGGGTTACTGGTTGGGCACAAATTAATGGTTTTAGAGGTGGTACTAGTAATTTAGAACTTATGGAAAAAAGAACAAAATATGATATCTGGTATATTGAAAACTGGTCTTTCCTTCTCGATTTGAAAATCATAATTCTTACAATAGTTCGAACACTTCTTGGAGATAAACAAGCTTATTAGAAATTATGTATTTTCTAATATCCATTCGGTTTATAAATATTTTTTAACGTGGGCTAAGTTAAAAAATATTTATCTTTAATTCTTTACACTCCAATCTTATAATGAACACAAATTAAAATAATAAATTTGAATTGTAACCTAAAATTTGGTTCTAATGTCAAAAAAAATAAAATATTGGAAAAAAAATGAAATGGCTACTTACTTTCCTTTTAATAACTTTTTTGGTATTTCCTAAAATACCTCAAAATACGCCAATTCTTAAGGCAAAAAAAATAAATAATAAAATTGTCATTAATGGCGTTGATGATGAACCAGTATGGGCTTCAATCTTGATTGCTAATGCGGGATATGATCCTTTTGCAATTGCAAGGATGGCTAAAAAATTAGCTGCACAACCTAAACCTAAAGTTGATATCTTTGATACGGAGTATCTTGCACCGGATGATGCTAAAACTAGAGCTGAAAAGATAGAAAAATTTACAAATAAGGAGTTTAGTAAGAAAAAACCTGGGGCTACAATGCCCGAAAGGTTCCAGTATTATATGAAAAAATCATAAAATATCACTTTTTTAATCTCTGCGTCCTTTGCGGTTAAGCTTTTTTTAAGAATTTTTTTACCGCAGAGAACGCAGAGTTAAACCGCAGAGTACGCGGAGAGATAAGAAATTTATTTTTGTTATTTTCAACTTAGCGTCCTTTGCGGTTAAGCTTTTTTTAAGAATTTTTTTACCGCAGAGAATGCAGAGTTAGACCGCAGAGAACGCGGAGTAAGCAAAGGCAAAATGAAGAAAAAATACTATATAATTAGTTTATGTTTATATAATATTGTGATTTTAGTAATATTTATAAACCGTATTTATAAAAATAAGTAATAGAAAAATAATGTTAAACTAACAAAATATTTTTTATATTTACATTTCATTAATAAGTTAATAAGAATGCTTAACATTAAAAACTTACTTTTATTTACTGGTAGATTACTGTTCGATCTTTTCATAATTAATGCTGTATTTATTTTTATATTTATAAAAGATATTCCTAATTGGTACTACAAAGCAATACCAATTTCCATATTGTTTACTTTATCCTTAAGCTGGTATCTTATATCATTTTATACTTTAATTTATGATGAGTACCGTTCAAGAAATTTTTTTTATGAAATATTAGGAACTGTTAAAACTTTTCTTGGAATGGTTGTAATACTTATCCTATATTCCTTTTTTACTCATATTAATCTACTCGATCCAAAAGGTATTATTGTATTTACAGTTACTTGTTTATTGGTTATAATTGTTGAAAAATTTTTAATACGCAAAGTATTAGACTTTCTGCATATTAAAGGAAAACATCTTAAAAATATATTAATCATTGGTGCGGGAGATGTTGGTAAAGGTTTTTATGATGCAATTGTTACAAATCCGCAGTTTGGCTATAATTTAGTAGGCTTTTTAGATGATAAACCAAAAGAGTTTTTAAATGGTGATTATTTGGGTACAATAAGCGAGTTACCTGAAGTTTTGCAAAAACATAGAGTAGATGATGTTGTTATAGCTCTTCCAAATTATGCTTATGATAGAATTGAAGATGTAATTGAAATATGTAAAAAATTTGCAGTAAGAGTTAAAATAATTCCAGATTATTTTAAATGGACTTCTCAGCGCTTTGAAATAACAATGTTTGGGAAATATGCCGTTGTATCATTACGAAAAAATAGATTGAGTTATCCACATCGGCAAGCTGTTAAAAGATCGTTTGATATAGTTTTTTCATTATTAGTTATTATTTTACTTTTTAGCTGGTTATTTCCAATAATGTTTGTTTTGCAAAAGATATTTAATCCTGGCCCTATATTTTACAAAGCTACAAGATGGGGGCTTGGAGGTGTTCCGTTTAAGTGTTATAAATTTAGATCTATGGTTCCACAATCTAAAAATATAACACAAGATGGTAAACACAATTTTACAAAGCAAGATGATCCGCGTATAACACCATTCGGGAAATTCTTGAGAAAAACTAATCTTGATGAGCTTCCACAGTTCTTTAATATATTGAAAGGAGATATGTCTGTTGTAGGCCCTCGTCCACATGATGAGCAGGAAAATAAGCAACTTCGAGAAAAACTTGATGAATATATGGTAAGGCACACTGTAAAACCTGGTATAACTGGTTGGGCACAAATCAATGGTTATCGAGGTGGTACAAGTAATATTGAACTTATGGAAAAAAGAACACAATATGATATCTGGTATATTGAAAATTGGAGTTTATGGTTAGATATACAAATTATTCTTATTACCGTGCTAAAAACCATAACTGGTGACAAACATGCTTATTAAATACTTGTAGCTTAATTACAAGTTGAAAAGATTTATTCATTTTATACAATTATTTTGAAAATTTCCTATCACAATAAATTGTAATACATAGCTAATAAAGATAATTTGTTTTCTGCGTTTATTCTCTTATCTAATTGCTCTCAATATCTTTTGTAACATTATCAAAAATATCTAAGTCTTAAATAAAAAAAATTAGGATTTTGGAATGAAACGTATATTATTATTACTACTTATTTCTTTTATAGCTATGAGCAAAATTCCGCAAAACACACCTGTAATATCTGCCAAAAAGATTGTTAATAAGATTGAAATTAATGGTATTGATGATGAAGATGTATGGGCAATCATAGAGCCAATTAAAGAATTCTATCAAAGAGTTCCTAATGAAGGCAAGTTAAGTACTTTTCCTATGGAAGTTAAAATTTGTTATGATAGTGATAATTTTTATGTGTATGCTAAAATGTATTATGATCAAAATAAAGGGTTAGAACAAAGATTAACAAGGCGTGATAATTATACAATGACTGATTGGTTTTCTGTGTTTCTTGATCCTAATTTTGATAAACGCAATGGATATTTTTTCATGGTTAATCCTAATAATGTAAAGGTTGATGGTATTTTGTACAATGATCAATGGGATGACAATTCGTGGGATGCTGTATGGGAATCTCAAACTGTAATAGATTCGAATTATTGGGCTGTTGAGATGAAAATTCCTTTTTCACAGATAAGATTTCAAAATCGCGATAATATGCAATGGGGAATAAATTTCAAAAGAACATTTGTAGCTTTGAAAGAGGAAGATTATTTTGTTATGGTGCCAAGAAATGAAGCAGGATTTGTATCAAAGTTTGCAATTTTAAAAGATATTTCAGGAGTTAATCAAAAAAACTCTACTGAAATATGGCCGTATTTTGTAGTTAAGCATCAATCGTTGCAATGGAAAAAAAATGATCCGTTTATAGCATCAAACAGAATTAAAACATCTTATGGGTTGGATATAAAAAGAAGTATTACAAATAATTTAAATCTAAATCTTACAGTATATCCTGATTTTGGGCAAGTTGAAGCAGATCCTGCAACTGT
>DAOSCP010000036.1:0-5098 GCA_035361425.1 Ignavibacteriales bacterium | reverse complement strand
GCTTACACCGTCTGAGCCAAGTAAGTATTTATAAATAAAAATAATTTGATATGAAAAAAAATGATGATGTTTACGAATTAGCTTTGAAAGTAGCTCATCTTTATTATTATAATCAACTAACTACGGAAGCAATAGCCCAAGAGCTAAAAATGTCACGCCCTTCTGTTTCTAAATTATTAAATTTTGCAAGACAAGAGGGGCTAGTTGAGATAAAAATTATTGATAAAAATATATCTATAAATCCACTTGAAAAAAATATTTTAAAGAGGTTTAAGAATTTAAGTCAAGTTAAAATAGTACCAGCGACAAATAATTTAGATGAGTTGGAAATATTGCACAGAGTTGCACAGTTTACAGCAAATGAGATTACGAGTTATTTTGAAAAAATAAAAACTTGTGGTTTATCGTGGCATAAAGTTTTATACGAAGTTTCAAAATATTTGACCCCAAAAAAATTAGAAGAATTAAATTTTATTGCTACACATGGATTATTTTTCTCCCAAAAGAACAATTCATATATACAAATGTTAATTAATTTTGCTCAAAATTATGATTGTCACTATTCACTTTTTCCTGCTCCATTTTATTTTGAGTATCCATCAACTAAAAATATGTTTTTACAGGATAGTAATATTGCAAATTTAATAGATTTACAAAACTCTTGTGAAGTATATATATTTAGTATATCAGATATTGAGCATCAATTAAAAGCTCACCCAATTATTAGGGAAAGTTTTATTTCAGAAGATGATTTAATATTTTTAAAAGGAATGGATGTAGTTGGCGAGATTTCAGGTATTTTTTATAAGAAAGATGGCTCTTATCAAAATTTGCCCGTAAATAGTCGCTCAAGTGGGATAAAACTTGAAGTTTTAAAACAAGCAGAACATTCAATTTGTGTTTTATCTAATAAAAGATCAATAACAGCATTAATAACAGCACTCGATGCGGGATTTATAACTGATTTAATTATTGATGAAGTTTCAGCAAAAGAGTTAATAAAGCAAATTAAGGGATAAAGATGGAGCAGTACATAGTAGTTTTAAAGCAATCATCTGCTAGTTGCCAAGCTATTATTTTCAACAGAAATGGAAATATTATTAACTCTGCACAAAATGATCTTAAGACAATTTCTCCTAGAGAAGGTTGGGTGGAGATTGATCCTTTGCAAATATGGTCTAAATTAATGTCATCTCTTGCTGAGGTTTTGACTAAATCTGGGATTCGGACAAATTCAGTATTAGGCATAGGAATTATTAATCAAAGAGAGACAACAATATTATGGGATAAAGTAACAGGTGAGCCTGTATATAATGCTATAAGTTGGAGTGATAGAAGAACCCAAAAAATATGTCATGAAATTAAAAATGATAGTTTTTCTAAAATTATTCATGAAAAAACTGGTATTGTAATAGATCCATATTTTAGTGCTACCAAAATACAATGGATTATTGAAAATATTAAAGGTGTTAAAGAAAAAATAAAAGAAAATAGAATTCTATTTGGTACTGTAGATAGTTGGATTGTTTGGAAGCTTACAAATGGTAGATGCCATATAACTGATTATTCCAATGCATCACGAACAATGTTGTTTAATATTCATACATTGAAATGGGATGATGAACTTTTGAATTTTTTTGGTATACCTAAAACAATACTACCAGAAGTAAAAAATTCAAGTGATATTTATGATTTCACCGATAAACATCTATTAACGACAAAAATACCTATTGTTACAATTATTAGTGATCAGCATGCTTCTCTTTATGGAAATTTGTGTTTTAAAGAAAGTACTGCAAAAGTATCTATTAATAACGGTGCATTTCTATTGGCTAATGTAGGTAGTAAACCAATTATAAAAGGGGATAAACTTTTAACAACAATTGCATGGGGGATTGATAACCACATAACATATGCTTTAGAGGGGAGTATACTAGCTGGTGGTTATATTTTAAATTGGCTAAAAGAAAATTTAAATATTGCAAAAGATGTTGATGAGATCATAAAATTAGCTAATAGAACAAAAGATAGTGGCAATATTACAATTGTTCCAACATTTCTGGGCATGGGAGCACCTTATTGGATTGATAATGCCCAAGGAGTAATCTATGGATTACAATTGAACACAAAAATAGAGCAAATTGCAAGAGCAGCTATCGAAAGTATTTCTTTACAAATTAACGATATAATTAATGTGTTAAAACATGATTATAGTATTGAACTTGATGAACTTAATGTCGATGGGATATATTCTATATACGATATTATTTTACAATATATTGCGGATTTAAGCAACCTTAGAATCAAAAAAAATGATTTTGTACATAATGATATAAGAGGGTCATATTTATTAGCATGTAGAGCTTTAGGGATGCTCAAAGAAAATGAAATTAAAAATCTTCATAATACCTTTAAGGAATTTATACCAAAGAAAAAAACTAAAAACATTGAAAATATTTTGAATAATTGGGAGAAAGCTGTTCAAGCTACAAAATATTGGACAGAATTAAAATAATACTTTATCAAAATTTCCTAATCTGAATACAATAGTAAAATTAATATAATTTCAATTTTTTGATTTTTTTTATTCATTTGATTATCAATTTTATTGCCATTCAATTATTTTTCAGTTCCTATTAAATAAGTAAGCCTTTCTTGTAATAAATACAAAAATTAGGTTGGCAAGATTACGAAAATTAATCACGTTTGTCAAGTGGAACAATTGTAAAATTTAATTTGACAATTGTAAATATAAGTATTAAGTTGACATCAGAAATTACCTATAGTTAGGTAATCACAATAATATTAATTCTAAATAACAAAATACCGGAGGGTAGTATGGACAATTTATTCGGAGAATTTTTCGGAACCATGATACTGTTAACATTTGGTTGTGGTGTAGTAGCAAATGTATTACTAGAAAGATCTAAAGGGCAAAACAGCGGTTGGATTGTAATTGTGACAGGTTGGGCAATGGCTGTTTTATTAGGAATTTTTGGAGCACAAGCAACAGGAGCACCACAAGCCGATTTAAATCCAGCAGTTACATTGTTTAAGGCTTTAAATGGTGTTTATCAACCAGGCCATGCATTTATGACAATGTTAGCCGAGTTATTAGGTGGTATAGCAGGTGGCATTTTAACATTTATAATTTATTACCCACATTGGGAACACACTTCAGATAAAGGTGCAAAATTAGGTATATTCGCTACAGGGCCTGCTGTGAGGAATATTCCTTCAAATTTTGTAACAGAAATGACAGTTACATTTATTCTTTTAACTATGATTATGTGCATTTTTAACCCAAAAGTTACTGGTGCAACAGGTTTTGTTTCTGGAATGGGCCAATATTTAGTTAGCATGTTAATATGGGGTATTGGGTTGAGCTTAGGTGGTCCTACAGGTTATGCTATTAATCCTGCAAGAGATTTGGGACCAAGAATTGCACACGCAATATTACCAATCCCTGGTAAAGGTGATTCAGATTGGGGATATGCATGGGTTCCAGTGGTAGCTCCATTAGTTGGTGCAGTATTAGCATTCTTCTTTACCAAAGCAGTTGGTATAATTTAATAAACAAACAATCAATCAATTAGGAGATTAAAACAATGTCAAAGAAATATGTAATGGCATTAGACGCTGGAACTACTAGCAACCGCGCAATTATATTTGATAATGAATCAAATATTGTATCTGTTGCCCAAAAAGAATTTACACAAATTTTCCCTAATCCAGGTTGGGTAGAACATGATGCTGAAGAAATATGGTCTACACAATTAGAAGTTATGAAATTAGCTTTAGAAAAAGCCGGTTTGGATGCAAAAGACTTAGCAGCAATTGGTATTACAAACCAAAGAGAAACAACTGTTGTATGGGACAAAAATACTGGTAGACCAGTTTATCATGCAATAGTTTGGCAATCACGTCAAACAATGGATATTTGTAATAATTTGAAAAATAGAGGGTTAGAACAAGAATTTAGGAGAAAAACAGGTCTTGTAATTGATGCTTATTTTTCTGGAACAAAAGTAAAATGGATTTTAGATAATGTAGAAGGTGCTAGAGAAAAAGCTGAGAAAGGTGATTTATTATTTGGTACAATTGATACATGGTTAATATGGAAACTTAGTGGTGGTAAAATACATGTTACAGACTATTCGAACGCTTCAAGAACTTTGATGTATAATATATACGAATTGAAATGGGATGAAAAATTATTAGAATATTTAACAGTACCATCAAATATGTTACCTACAGTTAAAGGTTCAAGTGAAGTATATGGTACTACAGATCCAGCAATTTTAGGGGCTGCTGTACCTATATCAGGTGATGCTGGTGATCAACAAGCAGCTTTATTTGGTCAAACATGTTATAAACCAGGTATGGCTAAAAATACATATGGAACAGGTTGTTTTATGTTAATGAATACTGGAAATGTAGCAAGAGAATCCAAAAATGGATTATTAACTACCATCGCTTGGGGGTTGAATAATGAAGTAGTTTATGCATTGGAAGGAAGTATTTTTGTTGCTGGTTCAGCAGTACAATGGCTCAGAGATGGTTTAAAGATGCTTGATAGTAGTGCAGATTCTGAATATATTGCAAAGAAAGTTGATTCAACAGAGGGTGTTTATGTAGTTCCAGCATTTGTCGGATTAGGTGCTCCATATTGGGATATGAAAGCTCGTGGTGCAATATTAGGTTTAACTAGAGGTACAACTAAAGCTCATTTGGTAAGAGCAACTTTGGAATCTATGGCTTATCAAACAAGAGATGTATTAAGTGCTATGGAAGCTGATTCTAATATTAAACTACAAGCATTAAAAGTTGATGGCGGTGCTTCATCTAATAATTTCTTAATGCAATTCCAAGCCGATATTTTAGGCGTTCCTGTTGATAGACCTAAGATAGTTGAAACCACAGCTTTAGGTGCTGCATATTTAGCAGGTTTAGCAGTTGGTGTTTGGGGATCTCTTGATGAATTATCTAGAACTTGGTTACTCGATAATAGATTTGAACCAAATATGGAAACCGAACAAAGAGAAAAACTCTACAAAGGTTGGGTAAAAGCTGTTAAAAGATCTTTAGATTGGGAAGA
>DAOSCP010000035.1:0-6380 GCA_035361425.1 Ignavibacteriales bacterium | reverse complement strand
AATTTGATTAAAAAGTTCTTCGCTTACAAATCCTTTTATAAAACTTTCTGCTACTTCCTTGTGCGAAAAATATTGCTTATAAAACTTATCGTAAAAATGATGAAGATTTTTTATTCCCATATTAGAATTTATTAATTTTTTTTATAAAATAATTTAGCTAATATTTCAAAATAATAAACAACTAATTTTACAAGTCACTAAATTCATTTATTATAAAACACATTAAGAATTTATAAAATACTAAGAAAGCCGAAGCAAAAAAAATATTACCTCTAATTTTGTTTTCCTCATATTTCCTAATTTATAAATTTATGTACAAAAATTATTTTAATAAGGTTGGTTTGAACTATCTTTATATTTTTAAAGATATATAAACTTCATAACAATAAAAATAAAAAGGCCGCCACAATTGACGGCCTATTTAAATATTACATTAGATTTGCAGGAACAATATTTATAACTGACTGAAAATTCAAATATTCATTTATTTTTTAAACTTTAATACTACACCACCTTCTCTATAAATAGCCATACCTTTCTCAGTACCAAGCCATACATTACCGAATTCGTCCACAGAGACAGAATAAACAGAATCACTAGGTATTTGAGAAGTTTTAGTGTTATATACTTCCCATTTGGTATTATCATATCTTAACAAACCATTTCCATATGTTGCGAACCATTTGTCTTTTTTGTTAATAGCAATAGCTTTCACAGGTACATCAGGCCATCCATAATCATTAAAACGGAAATACACTTTTTCTTTTGTATCTTTTGCAATTCTTACAAGTCCTTTATTAGTAGAAGCCCAAATTAAATTACCCTCCACAGCAAGAGCATAAACTGTTTCATCTTTTGAAAAATGTATCCAAATAGGGTCATTTGCTTTTGCAACGACTAATGTTGCCAATACGAATAATGCAGATACCCATTTCATGATTTTACCCCATTGTTTTTTATTAAAAAATTTAAGTAAGCTAAAACTTACTTTATCCTAAATTCAATATAATAATATATTAATTTAATGTCAATTTAATTTTTATATCTTAACATTATATTATTTTAATCTTATTGTTGAAATTATATTATCAGGGTTTTATATCAAAATTAAGCTGTAACTTAATAACTTAACTATTCAAGCTATATCCTTAATGTAAAAGAATTTAGTCATATAATATTTACTATAAATTAATAATAATTTTACTATATTCTAACATTCAATTCTTTAATTAGCAACAAATATCAGGAAAATTATGAAAATTTGGTTAGTTTCTGCAGAAATGGGATATGGCCATTTAAGGACCGCATATCCATTTTTAAAATATGCAAATAATGAAAAAATAATATCAATAGGTAATGATGAATTTACATCACCAAAAGTTAAATCCAAATGGCAAAGAATGCAAAAACTTTACGAATTTATCACTCGCAATAAAGACAAAAATTTTGTAGGGAAATTTTTATTCAAACTTTTAAATAAAATGCTGTGGATACCCAATCCATATACTAATAAAGATTTATCAAAGCCAACTTTTCAAGTTAAGACACTTTATTCTTACATAAAAGATGGACTATATGATGATTTTATAAAAATAATTGAAAAAGAAAATTTGCCCATACTTTCGACATTTTATGCACCAACAATTGCAGCAGACTACTTAGGTTTTGATAAAAACTATTGTATTATTACAGATTCTGATTTAAACAGAGTATGGGTAGCAGAAGATCCAAAGAAAAGCAATGTAAAATATTTTGTCTCTTCATACAGAGCCTACAATAGGCTTAAAAAATACGGTGTATTGCCTCAAAATATATTCGTTACTGGCTACCCGTTTAATAGAAATATTTTTACAGATAAGGCCGTAAAATACTCAATTGCAAGACGACTTAAACTATTTGCACCTGAGAATTTTTATCTTCAGAAATTAGCTAAAGAGCTTTTACAATTAGAATTTCAAAATATTGAAAGAAATGAACCTCTTACTATTATGTATGCTGTAGGTGGTGCTGGTGCACAAAAAGAAATTGGCGCTAAGATTGTAAAAAGTTTTAAACAAGATTTATTAGACGGAAACTGCAAAATTATTCTTGTTGCAGGCTCAAGAAAAGATGTTGCCGAATACTATTTTAATCTAATTGGAAAATACAAATTACCCAACTTATCAATATTATACAATGAAGATAAAATCGCTTACTTTGAAGAATTCGATAAAAATATATTAGAAGCTGATATACTCTGGACAAAACCTAGCGAACTTAGTTTTTACTCTGCGCTCGGTATTCCCTTAATTTTAACCCCATCTGTTGGCGCCCAGGAAAAGTGCAATAAAATTTGGTTAAGAGATGAATTAGGAATTGGCATCATACAAAATAAACCGAAATTTGCACATCTGTGGTTAAAAGATCTGATTAAAACAGGACGCTTAGCTGAAGTAACTTTATTAAGTTACGCTAAACAAAATTTAGATGGTACAGATAAAATTCTTTCAATCATAAAAAATGGTAAAATATGAAAAAAAAATATCTATTCTTTTATTTAAACACAGGCGGCGGACATCTCGCCCCCGCAAAGGCTGTAGCCGAACATATAGTTAACAATTCTCAAGATATCGAAGTTATCTTACAAGACGGTTTTGAAAAAGCTTCAAAAATGTTTAGTAGCTTTATAGTTGATGGTTATAAAACTCTTCAAACTTATTCCCCTAAATTATACGAAATTTTATACGCATTAAACAAAAACAAAATATTTACCAAAAACACAATCGACAATATCCACTCAATAATAAAATATGATATCCTTGAGATGATTGATTATTTTAACCCCGATAAAATTGTAATCTTTCATTCTTTTCTTATAAAGCCAGTTATCAAAGCTGTTGAAAAATTAGGACTTAAAATCCCTGTTATTGTTGCTGTTACAGATCCTATAACTCCACCGCCAATATGGTTTGTTCACAAAAATATTGATTTTATTGTATTTAGTAAAGGTGCTTATGATTATGCAATCGAAAAAGGAATAGATAAAAACCGATTAACTATATTAAACTTTCCTTTGGCAAGCAAATTTTCTAAACCTATGTCAGAAAAACAAGTAATTGAATTTAAAAAGCAAAAAGATTTACCTTTAGATAAACCTATAATTTTAGTTTTGGGCGGAGCAGATGGAATTCCAAAAGGTCGCAAAATTATCAAAAGGCTGGTTGAAGCTGAAATTGATGCTCAAATTATTATTGTTTGCGGACGTAATCAAGTTCTTTATAATAAATGTTTAAAATTCAAAGAAAATAATAATATTGATAACCTCATTGTTTTAGGATATATAGATTTTGTTTATGAGTTAATGAATTCATCAGATATTGTTATATCTAAATGTGGAGCATCTACATTTATGGAAATATTGCTTAGCCAAAAAATACCTATTATTAATAGTTATTTATGGGAACAAGAAAAAGGTAATGTGGAATTTATTGTGGATAATGATTTAGGTTTTTATGAAAAATCAACTAAAAAAATTGCTAAAATTGTTAAAAAACTACTAGAAAAACCTGATTTAATGGATGAATTGAAGCACAATATTAAATCTATGAAATTAAAAAACGGCAACACAGAAATTGCAAATTTCATAATAAATAATACGAGCATATATGAATATTCTAGTAATAAGTGATTTGCATTTAGGGAAAAAAGATTTATTCGATACATTTGGCTGGGATGAAGATGAATTCATATATTTTTTAAATACAATTATTGATTATTTTGAAGTAAAATTAGTAATTTTAAATGGCGATATTTACGAAATGCTTAAATATTCTCTTGATGAAATAAAATCTGCTTACCCCAAAATTATAAAATTATTTGATTCACAGAAATTTATAAAAATACGTGGCAATCACGATTTTTTCAGTGATGAAGGATTAGATTATTACCAAATAAAAAACAGTAAAGGTCAAATAATACATATTGAGCATGGCCATAATGCTGATTTCATTAATGGTACTCAAATTGGTAGATTAATTTCAAAACTATCTTTCAAAATACTAAAATTTCTTACCAAAAACCGAACTCTTTTGAACTTTTACTACAAAATAATTGAATTTGATGATCAAATTAACAGAATTCCAAGGAAATATAATTCAATTAAATATTTACACTATGCGTTAAAAGTTTTGCGTGATGTTGATATGGCAATCTTTGGACATACCCACAAGATTGAGTTTCACAAAACCTACTATTTAAATAAAAAGAAAAAATATTTGAACTGTGGCTCATGTTCCTTAGGTAGATTTCAAGGAGTAATTATCAATACAGAAACTTTAAAATACGAAACTTTAAAACTTAATAAAAAATCAAAAAGAGATGATTTTCTTGAACAAATTGAAGGTAATATAATTCAAACTGAAAAATATATGTCAATCGAGTTACCGGCTGGTATACTATAAAAAATATTCACTAATTATAACAAACAAAAATCTACAATACACCGAATAGCATTATTTAGTAATTATAGCAAGTTTATAATTAAAGTCTTCCAATTCACAAAAGTTAAATAAATTTTCTTGATTATTAATATTTTACAACAATAACTAAATTAACAGCAAAAGCTCAAAATATTATAGCAAAAATCATAATATTATAACTTACTATTTAATATATTTGTATTTATTATTAATTTCAAATACTATTTATGCTATAACTCATATCTTTTTAACTTTTATATAAACTATTATCAAACATTTTGTAAAGTTTTTTTTTACTATTGACTTTTATTTGTAAATTTTTAAATTGTAATTTAGAAATTAAATATTTTGTAGATGGGACAGAAAACACAACATATTTTGAATAACACTAATTCTTCTTATAAGTTGGATAAATCAACCAAATTTATAAATATAATACAAACCTACCCTATATTATCTAGCATTCTATACATTATTATTCTACTAGTGATTATTATTTAATTTTGAAGTTCAACCCTAAACCTTAAAAGCACGTTTATACAATGTTTGAATAACTTGGTTGAGGGTTGAACCTCAACACAGGGTGGGTTTGTATTACTTAAATAACAAGGAGTTTCCAATGAGATCTGACACAATTAAAAATGGTTTCGAAAAAGCACCTCACAGAAGCTTACTTAGAGCAACAGGTGTGATCAAATCTGAAGAAGATTTCAATAAACCTTTTATTGGAATTGCCAATTCTTATATTGATTTAATACCCGGGCATGTACATTTGCAAGAATTTGGAAAAAAAATAAAAGAAATGGTAAGAGCAGCTGGCTGCGTTCCATTCGAATTTAATACAATTGGCGTAGACGACGGAATTGCAATGGGACACATAGGTATGAGATATTCCCTTGCAAGTAGAGAATTAATTGCTGATAGTGTTGAAACAGTTGTCGAAGCACATCAATTGGATGGATTAATTTGTATTCCAAATTGCGACAAAATTGTGCCTGGTATGCTTATGGCTGCTGTTCGTGTAAACGTTCCTACTGTTTTTATAAGTGGCGGGCCAATGCGTGCTGGGAAATTAAACGGTAAAAAAATAGATTTAATTTCAGTTTTTGAGGGTGTTGGCGAATATGCCAATAAAAATATTTCAGAAGATGAATTAAAAGCCCTTGAAGAAAATGCTTGCCCCGGTTGTGGTAGTTGTTCCGGTATGTTTACAGCTAATTCAATGAATTGTTTGTGCGAAGCTTTGGGTATTGCTATGCCCGGAAACGGAACAATGTTAGCAGAAAACCCAGATAGACTAAAAATTGCTCAAGAAGCAGTTAATGCACTTGTCTATTGCATCAAAAACGATATTAGACCAAGAGATATTATAACAGAACAAAGTATTTCTAATGCGTTTGCCTTAGATATGGCTATGGGAGGTAGTACCAATACAATTTTACATACATTAGCTATTGCAAACGAAGCTGGAATTGATTTTGATTTAAATAAAATCAATGAAATTTCTAATAAAACACCATATATATGTAAAGTAAGCCCTGCAAGCAAGGATGTTCATATCGAAGATGTGGATGAGGCCGGTGGCATAAGTGCTATATTAAATGAACTTTCTAAAATTGATGGTCTATTAAATTTAAATGCTAAAACAGTTAGCGGAAAAACACTTGGAGAAATTATCAAAGATAAAACAATAAAAAATACAAATGTTATAAGAACAATTGAAAATCCATATTCACGTTCTGGTGGACTTTCAGTACTATTTGGGAATTTAGCACCTGATGGTTGTATTATTAAAACTGGAGCTGTATCTGAAAAAATGAGACATCACTTAGGACCAGCAAGAGTTTATAATTCTCAAGAAGATGCACTCAATGGAATTTTAGCAGGCGAAGTTAAAAAAGGCGAAGTTGTTGTGATAAGATA
>DAOSCP010000034.1:0-7641 GCA_035361425.1 Ignavibacteriales bacterium | reverse complement strand
AACTTTTCAACCTATGCACCACTTTATCTATTACACCGCGTGGTGAAAGTTTTATTAAAGCTTCTATTTGTGTAGAACGGGAAAGCCCTGTTTTACACCAGATGGCAAAATGTTCACAGTTATTTTCAAATAAATCGTAATTGCTTTCTCCTATACGGCTTCTGGCACGTTTAACTGTTTCTTCTGGTGAATATATTTTAACTTTTTCTTCGTACTTTTTGTAATATGATGATAATTCCTTTAATTTGCTTATAGGAACGATATCTTTAATATTATCCCCAAGCAGTTCCCAAATTCCGTTTGAACTTGCTAAAAATGATGAAACTTTATTGTTCAAAATATGTTCTATATCAAGTACAAAATATTTATCAGCCTTACGTAAAAATCTTTCTAAAGAAGTTTCCTGTATCGTTTGATTTTTTCCCATCAAATCAGTATCATCTGCTGTATAATGTATTACGGTTCCTTTTTCTGTAAAAATACCATAATGCTCGTAGACACTACGTTCTACGCCCACAATATCGCCTGTTTCAGCTTCTTTTTTATAATTTTTAGTTTTCCAAATATACAATATTCTTCTAATAATCCTATGCCTAAATCAAGAAATGATATATCATTCAATGATTTTTTCATACATTGCCCCAAATAGCAAAATTTTTATTACTAGATTTGAAATTTAACAAAAAATCAATTTATTACAAATTATTTTTTTAAAATTAGATAAATTTATCATACATTTTTTTTATTCTTGCTAACCATTCGTTTCGTAAATCTTCTGGTTCAAGAATTTCTGCATATTCTCCAAATTTTAACACACGTCCTATAATTTCTTGATATCTTCCCACAGGCAAAGTTATTTCTAAATAACCATTATCATTATCTTTCACATATTTAGTAATTTGATGTTTATGCCATTTAATATGCTTATTAGCTGTAGCAACAGGCTCATATATTTTTATTTTTGCAATTTGTGGATTATTGCTATAATCTAAGCCAAAACTATTTTTAAGATATTCTTCTACTTCACTAAGATTATAATTGTTCTGGAACTGTTTTTCGGTAAAAATTAGTTTGGAGATACGTGCAATTGCAAATAAACGGACATCCTTTTTTTCAAAGCAATATGCCACAAGATACCATTTGCCGGTATAATTTACTAATTTAATTGGCTCAACTTCGCGTATTGTTTTTTTATTATTCTGGTCGCTATAATGAATTTGTATCACTTTTTTATAAAGCAAGCTTTCAATTATCTCTCTGAATTTTGTAATATCAACATCTTCATATTCGGAAAGATCAAAATCTATTTTATCAGAAAGCTCTAAATAATCTTTGTTGATAAAATTATTCAAATCAGAGATCATCTCATTTGCAAACAAAGGAACAAAATTTAAGTTTTTTAATATACTTTTTATGATAGCAGAGATAATCAAAGATTTTTCAGATAAATTATCAAGCAATTTTGGTGGTTTGTTGTAAACATATCCAATATTTTTTTTGAATACTATATCAGCATCCAACAATTCTTTCATATCTGCTATATCACGTTTGATAGTGCTAACAGATGTTTCATACTCTTCTGCAAGATGTTGAGCACTGTAAGCCCTTTTTTGCCTGATACGCTCATCTATAAACATTATTCTTCTTAGCTGGGAAAGCATAATTTTACCTTTTTAATTTAGATACCATAAATTAACAATTTTACCACTATTTTTCAAAGCATCTACAGAGTTATCTTTTTCAAATAATAAAACGTATAAATCGCAATTTACTTTTATATCAGATGGCTCAAATTCACCGTCTGTAATGATCAACGCTCTTTTAAAATTATTCTGGTTGATATGTTCTAACACGCAAGTGATATCTGTAGCACCACTAATGGTTTTACCTTTTTTGATAAAATCTAATTTCACTTCTTTTATATCTGATGTAAAAAGAAAATAAGGACCTGTGAATTTATCGCTTAACTTCAATAGTAAAAGATAAATTTGTTCTTTGTAATCATCTGTAGAACCAGAAAAATCGATATAGATAGCGGGAAATTCTTTACTTTTTGTTTTATAATTAAATGTTTTTGTATAAAATAAAGGATCACAATCTTGCATAACTAAAAAAAGCTCTTGCCTGTTGAAAAATGGAACTGTTGTTTTAAAATACGCTTCATTATCGGAAAAAGTTGTATAGTTTTTATTGTAGAAAAATACCTTTTCAATAGAATTTCTCAAAATATTTAATTTACGATGTTTTACTCTTTTACCCTTAAGCTCTAAATCATCTGTTTCGAAATAACTTTGTAGTTGTTGGATATCAATGATTTCTACATCTTGTGTATCATTACCATCTGATTTTGCATCATCATTGATACTTTGAGATGTATCATTTTTATCATCATTTCGATTTTGTGTAAGATTATTTTCTTTAAGAATTTTTTCCAACTCACTAATCTTATTTTCAACTTCTTTCAATTTCTCTTGATCTTGCTCTTGATTCTCAGCAAAATCTGGGAATATCACAATTAATCTTTTAATGATTTCATCAAGGGGAAGATGCTTTGAAAAATTATCAAACCATAAAGATATTATCTTTTGTTTTTTATCATTATCTATACTTGTGATAGCATCAAAATCCTTAATGATTTCTTGTTGTGATTTATGTGGCGGGGCTAAAAGATATACACGATTAGATAAATCTTGCGTTTGAAGAAATTCATCATAGGCCGGAAGTAAAGTTTTATCCATCACAGAAATGCTTTTGAAATCATTAAGCTCATAAAGATATGAATTAATTTGCATATCACAAGCCATATTCAAAAGTAACGGCGATAAATTTGTATCCCTGAATAAATCATAATGCTTAAGATAATAATGAAGTAACTCGTGTATGAATACAAATACAATATCATCCAGTGTTAAATTATATTCATCAATAAAATTTTTGCCAAAATAGATGTAAAATTTATCATTTTTATAAACTAAGCGTGCTGATTCTGTTTGTTTATCATTTACAACTTCGCAACACTCAATGTTATTCCTGTAGATATCAATAAACGGAATAAATTGATTATGTTTAAGATAAATTAAGCCTACTATGTCTGGTAATATATTTTTTCCCATAGCTTTTTAATTTTTGTTATTGTTCCACAATTCATCCCACGCACTTGAAACTTGATTTAAGAATATATCAAAATCATTTTTAATATCATTGAGAACATCTTTAGTTTCATCAAAAAAATCATCAATTGGCGTTTGATTGTTACTATTTTGCACATTGCTTTTAACTTTTTGATTTTGAGCTTGCTTATTACTTGTCTTACTTGATGATGCCTTCATACCGCTCATCATTTTTTTAGCATTTTTGATTTTAGCATCATCTAATTTGATTAAGCCAACTTCTGCCAAACCGTAATAAAGTGCTTCCATAAGGATATCAATATTTGGTTCATCATCAATAACAGGATATAACCAGATATTTTGTGTTGCCAATACAAAATTTTCAACTTTAATTGGTGCCTGTACATCATAATACCAATCGATAATTTGATATATTTGAATATTTCTATTAAGCATAGATGCTCTACGTGGGCTAATTGGAAGATTTAACTCATTTAATTTATTGTAAAAAGCTATAGTAAATTTTGTAGCCATATCAGATAATGATTTTGGGATATTGGAACAATATTGTTTTAATTCATTTACCAAAGTTATAAGTCGTGTATCTTGCTTTGCCTTTGTTGCTTTATTTAATCCGGGACAATCATCGTCGTGCATAGTATTGATAATTTTAGCGAGATCATCACTTGAGAAATTATTTTTGATAGTGATAATTTGTGCAAATCTATCTGCCAGGGCTGTATCCAAAGGATTAGCACCAAGATAAGATAATGGATTCATAGCCGCAAAGATATATTTAAGATGGGGAATTTTCTTCCCCATCACACGCCTGTTACGGATAACTTCAAGCCATTTGTTTTGCATAGTAGGATTAGCACGCGAAATTTCATCGATAAGAATAAATTTTTTATCCCATATTGTAATAGGTGAGTTAAGGTAATCAATATATCCTTGTTTCATTTTTTTAGGATCTGGAAATCCAACAACATCTTCAAACAAAGATTTAGAAGCATCATAAGCCTGAAATTCTTTATTTTCTGCATCTGTAGAATAACCTAAAAGTTGTGCTAATTTTTCAGAAAGTAAAGTTTTAGCAATACCATGCTCACCTACAAGCAATATAGGATCTTCAGTAATTAAAGCTGTAAGTAGCGGTTTTTCGTACTGTTGATATCCAAAAACGCCTGCGTCTTCCAGAATATTATTTAGATAGAATTTCATAAATACCCCCTTTTTTTTCATATTCTTACGATCTTTTTTTAGTATAAATTTAATATACCATTAGCATATGGTCTTTTATAATTCATTGGAATTCCAAACAAACCTGATTTAGTAGCCTCAATAACAACTGTTGCTCTTCCACCATTACTATTTTCAACACCAACATAATGTAATACATACTCATCATTTTCACCAGCTAATGATGTTACACCTGTTGCTTTTACGTCTACATTATAAGCATCCTTTACAAACTCTACTGCTATTTGTTCAATATCTCCATCATATATAGAAGTATTTGATACTCCCCATAATATACTAATGACTATCATTAAAATAGTATATACATATTTATCATTATAAATTTTTGTTCTTTTTATAGGATGAATAATAGCAAAGAATAACATTAAAAATACATTAATTACTTTATGTCCAGCTTTTTTGAGTGCACTTCTATCCAAAAACAAAAATACTAAAGCAGCAATTGAAAAAATAAATCTTATTGCAAAAATATGTCTACTTAAAATTATTTCTATTAAGATTGGCAATAAAAGAGATAATAATGATAATATCATAAACTTATCTCTCTGGAAATCAATAACTTTACCGCTATCTTCGATTATTCCGCCTACTGGTGGTGGCGCCATCATAAGTAAATGAGAAAGTTCAGTTTGTCCAATTGATTTCCATTGATCGTAGCCTTGTTTCCAAATTTTGGTATTTCGATCAATTTTGCCTTCTTTGGCAAGGTTTTCCATTTCAGCTTCTGTTAATGGACCTGTTTAAACGTTGTTCAAAAGAACGTACCAAACTGCGTTTGTGTTTTCCATAATGCTAACCCTTAAATTTGTTTGTTAAACTTTAAATTTTTTACGATTTGGAAAATTTCCAAATCTCGTTACAAAATTAAAAAGTCAAGAGTATCATATGATGATACGCTTAAATTTTTTTTTTATTTTTTTTAAAATTTTTTTTGGTAGAAATAAGAAAATTGGTAAAATATGTAAAAAAAAGCGCAATTAACTTAAAAGTCAGTTTTTTAATTGAATTTTGGTTGAATAGCAGCCTGATGGGAAGTAATATACCATAATGGATTTTTGTTGGATATAAGAAATTATGGGGATAAGATTTTTCCTTGTTTACACAAAAATATTTACATTCCCGTTATTTATTATAGGGATATTAAAGAAAAACCTAATTTTCTATAAGTCCTATTAAAGGGTCCTTAAAGCACTCCTTTAATGCGCCTAAACACTTACTAAAGGGTCCTTAAAGGGACCCTATAGTATTTGTTTAAGGAAGCTAAAGAAACCTTTAGTAACCCTTTAAGGACCCTTTAGGCGGGAATTATCAAACAAGCCTTTTCCTTTAGTAACTACCTAAAAAAGTATCATAAAACTATATAAACTCTTAAATAAAATGCCTTTTTTCTTCAAAATTTATGAGCTAAATTATTCTTGTTTGATATTTTTTCTATTTTCAAAAAATTCACACTGGAATAAATGTTTGTATATTTCCAAATGCAGCAATAATTTTCTTCAGTTATTTTGTAAAATTTTTTGGTAAAATTCAAATTATTATTTATATTTGCATTAACGGCTTGTATTCAGCAAAGAACATAATTTGAATAGTTAAGATTAAGAGATATAAGAATTATTTTTTTTTATGATTAACTTTTTTTTTTGAGTTTCAAGTTTCAATAAATTTCCGTAATTTTACTAATGTGTAAAAGTAAATTTTTCCGATAATATCTCTTTAGCTAAATAAACATTTTCAAAAATTCATTACATATTGCCTTTTAACCAGTAGTGATTATTTTTTGAAATAGTTGTGTGCAATTATTCTTTTGAAGATAATGCTTAAAATATTTTGGAAAGTTCAAGAATATTTTCTTTTTGATTTATTGAAACAAGTAGAGAATTACACCCAAAAAACAAATGTATACACTACAATTTAACTAACTTATCATTTCATTCACAATTAAAGGTTTATACTATGGGCTTATTCGACATATTCAACAAAGTGAAAGATTTTTTGGAAGAATCTGAAAATCACAGAAGTTCTTCCTATAGCCGTCAATCTAATACATCCTACAGTTCTGGTAAAATTGGTGGTAAAACTCTATCACAATGGGATAGTGAATGGAAATATATTGGAATTCTAAGTGAAACAGCTGATATCGATTTGCCTAACGAAGTTGGTTTGTACAGGGCTAAGTTAAATGGAAAAGTAGTTTATATTGGAAGAGCTATTGAATACAATAATGGTGGCTTACGAAAGAGATTAAGAGATTATACTCGTGAATCCAATAGTGCAAGAAAACACGGATCTGGAAGACTTATGAATGAACATCAGGATGAATTAAAAATTGAAATTTTAATAGTTGGCGATAGTGAAGATGGCGCTAAATTAACCAGAGAATTAGAAAGAGCTTTTATAACAAAATATAGACCAGCCTGGAACAAACAATTTCTATAATCAAAATTTACAGAGAGCTAAACAATTTTTTTACCACGTACACTGCCGGCAATATTAGCCCTACTAGCATAGGTTCAATTATAGTTGGGAGATAGTTATCTTTTATTATATACCACGTAAAAGATAAAACTATACTCCCTATTAAAATTACTATGGCTGATTTATTATCAACCAAAAAATTTTCGTAGTAACAGCTAAAAATTATAAATATTACGCCGGGCAAAAATATCGTCCCAATTGTATACCAGATATCGATTACAGATGGTATCAAAAATGTTATTATAACTACAATAATTGATATCAAACTTAACGCTATGAGAGCTTTTGTTTTAACGTTAAATTTTCGAAAGTAATCTATTTTTTCAAATATATCCCTGCTAACAATTGTTGAACTTAAAAACATAAAACTATTGGATGTTGAAAGAATTGTTGCAAACATTGCTACGTAAAAAATTCCTTTTAACCCATCTTCTAAAACTCTTTCTGCATAAATAGGATAGGATAACACTGGATTAGTAATATCTGGCATAACAGCCCTAGCATACAATCCTGTTGATGTAGTTAAAAAATCAAACAAAAACCAGAAAAATATCGATATAATTATCCCCCACATTGCAACTTTATCATTTTTAGCAGCACTTGCACGTTGATGAAATCCCGGATCTGCAAATGTCCATAATGCTATCAAAAACCAAACTAATAAATATGTAAATGGTAAGCCACCTGTTAATTTTAAATGGTTTTCTGGTAATTTCATTGCTAAAAAGTTATATCCGCCAAACGTAAAATAAGATATCAAAACAATCATAATGAAACCTAAAAACATAAAGAAAAA
>DAOSCP010000033.1:7457-10527 GCA_035361425.1 Ignavibacteriales bacterium | reverse complement strand
CCGGCCCGCTGCCCCTTGCGGCTTGCTTCAAGCCGCAAGGGGCTTAAGCTTACACTGTCTGAGCCAATACATTTTAAAATAAAAAAACTGCTCTCGCGAGCAGTTTTGAATATAAGTTGCAAATTATTTAGAGAAGCCGCAGAATCCGAGATTACCTTTGTATTTACCACCACCAAGGTTCAAATTGTAATTTCCTGTACCATCTAAATTGATTGTGAAATCTTTGTTAATTTGTTTTTCGTTGTAAATATCGCCAGACTGGAATGTAATTGAAGCAGTGTAATTACCTGAAACTGTACCGCTAAGTTTGTTTTGTAATTGTAATTTTTTGGTTCTTGGTCCAACAACATTTTGGTAATTTAAATTGAGAGTAAAGTTGTGAGTTCTTGTACCAACTTTGTTTGAAATTGTATCTGAACCTTGCCTTCTCATTGTACCATTGATTGTTACATTCTTTTGATTAGCATTTGTAATTGTTAGATCAGCAGTAAGAGATATTAAGCGATGTGAAACTATACCATTTGTAAAATAGCTTTCGCCGTTTAAGATTTTGAATTTAACAGTATATGCTGTATCGCTACCGACTTTCCAATATTTCATTGGTTGGCCGTCTTTGTTTAGGAATTGGATGGTGTAAGTTCTTTTGAAAGTATTTGTTACAATTTTCCAAGAAGCTTTGTTTGATCTATCAACTGTTACTGTCCATAGTTTGTTAACATCATCCCAAACCTTATTTTTGAAAGTTGTATCGACAAAATTAGCTTGCATTTTTGCTAAGCCGCCTGGGAAGGCTAAATCGAATGCATCACCTACTTGATCTACAGCACCAGAAGACTCTGAGCTTAGCTCTGTTGATATATTGTAAGCTGCATCATCTGTACTGCTTGCCATTGTGTTAGCAAGTGGTTCGGTTGTGTTATCTTTATTACAACCGACACTAAATATTGAAACTGCAACAAATAGAGCTGCAAAAAACATCTTTTTCATTTTAACCTCCTAGGTTATGGTTAATGATATTTTTGTAATTTCTTTTCTTTTTTGATATTTATCAATTCAGAAAGTTACAAAATAAACTTTATATTTCTGTTAATATGACAATAGTCAAATATATAAGGTTTAAAAGAAAAAAAAATTTTTTTTAGTTTTTTGGATTTCTTTTTGAATTGGAAAATTTGTTTTTTTTGTGTATTTTTACAGATCAAAATTAAGAAATTTGCCCCCGTAGCTCAGCAGGATAGAGCAGCAGTTTCCTAAACTGTTGGTCGGACGTTCGAATCGTCTCGGGGGTACTTATTATACACATTTCAAAGATAGCCGCCAATAATAAACAGCAAGCGAACTTTCCAATGGAAATTAAATATTTTTTTCAATATTAACAATATTTTTTTTATTTTTTTAAGATAATTTAATATGTATATTACTTTACAAAAGTAAATATTTTGAGGTAAAATATGTATAATCAAGAAAAGTTACAAGAAGTCAAAAAATTGATTTTAGAAAATAATATTGAATTTATTGACTTAAAATGTACAGATTTAATAGGTAATTTACGCCACGTAACACTACCATATAAGGAAGGATTATTGGAAAAATTATTGACAGATGGTGTTGGTTTTGATGGTTCAAGTTATGGTTTTATGAAAGTTGAAAATAGTGATATGATTCAAATACCTGATTTGGAAACAGCAGTTATAGATCCATTTAGACAAGCAAAAACTTTAAGTTTTTTCACACATGTTATTTTAACCGATGATGCTCGTTCTCCATATCCACAAGATGTTAGAAAAATTGCTAAAAAAGCATTGAAATTATTACGAGATGTTACAGAATGCGATCAAATTTTGTTTGGACCAGAATTTGAATTTTATATTTTTTCGAATGTGATGTATGATACACAAAATGCATATTCTTATTATAAGGTTGAACATGCTGAAGGTTTTTATAAAAATGCTTATCACGCTTGCAATCCTTTTGATGTTTATGATGACTTTAGAGATGAAGCAGTTAGATTATTTAAGCATTTTGGTATTGATGTAAAATATCATCATCATGAAGTTGGAGAGAGAGGACAACAAGAAATCGAAACTTATTTTTCTGATATGATTCATACAGCGGATAATATTGTATTAGCTAAATATATTCTTTTTAATTTAGCCAGAGAAAAGAATTTATTTGTCACATTTATGCCAAAACCAATTTTTGAGCACGCAGGTAGTGGTTTACATGTTCATATGTTTTTAACTAAAAATGGTAAAAATGCTTTTTATGAAAAAGGTCAATATGGCAATATGAATCAATTAGGGAAATATTTTATTGGTGGAATTTTGAAGCATGCACCAGCGTTGAGTGCTATTACAAATCCATCAACTAATTCCTTTAAACGTTTGGTTCCTGGATTTGAAGCTCCAGTAGCTTTAACCTATGGAATGGGGAATAGAGCCTCAGCAATTAGAATTCCAAAGTATGTAAAAAATCCAGAAGAAACAAGGTTTGAATATCGTCCACCAGATGCAACGGCTAATCCACATTTGTTTTTGACAGCATTGGTATTGGCTGGAATAGATGGAGTAAGGAATAAAATTGATCCAACAGCTGAAGGATTTGGTCCTATTGATACTAACGTAATGGATGAAAGTTTAAGAAATAAAATTAAATTTTTACCAAGAAGTTTATCTGAAGCTTTAGAATGTTTAGAAAATGATTATGAATTTTTGATTAAAGATGGTGTTATGGATGAAAATTTAATTAGACAATGGATAAAAGTTAAAAATGAAGAGGTAAAGGCTATTCAAAAGATGCCACATCCATATGAATACAAATTGTATTTCAATTTATAAAAAAAAGCTGCCGCAAGGCAGCTTTTTTATCATACTCTACCAATTATTAATCTCATTGGATCAACTTTTTCTCTCAAAATTCTTAATTCTTCATCTGTTGGCTCTTCAGTAATATCGTATTTTTCTGGAATTAACATTTCAAAGCCAGTATTATTTTTTATATCATCAAGTGTTTTGCCAACGTGAAGAGAAAGTAACATCATTTGTTTTGTTTCTGGATGATAACCATAAAC
>DAOSCP010000033.1:0-7357 GCA_035361425.1 Ignavibacteriales bacterium | reverse complement strand
AAATTACCATATTTATCTATTTGTGCACCGCCCAAAAAGCAATAATCAACCACTCCAGCTTGGCAATATTCCATTATTTCAGCCATTGTAGTAGCTTTCAATCCTTTGTGCGTAGTTCTGGAGTCACCCACAGAAATTGGCATAGTTGGAAGTATTGGCCCAATTCCACCTGCTTCAAACATAATTGTTAGATTAGGAGATTTAGTCATTTGAGCAAGCATTGCAGCAGCACAAGGAGCACCAGTTCCAACCACAACAACAGCCCCGTCTTCCAGATTTCTTGCCGCAATAGTTATCATTAGTTCCATGCTATTGTATTTTTCCATAATTCACCTCAACCTATTAATAGTTCTTTTTGACGGAGTTTAATCATTTTTTCTATTCCGCCGTTTAATTGAAGGTATTCATAAAAATCTTTTGTGTTATAAATATATTTATCGAGAAACTCTTTAAACTTTTCTGGATCTTGCTCAGCTTGTAACCACTCTGCTAAATGTTCTTCATCTGAAAAATACTCACCTGGCATATTACCTGGATAAGAACCAAATGGCACTTCTATAACAGCATCTACAAGCCAGTAAGGAATTAAAGTTCTGTTAGGTTCTCTTCTGATTTCATCATTAGAAATAATTTTTTCTGTTGTAATTATAACATGCTTAGATGCTTTTGCAATGTCGTCATCCGCTACAATTATTCCATCAACTTGTGCGTTACCGTAAACATCGCAACGATGAACATGAATAAATGCAACATCTGGATATAAAGCTGGAACTGCCGCTAATTTTTTCCCTGTGAAAGGACAAATAATTTCCTTTGCTGCCGAATATTTATAAGTATCTGTGCCTAACATTGATCTTATAGGTAGAAATGGCAATCCCATAGCTGCTGCCTTATATCTCCATGAAAGTGCAGCATTAGACCATTCAGTAACTTTTAATTTACCAGATTCAAAAACTCTTCTTGCATTTCTTGAAAGCCCTCTTGCTTCCAGACCTACTACATAAGCAATATCAACTCTATCAAAACACTCGCCCGCAGCTAATATCTGGCAATCGTGTGTTGCTACATGCCCAGAAAAACCGAGATTTTTCTTTTTTTGTCTTACAATTTCATGCAAAATTGCAGTCGGAATTCTAACCCCACCAAATCCTCCAATTGCAATATAAATTCCATCCTGCACATATTTTTCTACAACATCTTTAATTGTTGAAAGTTTAGGAATCATTTTTTTAGGTTTGTTACGAAAATATTCCCTTTGTTTATCGGGATCAACATCGGTGAAAATTTCACCAATACCGTTTTTAAGTTCCTCGTTCATATGGCTCACCATTATTTAATTTTTTCTGAAACAACTTCTAATGCTTCTTTTATAGATTGAATTGTATAATCTAGATCTTCATAACTATGACGATAGCAAATATAACCATGATGGAAAGGCTGCTGGAATACTCCTCTTCTGATTAGTTGAGTATAGAATTCTGTTCTTCTATCTTTATACTTCTTTTCTTTATCTCTATCAAATGTAATAAAACTCATAGATGGGATACCAGTAATTTTAACACCAAGATGAGAAAAATCTCTTAAAATATCTTTAACTTTTGCAAGATAATATTCTCCTTTTTCTCTGATGTTTTCTAAGACATTATCTCTTTGTAAAATTTCAATGGTTTTTAATGCCGCAACTATACTATCTGAGTTTGAAAAAAATGTAGAAGAAACAAATACATCCTTTTCAGCTTTTTTCATAATATCGGCTTTACCAGTTACACATCCTATGGCATAACCATTTGCCATTGCTTTACCAAAAACAGCAATATCCGGAGTAACTCCATAATGTTTTTGAGCCCCGCCAATCGATACTCTAAATCCACTTCTAATTTCATCAAAAATAACAATTGAACCATTTTTATGCATAATATCGATAACTTTTTCTAAAAAATTATCCTTAGGTTCTTGCATTTCTTCAGCCAAAGGATGACCTACTGGAGTTACAATAATGGCTGCAATGTCATCATTATATTTTTTTACAAGTTCTTCTAATTCGCCAATTTCGTTGTAATGAATTTCATGAATATCTTCATAAAGTTTAGGTGGAATACCTCCTTTAACTTCAACGCACCAATCGTGCCAACCGTGATAGCCACATCTTATAATCTTAGTTCTGTTGGTATAAGCTCTTGCTAATCTAACAGCAAGTGATGTAGCATCTGAACCAGTTTTAACAAATACAGACATTTCTGCACAAGGTATCAACTCATTAATTTTTTCTGCCAATCTATTTTGCAAAGGCTGGCTCAATGAAAAACAAAAACCTTTTTCTCTAATTTGTTCAATAACAGCTTCATCAACTTCTTTTTCTTTGTAGCCTAAAATAATAGGCCCATAAGCACAAAGATAATCGATGTATCTATTACCATCAATATCATAAACATAACCTTTTTCGCCCCTTTCAAAGTAAACAGGATACTCGCCAGGTACAAAATTATATGGCCTTCGTATCCCAAGAACGCCACCTGGTATTAACGATTTTGCATACTCAAATTCTTTTAATGATTTTTCAAGGTTGAGTTTTGGTGCATCTTTCATATTTTTTATTCCTCCAGATTAAAAATTATTCTTCATAAAAAACTTTATTTAATAAATTTTGATTATCTTTTTTGATGTATCGAGAAATATAATCTTTTAACAAAATCATAAATTTAGGACTTAAAATTAAAATTGCTAGGACATTTGCAAAAACGGGCAATGCCGTTGAAAAATCTGCAAAAACCCAAATTTCTTGACTTGGCTTTTGATAAAAAACCGAGTATAAAACAAGCCATAAACCAGGTAACGGATATAACCATTTATAAGTTTTTAAAAAATTATCTTTAAATTTGCTTTCTTTACCGAGTAAGTAGCGGAAAATAATATCATAATAAGTATACCACCCAGATGTTGTTGTGATACCAAATAAAAATATTCCAATTGTTAAAACAATTCTTCCAACTGTGCCAATACCATATTCAAATGCAGTAAGAGTTAAAGTTGCCCCACTCAATCCAGTTTGCCATTTTGATGTAATAATTATAACAAGAGCAGTAACAGTGCACACAAATAAAGTGGAAACAGTAACTTCAGCAACTCCCCATAGACCTTGTCTTATAGGATGATCTGTTTTAGCAGTTGAGTGTATCATAGGAGAAGTTCCCCAACCAGCTTCGTTGCTAAATACAGCACGAGCCAGCCCCTTTTGCATTGCCATCCAGAATGTAGCACCTACAAAGCCACCAACAGCAGCTGTCCCGTTAAATGCATCATGAATAATTAAATATAATGTGGCAGGTATCAAATAGTAAAATTTTAAAATAATAAATAAACCACCTGCAAGATAAAACACACACATAAAAGGAACAATCACTTCTGCTATTTTACCAAGTTTTTTAAGCCCACCGGCAATCATTAAATAAACAATCGTTGTATAAATCAATGAATATATTGATTGTGTGTAATTTAAATTACTATTCCAATTGAATTTTTCCGAAAAATATCGGCCTAAGCTATCATTAAAATTAAAAGTACTGGCAATAGCCTCGGTTACTGTATAATTTTGCATTGTTATAAAAATTGAAGATATCATCCCAAATAAAAATAAAAATGAAAGTATTTTTTGTAAAATTGGCATTTTGTATTCAACACAAATTCCTTTTTTCATATAATAAGTAGGACCACCAAAATGGTTACCTTTTTCATCTTTTGAACGATAATAAACAGCAAGAGTAACTTCTACCATTTTGATAATTTGCCCAACAAGACCAGCAATAATTAGCCAAAATAGTGCACCTGGACCGCCTACCGCTATTGCAGTTGCAACTCCTCCTATATTTCCCACTCCGATAGTTCCACCTATAGCAATACTCACAGCTTGCAAAGGAGCTAAAATTCCTTTTGTTTGTTTATCTTCAACTTTCTGTTTATACATTTTTCCAAATGTATTTGCCCATATATGCTTGATATAAGCAAACTGGAAAAACTTAGAAATAAAAGTAAAGTAGAACCCTACACCTAGTAGAGTTACAATAAGTGGTATCCCCCACATTAAATCTGTTATGAATTGGATTTTTTCAAACATAAAAGTATCTTTTAATTAGTTAATTCCCCGATATTATAATGCAATATTTTATTTTGTTCAACTACTATATTGCCCTTCAAAATAACATATTCAATACCATCAGGTGATAAGGATGGATTTTCAAAAGTTGCGTTATCTTTAATTCTATTAAAATCCCAGATAACAATATCAGCATCCATCCCTTTGACTAATTTTCCCTTTTGCAAACCAAATTTTTCAGCTGGCAAAAAAGTCATTTTGGATATAGCTTCATTTAATGATAGTATGCTTTTCTCTTTAACATATTTAGCGATAACTCTTGGAAAAGTTCCAGCCGCTCTTGGATGCCCATTAAAATTATACATAAAACCATCACTTGCAACAAAAACATTTGGATGCTTATAAGCTAAATCTATATCTTTTTCATTCATCAAATGTGCAATAGTAATAGTTTCAGGATGCTCTTTTCTTAATTTAATAAATAATTCTTCAGAACAACGTTGCCCCTTAAATTCGCCGCTTGCAATTTCAATTTTATCATAAGATGTATTATATCTTTCCAACCAGCCGTCATCATAAGTTGTTTCACCAATTTTAGTGCTAAAGGCTGTGTAAGGATAGCAATCACAAGAAACATCAAACCCATTTGATTTATATTCATCAACCAAAGATAAAGCTTTTTCCATTTGTCCAAAGCCAGCCATATTTCCAATATGTGAAAGTTGTAATTTAATTCCATCAATCATATAAGCAAGATCTAAAAACTCTATTATTGAACTATATACATTATTTGCATCATCTCTTATGTGTGCAGCAACAACTTTATTATATTTCTTAACAACTTTCGAAAGTGCAACAAGTTCATTATTTGAAATTCCGGGGACATATCTAATTCCAAATGAAATGCCAACAAAATTTTGTTCTAATAATTCATCTGCCAAATTAACCATTAATTTAATTTGCTTTTCACTTGCAGTTTGGTATTTATTAGTTAAGCCAATAGTGTTTCTCAAAAATTCGTGTGAAAGAAACATATTAAAGTTAGCGGGCAATTTCAATTCTCTAACTTTATTAATATATAATATTGGATCAATCGGTCCTTCGCCGCAGTTGCCACCTATACAGGTAGTAACTCCCATTTTAATCATACATTCAAAAATACTTGTTTCAAATTTATTATCATCTCCTAAAAATTTTTCTTCATGCATATGAATATCAACAAAGCCTGGTGTGACGAAAAGATTATTAGCAAATATAGTCTTTATTCCTTCTTTTTCAATATTATTCGCTATGTGAAGGATCTTTCCGTTTTGTATTAAAATATCTTGTTTGCTAAATATTTTTAAAAATGGATCCAACACAGTTCCATTTTTGATAAGTAACTCCATCATTACCTCAACAATTGAAATTTGAATTATATAATAATATTCTCTTATTAAATATTTTGTAATTTAACAATTTTTATTTATATTAAAAAGTTAAAGAAATAAGAATTAGAGGGGTTTAAAATGGATCAACTACTAAAAGAAACACAACACAAAATGGATGTTACAATCGAAACTTTCAAAAATGAATTACATACTATTAGAAGTGGAAAAGCATCAACTGCATTACTTGAACACATCAAAGTTGACTACTACGGAGCATTAACACCATTAAAACAAGCAGCTAATGTATCTGTTCAAGATGCACATACTTTAGCAATTACTCCATGGGATAAATCTTTAATAAATGCAATTGAAAAAGCAATATTACAATCTGATTTAGGATTAAATCCACGCAATGATGGACAAATTATCAGAGTGCCAATACCACCTTTAACAGAAGAAAGAAGAAAAGATCTGGTTAAAAATGTTAAAAAATTAGGAGAAGATGCAAAAATAGCTATACGTAACGTAAGAAGAGAAGCAAATGAACATGCTAAAAAACTAGAAAAAGATAAAAAAATCAGCGAAGATGATAGAAAAACTCTCGAAGAAAAAATCCAAAAATTAACAGATGATCACATCAAAAAAATTGATGAAATGATTAAAAATAAAGAAAAAGAAATAATGGAAGTATAACCATGAAAAACATATTAGTAACAGGCGGTTGCGGATTTATCGGAAGTAATTTCATCCGCACTATATTACAAGAAAGAGATGATATTCATATTATAAACCTCGATAAATTAACATACGCAGGCAACCCTGCTAACTTAAGAGAATTTGAATTTGACCCATATTATACATTTGTAAAAGGTGATATTTGTAACGCTGAACTAGTAGATTTCATATTCTATCATTATAAAATCAAATATGTGATTAATTTTGCAGCTGAATCACATGTTGATAGAAGTATCCTTGGCTCTCAAATATTTTATCAAACTAATGTATTAGGTACCAATGTTTTGCTCGAAGCTGCAAGAAGATATGAAGTAGAAAAATTTTTACAAGTTTCAACTGATGAAGTTTATGGCAGCTTAGGAGAAACCGGATTATTTACAGAACAAACTCCACTTTCTCCAAACAGTCCTTATTCTTCCAGCAAAGCTGGGGCAGACTTAATGGCTCTTGCATTTTATCATACATACGGATTGCCCGTTGTAATTACAAGATGTTCCAATAATTATGGTCCTTATCAATTCCCTGAAAAACTAATACCTTTAATGACAATCAATGCACTTAATAACAAAAAACTTCCTGTTTATGGAGATGGATTAAATGTTAGAGATTGGATATATGTTATTGATCATAACAAAGCTATCGAATTAGTGTTCGAAAAAGGAAAAGTTGGTGAAGTTTACAATATTGGTGCATCTCAAGAGATGAAAAATATAGATATAGTTAAATTAATCTTAAAATACTTAGGTAAAGATGAATCTTTAATCGAATATGTAAAAGATAGACCAGGGCATGATAGAAGATATGCTATAGATTCAACAAAAATTCAAACTGAACTTGGTTGGAAGCCACAGTATAAATTCGAAGATGCTATAAAAGAAACAATCCAATGGTATATCAATAATAAAACCTGGTGGCAAAATATTATTAATGGTGATTACTTAAAATATTATGAGGAACAATATGGCCAAAAGTAGTTTTTTGTTCTTTCTCATTTTTCTCTATAACTATGTTCTTTCACAAGTAAATTTACCAAATATTAAAAATTATGACATAAATCAAATACAACAAATTTCAGTTACAATCAGCGGTGATTTTCCTGTTAATGGAACATTCCCTGCAAATGTAAGTGAAAGATTAGATGAGTTTATTACACGAATAATTG
>DAOSCP010000032.1:0-11673 GCA_035361425.1 Ignavibacteriales bacterium | reverse complement strand
TATTAAAATAATAAAAGATCATATATCAAAGGAAGTAAGGGAAACATTGACGGAATATTTAACAGTAATACTATCATCAAATCCAAACATACCAGAAGAATTAAAAAGAACAGGTAGAAAAGATAAAAGGAAAACCAGCCATGTTAGCAGCAAAAATTAATAGAGGTATCAAAAAGATTAAAAAAAATGCCTATAAAGAAGGTTTGTTAAAAGGCAAACTTGAAGGCAAACTTGAAGAAAGAGTATTTTTAGCGAAATCTTTATATGAGAATAAGTTTAATCTTGGGCAAATAGCGCAATTTATGAAAATTACAATTGAAGAAGTAAGAAAGTTGCTAACTTCACAAAAAAATAGAACAGAAGGTATTAAGAATTAAAAAAATGTTCTCTCTTATAACTTATGTATTACAAATATTTAATAAATAGGTCGTCTTGTTAGGATTACAGTTCTGTATACTATTCAAGACGACCTTTTGTATTAACAACATATATCTAAGATAATTTTTATACTACAAATAATATCTTACTCCAGTATAAACCACTCTACCGAAGATTGGTCCCCAAATTATAGAAGCGTCAAAATTTGGACTGTTTGGATTCTCGTAATCTATTATTGGATTTTTTTGTCTAAAGTTATTTAAGTTTTCACCGCCTAAATAAAATTGTAATGTTTTGTAATTCAATGTAATTTGAGCATTGATTAAGGCAAAATCTGGGGAATAATCGTTTAAATTATTTGATGGATTAGCCGGTAACTTTTTCTTTCCAAAATATTTAATATTTAAATCATATTGTAAATTGAAATTACTGGATGAACTTTTTTCAGTTGCATAACTCATAGTTAACAAGTATCTGTTTTTAGGTATCATATATTTTTGTTCATATTCGCCGTTAATTTTTTGTTTAGTATTTAAATATCTATATGCAAGTTTTGTTTCTACTCTTAAAAATGGTACAAAAGTTAGTTCAACTTGAAAGGTGTTTGTGTAAATACCGTTTTTGATGTTTTCAAAAATTATATTATTAGATGTTGAAAGATCCAAAACTGTACCATAATTAAATTTTGTGTGGAAATAATCAATAGTAAGATTTGCATCATAATAATTAAAAGTAAAATCATAACTTAAGCTTGCCCCAATATTAGATGTTTTATCATAACCTAAACCATAACCGTAATTATCTTTTTGTTTGAGAATTATATTTTTATTACTTACAAATGTTTGAGAAAATTCTGTAAATATATTAACAATTCTAAAGCCTTCGCCATAACCTGCCCTTAATACTATATCATCATTGAATTGGTATCTGAAGTGTATCTTTGGGGTTATAAAGTTTTTGTAATGATTATGGTAATCATATCTAATGCCTGCGATGTAATTAAGTTCATCTGTAATATTGCCGACTAATTCTAAAAATGAGCCATATGAGTAATCATCCCTTAAATAACTGTTAGATATAAATTTTTCATCATATTTATCAAATAAGGCGCTAAAACCAAAATTTGCCTTGAGTATATCATCAGAAAGTTCAACATTATTAATAAGGTTTAAATATAATGATTTCATGCTTCCAGAATAATCTTTTATGCCATATTGGGATGAATTTTTATAATTTAAAAATTGAATTTGTAAACCCGTGCTATTTTCTCCATCAGGCCAGATAAAGCCAATTTTTCCAAAAGCCGAGAATAGTTCGTTATTTGATGAATATTTAAATGTGTTTTTGTTGATTGTGCCGCCATTTTTATCATCTTTTAAGTAATGAAACCCTGTATTAATTTCAAATGATCCAACAAGAATTTGGAATTTTTGCATCAAGTTAAAGTTATTATAGGTTGGCATATCCATAAAATCATCACTATTAGAATCCATTTTCTTATTTCTATAACTTCTATGTAAAAATGTTATCCCTGTAAGTTCTTGATCAATTTCATACTTATAGGATGTGTTAAATTCATATCGTCCTTCATTATTAGCATAGAGATTTAAAAATAAATCTTTGCTATCACGATCATTGGGTTCCAGCATTTGTAAATCTATTCCTCCTGTTAAAGCTTCGTAACCATTAATAACCGAGCCAACATCTTTGGAATAACTAATTGATTTTAGCCATGGTCCTGGTATGTAGGATGGTCCAACATTGGATAGTAAGCCTCTCAAGTAAGGGATATTTTCTTTGGTTGTTAATATATTAGCTCCGCCTACTCCCATAAACTCTAATTGTTTAATTCCAGTTATTGCATCTGTAAAAGTTACATCAATGCTTGAGTTAGTTTCAAAGCTTTCGGAAAGATTGCAGCAAGCTGCTTTTTTTAATTCTTTTTCAGTTATTACAGCTTTTCTATGAACTGCATTAAAATCTCCGTATTCGCCAAATCTTTCTCCTAGCACTACAATTGTTTTTAAATTTTCTGTTTTTGGTTGGAGACCTAGACTAAAATTATTTTCAACAGAATAAAGCGTATCAGTATAGTATCCAACAGCGGAAATAATTAAAGGAGTATTTTTAATTTTTTGTAAAGTAAATTCGCCGTTTAGATTAGTAGTTGTGCCTTTTTTCCCATTTATGTAATAAACGGTTGCACCTACTATTGGTTCTTTAGTATTAATATCATAAATTATACCTTTAATCTCATCGGCAGCAAATAATAATTTCACTATTAATAATGTTATGATAATAAGTCTACTCATTTCTTCCTCCAAAATTTAGTGGTTTTTCTTATTAGTTCTGTAAAGACAACATTCTGGCAAAGTATTGTAAATAGAATCGGGTGCTTGATAATTTGGGGTATCGTGTCCACTTAATGCAATTCTTTTTTCTAATGAATCCAGTGTTATTGTTGATGAAAAAATTATCTTTAAATTTTTACTTCTTTTATTCCAGCTTGCATATTTAACTTCGGGAATATTAAGGGCTTTTTCTATTCTGCTTTTACACATATTGCAGTTGCCCTGTATTTTGATAGTTATTTGTTTATCATCTTGTGCGTATAAATTGGATAATATTATAAATGAGATAATTGTGTTTAATATAGTTTTCATTTTAAAACTCTTGATTAAATTAGTTTATACCTATTAAGTAGGGTGTAAAATTTGGATAAATAATAAAAGTATTAATGCTCTAGAATGTTATGTGAAAATTGCTAAATCAGAAGTGAGCAATCTTGAATAAATAAAGGTTTATCTTTTGGAAAGATTTGGAGATTATTAGAAAATTTGTGAAAGTAAATTTGATTATCTGTGTTTAATTCGATAATTGTAAATAAATATGTAAAAACTGGTTTGAAATCATTTGATTTTATAATCTGTGAATCTGACATTTTTATGTATTTAACAATATTCTGGCAACAATTATGATGTTGAGTTTTATTATTTGTTGAAAAATTATAGTGTGTTTCAGATTGACACTCGCATTTATCTACTATCTTATTAATATAGACTAAGTGTATTTCTCCATGGCAAACATGTCCGATTTCAGAAAATCCAACAATTGAAAAGAAATAAAAAACTGTTATCAAGTATTTCAAAAGGTTTTTGCCTATCATTATAGTTTTTTTTTCCAAATATAATAAAAAATATAATAAAAAAAAAATATTTTTCAAAGAGTTAATATTGAAAATTGAAATATGCTTTGTTTTTATATTAGTTTTTTCATAAGATTAAAGTAAATATAATTATTGGCTTATGAAAAAGAGTATGACAATTTTGAGCAATAGTTATTTGTATTATTTTTAATCGATGTTTAATATAATATTAAACACTAATAAAAAATTTTCTTGTGATATATTAAAAATAGTTTTTTTTATAAATAAATTATGTAATTTCAAAACCCAATTAATAATTTAGAGGTAAAAATGAGAAAATTGTTTTTAGCTATTTTTATAATAGCATTTGAGCTTATAGCTCGACCGGCTAAACCAACAATAATTAACTATCAACAATCAACAGGTGAAACTGTTCAAATACGTATTTTGGGCGATGAAAATTTCCATTATATTAAAAGTTTGGATGGATATACTTTATTACACAATTCTAAAGGAGATTTGGAATATGCAATTGCAGATCAAGAGGGCAATTTGCACCTTAGTGGTATTTTAGCAAAAAATATCGCTCAAAGAACAATTGAGGAAATTTCATTTCTTAATCAAAATGGAACTAATAAAGTATTTAGCAAATTACAAAAAAAATATTTAGCAGAAGTAGTTAGAACAAAGAGAAAGATAGCTAATAGATTTTTAAAATCTAATAATTCTGCAGAAGTTAAACTACCAGTTTTACTAATAGAATATCCAGATAAAAAATTTACTTATACTGTGCAAGATTTTGAAATGTTAATGAATCAGGCTAATTATGGCGGAATAGGTTGTGTAAAAGATTATTACTCTGCAAATTCTTTTGGTAAACTTGTTGCCACATCTATTGTTAGTGGTATTTTTAAAGCAAAAAATAATTTAAGCTATTATGGCGCAAATGATTCTTATGGTTATGATGTAAGACCACAATATTTAGTAAGAGAAGCAGTCGATTCCGCTTATAACTATGGATTAGATTTTTCACAATTTGATAATGATAAAGATGGATATGTGGATGTTGTAATTGTTATCTTTGCTGGTTATGGAGAGGACGCAGGTGCTAATTCTAATACTATATGGTCACATTCATGGTATTTAAGCGGTGACCCGAGTGATGATAAATCTGTTACTTATAATGGTGTTAAAATTGACAATTATACTATACAACCAGAGTTAGAAGGTGCATCCGGTTCTACAATTTGTGGTATAGGCGGTATTGTCCATGAATTTGGTCACGCTTTAGGTTTGCCAGATTGGTATGATGCAGATTACGATGAACCATCCACTGGTGGGCAGGCTTTTGATTTAGGATACTGGGATGTTATGGCTGCTGGTTGCTGGAATAATGATAGTAAAACTCCTTCAAACCATGGTGCTTATTCTAAAATATTATTAGGTTGGCAAGAAACTAATTTGCTTGATAAAGATACTACTATTTCACTTCCTAATGCCAACGATAATAACATTTCTTATAAATATTATACCGGTGCAAAGGGAGAATTTTTTATCCTTGAAAATAGACAACAAGTTGGATGGGACGCCTATATACCTGGTCATGGTCTTTTAATCTATCATGTTGATAGCTTATTTATTGAAGATCATTGGGGAGATAATTCTATTAATGTTAACCCTGCACATCAAGGTCTTGATTTGGAAGAGGCTGACAATATTAAAAATGAAAATACTTACGAAGCTGATCCTTTCCCGGGAACTGCTAATAAAAAAGAATTTTCGGATAAAACTACTCCAAGTGCGAAAGCATGGAATGGCGCATTATCCAGAAAAAAAGTTTATAATATCCAGGAAAATAATAATATAATTACTTTTAACTTTATGCTAGATACAACTACTTCAAATTCTACTCAACAAAAATTAGTTATTACAGAAGTTGCAGATAATAAAACATATCAAGAAGAATATATTGAAATTTTTAATTATGGTTCAAGTTCTATTGATTTAACAGGTATTGTTGTTAAAGAAAGGTATTCAAATAATAATACAAGTGAAAGAAGTATAACGCTTGCTGCAGATGTTCAACTAAATCCTAATGCTAATATGATTTTATATCCAGGTGAATATGCTATAATTGTTCGTCCTGATGCTAAATTTAATGATTTTAAAACTAAATATAATTTAATTGATACAATTGCTTATTTTTCAAAAGCAAGTAGCTTACCGCAAATCAATGGAGATGAAAGATATCAATTATTAACGCTTGATGGTGATATCATTGACCAATTTGGTGTTTGGGAATATTCAACTACCAGTGATTTTAGAGTAAAATCTGGCAATTGTTATGAAAGAAAAAATTATTTAATTACTGGTGATATAGATTCAGCTTGGGCTGTTACATCAAATTCTAGTTATCAATATACTCCAGGTGCTCCTAATAAAACTACTGTTGTTTCGGTTGAGAATAAATATGATAATTTAACTTTTAAGTTGATCCCTAATTATCCTAATCCATTTAATCCAACAACAACAATTAGTTTTGTGATGCCTAAGGCTGGTAATGCTATTGTGAAAGTTTTTAACAGTTTGGGACAGGAAGTTTCTACATTATTAAATGGTAGAATTGAGGCTGGTATCCAACAATTGCAATTAAATGCGGTTAATTTATCTAGTGGCGTCTATTATTATACAATTACAACTGATTTCGGAATTAAAACCGCTAAAATGATGTTGGTGAAATAGGATACCACAGTAGCAGGGCAAATTATGATTTGACCCGACAAAAATAAAAAAACGGCTGCTTTGCAAAAAGCGGCCTTTTTTTATCTCTCCTTTCAATTATATTTCTCAATAAGCCTTTAAAAATTATTGTTTTTAAGATACTCCGATTATTTGAAAACATTTGAGAATAAAAAATTACTTTGCCATTGAATTAAGCTTTTATGGTAATGATAATATCGTTTAATAAATATTTATAATATAATATTTATATATCGCATCAACAATATAATGTTTGTTTAATAATAATTTTACAAAATTTAAAACACTCTTAACAATTAAAGTTGACTTTTGTTAATTTTATTCATACATTAATACATAATACAGTTTTAAGCAAATAATTAAAAGGTAATATTCTCAGGAGAAATTATGAAAGTATTAAAATTTGGCGGCTCTTCCGTTGGTACACCAGAGAGAATTAAAAATGTAATTGATATAGTTTGCGATACAATGGAAACAACAAGCACAGCTATTGTTGTTTTTTCTGCTTTTCAAGGAGTTACTGATGCTTTAATACACTTAGGTAAAAGTGCTGTATCTGGAATTTTCCCGGAAAAAGAATTTAAGGAATTAACGCAAAAACATATCGATTTTACTACCGAGTTAGTTGCACTTAAAAATAGAAGTGCAGCTCTTGCTCAGGTTAAAATTATGCTTAATGAAATTGAAGATATTTTAAAAGGTATCTCTTTTATTAAAGACTTATCTCCTAAAACTCAAGATGTGCTAATAAGTTATGGCGAAAGATTATCATCGTTTATAATATATCAAACTATTAAAAGTAAAATTGAAAATGCTTATTTTATCGATAGTCGTGAACTTATTAAAACAGATTCCCAGTTTGGACAGGCTAATGTTAATTTTAATATCACTAATAAGTTGATACAGGAAAAAATATCTAAAGCTGGGCTTTATATTGCGGGAGGTTTTATTGCTTCTGATGAAAAAGGTAACACAACAACTTTAGGGCGTGGTGGCTCTGATTATACCGCTTCTATTTATGGTGCTGCTTTAGGTGTTGATGTTATTGAAATATGGACTGATGTTGATGGAATCCTTACTGCTGACCCTCGTTTTGTTCCATCTGCTTTTTCTTTGAAAGATTTAAGTTATGAAGAGGCTATGGAACTTTCTCACTTTGGAGCTAAGGTAATTTATCCGCCTACTATGCGTCCTGCAATGCTGAAGAAAATTCCAATACTCGTAAAAAATTCTTTTAATCCTGCTTTTCCGGGGACTAAAATAACCAATAAACCTTCAAAAAATATCTATGATATAAAAGGTATTTCTACATTAAGTAATGTTTCGCTTGTTCGTGTGCAGGGCAGTGGTATGGTTGGAGTAAGTGGTATATCTGGCAGAATTTTTTATTCACTTGCAAAATATAATGTCAATGTTATTTTGATATCGCAGGCTTCCAGTGAGCATTCTATTTGTTTTGCTATTTTGCCAGAGCAAGAGGAATTAGCAGCTAAAGCTTTGAAACAGGAATTAAAATATGAAATTTCAAATGGTATTGTCAGTGAAATTAGCATTGATAAAAATTTAAGTATTGTTGCGGTTGTAGGCGAAAATATGAGGCACAGAGTTGGGCTTGCAGCTAAAGTTTTTAATTCCTTAGGAAAGTATGGAGTAAATATTGTTGCCATTGCACAGGGGTCATCGGAGTTGAATATTTCAGCAGTAATATCTAAAAATGATATTGCTAAGGCTCAAAATGCTATCCACAATGCTTTCTTTTTTGCTAATCGTAAAGAAGTTAATATATTTTTGGTCGGCTATGGTTTGATTGGTAAAACGCTTATCTCACAAATCAAAAATAGATATCAATATTTAATTGATAATCACAATATTCAATTTAAAATTGTGGGCGTTGCTAATTCTAAAAAAATGTTTTTTGTCGAAAATGGTGTTGCTTTTGATTCAATTGAAGATAAATTAAAAGATGGCCAAATTTCAGATTTGAAAACTTTTTGCCAGAGGATGTTTGATCTTTCTATTCCAAACAAAATTTTTATTGATTGCACCGCAAGTAATGAACCAGTTAACTTTTACTCAGATATCCTTTTAAACAGAATTTTTATCATCACGCCTAATAAAAAGGCTAATTCATCTAATTTAAATGTTTATAAAAAGATTCATAAATCTGCAAAAGAAAAATACGCTGGTTTTTATTACGAGGCAAATGTTGGCGCCGGATTGCCTATCATTAATACTATTAAAGACCTTATTGCATCTGGAGATGAAATTATAAAAATTGAAGGAATTTTATCAGGAACTCTAAGTTATCTTTTTAATAATCTACCTAAGGCTCAAAGTTTTAGCTCGTTACTCGAAGAAATTAAAGGCAAAGGATTTCTTGAGCCCGATCCTCGTGACGATTTAAGCGGAATGGATGTTGGACGAAAAATTCTTATCCTTGCAAGAGAAGCAGGTAGCCAGCTGGAACTTTCTAAAATACATATTGAAAATCTTGTGCCAAAAGAAATTGAAATTGAAAGTGCGGAAGATTTCTGGAATAAAGTACATCTTCTGGATGCACATTATAATAAAATTTTGGAAAGAGCTATAAAATCTAATACCGTTTTAAGATATATTGCAAGTTATAATAGATTAGATGATAAAGCACAGGCAAAGTTAATGTATATTAGCGAAGAACAACCATTTTATCATATACAAAATAATGAAAATATTGTATCTATTTATACAAATAGATATCTCGAAAGCCCGTTGATTGTTAGAGGTCCCGGCGCTGGTGCAGATGTTACAGCCGGCGGCGTTTTTGCAGATTTGTTAAAAGCAGCTAAAGAAATTTAAGGTGGTAGAATGATAAAACAAAATTATATAAAAGTATTTTCTCCTGCTACTATTGCAAATGTTGCTTGTGGTTTTGATATTTTTGGCATTGCTCTGGATAACCCCGGCGACGAGGTTGAAATTAGCGTAAACCTAAATTCCAAAGAAATTAAAATTGTTGAAATTACAGGAGATAATGGGCTTCTTCCGTATGATGTTGATAAAAATACTGTTACTATATCTTTGATTGAGTTTATGAAATACTTAAATATTGATATTGGGCTGGATATTAAGATTCATAAAAAAATGCCTTTCGGTAGTGGTTTAGGTTCAAGTGCTGCTAGTAGTGTTGCCGGCGTTTTTGCTTTTAATCAGATGCTTGTAAATTCTTTGCCTAAGGATATGCTTTTGCCTTTTGTTGTGGAAGGAGAGAAAGCTGTAAGTGGTTCTATGCACGCTGACAATGTTGCTGCTGCTCTTTTTGGTGGCTTTATTGTTGTTAAAAAGTATCCGCAACTTAAAATTTTAAAAGTTGATGTGAAAAATCAATATTTCTTTTCCGTGATACATCCAGAAGTTGAAGTTAAAACAGATGACGCTCGTAAAATTTTACGCAAAGATGTTAAATTAGAATATGCAATAAATCAATGGGGAAATATTGCCGCTACAATTATTGCACTGCAAACTGGAAATAATAATTTATTAAAAGAATCCTTAATTGATGTTATTGTGGAACCGGTTCGCTCTATTTTTATTCCAGAGTTTTACAATTTGAAAGATATTGCTTACAAAAATAATGCAATTAGTTGTAGTATTTCGGGGTCAGGTCCTTCAGTTTTTGGAATTTTTGAAAGTGAAGAAATGGCAAAAAAAACACTGGAAGAACAACAAAACTTATTAAAATCTTGTGGTATTGGAAGTGATGTTTATCTTGCAAATTTGAATAGTGAAGGGCCAAAGGTAATAGGCTAAGTTTTCTTTCTCGATTAACTAAAGCCATCGTATCGAGATAGATTTCGCCAATTCATGATGTTCGTGGCAGATTATTTCAAAAATTGATATATTTAGCCACAAATTCCACTAATCATCACAAATTAATATACACGAAATTTAATTACAGTTCAATGAAACGTGGTAAGTTGTAAAATGAAATTTAACTATAGGTGTTTAATCTCCCCTAAATCCCCCCTTACTAAGGGGGGATTTAGGGGGAATCTTATAATGCCGCCCTCTCGATACATTCCTCGCTTTTCTCGGAACACTCGCGACCAAATAAAATATACAAAAAAACAGTGGTTTTGCTTTCGCTCAACCACCGTTATAATTAGTGTTTTGTTTTGTTGGTGCAAATCATGATTTGCCCTGCTACTGTGATACTCTATTTTACCAACATCATCTTTGCAGTTTTTACACCGAAATCTGTAGAAACAGTATAATAATATACACCACTTGTTAAATTAGCAGCATCAAACTGTAATTGTTGCATACCAGAATCCATTTTGCCATTGAATAAAGTAGCAACTTCAGCACCTAAACTATTGTAAACTTTAACAACTACATTACCAGCTTGTGGCATAACAAAATTAATTGTTGTAGTTGGGTTAAATGGATTAGGATAATTAGCAAGCAATTCAATAGATTTTGGTAAACCTAATTCAACTTCAACTGCGTTGCTGTAAGTAAATTTACCGTCATTATCAACTTGTTTTAAGCGGTAAGAAACTTTTCCGTATAAATTAGAATTATCAGTAAAGCTGTAATTATTAACGGTATTACTTGTGCCTTTACCAGCAACAAAGCCAATATTTTGCCAGCCATTGCCGGTATTCCTTTCAATTTCAAAACCTTTGTTATTTAATTCTGTTGCTGTTTGCCAGTTGAGTTCTACTTTTCTTTCTTTAACATTTGCACTAAATAGTGAAAGCTCTACGGGGAGAGGGTTACCACCTTCATTAAAAATGAAATCATCTATTGAAATAGCATCATCGCTGCCAGTTGCATCTTTATCTTCCCATCTGATAAATAAAATATCATTATTGTTTAACGTTATATTTAATGTAGTGTTTTTTACTTCACTGTGGGTAAGTGAATTGCCTGAAGTAACTTTTGAAGAATGTTGATATTCGTATTTTAAATCTGTAATTTCAGTCCAGCCGCTTGCATCATTTATATGAATTGCATTAATTTTATATTCAACTTTCCAGCCTTCTAATATAGTTCTAGAAGTATCACCAACTCTGTATGTTTTTGCTGTATATTTAATAGGTATATTGCTAATGGCAAAACCACTTTCATTTTTAAATGCAACACCAATACGAGTTTTTTTGGAATTACTTGTTAAACTACCAAAACTTTTCCCATCCGCCATATCAAATAAGTAAGTATTACCAGAGTTAGTACTATTACTAGTGTATTTGCCGAAAGTTGTACCTGCACTCGAACCGGTGAATTGATGAAAACACCACCCTGTTGCGAGTGTACTGGGAGCACTAAAGTTACTTTCAAAATTTTGTGTGTAAGTAAAAGATACTGATGTAATAGATATTGGTGTTATTGTTGCTGGTACAGGTTCAGCT
>DAOSCP010000031.1:0-12304 GCA_035361425.1 Ignavibacteriales bacterium | reverse complement strand
ACCTCAAATATACATAATCAATAAAATAATTACAAATTAATTTTAAAGAAAAAAGAATTTTTATAAAACTTTATTATCTACTAATTATTTCTTATATTTGCATTCAAAATTTTGGAGTTTTATGATACCCATCTATGGAAGTTTTGCCCGCCCTGGAAATAGAGAAGAGGGCGTACAAGAACTTATTAATGCTAGAGTACCATGGGGCAAAGGTAATCTTACAATAACAGCCAAATCTGATGAATTCACTGCTGTGTGTCCTACTACAGGTCAACCTGATTATTATACGGTTGAAATTAAATATATTCCAGATCAATTTTATATTGAAAGTAAATCTCTTAAATTCTATTTATGGAGCTTCAGAGATCTTGGTTATCACTGCGAAACCTTATCCAAGCAAATTGCCGACGATATCATTACTGCTATCTCACCTAAATATATTAAAGTTACTCTTCATCAAAAAACAAGAGGTGGTATTGAACTAACTGCCGAATACGAAATTAAATTAGAGGTAAACAAATGATTATATCCTATAGCGGAGGATTAGATAGCACTGTACTACTCTATAAATATGCCAATCAGATAAAATTAGCTGTTAGCTTTTATTATGGTAGCAAACACAATGATCAAGAAATTAAATATGCACAATTTAATTGTTCCAAATTAAACATCAGACATTTAATTATTAATCTCGATTTTATATCTGAACACTTCAAATCATCTTTATTAAAAGATGGTGGAGATATACCTAAAGAAGAATACAATATCGACAACCTTAAGTCCACCGTTGTTCCATTTAGAAACGGTATTATACTCAGTATTTTAGCAGGCATTGCTGAAAGCAATAATATTAATAAAATTTTAATAGCTAATCACTCAGGTGATCATGCCGTATACCCAGATTGTAGGGAAGAATTCATAATTAATATGAGTAATGCAATCAAATCAGGTACATTTAATAATGTTGAAATATTTGCCCCTTTTACAAATATAACCAAACGCGATATTGCCCTAATAGGGAAAGAATTAAATATTGATTTTTCCCAAACTTACAGTTGTTATGAAGGAGATGCTATCCACTGTGGCAAATGTGCAACATGTTTAGAAAGGAAACAAGCTTTATATGGCTTCGATACAACAAAATATAAATCATAATAATATTACTTTACAGGTCAACGAAATTTTTTATTCACTTCAAGGGGAAGGCGCCCGCGCCGGCTCTCCAAATATTTTTATTCGTTTGGCTGGTTGTAATTTACGCTGCGCTTTTTGCGATACAGAGTTTGAATCTTTCATAACCTTAAAACTTTCGAACATTCTTACCGAAATCCAAAAGTTCAATTGCAAAAATATTATCTGGACAGGTGGCGAACCCGCTCTTCAGCTTACTTACGATATCGTTGATTATTTCAAATCACAAGGCTATTTCCAAGCTATCGAAACAAATGGAATGTTTGAACTCCCTAACAATCTCGATTGGATAACTGTTAGTCCAAAATCAAATAAAATTGTTCCACAAAAAATTAACGAAATCAAATGCCTTATAAAAAAAGGTGATAACTTACCAAATTACAATAATTTTGATTGTATTAAATGGCTCTCACCAATCAATGATAAAGATGAAATTAATTATGATAACTTGAATTATTGTATTAAACTTGTACTTGAAAATCCAAAGTGGAATTTAACCACTCAGTACCATAAACTATGGAAGATTAAATAAAATTTTTCATAAAATTATTTTTTTTCATCTTTAAAAATCAAAAAGGCAAGGTTACAATTCGTTCCCCTGCCTTTTTATATTTCATTTTTATGCCTTTATAATTTAAAACGACTTATTTTTTGTTGCAAGTTATTTGTAAGCCTACTTAAATCTACCGCAGCTTGTGTAATCTGGCCAATTCCATTTGTTGTTTCCTCAACAATTGAAGTTATATTTTGTATTTTCATTGTAATTTCATCACTTGTTGCACTTTGTTCTTCACTTGCTGCTGCAACCTGAGATATTAAATCCGCAATTTCTTTATTATTTTTTACTATAATATTAAATTCATTTCCTGCAATTTCAATTTTATCTTTGCCTTGCTGCGCTTGTATTGTTCCATTTTTCATAGTTTCAACAGCAACTTTTGTATTTTCCTGTATACCTTTTATCTTCTCTGCTATCTCTTTTGTAGCCTTTCCTGTTCTTTCTGCAAGTTTTCTAACCTCATCTGCTACAACCGCAAATCCTCGCCCTTGCTCACCGGCTCTTGCTGCTTCAATTGCCGCATTCAATGCCAACAAATTAGTTTGATCCGCAATTTCATCAATAACTTGAATAATCTCGCCAATTTCTTCGCTACTTTTACCTAAAAGCTCTATCTTCTTTGCTGCCTCTTCTACAACATTAACTATTGCAATCATACCTTCTACAGATTCCTGCATAACTTTTTGACTTTTTAAAGATAACTTCTCAGCCTCGTCAGTTTTTTGAGCCACCAATGTTGTATTTCTTGCATTATCTGTTACTGTATTAGACATTTCTCTTGTAGCTGCCGTAATTTCGTGTATTTGCCTATATGTATCCTGTACACCAGCACTCATCTCCTCTGTTGACGATGATATCTGGTTTGCACTCGTAGCAACTACATCTATCGCCTTCGATATTTCATATAGTGGTTCTGTTAGCAATACTAATAAATTATTAATATTTTCTGCTAATTTTTTATATTCTCCTTCAAATTCACCAGCATTTATTCTTTCTCCGATATGTCCATTCTGCACTTTCACACTAATTTCAATTAAACTATGTGTTAGCTTCTCTACAACTTGTATTAGTCTTTCCAAAGATTCACTTATTACCGCTTGCTCATTAGAATATTTCTCAATAACTACATCGAAATTACCTCTTGATATTTTATCCGTTATATTAGAAACATTTTTAATTATATTAACATACATTTCAACTATACTGTTAAATGCTTTAGGTATTAGTTTAAAGCCACCATGGAAATTGCTTTCATCTATTCTAGATGACATCAATCCACTTCTATGCGCATTAGTAACTTTTTCGCTTTCACTCAAAATTATATTTACAGTATTTTTTATCCTACTAAATGCTTTATATATTTCCAAAAACTCATCATTTTTACTGTAATATAAGTCAACATTTAAGTCACCATTATTAATTTTCTGTGCTTTTTCTTTAATATCATTTACTCTTTCAATTAAATATTTATAAATTAAATATAAACTTACAAAAACAACTACTAAAATAATTAACGAAACTATTAAAATAGTTCGTGCACTCCCTTTTGTATTTTTTTGAATATTGTCTGATGCACCGTCAGCGTTCTTTTTATTTAAGTTTATCAAATCTTCTATGGTCTTTTGTGATTTTTGGAATGGTTCTCTCCCGTTTAATATCATTTGAACAATTTGTTCCCTAGGCACTATTACTAAATCAGCATTCGCTATATTTTTTGCATTTTCTGCATATTTTTCGTATTCTTTTTCAAATTCAGATATTAAATTTTTCTCTTCATCACTTAAATCAATTTTTTTAACTTCTTCCAAATTTTTAGATATAAGATTTATTGCTTTTAAGATATTATTTTTATTATATTGTTCTTTTTCTGTATCAAGTGTAATTTCTGGTATAGCCAAAGCTCGTTCACTATAGGCAATTGCTCTCTGTGCTCCCCGCACTTGTGCTAACAAATATACACTCTTAAAATATTTATTTACTACAACATCTGCCTCATCCTGTATTTTAGAAAGTAAATAATAATTGTAGGCTCCTTGCCCTATCAATAAAACTACTAAAACAATAATTACACTGATAAAAAATTTTTTTACAGTCATATTTCTCATATGTACCTCAAGTTATTCAAAAAAAATTTTAAAATTATTTAGCTCAGACGGTATAAGCATAAACCCTAACGGGTAACTAAAAAATTAATTAATCAATCAAAAACTTCATTACTTGCCTATAAGATTAAAATCTTTCTTCATTGTTACACACTTATATTTTTATATTTTAGTTACATACTAACGTTAACTTATAATAATTCATTTGTAAATGAATGAAGTCTTATGTACTCAGTATTATTTATAACACAGGATTATAAAATAAAAGCTACCAAAAAAAAAGGTAGCCTTTATTTTTTTTCTATCTTCCAATCTCATCCAACCATTTATTCTTTTCTAACAATTGCTCCTCTGTTTCAACAATATCCGGATTTGGTACACAACAATCAACTGGGCAAACTGATGCACATTGTGGCTCGTCATGATGACCCTTGCATTCAGTACATTTATCAGGAACGATGTAAAACCTATCGCTTTGATAAAAACCACTATATCCTCTTGGTGATGTATCACCTTCGCCGTAGGTTTTACCTCCAAGGCTCCAATCTGTACCACCAGAATAAATTGCATTATTAGGGCATTCTGGTTCGCATGCACCACAATTGATGCATTCTTCTGTAATCATTATTGCCATAAATTCCTCCAAAATATTGGTTTATAAATATTTCAATCAAATGATTGAATTTACTTATTAAAGTAATAAAAAAAATTTGTTTCTCAAAAATAATTTTTTACCAACTACCACTTGAACCTCCGCCTCCAAAAGAACCTCCTCCACCAAAAAAACCTCCAGAACTTCCACCACCACCAAAACCGCCAAACGTTCCACCACCAAAACCACCCCAGTTACTTCTTGTGTATCCCGAAGATATAATTCTACCATTCCCTCTACCAAATATCCCCATCAGAACAAAAGCTATAATAATCAACATAACAAAAATTAAAGGAACTAAACTACTACCTTCTTTCTTTTTCTTAGGAATTTTATATTCATTAACAACAGCTTTTTTTAAATCCTCTAATCCAGCTACTATACCATCATAATATTGATCTCTTTTAAAATACGGGACAATAGTATTTCGTATTATACTATTAGTAATTGCGTCTGTCAATACACCTTCAAGACCTCGCCCTACTTCAATTCTTAATTTTCTAATATCTTTGAAAACTATTATTAAAACTCCATTTTGTTTATCTTTAGTTCCAATTTTGTTTTCATTAGCAACTTTAATTGAATAATCGAATATATCCTCAACGTCTTTTCCGCTTATCATTAAAAATACAATTTGATTTGAAGTACTATCATCAAATACTTTTAGCTCTCTATTTAAATAAGCTAATTGTTCAGATGTCAAAGTACCTGTATAATCAGTAGCATAATATTTTAACTTAGGAATTTCTGCTGAATAAATAAAACAAGTAAGTAATATACTAAATATAAATATTTTTAAAGCTTTCATTATTTACCAAAATTAAAATCTACAGATGGTGCATTTTCAGCTCCAGCTTGCGCCTGGAAATAAGGTTTTTCTCGATATCCAAAAATATTAGCCCAAATAACTGCAGGAAATCTTTTAACCATTACATTATATTCTTTAACAGCTTTAGAATATTCGTCTCTTGAGAACTTAATTCTATTTTCTGTTCCTTCTAATTGTGCTTGTAATTGTAAAAAATTTTCATTAGCTTTTAACTGTGGATATTGTTCAACAACAACCATCAATCGAGAAAGTGCACTACTCAACTGTGCCTGTGCTTGTTCAAATTTTCTAAACATTTCCGGATTATTTAAAACTTCCGGTGTTACCTGCATACTTGTTGCTTTAGATCTAGCTTCAATAACCTCTTTCAATGTTGATTTTTCAAAGTTTGCTGCACCTTCTACAGTTTTTACTAAATTAGGTATAAGATCAGCTCTCCTTTGATAATTGCTTTGTACTTCAGCCCATTTTGCATCAACTGTCTGAGATGCTTCTACAAATTTATTGTAGCTATTACAACCTGAACAACCTATCATACCAAAAATTAATAAGATTAGAAGTATTGCAATTGTTGATTTTTTCATATAATCTCCTTTTTAATTTGTTAAACTTCTGGTTGGTGCTGGAATTCTTCCGCCCCTCGAAACAAAATTTATTGCTCTTAAATTTCTTACCGGCATTATTGGTGCTTTTCCCAACAACCCACCATAATCGACATAATCACCAACATTTTTTCCATATGCTGGAATAATTCTCACTGCTGTGGTTTTGTGGTTTATCATACCAATTGCAGCCTCATCCGCAATAATTCCAGCAATAATATCAGCTGGAGTATCACCTGGTATTGCAATCATATCCAGCCCAACAGAGCAAACTGCTGTCATGGCTTCCAGCTTTTCTATAGAAAGATTCCCTTTCTCAGCCGCTTCTATCATGCCCTGATCTTCACTAACAGGAATAAAAGCACCGCTCATACCTCCAACAGATGAAGATGCCATTAGTCCAGCTTTTTTAACACAATCATTAAGCATTGCAAGTGCTGCAGTTGTACCAGGTGCACCAACATCTTCTACTCCCATAGCTTTTAATATATCGGCAATGCTATCTCCCGGAGCTGGTGTTGGTGCTAATGATATATCGACAATACCAAATGGAATCTTATGTTTTTCTGCTACTTTTCTACCTATCAATTCACCCGCACGTGTAATTTTAAATACAGTTTTTTTGATAACTTCTGCAAGTTCAATCATATTAACATTACCAGCATCCTTTATCGCCTGCAAAACCACTCCAGGCCCACTTATCCCAACATTTAAAGTAACTTCAGGTTCTGTAACTCCATGAAAAGCTCCAGCAACAAATGGATTATCCTCAACCGCATTGCAAAATACTACTAATTTCGCACATCCTATAGAGCCATTATCTCTCGTAAGATAAGCTGTTTCTTTGATAACATCTGCCATTAAATTTACAGCGTCTATATTAATTCCAGCACTTGTTGAACCAATATTCACACTAGAAACAACCCTTTTTGTTCTACTTAGCGCTTGTGGTATAGATTTTATTAACTCCATATCTCCAAATGAAAATCCTTTTTGCACTAGTGCTGAATATCCGCCTATATAATCAATCCCAATTTCTCCTGCAACCTTGTCTAAAACTTCTGCAATTTCAACAAATTCGGATGATGTAAATCCATCACCCACTATAGATATTGGAGTTAATGAAACTCTTTTATTGGCTATTTTAATTCCATATTGTCTTTCTACCTCTTCAGCATATTTTACATGGTTTGCACCATATTTCAATATCTTATCATAAATCTTTCTTTTTGTAACCTTTATATCTCCATCAGCACAGTCTTTTAAATTTATTCCCAATGTAACAGTTCTAATATCAAAATGCTCAATTTCAGTCATTTTAATAGTTTCAAGAATCTCACTAAAATCGTAATTCATTTTTTTCTCACAATTTTTTCTTAAATTCTATGCATATATTTAAATGTATCTTCATGCTGGATATATATTTTTATTCCCAGCTCTTGTGCTGTATTATTCATAACATTTTGAATCTCAGTTAAGTCTTTAGGTGAATTTGTAATATTGATTACCATAATTAAAGTAAAAAATTCTTGCATAATTTTTTGACTTACATCTTCAATATCAATATTATGATTACTCAATGCAGTTGTAATTTTTGCTAAAACACCAGGTTTGTTAACACCAAATGCCGTCAAGATTGCTCTCCCACTATCAATATTTTCTTTTTTTTCACGATGTTCCATTTTCTCTAATGTTTTTTGCAATGCACTTTTTACAAGTGTTGGAGATGCTTTTTCTCCTAATTCTTCCAGCACAATTGTTACAATTGATTTGATATCTTCATAATTTAAGTTCACTTTTTCACCTAAATTTTTTTATATTTGTTCATTAAAATATAAAAGTTTTTTTTCAATTTAAAATTAATTTGTATTTTATTAAATTCAAAATTTTTTTATCAATTTTTGGATAACTATGGAAATTTTACAAGCAACTCCCAACGATATTAAAATACTTGTAGAACTAGCAAACAGCATCTGGAATGAGTATTATATTAAAATTCTCAGCAAGGAACAAATCCACTACATGCTCAACTTGATGTATAACGAAAAACAAATTGCTTTCGAACTCGAAAATGATTTTACGTGGTTGCTTTTTAAAGAAAATGATATATTTATAGGATACGCATCATATAGTATACTAAATAACAAAAAATATAAACTTCACAAATTATACATTTCTCCAAAATTTCACGGCAAAGGATTTGGAACACAAGCAATTAACTATATTTTTGATGACATAAAAAATAAAGGCGGAATTAATGTTTCCTTAAACGTCAACAAAAATAATACATCATCAATTAAATTTTACGAAAAAGTAGGTTTTAAAATAGTTGACGATGTTGTGCTTGATATCGGCAACGGATTTGTAATGGATGATTATATCATGGAAAAAGATTTATAACTTATAATTTATGTATAGATTTATAACTAAAATAAAAGCATCATTAAAGATTATTCGTCCTTTAAATTGCATCATTGCAGGTTTTAGTATATTCCTCGCAGGTTACCTTTCAAATAATTATGATATCAAACTACCACAAATGCTGTTTTTACCAATAGCTGGAATTTTAGTAACTGCAGCAGGGAATATTATAAACGATATTTTTGATATTGAAATTGATAAAATCAATCGTCCTCAAAGACCTCTTGCTTCAAATATTCTGTCTGTCAAATTTGCTAAGTCTTACTACTCAATATTAGTAATTATTTCTATAATTCTATCATCTTATGTAAACATTTACGCATTAAGTATTGTAATATTTTCAAATATAATTATTTTCTTTTATTCTTATAGATTAAAATCTCTCCCATTAATTGGAAATTTTACAGTATCTTTTTTCACAGGTTTATCATTTATTTATGGCGGCGTTGCTGGAAATTATATACATCTTACCTTTTTGCCTGCATTTTTTGCTTTTTTAATAAATTTTATACGAGAGATAGTTAAAGATTGTGAAGATATTACCGGAGATAAAGAATTAAATTTAAAAACTTTTCCAATCCTTTATGGCACAAATAAAAGCATCAAATTAGCAAATATACTATTGGGAATTTTAATCCTTGCTTGTTATTATCTAATTTATATAAAACAATCAATTATTGTAACTTCAATTATCACTTTTATAATAATTTTACTTATATTTGTAATGCAAATTTTACAAAAAAATAAATTTACTCAAGCAAGTAAGATTTTAAAAATTTGTATGCTTATTGGAATCATTTCATTTTTAATAAAATAGGAGAATAAAAATGCGTATTATATTATTTGGCGCACCTGGAGCAGGAAAAGGAACTCAAGCAGCTTTTTTAGTTGAAAAATATCAAATTCCTCACATCTCAACAGGTGATATGCTTAGAGAAGCAGTTGCTAAAGGGACAGAACTTGGGAAAAAAGCAAAAGAAATAATGGATAAAGGCGAATTAGTTTCCGATGAAATTATTGTTGGTATCGTAAAAGATAAATTAAATTCACCTGAATGTCAAAAAGGTTTTATTCTTGATGGTTTTCCCAGAACAGTTCAACAAGCTAAAATGCTTGATGAAATCCTTAACGAACTTCCACAAGCTCCAACTTTTCTTGTTGTAATTACAGCTGATGATGAACAAATAGTAAAAAGATTAACAAGTAGAAGAGCCTGCAAAGCTTGCGGAGCTATCTTAAGTTTAGCCGAAATTACAGACCCAAATAAATGTCCAAAATGTGGTGCTGAAGGAACTCTTTATCAAAGAGATGACGATAAAGAAGAAACTATCAGAAAGAGATTAAATGTTTACCACAACACAACCAAACCAGTATTAGATTACTATGGAGATAATAAGAAAAAAGTTGTTGTTGATGGTATGAAATCCATCTCTGAAGTTACTAATGACATTTTATCACAGTTAAACGCTTGATAATTTAGTTTTTTTACATTAATTTTGTAACTACTTTTTTGCTCCGTGGTGTAATTGGCAACACGTCTGACTCTGGATCAGAAGACTCCAGGTTCGAACCCTGGCGGAGCAGCAAATAAACTCATTGTGCATCCGTAGCTCAATTGGATAGAGCAGCTGACTTCGGATCAGCCGGTTGGGGGTTCGAGTCCCTCCGGGTGTGCTAAATAAAATTCCTAAACAAACTACTTCTCATTCTTTTTCACATCTGCTTCCTTTTTTATCATTTCAAAACGACATAAAAATATTTTTTTATTATTCACTCTTAGCTCAGACGGTGTAAGCTTAAGCCCCTTGCGGCTTGTGCCAAGCCGCAAGGGGCAGCGGGCCGGAACGGCCCGCTGAAACTCTTTCTTTATCACCTTACAAAGAGCGGTGCTTTATGGCCTAAATATTCAAATCTTTCCAAAAAACGCGGCAGCTTACAAATGATGCGATTTTTTTTATAATATAACTGCATTCCCAATTATATCGTAAAATCAATTTTATCGTATTTACGAATATATTATTAAAAATTACCAATATATCGTATAGACAATTATATTGTAAATACAAGTATATTTTTTAGAAAAAGTCAATATACGAAAAATACAATTATATCGTAATTCCGAAAATATTTTAATATTTTTAAAGTTTGGTATTGATTTTGGAAAATTTTTAATCAATAGTTATATTGGTAGATGTATAATTGTTGTATGTCGTTGATATTATTATTTTTTGGGATTTATGCTTACACCGTCTGAGCTATAAATTTCAAAAATTAGAATATTTCTAAAATTTTCTTAATTTTATAATTAAAAATATAAATTTCAAGGTATAATATGACTAAAGAGCAAAAATTTTACAACTCTCTGCAAGATATTTTCATTGGAGCAAAAATAGAAGGACAAGGCGGATTTGTCAATTTAATGAGGATAAAATCAAATTATTATTCTAAGATTGAACAACTACTAAAGAAAGATATTGAAGAAGCATTAAAACAATATCCTTCTTTTAGGGACGAACTTTTTGATAAACTCTATTCCTTTTTCAACCGCTACTTTACCGAAAGTGGCTCAATCTATTTTAATTCAACGCCGTTTCATAACAATGTTTACGAAAAAGTATATACCGACGACAAAGATGTAATTTTGTTTTGGAAAACCCAGATGCTTTACTATGTAAAAACTGATAGAATTTTTAAAAGCATGCCTATTGAGTTCGATAACTATAAATTTTACTTTGATTCATCAACAATAGAGAACAAAAAAGCCAACGAAAAACGCAGTTTGATATACGAATTAAAGGAAGTAAAAGAAGATAAAACAATTGTTTTCAATGTTTATTATTCCGAAAAAGGGAGAGTAACCAAAACCGAAGACATACTCAAAGAGCTAAAGAAAAAAGAGATAAAGCTTGACGAAGAAACCCTAGAACGAGCATTTCGCATATTTGAAAAACAAAGCGAAGTAGATTTTTTTATCAACAAAAACGCAAAAGCATTTTTACAAGAACAGTTTAAATTATGGAGTTATCAATACTTTTGGGAAGGTGCCAAGGAATGGACAGCCGATAGAGTTAACGAATTGCAAATATTAAAAGACATTGCATTTAAGATAATTGACTTTATCTCTCAATTTGAAGATGAACTTGTAAAGATATGGAACAAGCCGAAGTTTGTGAAGAATGCCAATTATGTAATTACTTTAGATAGGTTGTCAGATCAAATAATAGAGAAAATATTAAATCATAGTAATATAGAAGAACAAATCGAAGAGTGGCAAGAGCTTGGAATTGTTGATAACGATTTTGAAATAGAAAATATATTTGAGAACTCTGAAAATAAAATTAATAATACTTTAGATTTATTTTCAAAAGAAACGTTAATAGAGAATGGCTTAATAAGCTCTGGTTATCATCTGCCTTATAATCCTAAATTAGTTGAAAGAGCTAAGGAACTGAGGAAAAATATGACTGAAGCCGAACGAAAACTATGGAATGAATATTTAAGAAATTTTAAGTATAGAGTTTTAAGGCAAAGACCGATACATCATTTTATAGTAGATTTTTATTGTCCAACATTAAAATTGGTTATTGAAATAGACGGAGATCAACATTATACAGAAGATGGCAAAGCGTACGATGAAGAAAGAAGAAAAATACTGGAAAGCTACGGATTAAGAGAAATAAGGTTTAGAAATAAAGAGGTATTGAATGAGTTTGAAAGAGTTTGTAAAGCGATAGATGGGATCTACCCTGTATCCCTTGATAAAGAAGTTGAAATCCCCCCTGTATCCCCCCTTATTAAGGGGGGAATTAAAGGGGGGATAAAAAAACAGTTCCTTCACCTTCCCATAGATACTAAATACTTCAAAGACCTTGAACCGGAAATACTAAGCCAATTTGAAGATTTAGACAACTCGCTTGATGGCTGGCTGATAAAAAGTGAAAACTATCA
>DAOSCP010000030.1:0-12446 GCA_035361425.1 Ignavibacteriales bacterium | reverse complement strand
AGAAAAGAAGGAGTTAAACATATATTTGGTTATCCTGGTGGTGCTACTTTGTATATTTATGAACATCTTTATGATGTTAAAGATATACAGCATATTCTCGTAAGACACGAACAAGGCGCCACTCATATGGCTGAAGGTTATGCTAAAGCTTCCGGAAAACCCGGCGTTGTTTTAGTTACATCTGGCCCTGGTGCAACTAACACCGTTACTGGTATCGCAGATGCTTATATGGATTCTGTACCTTTGGTTGTTTTTACAGGGCAAGTGCCAACATCACTTATCGGAAATGATGCTTTCCAGGAAGCTGATATTTGTGGTATTACAAGACCAATTACAAAACACAATTTCTTAGTAAAAGATGTATCAGAATTAGCTTTGACCCTAAAAAAGGCTTTTTACATTGCTACAACTGGCAAACCAGGCCCTGTAGTTGTCGATATTCCTAAAAATGTATCGAATTCATCTGTTGAATTTGAATATCCAGAAACAATTGAACTTAAAACATATAAACCTGTATATCATGGTCACCCAAACCAAATTAAGAAAGCAGCAGAAGCTATAAAAAATCATAAAAAACCTTTACTCTATGTCGGCGGTGGTGTTAATATGTCCGATGGCGCAAGTAAAGAATTATTTAAATTAGCTACCAAACTTAACATACCCGTTACAATGACTTTGCAAGGCTTAGGAGCTTTCCCGGGTGATCACGAACTTTCTTTAGGTATGTTAGGAATGCATGGTACATATTATGCAAATAAAGCTATCACAGATTGTGATCTTTTAATTGCAGTAGGTGCTAGATTCGATGATCGTGTTACCGGTAAATTAGATACTTTTTCAAAACATTCTTATAAAATTCATATTGATATAGATCCTACATCTATTGATAAAAATGTGAAAGTTCATTTACCAATTGTTGGTGATTCTAAAATTGTTTTAGAAGAACTTAATAAATTAATTGACTTTACAATTGATACAAGTGAATGGTTAAAACAAATAGATGAATGGAAAAAAGAATGTCCTTTACACTATGAAACTGGTGACGGCAAATTAAGAACTGAATACATTATTGATACTTTATCGAAATTAACAGATGGAGAAGCTATTATTGTTCCTGATGTAGGACAACATCAAATGTGGGTTGCACAATATTATAAATTCAAACATCCAAGAACAATGATTACAAGCGGCGGGCTAGGGACTATGGGATTTTCCGTTCCTGCAGCTATAGGCGCTAAATTAGCTGTACCTGATAAAACTGTTATTTCAATTAGTGGAGACGGCGGCTTTCAGATGAATATGCAAGAACTTGTTACTGCTGCATATTATAAAATTCCTGTAAAATTCTTTATTATTAATAATGGTTACCTTGGCATGGTTAGACAATGGCAAGAATTATTCCATGCAGAAAAATATTCGTTTACAAATCTACAACCAAGCAATCCAGATTTTGTAAAAGTATCGGAAGCTATGGGCGTTAAAGCATTAAGATGTGATAATGTAGCTTGTGTTGAAGATGTTATAAAACAAGCTCTTGAATATGATGGGCCTATAACTGTAGAGTTTAGGGTTGTAAAAGAAGATATGGTATATCCAATGGTGCCTGCTGGAGCATCAGTTTCGGATATGATTGTAAAAAGATTAAGTCCAGATCGATTGGTATAAATTAAGGAGATACTCTTATGAAACATATAATATCAGTACTTGTAGAAAATAAGTTTGGTGCATTGAATCGAGTTTCATCTATGTTCAGTGCCCGAGGTTATAATATCAATAGTATTTCAATTGGTGAAACTGAGACACCAGAAGTTTCACGAATGACTATTGTTACAGAAGGTGATGAAAAAATAATCGACCAGATTATTAAACAACTTAACCGAATAATTGATATAATTAAAGTTGTTGATCTTACAAACACAAAAATGGTTGCAAGAGAATTGTTATTGATATCAGTTTTTTGTCAAAAAGGTACAAGAAGCGAAATTGTTGATATTTGCGAAATTTTTCAAGGAAAAGTTGTTGATATTACACATAATACAATGTCCTTAGAAATTACAGGTCCACCTGAAAAAATCAATGCAGCTATTGAACTTCTTTTACCATATGGAATAAAAGAAGTTGCACGTTCTGGAACAGTTGCTATGAAAAGAGGCGAATAATTTAATTATTAAATCATAAACAAAACTACAGGAGATTAAAATGAAAGTTTATTACGACAATGACGCTAATTTAGATTTATTAAAATCTAAAAAAATTGCAGTTTTAGGATTTGGTAGCCAGGGGCATGCTCATTCACTTAATTTAAAAGATAGTGGAATGAATGTTTGTGTTGGTCTTAGACCAGATAGCCCAAGAGTTGAAAAAGCTAAAGCATTAGGATTGGAAGTTAAATCAGTCGATGAAGCATGTCAATGGGCAGATATTATTATGGTTCTTTTACCAGATGAAAAACAAAAAGAAGTTTACGAAAAACAAATTGCACCTTATCTAACAGCAGGTAAAACATTAGCTTTTGCACATGGTTTTAATATTCATTACAAACAAATCGTTCCACCGAAAGATGTTAATGTTATAATGATAGCACCTAAGAGCCCTGGACACCTTGTAAGAAGAACTTATAAAGAAGGTTCAGGTACACCATGCCTTATTGCTGTATATCAAGATGCAACTGGTGAAGCAAAAGATTTAGCACTTGCATGGGCTAAAGGCATTGGCGGCACAAGAGCCGGTGTTATTGAAACATCTTTCCAATTTGAAACAGAAACTGATCTTTTCGGTGAGCAAGCTGTCCTTTGTGGTGGCGCCGAAGAGCTTATCAAAGCTGGTTTTGAAACTTTAGTTGAAGCTGGTTATCCACCTGAACTTGCTTATTTCGAATGTTTACACGAATTAAAACTTATTGTTGATCTTTTCTATGAAGGAGGATTAACAAGAATGAACTACTCTGTTAGTGATACTGCTGAATACGGAGGTTATACTCGAGGTCCAAGAGTTATTACAGCTGAAACTAAAAAAGAGATGAAAAAAATTCTTGAAGAAGTCCAAAATGGTAAATTTGCTGAAGAATGGATAAACGAAAATAAAAATGGCAGACCTAATATGAGTAAGCTAAGAGAAGCAACTCAAAACCATCCAATTGAAGAAGTTGGAAAGAAATTAAGATCTATGATGAGCTGGCTTAGCCAAAATAAACATAAATCAGAAGAGGTCGATGTATGAAATATAAAGTAATGTTACTTCCGGGCGATGGCATTGGCCCGGAAGTTGTTGATGCAGCAGTTAAAGTTATGGAAGTTGTTGGTAAAAAATTTGATATAACTTTTGAATATGATAATGGCCTTATTGGCGGCTGTTCCTATGAAAAATATCAAAATCCGTTAACTGATGAAACCTTAAACAAAGCATATAACTCCGATTTTGTTCTACTTGGTGCTGTTGGTGGTTATCAATGGGATAATCTACCACAACATTTAAAACCAGAAGCGGCTCTTTTGAAAATTAGAAAATCTTTAGGTCTGTATAATAATATAAGACCAGCTAAAGTTTTTAACTCAATGTTAGATTCTTCATCACTCAAACCTGAAATTTTAAAGGGTACCGATATTGTTATTTTAAGAGAATTAACAGGAGATCTTTATTTTGGTGAGCCTCGTGGTTATGATGATGAAAAAGGCTGGAATACGATGATTTATCATAAATTTGAAGTTGAAAGAATTGCACATCAAGCTTTTCAAATTGCAAAAATGAGATCCCAAAAAGTTTGTTCTGTTGATAAAGCAAATGTATTGGAAACATCTCAATTCTGGCGTAAAATTGTTATTGATGTTGCAAAACAATATCCAGATGTTGAACTTTCTCATATGTACGTCGATAATGCTGCTATGCAAATAGTTAGAAATCCTAAACAGTTTGATGTAATTCTAACTCAAAATATGTTTGGTGATATTTTAAGTGATATCGCTGCTATGATAACGGGAAGTTTGGGAATGTTACCTTCGGCAAGTTTAGGTGAAAAATATGCATTATATGAGCCTGTTCATGGTAGCGCCCCAGATATTGCTGGTAAAGGAATTGCAAATCCAATCGCTACTATTTTATCTGTAGGAATGGCTTTTGCTTATTCAATGAAAGTTAAAGAAGCTGAAAATCTTATTAATAATGCAATTGATAAAGTCTTAGAACGAAATTACAGAACACCAGATATTTACAATGAAAATGAAGGTCATAAACTTGTTAATACTGAAGAAATGACTAATTTAATAATTTCCGAAATTTCTCGGAGTTAATTATGGATGATAAAAGAGTTATAATTTTCGATACAACTTTACGAGATGGCGAACAAGCACCCGGAGCATCTTTAAGTGAAAATGAAAAAGTGGAAATTGCTAAACAATTAGCAAAATTAGGTGTAGATGTTGTTGAAGCAGGTTTCCCGGTATCTTCTGGTGCACAATTTAGAGCAGTGGAAAGAATAGCATCTGAAGTAGAGGGAATTATACCCTGTGGGCTTTCACGTGCAAAAGAATTAGATATCAAAACTGCTTACGAAGCACTTAGAAATGCTCCAAAATTTAGAATACATACTTTTTCATCAACTTCGGATATCCATATTTTAGGGAAATTTGGTGATGAAAAATACGGCAAAACCTTAGAGGAAAAAAGAAAAACAGTTTTACAAATGTCCTATGATGCTGTTGCTTATGCTAAAACTTTTACAGATGATGTAGAATTTTCTGCAGAAGATGCAGGAAGAACTGATATTGGTTATCTTGCTGATGTAATAGAAGTAGCAATAGAAGCAGGCGCAACTACTGTTAATATACCAGATACAACCGGATACACTTATCCTTTTGAATATGGAGCTCTTATTGCTGAGCTTAAAAAACGTGTTAAAAATATTGATAAAGCAATTATTTCTGTTCACTGTCATGATGACTTAGGTATGGCTGTAGCCAATTCCATAGCTGGCGTATTAAACGGAGCTAGACAAGTTGAATGTACAATTAATGGCATTGGTGAACGAGCCGGTAATGCATCTCTTGAAGAAATTGTTATGGCACTTAAAGTTAGAAATGATTTACACGGTTTATATACAAATATACGTTCGAACTTAATTTATTCTACAAGTAGAATGGTTTCATCATTTACAGGTTTTGTTGTGCCCCCAAATAAAGCTATTGTAGGGGATAATGCATTTGCACACGAATCTGGAATACATCAAGATGGCGTATTAAAAAATCGTCAAACATACGAAATTATGCGGCCACAGGATGTTGGTGTCCCTGAAACTAAAATTGTTTTAGGAAGACATTCCGGGCGCCATGGTTTAGTTGCAAGATTAAACGAGTTAGGATATAAACTCAATCCTAAAGAAATTGATAAAATTTATAAAAAATTCTGCGAACTCGCTGATAAGAAAAAAGAAGTTCATGATGACGACTTACATGTAATTGTTAACGAAAATACTCAAACAAAACAAACAAGTAATTATAATCTTGAGTATCTTCAAATTACTTCTGGTAATAAAATTATCCCTGTTGCAACAGTTCAACTTAAAAAAGGTAATAAAATTTTACAAGAATCTGCAACAGGCGATGGCGTTGTTGATGCTACAATCCGTGCTATTGAAAAAGCTATTGGTACTGAATTCGATGTAGAAAATTACTCGGTAAAATCTATAACAACCGGTCAAGAAGCTATTGGTGAAGTTGTTGTTAAAATAAGGAAAGATGGAAAATTCTTCACTGGCAAAGGTTTTTCAACAGATGTTATCGAAGCAAGTGCCAAAGCATTTTTACAAGCTATAAATTTTTATTACAACGATAGAAATAAATAATAGAGGTTTTTAACATGGGAATGACAATAACAGAAAAAATTTTCGCAAATTCATCAAAAAGAAATAAAGTTATACCTGGCGAGAGCGTTTGGCTTAATGTTGATATTTTAATGACTCACGATGTTTGCGGTCCACCAACAATAGAAATCTGGCAAAGAGAATTTGGTAAAGATGCTAAAATCTGGGATAAAAACAAACTTGTTATTTTCCCTGATCACTATATCTTTACTGCAAACGTACAGGCTAATAGAAATGTACAATTGTTAAGAGACTTTGCAGCAAAACATCAATTACCACATTATTATGACCCCGGTACAGATAGATACAAAGGTGTTTGCCACATCGCTTTAGCTGAAGAAGGCTTTAATGTACCAGGCACTGTTATGTTTGGTACAGACTCTCACACTTGCACCGCAGGTGCTTTTGGATTATTTTCGACCGGCGTAGGTAATTCGGATGCTGCATTTATTCTTGGTACTGGTAAAATCTGGGAAAAAGTTCCAGAGTCAATGAAATTTTCTTTTTATGGCAAAATGCCAAATTATTTAATGGCAAAAGACTTAATTTTAAGAGTTATTGGTGATATCGGAACTGATGGAGCAACTTATAGAGCCATGGAATTTGATGGTGATACAATATTTTCACTTCCAATGGAAGAAAGAATGACCTTAACCAATATGGCAATTGAAGCTGGCGGTATCAGTGGAATTATTCAATGTGATAGCATTTGTGAAGAGTTCGTAAAAGCTCGTACAAACAAATCTTATGAAATTTTTACAAGTGACCCTGATGCTAAATATTATGCAAAATATGAATATGATACTGAAAAAATTGAGCCATTGGTTGCCAAACCTCACAGCCCAGATAATGTTGATACAGTTAGAAGTGTTCAAGGAACAAAATTAACAAAATGCTATATTGGTTCTTGCACAGGCGGTAAACTTTCGGACTATGTAGCAGCTGCTAAATTGTTGGAAGGTAAAAAAGTTAAAACAACAACTGTTATTGTTCCTGCAACTACTTTAATTGCGCATCAATTAGATGAAGTAACATTAAACGGTAAAACACTAAACCAAATTTTTGCAGATGCTGGATGTGTTGTTGGACAACCAAGTTGTGCTGCGTGCTTAGGTGGCCCTGCTGATACTATTGGCCGTGCACAAGATGGCGAAGTAATTATATCTACAACTAACCGTAATTTCCCTGGTAGAATGGGAAGTAAAAAATCAGAAGTTTTTTTAGCATCTGCATTAACAGTTGCTGCTTCTGCTATTAACGGTTATATTACAGATCCTCGAGATTTTCTATAATAAGGAGTTAAAATGGAAAAAATCATAAAATCCAAAGCATTTGTGTTAACTGATAATATCGATACAGATCAAATTATTCCTGCTGAACATTTAGTTTATAGCTTAACAGACGAAAACGAAGCTAAAATGTATGGGAAATTCGCTTTAAGTGGTGTACCTGCACATCAATCAGGTTTGCCCAATGGGAACATCAAATTTGTTGATGATGATAAATACGAAAGCAATTACCAGATTCTTGTTGCAGGCAAAAATTTTGGTTGTGGTTCATCACGCGAACATGCTCCTTTTGCATTACAAAAAGCTGGCGTAAAAGCTGTTATTGCTGAATCTTATGCCAGAATATTCTACCGAAATGCTGTAGATGGAGGTTTCTTAATTCCTCTTGAATGCGTAAATAAAATTAATGATAAAATTGAAACTGGCGATGAACTTGAAATTAACCTTGAAAATTATGAATTAAAAAATCTTACAAAAAATACAATATTCAAATTAAAAAAATTGGGCGATATTCTTCCAATTATCGAAGCAGGCGACCTCTTTGAATATGCAAGGAAGAATCAACTAACATAAAGGATAATAAAATGAAAATCGAACTATTCGATACAACTTTGCGAGATGGTACACAAAGTGAAAATATAAATCTCACTGTTCACGATAAAATATCAATTGCATTAAGGTTAGATGAATTTGGTATTAATGTTATTGAAGGCGGCTGGCCAGGTAGCAATCCAAAAGATAAAGAGTTTTTTAATCAAATAAAAAAACACAAGCTTAAAAATGCTCAAATTTGTGCTTTTGGCTCTACTGCTAGAGATGTAAACAATGTTGAAAAAGATGCCAATTTAAATGCTCTTATTTCAGCTGAAACTCCAGTAATATCTATTTTCGGTAAAACCTGGCAATTACATTCACAAAAAGCACTTAAATTAACTGATGAGCAAAATGCTGAACTTATTTACAAAAGTGTAAAATTTTTAAAATCATTCGGAAGACGAGTAATATTTGATGCAGAACATTTTTTCGATGGCTTTAAAGATAATCAAGATTTTGCAATTAAAATGCTTATTGCTGCAAAAGATGCTGGTGCTGACCTTATTGCATTATGTGATACTAATGGCGGAACTCTTCCTGATGAAGTATATAATATTGTTTCATTTGTTAAATCAAAAGTTGATATACCACTTGGAATACATGCTCATAATGATTCCGAATGTGCAGTTGCTAACAGCTTACAAGCTATCAAGGCAGGCGCAATACAAGTGCAAGGAACGATTAATGGAATAGGAGAAAGATGCGGAAATGCTAATCTTTGTTCCATTATCCCGGCGACCAAGCTAAAACTAGGTTACGATTTCCTAACTAATGTTAATTTAGAACACTTAACCGAACTCTCTTATTTTGTTGATGAAATTCTAAATCAGCCACATAATAATAGAATGCCATATGTTGGCAAATCTGCTTTCGCTCACAAAGGTGGAATACACGTTAGCGCTGTTTTAAAAGATTCCAGAATGTATGAACACATATCACCTTCATTAGTTGGTAATAAACAAAGGGTTCTGGTTTCAGATTTAGCAGGTCAAAGTAATGTCAAATACAAAGCAAATGAAATCGGTATCAAATTAGATGATAAAGAAATTAGCAAAAAAGTTGTTGAATACATTAAAAATTTAGAGTCAGAAGGTTACCAATTTGAAGGTGCTGAAGCTTCATTTGAACTTCTATTAAGAAGTGAATTGGGAGAATTTAAACCATTTTTCAATGTTCCTTATTACAAATTAGTTGTTTCAGGTAATGGAGAACAGTTTGCAGAAGCTGTTCTAAAAGTTGAAGTTAATGGAGAAATCGAACACACTGCGGATAATGGTGTTGGTCCAGTTAACGCACTTGATAATGCTCTCAGAAAAGCTCTTTCTCGCTTCTATCCATCTATAAAAAAGATGAAACTTATCGACTATAAAGTTCGTGTGTTAGATGAAAAAAGTGCTACTAAAGCCAAAGTGCGAGTTATGATCACTTCAAGCGATGGTAAAAACGAATGGGGCACTGTTGGAGTATCAGAAAATATAATCGATGCTTCATTCAAAGCACTAATTGATAGCTTAAACTACAAACTCTTTTATGACCAGATGAATAAATCTACTAAGTCTAAAAAAAGTAAAAAATAATATTTTAAACAAGCTGAGAATATAAAATCAGCTTGTTTTTTTGTATTATCCTCTCAAATAATATCTACTTATTATTTCATAATTTTTTTGTATTTTTGTGTTCTAATTTTTTTGAGTAATAAATGAATATTTACGAACAAATAAAAATAGCTGCAGAATATATTAAAAAAGGTAAAGTTGTTGCATTTCCTACAGAAACAGTCTATGGACTCGGTGCAAATGCATTAAATCCTAACGCAGTTGCAAGAATTTTTGAATTAAAAGAAAGGCCATCATTTGATCCTCTTATTGTTCATATTGCCGATATTTCACAAATTGATAAAATTGCCATCATTAACGATGAAAGAATCTACGATATTGCTAATAAATTTTGGCCTGGTCCACTTACAATAATTTTACCTAAAAGAAGTATTATTCCAGATATTGTAACCTCAGGTTTACCAACTGTTGGTATTAGAATTCCCAATAATCCAATTGCACTCGAGTTAATAAGAAATTCTGAATGCCCTATTGCAGCACCAAGTGCAAATAAATTTGGTAAAATTAGTCCAACAAAAGCATCCCATGTAAAAAAATACATACCTGATGTTGACTTCATTATTGATGGCGGCAAAACAACTGTTGGAATTGAATCAACTATCATAAAATTAAATGATGATGGTTTTGAAATACTACGACACGGAGTAATTACCGAAGATGATTTATCCAAAGTATTGCCCAAATCATCTATCAAGACAGAAAATAAAATACTTGCTTCTGGAATGATGAAATCTCATTACAGCCCCGATAAAAAATTTTATTTATTAGATGAAAATATACTTTCACAAATTGATAAAAGTAAGGCCGGTTTGATATCTTTCACAGGTAAATATAACGAAGGTTTCAAAAAAGTTATACAATGTTCTCACTCAAATGAACTTTTAGAATATGCCATAAATATTTTTGATGCAATGCACCAAATGGAAGAAAGCGATGTTGAATTTATCCTTGCAGAACCTGTAGAAGAAAAAGGTATAGGAAAAGCAATAATGGATAGGCTTAAAAAAGCGGCATACAAACATAAAAAATAAAGGGGCTGCAAGCCCCTTTATAATTTTATAAGTTAAGAGATAACCCACCCATTATATGAATTGGTCTTTGTGGTTGCCCTTTTTTTGGATTTAAAGCTCCAATTGATGAACCTACAGCATAATATCTTGAATCAAGTGCATTAGCAACATTTAACTTTAAGCTTAGTATATCATTTATTTTATATTCTAAATTTGTATTAAGTATAAAGTATCCATCTATCTCGGTCATTTTTTCTGTATTTCCAATTGGTTTATTTAATCTTGATTTACTATTGTAAATTACTCGTGGTGAAAATGAAAAATCTGATAGAGTAAGATCAAAGCCGCCTTTAATCATTAAAGGAGTATAATTACTTATTTGATAATTTTTCCCATTTGGAGCTTTACTATCCATAAATCCATCTACATAACTTACTGATAAATAAGCCAGTAATTTATCATTACCACTAAATTTGAATAAATAATTGAATTCAACTTCACCGCCATAATTAGTTTGTTTTTCTTTATTTTTTGCAATAATTATTGTTGATACTGGCCATCCTTTATAAGTGTTATTATATATTGAAACATCAATATCATCAGCATAAAGATCTTTGTATATTGAATAAAATGCATTAATACTTACACCCAATGCATCAGTTAAATACGATTTAACCCCAACTTCAAATGTTTGAGATTTTACAGGTTTGATACCTGGATTAGGTAAGTGGAAAAAATAAGATTTAAATGTTTTACCACTATCTGTTGAAACAAAACCACCATAATAATCATATTCGACTCTTGGTGGAACTGCTAAGAAAGCACTACCATAAAGTAATTTAAAAGTTGTTTTTTTAGAAAGTTGATATACTAATCCTGCTCTTGGATTTATTGTACTACCAAATCTACTATTGTAATCATATCTTAAACCAAAAGTTAAATAAATATCATCTGTAGGATTATATTGTGTCTGCAAATAACTTCCTGTATTGAAATATCTGAGCAAATACATATCAGCCTGTATGCCTTGGGGAGTATATGGATAAACTGTCCCTAATATAACACCATTTAAATCTTTATCAGTACTAACCGGATATTCTAAATCAGCACCTTTAGGTAAAGAATAATAATTTTCAAAAAATACTCCGAGTATCCATGAGTTATTTTCACTATATTTATAATTAAATTGTTGTTCTACTTTAGACATTGTACCAAATGAAATTTTATAACCAGGCATGAAAGCTGTATAATAATTCCAGAACATTGATTTGTTATCTAAATCATATCTACTAAATGTAACAGATGAGATTGCAGATAAATTTTCTGTAATATCATAATTGTATCTGCCATCTACTGTATTTATATATTGTCCAAAAAATGCTTCTTTATTGTAAACAGCCTTGTTTGGTGGTAGATCTAAACTGGAAGAATGCCTTGCGTAATTTCCAAAATAAGTCAATGCAAAATTACCATTTTTGTATTTAACAAATGCATTATAAGCATAAATTGGAATTTCAAACTTATTTCTTATCTGATCTTTATTTCTCAATGGATTACCATTTAAATCAACTGGATTTGCAAAAAAAGATTGTGTTAAACCATAATCATCATTATCTTTAAAGTATTTGGACATATCCGGTCCTGCCTCATAATAATATTGTAATCCTGCTGTTAATAATTGACCATTGCTCAAATCTTTGAAATAATGAGTTGATACATTAACTGAATTATAATTTCCACCATCTAATGAAAATGTTAAATTATTTTCCTTATCATCATTGGTTATTATGTTAATTACACCTGAAACAGCATCTGCACCATATAAGGCCGAGGCTGGTCCGTAAATAATTTCAACTTGTTTTGCAAGGTAAACTGGATAATTTTCTATTATAGGCAACATTTCCCCGGTTGGACTGGAAATTTTTATACCATTTAGCAAAATCACAAATTTTTCTTGTTCGCCTAGCCCTCTTACATAAACTGAATTATACCATCTTGGATCAGCCGCATTTGTAATATTAAAACCTGGCAAATCCCTCAGCAAATCATTCATTGAACGATATCCTCTAGTTTTAATTTGCTC
>DAOSCP010000029.1:4440-13069 GCA_035361425.1 Ignavibacteriales bacterium | reverse complement strand
TTCTTCAAAAAATTTAATAATAATTTCATCATTAATATATGGTTTAAAAGCTCTTTCCCAAACAGATTTATTAGCACTTAAACGGTAAAAATTCCATTTATTTTCATACTTTTTAATAAGTTCCAAACTCCAGGGAAGAGCTTCGTTTTTACTAAACCCTTGCTCTCCAAAATTCCATTTGTCTTCATATTTAACAATTAACCTAATTGACCACGGAATATCCTCATCCCAACTTAATTGATTCCAATCCCATTTATCTCTGTATCTTTCAATAGTTTCTTCATTTAAATTTTGTGGTTTTTCAATCACTAATTGAGTAATTTTAAAATTGAATTTATCTGGATACTTATTTCTTAACTCATTAGTAAGAGTATTATTAAGACTTAAGCCTTTCCAATTCCATTTATCTTTAAAAGAAGAAATTAATTCATTTGAAAGCCTTAATGCTTGATTCCAACTAAGGCGATGCCAATTCCATCTATCTTTATATGTTTCAATTAGATCTTTATTAAACGGTATACCAGTATTAGTACTTAAACTCCAAATTCCTCTCCAATCCCACTTATCATAATAAGTATCTATAAGTTTTCTTGACCAAGGCAAAGCAGGATTATGTGAAAGGCAATATTGACCTATCCAATGCCATCTGTGTTTATACTTATCTATAAACTCTTCAGTCCATTTTAAATTAGTATTGGCGCTTAAATATTCCCAATTTAAATAAAGTTCGTATTTATCAATAAGCTTATATGATAGAGGATATCTTAAGGAAATAATGTTGACAAAGAAAGTGGGATGTTTTTTTAGAAATTTAATATATTTATTATTAGAAAGTTGAGAAATTTTATTTGCAAATGAAATTGCTTTTTGAATTCTTATAATACTATGTTCAATTTTTGTAATTGATGTTATCATAACCATTACCATTTAAAAAAGGCTGCCCCTGAACTTGACCATTAAAGGAAAAGGAGGAAAACCTTTAAATGAAACAAATTCAGGGACAAAAAAGTTTATTCAATTTCAACTAAAACATCACCTTCCATAACAGTATCACCTGGATTTACTTTAACCGCCTTAACTTTACCACTCTTTTCAGCTTTTAAAATATTTTCCATTTTCATAGCTTCAAGTATTACAACTTCTTGACCTGCTGTAACACTATCACCTGGTTTAACAAGAACTTTCAAAATAGTACCTGGAATTGGTGCCACTACAACATTCGCATCATGAGTAGTGGAATGAGCCGCAGCAGGTTTAGAAGCAGCTTTTTGTGCTGGTTTAGGTGCAGCTGCAGGTGCTGATGTAACTTGTTGTGGTAGATCGACATTGAATGTTTCTCCATTAACATTTACAACAGCATTTGCACCAGTAAAGCTGACAATTTCAACATCGTATGAGTTTCCGTTTACTACTATGTTATATTTTTTCATATTTAATTCCTGTTATTTTTTTACTGGCTTTAAGTAACTAACTTTAACTGGTTGAGGTCTCATAACTAAAGTTTTTAATGTCCATGCTGAAGTTATTCCCCCAACGCACTTTTTATTATCTTCTGATGAAGCTATATTTTCATTCATAAATTTATGTAATGCAATTGCAATAGCTGCAACTTTTTCTTTATTTTCCATACATCACCAAATTATAATGGTAAATTAGAATGTTTCTTAGGTGGAACTGTTTCTCGCTTAGTTAAGATAGACATTAATGAACGAATAATAACTTTTCGAGTTTCAGCTGGTTCAATAACATCATCGATATAACCGTAACTTGCTGCCTGATAAGGATTAGCAAATTTATCACGATATTCTTCTTCTTTTTGTAAAGCAATTTTAGCTCTTTCTTCATCATTTTCAGCAGCAGCAATTTCTTTAGCAAAAATAATTTCGGATGCTCCTTTAGGTCCCATAACTGCAATTTCAGCAGCAGGCCAAGCAAAGTTAACATCAGCTTTTAAGTGTTTTGATCCCATAACAATGTAAGCACCACCATATGCTTTTCTTAATACAACAGTCAATTTTGGTACAGTTGCTTCACCATAAGCATATAATAATTTAGCACCATGAACAATAACACCATTGTATTCTTGACCTGTTCCAGGTAAAAATCCAGGAACATCAACAAGTGAAACTATTGGAATATTGAAAGCATCGCAGAATCTTACAAATCTTGCACCTTTTCTAGATGAATCACAATCTAAAACACCTGCAAGATAAGCTGGTTGATTTGCAACAATTCCAACTGGAATGCCATTAAATCTAGCAAAACCAACTACAATACTTTTAGCATAATCAGCATGAATTTCAAAGAAATCTCCATTATCTACAATATGATGAATTACATCTTTTACATCATAAGGTTTATTAGCATTTTCTGGAATAATTGTATTTAATTCTGGTATTATTCTATCAATAGGATCGTTACAAGGAACTACTGGTGGATCTTCAAGATTATTTTGTGGTAAATAACTTAATAATTTTTTAATCATTTCTATTGCTTCATCTTCATTTTCAGCAACAAGGTGAGAAACACCAGATTTTTTACTATGAACACTAGCACCACCTAATTCTTCTTCAGTAACTACTTCACCTGTTACAGTTTTTACTACTCTTGGACCAGTTAAGAACATATAGCTACCTTTAGTCATAATAGTAAAATCTGTTAAAGCAGGAGAATAAACAGCACCACCAGCACAAGGTCCCATAATTGCAGAAATCTGAGGCACAACACCGGAAGCTAAAATATTTCTTTCGAAAATGTTACCATAACCTGCAAGAGATGTAACACCTTCTTGAATACGTGCACCGCCTGAATCATTAATACCTATAATAGGTATTCCTATTTTCATGGCATTATCCATCAGCTTGCAGATTTTCATTGACATAGTTTCTGAAAGTGACCCGCCTAAAACTGTAAAATCTTGAGCAAAAACATATACAGGACGTCCATTAATTGTACCCTGTCCTGTAACAACACCGTCACCTAAATATTTTTCTTTAGCTAAGCCAAAATTCGTACATCTGTGAGTAACAAACATATCATATTCTTGGAAAGAACCTGGATCAAGTAATTTTTCGATTCTTTCTCTTGCAGTCATTTTACCTTTTTTATGCTGAGATTGAATTCTTTTTTCTCCGCCACCTAATTTAGCTTTTTCTCTCAGCTCTTTGAGTTCTTTTAATTTGTCGTGCATTCTATCTCCGGTTTTTGTTATTTACTACATAATTCAGTTAAAACACCAGCAGTAGATTTAGGATGCAAAAATCCAATATTTAAACCTTCTGCTCCTTTTCTACCTTTTTTATCAATTAGTTGAACTCCTTTTTGTTCAACTTCTGCCAAAGCTTCATCAACATTATCAACTGCAAAAGCTATGTGGTGAATACCTTCACCTTTTTTTTCAATAAATTTTCCAATTGGTCCTTCTGGATCAGTAGATTCAAGTAATTCGATTTTTGTTTGACCAACCATGAAGAACGCTGTTTTTACTTTTTGATCTTTAACTTCCTCAATAGCATAACATTTTAAGCCAAGTACGTCTTCCCAGTACTTTTTAGCTTCTTCGATGTTTTTTACAGCAATACCAATGTGTTCGATGTGTGAAATATTCATTTTTCCCGCCCCTTAAATATTGTAAATTTCTGAACTTAAAATTAATCAATAAATTTATTATTTCAAAATATTTTTATTTATTTGCTCAATTCTAAAACCAAAGATGAATTCCCTCTGATTTTTAAATCCGATAAATTATATTTAATGCCCTTTATAACATCTATACCAACTGTATAACTTTGAATATTTTCTTTAAGTCGTTCTACATTAACAGATAAATCCTTATCATTATTATTAAGTAAGACCATAATTGTTTGGTTCTTATATATTCTAAAATAAATATATAACTGATTTTCAGGTATATAATGTATTAATTTTGCCTTTTCGAAAAATTCTTTGTTATCTTTTCTCCACTTTAATAGATTTTGCATAAAATAATACACTTCCTTAACATCAGCACTTAAATTTGAGTGAGTAAAAATACTAATAGAATCATTTTCCCAACCGCCAGGAAATCTTTCTCTACCTAAACCGTGTGAAACACTCATATCCTTATTCATTAAAACTTCCGTACCATAATATATTTGTGGAATACCTCTTGTAGTTAGTAAAAATGTTAATGCTATTTTTAGTGCATTTTTATCATTTTCGTAAATACGATATATTCTTTGGACATCATGATTATCAAGAAAGGTCATATTGTATTCAGGTTCATAGTATACAAAATCTTGTGACAAAAGTTTATAAAGTTCATAGATGTTTCCATTTGGTCTGAAAGCATCATGTACAGCATTCATAAACTTAAATGATATCACAGATTTAATGGACGTTTTAAAAAAAGATGTATTAATATTATTTTGAGCCCAAAAAGCTTCTTTATTAACATCTTCCGTCCATGATTCACCCACGATATAAAAATTTGGATATTCATTATAAATATTAGTTACCAATCTATTCATAAAACTTTTTTCTGGATATGGATATGTATCAATTCTTAATCCATCTAGATTATTTTGTTCAATCCACCAAATTGTCATTTGTATTAAATATTGTGCAAGAAATTCATTATTTTGATTTAAATCAGCCATTGCAACATCGAACCAACCTTTATTAAATCTTAATTTATCATATTCAGAAGCATATGGATCTGTAACAGTAGAAGGATTATAATTTGTTCTTTTAAATTCTGGTTTGTATAAATTATTTTCATCAACTATATCAAATATATTCAAACTAGTTAGTTTTTTACCTAATTCATATGGATGGTGAACCCAATCATAAGAAGGTAAATCTCTCATCCACCAATGATAGAGCCCACAATGGTTATATACCATATCCATTATAACTTTGATATTTTTTTTATGTGCCTTATCAACCAATTCTTTGTAATCATTATTAGAGCCAAAACGTGGATCAACTTTATAAAAATCTGTTATAGCATAACCGTGATATGAATATTTTTTTTGATTATTTTCTTGAAAAGGAGTTAACCATAAAGCTGTTATTCCAAGATTTTCAAAATAGTTTAAATTATTAATTACTCCACGCAAATCACCACCTTGTCTAGCATCGACATTATTTAAATCAACTTGTTCATAATAACCTTCAACCTTATCATTATTAATATCTCCATTTGCAAATCTATCTGGCATAAGAAGATAAATTACATCACCTGGTGTTATTTTCCCAACATTTTGATATTTCCTCAGCTTTAACTCGTATTTAATTGTTTTAATATCCTTCTTATCTTTGATTACAATATCAAAAATACCAGGTTGTGCTTGTGTAAGGTCAAGTGTTAAAAAAAGATAGTTTTTATTATCTACTTTGTCTACTTTAAATAACCTAGCTTTAGTATTTTTTAATTCTACATTACAATTTTCTAAATCTTTTCCATATAACATTATTTGTAATCTTTTTTCCTTAAAACCGACCCACCAATTAGAAGGCTCAACTCTTTCAATTTCAAATGCAATTAATTTTGTTATTATAACAATTGTTATCAATAAAATCTTTTTCATTTTATACCCAATTATTGTTATTAAAATGCATTTACGGATTAAGCTGCATTTCTTTCCAGTATTTAACCCAATCTATATATTGTTCTATAAATGGATTAGCAAGCATTCTTCCACCAAAACCTAATAACTTGTATGTCATCATATTAGTATTGGTTAATTCTAAACTATTAACTAAACTTTCGTTAATTTGTAATCCATATTTTATTGCAAGTTTTGCAGTATAAGTACCTAATACACCCATCCTTTTAGCTGCTAATTTTGATGTAAAATCATAGTTTCTTGCTAATGTATCGTTTTCACTTATTTCCAGAATCTTAATTAAGTAATAATTATCATTATGTTTAAATGGTCCAACAATTTCATTGGCTTTTGCATCTTTTACAAAATTCAAAAATTCACTGTTATTATCTTTTGATATTTTTATTCTAATATTTTTATCTATAGAATATTTTTCTGCAATTTCTATAAAATTATTATCATTTAATTCTTGTAAAATATTAGAAAATACATCTAATTGTTTATTTGATATTTGCAAAGCTTCAAAATATAAATTATTTAATATCTCTTTATATCTAACTTTTTCATTATCCGATATTTTTATAGTATCTAGCATATCATTTGTGTAAAATTTACCATAATAATATTCTTCCCAACTTCTAAATTCTTTAATAAATTCTGGATTTTTATCAAGTTCTTTTTTTAATGCTTCTCTGTAAAGAATTTCATTTTTATATAATTCTTGAGTATGATATTTTATATTTGCATACAGATATTTTTTATCCAAATTGTAAAGTTTAAATTCATTATTGAACATAAAAATTAAAAAATCTTTATAACTAATTTCTAAATTTTTGGATTTTATAAATGGAATTTTTAGCGTATCTTCGGATGTTTTTTTAATTAAATCAAGAAAAAATTTATTTTTTACTGTCCAGTATGTAGCATTTTTATCTTCTTTTTTGAATAAGTTTGGATACACATTCTCAATAAAATTCAATAATAATTTGTTGTTGATACTATATTGTGAATTTTTACTGATTTTCTTTAAATATTCCTCAAGTAATGCATCTGCTTTTCTTTGTTTAAGAATTTTATCTGCTTTTTCTTTCAAATGGATATCAATAGTAAAAGGAGACATATATATTTTATTTACGTAATAAATTGCCCACAAATTATTTATTTTGTATGGTTTAGAATATTCACCTTGTTTTAGTGAATAAATTAAATCTTCCAATTTTTCATCATTTAAATTACCATAAGTAATTTTAATTGGTTGATTTTGATTTTCAAATTCATCATTTTCATAAACAGAAAGAAAAGGAAAGCCTTTTTTAAAGGATTGATAAAATTTAAAAATCAAAATTGAGTCACTTGATGCAATAGAATAGCACTCAATATCTTTTAGCATTTTCGAATATGCTTCATCTCTATCTTTTTTTGTGATAACGATTTTATTTAATATTTCCTGTTTATATAATACATCTTTTAGAAGATTTTTTTTGATATAATCTAATTGATACTGGTTGATATCAGAAAGTTTGTAGCCTTTTTCTTTTGCATCCAGGTACCAAAGTTTATAAGCTATTAAACTATATAAGAAATGATATCTAGAAGTATCTGGAGTAAAATAAACTGGTAGTAATTTAAAAGTAGTTTCATATTTAAATTCAAATTCTTTTTGAGTTATTACATCATTACCAATTTTAGCAATAATTTTTTCTTGAGAAAAGACATATAGATTTAGTATGAGTATTAAAATCACTGTTTTTTTCATCTAACTATCCATTATTTTATTAAATACCAATAAACTTATAAAATTAATAAAAGAAAAGTTTAAAAAAAAGGGCGGCATAAAACCGCCCCTTTTTGTAGTTAAACAATATTATTTAACAAGCATCATTTTCTTTGATAATTTTACACTGCCACTTCTTAATTCATAAACATAAATACCAGTTGTTAAGTTAGCAGCATCAAAGTTAACATTATAAGTGCCAGCAGCTAAGTTTTCGTTAACTAAAGTAGCAACTTCTCTACCTAACATATCATAAACTTTTAATGTAGTGAAACCAGCATTTGTTAAAGCAAATTTAATATTTGTTGTTGGGTTGAATGGGTTTGGATAATTTTGTTCAAGTACATAAGAAGCTGGTTTAACATTATCAACAACTTGGACACCTAAAACTTCATCTTTTATGAAAGATGGTTTACCTAAATTAGAACCAAAGGTATCAACTACTGTACAAGATATCATATTAGATTTTAATTTCAAAATATGGTTTCCACCAACAGAACCTTCATTATCATTAACACCGCTATTATCAGGTGTACCAAAATTAATTGAGTATTTATATTCAACATTTAATACTGTATATATAGGGAAAGTAATAATTGTTGTAAATATATCGTCTCCAGCAGCTGCATCTCCGTGAGTACCATCATTATATAAAGGTATCATTAAAGCTGCATCAGTAGTTGGCCAACCACCGCCTGGCCATGATAGAGGTTTAGCACTTCCAGCAACATGAACTGTATTAACGCTAGTAAATTTAGTACCGTTAGCAGCCACAGCATCTTTAGTATATACTGTTAATTTTACAGCAACTGGTCCTGCTGTCATTGTTTCCAATGAACCATTGTTGAAATATACTTCTTGTAATTCTACTTCACCTCTATCATAATCTTCTTGTGTAAATTCATACTTTCTATTATCTACACTTTCCCATGTACCTGGTTCATACCAGAATTTGTATTCAATTTTGTCAGTTGGAACAGCTTTAATAATAACTTCTTTTATATACAAGTTAGTATTTAAGAAATCTGGGTCTAACACATCTTTTTTAGAAGACCAACCATTAAAATCACCGTTTACTGATAATGAATCATCAGGCGGATTAAATCTTCCTGAACCTATTTCATATTCCATATTACATTTGAATGTAACTTTAATATCTTTTGGAGGTAAATTTACAAAAATTGAATCCCTGTTAAACCATGCATAATAGTCAACTGAATTAACTCCAGCTGGAATAGTTAGTTGACGGTTTGGGTCACTTTCCCAA
>DAOSCP010000029.1:0-4340 GCA_035361425.1 Ignavibacteriales bacterium | reverse complement strand
AATTGTTTCATCTGCTCCTGCAGTTGCTCTATCAATTGATTTTGCTAATGTGTAAATTGTATCATTAGCACCTTTTGTTAATGAATCGGCATCACCTTTCCAACCGTTAAATGAACCTCTTACAACTAATTTGTCTGCACCAATTGTAAAAAGACCTTTTTTAACTTGCACACTCATGTTGCATTTGAAATTAACAGTAAAGCTTTCTGCGAATAAGCTTACTGCAAGAACTAGGAACAAAGCTAATAGCTTTTTCATTGTGTAACTCCGTTATTTGTTATTGATTGTTGATTGTTAGAATCTAATACCCACAGAAAATTGATGGGTATTATCTAATTTATTCATTTTTGTAAAACTATAATCAAATGTTAAATAAGAATTTCTACCTACTTCTTGAATTAAACCAACACCATATGTAAAACTTTCATCGGCATTATCAAGAAACAATGATTTGTAACCAGCTCTTAAAGAAAGTAAATTCATAAATGTATATTCTGCACCAACGTTAACACTTGATGAATTATCATTTGGATAATTAACATCTGCAGCAATTGTTAATTTATGGTCTTCTAATTTAATAGGGTCATAAGCTAGACCAACTTTGAAAGTAAAAGGCAATGGAAATTCATCAGTTTTCCAATAGCCTAATACCTGGTCATTATTTCCATATTGCTGACCATCTGCATCATGTTGGAATAATAAATCTTTTCCATCCATTTTAGCATCTGGTCCAAAATTAGAAATTGTTGCACCAATTCTTAAACCATCAATTTCAGATATAAATAAAATACCTAAATCGAAAGCAACAGTTGAAGCTGATGAATGCCAGATACTTTGTCTTACATATTTAACATTACCACCAACAGAAAATCTATCTGTTAAATTATAAGAATAATGTAAAGCAATAGCTAAATCTTTTGCTTCAAAAAATTCACCAGTGCCTTCTTGTTCACGCATATTAGTTACTTCCATTTTACCATAATCAAGATACATAAATGAAGCACCAATAGTTCCCATGTTGCCTAAATTTATAGCAGCACCTGCCCAGTTAAAATTGATGTCAGCAAACCATTTAGAATGAGTAAACATAGCTTGGCTACTTTCCATTCTTGAAACACCTGCAGGATTCCAGAAAATGCCTGTTACATCATTGGCTGTAGCTGTAAAAGCACCACCCATACCAATTGCTTTAGGTCCTACACCAATTGTCAAAAAGGGCATTGCAGTGGAGCCAACTTTACTTTGGCCCCATGCAATAAAAGAAATCATAAGTATTGTTGTTAATATTTTTATAGTTCTCATTTTTAACTCCACTATTTAATAAGAGCAAATTTACCAGTTTTAGTACCAATACCATCGGTTTCAACTACATAAATATATACGCCGAAAGCTACATCCAGGTTTTCTTCTGTTCTTAAATTCCATTTTACATCGCCATTATATAAATCATCTTGATATAATGTTTTAACTAATTCACCTCTTACAGTATAAATTCTTATAGTTGATTTATATGGAACATGTGTAAATCTTATAACTCTTTCGCCTCTACCAGATGTTACGAAGCTTGAAAGTTTAGGTTCTCCTTCATGTGTAACAACATAAGGATTAGGAACAACTTTGATTTTGTCTAAATCACTTTTAGCCTTTGCATTGTCTACAGATGGTGGTGTTATTGTAAATGTAAGTTCATCTGTACTTAAAAATGGTTTTGAAGTATTGATTAATAACTTACCGCTAGTTGGTAATTGTTTATTAGGATTTTCATATCTTAAATCAACACGCCATGTTCTAGTGTATTTATTATTACTATATTCCTTAAACCATAAAGAATATATTACTGAAGTTGCCCCTTTATTATCGTTATAAACATATTCAACAGGTGTTCCACCTAATGTAAGATTCTTAACTCTTATATTTGTTGATTTAGCTGTGATTTTAGTAGTTCCTATTGTATCTGGAACACTCATTTCTGTTGCATTAGGTAAAAATTCAATTTCATAGTCATAAGGTACAGCTAAACCATTATATTTTGGATTTTTAGGAACATTGAACACATAAATTGATTGTTTAATAGTATCTGAAACACCTATAAATTTTGTTTTACTTGTATCTATTGCAATTATATCTGGTAATACAGCAACACTTATACCATTAAATATTTTGGTTGGCTCGTTAAAAAGATCTGAATTTTTAAATAGTGTATCGTTTTCACTTATTAAAGACCAATAAGCTGTTTTTCTAGAAGCACCTGTATCAACAAAAGTCATTTTGTATTGTTTTGTTTCAGTTATAGCTTTATTATCAATAATATCAACAAATACTTTTCCGGTTCCGAGGAAACCATCTTTTTTATTTATTTGGACGCTAGCTCGTTGGAAACCAGCAACATTTCTACCAGGTCTAATATATGCTGTGTTACCACCTTTGGTTAAAATTTCACCAGTAGGTGTTACCATAATAGTTTTTGAATTAATTGATGGAAATATACTTTTACTTGCATCGCCTCTGTCATAAGCACAAACTGCATAATAATATGTTAATCCAGGTGTAACAGAAGAATCAACAAATTTATTAGTTATACCTGTATTCTTTCCGAGATAGAAAGAATAACCACCAATAATATCTAACATTTCTTTTGTTGCGTAAAAGAAACCTTGTATAGAGTCATCTAAATCGTATTGTGCAATAGGTTTATCATCAACTAAAGAACCAAAAGCATTAGTAATAACTCTTGCATCGCGGAAATCATTGTCTGTAGCTCTGTAAATTTTAAAGCCTTGAAAATCTTTTTCTTTAGTCATTACATCTATAGTATTTTCAGAAATAGCTGGATCCCAATATAATGTAACTTTGCCATCTTCTTGAGTAATATTTACTCTTGGTGCTCTAGGAGGTTTAGCAAAAGTATAACCATTGTTATAAATTGTTTGCATAGAGCGTTTCATTCTAATCACTGCATCATAATCATCACCAAAGAGCAATGCTACAGAGAAGGTTTCTTCTTTATCAGGTAATAATGGGAAATAACCAGATGAATAGATAAAATCACCATCTTGAGATTCAGCTGGTATAACATCAAATCTACCTGGTTCCATTCTTTGCCACAAATCTTCATCCTGGCTCATATCTGGACCATCATTTAATTCAAAGAAATTAAAACCTGTTAATCCTATCTGATCACTTTCATCAGAATCAGTTTTCCCAAAATTAGGTTCGCCTTGATCTGGTTTTCCATTTCCTTCACTACCGTCTGGATCAGGACCAGTATAACCATCATCTAAAGGTCCAATACCATCACTACCAACATCATCTGTTTCAGGATTCCAATCTCCATCTTCATCACCTGACCAAAATGTTTTTAGTTCCACACCATCTTTGGTTTTAACATAGGTTGTAATTTTATTACCAGCATCATTGTCTCTTTTTTCATCGACCAAAGGATGCCAATGAGTATTATAATTATTTGTAGACAATAATTTGAAGTAATCGATTCTTTTCAAAGCTGGTTTTGGATTTAACGAACCATCATTATTTCTATATTCAGTTCTAGATTTAAAATGCAATGATTCATTTTCATCAATTAAACCATCGAGGTCGTTATCAATACCATCATAAGCAGATTCATGCATAACAGCTACAGCACCTTGTGTAGGATCTGGTTTTAACCCTTTTTGACCTGGGCAAATATAACCAATAATCCATCCTTCTCTTCGTAGTGTAACACCAGCTTCAACAACAACAGTAGTTCCGCAAGTTTTGAAATAGTTAGTACCAGGTTGAACAGTAGCCTTTGTTCTGTTATATAAACTATCAATTAGAATTACTTCATCACCAACATTAAATACCTTTGTTGTGTCAAAATCGGCAGCGGTAAATCTTTCAATATTTGGACTTGGACAGTCATCATCATCATCAATACCATTATATGCATTGCCAGGTGATTCCAAATAAGCATACCCCACATAACCAACTTTTTGTCCTTTATTACCTTTATTATCTGCATCCCATGAATAAGTAATCCAATCTTGTGGGTCAAAGAACCCTAAATCGTCCTCTGAGTCTCCATCACCACCCGCCAAAGTACCAACCACTGTACCAAATGCAGCTTTTCTAAATGGATTAACCCCATCATTTTTGATTTTGTATAACCAAAATATTACATCCTGTGCTAAAATATTGTTCCATTGGAAACCTCTTACAAACATTTGTAATCCCATACCCATACGAGAAGTATCACCACTTAAAGCATTTGGATAAAAACTATATGTTTTGTTAAACTCTCTATCCCAATGGTCATCTGCTACATAGTAAGATTCTAGATCAGCATTAATCACACCACG
>DAOSCP010000028.1:0-13966 GCA_035361425.1 Ignavibacteriales bacterium | reverse complement strand
TTATTTTATATCTTACAACATTTCATTGAATTGTATTATTAAATTTCGTGTGTTTTAATTTGTGATGATTAGTGCAATTGGTGGCTAATTTTATCATATTTTGGGGATAACAGCCACGAAAATCACGAATTGCCACTAAAAACACGAATTATTGTTCACTGCGAAAGCGAGGAACGTATCGAGACGACAGCCCCATAAATTTAGCATCTCAATAAATTAATTCACACTTCTCTTTACCTTATAATTTGCATATCACTAACAAAATATTTAAATTATTTTGTAAAAATTATAATATTTGCATTAGGAGAAGTCAATGCGAAAGTTACCAATAGGCATACAAACATTTGAAGAAATAAGAAGTGACAATTATTTTTATGTAGATAAAACCAAAGAAGCATATGAATTATTAACAAACTATAAATATGTTTTCCTTTCCCGTCCACGTAGGTTTGGCAAATCATTATTTGTAGATACACTTAAATGTATATTTGAAGGTAGAAAAGAATTGTTTGAAGGGTTGTATATTTATGATAAGTGGAACTGGGAAGAGAAATATCCGTTGATGCAAATTTGTTGGGATGGTGAATTAGATACAATTAGCAATATTAAGAAAGCATTTTATGATAATTTAGTTTTAAATCAAAAAAGGTTAAAGGTAGATACAGAAAAAGATATAGAAACACCATCAAGTTATTTTAGACATCTTATAATAGATACTTATGGGAAATACCAAAAACCAGTGGTTATACTAATAGATGAATACGATAAGCCGCTATTAGATAATATTGATAAAACAGAATTTGCCAAAGAAGTATGGGAATTTCTAAGTGGTCTATACTCGATAATAAAAGGCAATTTACAATATGTAAAATTTGTATTTATAACAGGTATAAGTAAATTTGCTAAAGCGGGAATATTTAGCGGCCTGAATATGCTAGAGGATATAACACTAATTCCGGATTTTGGTAATATATGCGGCTACAGACAGGAAGATGTAGAAGAATTATTAAAAGAATATAATGCAGATGTAGATTATAAAGAAGTAAAAGAGTGGTATAACGGTTATTATTGGCTAAAGGAAAGGGTATATAATCCATTTGATTTGTTGCAATTTGTCAAGAATAATTACAGGTATAAGAATTATTGGTTTTTGAGTGGAACTCCTACATATTTGGTAAAGTTGTTTGAGCAGAATAATTATTATTTGCCGCAACTTTCAAATTTAGAGATAGAAGAAAGTTCTTTAGATAGTTATGAACTTGAAAAAATAGATTTGAATGTGTTGTTATTTCAGGCAGGTTATTTAACAATTAAAGAAGTAGAAGAAGATGAAGAAGAACAGGCGGTAATATTTAGGTTAGATTTTCCGAATAAAGAAGTAAGAAAATCGTTTAATCAATACATAATAAATTACCTATTTGGGACAAATACAAGAGAAAGTAGTAAATTAAATAAAGCATTGCAGCAAGGGGAGTTAGAGATATTTGGAACAATATTAGAAGGGATATTTTCATCTATACCATACAATAACTATGTAAATAATAGGATTTATGAATATGAAGGTTATTACTCATCGTTGGTATATGTTTATTTGCAGGCGATGGGCTATGAGATAATAGGAGAAGACGTAACGAGTAGAGGTAGAATTGATTTAACATTGTTCCATAGAAACGCAATATATTTATTTGAGTTTAAGGTAGAAAAAGAAAAAGATGCATTGGAGCAACTAAAGTCTAAAAATTATCATGAAAAATATATGAATGATGAGAGGCCGATATATCTTGTGGGGATAAATTTTGATAAAGAGGTAAAGAATATTTGTAATTTCGAGTATGAGAGAGTAAAGTAGTTCGGGTTTTAATAAATTATTATTTAGCAAGATTAATGTAATTACTTAAAGTGACTTTTTTCTATTAAGTTATAAGTTGTTTTAAATCATCAAATTAAAAGCATTGATTGTGTAAAGCTTGAACGGAAAGTATCCATAATATATTAAGTAGATTACTACGAAAAATTTTTTGTGTAACGCTTCCCAAATTCATTTTTTAATAATAAAGTTTATTAGAAAAAAAAATATTTTTTTTTTAGTATAATTTTTTTATTTTTGAATTGCTATAAAAAATTTGGAAAAATGAAATGTCTAATGAACAAGTAATGATAACTGAATTTGGAAAAATATTCCTGTTCATGCTTATAGCTGTTATTCTTGTTGTTGGCGGTGTATTAATTGCGTTTTTGATAAGACCCTCCAAAAAAACATACGAAAAACAACTTACATATGAATGCGGTGAAGATCCTGTTGGCACTCCCTGGAATAAATTTAACATAAGATTTTATGTAACAGCTTTGATATTTTTAATTTTTGATGTTGAAGTTGTATTATTATTTCCTTGGGCAATTCAATTCAAACAATATGGTTTGGCTGGATTACTTATAGGAATAATTTTTATAGTTTTATTAGGTGTTGGTATGCTTTACGAAGTTGCCAAAGGCGATATAAACTGGGATAAATAAGAAGGTGTAATATGGGTTTATTAGATAAAGAATTTAATGATGGTAGCTTTATTTTAACATCAACAGAACAATTGTTAAATTGGGCAAGATTGTCCTCCTTATGGCAGATGACATTTGGTCTTGCTTGTTGTGCTATCGAAATGATGGCTGCAAGTGCTTCTCACTACGATTTTGATAGATTTGGGGTAATTCCAAGACCATCTCCACGACAGGCAGATTTGTTAATAGTATCTGGAACCTGTACATTAAAAATGGCACTCAGAGTAAAAAGAGTTTATGAACAAATGCCAGAACCTAAATATGTGATATCTATGGGAAGTTGTGCAAATAGTGGTGGTCCATATTGGAAACATGGTTATCATGTTTTGAAAGGTATCGATAGAGTTATTCCAGTTGATGTTTATGTGCCTGGTTGCCCTCCAAGACCAGAAGCTCTTTTAGAAGGGTTATTAAAACTTCAAGATAAAATTAGAAAAGAAACATTGGTTAAGAAAGAATATGAAAACGCTTAATGAATTTTTTGATTTACTTAAAAATCAATTTGGTGAAGCTGTAATCGAGTTAAAACAAGATATCGATCCATATATTATAGTTTCAGCGGATATAATGGATAAATTGGTTGAATTTATAAAGGTCAATGATGATTTTAAATTTGATTTTTGCACTTGTGTATCAGGTGTAGATGATGCAAATGGCACAAAAAGTAAAGATGAAAATGGTAACGATGTTATAACTGGTGGTACTTTGAGTGTATTTTATCATTTTAGGAGACTTTTTGATGATGCAAAATTAATATTTCGTGTTCAAGTGCCAAGAGAAAATCCAAAAGTTAAAAGCATTGCTAACATCTATAGAGCAGCTGATTGGCACGAAAGAGAAGCTTACGATATGTTTGGTATTATCTTTGAAAATCATCCATATTTGCGAAGAATTTTAATGCCATACGATTGGGAAGGGCATCCTCTTAGAAAAGATTATCAGAATCCAGAGTTTTATCAAGGAATTAAAATATCTTATAACTAAAACAAAAAAGAATAGATATGTCTCTAAAAACAGAAGAATTAGTACTTAATATGGGTCCACAACATCCGTCAACGCACGGTGTGTTAAGATTAGAATTATTAGTGGATGGTGAGATTGTTAAAAATGTTACTCCACATCTTGGTTATTTGCATCGTTGCTTTGAAAAACATACCGAAGCAATGCAATATTTTCAGGTTGTACCTTATACAGATAGATTAGATTATCTTGCATCGATGGGTAACAATTTTGGATATGTTTTAACCATCGAAAAATTACTAAATTTAAAAGTGCCTGAAAGAGTTGAATATATAAGAGTAATTGTAGCTGAGTTACAAAGAATAGCTTCTCACCTTGTAGCTATCGGTACTTTTGGTATTGACGTTGGTGCTTTTACGCCTTTCTTATTCTGTTTCCGTGATCGTGAAATTATCTTAAACCTTTTAGAAGAATTAACCGGAGCAAGATTTTTATATAATTTTATGGCCGTAGGTGGCTTGAATTATGATTTACCAGATGGCTGGACTGAGAAGGTAAAAGATTTTGCTAAACAATTTAGAAATACTATCAAAGAACTTAATGATTTGTTAAGTTTTAACAAGATCTTTATCGAAAGAACTGCTAATGTTGGAATTTTACCCGCCGATTTAGCTATTAACTACGGTATAAGTGGTCCTATGCTAAGAGCATCTGGTGTTAAATATGATATTAGAAAAAATGCACCTTACTCAATTTACGATAGATTTGATTTTGAAATACCTGTTGGAAAAGGTTTAAAAGGAACTGTTGGCGATACCTGGGATAGATATTTTGTAAGAGTTTTAGAAATGGAACAAAGTTTAAATATCGTTGAACAGGCTATTGACAATATTCCTGAAGGTGATGTTAAAGAAGCTATCCCAAAGAAAATTAAACCTCCTGTAGGAACAGTTTATGGAAGAGTAGAAAATCCAAGGGGAGAATTAGGCTTCTTTGTTGTAAGTGACGGCGGTGTTAATCCATTTAGAGTAAAGGTAAGACCACCTTCTTTTTGCAATTTAAGTGTTATCAATGAAATTTGTAAAAATATTTTAGTTTCCGATGTTGTTGCTATTCTTGGTAGCATTGACATCGTATTAGGTGAAGTAGATAGATAATTTTATAATAAAACATTAGTATTTGGTATGAATGAGTTATTAAAAGATATTTTAATCAATGTACTATTAGCAGCTGCACCACTATTTTTGTGGATATTGCCCTATGCATTGTTAGCTGTATATTTGGAGCGTAAAGTTTCTGCTTTCATGCAGGATAGATTAGGGCCTATGCGTGTTGGTAAGTATGGGTTACTTCAGACAATAGCCGATATCTTAAAATTACTTCAGAAAGAAGATATCACTGCCGATGCAGTTGATAAAAAACTTTTCAACTTTGCGCCAGTGCTTGTTTTTATTGGTAGTTATGCTGCTTTTGCTGCAATACCATTTAGTAGCATATATATAGGCTCAAATATTGATTTAGGAATCTTTTATATTTTAGCAGTCTCATCCTTAGTAGTTGCGGGTTTGTTGTTAGGCGCATGGGCATCAAATAATAAATATTCGCTTTATGGTGGGCTTAGAACTGCAGCACAAATTGTAAGTTATGAAATTCCTACTGCTATTGTTGTTTTATCTCTTGTTATTGTAGCAGGCACTTTAAATTTGAAAGAAATGAGTGAAGCACAAACAGCGAATATTTTCAATTGGTATATTTTTGGTGGACCGGAATTATCTCTCAAAAAATTTATACTTATTCCTTTTCTTTTAGTAGCTGCTGTAATTTATTTTATAAGTTCACTTGCAGAAGTTAACAGAACTCCATTTGATATTCCTGAGGCGGAATCAGAAATTATTGGTGGTTATCATACTGAATATAGTGGAATGAAGTTTGCATTTTTCTTTTTAGCTGAATATGCAAATATGTTTGCTGTATCAGCGGTTATAACTGTTTTATTCTTTGGCGGTTATCAATCTCCATTTGGATATTTGGGAAATTTATTAAATATGCCATGGTTGATAGGCTTGGAACAGATTTTCTGGTTCCTTTTTAAAGGAATGTTATTTGTATTTGTTCAAATGTGGTTAAGATGGACACTCCCACGTTTAAGAGTTGACCAGTTAATGGCATTGTGCTGGAGATATTTAATTCCAATATCATTAGTAAATTTAGTAATTATAGCTTTTATTTCACTATTGTAAAAGGCTTGCGTTATGAAAGAATATTTTCAAAATATATTTGAAGCAATTTCAACTGTTTTAGTCGGGATGGGTGTAACGTGGAAACACTTATTCCAAAAAAAGGTAACAATCCAATATCCCGATGAAAGATTAACTCTTCCACCACGTGAAAGAAATAGATTATTTGTAGATATTGAAGATTGTATAGGCTGCAGACAGTGCGAAAATGCTTGTCCTGTTGATTGTATTGAAATTGAAACTGTTAAAGCTGTACCAGGTGACGATGCCGGTAAAACAAAAGCTGGGCAAAAGAAAGTTTTTCATGTAACCAAATTTACTATTGATTTTTCAAAATGTTGTTTCTGTTCTTTTTGTGTATTTCCATGTCCAACTGATTGTATCAAGATGACTGATGTTTATGAATATTCAGAATATGAAAGAGATAGGTTAAAATATAATTTCTCTGCTTTTACACCAGAGGAAGCACAAGATAAAAAAGCTAAATTAGAACAATTTGAAAAAGAAAAAGCAGCTCAAAAGGCTGCAGCAGCTGCAGCAGCTCCTCAACCTAAACCTGCTGCACCACAAACACCTAATACAGATAATAAAGAAACTTTATCATAAATAATTCGAGTTTGGTAGCTATGAATCTATACAGCTTAGCATTTTATTTTTTGGCTTTTATCACTATAGCCTCTGCGGTAGTGGTTATTTTTAGTAGAAATTTAGTTTATGCTGCTTATTCATTAATGTTTACACTACTTTCTATATCAGGGTTATATGTTTTATTAACTGCAGATTTTATTGCTATTGTTCAGATAATGGTTTATGTTGGTGGTATACTTATATTGCTTCTTTTTGGTATTATGCTTACTCAAGAGCAAACACGAGTTAAAGTTAAAGTTAACTACCTTTATATTGGAATAACTATGCTTGTAATTGGATTGTTAGGAGCAGTGCTTTATAATTATATTCCATTTGTTACTAATGATTTTTCAAACATTAATTATAAAAATATTCCTAATGCTGTAGTGCCAGGGACAAGTACTATTAAGCAAATAGGAAGTTCATTACTCAATCAATATGTTTTGATTTTTGAAGTTTTAGGTATGTTGCTTCTTATTGTTTTGGTTGCAGCAACAACAATCGGAAGAAAAGAAAAATAAGAGGGCAAATTGGAAAATATCGGATTAAATCACTTTCTTTTTGTTAGCTCTGTTCTATTTATTTTAGGGCTTGCTGCTATCATCTTAAGAAAAAATGCTATAATGGTATTAATGGGAGTTGAATTGGTATTAAACTCCGCTAATATTAATTTTGTAGCATATTCAAGATTTCTTGGATTAGGAATTTCCGGACACATTAATACATTGATTGTAATCGTATTAGCAGCAGCAGAAGCAGCTATTGGATTGGCTATTGTATTAAATCTTTACAGATTAAATCAAAATATCAATGTTGATGAATTTGAAGAATTAAAAAATTAAAATTAAGATAAGACTATGAGTGATTTATTAATTAAATTATCGGTTGCATCGTTATTTATACCGCTATTAGGTTTTATAGTAGTCCTATTTTTGGGCAAAAGATTAAAAAAACTATTTCTTTTTGAAGTTGTTCTTTTGGGTGTGAACACTTTAATATCAATTTACATTGTGATTATTAAGTTAGCATATTTCCCAGCAGAGAAGTTTGTATCAGAGTTTACCTGGATAAACTTTGCTTCATTTTCAAAATATGTACCTGCGGTACAATTTGATTTAGGAGTTATGCTCGATAATGTTACCGTAATCATGCTTTTTGTTGTGAACTTAATTAGCTTTTTAGTGCATTTATTCTCTATTGAATATATGCATGGTGATAAAAGATATTCAAGATATTTTGCTTATCTTGGATTATTTACATTTTCAATGTTAGGTATAGTATTAACTCATAATTTGTTAATGATATACATATTCTGGGAATTAGTCGGTGTATCATCATATTTATTGATTGGGTTCTGGTTCGAAAAATGGTCTGCAGCTAATGCATCCAAAAAAGCTATGTTGATGAACAGAGTAGGTGATACTGGTTTACTATTAGGTATCTTAATATTATTTACAAACTACGGAACATTTACTTTTGATAAAATTTTTGAACAAATTGCAGCTGGGAATTTACCATTCGGGAGTTATGCTTGGTTAACTGCTGCGGGAATTTTAATTTTTATGGGGGCTGTTGGAAAATCTGCACAATTTCCTTTACATTTATGGTTACCTGATGCAATGGAAGGTCCCACTCCAGTAAGTGCTTTAATCCATGCTGCGACAATGGTTGCTGCAGGTGTTTACTTAGTAGCAAGAGTATTTGTTATGTTAACTGCTGATGCTTTACTATTTATTGCTGTAATTGGAGCTATAACATCTTTTATTGCAGCAACAATTGCATTTACTCAAAATGATATTAAAAAAGTTTTGGCTTATTCAACTGTTAGCCAATTAGGATATATGATAATGGCATTAGGTGTTGGTGCGTATGCTTATGCATTTTTCCATTTAGTAACACATGCATTCTTTAAGGCTTGTATGTTTTTGGGATCAGGCTCTGTAATTCATGCTATGCATCACGAACAAGATATTCGTCAAATGGGCGGATTAAGGAAAAAATTACCAATCACTTATTGGACTTTTTTAATTGCTACACTTGCAATATCAGGTGTTCCATTTACTTCTGGATTTTTGAGCAAAGATGGAATTTTACTTGCTACGTTAGCGTTTGGTAATCTTACAGGTCATTGGTTAATTCCAATTATTGCATATTCTGTTGCTGGTATGACAGCTTTCTACATGTTCAGATTAGTTTATTTAGTATTCTGGGGAGAGCCAAGAAATCAACACAAATATGATCATGCTCACGAATCTCCAGCTGTTATGACAATACCTTTAATTGTATTAAGTGCACTTTCAGTTTTCTGGTGGTATAGCTTAAATCCAATTGATCCATCAAATGGTGTATTTTTAGAAAAAGTAAAAACACCTAATTCAATTGTGCCTGATGTTCAAAGATTCCAATTTATGATAAATGATAAAGCTGAAAAAATTGGTGAGTATATAACTCACTCAGAATTATATATGGAAACATTACATCATTTCCATTATACAGCACTTTTAATGTCTTTAGTTTTGGCAGGTTTAGGAATATTTTTTGCAACATATATATATATAATGAATAAAGTAAATCCAGATGAAATTGCAGAAAAAATCAAACCTGTATATTTATTCTCTTTAAATAAATGGTATCTTGATGAATTTGTTCAAAAGGTATTTGTAAATAGTGCATTGAAATTTAGTAAAGCATTGGCTTGGTTTGATTTAAATATTGTTGATGGTATTGTTAATGGTTCTGCATTTGTATTGAGAAATATTTCTGCTATAGGCGGTTGGATAGATAAATATATTGTTGATGGTTTGGTAAATTTTGTTGCTGATATGACTTCAATTTTTGGAAGATTATTTACGCAAATCCAAACTGGTAAAGTACAAAATTATGTATTATATGCTATTTTTAGCGTAGTTATTTTATTCACAATTATTAAGTTATTTTAATATTAAGAATTTACAAGGTGTGTATCTATGGTAACATTTCCATATTTATCGTTAATTACTTTCTTGCCAATTTTAGGAATGCTAATTATTTTATTTATTCCTAAAACAAAAGAGTTGTTAATAAAATCAGTTACATTAGTAATGACTTTATTGCAATTAATCCTTTCCGTAATCTTACTTTCAAAGTTTGATTACAGTTTGGGAGGAATTTTTGATCCTAATTCATTCCAGTTTATAGAAAAATTTACATGGATAAAAATAGAAAACTTTGCATGGTTAGGAACAGTCAAGATTGATTATTTCCTTGCTGTTGATGGAATCAGTGCCCCGATGGTATTACTGACATCAATTATATCAGTGATTGCAGCAATTTCATCATGGAATATCAACAAAATGGTTAAAGGGTATTTCTTGATGTATTTATTGCTAGATACTGGTATGATGGGTACTTTTGTTGCTTTAGATTTCTTCTTATTCTATGTATTCTGGGAATTAATGTTATTACCAATGTATTTCTTAATTGGTATTTGGGGTGGTCCAAGAAAAGAATATGCTGCTATTAAATTCTTCATTTATACAATGTTTGGTAGTATATTTATGCTTATTGCAATGATTGCTTTATTCTTTTCAACAACAGAAATGCTACCAAACGGACAGGTTATACATACATTTAACATGTTAGCAATGATGAATCCTGATAATTATGTAAAGGATGGAATACTTTCAATTACAAATCCAAACAATTTAAGATTACTTGCATATTTGGGATTATTTATTGGTTTTGCTATAAAGATACCAATGTTCCCATTCCATACCTGGTTACCAGATGCTCACGTAGAAGCACCTACTCCTATAAGTGTTATTCTTGCTGGTGTATTGCTAAAATTAGGTACATATGGAATTATAAGAATAAATTATGCTATTTTCCCAGATGTTACATATCAATTGGCATGGTGGATAGGTTTATTTGGCGTGATAAATATTGTTTACGGTGCATTATGTGCTATGGCGCAAAGTGATTTCAAAAAATTAATTGCTTATTCGTCTGTTTCTCACATGGGATATGTGATGTTAGGAATGGCTTCATTAACTGTTACTGGTATTTCTGGTGCTGTATTCCAGATGTTTAATCACGGAACTATAACCGCTATGTTATTCTTGATCGTAGGTGTTATTTATGATAGAGCTCATACCAGGGGATTAAATGAATTTGGTGGTTTAGCTTCTCATATGCCAGTTTATACAGGATTTGTAACAGTTGCCTTTTTTGCTGCAATAGGAATTCCAGGATTTAGTGGTTTTGTATCTGAAGCTCTTGTATTTATGGGTGGTTTTAGCAGTATGATAACAAGAATTTTAACTATTGTTGGTACACTTGGAATTTTATTAGGTGCAAGTTATATGTTGTGGTCTTTACAAAGAGTGTTCTTTGGCAAATTCAATGAAAAATGGCAATTTATGCAAGATCTTGATGCAAGAGAATATACAATGTTAATTCCATTATCAATTATTATTATTTTCTTGGGTGTATATCCTTCTGCTATGATAAATTTAATGAATAAATCTGTTGTTACTCTTATTGATTTTATGAGTAAAAACTACACATATTTAAATGCTTTAGTAAAATAAGAAAAGAAGTAATATGGAAATTGTATCAAACTTATTAGCAAGTACTCGTTTAATTATACCAGAGATTGTTATATCCCTGGGGATATGTTTAGTTTTAGTATTTGATTTAATTTATAAAAATGAGCAAAAATATAAGCTAAACTATTTAACTGGTGCTATTTTATTAATTACTGGATTATTTGTTTCCAGGCAGCTTGTATTTAGAGATATTGCTTTTGGAATGTTAGTAGTAGATTGGTTAGCTGTATACTTTAAAGCAATAGTTTTACTTGCAACTTTTATAATAGTTTTGTATTTATTTACATCCAAAGAAGTTACAAAGTTTATCAATAGATTAGGTGAATTTCATATTGTTTTGCTTGGAATGTTATTAGGAATGATGTTGATAGTTGGAGCTGTTGATTTAATTCTTATTTATGTAGCAATGGAAACTATGTCTTTATCTTCCTATGTATTAGCAGGATTTGATAAAACAAGAATTCGCAACAGCGAAGCATCATTAAAATATTTGGTTTATGGTTCTGCTGCATCCGGAATAATGATTTTTGGTATATCATTAATTTTTGGAACTACAGGAACAACAAATATATTTGGAATTAGAGAAACTTTAACCAGTTCTACTTTAATACAACCTATATTATTTAATTTGGGTTTTATTTTAATATTTGTTGGCGTGGCTTATAAGATATCTGCTGCACCATTTCATTTCTGGGCACCAGATGTATATGAAGGAGCACCTATTACTATTACTGCTTACCTTTCCGTAGCAAGTAAAGCAGCTGGTTTTGTAATGTTAATTAGAGTTTTACAAGCATTAATTATTCCGGCTAAACATAATTTAATTTATATTCCACAATTTGATTTAAAAACAATACTTATTATATTTTCTGTTCTTTCGATGTTTTTCGGCAATTTTTCTGCTCTCTGGCAAAACAATATTAAAAGATTGTTAGCTTATTCATCAATAGCACATTTAGGTTATATTTTATTAGGTGTAATCGCGTTTTCAGAAACTGGGCTTATTGCAGTGCTATCATACTTTCTAGTTTATCTAATTATGAATTTAGGAGCTTTTTATATTGCAATGGTTATTGCAGATAACTATGGTATTGAAGATATAGATGATTATAAAGGTTTGGGACGAAAAACACCTTTCCTTGCAGCTTCACTTTCAATATTTATAGTATCTTTAATAGGTTTACCACCTTTAGCAGGTTTTATTCCTAAATTTTACCTTTTTGTTGCTCTTGTTGATAAACAAATGATTTTGCTTGCTATTATTGCGTTATTAAATACAGTTGTATCGCTTGTTTATTATGTTAAAATTATGAAAGAAATGTATCTTTCTAAACCAGAAAAAGAAGATTTAAGTGAGGCAAATTTACCTATCATAAATAAAGTTCTAGCTATACTTCTTGTAATTCCTACAATAATTTTAGGTGTATATTTTGCATCAATGATGGATTTAGCAAAAAATGTAATTCAAAATTTTCTAAAATAGATTTATTAAATATACGGCGTAATATAGAGCTGTTAAATAATACATTAACAACTTTTTTTTTTTTATATATATATGTGGTTTAAATGAAAAAAATATTATTTATTATTAGTATCTTAAATATACTTTTTGCTCAGACAAGTGGCAATATAGGAGTTGAAACAGTTTTCACAGGTGGAAATGTAAAACAAGGTATATTTACATCAAGAGGGGAATTCTCTTACAGCGATTCAATTATCAAACCGGTTATAAATATATCTTTTGCATATGGCGAAGAAAATAATATTAAAAAACAACATGATTTAAATTTGAAGACAAGGTTAGTTTTATTACCATATAATCTCTTCGCACTCAATATTAACGGATTATACGAGTTCAATTATCAAAGAAAAATTGATATAAGGTATCAATTTGGACTCGGTTCGGATATTAAAATTTATAATGATGATGTTATAAATTCTAATACAGTTATTTCAGTTTTACGAGAGGAAACAAAATATAACAGAACTAATAATGCATACTTTCGTTCTTTTCGTTCTAATTTATCTCTAATTAATACAATTAAATTTGATGAGTATCGTATAAACTTTAATACAAGATTTGATGTTAACAGTAATTTAGAGCAAATAAAAGATTATAGGTGGAAGGCAAATATTATAGTTGAATTTGCTTTAAACGGGAAATATTCTTTTACAACAAGTTATACTGGTACTTATGAAAATATCGTATTACCTGAAAGAGTTAAACTTGATAATAAATATATGTTAGGTTTTTCAGCAAAAATTTGAACTTAAAGAGTTTTTCATGTGTTCTATTATTGAATTTAACATTAAATAAAGGATAATTGAAGTGGATATATTAACAGCATTAGAGTGGCGTTATGCTACAAAAGCAATGAATGGCAAGAAAATTTCTCAAGAACAATTGGATGTAATATTAAAATCCATAAATTTAGCTCCTACATCCTTAGGCTTACAACCTTTTGATGTAATTCTTGTTAGTGATGATGAATTAAAAAGAAAAATATTACCTATTGCTAACAACCAAAAACAGATTATTGATTGTTCTAATCTTCTTATTTTTGCTGCATGGACAGAATTTACTGATGAAAGAAAACAAAGATATTATGATGATATGAAAAAAATACGTGGTTTTGTACCGGAGCCACTAATAAATTATATAGAAAGTGTTTATGAAAATGCAAGAAAAAATAAAGAATGGTTTCTTCAGTGGGCACAAAAACAAGCATATATAGCTTTTGGAGTTGCCATTGTTGCAGCTGCTTCTATTGGGGTAGATAGTACTCCTATGGAGGGGTTTGATCCAATTAAATTAGATGAATTATTACAATTAAATGAAAAGAAACTCACCAGCACTTTACTACTCCCTTTAGGTTTTAGAGATATAGAAAATGACTATCTTGTCAAACTACCCAAAGTAAGAAGAGAATTAGGTGATATTATTATAAAGTTGGCTGCAAGTGTAACGGACGATACAACCCGACAGAGAAACAGGAACAAGAA
>DAOSCP010000027.1:0-13995 GCA_035361425.1 Ignavibacteriales bacterium | reverse complement strand
TTTCTATCAATTTTATTAAAAATGATGGTGTGCCCGTTGAAAACCAGTAATCTTCGTAATTAAAATTTTCTGATATGAAAAGTATTATATCAAAAGGATTATATAAACTATCCTTTAACCAGTAATAACCATTATACCACTCTTTAACTTCATCATAATCAATATCAGCATTATATTCTTTTAATAATTCTTCTACATCTTGTTGACGATATCCACATATATTTCCAAAATCAGCACTTAGAGAAATGTCTTTAAGCATATTCAAACCGCTAAATATTCCTGCCTTGGCAAATTTACTTATACCTGTTATAAATACAAACTTTATATATTGTAAATTGCTTTTTATTATCGAATATAATCCACTTAAAAATTCCCAAACTTCTTTTGCAAATTCTTTTTTATCAATGTTATCTAATAACGGTTTATCGTATTCATCTATTAGTATAACCACTGGTTTTTGGTATTTTTCATATGTCTTTTTTATTAATCTTTCAAAACATCCTGGTGATGATAAGCCTTGTTCACAGTTGACACCTAATCTTTCTTGATTGTTTAATAATGCTACATAAAGCTTTTCTTTAATACTATCCATTGTACTAAGAACACCTTCCCAGCTAATGTGTATCACAGGATACTTTTCTCCCCAGTTCCATCTATCATAAATATACAACCCTTCAAATAATTCTTTTCTTCCTTCAAATATACATTTTAATGTATCTAAAAATAATGATTTACCAAATCTGCGTGGACGGGATAAAAAAACAGATTTATATTTTCTAACTAATTCAAATGCTTCTTTGGTTTTATCTACATAAAAATAATTGTCACTTCTCATTTCTTCAAATGTTTGTATGCCTATTGGTAATTTTCGCATTGGCTTCCCCTGATGTAAATATTTTAATTTTATCAATAAATTTACATAATAAGTTATTAAATTGCAAATATTAAGAAATTAGGCTTAATTGAAATTGATGAATTCTATTAGAATAGCAAGCAAAATTTTCTTTAATTATTTTGCTGCACAAAGATAATTTTTAATTATTCTTTGAAATACCTATTTACCCGAATAAAATCCTCTGGAACGAGTGATTTTCAAATCTTGAAGTTCAGATGCTTTGACGCGAATTTCTAACCTGTAGTTTGTGTATTTTCCGGATGGTAACCAATAGAAAAACATCTCCCAGCAATGAAGATCTCTGTATAATGTAACTTGTGGCGCTGTGATTTGTTTTTGTTGAAGATCATAATTCCCTGTAAACGAAGCACGCCAATTTTTTGTCAATGCTAAATTTAATGATAACCCAATCGAAGAAGATTTTGTCACTATATCTTTGGTTGGATTGAACTGGCTAAACCAGTAATTCAAATTCAATTCCCAATTGCTGTTTAAATATTCGAGATTAGTATTATAAAAATCGTTGTATAAATGATGTTCTTGATATTTTTTCTTTGATGTATCAACATTAGATGCAAAATCTGAGCTTGCAAGTTTGAATGATAAACTGTATCTAAAAGATGTCATTCTAAACGGTTGCTTTGATGTATTCCACAAAAATTTATTAATTCTTGTATATCCAATTTGGTCGTAAAGTGTAAATGAATTGCTACCAGAAAAATTTAATCTTCCTATTTCTGTGCGATATGATAAATTTAAATCAGAAAAATTTAAACTATCTGCTGCAAAATTATAACTTGATGATAAATTCCAATTTAGGAGTTGTATTTTTTTACCGCTTATGTTTACTGTATCATTTTTTGCTGGTTTTAATTTCATCTCATGAATATTTGTAAAATTGAAACCAAGAATTTGTCTTTCACCTGCCGGAACTCCACCAAAAACTTGTCTGCTAAATTTATCATATTTAACAACTTTTCCATTTGATAATTGATAACTATCGTAATATCCCCATTTATTTGATGAAAAATCCGGGCTAAAACTATAATTAAAAGATGGTTTAAAGATATGTCTAAATCCAGATATACCAAGTGCATTAAAATCCATAATTCCATAAAGCGTTGTTGAAATGTTAAGCCCAAGTGAATAAGTTCTTACTGCATTAAAACCGGATTTTTCTTTTTCAACAATTGAATCTTTTCCATTAGTGCCCAAATTATCAATTTTTAAGTATTTAAAATACCACTTTTCATCATAATTAAAATAAGGAGATACAGAAAAATAACCTAATTTAGGCGTATAAGAGATGTTCGGTTTGTGGTAAATACCGTATTTATTTTCTACTTTGTTGTTAATTTTATTTTTATTGTTTTGTAAATTTACATTGTAGTTGAATTTAATTTGCTCATACCAGCTAAGCTTTGTAATATTAGTATTTTTTGTTCTAAATATGTAAGTATTAGGAAAATTAAAAGTTATAGATGGTAATATCTCGTTGATATTATTATTGCTTAAATCTTGATTTCTTGAATAATTTACCGAAAATGATGTTCCATTATCATAAAATTTATTGAAAACTAATGATGAATATATATTTTGATTAAGAATATCATTATAATTTGCACTATTATTCCTTAAGTATTTACCGGAAAGATAATTTAAATTTGCATTCAATTTCGCAGATGGAGAAATTGTTTGATTGTGAACAATTGTAATTTTATAATCTTTTGTTTGATAATAATCTTGATCGTATTTTTCACCAAAAATTAAATTCGAATATCCAAGATCAACAAAACCATCATAATTATATCTTTTATTGTATCTAAAATTAGTTTGTAGGTTGTAGCCGCCTCTGGTATAATAATCACCTCTAAAAGTTAAATCTGTATAATCACTCATTGCCCAATAAAAGCCCATTCCGGAAAAGTATGCACCTGCACCTTCCCGCAAACCATATGATGGAATTAAAATCCCGGATCTTCTACCAGATTTATTAGGTATGACAGCAAACGGAAAAGGAACAGGAATTGGAACACTCTCAAATTCAAGGTATATCCATCTTGCAATAATTTTATCTTTTGGAATTATTTTCATTTCTTTTGCATTAAAAGCGTAATCTGGATCATCAATATCGGAACATGTAGTAAATCTTGCGTCCTTTGCAAAAATTGTTTTATCATCAACTTTATTAACCAACTCCCCTGAGTATGCAGATGATAAAGATTTATTCGAAGCAAAAGAAATAATTCCTTGTTTTGTTTTAAAATTATATTCGATTGATTTACCCGTGTATTTTTCACCATCATCTATTAAAGTTGGATAAAATGAAGTATCATCCTCAAATTTTGTTGAAAGTAAGTTTTTTGAAAAATCTACTTTAATTGTTTTACTTGAGAGTTCCGATTTTTCATAATTTATCTTAGCTTTGCCGTATAAATAATATGTTTTATTTTTTATAGAAAAATGTAAGGAATCTTTTGCAGTTGAATATATAATATTATCAATATATTGCTGTGAATATAACAAAGAATAGAGCACTAAAATTATTAATACATTAAAACGCAATTGCTTCCTATAAAATTTTTTTTTGAATAACAAAAGTAAGAAATTATAAGTAAATTATAAAATTATAAATTATTTCACCATAATCACTTTCGAAGGCACACTTTCTTTACCTATACGATTTAGCGCTGTAACCGCATAGTAATAAGTTTTCCCTTTTTCTATATCGTAATCTTTGAAATAATCTCCAGTAGTTACATAAATTATATTTTTAGGATCATCAAAATCTATTTTTGGATTTTCTGAACGATAAACAACATAATATTTATATGTATTTAATTCACCTTTTTTAAATACTTTTTTCCATTTAATAATATTTTTATCACCAAAATTTTGTCCTTTTATTTTTTTCACAGGTTCAACCGGATTATTAGCCTTCCATAGCATTTTTGGCGGTAAAGATATGTATCTGTTTAAGATAAGTAAAGAATCAACTATATTATGATGATTTTTAAGCACCCATTTAGCACTCCAATAAACATTTCCTTTGATTGTATCATTTTCTCTTGCTAAACGAATTTGCTTTGTAACTTGTGAAGAATCTTTTAAATACATGCTATGACCAATATATAAATCTCTTCCATTAAGAAAAGTAGAAGAAGTCCAGTTTGGCAAGCTCTTTAAATAATGAGTTTCAAGAGTCCAATATAATTGTGGGAGAATATAATCGATATAAGGTTCTGTTTCAATTTGTTTACCATCAATTACCACTTTACCAGAAAGCCAGGCAGCAGGGTCACAACCTAACTGAACATTTACTGAGTGATTGGGGGCTAATCCAAAAGGACTAATGCCAAATTTAACCCATGGTTTAAATTTTTTAATAGCATTATTTAAATTGTATACCAAAATATTAACATTGTTCTTTCTCCACTCAACGATATCGTCAAATCCCATTTTATATTTTTCAAATGTTGAACTATCATTAAATTTACCATATTCTTTATATGGATAAAAATAGTCGTCAAAATGAATACCATCGACATCGTATCTTTTAACAATATCAACAATTATATTTGTAAGATATTCTCTAACCTCTGGCAAACCGGGATTTAGAAAACGATACTCTGTCCCCTCGCATTTAATTATCCATTCTGGCTTACTTTTAATAACATGATTAGTATCAAACTTAGAAATATCGCTGTTAACAAGTGAAGCACGATAGGGATTTATCCAGGCGTGTAATTCAATATTTCTTTTATGTGCTACTTTAATTGCAAAATCGAGTGGATCAAAATTTTTTACTGGTTTTTCACCTTGTTTGCCAGTTAAATACATCGACCATGGCTCATAAGGAGAATTATAAAGTGCATCACAAGTAGTTCTTACTTGCAAATAAACTGTATTGACTTTTATTTTTTCAAATAAATCGAAATATTCTATAAGTTGTTTTTTATGTAATTCAATAAGAGAATCACTATTTCCTTTAATTTCAGAAAAAGGCCAATCAATATTTGCTACAGTAGCTATCCATGCCCCCCTTACTTCGTGTTTTTTAAATGATTGCGTAAAAGAAAGACTTACCAATATAACACAAAAGAAGATGATTTTTTTTAACATTATTTCCCCCTATATGCATAAAATTATATAAAAAAGAGCTGCTCAATATTTTTGATGATAGTGAGCAGCTCAAATAACAAGTTATTTTAATGTATTATTTCTTTTGTTGAGATTTTACTTTATTTAAATAATCTTCGATACTAGCTCTTAATTTTGCACATCTTTGAGAAAAGTTTACATCTTCAACAATTTCTTCCCCTTGTTTACAAACATTAACGGCATCCTTATATTTACCTGTAGCATTTAATGCTACTGCCTTAAAGTAATATGGTGCAGCTTTAACTTTTTTCTCTGCTATAAGTTGATCAGCATATTTAATAAGTTGTGCATTTTGATTAGCAGTTAAATATGTATTCATTATAAAGATATGAGTTTGGTCATTTTCAAATACTTGCAAAGATTTGTTATAGTAATTAATTGCTTGAGCATATTTTTTATTTTTTGTTTCATTAACAGCTAAGTTGTTATAAAATGCAGCAACAGTTCTTTTTAAATCTTGATCATTAGGATTTAAGGCAATAGCTTTATCATAATATTGAATGGCATCATTAATTTTATTTTGACTAAAAGCAGCTGCAGCAGCATTTTTATAAACTTTTGTTTTTTCTTCTAAAATAGTATTTTCTTCAATAAATCCCTTGGCTTCATCAAAAACATTGATTGCACCTTCAAAATTACCAGCTTGAACTTTTTCAGCAGCTTTATTTTGATAGCAAGCAACTAATCTATTTTTTATTACTTCTTGCTTCATATCATTTTTGTTAATTTCGAGTGCTCTTTTATATTCAACAATTGCCTCATCATATTTTTTTTCTCTAAGTAACACATCACCTTTTTGAATTTCAAGATCTATTTCAACATTATGCTTTAATTCAAGTGTTTCTTTATCATCTGGTTTAAGTTTAAGTGCCTCATCAAAGGATTCAATAGCATCTTGTAATTTTTTTTGTGAAAGTAATGCTTTACCTTTAAATTGATAGAATAAAGGCAATTTTTGTAATTCAAGAGCTTTATCTATATAGATAATAGATGAATCAGCTTTGTTAGCTTTAAATGTTCGAAGTGCTTCATTATAAAGATTTGCGGCCTCTGGATTGATTTCTTGTTCTTGTGCAAAAGAAAAAGTAAAAAATAAAATTACGAATGAAAGAACTAGCTTTTTCATAAAGGACCTCATTATTATTTTGAATAAATTTACAATAGAAGAGTTAGTTCGGAAAGATTTATAGGCAAGTGCGGAAGGCGGGACTTGAACCCGCATGCCCTTTCGAGCGCCACCCCCTCAAGATGGTGTGTCTACCAATTTCACCACTTCCGCAAATTTTTTGTTTTAAAAAATAAATATACTTATTTTTTATTTAATTGTCAAGTTATATCTTTCCGAACTAAATATAATAATTTATTGTTATAATTTAAGAATTTTCTTTGAAAAACACAATTATTTTAAATTTGAAAATAATTTTTTTTTTAACTATGTTTGAAAAAGCAATTTTAAAAAATAATTTGTAGAGTAAAATATGTCAGTAAAAACAAAACAAGTCACAGATGTCACAATCCGTTTAGCTGGTGACTCCGGTGATGGTATGCAATTAACCGGAACACAATTTACAGAAACAGTAGCTAATGCTAGATTAGATTTAGTAACATTACCAGATTATCCTGCAGAAATTCGTGCCCCCGCTGGAACACCTGCAGGAGTAAGCTCTTATCAAATACACTTTGGTAGCACTGATATTTATACACCTGGCGAAACACCTGATGTACTTGTTGCTATGAATCCCGCTGCACTTAAAGTTAATATGGATAAAATTTCCCGTGATACAATTCTAATTATTAATAAAGATGCGTTTGACCAAAAAAATTTAAAGCTCGCTGGCTATGAATCGAATCCATTAGAAGATGGTAGCCTCGAAGGATATCAAATTTATGAAGTGCCTTTAACATCTCAAACAAATTATGCAGTAGAAGGATTAGGATTAACACCCAAAGAAGCTAACCGTTGTAAAAATTTCTTTGCTTTAGGCATTTTATACTGGATGTTCAATAGAAATATTGATAATACTATTTATTGGATAGAACAAAAATTTGCTAAAAATGAAAAAATCAAACAAGCTAATATTAATGCCCTCAAAGGTGGTTATAATTACGCAGAAAATAACGAAATTTTTAATGTAAGATACGATATCAAATCTGCAGATCTTCCTAAAGGTATTTATAAAAATCTTTCTGGAAATGAAGCTACAGCCTTAGGATTGGTAACAGCAGCAGCTAAAGCTGGATTGGAATTATTTTTAGGTTCGTATCCAATAACTCCCGCTTCAGAAATATTACACGCTTTAAGTTCATATAAAAATTATAGAGTTAAAACAATTCAAGCTGAAGACGAAATTGCAGGTATCTCAACTGCAATAGGTGCATCTTTCGCAGGTGCTTTAGCAGTTACTACTACAAGTGGTCCTGGCCTTTCTCTTAAATCAGAAGCTATAGGTTTAGCTGTAATGACAGAGTTACCTTTAGTAATTGTTGATGTTCAAAGAGGCGGACCTAGCACCGGTTTACCAACTAAAACAGAACAAGCAGATTTGCTTTTTGCTGCTTATGGTAGACACGGCGAAGCTCCTGTTCCTATTTTAGCTGCAAAATCTCCTGCTGATTGCTTCCATATGGCTTATGAAGCTGCTAGAATTGCATTAAAATATATGACTCCTGTAATACTATTGACTGATGGATACTTAGCTAATGGCTCAGAACCTTTGCGTATTCCTGAAATTAATTCTCTTAAGCAAATTATTACCAAAAAAACAACATTAAATGATAATTTCCAACCTTATTCAAGGGATGAAAATGGTGCTAGACCTTGGGCAATACCTGGTACACCTGGATTAGAACATCGTATTGGCGGTCTTGAAAAACAAAATATTACTGGAGCTGTTTCTTACGATGGCGAAAACCACGAACTTATGGTTAAATTAAGAGCTAAAAAAATAAAAAATATTGCTAACGATATTCCTCAATTAGAAGTAGAAGGCGAAAACAAAGGCGAATTATTGGTTTTAGGTTGGGGTAGTACGCATGGCACAATAACTGAAGCTGTAAGAAATGTTAGAGAAAAAGGGTTCAAAGTTTCACAAGCTCATTTAAATTATCTTATTCCTTTCCCAGCTAATTTAGTTGAAGTTATTAACAATTTCAATAAAATTTTAATACCAGAAATCAATACTGGACAATTGGCTAAATTACTTAAAGCTGAAACAAATATTAACCCTGATAAAATATTAAAATTAAATAGAGTTAAAGGTACTCCACTAAAAGTTTCAACGATTGAAAAAGAAATCCTCAAAATCTTAGGAGATATGTAATATGACGACAAATACAGCTCAAATAAATCAGGTTAAATTAACCGCTAAAGATTATGCTTCCGGTTCAGAAGTTAAATGGTGTCCAGGCTGCGGTGATTATGCAATTTTGGCAACAGTTCAAAAAACTTTTGCAGAACTTCAGTTAGACAAAAGTAATACCGTTGTTGTCTCCGGAATTGGTTGTTCTTCTCGTTTCCCATATTACATGGGAACATATGGTTTTCATAGTATACACGGGAGAGCAGCTGCAATTGCTACCGGCGTTAAAGTCCATAATCCTAAATTAAATGTCTGGGTTGCTACTGGTGATGGCGACTCACTTAGTATTGGTGGTAATCATTTTATACATGCAATCAGGAAAAATGTAGGTATAAAAGTTTTATTATTTAACAATCAAATTTATGGATTAACAAAAGGCCAATACTCTCCAACATCACAATTCGGACAAGTTACAAAATCAACTCCATATGGCTCTGTTGATTATCCGTTTAACCCTGCTTTTGTTGCAATTGGTGCTGGTGCTACTTTTTTTGCGAGATCAGCTGATAGAGATTTAAAACACTTAGGTGATGTAATTAAAAGAGCTCATGAACATAATGGCACCGCAATTGTTGAAATTTTACAAAATTGTGTTATCTTCAATGATGGTGCATTTGAAAATTATACTGAAAAAGATAGAAAAGATGATAATGTTGTCTATCTTGAACATAATAAACCATTAGTTTTTGGTAAAAATAAAAATAAAGGTATTAGATTAAATGGATTTACTCCCGAAGTTATTAATATAAATGAAGGTGAGTTTTCCATAAATGATTGTTGGATTCATGATGAATATGATACTAATCCAGTTCGTGCAATGATATTAGCTCAATTTTCTCAAATGGAAGGCTTCCCTCTTCCACTTGGTGTTTTTAGAATGGTAAACAAACCTTCATTAGAAGAAAACATTCATAATCAAATTGAAAATGTTATTAAAACTAAAGGTGAAGGAACTTTAGAAAAATTGCTTTATTCAGGAAACACCTGGAAAATTGATTAGTAATTATTTGGCATCTAAATTACGCCATTGTATTATTATCAAGAAAAGTTAAAAATATTTTAGCATATATATTTAGCGGTCGCTATCTTTTTGTGCGGCCGCTTTTTTATATTTTATTCAAATTAAATTTTCTTAAAAATCAGTCAGATTACATCACTCCTTAAAAATTATATAAAATTATTAACTTAAAAAAATACCAGCAATTAAATTAACTCACAATTAATTCGATAAGCAATAAATATTTAATTTCACAAAAAAAACAAAAATTAAGATTTGAAATAAAAAAAAATATTTTTATATTGCTTCCACAATAATTAAATAACTTAATCGGAGGATTAATGTCTGAAAAAAAATTCCAACCCTTCGTATCCCCTACAACTGATATGAAAGAGTTTACACTCAGGGCTCTTTTAATTGGTTTGGTAATGTCTGTTGTTTTGGGTGCAGCAAATGCATATTTGGGATTAAAAGCAGGTATGACAATAGCCGCAACTTATCCTGCAGCTGTTATCGGTATGGCAATCTTAAAAGCTTTCAAAGGAACAATTCTTGAAGAAAACTTTGTAAGAACAGTAGGTTCTATTGGAGAATCTGTTGCTGCAGGTGCTATTTTTACAATTCCAGCTTTTTACATCTCTGGATTATGGGAAGCAGATTTTAGCTCATTTGCACACTATATTCAAGCTACAGCTATAATGTTAGCAGGTGGTATTTTAGGTATCATGTTTGTAGCTTTATTAAGAAAAGTTATGGTTGAAGATGCTGAATTACCTTTCCCTGAATCTGTAGCAGCCTCTGAAATTCATAAAGCTGGAAGAGCTGGCGGAAGTGGCGCATCGTTACTTTTCTCTACTATGGCGGTTGGTGCGGTTATTGAAATTCTAAAACAATTCAAACTTTTTGCAGAAAGATGGGAAACATTTATTCCTTTTGCTAAAAACTTCATATTCTTTACACGTGATCAAAAAGCAAGAGATGCCGCAGAAGCAGCATTGAAAAGCGGACAATCAACTGATATTGCAAATGTACCTGTTCAAGGTGGTATTGTTTTAAGTTCTCCTGCTGTTAGCTCTGCATTTATTGGTGTTGGATATATCATTGGACCTAAATTGGCTTCATTAAACTTTTCTGGTGGTTTGTTGGCCTGGGGACTTTTTGTTCCTATAATCATGTATTTATTAGGCCCTGAATTACATGTTGAAAAAATGAATGGCGAACAACTATTATCAACTGCTGGACAGATATGGTATTATTTAGTTAGACCAATTGCAATTGGCGGTATGTTAACCGGTGCTGCATTTACTTTATTTAAAATGCGTAAAAGCTTAGCAACAGGTTTAGGAAGAGCAATTAGTGATGTTAAGAAAGCTGCTTCTCAAACTCATACCGAAGAAGTTAGAACTGAAAAAGATTTACCATTTATCTATGTTTTAGGCGGTATTGGTATTGCTTCAATTTTAACATTCTTCATTTATTATTTCTTTGCACAAGATGTTATGGCAGCCTTAGTTGCTACAATTGTTATGATTATAGCAGGATTTTTCTTTGCTGCAGTTTCTGGTTATTTGGTTGGTATTATTGGTTCAAGTAATAATCCAATATCAGGTCTAACACTTTCTACTTTAGTTGTTGCTGCTGTTTTAATGGTAGCTTTAGGAATGAAAGGACAACCTGGTGTTGCTGCTGTATTAGCTGTTGCTGCTGTTGTTTGCGTATCTACTGCTGTTGCAGGTGAAATGTTGCAAGATTTGAAAGTTGGACATCTTTTAGGCGGTACTCCATGGAAAATGGAGTTAGGTGATATCTTTGGTGTAATTTTAGCTTCTTTTGTTATGTTTTTACCACTTATTGTATTAAACCAGGGCGATATAGCAACCGGCGGAACTGGATTCGGCGGTAAAAACTTACCAGCTCCTCAAGCAGGTCTTATGGCTATGCTTTCACAGGGAATTGTTGCTGGCAAAATGGCATGGCCTTTGATCATAGTTGGTATAATCATGGGATTTGGTTTTGTATTAATGGGAGTAAGATCCCCTATGCTTGTTAGTGTTGGTATGTATTTATCTCTCGAAACAACTTTTGCTATTTTTGTGGGCGGATTAATTAAAGGTATCCTTGAAAAAATTAGTGAAAAGAAACAACATAACGATGCACAAAAATCCAGAATTGAAAATAATGGCGTATTGTTAGCATCAGGATTTATTGCAGGCGAAGCATTAACTGGTCTTTTATTTGCTACTATAGCATTTATCACAGGCAAAAAACCAGCTGAAATATTTGCTTTCTTCCAGGATCCATCATTCTTAGTTAGCTTATTTGTAATTGGATTAATTGCTGGTATTTTAATTTACATACCACTTAAAAAAGCTGGTAGCCCTGATGAGCCTGCACTACCTCCAATGTCACACTAAAAAGTAATCATTACATATAGAAAAAGCCCCGTGAATTCGGGGCTTTTTATTATATTATTCTCCAGCTAATTCTAATAAATCATCAAGACCACCAGCATTTGTAACATCTTTATAACCGTGCGATTTTAATATCATTGCTGCATATGCACTTCTAGCACCTGATGCACAGTATAAAATAATTGGTCTTTCTTTATCCTCCCCAAACTCACTCATCCTTGATAAAAGATCATTAACAGGAATATTTATTGCACCTGGGAAATGTTCATCTTCGAATTCATAGTCTGTTCTTACATCTACTATTAAAGCACCGTTTTTAATTTTTTCTAATAATGTTGCCATTATAACCCCTTTAATTAGTTATTTAAATACCATTTTAAGGCAGAATATCCACCTGTTATATAATATAATTTATTATAACCCTTTTGTTTTAATATTCTTAGTGCAATATGACCAAGATACCCATCTTTACTTAAAATATAAATAGTTTTATCTGTTGGTATTTCATTTAATCTATATCTTAATTCATCTGTTGGTATATGCAGTGCATTTTCATAAGGATCTTTTGCAGCTTCACCTATTGTTCTAACATCTAAAACCAATGTTTTAGTTTCATCATATTTTTCTAAAAACTCTTTTGGCGAAATGCAAGGGCTATAACCAGAAATATTATTTTGTCCTACAAAAGCTGCAATATTAACTGGATCATTTGCGCTGTTGTAAGGTGGAGCATAAGCAAGATCTAATTCTGCTAAATCTTCTAAACTCATTTTTGCTTGTAATGCAGTTGCAATTACATCAATTCTTTTTTCAACCCCTTTGATGCCAAATGCTTGAGCCCCTATAATTTTATTTGTTGATTTATCATAGACAAGCTTGAAAGCTAGCTGAGTTCCACCTGGATAATATGTAACCTGATTATCTTTAAATGTATATGCAACTCCTACATTAAAATCAAATTGGGATGCAAATTTTTCACTTAAACCAGTAAACGATAGTGTATAATCAAAAATTTTAATAACAGATGTGCCCAATGCACCATTATATTTCAAATTCATTCCCAAAGCATTAGATGCTGCAATTCTTCCCTGTCTATTTGCTGGTCCAGCCAATGGAATTCGGGATTTTCTACCACTTACCTTATGTAGAATTTCTACCATATCTCCAGCAGCGTAAATATCAGGATCGCTTGTTCTCATATATTCATCAACTATTACAGCACCAGATTGACTAACTTCTAAGCCAGCATTTTTTGCCAATATATTCTCTGGTTTCACTCCGATAGAAAAGAGAATTAAATCTGCATCTATTTCTGTATTATTGGATAGTATTGCTTTATTCCCTGTTATTTTATCTATTTTAACACCTGTTAAAACATTAACGCCGTTTTCTTCCAAAACAGATTTTACCATAGCACCAAATTCAAAATCAACATTTGGCATAACTTGATTTGCTAATTCAACAATTGTTACATTCATTCCACGTGCCTTAAACGCCTCTGCAATTTCAATTCCTATAAAACCACCTCCAACAACAACTGCATTTTTAGGTTGATTTTGTTCAATAAATTTATGGATACGATCCATATCTGGAATAGTCCACAACTTAAATACATTATCATTATTTACTCCTTCGATATCAGGAATAATTGGAGAGCCTCCTTGTGCTAAGATAAGTTTATCATACTCTAATTCTTTAGTCCCTTCAGCAGTTTTAACCACAACTTTCTTTTCATCTCTTTTTATATCAATCGCTTCAGTATTGATTAATACATTAACATTATATCTTCCTAAAAATCCCTCTGGAGTTTGTAATAATAATTTAGCTCTTCTTTTGATATCTCCACTAATAAAATATGGTAATCCACAATTTGCAAAACTTACAAAAGGACCTTTTTCGATAATAGTTATTTCTGCATTTTCATCTAATCTTCTTGCACGAGCAGCAGCTGTAGCACCAGCAGCAACACCCCCAATTATTAATATTTTTTTCTTTTCCATATTTGCCCTTATTTTGTTTCTCTGCACAGTTTGATGTAATAAATTTTTATCGGTTACACACTTTTTTCAAAAATTAGCAATATATAATGCTAAGCATAATATTTCAGCTACAAATTTAAATACAATAATTTTGAAATATTTAATATAATTATTATATTTCACCAAGATATTT
>DAOSCP010000026.1:0-17264 GCA_035361425.1 Ignavibacteriales bacterium | reverse complement strand
TTTAGAAAAGGTAAAGTTCCTGTATCTTTAGTTAAAAAAAGATTTGGTTATGCTATTGAAATGGATGAATGCGAAAATATAGCAAATAAAGTTTATAAAAATTATGTACAAGATAATAAAGTTCAGGGTCTTTCTACTCCTATTTTAACAGATTTGAAATATGAGCCTGAAAAAGAACTTAAATTTACGATAGATTTAGAAGTTATGCCAGAGTTAGAGAATCTTGTTTATAAAGGATTAGAAATTGAAAAAGTTGTTATGCCAGTTACTGATGAAACAGTTGAAGAAGAAATTAAAAGAATTTCAAAATCAAATGCAACTTTAGAAGATGCTGATCTAATTGAAGGTTTAAATTATTATGTTACATATGATATGGTTAGTGCTGATGCGCCAGATGCAAAACCAATAACTTTACCAGCAGTTTTAGAAGAATTGCCAGATGATAATCAATTAAAAACTCTTTCTCAAAATAAGAAAAATGGTGATACTTTTGAATTCGAGTTTGTTGATAAACATGAACATACAAAAGAAGACGGTACTAAAGAAGAACATTCTCATTCTTATAAATACAATGTTACTATTAAAGATATCAAAAAAATTGTTGAGCCTACATTTGATGAAGAATTTGTAAAGAAAATCACTGGCGGAAAATTCTCTAGCTTAGAGGAATTAAAGAAAGATATTAAAGAACAATTAACAGTTATTTATAATAATCAAGCTGAACAAGCTACAGAAGATAATATTATCAGAGCTATTATTGAAAAAAATCCTTTTGAATATCCAAAAAGATATGCTCAGGAATTATTGGAATTACTTGTTAAACAAGACGAAGAAAATTCTAAATATTATAGAACTCCATTCAATGAAAATGAATCAAGAGAAAGAAATAAGAAAAATTCGGAACTTTACGCAAAATGGTTTATTTTGAGGGAACTTATTATTAAAGCTGAAGGTTTAGAAGTAAAAGAAGAAGAAATTGAACAAAAAGCAAAAGAATATAGCGAAAAATATTCAGTAGCACTTGATAAAGCAAAAGAATTGTTCAATCGTCCTGATAGAAAAGAAAAATTATTATTTGATAAATTATTTGAATTTTTGAAAAATAATAATAATTTAGTAGAAAAAGTTGTAACAGCAAAATAAAGGTTTAACTCAAATGGATATCAAAAATCAATTAATCCCATATGTCATTGAGCAATCCTCCCGTGGTGAACGAGGGATGGATATTTTCTCAAGGTTATTAAGAGAAAGAATTATTTTTTTAGGAAGTGCTATTGATGATCATGTTGCTAGTGTGGTTATTGCTCAATTATTGTTTTTAGCTGCAGAAGATCCAGATAAAGATATTTCGTTGTATATAAATTCCCCAGGTGGAAGTGTAAGCGCCGGTTTAGCTATATATGATACAATGCGATATATAAAACCTGATGTTTCGACAATATGTGTTGGATTGGCAGCAAGTATGGGGGCTGTATTACTAGCTGCTGGTGCTGAAGGCAAAAGATATGCTTTACCACATTCAAAAATTTTGATACATCAACCATGGGTAAGTGGTGGGCTTTCAGGACAAACAACTGATATTTTAATTCAGGCAAAAGAGTTAGCCAAAACACGTGATACTTTATATGAAATTTTATCTCAACACACAGGGAAAAGTCTTGAACAAATAGCTACTGATTGTGAAAGAGATTATTATTTAACTCCAACTGAAGCTAAAGATTATAAATTGATAGATGACATTCTCGTAAAAGCAAAGAAAAGTGAAAAATAATAAAAGGGGGCGATAAAGCCCCCATTTTTTTAACAAAATAGTTCAATTTCTTCCATTAATTTTTTATCTTCGCTTGTTTCACGCCCACGAGTTGTTAGATATCCTCCAGTTAGGAAACCATTAGCACCAGCTAGCATTAGCAAACCTTGGAAATCTTTCATTCTTGTTTCACGTCCTGCTGCGAACTTAATAGCTTTTGTTGGATTAACAAGACGCGTAATTGCAAAAGATTTAGCTACTTCTGCTGCTGGTATAGGTTCTACGTTTTCAACCGCAGTACCTTCGATCGGGATTAATACATTAAGAGGAATGATTTCCACATCTAGTTCTCTGAGAGCATAAGCTAATTCTACACGATCTTCCATAGTTTCTCCTAATCCAAAAATTCCGCCACAACAAGCCTGTATACCATATTTTTTCACTAATTTAACAGTTTCAATACGTTCTTCAATTGTATGTGTTGTCGCAATTAGTTCTTTATACTTAGGAGGGTTTACCTGCAAATTGTGGTTATAATGAACAACTTTATGATCTGCTAATGCTTTTGCAGTTTCTTCACTTAAAATTCCAAAAGAACCGCATACTTGCAAGTTGGGAAATTTTTCGTAGAGCTTATCTATTGTATCCAATATTTGTTGAAATTCTCTATTAATTTTTTTGTATCCATAGCCTTGAGTAACTAACCCAAATATATTAACTCCATTGTTTAAGGTTTTTTCTGCAGCGGAAGCGATAATATCAAAATCTTGAAAAGGATAAACTTCAATTGCTGTTTTAAAAAAAGAGGATTGAGCACAGTAACTGCAATTTTGTGAGCATGCTCCACTTTTGGCGTTATGTATTGTGCAAATATGTTCGTCTTGTGCATATTTAACTCTAACTTTATGCGCAAGAGACATTAAGTCCAGAATGTCGCTTCCTTCCAATTTTGCAAGTTCCAAAGCAATTTCTTTGGGTAAAGGTTGATTATTTTTATATACAATATCGTAGGCTTTAATGATATTTTCATTAAGCATAATAACTCCTAAATTTGATTTTGAAAAAAGTTAAATTTATTTTTGATTATAATGAGAAAATGAATTTATGAGGATAATTTCGATAAGGGGTGCTAAGTTTTTAAAGAACGTATTACAAATATGCGAAAAAAAAACATAAAATTCAATAAAAAAATATTTGTTTTAATCATACAATTTTAATATTTTATTGTTAAATTTTTGTAAAGTTTTCAAAATTGGCACATAAATATGAGTAGTTTAGGTTTACAACAAACACAAAGAACAGAATTATCTCTTACTCCCCAGCAAATACAGTTACAGAAATTAATTCAGATGAATAATATAGAGTTAGAACAAAAAATTCAACAAGAAGTTATAGAGAACCCTATACTAGAATTTGCAGATGAAGGCTCAGATGATTTTGAAGAAATGGATGAATTTTCCGAAGAACCAGATACATTAGATACTCTTGATATGGAAGAAAGTAGTTATTTAGATGATGATTATTCATTTGAAGATTATTTGCATGATGCCGAAGTTGATGAAGTTGCAACTAGCTTTTACGACAAAGATGCAGCAGACCCCACTGCAAATCAATTTGCCGGATTTGCATATAAATCATCGCTTACAGAACAATTACTTGAGCAGTTAAGATGGCACGACTTGCCGGAAATTGAAGAAAAATTTGCTAAAATGATAATTGGCTATCTTGATAGTAACGGTTATTTAACAACTCCACTGGAAACTCTTATCAAAGAATTTGCAATTATTGAAAACATTAAAATTGATAAAAATACTGCGGAAAAAGTCCTTAAACTTATCCAAACTTTCGAACCACCAGGCATTGCTGCAAGAGATTTAAAAGAGTGTTTACTTATCCAGTTAAATTATATTAATATAACTAAAGAAAATTGGTCAATATGTGTTGATATTATTGAAAAACATTTTGATTTATTCCTAAATCAAAAATACCAACAATTGAGAAGCAAATTAAGAATTTCTCAAGATAAGTTAGTTGAAGTTATTGAAATATTGCTAAAGTTAAATCCAAAGCCTGGCGAAGGTTTTGATAATGAAGAAAATAATAGAATCATCCCAGATTTTATTATCGAAAAAATTGGTGATAGTTATGAAATTATTTTAAATGATAGAGCTGCATCATCCCTTACAATTAATAAGGAATATGTTAAAATATTTGAGCAAAATAAAAGAAAACGCAATCTCAGCAAATCTGATAAACAAGCACACAATTATATCAAAGATAAATATGAATCTGCTAAGTTACTTATTGAAGCAATCAAGCAGCGAAGAAAAACATTACTTTCTATAATGCGTAGCTTATTTGTAAGACAATTTGACTTTTTTGAAAAAGGTCCTAAATTTCTTAAGCCTCTCTTGTACAAAGATTTAGCAGAAGAGTTAAATTTTGATATAGCAACAATAAGCCGGGCCGTGCGTGGTAAATATGTTGAATACAAAGGAGAAATTTATGAATTAAAATACTTTTTTAGTGAAGGTTTACCTACAGATGATGGTGATGTATTAGCTGTTAAACATATCAAAGAACTTATAAAAGAAATTATAGACCAGGAACCAGCAGATAAACCTATCAGTGATGATAAAATTGCTGAGTTATTACAAGAAAAAGGTATTCAAATAGCCAGACGAACAGTTACTAAATATCGTGAAGCAATGGGTATACCTGTTGCGAGGTTAAGAAAAAGAATTATGGGGTAAGTAAAAATGGTCACTTTTTTAATCTCATTAGTTTTATTATTCCTCGGATATTATTTTTATTCAAAAATAATAGAAAAAAACTTTGGCATTAATCCTCAAAATCAAACACCTGCATATAAATTAAATGATGGTGTTGATTATGTGCCTATGAAATGGTATAAAGTATTTATGATACAATTTTTAAATATTGCAGGATTAGGACCAATTTTTGGTGCTATAGCTGGAGCTATGTGGGGACCAGTTGCTTTTTTATGGATAGTATTAGGTTCAATTTTTGCTGGTGCAGTTCATGATTATCACTCAGGTATGATATCTATAAGATTAAACGGATTAAGTATTAACGAAATTGTTGGTATGTATCTTGGTAAATTTATGAAGCATTTTATGGTTTTTTATACTTTAATTTTGATGATACTCGTTGGGGCTGTTTTTGTTACTGGTCCTGCAAAAATTTTAGTTGGAATAACAAATAACGTTTTGGATTTAGCACAATGGTCTATTATTATTTTTATTTATTATTTTCTGGCAACATTATTACCGATAGATAAAATTATTGGGCGAGTTTATCCGTTATTTGCTACAGCTATGCTATTTATGGCTTTAGGAATTTTAGGTGGTTTGTTTTATTATGGTTACTCAATTCCAGAATTAACTTTAGAAAATTTACATAGCAATCCTGAAAAGTTTCCAGTTTTTCCAATGATGTTTATTACAATTGCTTGTGGTGCAATTTCTGGTTTTCATTCAACTCAATCTCCATTAATGGCAAGATGTATTGAAAATGAAAGATTAGGGCGAAGAGTTTTTTATGGTGCCATGATTACAGAAGGAATTGTAGCTTTAATTTGGGCAGCTATCGGAATGGCATTTTTTGGAGGAGTTGAAAAATTAAATCAGGTGATGATTGAACACAATGGCAATGCTGCTTATGTTGTTAACTTAATATCAAATACGCTACTTGGAAAAGTTGGTGCTATATTAGCTTTGCTTGGTGTTGTTGCAGCTCCAATTACATCAGGTGATACAGCTTTAAGAAGTGCAAGATTAATTATAGCTGATTATATTAAATTAAATCAAAAAAGTATATTGAATAGAATTTATATTGTATTGCCATTATTTATTATAACTTTTATCTTGACGCAAATTAAATTTGATGTCATATGGCGCTATATGGCATGGACAAATCAAACTTTAGCTATGATTGTCTTGTGGGCTTTTACAGTCTATTTAAAGATTAATAATAAAAATTATTTATTTACCCTTATTCCGGCCCTATTTATGAGTATGGTTAGCTTAACTTATATTCAGGTAGCACCAGAGGGATTTCAATTGCCTTTACAACAATCAACTCTTGTATCTGCTTTAATAACAGTTGTTTTTTGGCTATTATTTCAAAGGAAACAACTTCCTAATATTGTTCAACAATCAAACAACGAGGAATAAATGAGCGAATTTACCAGAAATCCAAAAGGCTTACCCGAAAATGCATATCGAAAACTCAAAGATGGTGAAGTATATGAACCAATAATGTCACCATACAAAATTTATCCTGAAGTTAATATTTGGTCAGTTTCATGGGGACTTGTAATGGCTGTAATATTTTCTGCTGCAGCTGCATATTTAGGATTGAAAATTGGACAAGTATTTGAAGCTGCCATACCTATTGCAATTATTGCTGTTGGATTATCTCAAATTGCAAAAAGGAATAACGCACTTGGTGAAAATGTAATTATACAATCAATTGGTGCTTGCTCTGGTGTTATTGTAGCTGGTGCAATTTTTACTATTCCAGCACTTTACATATTAAAATTAGATGTCCACTTTTATCAGGTTTTCTTTTCTTCGTTATTTGGTGGATTTTTAGGAATTTTGTTCTTAATTCCATTTAGAAAATATTTTGTACAGGAAATGCATGGTGAATTCCCATTCCCTGAAGCTACTGCCACAACTGAAGTTTTGGTGGCTGGTGAAAAGGGAGGTAACCAGGCTAGTGTTTTAATTACAAGTGGTTTAGTAGGTGGATTATATGACTTTGTGATTGCTACCTTTGGTGCTTGGTCCGAAGTTTTTACTACAAGAGTTTTTAGTTGGGGGCAAGAATTAGCTGAAAAATGGAAAATAGTTTTTAAACTTAATGTTGGCGCTGCTGTAATGGGGTTAGGTTATATAGTAGGTTTAAAATATTCTGCCATAATTGTTGCTGGTTCATTTCTTTCCTGGTATGTATTAATTCCTATAATATCATTTATAGGGCAAAACATGGCAACTCCTTTAGGGCCAGGTATTACAAAGGTAATAGCTGATATGTCTGCGGAAGAAATATTTAGGGCTTACGTTCGTCAGGTAGGTATTGGTGGCATTGCTATGGCTGGAATTATAGGAATTATAAGAAACTCAAAAGTAATCAAACAAGCTGTTGGAATTGTTGCAAATGAAATAAAAGGTGGTAAATCTACAAGTAGCGAACAATTAAGAACACAGAAAGATTTACCTATGTCTATTGTGGCTGGTGGAATTTTACTTACATTATTATTAGTGTTTTTATTCTTCCATTTTGGTGTTGTAAATGGTAATTTTACACATTCAATTGTAGGTTTAATTATTGTTGCGGTTATATCCTTTTTATTTACAACAGTTGCTGCAAATGCTATTGCTATAGTAGGAACTAATCCTGTTTCAGGTATGACTTTAATGACTTTAATATTGGGTTCTATTGTGATGGTATCAGTTGGTTTAAAAGGTGATACAGGTATGACAGCCGCACTGGTAATAGGTGGTGTAGTTTGTACAGCACTTTCTATGGCTGGCGGTTTTATTACAGATTTAAAAATAGGTTATTGGTTAGGTAGTTCTCCTTATAAACAGCAGACTTTTAAATTTTTAGGCACAGTTGTTGCTGCGGCAACGGTTAGTGGTGTAATTTATATATTAAATCAAACTTATGGTTTCTCTGGACCAGGTTCTTTAGTTGCACCTCAAGCTAATGCTATGGCTGCAGTCATACAACCACTTATGTCAAATCAACCTGTGCCATGGGCTTTATATATTGGTGGTGCATTTATATCTTTACTACTTACAATGATTGGTGTTCCCGCTTTAGCTTTTGCTTTGGGTATGTTTATACCATTAGAGTTAAATACACCTCTTTTAATAGGTGGACTTATTGCACATTATGTTTCAACAAGATCCAAAGACGAAAAATTAAATACTGCTCGTAGAGAAAGAGGAACTTTAATAGCTTCTGGATTTATTGCTGGTGGTGCTTTGATGGGCGTAATTAGTGCAATTTTAAGATTTGCTGGTTTTAACTGGGTTAATATGGAATGGTTTGAATCGCATGCAGCAGAACTAGTAGGTTTGATTGCTTTTATTGCACTGTGTGCTTATATGATTTGGGATACTTTAAGAGCTAAAGTTGAAGAATAAATTTATAAGCCACTCATTGCGAGTGGTTTTTTGTAAGTAAAATGTCTATGTTGGATAGAATTTATAAAATAAAAATTGCATATAAAAAAGGTAAGCTTACAGCAATAAAATTTAGGTATTATATTAATAATGCAAAATAATAAGATATCAATTATTAATGATAATTTACAAGTTTTAGAGAAAAAATCTAAGGATTATTCTCAACTTTTTTATGTTTATCATAAGAGATGGAAGATTAAATTAGAATTAGTGAATTATTTGCCCAATTTAAGATTAAATGATTTTATGCGAGATGCTTTTTTGAATATGGGCAAAATATGGAGTGATTCGGGATCGCACCCTAATATTCTAACTTGTTATTATTATGATATTTTCACTGGTCTGCCAACTCTTCTGTTAGAACATTTCCAAGGGCAGTCATTAAAAAATACTATAGGTAAGCAATTAATAATAAAGAATGTTTTAGATATTTCTATTCAACTTGCCCGTGCATTGCAACATTTACACAATCATGGAATAGTTGTTAAATCTTTACATCCAGATATCTGCTATTTAGATAATACTGGATTTCTTAAACTTGATGATATAAATTTCGTTAATACTTTAGAAGAAATACTTCTAAATTACAGAAATCAAGATATAATTAAATTATTTGACCCTAATAAAAGATATTTTATAAATAATAATCGTATAGGTGTTCCAGAATACATAGCACCTGAATTATTTAATCAAATTAATGCTGGTTATGAAGCTGATATTTATTCTTTTGGAATGATACTTTTTGAACTTATAACAGGGCAATCTCCATTTATCCTTGAAGGTATTCCAGCAAATGCACGCTGGATGGTATATGAAACCGTTCAAAAGGAAGGTATTCCAATTGAACCCAAAGCTTTCCGCAATAATTGTCCCGATGAATTAAATGAAATAGTAATGAAATGTCTCGAAAAAGATCCTGCTAAAAGAAGAAAAAATTATTCTCATTTCAAAGAAATTGAGCAAGAATTAATTAAAATATATGAGAATATGACAGGACAGTTTTACCCCAGAGAAAGTTTCAAAGAGATTGAACTAAAAGCTGATACCTTAAACAACAAAGCTGTTATATCATATGATTTAGGTGATATTGAAAAGGCTAAGGAGTATTGGGAAGAAGCAAATAAAATTTATCCAGAGCATCTTGAAACAAGTTTCAATTTAGGTTATTACAAATGGAAAAATTCTAAAATTGCCGGAGAAGATTATTTTAATCAATTCAAATTACTTTCAAACAAATATAAATTTAACCTCGAGTATACTAGATATTTTGAATGGCTATTACTTGAACGTGGAGATATTGATGAAATTAAAAATATTCAAAATAGTGAATTAAAAGTTGAAAGTGATCAGGAATTATTAGATATAATAATTGATCAGAATATACCTAATTGTCAACAAATTTGTAAAATACAGGCAAAAGAGCCGTTAGATTATGGAATGTTTTGGGATAGTAAAACTGTGGTCATTGGAGGTTGGCAAGAAATTTATATCTGGGATACTGAAGAGAATAAAGAAATATTTCATTTTTATGAACCAAAAATGTCACTTAAATCTTTATCCATTTCAAAAGACAAAAAATATCTTGCCGCTGGAAGCCTTGATGATATTATTAGAATTTGGGATTTAGATAAAAATAAATTATTCAATCAATTAGTTGGTCATGCCGGGGATGTTTATTCCGTAAAATTTTCTAATAATGGTAATTATTTAATATCCGGTAGTGAAGATGGAACAATAAAAATTTGGGATATTGAGACTGGAAAAGAATTAAAAACTATTATAGCACATAAAGATGCTATAAATTCAGTTGATATATCTTTTGATGATAAATATATAGTTTCTGGTAGTTCTGATAAATCTATTAAAGTTTTGGAATTCTCTTCGGGTAAAGTTATACAAACGCTACAAGGACATACTTCTAATGTAAAAGCAGTTTGTTTTACTAAAGATGGAGAATATATAATATCAGCTAGCTGGGATAAATCCATTCGTTTATGGGATTGGAAAAATAATCAATTAATTAAAATGTTTTCTGGCCATACTTTAGATGTTTATTCTGTTTCTGTAAGTTCGGATAATAAATTTTTAATTTCTGCTGGTCTTGATAAAACTATAAGATTATGGGATATTTCTACAGGTATTGAAATAAGAAGATTTATAGGCCATAATACAACAATAACATCTGTGAATTTTTCAGAAGATGGTAACTACATTATTTCAACAAGTGAAGATAAAACTGCATACATATGGCATATAAGAAATTTTGATAAAAATGACTGGAATATTCATCATCCTTTCCCTGTTATTTCTAAACCTAAAAACTTAGTTAATATTCTTGATGATAACAGAAAAATTAAAATATACTTAGAGCAAATAAGAAAATATTTAGCAGCTAATCTTTTTGAAAATGCCTATATTTCTGTTAGAGAAGCTTTAAAAATCCCCAAATTTTCTTCAGATAAAAAATTAAAAACTTTAATTTATAATATAGCTACAAATGCTGTTAGAGAAAAAATTTCAACTATCCGTTTTTATCATATGATAAATTTAGAAAATTTTGTAAATATAAACTTTTCTATTGATGAAAATTATTTGCTTATTACATTGAAAAATAACACTGTCAAAGTATATGATATCTTTAAAGATGAATTTATTACAAATAATCTTGAAAATATTAAATGGATGAGGCAGTTAATTATATCTCCGGATAATAGATTTTATATAACCGGTAGGTTTGAGCAAACAGTAAAATTATGGAATTTAGCAACAAAAAAAGAAATATTTAAATTTACCGGTCATAGTCTTCCTATTAGGTCTTTGTGTTTTTCCCCAGATGGTAAATATATTGCTAGTGCAAGTTTAGATAAAACAATAAGAATTTGGTCATTAGAAACTTTGAAAGAAAAATTTAAATTAACAGGACATATTGCTGGTGTTAATAGTGTAAGATTTTCCCCAAATGGGCTTTTAATTGCTACTGGTAGTGATGATAGAACAATTAGATTATATGATGCTAATAATGGAAATGAAATTAATAAATTTTTAGGTCAAACAAGAAGTGTTACCTCCGTAACTTTTACTCCTAACAGTAAATATTTAATCTCTGCAAGCGAAGATAAAACTATTAGAGTTTGGGATGTAAATACAGGAGAAGAAATTAAAAAAATTGCCGCTCATAATGATAATATTTCGGTTGTTTTAGTTTCTCCTTACGGAAGATTTATTGCCTCAACAAGTATAGATAATACTATTAGATTATGGGAATTAGACTGGGAATGGAATTTTTCATCAAATATTAATGTTGATAAAGATATTTATCCTTATCTTAGTATATTTGCTTACTTACATCGTCCAGTTAATGAAAAAAATCCGCTAATTAGAACTGGTAAACCAGAATACAGTGAAAATGATATTTTAAAATTACAACATCATTTGTCTCATATAGGATTTGGAAAAATAAAAATATCGCATCTACAAAAATTGTTAAATGAATTTAATAAATAAAGTTTATTGATTACATTTGAGTTATAAAAAATAGTTATATCAGGTAAATATATTTATATTGTTTTTTTAGAATTATTTTTATAATTTAGTGGTATCTTAGGTGAGCGAATAGGGAATTTGGTGAAAATCCGAAGCTGACGCGCAACCGTGATGAACTTAACCTTTTAACACAATGCCACTGTCGATAAGATGGGAAGGCGTTAAAAGGTGTTCTAAGCCGGGAGACCTGCCTAAGATAGGTTACTTTTCCTGCGCGATTTTTCAGGATTTGTAACAAAAGCGGTTTTGTTTTATTCCTATTCTTTAAATCCACTTTTGTTTAACCTATCTATAGGCACGCTCTAAAAGAAAAACTTTATTATGAATTATCTTTATTATTTGTATGAAGTTTTATTGATTATATTTTATTGTGATAATTATAATGCATTATTCATTATAACTTTCTAATATTTAAAAATTTTTAAATCACAAAACTTTCATCTCCCCATCGGGCACGTGGGCACTCTTATGGCTCCGTGCTCTTTTTTATGTATTTTCTAAGCTTCGCCAAAGATACCAGCTTGCTAATGTTTCGTATGGATTCCATTTATTGAGTAATGCTATTTCTCTTACTTCTTTGTCTGTTGCAATATCTTTCTGGAGGTATAAATTTCCTACTGCTTTTCTTATCCCTAAATCTTTATCAGGAAGTACATCTAATCTACAAAGAGTAAATATTAAAAACATTTGTACAGTCCAAATGCCAATGCCTTTGACTTTTGTTAAAATTTTTACAATATCTTCATTTGATAATTTAGCTATATCATTCAAATCAATATTTTCGTTAATTATATTTTCGCATAAATCTTTAATATATTTTATTTTTTGGTATGATATACCCAGATTCCTTAAATTATTATCTCTTTCATTGTAAATTATATCTGGTTGTAATACTTTAAAATGATTCTTAAATTTATTTAAAATAGATGTTCCTGCTTTCATTGAAAGTTGCTGCATGATAATAGATGCAACCAAATCATCAAAGTGATTAGTATGAGGCTTTAAATTAAATTTTGGATATTTTTCAATTAGTGATTTGATTATTATATCGTTTCCAGCTAAATAATTTAAACCCTTATTTATCTCCTGCGAAAAATTCATAATATACCTTTTTTGATAAAATACATCATCAAAGCGGAAATAGTTTTTGCATCTTTGATATCTCCATTAGAAATTTTTATTTTAATATCATCAATACTTAATTCTAATAGTTCCATATCCATTTCTCCTTCTTCGCGAGCATGCTTACCGGGAATAAGGCTTTCTGCTAGAAATAAATGAAGTTCTTCTGTGCAAAATCCAGGTGTTGTAAAAATTGAACCTAGTTTGGTTATATGATTTGATGAATATCCGGTTTCCTCTTTAAGTTCACGAGTAGCACATAATAGAGGATCTTCTCCTTTATTTAATTTTCCAGCGGGCAATTCAATAATATATTTTTGTAGGGGATATCTAAATTGTTTTACAAAAAGTATTTTCTCATTATCCAATACAGGTAAAATTACAGCACCTCCGTTATGAATTACTACTTCTCTTGGAGAAGCATTAATATTATCATAGGTAATTTTGTCAACTTTGACATCGAATACATAACCATTAAAAATAGTTTTACTTTCTAATAATTGATATTGTAACATAACATTATAATCCTTATATTTGTAATTTTGAAATTAATCAAAAATTTTATAAATTATAAACTAATCTTAAAAATTTAAAAATTAAATTTACAAAAAACTATGGAAACAATAGAATATCTCATCAAAAAAATTAGTACGAATTCTTCAAATTATGAAGATTTTATTAAAGATTTTTTAAATGCATCAAAAATATTACTAAATTCTAAAGCTGTTCTTGTAATTGAACAAGATAGGAATAGTTTCATAGTTAAAAATACTGATGATGATAATAGCAATCTTATCAATCAGCAAATTAATTATGATTTAATAAGTGAAATACAGAATAAAGAAACTTTAATTCCAACAATTCTAAATAATCCAATTATTGCTAACTTTTCTGATAAAAAATATTATATCACAATTTTAGATGAAAATAAAAAGTTATTATTGTGCTTAGCTAAGGATGATATATTAGAGGATGTTGAAAGTAAAATATTTATGATTTTAGTTCAACTTTATAAGTTATATACTAAAATGAATTCTTCATCAGAAAGTGCTACAGCGACAATAATTAATTTGATCGACAGAAGTTTTGGTTTATATATTTCATCTTTACAGAGTATAATTGGTTCTTTAGTATTTTTAAAAAATGAAATTCCTGGTCCTCACCTTATTGAATTATTAAATAATATTTACAATCAATGCTACGGAATTTTAATTTCATTGACTGAACAAAAAGACTTCCAAAAATTACTTTTTGAAAAAGTAGAATGTTCGATTGTTGATGTAGATATCAAAAAAATTATAGAAAATTATTATAATTACTACACTAATAAAATTAAAGATAAACAAATTCAAGTTCAATTTAATAATACTCCTGCAAATAATTTTATTAAATCTGATCATCAAAAATTGAATTTTATTGTTGAAAAAATCCTCGGGTTCTTAATAAGATATTCATCAGCAAATGTAATATCTGTTGATTTTGTTGAGGAAAATTTCCAGATAAAACAAATTAACTTTACGTGTGATAATTTTACATTGTCACAAACAGTACTTGATAAAATATTTTTCCCCGATACTTTAAATATGAATTATGATGGGAAATTTATTCCACTTACAAATTTTTCATTCCCATTAATAAGTTATTATCTTGAAGTATTAAATCATTATTTAAATTTGGTAGTTGATCAATCCAATAAAGTTGTTGTATCGTTAACAGTAAATAAAAAATTTGAAGCACCATTCAGAAAAATTGTTTCTTCTACTATCTTATCGAAAAATGAAGTTTCTCAGGATAATACAGTAACAGAAAGCAAAGCAGAAGGAACAAAGGAAGAAGTTAAACCAAAATATAAAATACTGCTTGCTGAGGATTATAAACATTCTCAAATTATTGTAACAAGATTACTGAAAAAAAATGGTTATGAAGATGTTGTAACTGCCGAAAATGGTCAGGAAGCAGTTGACGCTGCTAAAGCTCATCAATTTAATCTTATTCTTATGGATATGCAAATGCCTCTAAAAAGTGGTTTTGAAGCAATTCAGGAAATTAGACAAATGGATAATTACAAAGATATCCCTATAATTGCACTAACTGCTTTTGCTATGAAAGGAGATAAAGAAAAATGTATAGAAGCTGGTGCCACTGATTATATACCTAAACCAATAGATAGTAAAGAATTATTAGAAAAAATTGCACAATATTTGAATAAAAATTAAGGAAGACATAAATGATTAATGAATACCCAAGAGTAAGATTTGCTCCAAGTCCTACTGGATACTTGCATGTTGGTGGATTAAGAACTGCTTTATATAACTTTCTTTTTGCTAGAAGAAATAATGGTAAATTTATTTTAAGGATTGAAGATACAGATAGAACAAGATATGTTGAAGGTGCTGTAGAAAATTTAATTAATACATTAAAATGGTGCGGATTAAATTATGATGAAGGCCCTGAAGTAGGAGGTGAGTTTGGTCCTTATATACAATCTGAAAGATTAGAACTTTATAAAAAATATGCACAGGAACTTATTCAAAAAGGAAAAGCATATTATTGTTTTTGTACTCAGGAAAGATTGGAAAATCTTAGAAAAGAACAAGAAAAACAAAATCTAAGCTACAGAATTTATGATAAACATTGTTTAAATCTAAGTAAAGAAGAGATAGAAGATAATTTAGCAAAGGGAATTCCTTATGTTATCAGATTGAATGTTGAGCATGGACATAAAGTGAAATTTAGTGATATTATTAGAGGTGAAGTGGAATTTGATACATCCACTGTTGATGATCAAGTACTTATAAAAAGTGATGGTTTTCCAACATATCATATGGCTTGTGTTGTAGATGACCATCTTATGAAAATAACTCATGTAATACGTGGGGAAGAGTGGTTGCCATCTACTCCTAAACATATTTTGTTATATAATTATTTTGGATGGGAAATCCCAGAATTTGCCCACTTACCATTACTGCTAAATCCAGATAAATCTAAATTAAGCAAAAGACAAGGTGATGTTGCAGTTGAAGATTATAAAGCTAAAGGATACTTAAAAGAGGCATTGGTTAATTTTGTTGCGCTTTTAGGATGGAATAATGGCGATGATAGAGAGTTTTATAATATTGATGAAATGATCCAGCTATTCGATTTAAATAGAGTTAATAAATCGGGAGCTGTATTTAATTTAGATAAATTAAATTGGTTAAATGCCGAACATTTAAGAAAAAAATCAAATGATGAGTTATTAGTTATTTTGAAAGAAGAACTTAAAAATTCAATTTATAAAGAAAAAGTATTTTCAGATGATTATTTGTTAAAAATAATTGAAAGTATGAAAGAAAGAGTTAGTTTTATCTATGAATTTATTAATAATTGCAGATATTTCTATGAAGATCCAACAGAGTTTGATCAATATGTTATTAAAAAAAGATGGAACGATGTTTCGGTTGAATTTCTTAAAAGGTTTTTAAATGATCTAGAAAATAGTAATATTACTACTAAAGAAGAATATGATAAACTAATGCATAATATCTGCGAAAATATGGGAGTAGGAGTTGGTAAAGTTATTCATGCGCTTAGAGTGGCTGTCTCAGGTGTTGGGAATGGTCCGGGGATGTTTGATATCTTAGCTATATTAGGAAAAGATACTGTTGTTAGAAGAATTAAATATGCATTAAACAAAATTGGTTCTAATTAATGCCTAAAGAGATACTTTTTCTAGGTGAATATTCAACTGGTAAAACTTCTTTTATCAATCTTTTATTAGGAACTCATTTGGTACCCAATAGATTGCCAAACCAGAGTATACCGATTATAAAAATACATGGGTATGGTGACTTTGGGCTATTTATACGAAAAGGTGGATTAAAATTTCCAATCGATAATCTCTCTGAAGTTCCAGAAGATTTAAACTCATATGATTTTCTTGAAATATGTGTACCTGACCATCCTATACTTAAATCTGGGCTTGTGATTTGGGATACCGAAGGAATTAATACAACATTTGAACATCATTTAAATCATATTGAAAATTTTTTTTGTAAAAGACCAACTGCTTTTATGGAGGCAATTTATTATTTTACGCATGGTGTTCTTGGAAATTTTGCTATTGATTTTCTTAAAAAATGGAAAGAAAAGTGGAATAATATAGAAATAGTTATAAATTTAGTTGGGGAGTATACTTTAGAAGAAGCAAAAAATACTGAAACTTATATTTATAAAACTGTAAGGTCGGAAATTGGATCGTTACCTATATTGTTGTTGGCTTATTCGAATCTTTTTACGCATTTTATTAGTAGAAGTGAACCGCTTGGTAAATATATTAATACTGTAGAATGGTTAAAAAACTGGCCAAGAAGGGGATTTAATTATAATGAGCACATAAACTCTACAGATAAAATTTTAGGGTTACATATAATTGATATTATTAAAGAAAATCTCCCTACAATAAATGATACACTCAAAAAGGTAAAAAAATTATCTGATGAAGAGTTAGAAATATATGCAAATGAAGGGGAAACTTATTCGGCATATGAATTAGGTTTAAGAAGTAAATATAGTAAAAATTTTGTTAATGCTGAAAAATATTTTGGTATTGCTGGTGCTAATGGATATTATGATGCAATTCTTCAGTATAT
>DAOSCP010000025.1:14100-17851 GCA_035361425.1 Ignavibacteriales bacterium | reverse complement strand
CAAATTGGTTTAAAAGGCAAAATTATAATCACGATTATAAATACATTCCCGAAATGTATTCCATTAGTAGGGGATGGAGTTATCAGCCAGTATTTAATTTAACACATCTTATAAAGAATAATCTTTTCTATGATTTTAGAGTATCATATTTTACACAAGGATATTTTAATGGTGTTGATAAAGATACATCGCAAATTATTGCAAGAAAAGATAGGATTTATGATGAAACAAAAGGGAATGGTACGGAATTCTGGAAATATGCAAATCCTTTGACAAGGACTGATGACCGAACATCAACATTAGATTTTAAATTTGATTTAGTTTGGCAAATGAATGAATTTAATGAGGTAAAATTTGGTTTACAAACGAAAAAGCATTGGCTAAAAAGATTTTCGATAGATGGAATTAAAGATCCTGTTAATCAACAATATGTTGATGATTATAGAGTAGATGAACCTATTGAATTTGCGGGATATATTCAAGATAAAATAGAACTTGGCTATTTGATTTTAAATTTGGGGTTAAGGTATGATTATTTAAATACAAATGTGATGGTAAGAGAAAATCCGCTGGATGCAAATTCTGCATTTAAAGTTAAACCTAGAACTCAATTAAGTCCTAGAATTGGTATAGCGCATCCAATTTCAGAAAATACCAAATTACATTTTGCATATGGGCACTTTTTCCAAAATCCTGACTATCAATACATTTATGAAAACAAAGAATATAAAGTTAGCGTAAGAGAGCCGTCTTTTGGTTCTCCGGATCTCGATGCACAACGAACAATAGCATATGAAGTGGGTGTAGATCATCAATTTGAAAATGGAAATTTATTAAAAGTTGTTGCGTATTATAAAGATATAACAGGTTTGATTGGTACAATTTATTATCCAGCATATTTAAGACCAGGTCAATATGTACCATATTTCTTGTATATAAATGGTGATTATGCAAATGTTAAGGGCTTTGAAATCACTTATGATATGAAATTAGGAAAATATTTGTCATCTAATGTTAATTATACTTATTCTGTTGCTAAAGGGAATGCGTCATCAGTTGAGTTTACAACTGTGAAAACTACAAATCTATATTATTTGAGTTTTGATCAAACACATCGTTTCAATGTTTCTACTTTAATGTTTACACCACAAAAATTCGGGCCTAATGTTTTTGGTACATATATCTTTGGCGATATGGGATTTAATTTTATTATGCAGTTAGCAAGTGGTTATCCATATACACCAGGTGGAAGGGATGCAGGTTTTCAAATTCCAAATTCATTAAGAATGCCTATGAGATTTAATTTAGATATTATAATTGATAAAATGATAGAATTACCTGGCAAAACTAAATTAAAATTGTATTTAGAAATTTTAAATGCTACAAATTACAGAAATGTACTGAATGTCTATAGCGATACAGGTGAGCCGGATGTTACATTCATGTATCCTGGTGCATCGGAAGAATATATTAAAGATCCTTCAAATTTAGGCGAACCAAAATTTATAAGAATTGGTGCAAGTTTTCAATTTTAAGTGGGTAGATATATGAAAAAGATTACATTAATAATAATTTTAAGTACTTTAATTTTTGCTCAAGTTGATACCAGAGATTATAACAACCGTGGGGAGGAAAATCCAAAGGTTAAAAAAATCTCTGGTATTACTGATAGAGCAGCAGGAACTCATAATGCATCTAATATTGGTTTATTTTTTGAAAACCGCGGAAAATTTTATCCAAGAAGGTTAACACAAGGTCCTTCTGGAGAGTTTCCTATTAATAGCGGGCAACATTATATCTATCATTTAAATCCCTTTATGGGAATAAAAAATAATGTTGTGCAAGGGAAATTCAAAAGAAATGAGGAATTTGAAGCTGTAGGGGGATATCATAATGCTGCAAATGCAAAAGTTGCAATGAGTGATGATCCAACTTCTTGGCCGGAAACAGGTTGGCCTGTTAAAGATGAATTTGGAAATCCCATTATAAAATCTTTTCAGGATAGTTACTGTGTTTATAATGATGAATTAAATTCAATGAGCAAATTAGGTATTGAAGTTCATCAAACTGGCTATGCGTACGGAATTGATAAATTTAAAAACATTTTGTTTTTCAAATTTACCATTTATAATAAAGGTAATAAAGATTTAGAAGATTTTTATTTTGGTATGCATACAGACTTAGATGTTGGAAATTTAGTAGGGGGAGTTCCAGAATATGATGATGATAGAATAGGTTTTAGTAAAGAAAAAAACTTTTTATGGTTTTATGATACGGATGATAGACCCGGTTCTGAATGGCCTAATCCACCTGGAATGATGGGTATTACATTTTTGCAAACTCCCAAAAATAAAAATGGTAAAACTGGTATAACTGATATGCACTGGTATATTTCTGATAGCTGGAATGATGTTGATTCCATTGAATATGGAATTATGTCGAGTGCATATTCTTTTTATCAATCTTCAGAAGGAAGCAAAATTTTTCATCCAGGTGCTAACTATCCAGATTTGCATTATGATGATGTAAATACATTAAAAACAGGTGAGGATGTTGCTGCTATGGTAAGTTGGGGACCTTATGATTTGAAAAAAGATTCATCAATTACAATTATTATTGCATTATTAGCTGGAAAAGATGAAAATGAGCTTATGGAGTATTGGCAAGCTGCTTATGATGTAGTTTGGAAATACAATTTTGATTTAAGCAAACCACCTGAAACACCAAATTTATATGCACAAGCTGGAGATAAAAAAGCTATTTTATGGTGGGATAAAAAAGCCGATAATTCAGTTGATAATTTTTCTAAGCAGAGAGATTTCGAAGGTTATAGATTGTATAGAAGTAATGACAAGGGCGCTACCTGGCAACTTATTTTTACTTGTGATAAAGAAAATTATTTAGGTAAGGATATTGGAGTTCAATATGCTTATGTCGACTCAACTGTTATGAATGGTTTTGAATATTGGTACACCTTAACAGCTTATGATAGAGGGGACGGTGACGTTGCATCTCTTGAGTCACCAAAGGGGAATACATTGCAATCGCCTAATACTGTTTCTGTTATTCCAAGAAGTGAGGCTATAGGTAGAATTGCAACAAGAGCTATAAATTTACATAAATATACCGGCAAATCAACATTATTACCACAACTTATAGTTAAAGACGATAAAGCTTTAGATGGGAATGAGTATGAAATTAAATTTACTTACTTTTTGGAAAATGAGATAGGAGTATTGAAATCTTACTTAAGTGATTTGAAAGTAACAGATACAAATAAAACTTATCCAGGAAAATTTGCTTTTTATTTTACACAAAATGCTCCTTATGAAGTAGACCTTATTAATATGTATGATGATACAAAATTGAAAGAAGGGCTTGGTTATGTTTTTGGCGTTAAAACAAAATTAGTACCCGGTTTAGATGTTACTGTGAAAGACTTATACGGATTTTCTACACCAGCAGATTCTTTACCAAAAAAAGGAGATATGTTCTCAATTAACTTTGGTATAATGTGTATTAAAAATGGAAGTGATACTGTATTAAAGCCAACTTTGTTTAATTATGAAAGATTATATTCTACATCAGATGGTATAATAATTAAATTTCCTGAACCTAGAACTAATGATTTACCAATAAAGATTAATGATAAATTCAAATTCAAAGTTATTCAAGCTGAAGTTCGTAATGAAGAAGTTAGAAATAATTTAAGTAAAATAAAAGTTGTACCAAATCCATATATAGTATCATC
>DAOSCP010000025.1:0-14000 GCA_035361425.1 Ignavibacteriales bacterium | reverse complement strand
ATATAGTATCATCTTTGTATGAGCCAGATTTTGGAGAATTATCACTAGAGCCTTTACGCAGAATACAGTTTATTAATTTACCAGCAGAATGTATTATAAGAATTTTTACTCCAGCAGGTGATTTGGTAAAAACAATTTATCATAACAATTTAACTGGTACTGAAAATTGGGATTTAAGAAGTGATGGCGGAAGGGAAATTGCATCTGGTGTTTATATTTACACTGTAGAAGGATATGGTGAAAAATTTACGGGCAGATTTGCTGTTATTAAGTAAGGAGAGAAAAAATGAAAAAGATTTTAAATATAATACTAATAATAAACTTAGTAACTTTTGCAACAAGTCCTAATTTAGGGACATCGGGGGCGCAATTTTTGAAGTTGACAGCTGATGCAAGGTCAGCTGCTCTCGGTAGTGCAACTGTAGCAACATCTTATGGAGCTAATTCTGTATTTAGTAATCCTGCTGGCGTTGCTGCTATTATTCAAGCCGATGTAAGTTTGTCATATTCAAGAATGTTTTCAATGTTTGATTATACATCTGTTGCGGTTGCTAATAATTTTGCATTTGGTAATTTTGCAATTCTTTTTACGAGTTTTAAAACAGATGAGATGGAAATTATCACTGAAAAACAGCCAAACGGAACAGGACGCAAATTTGATGCACAAGATTTTACATTGGGTATATCTTATGGTAGATTTTTAACAAATAGTTTTTCAGTAGGTGTTACTGTTAAATATGTAGAACAAAGAATCTGGAATGAAAAAGCTGCAACCGTTGCTTTTGATGTTGGTACTAGATATACCTTAGATTTCAATAATTTGACAATAGCTATGTCAATGACAAATTTTGCTCCTGATATGAAATTTGATGGCGAGGATTTGAATATCTCTTATGATAAAGATAAATTAATTCCTACTAATCGTCCTTCTCCTGCAAGATTGATGACAACAGATTTCCCATTACCATTAAATTTCCAAATAGGAGTTGCATTGGATTTATATAAAGATGAGAATTATCAATGGTTATTTGAAGTTGATGCATTGCACCCAAATGATAATGTTGAAAGGGTACATTTTGCAACGGAAATCAATATATTTGAGTATTTTTCTTTAAGAGGCGGTTATAAAATTAAACACGATACAGAAAATTATTCTTTTGGGCTAGGTGTTAAGATACCTATTGAAGATTACAGTATTTTGTTTGATTATGCTTATGTTAACAAAAAATATTTAAGCCCAATAAACAAAATTACAGTAAGTTTAGCATTTTAATGAATAGGAGCCATAGAGATAAAAGTTCTTTATGGCTCTTTTTAAAGTACTATTTATTTGTACCTTATAGGAGCAAATATGTTAAGGATTTTAATCTCATTAGTTATTACTACTTCTTTAATTTTTCCGAGAGGCTATATTTGTGCAGTTGGAGGTGGAGCAGAAGAAATTGGTGGTTGGAGTGATGCTGCATATCAATGGATAGTCAATAAAGCCAATAAAGGAAAAATTGTAGTTTTATCGATCTCTGATACTGATACATGGTTGGTAAATTACTTTAAATCTTTTGGTGCATCTGAAGTGATAAATTTAAATATATCAAATAAAACACAAGCAAATGATAACAATAATTATAACATTGTAAATTCTGCTAATGGAATATTTATTAAAGGTGGTGATCAATACGATTATATTTCATATTGGAAGGGTACATTATTAGAAACTGCAATTAAAAATGTTTATAAAAAAGGAGGAGTTATAGCTGGAACAAGTGCTGGTGCGATGATACTTGGAGAATATTATTTTACTGCTAGATACGGTTCTGTTTATCCTGATGAATGTATTGCTAATCCTTTCAATTATTATGCTAATATTGATAAAAATTTTTTAAATCTTGCTTCTAATACTTTATTTGATACACATGTTTCTGAAAGAGGACGCATACTAAGATTAGTGCCGTTTGTATTTCAAGTTTTAGTCAATAAAAATGTAAAAATATTAGGTGTTGGTATAGATGATAAAACCGCTTTGTGTATTGATACAAATTTAGTAGGTGAAGTTTATGGCTCAGGAGCAGTGCATTTTGTCCATTTTGATAATTTATCTAATTATACTTTAAATTCATCAAATAAATATACAATAAAAGATGTAAAAGTTGATATGTTGACACAAGGCTGGAGTTATGATTCAGTTAATAAAGTAGTTGTTGAAATTCCAAACTCTGCGGCAAGTGTAAATTTGACACAAAATAATATTATTGTAAAAGCAAACTGTTTGATAACCGGAAGTAATGATTTAGAACAAAATGTAAAAGCGATTGAAATGTTTTTACAAAATAATTTTACAAAAATTGCTATTTTGTATAATACAGGAAGTATTATAGATTACATTAAAAATTATTTTAATGAAAGGACAATTCATTACGAGGCTATTGAAGTTAAGTCATCAACTCTTAATGATGTATCTGCAACAAACAAATTATCTACCTGTGATGGAGTAATTTTATATGGTTCAACTCTTTCTGTAATTTATGCATTGGCAGATACAAATTATTTACTTTCAAAAGAATTATTTAAAAAATTTAATCCAAACAAATTGAATTTATTGTTTTTAGGTAATACATGTAAAATGATTGCAAAGAGTTACTATGATAATTATGATAATTCAGCAACGGCATCTTTATACGGTAAAATGACAAACAAAAAAGGATTAAATATTATTGAAAATTTAAGTTTTGTTCCACGAATATTTGAGTCAAGAGATTATTATGAAAACAGAGTAAATGCTTTACTTTATGCTCTGATGCATAACAGGGATATTTTAGGTGCTTATCTTGATACAAATTATATTTTTAAAATAGATAAAAAAGGTATTTATTCCTATAATAATAAACCACTAATTATAGTAGATACCAAAAATGTTGGTTATTTAGATTCATCTAAACATATGTTTAGTAGTTCAACATCTCCAAGGCAGGTTATTGCTGCAACAAATTTAAGATTTAATATATCTACACAAGAAAGTGATTTTATTTTTCAAAACCATGTTATAGGAATTGAAAATAGAGGTGAAAAAAACACAGATGATTTTATTGTGTATCCAAATCCATTTAATCCAGTTGCAAAATTGAAATTTAATTGCTCAGTGGATGATTTTTATATGATAAATCTCTATGATATAAACGGAAAAAAAGTAAAAGAAATATACAATGGTAAATTAAATCGTGGGGTGCAAGAAATAGATATCGAAATGAATAATTATTCAGCAGGTATTTATATAGTGAAAATAAAAAATTTTGTGTTTCAAAAATCGATAAATATAATTTATCAAAAATGATATGTTTAAAAGTATTTGAATATCATAAAGATATAAAGATGAAAAATTGAGCATTCTTAAATATACGAATAAAAATAATAAAAGTCAAATACAAAAATATTTGCATAGACAAAGTTTAATGATTATGTTAAGAGCAACGAAAAAATTTAATTATAATTAAAGTAATTTTAAAATTAAAAATCAGAGGTTTAATCATGGCAAGACACAGCTTTTTCAGCGATGTTGTAGCTTTCTTTGATAAAGCTGCAAAACACACAAACTACCCATCCGGCTTACTCGAACAAATTAAAGTATGTAATGCTATTTACAAATTTCATTTTCCTGTAAGAATTGGCAACGAATATGAAGTAATCGAAGCTTATCGTATTGAACACAGTCATCACAAATTACCTACCAAAGGTGGTATTCGTTTTAGCATGATGGTTAATGAAGACGAAGTTATGGCGCTAGCAGCATTAATGACATATAAATGTGCTGCAGTTGACGTTCCTTTTGGTGGTGCTAAAGGTGGTATCAAAATCGACCCTAAAAAATATACAGAAGAACAATTAGAAAAAATTATAAGAAGATATACTGCAGAATTAGTTAAAAAGAATTTCATAGGACCTTCTGTTGACGTACCTGCTCCCGATGTTGCAACTGGACAAAGAGAAATGGCCTGGATAGCTGATACTTATCAACAATTAAGACCACATGATCTTAATGCTTTAGGTTGCGTAACAGGTAAACCATTGAGCTTAGGCGGTGTAGATGGTAGAGTTGAAGCTACAGGTCGTGGTGTATTCTATGCTGGTAGAGAAGCTTGCAGCATTAAAGAAGATATGGATAAATTAGGCCTTGAAGTTGGTCTTGCAGGAAAAAGAGTTATTATACAAGGTCTTGGTAATGTAGGTTATTATTCTGCTTTCTTCTATCAAACTGAAGGCGATTGTAAAATCGTTGGTATTGCTGAATACAATGGTGGTATTTACAATCCAAATGGTTTGGATGTTGAAAGTGTTTCCAAATATTGGAGAGAAAAGAAAACATTACAAGGCTATCCACAACCAGGAACAGAATTCTTAGCTAATTCAATATTCGTATTAGAAAAAGAATGTGATATCCTAATTCCTGCTGCATTAGAAGGACAAATTACAAAAGACAATGCAGAAAGAATTCAAGCTAAAATCATCGTAGAAGGTGCAAACGGTCCTGTAACAGCAGAAGCTAACGATATTCTTACAGAAAAAGGCGTTTTAATTGTTCCAGATATGTTTACTAATGCTGGCGGTGTAACGGTATCATATTTTGAATGGTTGAAAAACTTATATCATGTTAACTTTGGTAGAATGGATAAAAGATTTGAAGAAGCAACATATCAAAAAATTATCAGAATGGTAGAAAATATTACAGGTAAATCATTAACAGATACAGAAAAGAAAGCACTCAAAGGTGCAGATGAGATTGATCTTGTAAGATCTGGTCTCGAAGAAACAATGGTAAGAGCTTATAATAGTATTAGAGATACAAAGATGAATAATCCAAAGATTGAAGATTTAAGAACAGCAGCATTTGTTTATGTAATAGATAAAATCGCTCAAGATTACTTATCATTAGGTATATTCCCATAATAGTTAACCCTCACTTCGTAAATAATAGAGCTGCCTTCCAGAGATGGGAGGTAGCTTTTTTTATATCTTTAAGTTTATAAATTAATGTTTGTTTAATAAAAAATTTATTTTTATTTTTGAAATGTCAATTTATTGAAAGGGTCTAAAAATGTTAATGATTGAAATAATAGAAAATAAATGCGATTTCTGTGGCACATGTGTTGGTGTTTGTCCGGAAGATGCTATTGAGGTTAAAGAAGCAGAAATTAAGATAATAGAAGATTTATGCACAAATTGTGCTAAATGTGTTTGGATATGTCCATTTGAAGTTTTAAAGTTTAATAAAGAGGGTGTAAAAAATGAAAATAAAAAATAGATATGATGTTGTAGTAGTTGGAGGTGGTCCAGCTGGTTCTGTTGCAGCTCGCTATGTTGCAGAAGCTGGTTTATCTGTGATTATATTGGAAAAAGATAGGGATATTGGCTACCCTGTAAGATGTGGAGAAGCTGTTGCTCATGAAGGACTTGAACAATTTATTGATATTGATTCCAAATTCATATCATCATATATTGATAAATTTATTATGGTAGCCCCTAATGGTGAAGAAGTTGAATTTCCTTTAGGTGGTGTAAAAGGATATGTACTTGACAGAAAAATTTTTGACTATGAATTAGCCAAAATTGCTGCTAAATATGGTGCCGAGATTTTAACAAAAGCATATGTATATGATTTGATAAAAAAAGATGGTAAAGTCTCTGGTGTAAAATATGAATTTCAAGGTGAAAAACTGGAAATAGAATGTGATATCGTTATTGGTGCAGATGGGGTTGAATCTCGTGTCGGAAGATGGGCAGGGCTCGAAACCTATGTGAATTTTCGAGAAATGGAATCTGCTGCTTCATATACTATCGCTAATGCTAATATAGACCCAAATGCACTATATTTTTATTTTGGCGATAATGTCGCCCCTCAAGGTTATTTATGGGTTTTTGCAAAAGGAAATAATTCTGCCAATGTTGGAATTGGTATTGGTGGAATGATGGCAAAAAATAAATCTGCTTTGCAATATCTTGATGATTTCATGGAAAAGCATTTTCCAAATGTTCAAATTCTTACAAAAGTTGCTGGAGGTGTTCCTTGTGTGCCAACACTTGAAAAAATCTCTGCTCCAGGTTTAATTCTTGTTGGGGATGCTGCAAGACAAGTCAATCCTTTAACTGGCGGAGGAATTTATTCTGCTATGGTGGGCGGACAAGTTGGCGGAAGAATTGTTGCAGAGGCCATTAAAAGTAAAAATCTTGATCATATTTTTACATATGATAAAGCGTGGGCAGAAAGAATGGGAAATCGCCATAAAATATTTAATAATATAAAAAATGGTATTTATAATTTTAAGGACGATAAATTTAATTCTATCGCAAAAGCAATTAATAAAATTCCTAAAGATGAAAGAACTTTTGGAAAATTATTCCGCACTGCACTTATCAATCAACCATCATTATTGATTGATGTTGCAAAAGTATTTTTATAACACTAGGTAAAAATAATGTGGATTTATAAATATATTTTGTTGTTTGTATTATTTGTTAATGTATTATTTTCTCAACAACTAAGCGAAAAAGATTTACAAGCTTGTAAAGAACTCAATATTTCTAAAATGCAATTACTAAATTTGTTAAATAAAAAAATTTATCAAATGTCACCGGATGAGGTGGATAAGTACTTAGATTATTTAGATTTTACTCAACCAAGTCTATTTAAAAAAGTTGAAATAATTTCTCAAAAGTATCTTGGCCAACCATATGATTTGTATAACTTAGGTGAATTCCCATTTGAACTTTATGATAACAAAAATCTTTACAACTTAAAAGTTAGCGATTGCGTTACATTTGTAGAAAGTGTTTTGGCTATGGCTTTAAGTTACGATTGGAAAAGCTATTTTTTGATGTTGCAGAGAATTAGATATAAAAATGGTAATATCGGCGTTGCATACAGAAACCATTTTAGTGAAGTTGATTGGATACCTAATAATTCCTGGTTGGTTAGGGATATTAACAGTAATTTTACAGGAGTTAAACCCGTTAATGTTTATTCAAAAATACAAAAGCAGAAGTTTTTAAATAGATGGGGAGTATCCACACCTGAGCCAGTTTTAGAAGCTGAGTGGAACTATATTAAAGCCGAAGATGCACATATTATCATTCCACAATTAAGAACAGGCGATTTAGTTTTTATTGTTAAAGGCTACACTCCAGATAATGCAACTATTACACATGTTGGACTTATTGTAGTAGATGAAAATGGTACAGTTAATTTTATTCATTCCGGTAAACCTGAAGTTCAAATTTTACCTTTAATAGATTACATTAAAAAATGGGCACCGGGTGTTGAAGATGATGTTGCACCTGCGATAGATCAAGAATATGATGAAGAGATATTAACAAATGATTCATTTAGCAATGAAAAATCATCTGGTGGAACTAAATCAGAAGAAAATAACAAGAATAAAAAGAAAAAAAGAAAAGGATCACTTAGATTTTTAGGGGTTAGAGTTGTAAGATTAAATGATAATCCTATTCTTAATTTAGAAAAAATTGATGGTCCAAATGCGCCCAAACTTACCATTCAATATTATAAATAATTGAGGTTAACATGAGTTCAGAACTATTTTTAAAGGAATTACGAAAAAAGGCAGCAAGCAGAAAAAAAAGCCTTATTTTACCAGAATCACACGATATTAGAGTTCTCAAAGCACTTGAAATTGTGGTAAAAGAAGGTATTGCAGCTTCTGTTATGACTATTGGAGATGAAGAAAAACTGCGTAAAGTTGCTGATGAAAATAATATCGATTTAAAAGGCGTGAGAATTATCAATCCAGAAAAGTCTGAGAAATTGAGTGATTTTACCAACCTTTTCTATAACCAGAGAAAGCAAAAAGGCAAAGAGATGCCTATAGAAGAGGTTAGGGAGTTAATGAAAAGAGATATCTTTTTTGCCGCTATGATGATTAAAGAAGGTATGGTTGACGCAAGTGTATCCGGCTCTACTGCTACTACTGCAGATGTTATGAGGGCGTCATTTTGGTGTGTTGGGTTAGATCCACAAATTTCCATTGCTTCAAGTTTCTTTTTGATGTTAAAAGATCACGAAACCTACGCTTTTGGTGATTGTGCTGTGAACCCTAACCCTACAGCTGAACAATTAGCCGATATTGCTATCAATACTGCAGATAACTTTAAAAAACTAACAGATTTAGAACCTAAAGTGGCTATGCTTTCCTTTTCTACAAAAGGTAGTGCAGAACACGAATTAGTCGATAAAGTAAGGCAAGCTACTGAGTTAGTTAAATCCAAAAGGCCAGATATTATGATTGACGGAGAATTGCAGTTTGATGCTGCATATGTTCCTGAAGTTGGTAAGAAAAAAGCACCTCATAGTAAAGTTGCTGGTAATGCTAATGTATATATCTTTCCAGACTTGCAAGCAGGAAATATTGGTTACAAAATAGCTCAACGCTTGGGCGGTTTTGAAGCAGTTGGACCAGTTAGCCAGGGATTAAAAAGACCATTTTTTGACCTTTCTCGTGGTTGTTCTGTTGATGATATTGTTAATACTGCTGCTATAGCTTTGATGATGGCATAATAAATTTGAATTCTAAATTAACATTTGTCGAAATAATTATATCAAGATTGTAAGAAATTAGATCAAATTTACTAAGAAGCAATCGCATAAATTTATTTAGCGATTGCTTTTTTAGCATTTGCTATTTGGTTATTAAATTAATATTTACTTTTTGCTTTGAATATACTTGAAGATATTATGTTAAGTTAGGATTTTGGTAATTTATGCGATTAATGTCAAGAATATGTCGATAAATTATTAAAAGAAGATAATGCGGATGTAAATTTAAACAAAGTTAAAGAGTGCTATAAAATTATTAGATTAAATATAAAACGGTCACTGAGTTATTTTTTATAAAAACTCAAAATGACCGTTTTAATTTTGTCAACTAAGTAATTTACTCTTATTTTTTTTTAATTATCCTTTTAGCTTAATAATGTAATAAACGAATTTATTTTAATTTTGCGAGAGCTTCTTTTAATCTTTTAGCTCCTTCAGCCAAATCTTCATTAGAATAAGCAAAAGACATTCTAACACAGTTGTCATTACCGAAAGCTTCACCGGGAACAATTCCAATCTTTCCTTCATTTAAAATATAACTGCAAAAACTTGTGGAGTCAGTTATTTTTTGTCCGTTGTATTCTCTGCCATAAAAAGCTGATACATCAAGGAATAAGTAAAAGGCACCAGTAGGTTTAAATAGTTTAATCCCTTCAATTTCGGAGAGTTTTTCCATGATGAAATTTCTTCTGTTTTCAAATACAACTCTCATATTTTCGATAATTTGTGGGTCCATTTCAAGAGCTGCAACTGATGCTGCCATTGAAATTGTTGAAGGATGAGAAACAGCATGACTTTGATAATTTTTTATTAATTTAGCCAGCTCTTTATTAGTTCCCAAATAACCAATTCGCCATCCAGTCATTGAAAATGCTTTACTCATACCATTAATAGTTACTACTTTGTCTCTAATTTCAGGAATAGATGCTATGCTAAAATGTTTGGCCCCATCATAAATAAGTTTTTCGTAAATTTCATCGGTGATAATTATGATATCTTTATCTTTTACAACATTAGCAATAGCTCTTTGTTCTTCTTCAGTGTAAACAGCACCAGAAGGATTGGAAGGAGAATTTAATAGAATTGCTTTGGTTTTATTTGTAATTGCTTTTTGTAATTGTTCAGGAGTAATTTTAAAATTAGTTTCTATTGAAGTCTCAATAATAACTGGTTTTGCGGAGACTAATTTGATCATTTCGGGGTAGCTTACCCAATAAGGGGATTGAATTATTACCTCATCTCCGGGATTGCATATTGCTACAAGTGCATTGTATATTGAGTGTTTTGCACCACTAGATACAACTATTTCATTGGGTTCGTATTTGATATTGTTTTCTTTTTCGAATTTATTGCATATAGCCTTGATAAGTTCAGGAGAACCTTCAGCATTTGTATATTTTGTAATTCCTTTTTGAATAGCTTCAATACCAGCCTTACAAATAAAATCTGGAGTAGGGAAATCTGGCTCTCCTGCACTAAAGGTGATTACGTTGTGACCTTCTGCTTTTAATTTTTTGATTAAACTTGTTACCTGTAAAGTTCTACTTTCTGTTATTGATGAAACAACATCTGAATATTTCATTTTATACCTCAATAATATTAGTAATTTCCTAAATCTAATATAAGTAAAATAGTTAAATATTAAAAGTTATTCCCAAAAAATTTTTGATTATATTTGAATAAATTGTATATTGAATATATTATATTGTTGAATTTTAATACTTGATATCTTAATATTTATTTAATATAAATGAAACAATTATAATTATCAAAATTAGAAAAAACATTGTATTATTAAAATTCAACTTTAAATTTTTGGGGGATTTATGCAGTTAAATGAAAGAGTTTTCCATGTAATATCAAATACTCACTGGGATAGAGAATGGAGATTCCCATTTCAAAGAAATAGACAAATGCTCGTAGATATGATTGATTCTGTGTTAGAGATTTTAGAAAATAATCCCGAGTATCGAGCCTTTCATCTTGATAGTCAGTCGATAGTATTAAAAGATTATCTTGAAATCAAACCAGGTAAAGCTGAAATTATAAAAAATTTGTTGAACAAAAAAGATTATTTATTGGTCCATGGTATATACTTCCGGATGAATTTCTTGTTGGTGGCGAAAACTTAATTAGAAATTTATTGTTTGGGCATAAAATCTGTAGCCAATATGGAGGTGTCTCTAAAGTAGGTTACTCGCCTTTTTCGTGGGGGCAGATATCACAACTACAACAAATCTATAAAGAATTTGGAATTGATTTAATTATGTTTTATCGAGGAGTTAATTCTTTGGATAGTTATAATGCAGAGTTTATCTGGGAAGGTGCTGATGGAACTAAAGCTTTAGCCTCGAGATTTTCAACTATGCCGCGATATAATTTTTATTTTCTTATATATCGACCAGTTCTTTATAATCAAACTCCTTACGATATGGAATATAAATGGGATGATAATAGTGTTCCATTCCATTTTGCCGATGAAGAGTTTTACCATGAAGATTATTTCATTATTTCACCAAAAGATACTTATTACAAAGAAAACATCGAAACATCAGTTAACGATATAATTAATAGGCAAGTTAATGATTTTACAACAACTAATGTTATATGGATGGAAGGGCACGATTCGAGTGGACCTAATCCCAAAACTGTTCAAATAATTAGAGATATTAAAGAAAAATTTCCTAATTTAAATGTTGTTCATAGCACATTGGAAGATTATTCAAATGCTGTGAAAAAAAGTGCCGATATTGAAAAATTGCCATTAGTAAAAGGTGAAAGAAGAAGTGCCCAAAACGACTTACGTTGCGGAAACCTTTATGGATATGTTACATCTGCAAGGACATATTTAAAACTTCAAAACTTTAAAGCTGAAAAATTATTACAATTTTATGCTGAACCTTTTTATACTTACAGCGGTTTGCTTGGAAATGATATTTATAACAGATATACAGAAATAGCGTGGAAATATTTGGTACAAAATTCTGCACACGACTCTATTGGAGGTTGTTCGCTGGATGAAATTCATGATGATATGATGAATAGATACAAGCAATCTATGGAAATTTCTACTGGAGTTTTTGAAAGAGCTTGTAAATATATTTTGAAAAATGTTAATTTAAAAGATAAGAATAGTAATATTTTTGTAGCTATTATTAATCCATTACATTACTATCGTAATGAAATTACAAAGTTAATAATTGACATACCCGAAGATTACGATAAAGGCGATTTTGATATAATCTATAACGGGGAAATTATCAATAAAGAAATATTACTCGTAACAAAAGTTGAACCAGTTTTAGAGCAATTAGTCAATAGACCAATGTATTTTAAAATGGTAAGGTATGAAATACTTGCAGAACTGAATGATATCAAACCTAATGGATATAAAATTTTTGAAATAATACCCAAAGAAAAATTAGAAGAAGAAAGCAAAATCGAATCATTACAAGAAAGAAAACTTTCTAACAAGTATCTTGATATAGAAATCAACGAAAATGGAACAATAAATATTTTTGATAAAGTTAATAACAATAATTTCAATGATTTGCTGTATTTTATAGATGAAGGAGAAGAAGGACACGCATGGGTTAATAAACCAAAAGGTATAACACTCAATACATTAAATGAAAGACCGTCAATTAGTATTATAAAAACAAAATTACAACAAAAGGCTATTATATCTTATAACTTTAAAACTTTTAGAGATTTGGATGATAGATTGTTATCAGGTATGCCTTTAATAGAATTACCGATTTTGGTTGAAATTAACCTTAATAATAATGAGAAATTCTTACGTGTAAAAATTACAGTTGATAATAAATCAAAACAACATAGGCTACGAGTAATTTTACCTACAGATATAAATTCAAAATATCATTATGCAGAAACTAATTTCGATGTTGTTGAAAGATCAGCTGAAAGGCCAGATACATCTAACTGGATAGAACAACCAATGTATGATTTTCCATTTAATAATTTTGTTGATGTAGTAGAAAATAATCGTGCATTAGCTGTATTTTCCAATGGTCTTAAAGAATATGAATATAAAAATGATAACAGAAATTCATTAGCTTTTACTTTAATACGTGCTTTTAATTATGTTATTTCACCAGCTTCGACTGAAAATTATTCATATCAAAATGGTTCGCAAGAATTGGGAGTAAGAACATATAAATTTGGAATTTATCCACATAGTAAAAATTATTACGAAGATGATGTTGTAGAAAATGCTTATAGATTCAATTATGAATTAAAGGCTGTGCAATTAGGAAAAAATAAATCCGGTGAACTTAGTGACTCAACATCATTTTTTGAACTTAGTAATAACAATATTTTGGTATCTTGTTTTAAATTAAAAGAAACAAAAGAAGCTAATAATTATATTTTAAGGATTTATAATCCAACTCCACTTTTGCAAAAAACCGATATTATGTTTTTCAAAAAATTTAAAAAGGTTATAAAAACTAATTTAGAAGAAATTGAAGAAAAGATTCTAGTTGATAATTCTGATACAAAATTTTCAGCAGAATTAGGGCCGAAAAAAATTCTTACATTTTCAATAATATTTTAATTTGATTTTTTCATAAATATTATATAAATTAATGAATTACAAAAAAATAATTTTGGAGAAATAATGCGTAAAGCTGACATCGTGGATATCGTAGCCAAAGAAGTTGGATTAACAAAATTTGAAACAGAAGCTGTTATTGATGGATTTATCAAAACAGTTATTAATGTTATATCAGAAGGCAAACATATAGAAATTAGAGGTTTTGGAACATTTAAGCCAAAATTAAAAAAAGCTAGAGTAGGAAGAAATCCTAAAACTGGCGAAAGAGTTGAAATTCCTGAACATTATGAACCATCATTTAAAGTATCAAAAAAATTCAAAGAAGTATTTGCTAACGAAAATAACAAGTAATTTAGGAGGACAAAATGCCTTGCGGTAGAAAAAGAAAAAGACATAAAATGGCAACTCACAAAAGAAAAAAAAGATTACGCAAGAACAGACATAAAAAGAAATTAAGATAATATTTCTTTTTTGCCAGCCTAGCTCAGCTGGTAGAGCAGCGCATTCGTAATGCGTAGGTCGGGGGTTCAAGTCCCCCGGTTGGCTCTGCTAGCTTTTTTTATTTGAATTATTTTTATCTTATCTAATTAAATCTTATAATTAACTATTTATTATATCCATGTCTTTTTAATTTATCTAATCAATATTTAAGAGTGATCTTATTATTCTATAAAAAATATGTGTTGAGTTATTAAAAGAAGAATAGTGTAAAAATTACTTGTAAATTTGAAGCCTTAAAACAAGTTGGCACGGAAGGACTTGAAGTTACGACCCTCCCGACGATGCTTCGGGATGTTCTAACCACCTGAATTTATTTAAAATGAA
>DAOSCP010000024.1:0-23221 GCA_035361425.1 Ignavibacteriales bacterium | reverse complement strand
ATTTACAATATGTAAAATTTGTATTTATAACAGGTATAAGTAAATTTGCTAAAGCAGGAATATTTAGCGGCCTGAATATGCTAGAGGATATAACACTAACTCCGGATTTTGGTAATATATGCGGCTACAGACAGTAAGATGTAGAAGAATTATTAAAAGAATATAATGCAAATGTTGATTATAATGAAGTTAAGGAGTGGTATAATGGTTATTACTAGCTTAAAGATAGATTATATAATCCTTTTGATATAATACTTTTCATATCAGAAAATTTTAATTACGAAGATTACTGGTTTTCAACGGGCACGCCATCATTTTTAATTAAGTTGATAGAGTTAAATAATTATCATTTACCACAGCTTTTAAATGTGACAATAGACAAATCTTCACTGGATAGTTATGATATTGGTAATATAGATTTAGCAATATTATTATTTCAAGCAGGTTATTTAACAATACAGGAAGTGTATGAATACAAAAAAGAAAAATCATTTAAATTAGGATTTCCTAATAAATAAGTGCGAAAAGCATTTAATACTTTTATATTAAAAAGGTTAAATAAAGATAATAATGCAAACAACAATAAGAAATTATTGGACCAGGCAATTGAAAATAATGATCTGGAAAAATTCAAAGAAATATTAACAAGCATATTTTCATCTATACCGTATAATAATTATGTAAACAATAACATATATAAATATGAAGATTATTATTCGACAGTAATATATTTATATTTACAAGCTCTGGGATACAACATTATTGGCGAAGATGTTAGAAGCACAGGCAGGATTGACTTAACTATGTTACAAAATAATGCAATTTATATATTCGAGTTCAAAGTTGACAAAGGTCCAGACGCTCTTGAACAATTGAAAGCTAAAAATTATCACTTAAAGTATATGAACGATCCACGACCTATTTATTTAGTTGGAATGCATTTCGATAAAAGAAAAAAGAATATTGGTAAATTTAGTTGAATAAAAATTAAATAACAAATACTATCTCATTATAATAATTAAACACTAATCACCACAGTATTTTTTAAGTTCTCTGTGGAAATATCGATATCCCTAAGGAATTTCTTATTGCCCTTGAAAGTTCATTATCGTTATTTAATAATGTTTCAATCTTGCTTTGATCTGGATGTGCATTTGTTACTACAATTTTCCCATCGATATAAACTAAAAGACTTACATCTTTTGTCGTATCTATACCAAATCTTTCGAAAAGTGGTTTAAATCTGCTATCACCCGGATTGATAACTTTTTGATTATTCTTTAGTAACTCTTGCACCTCTGGGGATAAAATTAACTCATCTTTTTTACTACGAACTGTAACGTTTTCTTCTTTTTTAGGTTGAGTTAAATTTTTCTTTTCAACAATATTAAGCAACTCATTGTTATATCTTTTTTCTATCTGGTAATTATTAATCCTTACTTGCATAATAACTCCTTTTTTTTGGAAATTATCAATTTTTGTGCCAGTATTTTTAAATAAATTTTTGTATATTATTCAATAAATCTTTTTTATGGTTATGGGAATAAATTTCATTACTACCGAAAGTGAATTCTTAAAAGCAAAAGAATTATGGCAAAAAACAGGAATAGAAAATCCTGTACGTGGAGATACTTTTGATATTTTACAATCTACAATTAAATTTAATGGCGTTTTACTTGGACTTTATGAAAATGATTTATTATTAGGAACAGCCTGGCTAACAGATGATGGCAGAAGGCTTTATTTACATCATATGGCTATTGAACCATCATATCAAGGAAAAGGTCTTTCAAATATTTTGATGCATGAGATTATAAAAATTGCAAAAGAGAGAAAACGACAAATTAAATTGGAAGTTGGTATTAATAATACTAAAGCGATCTCACTTTACAAAAAATATGATTTCGATGAATTAGGTAATTATAAAGTATTAATAAACAGAAAAACGGATAAGTAAAATGCAAAAAATTTTAACACTACTAGTATCTTTTGTAATATTACTAGCTCAACAAGATACACAAAAAATAATTGAGCAAAATTTTGAGAACTTAAGCCATCGATTAGATGAAATTCAAAAACTAATTGATGATAATTTGTGGTTCAATCGTGTAGGAGATGTTGCTTTTATTGATAAACTTTTTATATACGGACCACCAAAATCTAATGTAATAAATCCGGAGGCAATGGGAGCTAAAAACCCGTTAAAATTCTGGACTTATCTTTTTATACCCAAAAACATTGATTATAATAAAAAATATCCCCTTTTAGTTTTTCCACACGGCGGCGTGCACGCAGATTTTACCACTTATTATACTCACATTGTTAGGGAATTAGTAGCACAGGGATATGTTGTTGTTGCTCCCGAATATCGCGGCTCTACTGGATATGGAAAATCTTTTTACGAAAGTATCGATTACGGCGGACTGGAAAATGAAGATTGTCTATACGCTAAAAATTTTGTTTTAGAAAATTACGACTTCATTGATAAAAACCGTGTTGGCATAATAGGATGGTCTCACGGCGGTATGATTACATTGATGAACCTTTTCAACTACCCAGATGACTACGCCGTTGGCTTTGCAGGCGTTCCCGTTAGCGATTTAGTTATGCGTATGGGATACAGTGAAAAATACTACAGAGACTTATTCTCAGCCGATTATCACATTGGCAAAACTCCTCGCGAAAATGTAGATGAATATTTGCGTCGCTCTCCTTATATACACGCTCATAAATTAACTAAACCTTTATTAATTCACACAAACACTAACGACGATGATGTTTATTATATCGAAGTGCTTAATCTTATTAACACATTAAAAGCCAACAACAAAAAATTTGAATACGAAATATTTAAGGATGCCCCCGGCGGACACTCTTTCGATAGAATTGATACTAAAGCCGCTCGTGAAATTAGAGTTAAAATATATAACTTTCTGGCTAAATACTTAAATCCTCCAACTCCAATTAAAAATTTAAAGGATTTAAATAAAGCCGCTTATATTTTTAATGCAAAATAACTTTTGGAGAAGCAAAGTTGAATAATTGGCTTGGCTACATTCAAAACACTAAAAAACTATACAATTTCATATGTCATGACAAGCGTCCCTCTAGATATATTCCATAGGAGTGGCCCTCTAGATACACTTCTCGCTCCGCTCGTAACACTCGACGACCGAATAAACTATACAAAAAAAACGGCTGACTTTTGCAAAGCAGCCGTTTTTATATTTCTGTTGGGACAAATCATGATTTCCCCTGCTACTATGATACCCTATTTCATCAACATCATTTTTGCTGATTTAACACCATAATCTGATACTACTCTATAGAAATATACACCACTACTTAAATTTTCAGCATTGAATTGTACTTGATTTATTCCAGCTTCTACATAGCCATTTAATAATGTTGCAACTTCCTGACCTACACTATTATATACTTTTAATGTTACATTTCCAGCTTGTGGCATAACAAAATAAATTGTTGTAGCTGGATTAAACGGATTTGGATAATTTGCAAGCAACTCAATTGTTTTTGGTAAACCTAAATTAACTTCAACTATATCCGAATACTTAAAACTACCATCATTATCTACAGATTTAATTCTATATGCAACTTTGCCGTATAATTTAGAATTATCATCGAAAGTATAATTAACTGCTGTGTTACTATTGCCTTTGGCAGCAACTTTACCTATTTCGCTCCAATTTTCTGCAATTTTTCTTTCAACAATAAATTCTTTTGTGTTAATTTCTGTAGCAGTTTGCCAGTTTAACGTAACTAAGTTTTCTTTTGGTACAGCTGTAAATGAAACAAGCTCAACTGGAAGTGCAGCGCTTGATGTATAAGCCGCAATACCTTCATCTGTACCTAAAATGTATACAGTTAAAGTATGATCATTATTTATTTTGTATGCAACATTACAATTAAGAGAGTTAGTTAAATCACTAGTTGTAGTTAAGGGAGCTATAGACATCACAGAATCAGGAGTTGTAGTTATTGTTGATACGTCCCAAACTGTAAACCTTGTATGTTTGGAAGATGAAGTAGAAGGATTTGCTCTGTATATAGCTGTGATTAAATATTTTTTGCTGCCGATTTTTACAAATCTAATACCTCCAATACTACTTGTTATTCTGGCATTTGAAATTTGTGAATTTGCCACATAAGCCCCACTTGCATCGTGTTTGCGTGCAGATGCACCATTACCTGCTATCCATATACCACCATCATCTGGATCCACAGTTATTGTTGCATTTGCTGCTGTGTTTGTATAAGTACCACTCAATGTTATAACACTTTTATTCCAATCTGTACCTTGATTAGTTGTTGTAAATTTATAAATTTTTGCGTTAGATGACATACCAGCAACTGGCGCATAAACTCTAATTGTTCCAGCATCCCAGCTACCGGTTACATATATTCGATCACCTACTCTCTCGTTTGTTGCATCAAGTGTTAAATCATAACGAGTAAGAGTACCACCTTCACTTGTTGCTACATGTAAATACCATTCTGTACCATTACTAGAACTCGATACTGAACTTACAAATAATTTATTATCTGCACTTATTGCTATGTCATTAATATGCAGTAATTGATTATTTTGTCCACTTACATTGAACGAAAAAGGTGTGGATAATGTTATTTCTGAACCATCAGCTGGATTTAAAACTACTATCTTATTTCCTCCATTTCTTGAAACAACATACAACCTTTCACCATTGCCCATATTTCCGTAAACTATACCTCTTTCTGTACCTGAACCCATCCAGCTGGGCTTGGTTGTGCCTGATAATTTCCAATTTTCATTACATTGGAAAGGATATTGAGCATTTACGAGACTGAATACTAAAGAGAAAAATAAGAATAGCTTTTTCATAGCTCCCCCGCTATATTTGTTAATAAATTAGTAAATTAAATTAAATTAAGTTATAGAAAAATTTTTATTACCTATATAGATCCTTTTTTGCAATTAATCAATAAATTATTGAAAAACAATAGAATGTATATTAATTATACATTAAATATATGTAAGTTTAAAGTAAATAATGGTGTGTTTGACAAGTTAATTATAATTATTTCGTTAAATTATCTTTTAAAATAAAAAAACGGTCGCCTTTATTGTTTTTTTACAACATCAAGCGACCGAATTTTATGATAAATTTAAGTGTTATAAGTGTTTACGGACAAATTTTATGCCATCTTATAACAATTATAATTTTTTAGCTTTTTCAAATGCTTCCTCGATAGTGCCAACATACATAAACGCTTGTTCGGGGAGGTGATCACAATCTCCGTTAATAATAGCCTGGAAGCCTTTAATTGTATCCTCAATTTTAACATATTTGCCTTTAAAACCTGTAAACTGTTCAGCAACATGGAAAGGCTGGCTTAAAAATCTTTGAATTCTTCTTGCACGGCGAACAACAATTTTATCTTCTTCTGAAAGTTCTTCCATACCAAGGATGTTGATAATATCTTGCAAATCTTTGTATTGTTGTAAAATTTCTTTAACCTTTTTAGCTGTTTCGTAATGCTCCTTACCAACAATAGAAGGTTCAAGGATTCTGGAAGTAGAATCAAGCGGATCCACAGCAGGATAAATACCAAGCTCAGCAATTTGACGGCTCAAAACAGTAGTAGCATCAAGGTGCGAAAATGCAGTAGCAGGAGCTGGATCTGTTAAGTCATCCGCTGGCACATAAATTGCCTGCACGGATGTAATAGAACCTTTATCTGTGGATGTAATTCTTTCCTGCAATTCGCCCATTTCAGTAGCAAGGTTAGGCTGATACCCAACGGCAGATGGCATACGACCAAGCAAAGCTGATACTTCGGAACCTGCTTGAGTGAAACGGAAAATATTATCTATAAATAAAAGAACATCTCTACCTTCTACATCACGGAAATATTCGGCTATAGTAAGACCTGTAAGCCCTACTCTTAATCTTGCTCCAGGTGGCTCATTCATCTGACCAAATACAAGGCAAGTTTTATCAATAACGCCGGATTCATTCATTTCTAACCACAAGTCATTACCTTCTCTTGTTCTTTCACCAACGCCAGCAAAAACAGAGTAACCACCGTGTTGTTGAGCAATATTGTGAATAAGCTCCTGTATGATAACAGTTTTACCTACACCAGCACCACCAAAAAGACCAGTTTTACCACCTTTTGAATATGGCTCAAGTAAGTCGATAACTTTAATTCCTGTTTCAAACATTTCTTGTTTAGTTGAAAGATTTGTAAACTTAGGCGGATGCTTGTGAATAGGAGATTTTTCGCTACCTGTTATTTCACCTTTTCCATCGATTGGTTCACCAATTACATTTATCATTCTTCCAAGCATATGTGGACCAACAGGAATGGCAATAGGCATACCAGTATCAAATGCACTCATACCCCTAACTAAACCGTCTGTTGAATCCATCGCAACAGCTCTTACTCTATTTTCACCTAAATGTTGCTGTACTTCAACAACAAGGTCTTTTTGTTCACCATCAACTGTTGTTCTTGGTATTCTAATAGAATTGTAAATTTTTGGTAAATGTCCATCTGGGAAATCGATATCTACAACAGGACCAATTACCTGGACTATTTTGCCTTCTACTTCAGCCATATTTCACCGTAATATTTGTTTAATATTTTTATTATTTTTAATATATTGAAAATTCAATTTACAAAATTTTTTGTAAAAAAGTCAAATTTTTTTTATGAACAAAATTAAATTTTATTATGAAAAAAACAAACGCTATTCGCCTACTCGAAAAAGCTAAAATACCATTCGAAATTTCGGAATATGAAGTTGACGAAAACAATCTGGATGCTATTACTGTTGCTAATAAAATCAACGCTCCTATTGATATTGTTTACAAAACTCTTGTTACTGTAAATGAGAAAAATCAGCACTTTGTTTTTGTAATACCAGGTGATAAAGATTTAAACTTAAAGTTAGCCGCAAAAGTAACTTATTCGAAATCCATCGATTTAATAAAGCAAAAAGATTTACTTCCTTTAACAGGATATATTCGCGGCGGGACATCGCCTATTGGAATGAAAAAACCTTTCCCTACTTTTATCGAAGCATCTGCACAAGAACTTGATTATTTTTTTGTTAGTGCTGGTCAAAGAGGTATGCAAATTAAAATTAATCCCAAAAAACTTGCGGAGTTTATCGGTGCAACATTTGAAAAAGTTATTTAAATATATCCTGTTACTTTTACTTTTCAATTTTCAGTTATCATATCCGCAAACTTTTAACATTAATAAAAACAGCACTATTAAAGTTCAGATTATACAATCTGCTACCAGAATAAAATTTAAGCCATTAAAAACATTTTTTCTTTCTACAGATGCAAATCAATGCTACCAGCTGAATACAGTGGATTATCTCCTTACTCTTAAAGATAATACTTTTATCCTTACAAATGGCAATGATACAATAAAAACATCAAATTATTTTAATATTGAAAGTAACGATGAAAGCTCTAACTTGCTAATTTATGATGTTCCATACGGCGTAGGTTGGTGGTGGGAAGGTAAACAAAATAGAACATACAACGGTATAATATCCTTTTTTATCAATAATAAAAAGATACAGGTAATAAACGAGTTAAATATTGAATATTATCTATGCGGCGTGGTGCCCTCCGAAATAGGCAAGGATACTCCTTTGGAAGCATTAAAAGCACAAGCAGTTGCAGCAAGAAGTGAAACTTTCTATGCCTTATACAAAGGATTATATAAAGGCAATAATTATGATATTTGTGCCGATGTAGAGTGCCAGGTTTTTGCCGGAACCACAAACAGAACCCCTTTAAGCGATACTGCTGTTTTTACAACCGCAGGTATAGCTTTATTCGACCACAATAATTTACCAATAAGCGGTTTTTTTGCATCCAATTGTGGCGGTTTTTCGGAAGATATAGAAAATGTTTGGAGCAGAAGACCTAATCCAGATAAAATTTTTTCCAGCCATTTTGATAATGATACAAGTTACAATATAGATTTAACCAATGAGCAAAATTTAATAAATTTTATAGATAACCCACCTATTACTTATTGCAATCCAGCTTATCATAATTTGCCAACGTGGAGTAATAATAATTTCCGCTGGCAAAGAATATTTACAAAAGATACTATAAGCTATTGGTTAAATAAGAAAAAAAATATCGGCAAACTGGATACAATAAAAGTATTGAAAAGAGGTAAATCCGGCCGAATTATAGACGCATATTTTATTGGAACTAAAGATAGTTTATATGTAAAAAGTGAGCTGGAGTTTAGACAAGTATTTAATCCCCCACTGAGAAGCTCTTGCTGCTATATAAAATATACTGGGGATACTATTATTGTAAAAGGTGCAGGCTGGGGGCACGGCGTCGGGATGTGTCAATCCGGTGCAATTGGTAGAGCTAAAGCAGGACAAAATTTTATGCAAATTCTTAAGCATTATTTCCAGAACGCAGCAATAAGAAAAGTTTACTAATTATTTGTCTTTGTACTTTTACTAATTTCCGTTCTCACGCATCTTATTGATATATAATATTTTACATAAGAAGCTACTTTATAACCCCAACTTATTTCATTCTCACATAACTTATTGTTATTCTTAATGTTATATGAGAACGATTATCATTCAATACTTTTCATATAGCCTTGTTATCACGTTCTCACATATCTAATTTTATCGCAATAAGTTGTATAAGAACAATTACATTATCAATTTTCCCTTTGTGCTCTCCGTGTGCTTGTAAGTTTAAATTTGTAAATCTAAAATTGTAATGATAATTTAGAAAAAAATATAAGAATATTTAGAAAAATTTAATAAAATTTTAGTAAAATTGTATATAAACATGCTCTGTGTCTTGTAAGTGATATACAAATATTAAAGAGAGATATGCTTTTACTGCTTATGCATCAGATATAATACAAATATGATATTTTTCCCTTCCGTTTAGTGTTATTCTCAAGGATAGTAAGAGAGAAAATTTTTTAATAAGCCAGAAAAAAAGAAAATTTTTAGACCCAAGTGAATATTCGTGTAACTGTTATAAAAAATTGTTATCAAACCGAATTTACTTTATTATATTTTACAAAATTTTTTTATATTTGAAAATTAAATTGGCAATTTTTTTAAATTTTAATAGTGAGGGGTTTAAATGGCAAGAAAAAAAATTACATTAGACGGTAATGAAGCCGCCGCTTATGTGGCCTACCGTGTAAGTGAAGTTATCTCCATCTATCCAATTACGCCATCATCTCCAATGGGTGAATTTAGCGATGATTGGTCTGCAAAAAACATAAAAAATATTTGGGGTACTGTTCCAACTGTAACAGAAATGCAAAGCGAAGGTGGTGCTGCTGGTGCAGTTCACGGTGCATTACAAGCTGGTTCACTTTCAACAACTTTCACTGCATCCCAAGGTTTACTTTTAATGATCCCAAATATGTATAAAATTGCAGGTGAGTTAACTCCTACAGTTTTCCATGTTACCGCAAGAGCTTTAGCAGCCGCTGCTTTATCAATTTTCGGTGACCATAGTGATGTTATGAGTGTAAGACAAACAGGCTTTGCAATGTTAGCTTCTACATCTGTACAGGAAGTAATGGATATGGCAATGATTGCCCACTCTGCAACATTAAAAGCTAGAGTTCCTTTCTTGCACTTCTTTGATGGTTTTAGAACTTCTCACGAAGTTTCTAAAATCGAAGCTTTAAGCGAAGAAGATATCAAAGCAATGATTGATAATGAATTAGTATATGAACACAAAAAAAGAGCTTTGAATCCTGAAAATCCTTTTATTCGTGGTACTGCTCAAAATCCAGATGTTTATTTCCAGGGAAGAGAAACTGTAAACAAATATTATCTTGCTACACCTGCAATTGTTCAAGAAACAATGGATAAATTTGCTTCATTAGTTGGTAGACAATACCATTTATTCGATTATTATGGTAGCCCAAATGCAGAAAGAGTTATTGTAATAATGGGCTCTGGTGCTCAAACAGTTCAAGCTACTATTAAAGTTTTAAATGAAAAATATGGTTATAATGTTGGTGTTCTTGTTGTAAGACTTTTCAGACCTTTCTCTGTTGAACATTTTCTCAAAGCACTTCCTCAAACAGTAAAAAGTATTGCTGTATTAGATAGAACAAAAGAACCAGGTAGCTTAGGCGAACCTCTTTATCTTGATGTTACTACAGCCATTGCCGAAGGTATAAATAATGGAACATTAAAATTTGATAAAATGCCAAAAATAATTGGCGGTAGATACGGTCTCGGTTCTAAAGAATTTACTCCTGGTATGGTAAAAGCTATCTATGATGAATTAGCAAAAGACGCACCTAAAAACCATTTCACTATTGGTATTGATGATGATGTTACAAATACAAGTATTGAATACGATGAAAACTTTAAATTAGGGCTTAAATTATTCAATGCTATGTTCTATGGCTTAGGAGCAGATGGTACAGTAGGTGCAAACAAAAATACAATTAAAATCATTGGCGAAGAAACAGATTATTATGTACAGGGTTACTTCGTTTACGATTCCAAAAAATCCGGTTCCATGACAATTTCTCACTTAAGATTTGGGGATGAACCAATTCAAGCTGAATATTTAATATCCAGTGCAGAATTTGTTGCGTGCCATCAATTCCAATTTGTTGAACGCATTAATGTTGTTGAACATTTACAAGAAGACGGTGTTTTCTTATTAAATACTCCATATAGCAAAGAAGAAACCTGGAACAGATTACCAAGAACTATTCAAGAAGAAATTATCAAGAAAAAAGCAAAATTCTATGTTATTGATGCTTATGAAGTAGCAAAAAATACTGGTATGGGTACCAGAATTAATACTATAATGCAAACATGCTTCTTTGCTATTTCTGGTGTTTTACCAAAAGAACAAGCAATCGAAAAAATTAAAAATGCAATTAAAAAGACCTATAGTTCTAAAGGCGAAGAAGTTGTTAAGAAAAACTTTGCCGCAGTTGACCATACATTAGAACATCTCTATGAATTAAATTATGAAGGTTTACCACTTTCTAACTTCGATTTAAAACCACCTGTTCCAAAACAAGCTCCAGAATATGTTAAAGAAACACTTGGTAAAATTATTGCTGGTTACGGCGATAAAGTTAAAGTTAGCGAAATGCCAGTAGATGGAACTTTCCCATCCGGTACAACTAAATGGGAAAAGAGAAACATAGCACTTGAAGTGCCAATTTGGGAAAGCGATATATGCATTCAATGCGGTAAATGTGCTTTTGTATGTCCTCACGCTGCAATTAGAACTAAAGCTTACGATAGATCTGTGTTAGAAACTGCACCTGATAGTTTTAAAGCAGTTGCTTATAAAGGAAAAGAGTTCCCAGAAGGTACATTTTATACTGTTCAGGTTGCTCCAGAAGATTGTACTGGTTGCGGTTTATGTGTTGAAGTTTGTCCTGCTAAAGATAAATCTGATGTAAGCCGTAAAGCTATCAATATGCAATCTGTTCTTGATATCAAAGAAAGAGAAATTAAAAATTACGATTTCTTCTTAAATATTCCAGAAGTTGATAGAAGCAAGATAAAAGTAGAAACAATTAAAGGTTCACAATTATTAGAACCATTATTTGAATACTCAGGTGCTTGTGCAGGTTGCGGCGAAACTCCATATGTTAAATTAGTATCACAATTATTCGGTGATAGATTAGTTGTTGCTAATGCTACAGGATGTTCATCTATTTATGGTGGTAATTTACCAACAACACCATGGAGTGTCAATAAAGATGGTAGAGGTCCAGCATGGTCCAACTCTTTATTTGAAGATAATGCAGAGTTTGGCTTAGGAATGAGATTAGCTATTGACAAAAATGCACAATTTGCAGCTGAAATTATACATCATCATAGAAACACAATTGGTAACGATTTAGTTGATGCTATTCTTAACGCTGATCAAAAAACAGAAGAACAAATTCAGGCTCAAAGAGAAAGAGTTGCCAAATTAAAAGAAATTATTAAAAATGTAGATGAACAATGGGCAAAAGATTTAATGCCAATAGCTGACTATCTTGTTAAAAAATCTGTTTGGATTATCGGTGGCGATGGTTGGGCTTACGACATTGGTTACGGTGGATTAGATCATGTTCTTGCATCTGGTAAAAATGTAAATATTTTAGTTCTTGATACAGAAGTTTATTCAAATACTGGTGGTCAGGCTTCAAAATCTACTCCAATTGGTGCTATTGCTAAATTTGCTGCTTCCGGAAAACCAAGTATGAAAAAAGATCTTGCTATGATGGCTATGACTTATCAAAATGTTTATGTAGCTAGAGTAGCTATGGGAGCTAATGACTTACACACATTAAAAGTTTTCCTTGAAGCTGAAGCATATGATGGACCATCTATCATTATAGCTTATTCACATTGTATCGCTCACGGTATTGATATGGCTAAAGGAATGGAACAACAAAAATTAGCAGTTGATTCTGGTCACTGGCCTCTAATGAGATTTAATCCCGATTTATTAAAAGAAGGAAAGAATCCATTCATACTCGATACTAAACAAGTTAAAGTGCCATTAGACCAATACATCTACCGTGAAACTCGTTACAAAATGTTAACAAAATCTGATCCTGAACATGCAAAAGAACTTCTTGATTATGCTCAGGAAAGTGTTAACTTGAAAAACAAAGTATATCAAAACTTTGCTAAATTATACGAAAATAACTAATATCAAAGGCGGGCTTAATCGCCCGCTTTTTTATCACTAAATCATATCATCTTCTGGTTTATACTTCATCGGGTTAAGTATAATTATGAAAATATCTTACTTTTTACATAATTGTAAATTAAACTCTAATAAATCAAAACACATTATATTGAAATCATTTTAACAGAGTAAAAAATCGGCATTATAGTTATTATCGTTTTAATAATTATTCTAATAGCGATTATTGGTGCTGTTGCTGAAAAATTTTAACATTGTTAAAATTCCTTATTTACATTGCGGGGATAATACTTTTTATTATAACATTTCCATGGTCTTTAATTCTTCTTGTTGTTAATTTCATTTTTAAAGAGTCAAAAAAAACAAAAGAATTAGGCTTTATCTTAATATTATTAGATTTAACACCTTCACTAATACAACTATGTTTTTGTAATATTAAAAAAGATAGAATTAAACATCTTTACCCGAATATATTCTCCCCACCTACTTACAATTATTTAATTGCTATCAGTACCTCAAATAACTTTTCTCATAATAAAAATAATTTAATTGTAAATACTACTATAAATTTGTATATTTTATTTAAGAAATAAATTTTCATTAATAAGAAAAATATATGTTGGAGTGTGATTTATGGATGACATAAGAAAAAAAATTGAAGAATTAAGGAGAGCAGCAAATCAGGTTTATGTTGATAAAACTAATGAAATTCTACGAGAACAAAAAATGCAGCTTATTCAGCAAAGAATGCAAGAAGAACGTGCAAGAAAAGATCCACGTGATATAATTTTTGAAAAAATTAATCAATTAGCAAAAAAAGGCGAATGGGAAGAAATATTACAAATTTATCAACAGGAAAAACCCGGTTTTATCAAAGAACACGCACTCAAATCAATTTCAACGACCGCAAATAATATTTTGGAACAACTTAAGAACAATTTACAACTAGATAAACTCGTTAGAATTGAAATATCCCAATTTATTAATGAAGAAGTTAAAAAAAATTGTATTAATATTATAAACCAAATTTACGATAAATCCTTAAATAATTATAAAAACTCAAAAAAAACTGAGCAAATTGAAGAAGTATTAAAAACTAATATCAAAGAAGTTAAAAATTTAGCTGGCAAATATCTAATAGAAATATATACATCAGACCCCAAATTTTATGTTGATTTATTAAAATTAGCCAATAATTCAAGAATTTATGGAGAAATAAGCTTCAACGCGGGCAAAAAACTTTTAGAAATAATTTACAAAAATAAAGAAACTTTAGACCCTGATTTTATTGTTAGATTTAAGAAGGATTTCAATCACTCTCAATTTTTAACATTTTTTTATCATCTAATTGACGATGAAACTAAATCATTAATTGATAAACACAAATCAACTTTATAGGAGAATTAATATGGACCTTTCAACAAACTACCTTGGATTAAACTTAAAAAATCCCATTGTTCCGAGCTCATCTCCACTAAGTGGTGATATATCATCAATAAAAGCAATGGAAGATGCAGGAGCAAGTGCAATTGTTTTATATTCATTATTTGAAGAACAAATTTTAAGAGAAGAAACAGCTCTGGATCATTATTTAAATTATGGTGGAGAATCTTTCTATGAAGCTATTTCTTATTTCCCTACAAACCTTGAATATAATCATGGCCCAGTTGAATATTTAGAACATATAAAAAAAGCAAAAGCTGCAGTTGATATTCCTATCATTGCAAGTTTGAATGGTTTTACAACTGGCGGTTGGTTAAAATATTCAAAACTTATAGAAGAAGCCGGCGCAGATGCACTAGAACTCAATTTATACAATTTACCAATGGATATTAATAAAACATCACTTGATATAGAAAATGAATATATAGATATTATTAAAACAGTATCTTTAAATATCAAAATACCTCTAGCAATAAAATTATCTCCTTTCTTTACTTCTTTACCAAATTTCGCTAAAAAAGCTGTCGATGCTGGTGCAAAAGGCATTGTATTGTTTAATAGATTTTATCAACCGGATATAGATCTTGAAAATCTAGAAGCAAAGCCTAATTTAGTATTAAGCACTAATTGGGAAATGAGATTACCTTTGAGATGGACTGCTATTTTATACGGAAAAATAAATGCTTCATTAGCTATTACATCAGGAATTCATACTTACGAAGATGTTATTAAATCTATGATGGTTGGCGCTAATGTAGCTATGATGTGTAGTGAACTTCTAAAAAATGGCACTGGACGAATTGCCGAAATACTAAAAGATATTGAAAATTGGATGGTAGAAAAAGAATACGAGTCCATAAAACAAATGCAAGGGTCTATGAGCCAAAAATCTTTAAAAGATCCAATAGCTTATAACCGTGCAAATTACATGAAAATGTTATATAGTTATCACTTAGATTGATTTTACAATATTAATTTTTTCATTTTTATTTGTTTATAAATAATATTTTTATTATTTTTGCATTGATGATTTAACCAAAATTAGGAGATTTTCAAATGGCAATTAAAGTAGGTATCAATGGTTTCGGCCGTATCGGTAGATTAGTTTTCAATGCTCTAGCAAACAAAGGTTTATTAGGCAAAGAAATTGATGTTGTTGCAGTTGTTGATGTTAGCACAGATGCTAAATATTTTGCATATCAATTAAAATATGATTCTGTTCAAGGTAAATTCAATGGCACCATTTCAACAGAAAAAAGTAACCCAGAATTAGCTGAAGATGATATTTTAGTTGTTAACGGTCATAAAATTAAATGCGTTGCTGCTACAAAAACACCTGACTTATTACCATGGAAAGAATTAGGTGTTGAATACGTTATCGAATCAACTGGTCTTTTCACAGATTCTGAAAAAGCTAAAGGTCACTTAACAGCTGGTGCTAAAAAAGTTATTATTTCTGCTCCTGCTAAAGGTGATGTTAAAACAATTGTTATGGGTGTAAACGATAACGAATACGATCCAGCTAAACACGATATTATATCTAATGCTTCTTGTACAACAAACTGTTTAGCTCCTCTCGTTTATGTATTATTAAAAGAAGGTATCGGAATTGAAACTGGTTTGATGACAACAATTCACTCATACACAGCTACACAAAAAACTGTAGATGGTCCATCTAAAAAAGATTGGAGAGGCGGTAGAGCAGCTGCTATAAATATTATCCCTTCTACAACAGGTGCTGCTAAAGCTGTTGGTGAAGTATTACCACAAGTTAAAGGTAAATTAACTGGTATGTCTTTCAGAGTTCCAACTCCTACAGTTTCAGTTGTTGACTTAGTATTCAGAACAGAAAAAGAAACATCCATCGAAGAAATTGACGCTTTAATGAAAAAAGCTTCTGAAACATACTTAAAAGGTATCTTAGGATATACAAATGAAGAATTAGTATCTACAGATTTCATACACGACGAAAGATCTTCAATCTATGACTCCTTAGCAACATTACAAAATAACCTCAAAGGAGAAAAGAGATTCTTCAAAGTTGTATCATGGTATGATAACGAATGGGGTTATTCAAACAGAGTTGTTGATTTATTAATGAAAATTGCTAAATAATTTTAGTTAATTCCATAAATAAAAAGCAAGTTGATTTTTTCAACTTGCTTTTTTTATTAATGTTAAATAATAAACAACTTAACTAACTCTAACCTTACTATTTCTTTATTCAATTTTTTTACTTATTTATATTTTATACGAATCAACTAAATGTTGCAATTGAGTTGCAAGTTTGGAAATATCTTCTGTACCAGTTGCAACATAGTTTATAGCTTGTAATGTTTCTTTTAAATTTACATCCATAACACCTATTCTTTCAGATATTTCCATTGTTGCAGATTTATGATCGCTTATATACTTATCAATTTTCTTTATATTAACTCCTATCTCCAATACATTTTCTTTTATCTCATTGAGACTCTGTGTAAATATATTACTAATTGTATAATTTTCATTAGCCTGATTTACACTTTCTTTCATCTCGTCTACAGTTTTAAATGTATTGTTTTGTATATTTTTAACCATAACAGCTATCTCTTTTGTAGCTTTTCCTGTTCTTTCGGCTAATTTTCTTACTTCATCGGCAACAACTGCAAAACCTCGTCCTTGTTCTCCAGCACGAGCTGCCTCGATTGCTGCATTTAATGCAAGCAAGTTTGTTTGATCTGCTATTTCATCTATTGTATTGGTTATTGTGGATATCAATTCTGCTTCCTTTGATAAATCATTTAATGTACTTGAAATATTATTTGTCGAATCTACATGTTTACTTAAATATTTCAAGTTCTCGTTCATCATCTCAGTACTTTTTACTATATATTCTTCGATTCCCGCTGTTTTATTTGAGGTTACTTTAGTATTATCTGCAATAACATTCATATCATTCGATATGTTCTGAGTTGAACTTGATATTTCATCAATTTCTTTAGTTATTTCACTTACACCTGTTAACATTTCCTCAACTGTAGCTGTAAATTCATTTGCAGCTGCTGAAAGTGTAATAATAGCACTTTTTATCTCTTCAAATGGTGCTATCAGTATTTGCATCAATTTATTTATATTTTCTGCTAATATTTTAAAATCACCTTTATATTTAGTACTATCTATTCTGTTTGTTAAATCATGATCAAGTGCTTTTTCAGCAATTATATTGAGTTCTAATATCAAATCATGTAAAGTATTAACTAACAGATTAAAAGTATTAGTAATAATAATTTGTTTTCCAGGAAATTCTTTTATGTTTGTATTCAATTTTCCATTTGTAATCTCTTCTAATATTGAAAGTATTGTCTTTACATTATCAACATGTAAGCGTGATATATCATTAATTCTTTTCACTAAATTTCTATATTCGTTACTGTATTTACTCTCAGATATTTCATAATCCCAATCGCCTTCCTTTTGTATTTTCTCATATATTGCTATATCATTTAACACATTTGCTAGTGTATCTTTTACTACAATAAAACTCTTTTCTAGATCTCCAACTTCATCTTCTCTATTAGATTTATAATCTGTAAATATTCCTTTTGCAATATTATGTGATAATTCCTGCAGCTTTCTTAATGGTTTTGTAACAGTACGATTTACCACATAATAAACACCAAAACTCATTGAAATTATAATTATTATCGATATAATAACTAATAAATTTCTCACTTTATAAACCGGTTCATATACTTTTGCCTTAGGTACTACTACATAAAAATTCCACTCCTCATTTCCAGTTATGGTAAATGGATATTTATTAATTACATATTCATCATTATCCAATGTGCTTAAATATGTGTCGATATTTATTAGGTTATTTTTATCTTCGTAATGGCCTATTATATTACCTTGTTGTGTTGTTACAAATACAAAACCTTCTTCGTATGGTCTAACATTTGAAAGTGTATTTTTTATATAATCTAAGGTTAAATCTATTCCAACTACACCTTGAAATGTATTTTGTACAAAGATAGGTGATACTACAGAAGTCATCAGTAATGAATCTATATCATTATAAGAGTCTTTATATGGCTCTAATAATGTATTCTTTCTTGTTGATTTTGGTATTAAATAAAAATCACAGGTTACACATTCTTCTTCAGGTGTAAAATTATATTTTTTTTCATTAGTATTAGCATTCTCTCTATAATAAAATGGAGTAAAACGTCCTTTATCATTGCCACCATATTTTTCAATAAATTAATTATCATTATTTTGAGGCTCTGCAACAATCCAAACAGCATTATAATTTTTATTTTCATCAAATATTTTTTCAATAATTTTTATAATACCAGTTCTGCTTTGCTGCTGATTTAAATCATATAAAGAAATAATATTTGACAAGCTATTAGTAATATTTAAAGCTTTATTTAACTCATTTGTTATTGCTTTACTATAATCTTTTGAAAGCAAAAGAAAATTTTCATTAGCAAGCTTCAGTATATTATCTTCATAATTTTTATAAATAACAATTGCACCAATAAAATAAATAAGTATAAATGATACTATAACACCAATAATTATTTTTTTCGATATTTTTAACTTATTAAACATATTTCTCTCACTACAAATAATATATTTAATTTATTTAACAACAAAAATAATACCAATGATTATTTTTTGCGAGAATTTAACTTATTGAATATATATACCTCAATACGGTTTATTATAATAAATAAATTTATAAACAAATATACTAATATTATTAAACAAATATTTCTCATATAAAATAAAAAAGGCTAGTATTTAAACTAGCCTTTGAATTTTATTTTTTTTAATTTATATTTTACAACGGTTTGCGGCTTGGCGTAGTGGCGGATTTAGAAGCACCGAACTGTCAACCAAGCACAAATGTTGATTTGAAAAACTACTGTTCAATTTACCACGTCCCCCGCCATTACGCCAAACTGCTGTTGGCTGCTGGTGTTCTGTCTTTCGTGTCTGCAAACCGCTGTCCCTGTTGTGTTTAGCTGTTGTTGTCTTTGTCGTGTTGGGTCGTGCGATTGCGTATTTTTTATTTTCAGAAGGGAAGGAAATTTTTTTTAATTCAATTTTTTCTGCGTGGGAAAGGTGGAAGCTCTTTTGCAAGCTTTGCCATGTGCGTGGGCTTGTGGGGCTTGCAAATGTGCTTACACCTGTGCGTGGGCTTATTGTTTTTGCTTTATTCATCAACTGAAAGTTCTTTTATTAAGTCAACTATTTTGGTGTTGCTGAATTGTGTCTTGAACTCAATTTTTACTTTGCCATCAAAGAATTTTTCAGCATGTTTGATTTTAAATTTTTCTTCCTCACGGAGTTCGTTCGTGCTGCCAACATCTTTTGTTTCGACGATGAAGTATAATTTTTGTTCGCCATTACCAAACTTCAAAACATAGGCAAAATCAGGCGAATAGGTTCTACCACCTGCAACGGGGATTTTTATGGAGTTCTTTGGAATTTTTGTAAAAACAATTATCTCTTCAATTTCTGTTTTTATATTTGTTCTTTCCAGTTCTGAATCATAATACAATTGTTCAAAGAGATAGTTGCCTGCAATATTTTCGTCTGAGAACAAAATACCTATGTCAGAAGCCGAAATTTCAGCTAAAACATCCCCATTTTCATTGGTAATTTTGGTGGGGTGAATGCTATTTGAAATCTTTTTATACTCTATGGTATATTTATCAAAAGCTTGTGTCATTAAGAAAAAGTCAAAGTTCTGTTTAATTATTCTGAGTGTTTTCTGGTTGAGATATTTGTTTATATCTATCCCTGCGTCAATAATGGACTGATGTAATGTTGCTATATTTATGTTAGTGATTTTTGAAAGCTCTTTTAAAAAGTCGCTGTACTTCATAGTTGAAATACTTTCAGCATTCCGGTTGTAAATCGATTCGGGCTCTTTGACAAAGGCTTTGTCTTCTTCTATTTCAACTTTTGCAATTCTTTCGTTTATACCTTCGTGGATAAAATTTTTTTCCTGTGCTTTTAAAAACTCGGTGAATAAGTTTTTAAAACTTGCTTCATTATCAAACTTGTATTCTAAAATGACCTTTTCATTGAGTTTTTCCCAGAGCTCTTTCAGCTCCTGGTATTTCTCGGTTCTAATTACAACCGTCTTTTTGGGGTCACTGGCTTTACGAACTTTATTAGAATTAACACCTTCAAATATAAGTGGATAGTGTTGCTTAATATAATCAAATCCGCCTGTTTTAAATGAATTGGTTCTGGTAATGACATTGTTTTCATCCAGTACCTGTAAAAGTTCATCCTCAGTGGTTTTATATACCTCACAAATCTTTTTAATCATTTGTTCAGATAATTTTTCTGGAACCTGTTCAATAGAAATTGCCCCTGATTTTTCATTGATTTCATTGACCAATTTGTCGACAAAGTCGCTTTCGGTAAAGTCTACAAAATAGTTGAGATAAAATTGCTCGTCTTTTACACGATTGCCATATTCATTTACTGGTAAACGAAGACCCCTCCCCACTTCCTGTAACTTTGAGATTTCGCTCCCACTACTTCTCAGTTTACAGATTTGAAAAACATTGGGATTGTCCCATCCCTCACGGAGAGTCCATTTTGAAAAGATAAATCGTCGTGGGTTATCTAAGTCAAGCATGGCCTGTTTATCGTGCAGTATTTCGTTTATCTCTTTTTCAATTACTTCATCCTTTTCTGTATTATCTTTTGAGAAATATCCTGCATGTGTTGCCGAAACGTCTTGCAATGTTTTTTCAAGATAAGATCTATAAAAAGAGTCAGTTTCTGTTTTTAATAATTCCTCTACTTCAAATTTTACAAACTGTTCAACTGTTTTGCGGAGATAACCATCTTTGTTTCGATATTCATATATGTTGTCTATAAAGAAAAGGGTCAGGGGTTTTATTTTTACCTCTCTTTTTAAGAGCTGTTTTTCAATTTCAAAATGGTGTTTAATTGCCCTTTGAATCATTATTTCCTGCAACTTTTCTGCATAAGAGTAGGGATTCATTTTATCGCCCTTTTTGAGCTCTAAGCCATTGGACAAAACAACCGTGCTTTTATTCAAATTTTCAATAAATAAATCGGTCATTTCGGGGTGAACTTTTTTAAGACTTTCTTTTTTAGATACTTTTTTTACTGTTCTTGATTTGTTGTTTTCAATTAATTCAAAAGTAGCTTCCGTACCATCCGAATCTATAAATTTAACCATGGCATTTTTTCCGCTTTCAAACTCGGTAATATGTCCAATAACACCCTTGACAAGATTTCTATTAAAGGCATCAACAGCGGTAAGGGTATATATGAGATTCTCGTATTCCTGAAAGGTTGCCCCATATCGCAGTATAAACTGGGGTTTCATTTTTTGAATATTTTTCCAGGTTGTATTATCTCTTCCGAATCTGTGGGGTTCGTCAATAATCACAAAGGGCCTGATTGCCGCAATAGCATCAAAGGGAACATTGTATTTTTCAAATATACTTTTATCAAAACTCTTTTGCATAGTTTCGGAGTTTATCATACCGGCATTAATAATCATTACCTGAATACTGTTTTTTTCAAAGTTACCGGCAGTGGCAAAACTGCTCACTGCTGGCGGGAGGTACGATTTTTTACTTTTGCTATTTTTCTGACTTTCGACTATATGCAAATGAAGAATTTTCCCGTATTGCTCCTTAAAGTGCTCCCGGCAGCTCTCTGATTTTAAAAAGTCAATGGTTCCGGCTTTGATAGAGAGTGTGGGCACCACTATGACAAACTTGAAAATACCATAATGCTTATTAAGTTCAAAGATGGTTTTGGTGTATGTGTATGTTTTACCCGTCCCTGTTTCCATCATGATATCAATAATATTGCTCTTCTTAAAATTTCCCTTAATAGCGTTGTTGTATTGAATGTTTTCAATATTTTTTTTGTATTGAATATCATTTTCCCAGATAATAGAAGGATTTATGTAATTTTTATCTATATCTGATGGCTGATGGATTGGTAAATTTTCAAAAACGGCGATGGTGCTTTCGACAGCCTGTTTTTGATGCGGTAAATCTTTTTCAAAATGGAAACCCTTTATCATATCAGTTCTGCTCCTTTAGATGTTTTTGTAACTTTTTGCCTTTCTCAGTAAGGCGGTATTTTTGATTTTTACTGGTTGGCTTATCGGGAATGGTAGGTTCTACCAGTCCAAATTCAATTGACTTTTCAAGATATTCTTTTCTAAAGTGCTCTCTGTCAGACAAATGAAGTATGTTTTGTAATTCATTTCTCGATAATTCTCCATTTAATATTTTTACTAATGCAAGAACTTGCTGGGTAACTTGCTGGGTAACTTGCTGGGTATCTTGCGGGGTAACCTGAGCGGCACTTTCTTCATGTTTAAGGTATTCGAGCACTTCTTCGTCAGCATAAAAAATGGTCTTGGTGAAATTCTCTGTAAATATATATTCTACACGAGTTGACTCCATATCAATACCTTATAATAAACTCCATATCAATACCTTATAATAAACTCTATATCAATATGCTTTTTATTGGCATAGTTTTTTACATTCTCGCTCAGTTCTCGCAGTCGTGCACTTTCAAAATGATATCCAAAGGCAATGATGCTTTTGGGTTCAAAGTGTTTGTCGCTGTCGATCTTTTCTAATAGGGCTTTGAGGGTATTGGTTGTAAATCCTTTGTGCATAAGATAGAGTTTCTCATTCCCATAATAGGTGGGGTAGCCATCTAAAGTAATGGTTTCTAAATCCTCTGTCAAGGGCATACCGTCGTAGGTTTTCCAGGTTATGAGAAGAGCTTTTAGATCGTCTTCAGTAAGTTTGCCGGTGTCAAAGAGTGTTTGGGAGCTGTCAAAAGTTTCGGCTTCAAAATCGTAGTCTTCCCATATAGGCATGGTCTCAAAAATCTTAAATCCCAGATCTTGATTTTTTAAGTTTTCAATCTCTTGTTTGAGTGTGTTGATTTTTTCATCCCTATCTTCTAAGTTCAACTCTCCCTGTAAGTTTTGCAGTTCTTTTTCTTTTTCGGTAATTTTTTTATCAATGGTTTCT
>DAOSCP010000023.1:0-28141 GCA_035361425.1 Ignavibacteriales bacterium | reverse complement strand
AATTATAGTTAAAATGGCGTGTTTATTATAAGGTTGGTAACTTTAGAAATATTGAATTTCAAGAATGACGTGTTAGTTATTTAATTTTTTCATACTGAAAGTTACAAATATTCTTTACCTCTTTATCAAAATTTATCCCTACAAGATATATTGGTCTTTCATCATTTATATATTTCATATGGTAATTTTTAGCTTTTAGTTGCTCCAGTGCATCCTTGCTTCTTTCTACCTTAAACTCAAATAAATATATTGCGTTTCGATGAAACAGTGTTAAATCAATGCTACCAAGATTGGTTACATCTTCTCCTATTATCTCATAGCCCATCACTTGTAAATATAAATACATTACTGTCGAAAATAACCTTCATATTCATATATCCTATTATTTACATAGTTATTATATGGTATTTATGAAAATATTGCAACAAATGCATCTCTTATTGCTTCTAAATTTCCAGATTCTATTGCTTCGCTTAACCTTTCGGAATTAGCAGTAGCCTCTTTATCTTTCTTTAATTCATCCAATATGAATATATTAAAGGAACTTCTTACTTCTTTATTGGGAAAACATAATTTATATGATATCCCCAAATTAGTTATTTTTTCCTCTTTTATTGTTAAATAACCTGCCTGAAATAATAATACTATTAAATCAAGATTTTCTATATTATAACTATCTAAAAGGTCGTCTTTTATTTGTATGTTAGAAAGTTTTGGTAAAAAGTAGTTATTTTCTCCTAACAACTTTATCAAAAATGTTGGCGTGCCACTTAAAAAACCAATAATTCTTATACCTGTAATTATTCTTGACAAATTGCAACAAATCAAATGGATTGTATAATTTGTCTTTTAGCCAATAATAGCCGTTATACCAATCCTTTACTTCTTCATAGTCCACATTTGCATTATATTCTTTTAATAATTCTTCTACATCTTCCTGTCGGTATCCGCATATATTACCAAAATCTGGACCTAGTGTTATATCCTCAAGCATATTCAAGCCGCTAAATATTCCAGTTTTGGCAAATTTACTTATACCTGTTATAAATACAAACTTTACATATTGTGAATTGCTTTTTATTATCGAATATAATCCACTTAAAAATTCCCAAACTTCTTTTGCAAATTCTGTTTTATCAATGTTATCTAATAGAGGTTTATCGTATTCATCTATTAATATAACTACAGGTTTGTGGTATTTTTCATAAGTATCTATTATAAGGTGTCTAAAATAACTTGATGGTGTTTCTATATCTTTTTCTGTATCTAGTTTTAATCTTTTTTGATTTAAAACTTAATTATCATAAAATGCTTTCTTTATATTGCTAATTGTATTTAATTCACCATCCCAACTAATGTGTATCACTGGATACTTTTCTTCCCAATTCCATTTATCATATATATACAGCCCTTCAAATAATTCTTTTTTCCCTTCAAATAAACACTTGAGTGTAACAACAAACAGTGATTTTCCAAACCTGCGTGGACGGGAAAGAAATACATATTTATAATTTGTTATTTAATCATATGCTTCCTTTGTTTTATCTACATAAAAATAGTTACCTGTTCTTACCTCTTCGAATACTGGTATGCCTATTGGTAAACGACGCATAGCTTTCTCTCAATTACATTATTATTGATTTTACCATTGTAATTTACATAATTACTTAGTAAAAAGCAAAAACGGAAATCTCTCAAATTAAAACCCTAATAAAAGTTTTGCTGTATTAAAATATATTAATAAACCAGTAATATCAACAATGGTTGTAAGAGCAGGACTAGCAACAACCGCAGGGTCTTGATTAAATCTTTTAGCTAACAATGGCAATAATGCTCCAATTAATGTTGCTGTAATAACCTGAATAGATAATGCAATCGCAATAGCAAAGGCAATATAACTTAAATTGAAACCGGATGGGATGTCACTATCGCTTGAAAGATACATAACTTTTAACCAGGCGAGTACTCCTAATACAAGTGCCAATAATGCTGAAACCAAAAACTCTTTTCCTAAAACTCTAAATATATGTTTCAATTGCACTTCTCCAAGAGCAATTGCTCTAACTATCACAGTTGCAGATTGACTACCTACATTTCCTCCTGTATCAGCAACCATTGGCATATATAAAGCTAAGATCATAAAACTTGCTAGTGCATTTTCATAACTATGGATAATAATACCAGATATAAGTCCTAATGCTGCCAAAGATACTATCCAAACCGCCCTGTTTTTGAAGTGAACCCAAACAGGTGTTTGCAAATAAACACCAGCTTCGTGAGAACCTGCAATAGCCATTAATTTTTCGATATCTTCTGTTTGTTCTTGTGTGATAATATCAAATGCGTCATCGTGCGTAATAATTCCTAATAAAACCATGTTATCATCAACAACTGGAATTGCTAAAAGGTCATATTTTTGAATCTTTTTAGCTGCTTCTTCTTGATCTTCATATACTTTAGCATAGATAAAATCTTCCATCATAATATCATTGACCAAAGTTTTTGGATCTGCTAAGATTAAATCTGTTAAAGATACAATTCCTACCAATTGTCTTTTATCGTTTAATACATAACAATAATAAATTGTTTCCTTGTTTGGAGCTAAAATTCTTAATCTTCTAATTGCTTCATCAACTGTAATATTAACAGGAACAGAAGCATATTTAGATGTCATTACAGAACCAGCACTCTTTTCTGGATAAGAGGCAAGCCTTCTTATATCTTCTCTTTCTGCATATTCAATAGCTGGTAGAATATTTTCTTGTTTTTCTTCAGGGAATTTTTTGAAAAGATCTACACGGTCATCAGATGGCATTGCAGTTAACAATGCGGCTAATTGCTGCCTACTGATTTTATCAGTGATTTCCACTTGTAAATTTATATCTAAATGGCTAAAAATCGCTGCTTTATGTTCAATATCGAGTGAATCCAATAATTGCCAAATTTCTTCGGGTTCTAAAGCCGAAATTAATTCAGCTATCTCAGCTGGGTGTAAATCTTCAACTATATCTTTAAATAGTTCCCAATTTCTTGTCTCGATTATTTCTTTGAATTCTGGAAGAAGAATTGTATTATGCATTGAACCTCCAAGCAAAAATTTTGAAGTGCAGTATAAAACATTTTATTCTATCCACAGATGAAAATAATTAATTAAAAATATTGTTACTAAATTTATTTAAAGTGATGCCCAATGATTTAATGGTTTCCAACCACCAATCATTTCCAAATAATCAAAAAACAAAAAAAGGAATACAATTATTTAGTAGCTTTATGAAACTTGTATAATATGTTGTATATCTTCAATATTATTAGTTTCTTTAATCTTTGTAGAAAAGCTACTATTATTTAGTAATTTAGCTAATTGACTAATAACTTTAAAATACTGTCTAATTAAAGAATTGTTGCTTAAAATAACAAAGAATAATTCTTCTTTAGAGCCGATTGTAACTTTTGCATAAATTACTATAATTCCTTCAATAGCATCACATTTGGTATGTGGGATGTGAATGCCCTCAGCTACTTCTGTTGAAAGAATATTTTCTCTTTCTAAAAGAGATTGCAAGAGTTTATCTGCATCGATTATGTGGGGATCGTGCTTTACCTCTTCAATAATTAATTTTAATGCTTCTTTTTTGCTATTAGTTTTGATGTTTGTAAGAAAAAATGATGGGATTAAGATTTCTTTGATTCCCATTTTACACCTCCGTCGATTTTCGAGGTGTAAAAGGTTCAAACAATTGATTTTTTTATGAGAGCTTTTACACCTCGCAGGTTTTCAAAATTTGGCCCTTACTTCCAGGGTCACTACTCATATAAATCCTCAAAATTGTTTGAAAATTACCAACGCAAATATAAGAAATTTAAGTTATTTTTACAAATATTTTTAAAGTTTTATGGAAAAAGTTAATAAACCTTTAGCGATTAAATAATCATCAAAAATTATATCTTGCAGATAATCTCGATAAAGGTATGCATAACCACCAGTAATATAATATGTTATATCATTTGAATTGAGAATTTGATTCATATTTTTTATTAGTAGGACCGATGAGTTCATCACTCCAGCTATAATTGAATCTTTTGTATTAGTAGCAAGTTCTATCTTTTTGAAATTTTTTGTAATATCAAAATCTGGCAAAAGCGATGTAGAATAATTTAATGATTTTATCATAGTTGCTGGACCTGGATATATCATTCCACCAACAAACTTATAATAATTATCTATTACATTAATAGTAATTGCAGTGCCCACAGTTACAACTACTAAATATTGATAATCAATATCTTTATCGTAACTATCTTTAACAGCACCTTGCATTGCTAAAAGTCTATCAATACCAATTGAATTTTTGGGCTCATAATTATCAAAATCAAATAAGAATTTATCGTCGTGAGTAATTACTTTAACTTTTGTATCAATCGGTAGTAGTTTTATAAGTTCGTTTGATATCTCAGGAACAACGGAAGTAATGATTACTTTATTATTTAGCTTATTAATTAGTTCGTTGTATTTAATTTCCTTATTTAAAATATAAAAATTCTCTAAGAAATTTTTACCGTCGCAATTATAAACTTTTACTGCTGTATTTCCGATATCAATTAAACTTATCAATCTATTTCCCCATAATTTATTTTTTCATAGGTATTTCCTATTTTAAGAACAAGATTGCCATTTTCATCAATTGTTTCAAATATTCCATATTTTGTAGTATTATCAACATCAATCGCAATATTATCACCAATAAATGGGCAATTTTCTTCCCATTCTTTTAAGACTTTAATTTTATTACCAGGAAAATCTGTCAACAACTCTTCTAAAATGTTTATAATTTCGCTTAATACTTCTTCTCTTTTTACTTCTCTTTTTAGTTCCCTGCGGAGAGATGTTGGTTTTATTCTGTATTCTCCCGGGAAATTAAATTGATTGACATTCAATCCAACTCCAATTACAACTTTTTCTAATGAATTTCCTAAAAAACTGGATTCTACTAATATACCACATATTTTTGAATCATTAACCAAAATATCATTAGGCCATTTTAATTTTGCATTGATATCAAATAAAGCATCCAGTGCTTTAACTATTGCCAAAGAAGTGTACATACTCAATACTTGTAAATCTTGTGGATTTAAGTTTTTTTTTAATAAAATTGAAAAAGTAAGATTTTTTCCCTTTTCGCTTAACCAATTTCTTTCCTTTCTACCTCTACCATTGCTCTGGTATTCTGCTAAAACAATAGTTCCGTCTTCGAATTCTTCATCAGAGTTTAATAAAAATGAGTTTGTGCTATCAATATCCTCAACATAGACAAAATGGGATGACAATCTATTTGTTTCAAGTTTGATATTATAATCTTCAACACTAAACATTTTTCACCTCTTATTATTTACAAAATGTGATAAAATTATACCAGTAGATACCGCTACATTTAATGATTCAGCTTTTCCAAATTTAGGAATAGTTATAACTTTATCTGCAAGTTTAACAATCTCTTTTTCTGGTCCGTTTGCTTCATTTGAAAAAATGATGATATTTTTATCTTTTTCAAATCGTTCTTGATACAAATTAGAACCATCAAGATCTGCTAAAATTATATTATAACCATTGTGTTTGAATTCTTTGATAAATTCGATACTCTTAACATTAATCAAAAACTTTAAATGAAAAATTGAACCCATTGTTGCCTGAACAACCTTAGGATTAAACAACTCAACACTATCTTCGGATATAACAACTTCTTTAAATCCAAACCAATCTGCAATTCTTATTATAGTTCCCAAATTGCCGGGATCTGATATTTTATTGAAAAACAAGATATTGCTTTCATTTGCCTTATTTTTTAACACATAGTCTTTTTTAACATAAGCAATAATTCCTTGTGGCGTTTGCTGTGAAGATAATTTTTCAAATTCATTATTTTTCAAAGTTTTGGGCTTGATTTTTTTAAAAAGAGTTTTATTCTCATTATAAAACTCACTGGTAACAATCACATTTTCAATAGGTATTTTTTCGTTTAGTAATTCTTGAAATATTTTTTTTCCTTCGATAAAAAACAAATCACTTTCTATTCTGTATTTTTTCTGCACTAATTTTTGTAAATTTTTTAATTCTTTACTCATATTAAAGATAGTTTTTTGTATAATTTCCAGCCTGTTTTGATAGTAATAATAAAAAATAATGTTCCGGCTAAGATATCTATCAAATAATGATATCGTAAATACATCGTTGCAAAAATAAGTAAAATTCCTAAAATATATACAATCCATTTGATTTTTAAATCAAATTTTTTTGCAAGATACATACAAATAAGTGTCATCTGAGTATGCCCACTTGGGAAAACATCTCTTTGAACAACAGCTGCAGGATTTAATGTTCCACCTGGAATTGATTCACCTGCATTAATTATTTCTCTTAATATGTTTGTAATGAATATTCCGGGAATTTCGTTATTTAAATTATTAAAATCGTGCAATGTAAATCTTGGGCCAATGGCTGGTAGTGTAAAGTAACCAAAATACGAAAGGAAAAAACCGTAAACTATCATAAAAACAGCAAAATGAAATTCATTTATTCTATTTTTTAATCTTAATTCTGCTCCAACTGCTATCATAATTAAATAAAATGAAAAATATGCTATTTGCAATATTTCTGTTAAAATTGGATGAGATATTTTGTATAGTAGATGTGTTATATCATTACCAAAAAGTAAAAATCTATCAATAGCAATCAAAATATTATCATAATCCCTTTGATGAATTGGATGTATCATAAAATACAATTCTTTAAATGTCAAAAATATCATTGGCACAACATACCAGGCGTGAAGAAAATGCAAAATTTTATTAACATCTTTGTATTTTGCAAGTAGAAAAACGATTATTACTATAACTATATTTACTGCAATTAAATAATGGAAAACTTGAATTCTTTGATGAAAAATAATATTCATAATAGTAAGAAAAATATAAAATACAATAACTATAAAATCGTTTGGAGTTAAATACTTTTTCATTATACCTTTTTATTTGTTATAAAATATGAAACTATACTTAGCAATGATATAAAAATAGATATCAAAGGCACTATATAATAATAATTTGTAGCAAATGTTATATGATAATCTGTTAGAATTTCGCAATTTAAAACTTCTTGTTTATACATTTTTGTTTTACAAACTTCTAAACCTATTGGAGATATGTAACTTGAAATTCCTCCGTTTGCACATCTTATAACTGGCTTGTGATTTTCAACAGCGCGTAAAATAGCAATCGCTTGATGCTGATAAGGACCAGATGAATTACCATACCAACTATCATTTGTAACAACAACAAGTGCCCCTGCTCCTTTTGAGATTAACTTTGCAATTAAATCTGGAAAAATTGATTCGTAACATACAACTGCCGCAATACTATCCTGTTTAACTTTAAACAAATTTAAGGTCTCTCCTTCATTCCAGCTCGATATGCCAACATTCCAACTTATCCACTCTCCTAAAATTGGAATATATTCTACAAAAGGAACTTTTTCACCAAAAGGAACTAATCTTTGTTTGCCATAATATGGAATTTTGTATTCTCCAGGAATAAATTCAATTACTGAGTTGTAAGTAGCGTATTTATATCCAACAGGACTTGTTTTATAATACTTAGGTAGATTTTCATCTTCTGAAAATATTTTATAATGCGGCATTCCACTTAAAAGAAAAACACTATTGGTATCAACAAAATTTCTAACCATCTGAACTTCTTTTTCGTAACCCATAGATAAAAAATAAACTGGTAAAGCTGTTTCGGGCCAGATAATCAAATCTGGTTTTTCTTGATTGTTAAATTTTGATAAATTTAAATAACTTTTACATAAGTTAGTGATATTATTATCATCCCATTTCTCCCACGGATTTAAATTTGGTTGAACAATTTTTAATTTTAATCTATTACCATTTTCTTTGCTAATCGATATCTGAATAAAGCCATAAATATTTATCAATATAAAAGATATAGAATAAATTAATAAAGTTTTTGTATTGATTTTTTGCTTTTCTTTATAATTTAAAATCATTAATAAAACCAAAACATTGGAATATACCACTAAAAGTGTTAACCCATATGATGTTATTATATTTGAAATTTGTATAAAAGATGTAAAATAAGGCAAGCTATTACATAAAGAAAGCCAGGGAAATCTTAAATCTGTAATAGAATAAATATACTCATAAAATACCCAGTAAAATGGTAATGAAAATAAAGCTATACGAGCACCATATTTTTTTTCTGTGTGATGAAATAATGTAACAGGTATCATAAAAGTTAATGGATTAAAAAAAATCAAAGCCACCCCACCAATCATCAAAAAAGGATCGACTTTTTCCTGCCAGCTACCAACCCAGTATAACAAAAATAAACTAACTATAAAAAAGGTTAGATATGTAAAATAAAATTTTTTATAATACTCTTTGATTTGCAATAACTTATACAAATAAGGTACTAAATAGATAAAACTCAATAAATAAAGATTAAATGGCGGAAAAGCAAGTAGGAAAAGAACTCCAGTAAATATTGCTGCAAACCAATAATTTTCAAGAAGTGATATTATTTTTTTCATTCTTTTTATTTTTTTTTGTATTTATAAATAAAATAACCTACAATTACTAATAAAATAGTGATTATAGTTCCAACTGTTCCATATGTATTTAACACACTATCTATTGCTTTGATATTACCACCTAGAACGAAACCTAAATAAACTATTAAAATGTTCCATCCTAACGCACTTAAAGTTGCATAAATGAATGTATGCCACAAATGAAGCTTAGCTAAACCAGCAAAAAAACTTACAGCAGAACGAGTTCCGGGCAAAAATCTATTTAATAATATAACTTTATAACCATACTTATTAAAATAATAATCAACGTGGTCAATATGCTTTTTTTTGATAAATTTTATTTTATCTTTTCTAAGTATATCATCTCCAAATCTGTAACCGACATAATACATTATCATAAAACCAATACTTGAAAAAATAGATGTGGCTAAAAAATAATAAATAAATAAATCAGTCCTTATAACACCTTGATTTATATGCGATAATGCTACAGCACCTAATATAACAACTAAGTCACTAGGAGTTGGTGGAAATAAATTTTCAATAACAGAAAATAAAATTGCAATTCCAAAAATAATTGTAATATCATATGTTGAAATAATATAAACTATTTGCTCAAACATTTTCCACTCGAGTAATTAAACAAACAGCATATGCTTCTGCACCTTCTCCCCTTCCGACAAAGCCCATTTTTTCTTTTGTTGTTGCTTTTATAGAGATTTGATTTAACTCAATATCAAGTATTTCGGATATCACTTTTTGCATTTGTGGAATGTAGGGCGCAATTTTTGGTTTTTCCATACAAAGAGTGCAATCAATATTGGAAATTTGGTAGTTATTTCTTTTTAAAAGTTCATAAGTCCTTATTAGTAAAATCTTGCTATCGATATTTTTGTAATCATCGGATGTATCCGGAAAATGTTTTCCAATATCTCCTAAAGCCGCTGCACCTAATAAAGCATCACAAATTGCGTGTAGCAAAACATCAGCATCAGAATGTCCTAATAATCCTTTATTATCGAAAGGTATCTCAACACCGCCTAAAAAAAGTTTTCTTCCTTCAACTATTTGATGAACATCATACCCAAAACCAACTCGCATAGTTACTCCTTGATAAAAAATTCTTTGTATTTATTTTCATAAGGTAGTTTTTCAACAATCACATTTTTAACATTAGAAAATGTTGGACCAACTTTTACCTGCTTTATAAGTTCTTCTACTTGCCACTCTTCTCCTTCTACCTCGATAAAAACTTCATCACGCGAAGTACGTGAATTTTGCACCCATCCTGTAACACCTAACTTTATAGCATTTCTATAAACAAAATATCTTAATCCAACTCCTTGCACTAAACCAACAACTTTTATTTTTGCGTAGACCATATTAACACCTAATTATTTTTTATCTGGCATTAAATGGGCAATTATAACTCCTATAACTAAAATACCAGCACCTATGTAAGAAATCAAACCTAAAACTTCTCCTAAAAATATATATGAAATTATAGCCGCAAATATAGGTTCAAATGAATAAATTATTCCAGCTTCAGTAGGAGTAACTTTGTTCTGATATTTTGTCTGTAAGAAAGTAGTTAAAACAGTTGCAAAAACTGCTGTATAGATAAATGAAAGAATCAAACTTGTTGTAAAATTTACACTAATAGGTTCAATATTTATCAAATCAAAAATTATCGCAAATAAATAGGCAACAACGGCAGTTACTACAATCTGAATAAAAGTAAGAATTTTAACATTTGCATTGACAGTGTAAATATCAATGTAAACAATATATATAGAATAAGCCAATGCACCCAGTAATGTTAAAAAATCGCCAAAGTTGAAATCATTACCCAACTCATATAAAAGATGTAATACATTATTTCCTTTTGTAGAAAGTAAAATCAATCCTATAAATACAAAAACAACACCTGTGATAGCACCTTTACTAGGTTTTCTTTTTAATATAAAAAATTCACAAAAAGGCGTCAACACTACCAATGTGCCAGTTATAAAACCAGACTTTGTTGCTGTTGTATGTGCAAGCCCTATAGTTTGCAGAATAAACCCAATGCAGAGTGTTATACCAAGTATTAGACCAGGTTTTAAATAATTTTTAATTTCATTAAAATACTTATAAATAAGTGGTATCATTACCAGAGCTGCAAGTGAAAATCTAATAGCTACAAAAATAATTGGTGATGAATCTTTTACAGAGTTTTTAACAATTGCAAATGTTCCAGCCCAAAATAGAGTTGTAGAAAACAGAATTATTTCAGCAAAGTAGTGTTCAATTTTACTCTTCATCAATATATCCAAATCTGTTAAGCAATTTAGGATTTTGACGCCAATTTTCTTTTACTATAACATTTAGTTGAAGATAAACTTCTCTATCCAGAAAATTTTCAATATCTTTTCTAGCCATTTCGCCAATTTGTTTAATTCTTTTGCCGCCTTTACCAATAATTATAGGTTTTTGAGATTCTTTTTCCACTACAATTGAAGCGTCAATAAAATCTTTGGCATTTTCTCTTTCTTTAAATTCATTAATTAAAACTTCACAGGAGAAAGGAATTTCCTCGCCAAAAAGAGTAAATATTTTTTCGCGAATAATTTCTCTACAGAAAAATCTTTCATTTTCATTAGATAAATAATCTTCAGGATAATATTTTGGATGAACTGGCAAATGTTCAACAACTAAATCAACTAAATCATTAACATTCATTCCGGTAATTGCAGAAACAGCAATTAAATGGTCGAAAAAATCCAATGATTTATAGTAATTATATAGTTCTTCGTAATTGTTTTTTTTATACAAATCAATTTTATTCAATACAAGAATTTTTTTGGTTTTGATATCTTTAAGTTTTGGGAAAATATCCGTTTGCATAAATTTCTCAGCTTTAGGATCATCTTCAATATCGATAACGATTAGCAATATATCCGCATCGTTTAAAGAATTTATAATATATTTTAACATCTTTTCTTGTAAAAGATAATTAGGTTTTAAAATACCCGGTGTATCAATAAAAATTATTTGATAGTTTTCTTCACTAAGAATGCCAAGGATACTTTTTCTTGTAGTTTGCGGTTTAGGAGATGTAATTGTTAATTTTTGCCCTAAAATTGAATTAAGTAAAGTAGATTTTCCAGCGTTTGGAAGTCCAATAATCGCGACATATCCGGCTTTGTGGTCATTCATAAAAAATCCTAATGTTCAAAATTTAAATATAAACATTTAATTGAAAAGAAAAAAATTTCCAAAGTAATAAATATATGCCACAAAGCCATAAAAATTTTAAAAGAAAGCTTTTATTATTTAATCTTTTGTAATAATTAGCTTTTTATTCGCACCGATTAGTAAAATTCGTGGCTGTTATCCCAAAATATTTTATAAATTAGCAACCAATTACACTAATCTTCACAAATTAAAACACACGAAATATAAAAAGCCGTAGTCTCGATACACTTTCCACTTGCTTCGAACACTCGACGACCGAATAAAATAAAAAAAACGGTGGCTTAGCATTTGCTCAACCACCGTTATAATTGGTGTTTTTATTTGTGAAATTTCGTGATTTTCGTGGCAAAATTATATCTGTGGTACCCTACTTCACCAACTACGGTAATCTTCTATGTGTTCTATATTGTTTCTTTACTTTGCTTCTATGTGGTAATCTATTTCACCAACATCATCTTTGCTGTTTTTATTCCATAATCTGTTTTAACTGTGTAATAATATACGCCACTTGTTAAATTATTTGCTTCAAACTGTATTTGTTGCATTCCTGCTTCCATCTTGCCATTAAATAATGTGGCAACTTCTTGCCCAATGCTATTATAAACTTTTATCATTACATTTCCAGTTTTTGGCATATTAAATCTTATTGTAGTAGCTGGATTAAATGGATTTGGATAATTTTGATACAAAATAAAATCTCTATCTTTTGCAATTATTTCAAATTTTTCATTACTTACCAGAACATCCTTTTGTAAATTATCAATATATAGCTCACCTTGTAATATATTAGAATTTGGTTTTACAACAATTGAGTTCAACAAAACATCATTTTTAGATGTATTTTTGAATTTCACATATTTCCAGCCTGCCCAATTAATTACCTCTGATAATAAAACCGTTGACCCATCGCCCGTGATTAACTGGAATAAATTATTTGAAAGATCACCCCAAACCAGTAAACCAGCATAGTTACTATTACCTAAATTGGGTTTATTTATCGCCTCAATTGCGCAAACACTGTTAGATGAATTTAATTTATAGTTTAACTTGCCACTATAACTGCCACTGAATTTTCTTTCATTACTTGCTTCAAAAGTAGATGTAGTATTCACACTTAAAGAAGATTGTGATGGTTGTTTCCAGTTACTAATATTTTCAAATCCATCGAGTACTGTACCTTGTTGAATAGTATCCGTTGAAACTGTAAAATATCTTTCAACAACTTCGCCTAAAGGTAATCCGTTTATGCTTTTAATATTTTCTTTCATTGTTATTTTGTAAGACATACCTGGTTGTAATGCAGATTGTGGTTCAAAAACCATCATCCCGTCGCCATTACTATCTTTATAATATTTAACATTCTTAGGATTTGTTGTTTTTCCTGTGATATCTGTAAATAAAAACTGGCCGCTAACAGAAGATATTAAAATTTCATCATCGAATCTTAACTGAACTTGCAAAAAGTGTGGCACATCTGTTTGATTATTTTCTGGATAGCCACCTTTGAAAACAAATTTAGATTTACTGTTTGTATTAAAACTAAATGTATAATCTTGTGGCAAATTCACATTATATATAGATTTTACAGATGATGGTATTAAAACTGTATATTTTGTTTTAGGTTGCAAAAGTTGTGATGGAGTAAAAGTAACAGTGGTTTGATCAATGGACCAGGAAAAAGTTCCAGTTACATTAGGTGTTATCTGGAAAGCACTTTCAAAAGATTGTTTATCAATTCCCCTTGAAAAACTAACAACTATTTTTGTAGTGATGTAAACACTATCATTTGCTGCAATGTTGGGACTGTAAGATTTTAATACTGCAGGTATGCTTTTATCCAAAGTTAAAAAGAAATCTTTCATTGTTGATGTATTAGCAGTAACTGTAACATTTGCAGAATCTTTTATGAAATTTTGCTTTACAACAACAACTTTATAAGTGCCAGCTGGTAGACTATCGAAAAGGTAAAAACCATTATTTTTATTTCCAGTATAAACAACTTTATTGATATTGCCGCCTGTTAATGTTACCTTGCAATCATTTAAAGGCTTATAAATATCATTACCAGATGCATTTTTATGATTAGAAGTACTATCCTTAGTTCTAATTATACCAGCAACTACTCCAAGTGGAAAAGCTGTTTTGTTGAATTTTTGTATAAATGATCTTGCTATTGCAATAGCTTCGTGTTTTTTGTAAAGCATATTCATCAAACGCCAGGATTCTGGAATATAATCGTGAAAAGAGCCTTCTGATAATGTTCCGGGCATGTTTAATCCTTTGAAAACCCCTAAATATGGTGTTGTAGTACCATAAAAGGACATATCACCCCGAGAATAAGCATTAGTTGTTCTATTAACCTGATAAATTTTTGGTGCCATAATATCAGACATTTCCTTTGCACCAGCGTATGTTGGATTACTATCAGTTCCTTGATAAAGAACAAGTGTATAATTTGTAGTTTCATTAAAAGCATTACTGTGAATAGAATGCATATGATCAACATTTGCAGCATTTGCCTCTGCAACTATTGTAGAAAGTGCTTTATCATCAGCACTTGTATTGGTAACTCTACTCATAACAATTGTAGCACCCCAGCCCTGTAAAATATCTCTTAGATACAAACTCTTATGTAAATTACTTTCTGATTCCCAAAAACCTGTTTCTGGAATGTTTCTATCGTTAGAATCATAACCACCGTGGCCTGGATTTATATAATATTTTGCACCTGTAAAATTTTGTGCAAACAATAATGATACAATTGCTATTACATTTATAAATATCTTTTTCATCCCCAGCCCCCTTATTTGCTATTTTCTAATTGATATATGATTATTTCCCCTTTTTCTGTATTGCAAACAACCTGCTTATCATCGTAAGACCAGGATGGATATAATTCAATAACATCATCTGTAAATGTTAATTGATAGCTTTTTCTTTCTTTCAAATCATAATAATAAAGATCGGAATGAGTAAATCTGTGTCCATCATCTTTTTGCATCATAAATAAAACTTTTGTTCCATCATTTGACCACTTTGGCGCCTGTGCTGTTCCAATTTCATATAATATTTTACCATTCAAATCTGTAATAAATGTCCCTTTTTTTGATGCTGTAAACAATAATTTTTGTTTATCTGGCGAAAGTGATACCCAAATATAATGGTCATCCCCTACTGGTTTTAAAATTTTTTTCTGCCCATTGCGATACAACGCAATTTTTAAATCTTCATTCATAACATAAGTTGAAGATAAAGTTTTTTGTAATTTTTTAGCTGATATTTTATAAACTTTACTACTTTTTTCTATATTATAAACGATATAATCTTTCTGTGGTACTTCTGGTGGAGAAACAAATCTTTGATTTTCAACTAAACTCTTGCTTTCGCCACTTTTTAAATCTTTAATCTTTAATGTAGAATATTTGAAACCATCTTTATAAGTATCACAGCGATAAACAATTTTGTTATCATCAGTAATCTTAAACTCATATCCTGCTCCAGCTTCATTGGTTATTACTTCGGATTTTTCTGTTTTTAAATCAAATTTGTAAATACCTACACAATTTGGTGTGGTATAATAAATTGCAGAATTTGTTTTATCAAAAAGAGGATAAAATGCTTCTCTTTCTGGCACGATAACCTTTGATGAAACAACTTTTAGTTGTGCAAAAGATATAAAACTTATGCAGAGTAGAATTATTAACTTTTTCATATTTTTACCTCAAATTTTTTAAATATTGTTCTGTACCATCGACTATTTTATCAGCCATTTTTTTAAGGAATTTCTCATCCATCAACTTCATTTCATCTTCCGGATGAGACATAAATGCCAGTTCTACCAGAGTATTGATAAACTCAGTTGGTTGAACATTTGCAAAATTAAAATTACCGACAAGACCAAATTCATTCAAAGGTAGTTCCAAACATTTTTTCAGAATCGATTGTGCAAGCGGTTTGAAAATTATGTGTTTATAATAAGTGCTAACACCACTTGTCAATGATGGATCTGATGTCATCCCAATTGAATTTGAGTGAATACTTATAAAAATATCCGGTTCATAATTCCAAATTTTCCAGAGTTTATAATTATTATACATTGTAGTATCTTTTTCCCTTGCTAAAATTACTTTGGCGCCTTTTTTTTCAAATTTTTCTTTCAATATCATAACCATATTCAAATTAACATCTTTTTCTTTGTATCCAGTAGAACCAAGAGCCCCGTTATCAGTTCCACCGTGCCCTGCATCTAATACAATAACTTTATCTTTCAATGATAACTTTTGCGGATGATGTTTAACTTTTATTATGAGACTATTATTTTGATATTTGATACCATATCCATAATTTTGCTGATGCTTTAAATCTATTGTGATACGAAATGTTTCTATGCCAACTTGATTTACATAGATATTTTTTATTTCCTTGATATTTTGATATTGAGTTATCCAGTTTGTATTACCTATTGCACCAAACACATCAACTATTATTCTATTTAATTCTGGATCTTGATAAGTTATGTAAGGTAATTTAACAGATAATGGAACAACAACAGAGTCATATTTATCACCTCCTGCAACGCGAATAGTTCCAGTAAAAGATTTGGGAATTTGTTTTTCACTTAAAATTTCGATATACTCCTGGTCAATCCATCCAACTAGATTATCGAGCTTTATCTTATACATATTGCCAACTTTACCAATTATGACAACTTTTATATCCGGCACAATATATTGAAATCTTTGCCCGCCAAGTCTATCAGTTCCTAATCCTATTGCAATAGATGGCCTATCCCACGGATTTTTTATTTTTACTTTACCAATTATGTGAGATGTTATAATTTCAATCTTTTTAGGTAAGTCAAATTCTAAATTTTTACCGTCATCATTGATAATTTTAATTTTGTTATTAAAATTCTTTTCTACTCTGTATGTCCCTGTGTAGATACCAGTATGATTTCCATTTTCAACTACTTCGCTTAATAAATAATCGACACCGACATAAACTTTACATTTAGCCGTTGCTTTAACTCTAAAATCTACTTCATCGCCTATCATTGCAATTATATTTTGTGATGGCATATCAACAGAAACAATTTTCAATTCATCTGGTGGGATGAATTTTTCAGATACTTTATAATTAATAATCAAATTCTTTTCTACAACTTCACCTTTGGTTGAGATTGATTTAATTAAAATACTATTTTCACCAGGATTTAGCTTCAATGCACCACAAAAGGCCCCGGATTTATAAACTTTATATTCTTGATCATTTACGAATATTTTTGAACCTGGTAGTGTTGATGCAGATAATCTGTAGGTAGATGAATATGATATTGTGGTATCCTGCTCAGGAACTATTACCCTTATAAAATTTTCCTGTGAAAAAGATAGAACTGAATACAGAAATATTATTGAAATGATTTTTTTTAACATTTCCCCGTCCCCCTGAATAATTAAACTATAATTATAAAATAAAGATTGATTAAAAAATTATTTTTTTTTCCAAATATTTTAGTTATTTTGTATTGATAAAAAAAAATTTGGTTGTCATAATGAAAAAAGTAGCTCTTTTGGTTCTCTTAACAATTTCTATCGTTTTTTCACAAACTGTAGATAAAAAACAAAGCAAGACAAAAACATCAAAAACTAACAAAAAGGTAACAAAATTGCAAACAAATGAAGAAAAAATCAGTTATGCATTGGGATTAAGCATGGCTAATTCCCTCCAAATGCAAGGTATAGAAATACCAAATTTAGAATATTTTATTCAAGGTATGAAAGATTTATTAGAAGGTAAAGAATTAGCTCTTACAGATTCAGAAATACAAGCTGCTTTTGATGAATACGAAATGGATGAAATGGAAAAACAACAACCTGGTTACAAAGCCTTAGCAAAAAAGAACTTAGAAGAAGGTCAAAGTTTCTTAAGCAGAAATAAATTAAACCCAAAAGTTACAACAACACCAAGTGGTTTACAATACGAAGTGCTTTACAAAGGAACATCTACAGTATCACCTAAAGCAACCGATACAGTTGAAGTTCACTACCGTGGCACTTTACTCGATGGAACTCAATTCGATAGTTCTTACGATAGGGGCGAAACAATTAGTTTCCCATTAAATCAGGTTATAAAAGGATGGACCGAAGGCTTACAACTCATGAGTGTTGGTGACAAATATCGTTTTTATATACCTTCTGAATTAGCATATGGAAAACGCGGCGCCGGTAAGGTAATTGGCCCTAACGCAGTTCTAATTTTCGATGTTGAACTTGTTAATGTAAAATAAAAAAAAGCGGTTGAAAAACCGCTTTTTTTATTATGCAAATTAAATATATTCTCAATAAGTCCTTTTTTATCTTTTATTCTAACTTAATCTTCACCCCTGCCCTTATTTCAAACATTTGCAAAGCGGAAACATTTTCCATACCTAATGATAGTGCCGGCCAGAGTTCCGTTGCAATAAGCTTATAAGTTGTAGATACTGTAAATAAAATGTTTTCGGTGATGATAAAATCTGCATTAAATCCTATGTTTGCAAAACCACTCCAATCCATTTGTGAAGCTTTGGGAACTTTGCTTTCTAAAATTAAAAATTTATTAACTCCAGAAACTGACGAAGTATCAACTTTAATTGTATCATATGCATCTCTATTATATTTCCAATTTATAAAGCCTGCACTAATTTCTATTTTCGCATTTACAAAATCACTCTTTACTAAATTATATCTTGGATTAAATGATATTCCAAAAGCTTCAAAATTATGTTTAATATTTGGTAACGGAATTTTGTAAACTCTTTCATCAATTGTAGATATAGTAACTTTTTTCTTTAAATATAATTGTGAGTAATTAGGTTTATCAAATTTAAAGTATTCAAATTTAGCAAAATAATCCCAATCTTTTTCATTATAACCTACTAAAAAAGCACCGCCATAGGTTGATTTAAACCTTTTGGAAAACTCTCATAAAGGAATTAAATTTGAGCCTTCTAAACTAAATATTATATTATTATTTTGTGCAAAAATTGGAAGTAATAAAATTGCGAACATCAATATCTTTTTCATAGTTCTATTCTTTTATTTGTTAGTATAAAAATGATATTTGAAATTTTGTAGAAAATAAATCTTTTATTGGAAAATGTTGGTAGCCATTGTGGTTGCCCGTATTGAAAACATAAAAATAGTTTACACTAAAACCTAATCTGATATTATCTTCATAAATGTATCCAAAATCTAAACATGCCTGCATTGAAAACGGATTCCCTTTATAAGATTTATCACAAAAGTTATTAAAAGAATAAGTGTATTCATAATTCAACTCGGGGAAAAGCTTATCCCATTTTTCAACTACTCATAAACTTCTATTATAGAACAAAATTGCACCACCTAATTTTGGATTTAAAGTAATGTTATCAAATTTCATTTCATAAGAATATGATTATGATAAACCTATATTCGATAATATAGCTAAGATACTAAAAGCAAAAGAAATTAGAGATACACTAAACTCCTTTTATTCAGTTATGAAAGGTCTGGGTAAATATATTCCTTTTTGTATTTATAACAGGTGTGAATAAACTTGGCAAAACCAGAATATTCAGCGAATTAAATATTCTGGAAGATATAACATTAAATCCAGATTTTGGTAATATATGCGGCTAAACACAATAATATGTTGAACAATTGTTAAACGAATACCGTGCAAATGTAGATTTAGAAGATGTTAAATTTTGGTATAATGGCTATTATTGGTTAAAGAATAGATTGTATAATCCGTTTACTATGCTTCAATTTATAAGGAATAAATATCTATTTTTAAACTATTGGAATGCGAGTGGAACTCCAACATTTTTAATAAAAACATTACTACATATGAATTATTTTTTACCACAACTACCAAATGCAGTAGTAACCCATAATGTGCTTGATACTTCTGAAATAGAAGGTCTCAATATAGAAGGACTATTATTCCAGTGTGGCTATTTAACAATAGAAGAGAAAATAATAGAAAAAGGAGAATTACCGCGATATAGATTAAGGATACCGAATTATGAAGTACAGTTATCGTTATTTGACCACATTTCAAAATATATAAGTGGCCATAGTTCAAATGAACAAAATACAATAAGTCAAGGATTAAAAGAAGTAATTAAAACAGCAAAATTGGATAAATTGGAAAGTGTTCTTAGTACTATGTATAGTAAAATTCATATAATAATTTAACTCATATAGCGATATATGAAGGTTACTATGTATCAGTTTTGTATACTTATTTACTGGCAATAGGAATGGAAATAATAGGAGAAGATGTAACTAATAAAGGCAGAATAGATTTAACAATAAAACATCTGAATAAAATTTATATAATGGAGTTTAGGTTAGGGGAAGATGATCCGCTGCAGCAGATTAAAGAAAGGAAATATTATGAGAAATATATGAATGCAGGAAAAGAAATTTACATAATCGGAATAAATTTCAATTCAGAGCAAAGAAATGTAAGCAAGGTAGTTTGGGAAAAACTTTCCAACTAAACAAAAAAAAAGTAGAGACTTTTCATTTCATCTCTACTTTTCTTGAAAATTTCTAACTAAATAACACTATCACTTTGGTATCTTTTCTAAAATTAAACTGATAAGCTTAGCCTTATTATAATTTGAAATTTGCTTACTGGAAATTTCACTATCCAATTTTCTAAGAATTTTTCTTAATAAATTGATATTCATTACTTCTAATTTATCTTTATTCAAAGATGAAAAATCAAGATTTTCGACATCTATTTCAGTTATAGTATTATTTGTAACCTTGCTTTTTCTATCTGCATTTTTTACTAAATTTTGTTTGCTTGTAGATTTAGTTACCGATTTATTAGAATCATTTTTTTTAATCTGTGGACTATTTTCGGTATTATCTTTAATATTAAAAGTTACAATATTCTTAGGAGCTTTGGCAACCAAAATATCATCGAGTTGCTCATCTGGTCTAGGAATAACAAGAACAGAGATTAACTGCCCTACTCTTTGAGCAGCGGCTGCTCCTGCTTCAACAGCAGCTTTTACGGCTGCTACTTCTCCAACGCATTTTATAGTAATCATAGCAGGATCAGTTTTTTCTCGCGAAAATATTTTAACATCGGCAGCTTTAGCCATAGCATCAGCTGCTTCGATAGCACCAATTAGCCCTTTTGTTTCAACTAAGCCTAATGCCTTTTCCATAAAAATTTTTAATTATTTGGTCTTTTAGGTAAAATTAATTCAACATCAGGATGTGGCCTTGGTATTACATGAACACTCACTAATTCACCTACTCTTTGAGCTGCAGCTGCTCCTGCATCTGTTGCAGCTTTAACAGCACCAACATCACCCCTTACCATTACAGTAACATAACCGCCACCAATAGTTTCTTTCCCAATGAGTTCTACTTTAGCAGCTTTAACCATTGCATCTGCTGCTTCAATAGCCCCTACAAGGCCTTTTGTTTCAATCATTCCTAATGCATCCATATTCATTGAAATACTCCCGTAAATTTGTTTAATTTATGCTAGTAATATAATCGCAAAATAATTAAAAAAAAAATTTTTTTTATCTTTTCATATATTCTTCTAATATTATTGCTGCAGAGTGCATATCAATAAGAGATTTATCCCTTCTTTTCATCTTTTTAGGTACAACTTCTATTATTCTTCTTGATGCCTCTTTTGATGTTAAAGTTTCGTCCCATAGAATAATTTTAATATTAGATAGTTTTTCTAACTTTTCTTTGAAATCATAAATTTTATTTATTAAGGGATTTTCTTTTTCATTATCACTATGCTGAAATGGACAACCTAAAATTATTTCATCTACGTCATTTTCTTTAATTATTTGTAATAAAATATCAAATGTTTTATTATTATTTTCAATGCTTTTGTAAGGAGATGCTATTATCTTAAGCGGATCCGAAAGGGCAAGCCCAATTCTTTTTTCGCCATAATCTATTGCTAATATTCTTGAATATTTTTCCATAATTAACCCGCACCAACATTATCAACACGATTAACTACTGTAACATAAGGAAGGCTCTTTAATTTTTGGATAATATTTTCAAGATGTGATAAACTTTTAACATAAAATACAAAATTTCCTTTAAATGTCACTCCTTCACTTTTGATATTTACAGATTTAATATTAGTATTTTCTACATTTGCTATTGTTGTAGAAATTTCCTTCAATATGCCAGGTTTATCTTGCCCAAAAACATCAAGAGCAACAAGAAAGTAAGAATTATCAGATTTAGGCCAATTAACATTAACTAATCTTTCTGGATGTTCCTTTACTAAATTCAATAACTCTTTGCAATCTTTTCGATGAATTTTTAAGCCATCTAAAACTGTTACATAACCAATTATTTGTTCACCCGGGATTGGATTACAACATTTTGCAAAACTGTATTTTATATCTCTTAAATTCCCTTCAAATTTAACATCGCCAACTTCTTTTCTTGCAGTATCTACAAAAGTTTTAAGAATTTCTTCATCACTTAGTTTATTTTCCTGTGTAGTATATTCTCTTCTTGCTAAATAATCATCAATATTAATTTTTCCAAGTGCTATTGCTTTGAATAAATTACGTGAGTTTTCAAACTTTAAATTTCTAAAAAAGCGTTCAAACTCATCCTGCGAAAAAGTAATCTTCAATTTTTTTAATTTCTTTTCCCAAATTTCACGGCCTTCACTAACCAATCTTTCGTCTTCTTTATTCATCCACTTTTTGATAGCCATTTTTGCTTTATGAGTAACAACAAAATTTATCCAGTTTTTATTAGGCACCTGGTTTTTAGATGTAATAATTTCAACCATATCCCCATTATGGAGTTTAGTATCCAATGGAACTATTTTACCATTTACTTTAGCACCAATACATTTATAACCTACCTTAGTATGAATTTCAAATGCAAAATCAATTGGAGTAGCACCAATTGGCAATTTTACAACATCACCTTTAGGAGTTACACAGTAAATTTCATCCTGAAAGAGATTCAACTTAAAATTAGCCATAGTATCAGTTTCATCTTTACCAGCATTTTCAAAAACTTCTCTTATCCAGTTAACATAACGATCAAAATCATCAGTTGCGGATTTACCTTCTTTAAACTTCCAGTGAGCCGCAATACCTAATTCTGCAATTTCGTGCATCTCTTGAGTTCTAATTTGCACTTCAACAAATTTTCCCTCTGGTCCAATAACCGTTGTGTGTATTGATTGATAATTATTTGATTTAGGAATTGATATATAATCTTTAAATCTATCAGGTACAAAAGGATAAAGTTGATTTATAATACCCATTACATAATAACATTGAGTTTTATCTTGTGTGTGCAAAATAATTCTAATAGCAAACAAATCATAAATTTCTTCAAATGGTTTATTTCTTGTAATCATTTTTCTATAGATACTATAAAGGTGCTTTGGTCGGCCATAAATTTCAAATGGATAAGGGAAATCTTTAAGTTTTTCTTTGATAGGTTGAATAAATTTCTCAATAAATTCTTCTCTTTCTTTTCTTTTACTTGTAATCTTTTTTGTTAATTCCTTATAGGCTTCAGGATTGATAACTTTAAAAGATAAATCTTCCAATTCCCATTTTACTTGCCATAAACCAAACCTGTGTGCAAGTGGTGCATAAATTTCGAGTGTTTCTCTTGCAATTCTTTTTTGCTTATCGGGATGAACCCCAGCAATTGTTCTCATATTGTGCAATCTATCGGCAAATTTTACAATGATAACTCGTAAATCCTTAACCAATGAAAGCAAAAGTTTTCGATAATTTTCAAATTTTTCAATTTCTTGACCTTTGAAATAACCACTAATTTTTGTTACACCATCGATAATTTCAGCTAATTCATTGCCAAATTCTTTTTTTATAGTTTCTAATGATATACTAGTATCTTCAACCACATCGTGCAAAAGAGCGGCTGCAATACTAATATCATCTAATGGAATATGAGTTGCTAATATTACAGCTACTGCGTAAGGATGATAAAAATAAGGTTCCCCCGATTGCCTCCTATCATTTTTATGGGCATCTAGTGCCATATAAAAGGCTTTTTTAATCAATTCCTCATTGCATCTAGGAAGATTTTTACGGCATTTATCTAATAATGATTCTAATAATTTTTCTACTTTTTCTTTTGTGAGAGCAGTTTCCATATATTATCGATTTTTTATAAAAAATAATAAATATTTGATTTAAATGCAAATATTTTTAGCTTAATTCTTCTAATAATTCCTTAACATTTTGTATTCTTTTTTCCAATCGTTTCTCTGTCTGCTTATCTAACTTGATATTTAATATTGTTTTACAAAGATTTTTAGCTTCGCTTGTTTTCCCTTTTTTCTGATAAAGTTGTGCAAGTTTATGCATTATTACAATTTCTTTGTATTTATTTTTAGAGTATTCATTATTTTGATAAAAATATAATAGCTCTTTAAATAGCTCAATTGATTTATCAATATTGACATCTTGATATGCCCTTGCTAATGCTAATTTTACCAATCTATTTTCAGGATAATCTTTCAAAAAATCCTCTGCATATTTTATTGCAATTTTAGGTTTTTCTTCTTCGATGTAAACCCATATCAAGGAATATAATGCTAAATGTTTATTATATGCATTTGAAGATAATGATTTTTTTAACATATCTATTCCGTAAGCTGTTTCATCAGTTACAAAAGGCACCCAACTCATTTTTCTACTTTTCCAATATTTGTAAGAACCTATTGCTATATAAGAGTCATAAATTTTTTTATCTCTTTTTAAGCAGTCTTCAAATTGATTTAAGGAATTTAATCCATATTTAAAAGCAGTAAAATAATTTTTTTCTATGGAGTGGAAATACCCAAAATATCCATTTGCAAGGGCTTGATAGTAATATCCGTCAATTGAATTTGGCTTTTCTTTTAGGATTTTATTTGATTGTTCAATTGCTCCGTTAAGAAGGCTTTCTATATATTTTACATTGAAATTTATTCCATAATCTTCGCATTTTGTTATTTCCAGTGCGGCAAGATATAATTTACCCAGTGGTATTCCCGGATTTTTTTTATCAATTTCATCAAAAATTTTATATGCTTGAGTATAATTTGCATTTACAAGATTTTTTATTCCTTCCCGCAATCTAGCATCAAGCTCATCTGAAATGTTTAGCTGTGCTAGTATAAAAGTAGATGTTAAGAATAATGTAATAATTGAGCTTATTATTTTCATAAAAAAACCTTTTTTCTAACAAATTTACTTAATTACTGTTAAATTAAGGTAAATTTATTAAAATTTTTATAATTAACAAATGTTATTTTTCTCAAATTATTCCCCAAAAACCTTATCATTTACGCGTTTAATTTTTTCATCATAAGTTTTCATCAGCTCCTTGCAGCCATCTATAACTTTTCGCTCAAATTCTATTAACGAAACTATACGCTCCTGTACGGAAAGTGTAGGGAGGGGGATGAGGAGGTTTTCAATATCTTTTCTACTGATTGAGTCAAAAACAGCTCCACCATTTCCACGAATATTTTTTTTATTAATTTTTAAAATTCAAATACATAAGGCATTAAAATCTTAACTGATACTCTAATAGCACATTTGTGAAAAAGTACCTGCCATTACGCTATAAATTTATTTAATGACACATAATCTCTGATATATTCAATAATTTATTCTCTCAAATCCGGCGAGAGTTTTTATAAGCTTCGCCATATGGAGATAAATTTAACATACTAAAGTTTTTTGTATCAATCATACTTCTAAATTCAAAATCTGAGATATAGGCTTTGAAGACAGTTTTAGCATAATCGAAATATTCCTCTTTGGACATATATCGGCTATCAAATTTATCGAATTCTTCTTCTAAGAGTTCTTCTTTAGTTTTAAATTCTGGTATGATGACAAGAATTTTTTCGATAATTTCGCGTAAAGAGATGCGTCTATCCCATTGATTGTTTTACGAAGTTTTTTGAGAGTAAAATATTCCTCGGGCTTATCCAGAATATTTTATCGATTTAATCAAGCAATTCATCCCACTGATTAGCTTCAGCTTGTTGTTTGATGATAGGGTGATCAAGGATAACCTTTTCAAAATTCTGGAAATACATCCTGTCAATTTTCATCCCATCAAGGCCAACTTGAATTTCTTCTAACTTATTGATATAATCTTCTTTTTTAACCTCATAAGTTATTGAAGTTGTAGGTGGCTTTCCCTCACTACCAGTACCACTAAAGGTAGGTAATTTTAATACTTGGTCATAATTAAATTCTTTTTCAAAATACTCGCAATTAGCAAAAAAATCGAAAATTTTAAAATATTGCTTTGGTTTTTCGCCAATTTTCTCTTTTGTTTTGGGATCTGTAATATCTTGAGTAAAATTATACTTGCGAGTGCCCCTTCCTTTAATCTGTATAAAATCTGTGGGGAGAAAAAATAGGTCTCATCAAACATAAATTAAGGATATCTGGGCAATCGTAGCCAGTTGTCATCATCCAACGGTAACACAAACGCGTGTTTTACTTGTACGGTAATACTCAGAAACATTACTATAACCATTAAGTTTATTATTCGAAAATAATTGTGTATATTGCTGAGCTTCTTGAATAGATGAAGTCACCTGAACAGCAAAGTCTGATTGATACATACCGGGAAAATATTTATCTGCAAGCTCGTTAAGTATTTGAGTAATCTTAGCCGCGTGATTTTGTGAAACACAAAAAAATGATAGTTTTACCAATCACTCCATTAATAGGATCTTTTAACACAATTAAGAAAAGTTTCGCAGAAAACATAATTTGTACTTTCGGAAAAGAATTTTTTTTTCAAAATCTTTTTGTAAAAAAACTTCTTCAACATCTTTACCTTTATCATCTTTAAGAGTTACAGCATAGCCTTGCTTAGAAATCAATTGCGTTGTGATATCCGTTCTTGCATCAATAACAATAGGATTGATAAGGAAAGCATCTTTTACTCCATCGATAAGAGAATGTCTAAAAGTTGGCTCTCCACTATCGCAACCAAATGTTTTATAAGTATCGAGTAGAATACGCCTTTCAACGCTACGGGGGTCGGTTTCGCCAAATTTGGAAATATCAATATTTTTCAAATAATCTTTAGGAGTAGCAGTAAGCCCAAGTTTATAACCAACGAAATATTCAAAAACAGCACTTGAGTTACCTCCAATAGTTCGATGTGCTTCATCGGATATAACCAAATCGAAATCTTCCGGATTGAATATCCTTTTATATTTATTTTTGGTCAAAAGAGTTTGAATAGTAGATACAACAATTTCAGCTTTATGCCAATCATCTACATTTTCTTTGAAAATAACAGTTCTGTAATCATTTTTAAGTATTCTTTAAAAGCCTTTTCGGCCTGATCTTCTAATTCAAGACGATCTACTAAAAATAAAACTCTTCTTGCATTGCCAGTTCTCAAAAATAGTTTGATAACAGCAGCCGAGATTAGTGTTTTACATCTACTAGTTGCCATTCCAAATAGAAAATGATTTTTCCCCTCTTCAACTGCTTTCTGTATTGATCTAACCGCCAGCACCTGATACTTTCTTAATAATCTTAATTTATTACTTTCAATAAATTGCTTTCTTGTATTTTCGTCAAGATAAGAAGGGTTACTTTTATAATCGGGCATCTGGGTTAGGAAAATATAATCTTCATTAACAATTTCTTGTATCAACCTTTTTCTATCTGGTTTGAAAGATAAATAACCTAGTAAAGCCTCTTGAGAAGGAAATTTTGTAATAGCCTGAGGACTACCAGATTGGAGGTCCCAAAAATAATGAATATCCCCATTTGAAAGAATAACAAAACGACAATTCAAAGATTTAGCATAATTTCTTGCCTGCTCTTTACCAAATAAAGGATTTTTTAATAGAAGATTTAGCTTCCAGAACAGCAAGCGGAAAATTTTTATTATCCAAAAGTAAATAATCTACAAAGCCATTTTAAGTTTTCTGGAAATCATCGCCTAAATTATCAAAATCCTCAATTGATATTTTAACATTTTCTTCAAAGCTAATATTTGCCCTGCCGTTTTCATCATCGACAAAACGCCAGCCAGCTTCTTTAAGGAGTTCATTTAATTCTAGCTTTAGCCTCTTTTTCAGCCATAATTCTATTAGTTTATTTATGTAAATTACAGAAATTTTAATTTTATTTCAAAAAAAATATTGTAAAATTAGCCACCAATTTCACTAATCTTCACAAATATAAACACACGAAATTTAATAATACAATTCAATGAAATGTTGTAAGATATAAAATAA
>DAOSCP010000022.1:0-29713 GCA_035361425.1 Ignavibacteriales bacterium | reverse complement strand
TGCATGCGTAGGTGTGCGGAAAAGTAGGTCGTCACCGGCCTCTTTTATTTTAAAGCATTGTTCTACTGCCTCCTCATTAAATCTCATTATACATTATGTATTATAAGACAACTCATTTCAGAAATTTGAACTTGATATTTTTATTTAATTCCTCGAATTATACGCTTTAATAATTCCTACTTAATAATATTATTTAATTACATTTAGTATCGTGTAATAAAGAAATTAGCTTGCTATAATAATAAAAAATTAAATTATTTACATAATATCAAATATTAACATTATGATTAATTTGATAAAGTCATTAGCTATGAAATCATTCTACTAGTTATATTTGTAAGATTATGATATTGTTGTTAGAAATTATATTGAAAAGATTTTAAGGATGTTTTAATTATTAATTCGTATCGAAATTATTAAATATTAAAGAAATGAGTTAAAAGATATGTATTATTGTTTACTTTATCTTTTGTTGTAACAACCATTCATATAAATCATTACGATTATAAGTCGTATCCCAGACATTATGTCCCATACCTTTATATACTGTAAATTTTACGGGAGCTTTTAACGATTGGAGATTTTTGATAATTATATCTTGATAAAATATAGGTACTACATCGTCTTTATCACCGTGAAATGCCCATATTGGTATATGTTTTATTTTGTGGGCTTCCCAATAAACTGTTCCGCCGCATACTGGAGCAATAGCCGCAAAATAATTTGGATATTTAAAAGCTAAAGCCCATGTACCAAAACCTCCCATACTTAATCCAGTGCAATATATCCTTGTAGTATCTACTGAATAACTGGATTTAATATTTTCTAATAATAGATGTAATTCTTCAGTTAAATCTTCCCAAATTAGATTTTCTTTGCATTGTGGGGAGACTATAATAAATGGGAATTGCCTACCTTCTTTAACAAGTTTTGGAAGTCCGTGGGTTTCAACTTTTTTAATATCGTTTCCTCTTTCGCCAGAACCATGTAAAAAAAGAACTAATGGAAATTTTTCTTTAGAATTATAATTATGAGGTAAATATATCAAATAATCTAGATTAACTTTTTTTATTATTTCGCTAGTAAAATTATATTTGAATGTCTGCCCTAACATAATAAGTGGGATAAAAATAAAAATTAAAATATTTTTCATTGTATTTCAGGGTAATTTTTTTCTTCTTCTGCAAATAGATTATACAATTCTTCACTTGTTTGTGCAGTTAGAATTTTCTTTTTGAATTCTTCATTTGAAATCATTCTTGATATTCTACTCATTAATTTCAAATATTGCGATGACATTTCAGCTGGGCCTATTAACATTAAAACAATATTTACAGGTTCAGAATCCAGTGAACCATAGTCAAGAGGTTCTTTAATTGTACAAAAAGCGGCTAAAATATCTGTTACAGCAGAAGTTTTAGCATGCGGGAGTGCAAATCCTTTTCCTACTCCTGTTGACAATATTTTTTCTCTTTCAAAAACATCTTCGAGTACTTTTTTAATATCTAAAACCTTAGGGTTTTTTTCAAACAAATATACAAGTTTTTCTAATAAATCTTCTTTATTTTCAACTGAAATATTGGCTCTAATATATTCTGTTTTCAAATAATCGGTTAATCTCATTTTCTAAAATCCTTATAAATTTAACTTTTAAATTTAACAAATAACCAAGAATAAAACAAAAAATATTATATTCCAAATAATAATTTTACAATAAATGTTGCGCTAATAACACCTGCTAAATCTGCTAATAATCCAGCTGCTAATGCATGCCTTGTTTTTGATATATTGATAGAACCAAAGTAAACTGCTAGGACATAAAATGTTGTTTCAGAGCTACCAAACAAAGTAGATACTAATATTCCTAATGAAGTATCAGGGCCAAATGTTTTCATAATTTCACTCATTATAGCAATTGAACCACTACCAGATAATGGTCTCATTAGTGCCATTGGCAATGCTTCAGCAGGAAATCCTACAAGCGATGTTATAGGTTGAAGAAGATTAACCAGAACATTAAGGCTACCACTAGCTCGAAATACTGCTATAGCTGTTAACATACCTACTAGATATGGAATTATCTTAACAGCAACATCAAATCCTTCCTTAGCGCCTTCTACAAAAACTTCATAAACTTTAACTTTTTTTATTACTCCATAACTTATAAAAATAAAAATTATTAAGGGAATTGCTACGTAGGATATAATTTCAATTACATTTTTAAATATTTGACCAATTCCATTATTTGCAAACTTATTGAATATACCGGAAGTTATTAAAGCAATTAAAATTGATAGAGCAACGATAAAACTAAAAATAAACTTCAAGTTTGATTTTATATAATTTATAAACTTGAAATTTGGTGTATAAAACTTTTCTAATAGTTTTACAGAAAAAATACCCATACTTGTAGAGCAAATTGCTGCGAACATTGTCGTACCAATAATAATAGATGGATTTGTACTTCCTACAGCTGCTCTTACAGCAATTGCTGTAGCTGGAATAAGTGTAAACCCTGCTGTATTTACTGCTAAAAAAGTACACATTGCATTTGATGCTTGAGTTTTATCAGGATTGATTTCATTTAATTCTTTCATAGCTTTTAATCCAAATGGAGTTGCGGCGTTACTTAACCCAAGCATATTAGCAGACATATTCATTACTATTGCACCAATAGCGGGATGATCTGAAGGTACATCAGGAAATAAAAATTTTGTTACTGGTTTAACAAAATTAGCAATTACTCTTATCAAGCCAGATGCTTCAGCTATTTTCATTAATCCTAACCAAAAGGCCATAATTCCAATTAATCCAATAGCTATTTCTACTGCTGTTTCCGCGCTTTTGATAACAGCATTTGTTGTTTCTTTAATTTTGATATAATTTACTTTTTCAAATTCTAAAATTTTTTTATCATTTCGTGTGAATATATATGCTTCTATATCATCAATATCTCCTGATGATTTAGCCATATTTTTAAGAATTTCAGGAGCATCACTGGAAAGTTTAACTTGTGCTATTGTTTTAATCCCTGCAGTTTTAACCTTTCCTTTAAATATTAAACTATCTTTATTATTTATTCCAAATAAATAATTAAGCTCATTTTTATAAAGCGCGAAAGAAATTTCATCATTGATTTTATCAAATTTAGAAAGGGTAATTTGTTTATAATTAGGATATTTTTCTTTTAGATTATCTGAAATATCTGTAGTAATTCCAATAAAAATGCCAAACAACAATAGAAATAACCAAACGTAATTTAACATAATTTTCCCCCCATTAATGAAATTCTATTTTGCAAAATAATATAATTTTATTAAAAATTAAATAGATTTTTCTTAATTAAAAAAAATATAGCAATTTATTAGATAAAAATAATTGCATATGTTTAAGTAAACGAAAACTAATATAATTGCGATATTAATATCAAAATTTATTATATCAAAAAGTTTTTTTATTTTTGTAAAAATAATAATTAATAATTATGCGTAACGAAAATTTAAACAACATACCAAATAAAGAAGATGAAATACTTGATATAAGTTTAAGGCCAAAGGGTTTTGATGAATTTATAGGTCAACAAAAAATAGTTGATAACTTTAAAGTTTTTATAGGTGCTGCACTTAAAAGAGGTGATAGTCTTGATCATACTTTGTTAACAGGACCTCCCGGACTTGGTAAAACAACTCTTTCCAATATCATAGCAAAAGAAATGGGAGTTCCGATTAAAATTACATCGGGTCCTGTACTGGAAAAACCGGGTGATTTAGCGGGTATTTTAACTAATCTTGAGCCAAAATCTGTTCTATTTATTGATGAAATCCACCGTCTTAATCCTGTTGTTGAGGAATATCTCTACTCAGCAATGGAAGATTTTGTAATAGATATTGTTATTGATTCTGGTCCAGCAGCGCGTTCTGTTCAAATTAAACTACCTAAATTTACTCTAATTGGTGCTACCACAAGAGCAGGGTTACTTACAGCCCCATTAAGAGATAGGTTTGGAATAAAAGTAAAGCTTGATTATTATACGCCAGATATTCTACAAAAAATTGTTATAAGATCTGCTAAGTTACTGAATATTTCAATAGAACCTAATGCCGCTTTGGAAATTGCTAAAAGATCTCGAGGCACTCCTAGAATTGCTAATAGATTGCTTAAACGAACACGTGATTTCGCAGATTATCAAAATAAAAATATCATAGATATTAATATCGCTCAATATGCATTAAATGCTTTAGATATTGATGAAGATGGTTTAGACGATATGGATAAACAAATTCTACTTACTTTGATTGATAAATTTAAAGGTAAACCTGTTGGATTAAAAAGCCTGGCTATTTCTGTAAACGAAGATCCCGGTACACTCGAGGAAGTTTATGAGCCATTTTTGATTCAGAAAGGATTTCTTATTAGAACTCCAAGGGGAAGAGAAGCTACAGAACTTGCTTATAAAAAATTTGGTTTTTCTAACATTAATTTGGAACATTCATCTCTATTTGAATAAATTATATGAAATCGATAAAAAAAATTTTAATCCTAAATTTTACAGTAATTTTTATTGTTCTTATATTTATCAGTTTTGGTTATTATTATTATTTAACTTCAAAAATTGAATTTGTTAAACCTAATTATCTTATTTACAAACAAGATTATACTAAAAAAAACTTTTCACCTTATATAGAAATCGATGTTGATTTTATCAAAAATTCCCCAATTATTAGACAATCATTTAGTTACTTTATTTCAAATAAGTCCTACAATATCTTTAAATTACCTTCAAATATAAATCAAATAATATCAATCCATACTTTTGGAATTGATTACAAAATACAAAATAATCACATAATGTTTAATTTAAAAGATAATGATACCCTAATAAAATTTACCATTAAATACACTCTTAAATATGATAACTTAAATTATTATCATGTTAAAGAAAAAGATTTTTGGTCTTTTAAGGATTTCTATGTAAAACCAAATTTCCCGTTAAATGCAAATTACAATATTAAGGTTAAAGCACATAAAAATTATTTTGTCATAAGTAATTTATTGACTTATAGTTACAAAATTAATAGCGATACTTCTTTTGTTTCATTATTTGGTAATAATTATGCTGATGTGGTTTTATTTTTAAGCAGAAATATTCTTTCTAAAAAAATCAGTATCAATGATAATCTAATTGTTAATTTATATTATCAAAAACAAAATGAAAAATATATTGATAGTTTAACAACATTTATCAAAAATTTTTATAATTACATATCAGAATATATTGGCGAACCCAAATATAGAATTTTAAATTATATTGATTTACCTATTACAAGTAAAATTGAAAATGATTTTGATAATCTTATAGTTCTTAAATTACAAAAATATACCTATTTTACTAAATATAAGATAAATCAAGATATAATTGAAAAAGCAACCAGTCAATATTTTAATTATTACATTTCGCCAAACAATAAAAAGCTCTGGAAGGAAAAAGGGTTAAATAACTTTTTAGCCTCCAATATAAAAAGTAAATTCTTTGGAAATCCTAAAGAAAAAATAAATCTCTTTTCAATATTAGAAGTAAATGGAATTAATTACCTTTCATTTATGCATATTCCTATCATTTATACTATAGGGGATTATGAAAAAAATTATTATACTAATACACTGATGAAATATTATAAATCGTCTAAATCATATAATTTATTAGATGACTATAAAATATTAAAAGAATTAAATCAAGATGATTATGTTTATAGTGTTGTACCTGAAATATTTTTCCATACAATACAAAATTTTATGGGTGATTATTTATCATTAAAATTAAAAACTTTATACAAATATGATAAAGAAAATAAAAATTATTCCTACGATATTATAAATGATATTTATTATGATTATTCTAGCTTAAGAAGAGCTATCGAAGATGTATTTTATTCAAACAAAGCATGTAATTATAGAATAACAAAAGTGTTAAAAGATAATAATAATTATAAAGTAGTAATAGAAAATCAAGGAGATGCTGCTTTACCTGTTGATTTAATATATTATACAGAGAAAGGTGATACTTTACAAGTACCATTTAATTATAAGAAGAAATGGTCCTATTACAATATCTTTTCTAAAGATAAAATTATTGCATTTGTGCTTGATAATCAAAGAAAAAATCTTCTAGATTATAACTTTTCGGATAATTCTTATTTAATGGAAAAAACATATTACGGAGCAATTACAATTTCGAGTAGATTATTTTTCTACTTAGAAAACTTTTTGATTGTTTTAGGGAGTATTGGATGAATGAGTTTTTGAAAATAAGAGAAGAACTTGGTGTTATATTAACTAATAGCGTTAAGATTTTATTTAGAAATATTAAATTTATCTGGCTATTTTGGATAGTGAATATCATATTTGGCATTGTGTTAACAATACCATTTTATTATTTGGCTGTTGTAACCTTATCAAATTCAATAAGTTCATTTTATATTGCTTCTCATTATGATTTCGATTGGTTTTTCCAGATTGCGGCTCTGTATCGTACTAATTTTGAACAGTATGAGTATTTTATAATTCCAGCTGGATTTGTTTACTTGTTAGTTCAGTTATTTTTGATTGGCGGAATTGTTACTGTATATAATCATGATACTAAAGCTCATCACCTTGATTTTTTTTATGGTAGTGTTAGATATTTTATAAGATTCTTTAAAGTTTTTCTTATCTCTTTTACTTTGATTATGATAATAATTCAAGTATTTATATTACTTAACAAATCACTAACTTACATATTTATTGAAAGTGAAAATAAAGATTTTGAATATTTTTTGAAATTTCTTTGTTTATTATTTGGTTTCTTATTAATTATAATTGTAAATATTATTTCAGATTATACCAAAGTTTCTTTGGCTATATTGAATAAAAATGAAGTTCTTAAACAATATTGGTGGACAATAAAATTTATATACTATAATTTTGGTAAGATTTTTACCACTTTTATGATAGTTGGAATTTTAGGAGTTGTATTAGCTGTTATATATAATATTGTTGATGTTTATATTCCAAAACAAGATTATTATTTAATTCTAATATTTATAATACAACAAATAATTATATTAGGTAGAATTTTAATAAAGTTGTTTTTTTATTCAACACAAGTACAGCTTTATAAAGATTTAACAGCTGAAGAATTAGATTATACAACACAAGGAGATATATAAAATGGCAATATTACCAATTACAGTTTATGGTGATGATATATTGAGAAAACAAGCGAAAAAAATTGATAACATTGACGGAAAGTTATTAGATATAATTAATGATATGTTCGAAACTATGTACAATGCGGATGGTATCGGTTTGGCCGCTAATCAGGTTGGATTAGATAAATCTATTTTTGTAATAGATGTTTCGCCCGTTGAAGGATTCGAAAAGTTAAAACCTATGGTTTTTATAAATCCAGAAATAATTTATAAATCTGATGAAACTGATTTTATGAAAGAAGGATGTTTAAGTGTTCCTTATATCCAGGGGCAAGTTGAAAGGCCTGTGGGTATAACTATTAAATATTTAGATATTAATGGAAATGAACAATTACTCGAAAGAGATGATTTTTTAGCCAGGGTTATCCAGCACGAGTATGATCATTTAATGGGAGTTCTTTTCACTGATAAGGTTAACAAAAGAGACAAAAGTAAAATTTCTAAAGAGTTAATTAAAATTGCTCGTAGGGAAATTGAAACACATTATCCAATTACAGATAAAGAGAGGAAGTTATTTAAATGAAAATAGTTTATTTTGGTACTCCAGATTTTGCAGTTTATCCATTAAAAAGTTTAATCGAAAATAATTATAAAATAGAAGCAGTTGTAACTGTTCCCGATAAACCCAAGGGAAGAGGCTTAAAATTATCTTATTCTCCTGTTAAAGAATTTGCACTTCAACATAACTTAAAAATTTTACAACCTGATAACTTAAAGGATGAAAGTTTTATAAATCAACTTAAAAGCATTCAACCAGATTTATTTATTGTAGTAGCTTACAGAATTTTACCCAGAGCAGTTTACACAATACCAACAAAAGGTGCATTCAATTTGCACGGTTCACTTTTACCAAAATATAGAGGAGCTGCTCCTATTCAATGGGCTTTAATTAATGGAGACCAAATTACAGGGCTTACAACTTTTTTTCTCGAAGATAAAGTTGATACCGGTAATATAATTTTACAAAAAGAAATTATTATAAATCCAGAAGATAATTTTGAAAGTTTATATAATAAAATGGCTATTGAAGGAGCTAAATTAGTTCTTGAGACGGTTGAGGTAATAAAAAATAATAAAGTGATTCTTAAAAAGCAAGATGATACGCTTGCTACTCCTGCTCCCAAAATTACAAAAGAGTTGTGCCAAATAGATTGGAATAAATCAGCATTGGAAATTCACAATTTGATAAGAGGATTAAGCCCAACACCAGGTGCTTTTTTTACTCATAATAATAAACTCTATAAAATTTTGAAATCTAATGTAACTGATATAAAAGTTTCAAAAGATAAAATATTTATTATTGATAAAAATAATTTTTATATTGCAACAAAAGATTTTTATTTATCAGTATTAGAAATAAAACCGGAGAACTCAAAATTGCTAAAGGTTGATGAGTTTATTAGAGGATATGCAAAAAATTTTACTTAAAATAATTCCTGCCTTGATAATTTTAATACTTATAATAAGTTTATATATTTACCTAACACCCGAAAATAAACACAAGTAATGTAATATTTTTGTAGAATCAATAATTCAAAAATATCAAACAGCTTATAATGATAATAATTATAATCAGGCGATTAAATTTGCAAAAGAATTAAATAATTTTGCAAAGAAAAAGTCAGATGATACACTTATAGCTTACTCTTATAATCGTATTGGAGATGTATTTGACAAAATTGAAAATAATGATAGTGCTATATATTATCATTCTCTAGCACATGATTTTTGGTTGGCTTCACAACAAAAGAAATATTTTTCTACTAGTTATAACCAATTAGGGTTAAATTATTTAAGAAAAGCTGATTACCAAAATTCCATTGAAAATTTTATCAATTCTATTGAATACAAAGATTATTATCCAATCGATAGAAGCTATCTATATTTGATGAATTTAGGATGTGCATATTACCAACAAGGCGATTATAAAGAAGCCGTAAGTACTTTTATCGAGAGCCTAAAAAAATACCCTGAAGATAAAATAATGAAAAGAGTTTCATTAATACATTAATAAATTTAGGGTTATCTTACGTTAATATACAAGACTTTACTACAAGTAGAAAATATATCGATTCAGCCTATAATATAGCACTTATCAAAAACTATGCTTTCCCTATTGGATATTCCTTACAATCGAAAGCTTTTTATTTCCATAAACAAAATATGATTGATAGTGCATTAAAATATTATTATTTATCAATGAAAATTTATGATAGTATTAAAACTTTTGCAATATTGAATGAAGTTAAAATGCGAGTAGCTGCAATATATCTTGAAAATAATATGAATGAAAAGGCTTATAAATTTATAAATGATTCTTATAATTTTTTCAAAAATAGTTTTTCCAATTTACTATTTGTTGGAGAAAATCATAGGCTTAGAAGTTTGTACTTTTTTAATTTAAACAAATTAAGAGATGCGTTAATTTATGCCGATTCTGCAAAAATTTTAGCTGAAAAAATTTCAAGTTTATCACTCTTGAAAGATATACATTATCAAAAATACAAAATCTATTATAAATTAGGTAATTTGCAAAAAGCCGTTATAGAACTTGAAGAATATAATAGAATTTACCAACAATTAATAAATCAAATCAACGCTCATTATATTTATAGTCTTGAAAAAAATCTCTTACTTGATGCCAAAAACAAGGAAATATCAAAAGTTTATCAAGACAAAGAAATTGTTACTCATAGCTTAAATATAACATACACTATTATATTTATAATTTTTCTGCTTCTTATCATTTCTTTTTATTTAATTTATAAAATTCGAAGTTCCAGAAAACAAATACAGGAGCAGAAGAAATTATTAGAAGAACAAAATAATTTATTAAAGGAACATTACAAAGAACTTAAAAAACAACAAGAAACTAATCAAGAACTTATAAAATTAAAGGATATGATAATTAAAGTTATTGGGCATGATTTAAGAAATCCAATATCACTTATTTATTCTTATTCTGAATTATTAAAAACTAAATATGATGATAGTTATTTGAAAGAAAAATTAAATTATATAAGTATGAGTGCATATAATTCTATTGATCTACTTGAAAATTTGATAGAATGGGCTAAAATGCAATCAAATGAAACATATTCCAGTATCGAAAAAACAGATATTAGAAGTTTAATTAATGATATTTTGGAATTTTTTAATTCTCACATTACTACAAAAAATTTATCAGTTAAATTAAATTGTGAAATTGAACATATAAATACAAACAAACACTACCTTAGAACTATAATTAGAAATATATTATCAAATGCAATAAAATTTGCTAATGAAAAATCTGAATTATATATTAATATTTTACCTAATAATAACAATTTAGAAGTTACTATCATTAATTATGGTAAAGGTATAACTGAAGAAATAATTCAAAAAATATATAACAACGAAAATATAGTAAGTTCATCTGGAACCAATCAGGAATTGGGAATTGGAATAGGTTATGAATTGATTAAATATTTTCTTGAAAAATTAAATGGTAAAATAATAATTGAAAATATAAAAATAGGGACAAGTGTAAAGGTGATAATTCCTTTAACTAAGGAAGTATTTCATTAAAACAGTAGTACCATTTTTATTAGAATGAACAGAGAATTCCTTCATAATATTTTTCATTATATAGATTCCACGGCCACTTGTTTTTAGTAAGTTTTCTGGTTTGGTGGGATCATCAACTTTGTTGATATCAAAACCTTCGCCTTCATCTTTAACGGTAATAGATATAATTTTTTTGGATATTTTTATTAAAATTGTTACATATTTCGATTTATCAAATTTATTGCCATGCCTAATTGCGTTTCCAACTGCTTCTATCACCGCTAAAGATAATTCATTTATTTGGTGACTTGAAAGTTCTGTGTTCTGTTGGAGTATTTCCAATAATTCTAATTCAAAAATATGTAAATTCTCACTTGTTGATGTCAATATGAATTCAAATGTTTTCAATTTAATAACATTCTAATTGTTAATGAATAATTTATATTTGTAGTTTTATATTTTTGATAATAATTATTTTCATATTCAAAATTACTATCAAATTTTATTTTGTCCCAACTATAGATTATGCCAATATTTGGAGACAAATTTTTGAAATCATATTCTTTTTTATAACTATTGTTACTGTAGACATATCTATGCGAGTAATAATTTTTTAAGCCTACATAAATGCTATTATTCTTATCTAACTTAAAAGAAAATAAAGGGTTATAGAATAATTCATATATTTTCCTTTGAGGAAACATTCTGAATAATCGCCAGTCTAAACCGCCTAATTCATTAATTCTTAAGTTAGTTAATAATATTATATCAAATATTGTGCCGAAATTTATTTTTAATGAGTCTTCAAAAGAATATTGCCTTATTATAAAATCATTGTTATTTTGAGAATATTTCATAATTGTATAAGTAGTAAATACCTCAGTTAATGATCTATTTATAATTTGGTTACTTGCAAAATAAGTACTAAAACCAAATTTTATTTTTTTACTGGTATAATTATAAGAACTTTTTTGACTTTTAATGTAAGAAAATATATCTTGTCCTATTTCCGCATAAGTTTTGCAATAAAATTGTTTGGATAGTTTACTTTTAAATGATAAATTTAAAATTTGTTGCAATTCATCTCTATCATCAAAATTTAAATCACTTGGGGTATCATATTGAAATTTATTGTTAACAAATAAAATTGTTAGCTGGTTATTGGGTGTAAAATTATAAGAGATCTGAGATATAAAGTTATATTGTTTGCTAATATTGTTATTCATTTCGTCATATTTTCTTTTGCTGGTAATAAGAGATAATTCTGTGTTTTCTTGAGGTTTAGAAGTATAAATATTATCTTTTTCTAAAAATAATAATTTGAGAAGAATATTGAATTTGTTGGCTTGATATGTAAAACTTGGCTCAATTAAATATTGTGTTTCTTCTAAATTACTATTAATATCAAATATAGTCTTGGGTAGGCTTATATCTTTTGTTTTATTGGTATTTCTTTTGATGTATGAAGAGTTCAAACTAACTCTTAGGTTATCAAATTCAAAATTCATTGTATTAAATAAAGAAAATTTTTTGTCATCTCTTTTTTGAAGATAATAAGTATCTTTTTCGAATAAATGATTAGATTTGTTATAATTATAGAAATTAATTTTAAATTGATTGATAAAAAAGTTGTTAATGTTGAAAGATAAGTTTACTTCATGATTATTGTATTGATTATCAAATTTTTGAAATTTTTCTATAAAATAGAAAGATGTATAATCTAGTTGTGCGTCATCATCTAAATAAATAGGTTGATGATTTTCTAATAACCAGCCTAAATTTATACCTTCATTGGTGATACTCGATTGTTGTTGATAAGAATATCCAATGATTGGGGATATACTATTGTTATTAAGCTTATATGATGGCAAAAAGGAAATTGTGTTATTTTTGTCTTTATTTAAAAATTTAGACGCATTATCAAAATTGTAATTATAATTTATAGAAGTACCAAGATTAAAATTATTTTCAAACTCATAATTTATGAATGAAGTGAAAGATAAAAGTTCTTGTTTTGTTTTATTGGATGAATAATTTAAATTGTTATTGCTATTGTTAAGGTTATATTTAAATAAAAAGTTTGATTCTTTGTATGAATATTGATGATTGTTATTCCAGTAAATATTTGAAATTTTTTTCTCAACGCTAGAATTAAAAATAGATTGTGGATAATGCTGATAAAGATTGGAATAAAAAGAAGTTTGGGCAAAGATAAAATTAAAAAAAATGAAGCTCAATATAAAATATTTTGTAATGAGCTTCATCATAGCGAAATTTTATAAATATTGAATTTCATCGAGAGGTATAAGTTTTTGTTCGCCAGTTTTCATATTTTTAATTGAACATTGACCATTTGTAAATTCTTCGCCGCCTATAAAAATTACATAATTTGCATTTGCTTTATTAGCTTCTCTCATTTGTGCTTTTACGCTTCGATTTGAGTAATCACAATCTACTGTATAATTTTTATTTCTTAGGAGTGTAGTATAGTAATAAACTTTGTCTATTAGATTATTATCCAATCTTACAATATAATAATCTAAACAAGGTATAGAGAATTCGTATGACTTTTCATTTTCAATTGCTAAAAGAATTCTTTCAATACCTGCAGCAAAACCTACACCAGGAATTTCAGGACCACCTAACTGACTAACTAAGCCATCATATCTACCACCACCACAGAGAGCACTTTGTGAACCAACAGAACTGCTTGTAATTTCAAATGTTGTTTCAGTGTAGTAATCTAAACCGCGTACTAGTTTATGGTCTATTTCAAAAGGAACATTTAGTAAGTTCAATAATTTTTGTACTTGTTCGAAGTGTTTTCTACTTTCTTCATCGATATATTCGAGGAGGTTGGGTGCATTTTGCATTATTTCAATATCATTTGGGTCTTTGCTATCGAAAATTCTTAAAACATTCGTTTCAAATCTTTTTTTACTATCTTCTGATAAGAGATTAAGCTTTGATGAAAGATATTGTTTGAGTTCATTTTTGAAAATTTCACGTTCTTTATTTTTTCCAAGAGAATTAATTTTTACGGCTAAATTTTTTAAATTGAAAGATTTCAAAATATAGTATGCTACATATATCATTTCAGCGTCGAGTTCAGGGGATTTTACACCTAAAGCTTCAGCACCAAATTGATGAAACTGTCTTAATCTTCCAGCTTGAGGTCTTTCCTGGCGAAACATAGGGGAGATATAATAAAATTTATCTAAAGTAGATTGTTTGTAAAAATTGTGTTCAATATATGCTCTAACAACAGCAGCAGTCATTTCAGGTTTTAAAGTAAGACTAGTTCCACCTTTATCTGTAAATGTATACATTTCTTTGCCGACAATATCGGTTGAATCTCCTATGCCTCTTTTAAAAAGACTTGTTTCTTCAAAAATAGGTGTTCTAATTTCCTGGTAATTAAAATTTTTAAAAACATTGCGTACTAATTGTTCAATTTGTTGCCATTTAAAAACTTCAGGCGAGAAAATATCCTTTGTACCGTATATAGCCTTTATCATAAATTGTTCCTAAAAAATATTAATTTAAATCTTAAATATAATATTTAGACGATAGAAAAAAAAATTATAAGGTTTATTTTTATCCAGTTAAATACTTTGGAAGAATAATGTTGCAATGTGATATATCTAATACAAGTTAATATAAAAATAATATATATTTAATAATACAGCATTTATTTTTTTATTATATTATATTTAATAATCAAATATTTACGGTAATATTTATGAAAATAGCAAAATTTTTCTTGTTCTTTTTTATTCCATTAGTTCTTTTTTCACAGCAAGTTCCTAATTCTACAACATTACCTTTGCAATATTTAGGAACTTGGAATTCTCAGGGCGTACCTAATTATTTAGAAGTAGTTGGTGATATTATACCAAATGATTTACTAAATCGTATTAAAGCTACTTTGCCTGAAAACAAAAATTTATTTGTAAGGAAACCACAATTAATACAAGATTATCAATTGAAATTGACAAAACAAGCAGATGTGTTTGTTACTTTTGTCGGTGAAGAAGCTGGTTACAGAAATGTATTAGGTTTTTATACTTATCCTGTTTCAAATCCTCCACAGAATGTTAGTCAGATAACAAATTATACTGTTATCTTTCCTAATTCTTCTAAAATAAATAGTGGTGGCGGATTAAAGCCAGGCAATAAAGTAAAAATTGGTAATTTCCCTGCAAATACTGTTATTGCATTTTTTATTATAGCAAATGGTTGGAGTGGTTCTCAAATCACTAATGGTAATTGGGTATTATATTCAGATTCTAAATTTAATCCAGAGGCTAATGATACACTTAAAAAACATTTTATTATATTGAATGATTCATTAAGTGGCAAAATTATATTATCATTTGAAGATATAAGAAACGACAATGGTTCTGATAAAGATTTTAATGATTGTATTTTTTATGTTTCAACAAATCCAACAGATGCCACTAATATAGATTCATTACCACCAACAGATCCAGAAAGTAAATTATATTATACAGATATTGAAATTAATAAAGTAGTGAATAACAATAATCCTAATAATAATGATAATATTATATTTACTGTTACTGCAAAAAATAATGGACCCGATAATGCAACAAAAGTTAAAATAACAGATATATTGCCAGCAGGATTGGAATATATATCATCTAACGCAAGCCATGGAAGTTATGACTTTGTAGCTGGAGTTTGGAATATTGGTGCTTTAGCAAAAAATCAAACAGCTACACTTAGTATTACTTGTAAAATTAACCTTTTTCAGGGTGGTGCAAACTTTGGACCTGTATCTGATTTTAATTTAGTTGTCTTTGGTGATATTAACCAGCCATCTGCTGATGTTGAAGGTAAATTAGCAGTACAAGGAAATGCTTATTTAGATCAATATAGTGTTGGTTATAAATTAACACATCCTGCACCAAAACAAGAAGTTGTTGTTCCTGATGTTCTTATTGTTGGTGGTAATTTAATATTTTTAGGTGGTGGTGTATTTGGCGGAAATGTTGTATATGGTGGTACTACAAATTTACCATCAATTTATGTAGGTATTCATGATGGTGAATTAATTCGTGATACGGCAAGATTTGATTTCGTTGCTGCTAAAAACCATATTGTTAATTTATCTAACCAATTAAAAAATTATAAACAAAATGGAACTATTAAATTCCAATATGGTGCTTTAACTCTTACAGGAAAGAATCCTATCTTAAATATTTTTAACATCAACGGCGATACACTTTCTGAAGCTAATACAGTTAATGTAAATGCACCAAATGGTTCGGTTGTAGTAGTTAATATTAAAGGTAAAAATGTATCGTGGACAGGTGATCATACTGTTAATGGTACAGCATACGGAAATGTAATTTACAATTTCTATGAAGCTGAACAACTTAAAATATCAGGTATTGCTGTTTTAGGTTCTATTATTGCACCAGATGCTGAATTAGAATTTCCAGCTGGGGTTATTAAAGGACAGGTTTTTGTGAAAAATATGTATGGTTCTGGGCAATTTAATTGGGACCCATTTGTTGGCAATATACCTGTAGCTACAAAAATCGAAAATACAGCTTCATTGCTTAATTTAGGTGAAACTGATGAGAATAATTCTAATAATTCAGCTAAAGCAACTCTTATAGTTCAAGAAATTGAAGAACCAGATGTTATTCCAGGAAATTCATCTACAACATGGCAAGGCATTGGTCAATTTACAGAAGATGATATTGTTTGGGATATGACAGCAACTAATGATAACAAAATTTTATCTGGTACATGGGGCGGAAACATATATGTATTCGATAAAGATGGACAAAATAAACAACTTTTATTTAGTGATACATCCGTTAATTTTATCTGGTCATTATTAGTAAAAGATACTATTTATTATGCTGCATACGAAAAAGGAATATTGTACTCAACTAATAAAGGTAATACCTGGAATTTTGTTAATGATAATAATATTAAAAATAATGATGTCCGTTCTTTAGTTAATGTTGATAATAAGATTTATGCTGCAGTTTGGGGAAAAGGTGTTTATGTATCAACAGATATGGGTAACACATGGTCACAAAGTGGACAAATTGAAGTTAATGCAGTTCAATCGCTTGCAAAAGATTCAAAAAATAATATCTATGCTGCAACATTTGGTGGCGGTATTTATAAATCAACAGATATGGGTATGACCTGGAACCAATTAGATATTTCATATCGCCATATTTGGACATTGGCAGTGGATGCAAATGATAATATTTTTGCTGGTTCCTTTGGTAATGGCGTATATTATTCAAGTAATGAAGGCGCTAATTGGACAGTGCTAAACAATTCGTTAACTGGAGAGTATATTTATTCATTAGTAATTGATGATAGTAGCAAAATTTATGCAAGTGCATGGTATAATGGAATTTATCAAATTGTAGATCCAACAAGTAATAGTTCTGTTGCAATGTCTTTGGGCTTAATGGGAACAGGAGTAACATCATTGTTCTATGATGGTGGATATTTATATGCAGCAAATGAAAAAGGTAGTTTGTTGAGAGTAGATCTCAAAAAATTAGTAGGAAACGAAGTTACTAATAAAGATAATAAGATTTCTGGTTATTATTTGGCACAAAATTATCCAAATCCATTTAATCCTACAACAAAAATAAATTATTGTATTCCAGAAAATGGTTTGGTAACACTTAAAGTTTATGATATTAGTGGTAAAGTTGTGGCAACTCTTGTTAATGTATATCAAAATGCTGGCAATTATACAGTTGAATTTAATGCTGGTAATTTATCAACTGGTATGTATATTTACAAATTAGAATTTAATAATAAGATCTTAGCAAAGAAGATGTTGCTGATTAAATAGAAAGATGATCTTAATTTAATAGGCAAGTTGGGAAACCAACTTGCTTTTTTTTTAATAAACAGGAAATTAGAAAAAATTTGCAAATTTAATTGTTTTTTTGTATAATAAAGCTAAATTTTGTATTTTATATTATATTAATAATTTAAATTTGGAATTTTGTTTACTAATGCACAAAATTGTTTTAAATATAGGGCTCTTATTTTTTTTTATTTTTATTATTATATTTTCACAAATGTATAAATCACCTTTAGAAGTTCTTTGGAAATCCTTTGCTATATTTATTGCAGTAACAATATTATTAAATATATTTTTTATCCTAGTAGTAAGGTTTATCAATAAAATTAGTTTTGATAAACAATATGCAAGTGAAAAAGAAAAACTGATTGATGATCTTACAGAATTTGATAAGGTTAATGAAGCACAGAATGCACAAATTAAAGGTTTATTCGATTCAGTTACATCGGAAGATAATGAAAAATCAGGATAAAATAAATCAGGAACTTTGGGCAGAGTTTAAAGTTAATCCAACTGTTGAATTGAAACAAAAAATTATTTTAAATTATACAAATTTAGTATATTATGTTATCAATAATATAAAATTAGGTAAAATACCTATAATAGAAGAAGAGGATTATTTCCAGTTTGGAATTGAAGGACTTAGTGAGGCAATTGATCGTTTTGACCCTGATTATGGTACAAAATTTGAAACTTATGCAATTCAGAGGATTCGTGGTAAAATTATTGATGAAGTTAGAAAATTACAGGATAAAATAAAAACAGATAATCCTGATGAAAATACATACTATACAACATTGTCTTTAAATCAATCTATGGATGAAGATGATGATGCACAACTTTATGAAGTTGTAGCAGATCAAAATATTAAGCTACCAGATGAAATTGCTGATGATAATGATACTATTGAAAAACTTGAAAAATTAATTATGGAATTGAATGAAAGAGATAGGCTTATTATAACTCTTTATTATTATGAAAATTTATCTTTCAAGGAAATTGCAGAAGTTTTGAATTTGGGTGTACCTCGAGTTTCCCAGTTACATTCAAAAATATTGAATGAATTAAAACTAAGACTTTCGTATATGAAATAAAAAAAAAAGGTTAATAATATGATGAGCGATCCAGCTACAATTGCAAAAAAAAGAGAGAAAACAGAATTGATACTCTCTAATGTTTATAACTTACCATCAATTCCTAAAGTTATGATGGAAGTTTCTGAATTATTAGCAAAGCCAACTACTACTACAGCTGAGCTCAGTAAAGTTATTAGTCAAGATCAAGGATTAGTAACAAAAATTTTATCAATTGCAAACTCTCCTTTATATGGTTTACCGAGAAAAGTTTCTACCATAGAATTTGCTATTTTAATATTGGGGTATGGCGATATCAAAAATATTGTTACTGCACTTTCTATGATTGAATCATTTAAAATTAAATCTGATAAGAATCTTGATCAGAAAAAGTTCTGGGCTCACTCAGTTATTACAGGTGTTGCTGCTAAAAGAGTAGCAGAAGATTTAGGTTATCGCATTGGTGGAGAAGCTTTTATAGCTGGGTTATTGCATGATTTAGGTATAACAGTTATCCATAAATTTTTCCATACTGCTTTTGAGCAAATTTGTAAAGATGTCGAAACAAATGGTTGGACTTATTACGAAGCTGAACTTGAAAATTTAGGGTTAACACACAGAGAAATTGGTAAATTTTTAGCTGAAAAATGGAATTTACCTCCATCACTAGTTGATACTGTCTTAAATCATGAAACACCTGAAAAAGCTACAGAAAATAGAGTTCTTACAGCTGTTGTTCATCTTGCTGATTATATGACTAATAGATTGGGCATAGGAGATTTTGCATGGGATAAAGATTTACAAATCGAAAAATCTGTGCTTGAAATTTTCAAAATTCAAGATGAAGTACAGTTAGATAAATTTATTGAAGATTATAAAGATATCTTTGTTAAACAATACGAAAGCTTAAAAATAACTTAATAATTAATAGTTTGTGATGAGTCAATGAATGCGAATTGTGCAAGACAATACATACAGTCTAGGAGATAACCCTTTTTTTCAGAATAAACAAAGTTTTAATCCGTCTCTTGATAAGTATGTATTGTTTGCACAAAATATTAATGAATTTATAAGACAGATTACCTCAATTGACGATATTGGTAGTATAATCAACCATTTTATCCTTTCTCTTAAAAAATATTTTAATGTGTTTGATGCCAATATTTTTCTAATTAACGAAGCTGCAGACGAATTAATTCCTCTTATCAGAAGCCGCTCTCAGTTGATTGAGAAAATGATCCTTGCAGAAAAAACTGGTGTTTTTGAATGGATTTTTGAAAATAAAAAACATGCTATTATTCCGGAAAATAAATTATTAAATGATAATTCTAATAATATAATGTGCTTTGTACCTATCGAAGAAAATAAAAAAAAAAGAGGTGTATTTGTTCTTATAACAGATATATCAGAAAATGATTTTTCTGAAATCTATGTCAATATTGTTCAAGCATACTTACATATTACAATGCAAAAAATAGATAAACAAATTCTCAAAGATAAATTAAATAGTACAATTAATAATTTGCAAATTTATCAAGCAAAACTCGCAAATGATACTAAATATTCAACAATTGGAGAAATGACTGAAGGGTTTGTAGAAGAAATTTTAACTCCACTACAAAACATTGTTAGCTATGTCGATATGATGTTTACATCATCAAATAATCAAGGGGCACAATTTATTAAAAATCAGGTTGCTAAAATTCAGGAAGTTATTAAAAGATTAGTTAAATTTACAAATTTGAATGAAGTTAAAAATGAATATCAACCCTGTGATTTGAATTATCATATCAACCAGTTTTATTTTCTTATTAAAACAACTTTGGACAATTTACGAATAGAGTGTGTTTTGGATCTCGATAATAATTTACCTTCTATTCTTAGCAATCCCAATTTCATTACTCAAATCCTTTCTAATATATTTGCTTTGGTGAAATCAACAGTTGAAACTTATAGAGTTACTAATGCTGGTATAATTATACAAACTCGCTCACTCTTAGATTATGTGTTTCTTGAACTTATCACAACTGTTAATGTTAATGAATATCTTAAAGAAATGAAAAAATTTGAAAATAATGTTCCTTTCTTAAATATAAAGATTATTGAAAATATTGTTGAAAAGCACGATGGGGACTTTAAAATCGAAACTACATTCAATGCTGGCACCAAATTTATTATAAGATTTCCTCTCAATAGAAAAATAAGTAAATAAGGTTGAACTTTATTTTATAGTTTTTTGTTATGTTTAATAGAAAACAAAATCAAGAGGTTAAAATGGCAGTTTATGATATCATTACTCGAGTTGGAACATCAATTATTGGTGTTGATGATGCCATTAAAAAATTATTAGAAGATACTCAAAAAGATTTAAATATTAGTTGGTTTGAAGTGAAAGAAATTCGCGGAAGACTAAATCAAGAAAAACAGATTGAATATCAAGTGACTGTTAAAATAGGTATTAAAAAACAATAAGGAGTACCAAAATGCTTAAAGTTGGTGATAAAGCCCCCGTATTTACATTAAAAAATCAAAATTTGGAAGATGTTAATCTTGAAAATTTGATTGGTAAAAAAAACATTGTTCTTTTATTCTTTCCATTTGCTAACACAAGTGTTTGTGAAAAAGAATTATGCAGCACAAGAGATAGTATGAAAGATTATGAGGACCTAGATGCTGAAATTTTGGCAATTAGTGTTGATAGTCCTTTTGCATTAAAATTGTGGAATGATAAACATAAGTTTTCATTTAATTTGCTTAGTGATTTTAACAAAGAAGTTGCTCCCAAATATGGTGCATTTTATGAAGTTTTTGCTCCTGGTAAATTTGATTATAAAGGAGTTGCGAAAAGATCTGCTTTTGTAATTGATAAAAATGGTGTTATCCAATATGTTGAAGTTCTTGAAAATGCAGGAGATGAACCCAATTACGAGGCTATTAAAGAAACATTAAAAAAATTATAATGGGTGAATTATGTTAGAAGTTGGTCAAATTGCACCAGATTTTGCACTATTAGATGCTCATGGTAATCAGCATAAGTTAAGTGACTTTAAAGGTAAAAAAGTTGTTCTATATTTTTATCCGAAAGATGATACACCCGGATGTACAAAAGAAGCGTGCCAATTTACAGATAATTTTCCAAAGTTTGAAAATATTAATGCTGTTGTTATTGGCATAAGTGCAGATAAACCCGAATCACATAAAAAATTTATTGATAAATACGGGTTAAAAGTTCTTCTTCTTTCAGATCCTGAAAAAGAAGTAATACAAAAATATGGTGTTTGGCAAGAAAAAAATATGTATGGTAAGAAAACTTTTGGTATAGTAAGATCAACATATATTATAGGTGAAGAAGGTAAAATTATAAAAGTTTATAAAAATGTTAAAGCTGATGGGCACGCAGAAAAGGTTGCAGAGGATTTATCTAATCTATAAATAAAAAGGGGCTTTTTAATTGCCCCTTTTTTTATTTTAATAATATCATCTTTTTACTAATTCTTTGGTTATTATATTCAACTGTATAAATGTATATTCCTGAAGTAAAATTTTTCATATCAACTTGAAAATTATGTGCTAGTTTATCTGTATAACAACTATAAGTAGTCATTATAAGTTTTCCTGTAATATCATATATATTTACTATAATATAACCTGGTTTTGGAATATCAAATTTAATATTTGTAGATGGGTTGAATGGATTTGGGTAATTATCATACACTTTGAAGGATTTAATTATATGTGAATTTTTCAGTGCTTATTAGAGGATTATTTGATAGAATAGCTATGTTTTTTGATTCAATAGAATTTAATAAGTTTACATTATCAAATTCACCAACTAAATATATTTTAATATTATCTATAATAAATTTAGTTAAGAGTCCGCTTGTCCATTGTCGATTATCTGTGCCGAGAGAAAGCCATGTATTTGTTGAATTATCATGTAAAGCAATTGAGTAAAAGTATTTATCATTATAACCACTACCATCAATTTGAGTGAAATTACCACCAACTACTATATAATCACCCTTTTCATCGATGTGATTTACTATGTTATTGAAACTATTAAAAAGGTATGTCGAATTAGGTAAACATTGATTTGTGTTTAAATCGTATATCGCAAAATTTTTGGTAATGTATGAGCCAATACTTGAGAAATTACCCCAAACAAATAATTTATTCCTTGAGGGGCTGTAGTATAAAGTATAAATTTCACCTTGAGGACCTTCATACGGGGGTGAAGCAATTTGTTCCCATGTGTTTGTTTGAAGATTGAATTTGGCAATATTTTTGAAATTTATAGTGCCAGCAGTAGTAAATTTACCGCCAACATAAAGATAAGTACCAATTTTAACCAATGTATAAACTGGGCCATTTGTCCCATTATTTTCTGCTATTTCTATTGAGTATAATTTATTTTCCTTGATATTATATCTCCCTATATATTTAATTTGAGTTTGTCCTAATGTGTTAATACTAGATGTCCCAAAATAAAGGTTATCATCAATTCTTTTTCAATAATTAGTAGCTCCAATCCAGTAGTTGTTGCCATCGCTTGTAATAGTTGTCTATTGACAGCTTTTTAAATTATATTTAGCAAGGCCGAAAATATTAGAATTTTTTATCTTGGTAAATTCTACTGCAATATAGATATAATTTGAATCTATTTTTAATGAATTTATTTTTCCGTTAATATCCTGTTGAAGAGTTAAGTAGGAGCCAATAGGTTTTAATCCTTCATCATAATAGCCTAAATAACCTTTATAATAGAAAGTATTTAAATCCAACATTGTTAAATTTTTAAACGAATAATTATGAACTTTATCGAAATCACCGGCTAAATATAGTTTGTTGACGAATAGTTTTATATCATTAACTCTTCCATTAATTCCTTTACCTCCTTTGGAGCCGACAGGAATTAACAAATCTTGTTGCTTATCGTATAATTCAATGCGAAATAGTGGTATATCGTTTATGGAAAGAAAATCTCCGTAGATAACATATTTATCAACATCTAAAAATCTTATATTATAAGCAAGAGTTAAAGGATAAATTGTATTAAATTTTATATTAAGTGGTGTTAAAGTTTTATTGATTAAATTATACTCCCATAGAGGAAAAAAAGTATGTTGATTAAGAAAATATGGAGAAATATTCAAAAATAAATTGTTCTCAAATTTATAAAGAGTTATATTTGTAATTGAGTCTGTGTGGTATGGTAAATTGATATTATTTACTTTTTTAGAAATTAGATCAAATTCAAAAAAACGATTTACATTATATATAGTATCGTTGTAAGTAATTTGCTGTATATTTCCAGAAATATAAAGTATTCCGTTATGTTATACAATACTTGATGCAGGTGAATAATTGATTTCTAATTTATAATCAATCCATTGAAATTTAATTAAATTAAATACAGCAAAATTTTCACGATTTATATTTGAATAGTTAGAGAATTCACCGATAACATAAAGTTTTTCACCATCTGTGTCAAAATCTCGAACATAAGAATCGCTTGCTGTGTTTATTCCGTTTCCAAGAGAATAGAATTGCATATTATTGATGTTTAAGAAGCCAATTTTATGAAGCGGAATTTCATTGCTACCTATAAATCTTCCTCCCAAAAACAATCTATTGCCAATAAGTTTCATTTTATATATTGTTCAACTTACTGGGGCAACTTCTACTTTTTCCCATTCTTTAGAGTTGAGATTTATTCTAAACATAGTATAAGCACTGATAGAGTTATTCCCATCATAAAAACTTAAATTTCTCCCTGCACAATAAAGGTAATTACTTACAATTGTTATGGCAGAAATATTACCTTGATTTATAAAATAATTTTTATTATCTGGTGTTAATTTTTCAAATGTATGATTTGTAGTATTGTATTTGATAAAATTTGTAGCATAACTTTTTTGCACAGAAATGTCAAAATATTTAAAGTTCCCTGCAATATAAATATTATCATCGACAACAGCTATATCTACCACTGTACCATCTACGCCATTACCTGTTTTGGGTTCGTTAAAAGATAGATCTCAAAAACTATTGTTTTGGGCTATTGTTGTAAGATAAACTACAAATAATAAAATAATCTTTTTCATTTACAACTCCTAATTATTTACCAGTTTATACCATTTCGTCTTAATCGTTGATGTGCTTCTTGATGTCCTTTGCGGGCAGCTATTTTAAACAAGTCAACAGTTTGATTGTTATCCCCCAATTTCATATATCCATAAGCAATTTGAAAAGCTATATCGGCTTTTGGTAATTATTGTAAACTTCTTTAAATTTGTTGATAAATGAATAATAATCTTTTTGATAATTATAATAATGCCCATAGTAGAATACAAAAATATTTGGTGCCAAAGGGTAGCCAAGTTGTGTATATTTAAGTAGATCTGAGTAATTATCTTTCTTCTGTGCTATATAACATAAAATTTCATAAACATCTTGCAGTTGTTTTCAATTTAAATTATGATTTTTAGTTAATAGAATTTTAAAGTATTCATCGGCTAAGTCTAAATTTTTTGTTTTGTAGTTTAGCAATGCTAAGTTATATATTGTATACGTATTATTTGGATTATCTTTATATGCCCAATAATACCAGAGTTTTGCTTTATCAAAGTTTTTATAAAAATATTCAGAAATATATCCAGCGATAAAACATACCTCAGAGCGTTTAATCGTATTTGTATCGCCAAATAATGTTTTTAAGTTAGAAGCATTACCGGTATACTCATAAGTTTTATTGTAATCTTTTAAATCATTGAAAGCTAACAAAGTTAGTGCCAAAAGTGAGTTAAACATCTGGTATTTATTCCCAACGCTCAATTTTAGAAAATATTCATCAGAATCTAATTGAATTTTTGTGTTATAATAATACATACCTAAAAAATATGGAATAGCAACACTGTTTGGATAATTTTTTTTCAAAAGAAGCGTATTAGATAGCAATTGGTTGTAATTTTTATCCTCAAGATTTTTTTCTAAAATACCAATAAGCTCGGCTTCGGTAATTTTTTTGTTGACTGCTTTGTTTTTTGAGGATAAGATAATGAGACAAACATTAAAAATATAAACAAAAAAATTCATAATTACCTCATATAAAAGTAATATGAGAAAATACTAAATATTACTTCATAAAGTTCAAAAAAGTTTGATTTTATAAATTACAAGATGAATAAATATTTAATTAAGAAAATCAGTTAACAGTTTTTTATTAGAATGCTATGATTTAACATATTATTAAACTATAGTTATTATAGATTTAATTTCAAATTTTGTTAAATAATTACTAAATTAATAATACAAATTATAATATAGGGGGATATTATGCGAAAGATTTTATTTTATCTGTTTGTTCTAAATTTGATGATTATTGCGCAGTATGCAAAAAATGAATTCCGGGGTAGTTGGGTTGCTGTTGTTGAAAATTATGATTGGCCATCTAAGCCGGGCTTATCAGTTGATGAACAAAAAAATGAACTTATCAGTTTATTCAATCAATTAAAATATGCTGGTATAAACACAATATTTTTTCATATCAGAACAGAATGTGATGCTGTTTATAACTCACCTTATGAACCTTGGGCTTATTGGCTAACCGGGGAGCAAGGGAAAGCACCAAATCCATATTATGACCCACTTCAATTTGCAATTGATGAAGCACATAAAAGAGGAATGGAGTTGCATATTTGGTTTAATCCATATCGTGCAGTGAAAACTGTTGGGAAATATTTGCAAGCTCAAAATCATATTACTAATCAAAAACCTGAGTGGATTATTACAATAGGAAATTATAAATTTTTAAATCCAGGCTTGCCAGAAGTGGAAGATTATATAATTAAAGTTATAATGGATGTTGTTGAAAGATATAATATTGATGGAGTTCATTATGATGATTATTTTTATCCGTATCCACCAAATCAAATAACAAATGAAGACCAGCAAACTTTTCAATTATATAATAGAGGATTTACAAATATTGCTGATTGGCGTAGAGATAATATCAATAATTTTGTAAAAAGGTTGAAGGATACAGTTTTTTCTGTTAAGCCATATTTAGCTTATGGAATTAGTCCTTTTGGTATCTGGAAAAATGGAGTTCCGGCAGGAATTACAGGAATGGATGCTTATAATGTAATTTATTGTGATGCAATTAAATGGATGCAAGATAAATCAATTGATTACATTATTCCACAACTCTATTGGGCTTTCGGAGGAGCACAAGATTATGCTACTCTTATGCTCTGGTGGGCAGATTCTGCAAAAAATAATAATGTAATTTTTATCTCAGGGAATGCGGGGTATAAAATTCCAAGCTATGGAGCAAATGAGATTCCAAAGCAAATTAGATTCAATAGAAAATATCCCGATAAGGTTGCAGGATTTACGATATTTCAAGCAAGAGATATTAAAAAAAATGTTTTAGGCTTTCAGGATTCTTTAATTATGAATATTAATCCTTCGTATACTTTAGGTTTCAAATTTCCGAATAAAAATTTTCAAACATTGACATCAGCACCAACTAATTTAAGATTAGAATTAAAAAATAATAAATTTGTATTAGCGTGGGATTATGATAAAGATTATAATGATAATGTAAGATTTATCGTATATAGATTCAATACATCAAATCCAGCTTTAGATGATTTTAACAATCCTGAAAATATTTTTGCAATCACTGGTGAAAAATTTTTAAATTTTGCTTATGGAGCTTATTTAAAAAAAGAAGGAAACTATTTTTGTGTTACAGCCGCAAATCGTCTTTGGGATGAAACACAACCTTCCAATATATTATCTGTTAAATTTAATAAACCTGGTATTCCAGAATTAGTTTTTCCTTCTAATGGGTTCGATCAACTTAGTGAAACTATTATTTTACAATGGAAAGGAGATAAAAACACTCATTATTATCATTTACAAATAGCTTATGATTCATTGTTTACAAATATGATAGTAAACAGAACTGTTTATAAAGATACATTTTATATGTTAAATACTTCTCTTGGAGAAAAGGAATTTTACTGGAGAGTAAAAGCTGTTAATATTGATAGTATGGGCGAATTTACCAAAACATACAATTTTAAAACAGGTTTTCCATCAGTTCCAGTTTTATTGTATCCTGCTCATGGCTCATTAAATGTTCCTGTAAATGTTGAATTAAAATGGAAGAAAAATCCTATAGTTCAAAAATATAGAGTGCAAGTGGATAATTTTAATGCATTTAAAACAGATCCGGGTTATGGAATTATTGTTGATACAATAGTTTCTGATACTACTCTGGCATTGAATAATTTAGCTTTTAAGAAGAATCATTTTTGGCGAGTTAAGGCTTTTAACCTGTTAGGAGAAAGTTCCTGGTCAAATTCTTTTGGTTTTCAAACAGCATCAGTTTCTATTGAAAATAATAAGCAATATACTTATGAATTATATCAGAATTATCCAAATCCATTTAATCCAACAACTAATATCCAATTTAGCATTGCAAAACCAGAAAGAGTAAAAATTTTAGTTTATAATTTGGCCGGACAGCTGGTTGATAAAATTTTTGATAATAATCTTACAGCTGGAATTTATAAAATTGAATATGATGCTTCAAAACTTGCAACGGGAATATATTTTTATAGGATAGAAGCAGGTAGTTTTTGTAAAGTTAGGAAAATGATTGTGCTAAAATAGTATAAGTTTAATAATTTACTCGTTATATAATAAATAAGTAGTTTAGCACACAAAAATTGTAGAGAAATGAATTGTATTTATTATATAGTTATAAAACAAAAGTAAGTTGTTTTTATATTCTCTATAGTTTTTGTGTGTTTTTTATTAAAATATTATTTATTGTTAAAAAGCGTATCTTTATTTTTTAGCTTTATAATTCTACAAACTTTTATTAACAATAATTATACATATTTGTGTTGCAATTCTCCTAAAGCCTTTCTCAGATGTTCTAATTTTATGTTAACAAATTTTTTTTGTATCTTTGTAACTAAAAAGAGATTTTTTATGCAAGAGTTTTTATTGCTTAGCATTTTAATTCTGCTTGTAATTGTAATTATCAAATTATTCCTACCATCATCTCAAGCTAAAACTTTTGATAATTTTGAATTTTTTTTAAATGATTTACGAAACAATCTAACGAATTTGAATAATAATATTAAAGATTCTTTTGCCAAAGAATTTTCTAACAGTAGACAGGAAAATAATCAAGCATTTGCACAAACAAGAGAAGAAATTACTAACCAACTTGAAAAACTGGGCGAGATTTTAAGAAAATCAATCCTTGATATTGCAGATATTCAAAAGAACCAATTGGATAGTTTTGCTAAATCTTTGAATGAGTTGTCTATTAATCTTGATACTAAAAATAAAAATTTAACGGAGCAATTATTAAATTCTTTGAAAGATAGTAGAGCGGAATTGAGTAATAACTTAAAGCAGTTTTCTGATGTGCTGGATAAAAACATCAAGGATTTTAATGAGTTATTGCATCAAAACATTAAAAATTTAATTGAAAATCAGGAAAAAATTAGAATAGAAACTGAAGGGAAATTAAAGGAAATTCGTGAAACTGTTGACAATAAACTTAATGACATTCAAGAAGATAATAGCAAAAAGCTCGAGGAAATGCGAAAAACTGTTGATGAAAAATTGCAAGAAACAGTTGAAAAGAGATTTAATGATTCATTTAAATTGATAAGCGATAGATTAGAGCAGGTTCATAAAGGTTTAGGTGAAATGCAATCAATTGCAACAAGTGTGGGTGATTTGAAAAAAGTTTTATCAAATGTGAAAACACGTGGAAATTTAGGAGAAATTCAGCTGGGTGCAATATTGGAAGAAATTTTAACTCCAGAACAGTATGATAAAAATGTTGCTGTCAAACCAAGAAGTGATCAGCGTGTTGAATATGCAGTTAAAATTCCATCTAAAACAGAAAGTGATAAGTATATTTATTTGCCAAT
>DAOSCP010000021.1:29108-32474 GCA_035361425.1 Ignavibacteriales bacterium | reverse complement strand
TCATACTGGTTTTTGCAAGCCTTTTTGGAACTAAGGCAATGCGGTGGGTCGCGTTGATTGTAAATCTTATCCTACCTGATTCCATTCCCTATCTTGATGAAATAGTTATGATTTTAGGCGTACTTAATGGCCACAATTTACTACCTGGTGAATTACACGAAAGTTTAGCAAAATTAAAAATAGGGTGTGGTATTGCTTTAGTTGTACTTATTGTTTTAGCAATCCTTGGTTTTTGGGGGATAATACAAGTGTTTAATTTTTTGTTTTAGTAACAATGTGGTTTTAATATGATATCAAAAGAAATTTTAAATGATTATCTTCAAAGAGTAGATGAACTCCATAATATTATGAGTTCATATGAATTGAGTACAGAACAAATTGAAAAAATTAAATGTGATATTAATGATTTTATGGTTGTTACACCTTTGGTTGGTGGATTTTCATCTGGTAAAAGTAGTTTAATTAATGCGATTATAGAAGAAAAAATTCTACCTACTAAAATTACACCGGAAACGTCTATCCCTACAGAAATCGTTTACAATAGAATCAATAAAGCTTATATTTTACAAAATAATGAGTGGAAAGAAACAACTTTTGAAAAAGTTTTATCAAATGAACTAAAATTTGAAGATACTAAGCTTATCAAGTTGGAACTTAATAAACCATTTATGGAGAAAATTTCTACAATTAAGTTAGTAGATATGCCCGGGCTTGATTCAGGTATTGAAGCACACAATCAGGCTATTGATAACTACCTGAATAATAGTATAGCTTATATTATTACAGTTGATGCAGAACAAGGATTGACAGAAAGCGTTATAAATTTTCTTAAAGAGCTTTCGTTATATAATGTGCCTGTTTTAGTTGTAGTTACAAAGTGTGATAAACGTAAACAATCTGATATTGGGGCTATTGTTGATAATGTTAAAGATAAAATCCAAAATTTTATAAAATTAACAAATTTCCAAATTACAACTGCATCTGTAAAAAATAAAGATTTTAATGAATTGAAAAGTTTTATATTATCACTTCAAGCGAAATCAGAGGATTTATTTCGTGATAAATTTAAAGTTTTGATAAATCAACAAATTACGCAGGTTGAAAACTATCTTTTAACAAGGCTTAAAAATACGGATCTTTCGATTGAAGATATTGAAGAAAAAGAAAAGTTATTAATTCAACAATTACAAAAATTAGATGAAACTTTGCAAAATGAAAAAAACAAAATTATTAAAGATATTCCAAGATATCTTGATATAGTAAGAGCCAAAGTCTCATCAGCATTACACAGGTCAGCAGAATCATTGGCAGCTACAGCAGCAAATAATGGTGATATTTCATCTAGCGTTAATACAATTGTAAGGAATGAGCTGGCAAATGTAGTAAGTGAAAATATTAATCCTTTTGTAAAAAAATATATAAATAATATTGCAAGAAGCATTGAAGAAACGGTAACTGTAGATGTCAATCTCAATATGGATTTGGTAAATCAAAAAGATACAAATACAGGTAATACATTTAGTAATTTAGTAAACACACTAATTCCATTAATCTTACCTAAGGTTCCATTGCCTTGGAAAATACTTTTGAGTGCTTTTAGTATTGTAGCAAATCTTTTGGGTATGGGTAGTGGAGGTAGTGATAATCGCAGACAATTGGCATTACAAAAAGTAAGAACAGAAGTTATACCAGATGTTACTGAAAAAGTTGCCAGCTCTTTTGAAGGTGCACTACAATCTTTTATAGATGAAATTATCAATAAAATAGATAACATGATTCAAAATGAAAAGGAATTAAAACTTAAAGCTCTTGAAGATCTTAAAAAACAAAAGCAGCAAGCAAAAGAAGAATATGAAAATACAGTACAAAAACTAAATGATGATATCAAAAAATTAAATCAAATAAAATTTGGGTCATAAAATGGAAGAAAACAATCAATTTGATAGTAAATATGTATTAAATTTAGTAAGTAAAATAGTTGCAATAAATACTCAAAATACAAAGAGTAAAATATTAACAGGAATTAAAAAGATATTGAATGAGGATTTGTTACAGATAGTAGATAATTACGCACCACATAATTTTAATGAAATTCATAGTAGGTTATTGTATACGCTTGAGAAGTTTAAGGATTTTATAATATTTAGCAAGTTGATAGGTAAGAATACAGTAGCTTTGGGAGGAGCGTTTAGTTCAGGTAAATCATCATTTATCAATTCGTTGATAAAGCAGAAGTTATTGCCGGCTGAGATAGATCCATCTACATCAGTGCCTACGTATGTAATGTATGGAGATAATAACAGGGCAATAGGGATCAATATATTTGATAATGAGTTGGAATTAAATTATGATGATTTAAAGAATATCACACATGGCTTTTCGAAGGAGTATAATATAAACTTTGGGCATTTATTGGAGACGATATTTGTAGAGACGGAAGGGATGCCGGTAAGAAATATTTCATTTTTGGATACACCTGGATACTCTAAACCGGAGAGTGGTAATTATTCACAGAGAACGGATGAGCATATAGCAAGGAATCAATTAAATTCAGCGAATTACATATTATGGTTTGTAAGTGCAGAGGATGGCACAATAACGAATGATGACATAGAATTTATCAAGACGTTGAATAAGGAAATACCGATAGCGATAATAGTTAATAAATGTGATAAAAGGAAGGAGGAAGAAGTTAAGAACATATTGGGACATATAAAAGAGACGTTGGAGAATAAGGGGATATTTCCTGTTGATATAATACCATATTCGTGTAGATATCCTGACAAGTTTGGAAGGAAGCGAGTTGAGGATTTATTGCAGGGATGGGATAGGGAGAATTATGAATCGACATTTCCGCGGGATTTTAAGTTGAGTTTTTTGGAGTGTTATGATTTTTATCAGGAGAAATTAATGGAGGAGGAGAAGCGTTTGCATTGGGTTAATGTAACGTTGACGTTGACAGATAATGCAGAGACAATATCGAATTTGAATTTTATTAAGAATGATATAACGATATCGATACAGAGTTTGAAGCAGAAGATAAGGAAGTTAAAGGATATGCAGAATAAATTTTTTATGGAATTGAAAGCAATAGGAGATGAATATGGTATAAAATTACCAGAGCCATCACAAATGGAATTTTTAGATGTAGGGAAAATTAATTTAAGAAATGTTTTAAAAGATTATAAGAAAAATAATAACATAAAAGATGAGGGGAGTTACCATTTATTACTTAATAATTTAAGTAATTTATTTGATAATAATTATACTTTATTAGGTACAAACAAACATAAGAAAAAATTAGTTAATTTATTGAAAGATGAATTAAATAAAATTGAGAAAGAAAATTTGAATATTGTTGGCAAT
>DAOSCP010000021.1:0-29008 GCA_035361425.1 Ignavibacteriales bacterium | reverse complement strand
AAAGATGAATTAAATAAAATTGAGAAAGAAAATTTGAATATTGTTGGCAATAAAAAACATAAAAATATAATTATTGAAACCATTACTCATTCAATTAGGGAAATTATCAATTAATTAAAAAATGAAATAACAACTTATCTTGAAATAAATATTTGGAGTTAAATATGGCTAAAAAAATTGCTACCAACATTGATTACAATAAACTTAAAGAAAACTTAAAAGAAATAAAAAATGTATCATATTCTTTTGAAAAACATCCATTAAAAGATCTTTCGGATTATGAGAAAAAAATGTATGTTACTTTTTTATTTGCGATAGCAGCTTCTGAGGGGGATTTAAATGAAGATGGTGTAGAATACATAAAAAAAATAATTAACGGTGTTAAAATTGAAAATGATATTTATATTTATTTAAAAGAAGCATCAGAAATCACTAATGAACACGTTGCAAAATTTATTGAAGCATTTTTAGAAAAAGATTTACGATTTAATTTTATTTTTGATTCTTTAATGATATATGTTTTAAGTGGTAGTAAAAATGAAAAGACATTAGAGCTTATTGCCGATTTTGTTGAAGTACTTAAAATTAATGAAAATGATTTGAATATTATAATAAATAAATTGACGAAATTAATAAATAAAGAAGCAGGTTTTCTACTTGATCATTTGGCATCAGAAAATATATTTAATTTATTTTATATGCTGGATTTTATATTTGCAGAAATTAGGGACTATCAAATTTTTGAAGGTGAAATTAAAATAGATAAAGATCTTATTTTAGATAAAAAAACTGTTATTTTCTATAAAGCAAAAGTAACAATCAGTGAACATGGTAAAATTATAACTAATAACCATTCACTTATAGCTTTTATTGATTGTGAATTTATGAGTGATAAATCTATTGCGATACGAATAAATAATACTGAAAATTTTATGGTTAGAAATTGCAAGTTTAATAGTTTTTGGAAAAGAGTTATTGAAATTGATAATTGTAAAAATTTTGAAATTAAACAATCTATATTTTCATTCTGTGGTAATAAAAGTATAGAATTAGATCCGGGATCTAAAGATTATTATGGTGGAGTTTTTTATATTAACCTCTCAAATGGTAAGATCATTGATTGTATTATTAAAAATTGTAAAATTAGACCTGAAGGTATAAGTTATTGTTATGCTTATGGTTTGTTTATGTATGTAATTGACTCTAAAGTTAAGTGCAATAATGTATTATTAGAAGGTTGTTATTACTTGGCTAAGGACAATACAGAATTAAATTTAGTGCATAGAAATGATTGGGATAGATGTATCATATCATCTAACTCAACTGTAGATTGTAACAATATAGTAATTAAAGAATAAGAAAAGGTGACCTATGTTCTTAAAATCCCAGCAAATTCAAAAGGATGTAATTGTATATAATAATAAGCTTAGCAATATTGCTGAATATTTATCAAAATTTGAAAGTAGTAATGAAATTTATAGTAAAGATATTTTGAAAATAAAAGAAAATTTTAATAAAAAAATAGATGATTTTTTTAATGAAAACAGAAAACTAAAAATTGCTGTAGTAGGTTCTGTTAAGGCTGGTAAATCAACATTTCTTAATACATTACTATTTGAAGGTAAAGAAATTTTACCAAAAGCTGCTACACCTAAAACGGCTAATTTAACAATTATCAAATATGCTGAAAAGAATTCATTAGAAATAGAATTTTATACTGAAAAAGAGTGGGAGTATCTACAAAAATTAAGTTTAGAAGAACCTACAACAGATGAAATAAAAGTTGCAAAAGAAATTGTTGCTATGGCAAAAAGTAACAATATTGAAGTAGAAAAATATATCAATCAAACCAACTATGTTATTCCGTTTGAAAGTTATGATAATTTAATGAAACAACTCAATGATTATGTTGGCGAAAATGGTAAATTAACAGCACTAACTAAATCGGTTATAATTTATCTTAATCTTGAAGAATTGAAAGAAATTGAAATAGTTGATACACCAGGATTAAATGATCCTGTAGTATCAAGAACTGATAAAACAAGGCAATTTATAGAATACTGTGATGTTGTATTTTTTCTTAGTCGTTGTTCTCAGTTTTTACCAGCAAGTGATATGGAATTACTTATCAGGCAATTACCACAAAAAGGTGTTAATAAAATATATTTAATTGGTAGTCAATATGATAGTGTAATCAACGATACAATTTTTGATTTTGAAGATTTTTATAAAGCTGATAATGATTGTAAAAAAAGGTTAAATAAACGCGCTGAGGATGAATTTAGTAAAGTTATTGAGAATTTAACGAAAAACAATGCTAATATTGAGTTTATCAAGATTATGGAAAATTGTAAAAAGCCAATTTTAGTATCATCAATGGCCGAAAATATGAGTAAAAAAGATAGAGCTATGTTTAATGAAGAAGAAATGTTAATCTACAATGGAATTGCAGAATATCATCACTTAACATCTGAAGAACTTAAATCATTAGGTAATTTTGGAAGTGTTAGACAAGCTTTTTATGAGGTTGTAGAAAGTAAAGATGAAGTTCTAACTAATAAATCAAAAAATTTTATAATTTTACTAATTGAGGAAGTTACAAATAAATTAAATGAATTAGAACAAACAATAAAACATAGAATAGAAATACTAAAAGAAAAAGACCTTGAATATCTTAGAAACTATCAAAAATCTATTTTACAAAAGAAAAATGTTATACATGATAACATTGAAATTATATTTGATAAACTATTTGAAAATCTTAATATATCTGAAATTGAATTACTTGCAGATTTGAGAAGAAGTATAAAAGATTATTCCATAGTTAAAGAAAGAACTGGTACAGAAACTAGAATAGGTTCTTATGAGGTATCTGCTTCTAAATGGTGGAACCCATTTTCTTGGGGTAGAACACGAACAGTTTACTACGAGTATACAGCTACTTATACTTATCTTGATGTGGCAGATGCAGTTGAAAATTTAAGAAATTATGCCAATGAATCAGTTTCAAATATAGAAGAAAAAATAAACTTTTCTATAAATGTACCACAATTAAAAAAAGAAATTTTATTAAGTGTAGTTAATAATTTAGATACTGGTGATGAAAATTTTGATCCATCTTATTATAGATCAAAAGTAACTGAAGTATTAAACCAGTTTACTTTTCCAGAATTCAAACTAGATAGAAATTTCATTAAAAAATTAACAGATAATCTTCTGAATAATTTTAGTGGTGAAATACGCAATAGTGGCGAAAGAAGTAGGTTAACGTTAATGCTAAGTGATTCATTACATAGCTTATTTGAAATTATGGAACCAAATGTAAAAAATTCATTTAGAATAGTAAAAGATAGTTTTAAGGAAATCAGAGCTTCCTTTATCGATATTTTACTTGAAAAATTTGTAAAGGAGATCGAAATCATAGAACAAAACATGCAACAACGCGAAAAAAGCATTAAACACTACGAAGAATGGATTGAAGCTGTTAATGAATGTAAAAAAATAATTAAAGAATAAAATCGGAGGTAGTTAGAAAAAATGGGGTTCAAAGATTTTTTATTGAATGTTGTTACTTTGGGTGCACATGGACGCCTTCAAGATTTGATTGAGGAATACAATCAACTCGTGGATGAGTTGAAAACTTTGAATAGAAAGATGGAAATTAGAAAAGAAGAAGTTAACAAAGTATTGCTTCAAGTTGTAAAACTTAAAAAAAGTTCTTATAATTCATTGAAAAGAATAAGAAGAATTACTTCTAAATTAAATATTAAGCATAGAAATATACAATTTAATGGTGTTTCATTAGAACAGATTAAACAAGGTTTTTCATATGCTGAAAATTCTTTGAAAACAACCGAAATCGCACTAAATTCTGTTCAAGGTGCAGGTGCTGGATTAGGAACTGCTGCTGCAACATATTTTTTAGTAGGACAATTAGCAACTGCATCAACAGGTACTGCAATTGCAAGTTTATCAGGTGCTGCAGCAACAAATGCTACTCTTGCTTGGCTAGGGGGAGGTTCTCTTGCAACAGGTGGTTTAGGTATAATGGCTGGGAAAATGGTATTAGGTGGTTTGTTCTTATTACCAGCTGTTGCTATTACAGCTTTATTAAGTTACAATTCAACTAATAAGAAAATTCAAGAAGTCCAAGAAAAAATTGATGAAGTAAGTGATTATATCTATAAGGTGAAGCAAAATTTAGCATATTTAGATTATTTGCAAAAAAGATCTGATGAAATTACAGTAAGCCTGAAAAAAACAAAAGAAGTATTTGAAAAAGAATATAATAAAATAATGAAAAAATTATATCCAATTCCAATATTTTCAAGATTATTCAAATCTTTGAAAAAACTTTTTGGTTTTAATTATTTTAATGAAGAAGAGATGAAACATATTTATCAATTTTCTCAAATAGCCAATAATTTTGCTAAAATTATTGATACACCAGTTATTGAAAATTAAAAAAAGGTATTTATGGGAGAATTAAGTCCAATTAAATCATTTAGTATTTATGAAGGATTTGTTAATACAATTGAAAAATATTTTAATTCGAAGGTAGAAATTGAAAGAATCCAAGCACAAAAAGAGTTGATGAGAGAGTATATAAATAACCATTTTGATACATTAAATTATATTATAACTCGTATATTTGATGAGCGAAAAATGGTTATTGAAAAAATATTTGAAGTTATTGATGAAGGCATGAGAAAAGATGATCGTGAATTAATAATAAGCGGTCTGGATAACCTTGCAAAAATCGTTACCACTTCCCCTTTGAAAGATTTTGAAACTTTCAAAAAAATATTTAATAGTCCGAAAGGGTATATTGAAATTTAATTTGGTACATAATTAAAAAGGGATGTTTGTACATCCCTTTATTGTTTTTAGTGTGATGTAAAGCTGTTGTTTCCAGTTAATGCCATCTTTTCATTTTATTGGCTTTTGGCTTTCCGAAAATTTCGGTAAATATTATAGCTTTTTTTAGGTCATCGATATTTTGGAATAATGGATTTTGAACTTTTTTAACAGGTTTTTCGTGAATATCGTGATGTTCTGGTACTGGTGTTACATCAAATGATTTATATCCAGTACGCTGAGATTCGGTTTTTACTACATTTTCAGGTTGTGGGATATCCGGCTCATCGTAGAATATATCGAAAGTTTTGTTAGTATCAGGCTTATAAGTTTGATAGTCAAGATTTTCATCTTCTCTTGGTGTAGTTTTTGGTTTTTCAGGTTGTTTCTTTTTTCCGAAAAGTGAGCTTAAAATTAAATAGATAATGAAAAATGTTATTATGTTACCAATAAAATCGCCCATAAAAGTACCTATTTATTAGGTGTAGTTGGGTTAGTAGAATCTGCAATGGATTTACGCATATTTGTATCAGCTTCAATGTTTTTTAGTTGATAATAATCCATAATGCCTAAGCGTCCGGATCTAAAAGCTTCGGCAATTGCTAAAGGAATTTGTGCTTCAGCTTCAACAACTTTGGCTTTCATTTTGGCAACTTCAGCAACTTGTTCTTGTTCTGCTGCTACAGCTGCCGCTCTTCTTTCTTCGGCTTTGGCACGAGCAATTTTTAAATCGGCTTCTGCTTGATCTGCTTGTAATTTAGCGCCAATATTTTCTTGAACATCAACATCTGCAATATCAATAGAGAGGATTTCGAAAGCGGTTCCGGCATCTAATCCTTTAGATAACACTACTTTTGAGATTGTATCCGGATTTTCTAAAACTTCTTTGTGTTTGCTACTACCAATAGTTGAAACAATACCTTCGCCAACACGTGCAAGTATTGTAGCTTCTCCTGCACCACCTACTAGTCTATCAATATTAGCTCTTACAGTAACACGTGCCATAACTTTTAATTGAATACCATCTTTTGCAACTGCTGTAACCCAGGGAGTTTCAATAACTTTTGGAACAACAGACATTTTAACAGCTTCAAGAACGTCTCTACCGGCCAGATCGATAGCTGCAGCACGTTCAAATGTTAAGCCAAGTTGGGCTTTATCGGCAGAAATTAATGCATTTACAACTCTTGGGACATTTCCACCTGCTAAGTAGTGAGCTTCCAATTTAGGGATTGGTATATCCAAACCGGCTTTTGAAGCTGCAATTCTACTTCTGACTATTATATGAGGTGGAACTTTTCTTAATCTCATACCAATTAGGTCTCTAAAAATTTTAAGTCTAACACCTGAGAAAAAAGCTGTAATATAAAGCCCAAGTGGGACATAATAGAAAAACATCATTAAAGCAATAATAATTAAAAATAGTACTAATATACTTAAACCTGCCATTTTAAAAATCTCCATATTGTTTGTGAAAAATAATTTTATTTTTAATAACAATATATTATTTTTGTATAAAAAAACAAATGTTTTTATGAAAAAATTATATTCAATAACAGATGGCAAATTAAAAGAAGTAGATGACAAAAATGCAGAAATAGAAATTTATTACAATCCAACTGAATTTGAAAAAAAATTTTTATGTGAAAATTATCAAATTGATGAGCACACCCTTGCTTCATCACTAGATCCAGATGAAATTTCACGTATTGAATTTGAACCAAATCATATAGCGCTTATTTGCAAAAGACCAAAAAATTATTTTGGTGGAGATCAGTTTACTTTTAGGGTACTTTCCTATGGTATATTTATTTTTGAAGAAAAACTTATCATTGTAAACTCGGAAGAAATAAATATTTTTGAAGGAAAAATATTTAACAAAATAGAATGTATAAATGAATTATTTTTGAAAGTAATTTACCGTTCTATTACTCACTTTCTTGAGCACTTAAAAATAATAGGTATGATATCCGATGAGCTTGAACAAAAGATTAATTCATCAATGGAAAATAGTTATTTAATATATTTATTCAATCTTGAAAAAAGTTTGATTTATTATTTAAATGCAATTAATTCCAACGGTGTATTAATTGAAAAAATGAAATTATATGCAAATAAAATAGGTTTAAATCAAAATGAAATTGAATATCTGGATGATATGATGATAGATAATACTCAGTGTTATAGAACAGCAGAAATATATTCTAATATATTAGCTGGTATGTCTGATGCACGGGCTTCTATAGTTGGTAATAATTTGAACATCTTAATGAAAACATTGAATATTATTACCATTGCTATAATGGTACCAACATTTGTTGTAAGTGCGTTTTCAATGAATGTTAAAATCCCTTTACAGGATAACTATTATGCATTTGAAATCATAATGTTGCTAGCGTTAATTTCAGTTTTGATATTTGTAGGTATCTGGTATTATAAAAAATGGTAATTAGACAATATAAGTTTGATATTTGGTGCTCAATAAATTATTAGCCTTTTCAGCTGCGGAATTATCTTCAAATATTCCATAAATTGTCGAACCACTTCCACTCATAAGAGCAAAGAAAGCACCGTTTTCAACTAAAGTATTTTTTATTTGTAATAGTTCGGGGTATTTTTCGAAAGCAAAATTTTCAAAATCGTTTTTAATATTTGGTAGTAGTGATAAATGTTTATCAAATACTTTACCAGATATTTCTAAAAGATTAAAACTTGCTTTTTGGGGTTGTATTGAAGCATAGGCTTCTTTCGTTGAGATAGAAATTTCTGGTTTAACCAATAAAATTGGATATTTGATTTTTAAATCAACAGGTGAAAAAATATCTCCTATTCCTGTAGCAAATGTTGGAGCGGGAGTAATAAAGAATGGAACGTCAGCTCCAATTTTTGCAGCAATTTGTAATAATTCTGAAGTAGATAAATTCAATTCATAGAGATAATTTATAGCTTTAAGAGTTTCAGCAGCATTAGAGCTACCACCGCCTAATCCAGCACCAAAAGGTATATTTTTAGTAAGTGTTATTTCAACTGGAAATATTTCGCCGGTATAGTTTTCTAATGCTTTGATTGCTTTGAAAATTATATTATCTTGATTATTAAGGAATTTGATATTACATTTTAAATTAAGTTCATTACTTTTTTTAAATACTAAATTATCAAAAAGTTTATTAATAGGATAAAAGATGGTTTCAATGTTATGATAACCATCTTTTCTTTTTTCAGTTATGTAAAGTCCGATATTAATTTTACAAATTGAACAAGTTTCTATATATTCCATTCAAATAATTCTCTAATTTTTGAAATATAACTTGGGTTAGTGCCACAACAACCACCAACAAAAGATGGCTGATAAGCTAGCATATCCTTCACAATTTCTTGATATTCTTCTGGGCTTATTTCTGGTAATAAATTTTCTGATTTTTCTCCACAAGATAACTTTGAAGGATAGACATTTAAATAAAAGCCCCAGTTGAAATTTAATTCATAATTCTGAACAATTTTGTATAAAGTATCTTTATTAATGCAATTAAAGCCTATTGCAAGAGGTTTAAATTGTAAAACAAAATTTAAAACATCATCTATAGATTCACCTGAGAGAATCTTTAAATTCTCATCTACATAAATACTTATTACAAATGGAATATTATTCCAGCTGCAATATTTGCAGATAATTCCAATTTCATCAAATTGTGATTGAGTTTCATTTAAAATAAAATCAACTCCACAATTTAGAAGCATATCGATATGTTTGTGATGATTATTAGTTAATTCACTAAAAGAAACAGTTCTTTCACTTTGATAACAATCTTCTGCAGGAGGATTAGAACCTGCAATAAGAACAGAATTATTAGCACGAGCTAAAAAGGCCAGATCTACTGTTCTTTTAATTAAGTCGTTGATGCTATAGGAAAGTGATTGGTATTTCATCGCAATAGGATTAGTTCTAAATGTGTTAGTAGTTATAATATCGGCGCCTGCAGTGATGTAATCTTTATAAATGCCAAATAAATATTCTGGATGTTCAGAGTTAATTTTAGTCATCCAGGTATAATAATCATTTTCCTTAGGAAATTTTTCTTCCAATAAACTTCCTATCGCGCCATCTAAAATTAAAGGGCGTTCAATTCTTTTGGCTAGGCTGAAAATATTTACCTTTTTCATAAGTTCTGTTTTTTTTATATTTGAAAATCTATTAACAAATTTTTTTAAAGATAATGATAAACAAAATTTTAACAAAATACAATATATTTTTAAAGTTTTTAATATTAAATTTTTTTATAACTTTGTTGATATCTTTAATGTACCCGATAACTAATTGGGAGAGCTTAAATTATAATAATTTATATTTTGTTTTTATAGCTTTATTTTCAAACACAGCCATTATGTATATAGTTTTATCTGTTTTAATTTTTCCTATTGTTATTATAGAAAACATTAAAATCAAATCTATAATATCTTCGCTTGTTTTTACAATATTTCATCTTTTAATTTTTGCAGATGCTTCTATATATCGTTTATATAAGTTTCACTTTAATAGTATGGTTTGGAATCTAATAACAACAGAAGGTGCTTTTGATTCTGTACATCTGGGCTTTTGGACAATTGCTACAGTAATATTTTTTGTTTTGCTACTTTTTATATTTTTATTTTGGAGTTCAATAAAATTATTTAAAGAATCTGATTCTAATAAAAGTAAACAAATTATTCCTAAAATCATTTATACTTTATTGATTTTGATAATTGTTGATAAATCTATTTATGCATATTCTGATTTATATAATAATTATGAAATTTTACGATTTTCAAAATTATATCCTTTGTATCAATCATTTACAATGAAAAGATTTGCAGAAAAATATTTGAATTTTAAGGTTGATAGGGAAAATGTTTTAAAAGTTGATAATAAATTTTCTTCATTAAAATATCCATTAAAAGAAATTGATTATAATATTCAAGATAAAAAAAATATTTTGCTTATTGTTATTGATTCGTGGCGATATGATATGATGGATAGCTTGGTTACACCTAATATTTATAAATTTTCAAAAAAGTGTATAAAATTAAATAATCACTACAGTGGTGGTAATGCAACCAGATTTGGGATATTTTCCATATTTTATGCTTTAGAAGGTGTTTATTGGCACCAGTTTTTGGCAGAAAGAAAAAGTCCTATTTTTCTTGATATTCTTCAAAAAAATAATTATAATTTTTTTATAGGCTCGAGTACAAAACTCACATATCCAGAGTTTAGAAAGACAGCTTTTGTGAATTTATCTAATTATATTTATGATGAATTAAATGGAAGTGAAGCCAAAGAGAAAGACCCTGAGCTAAAGGATTTATTTCTTAATTTTAGTAAAGATAAAAACAAAATACCGTACTTTGCATTTTTGTTTTTTGATGCTCCTCACGGTCCATATTCTTATCCTGCAGAATATGATGTTTTTAAGCCATCCAGAACTGAAATTAATTTTATTACTATGAATAAAAAACAAGCGGAAGCTATAAAAAATACTTATAAAAACGCTATAAGGTTTGATGATTATTTAATAGGTGAAATATTAAATAATTTAGAAAAAAATAAGCAATTAGAAAACACAATTGTCATAATTACTGGAGACCACGGTGAAGAATTTTATGAATCTGGCTATAGTGGGCATACAAGTGCTTTCACTAAACAGCAAACGCAAGTTGCAACTCTTGTTTTTATACCAAATCTGCAACCAGAAAATATTAATTATATGACAAACCATTTCGATTTAGTTCCTACAATTTTGACTCAATTGAAATCTTCGGCAAATTATGAATATTTTACCAATGGCGAAAATATTTTTAATAAAAAGAAAAATTATACTGTTTGTTCTGGTTGGGATAATGCCGGAATAATTATGAATGATTTTACAATAGTTTTTTCAACAGAAACATACAATGCCGCTAATTTTGATATCAAAAAATCTGATACATATCAACCAGTTAATAATTTTAGAGAAGTTCTACAAAAAAAGATGCCAGTTATTAAAGAGGTTATTAATAACCTGAGTAAGTTTAAAAAGTAGTGTTTAGTGATTCTAATAATGCAGAATTTGTTTTTTGTAAAACTGGATGAATAAAATTGGGTGCAATTTCTGTTAAAGGTATTAAAACAAAATTTCTATTGTGCAAATCAGGATGTGGTATAATAAGTTGGAAGTTTTTTTCTATAGTTTTATTCAAGATTAAGTTATTGTAGTAAATAATATCAATATCAATTTCTCTTGGCCCCCATTTAAATGAAGGTGTTCTACCAACTTTTTTTTCAATATTTTTGATTGTTATTAGAAGATTTTCTGGAGATAAATCACAAGATATTTGAATAGCCATATTCAAAAAGTTATCTTGATTTTCAACGCCATAAGCTTTTGTTTCAAGAATTGAACTTTTTTTTATAACTTTAATACCATTATTTTCTAATTCTATTAAAGCATTATTTAAATAGGATAATCTATCACCTTTATTACTCCCTAATGCTAAAAAAATATTATCTTGCATTAAATTCATCTCTTGATTTTTCAACTTCTACTTCTGTAAAATCAATAATTCCGCCTAATGGGACAGAATTTTTTCTTACTTTTATGTTTATAAGATTAATTGATGAAAAGTTTTCTAATAATGTATCGCAAATATCATTTGCTAAAGATTCAATAAGATAATATTTGCGTTTAACAACTAAAGATCTAATAATTTGGTAAACTTTTTCATAATCTATGGTTTTTTGTAATGAATCAGTTTTGGCGGCTTCAGAAAAATCAGTATGAATTTCAACATCAACATCAAATTTACCACCGATGTTTTGTTCTTCGCTAAAAGCACCGTGATAGGCGTAGAATACAGCGTTTTTGATTCGTATTATATTTTTCATATTTTTAAGAAAAAATTTTGATGTAAAAATATAATTTATTATATTTTTTTTATAAAAAAAAGGAGAAAAATAACTTTGTCAACTAGTTTATTAAGAATTTTACAAGATAACTTCAAAATATTTAAAACGGAAAATGAGGATATATTAAAAAGAATAAATGATTATACTTATTTCCACAAATATAATATTTTTTCAAAATATGGTTTCCATTTTATTAAATTTACAGATGCACCTTTTATTTTTTTAAGCAAATATTACATTTTTGAAAATATCGGGAAAGATATTGAACTTAAACAACCCGAAGATAAATCTACAATTATTACACTAAAAGATGCCTTCCATACCTGGATTTTAACTAAATCCGAAGAAAAAAAGGCAATTTATGCAGAGGTTATTTTAGCTTTGTTGAAAGATGAAAAATATTCTAATAATATTTCGTTAAAATTTATTGCAGGGATAATTTATACTTATGACAAAAGGAATCAAAATTATTTATCAGCATTGTCTCATTATAATGAAATACAGGAATTAATATTAAAGGATAACGAAAATAAATATAATATAAGTAATAAATCTGAATTTCTTTGTTTTGTTAATCTTTTAGCTGGGTTTGTATCGCTTTTAAGTAATAATCTATACAGTGCCAAAGAATATTTTGAAAAAGCAAATCAATTGGATAGAAATCAAATAACACCGAAATTTTATTTGAATTATGCAGAGATATTATTGGGTAATCAAGAAAAGATTAAAGATTTATTTTACTTATGTTTAAACTATGATATACAAATAATGTATGATTATTTAATAGCTGAAACAACACAGCCAATAATATTTTATCTTGAGCGATGTGTAACTTATGAAATATTTTTGCACAAAGAATTAGAAACTTTCAGTAAATTTCTTGAAAGTATGGTTATTTATGAAAAGGAAAGGCTTAGTAGGATATATTCACTAATCTTTACTGCTCTTGAAGAGCTCAAAAAAAGTGATTTAAAAAATTTTATAACTCAAAAAGCAGAGACAACAATTTTGTTTATTGATAATTATATTAAAAATTTTAAGGATAACTATAATATAATATTATTACACTTAACTTATCAACTAATTAAAAAAATTGAAGAAATTCGAAATGAAATTTTAGAAGAAGTAAAAAATAGTATTCTTAAAAAAGTTGAGACAAGATTATATCCAATTGAGCATCAACTACAGGTTAAAACAAAATCAATTAGTGATTTAAATACTTCAAAAGCTGATGAAATCTCTAATTTAAAAACAGAAAAACAGTTAAAAATGATTGAAAAAGATAAAGAAATTGATTTGCAAGTTTTAAAATATGAAAATATGCTTAATGATATGGATAATCTGACAAAATATAATCCTAAATTAGTGTTTACGAATAGTATTATTTATTCTGTAATTCTTTCAATGCTAGTTTTTATTATTTTTAGCTTTTATAACTGTAGTTCATCAAATGATATGGGAAATATTGGAAGCGGACTAGCAACTTCTCTCATAACTTTTTTAATTGCCTCATTTTTTTCAGCCTTATTGGCGATGTATGCTTATTTTGAAAAGATAACTTATAGCAGAAAGTTAAAGTCAAAGATAAAATATTTATCTGAAAATAAATCAAAGTTAATAGAACAAGTAGCCGATGATATTGATAGAAAAATTCAAGAAATAGACGAATTTTATACTAATAAAATAAAAAAATTAAAAGATGATATAGAAAAATTGAATAATGATAAAAAACGTATTGTTGAAGAAACTCTACAATCACATCAAAAAACAATTGATGCAGTAAAAGATAAAATAGATGAAATAATAAGCCATATATCTATGTAATGTGAATATATGGCTTTATTTTTATTTTAAAAGTAACATTTTTTTTGTTTGAATATTATCGTTAGTTATTAATTGATAATAGTAAATTCCACTATTTAAGTTACTAGCGTCAAATTCTAATTGATAGAAAGAGGGAGTTAGAGGAGCGTCCACCAGAGTAATTATTTCCTGTCCTAATGAATTGAAAACTTTCAGTTTAACATTTGAAGATTTTTTTAGGTCAAAAGTTATAGTTGTTGTTGGATTAAAAGGATTTGGGTAATTTTGATATAATGTATAACTTGGAGTATTATAATTAAACGGGCTTTCTATAGCTGTAATTTGATTTAAAGTTATTTGAGAATTAGCCGCTATTGGAATATTAGCAGACATATTTTTGACATTATTAACAGTGAGAGTATAATTTGTATTGCTGGAATAATTATTTATGTTTAAAGTAACTTTTGAAGGGTCATCCTGGTTAAGAATAGCTGATATAATTTCTAAATTTGGTGTAAAAGTATAATTAGTAATAGTTTGTGAACTTGTTAATTCAACATAACGAGAAAATTTTACTTCTATTTTGTTATTATCTTCAAGTTTAGCATAAATAAGTTTTGGAGGATCGTTGGGGAGAAAAATTTCTTGTGCCCATTCAGGATGATCTATAAATGGATTTCTATTTTTTTGATATTGATAGACAGCATTATTGCGGTCGATTTCCTTTTTGCTTACAGGATCAAGATAATGCCATTTAATCATAACATTTTTAGCCCAATCTTTTAAATCTGCGCCCTGGTTCATTCCGTTGCTTGTCCAACTTGCATCTTCGGAATAATATCTTACAGCCATATAAAAGTATGTTCTTGCAAAATCACCTTTAAATGAATCAATTGGTTCAAAAACAGTTCCAGTATAACCTTCGTTGGCGCAAGAGCCTAGTTTACTTCCGTTTAAGGAGGTCCATGTGGGATTTTTTACTTCTGCATGTGGATAATTACTTCTCATTCCGTTGACTTTTCCATCAGTAGGATAAACATGAAAAAGATCAGATACCATTGGCGATTTGCTATTAAAAAGTGATTGAGGAAAAGTATGTTCACGATTGTAGCAATCACCTTCTTTGGAATAATTTCCACAAGTTTTTTTATTGTGATAATATATATAGGGTGGTGTGCCACCGGGAATATCCGAATACATATCCCAAACAACATTGTTGGGCTTTGTATCTGTTTGTTTATATGCATTGTATAAACCATCATAAGAAATTACTGTATGTCCTTTAATGATATTGTGTAATGCAATTTTTAAGTTATTACCGGATTTCATTTTGGCATTATCATAATAACCTGTTGGTTGAGCTAAAATAAAAGAAAGAGTTAGAAGTAACAGCATTATTATTGAATGGAACAATTTATTCATTTTATAGCCCCTGTAATTAAATAAAAAAAGTCCCAAAAATTGGGACTTGTAAATTATAAAAAATAAATTTAAAAAAAAAACTATTTTTCAATAATTATCATATATTCGTATGGTTTGAGTGAAATAATGTAATTTTTAGAATAGTTTATCATATTTGAAGTAAAAAATTCTTTTCCTTTAACTGGTTTATCTAATTTAATATTTTGATCTTCGTTAGAAAGGTTTATAATGATAAAAATTGAATTATTTTTATCTTGTCTTTGGAAAGTTGCAACATTTGGGTTTAGGTGGTATGAAATGTATTCGCCTTTAAATTTTCCATTGGCTAAAGCCGAATTATTATGTTTAAGATAATTTAGTTTAGAATAAAAATCTTGAAGAGGGTAGTTGTTCCAATCAATTGGATCTTTTTCAAAAAAGTTCAATCTTTTATTAAGAGCTGCTTCCTGTCCATTGTAAATTAAAGGCATACCAGGAATTGTATAATATAAAACAGAAAATGCTTTAACTGCGTTAATTGAGCCTAATCTTTCATACTCTGTACCATTCCAGGAATTTTCATCATGGTTTGTTATAAAATTCATTCTAAATGCATGATTTGGATATTCTTTGAGTTGTTTTTTTATAAGAGTATCGAGGGAAAAGAAAGTAGATTTTTTTTGTGCAATATCATTAAATTTATGATGTACATCCCAGCAGTAAGTCATATTAAAAGCTCTGTGAATTTCTACAGTTTCCCACTCAGCTAACATAAAAATTGGTTTGATTTTATTAAGTTCTTTAACTGCTTCAATCCAAAATTCGGTAGGAACCATACCAGCAACATCGCATCTAAAACCATCAATATTGGCTTCTTTTATCCAGAAAGCCATAGCATCAATCATAGCTTGCCAAAGATTTTTATTATCATAATTTAAATCAATAACATCGTGCCAATCTGGAACAGGTGGGATGAAGTTACCGTTAGAATCTTTTGTATAAAAATCTGGGTTTTCTTTTGCCCAGGGATTATCCCACGCAGTGTGATTAGCAACCCAATCAATAATTACTTTCATTCCAAGTTCATGAGATTTTTTCACAAAATTTTTAAAATCATCAATAGTACCAAATTCAGGATTAAAAGCTTTATAATCTTTAACTGAGTAATAGCTGCCAAGAGTTCCTTTTCTATTTACTTCACCAATAGGATTTATAGGCATTAACCAAATTATATCTACACCTAAATTTTTAAGTCGTTGCAAATCATTTGTAACATCTTCGATTTTTCCACTTTGAGAGTATTGGCGTATGTTTAGTTCGTAGATTACAGAGTTTTTATAAGCTTCAATGTTAGTTGGAAATATTTGAGAGTAACTAGAATGGAAAAAAAACAATGAAAATAACAGTGAAAAATTGCGAAATTTTGCTGGAAATAAATTCATCTCTACTCCTAAAGTTTGTATTAAATTAACTATTATGATAATGATAATAAAAATTTTTAAAACTACTTAAATTAATAAAAAAAAAATTATAATACAAAATTTATTTTCTTATTATCTGAAATATATTTGAATAAAAATTAAAGATTATAGATTGTTGAGGTAAAAAATGACAAGTAATGCAGAACTTTTAAAGTGGGTTGGAAAAGCAATTGATTTGTGTAAACCTGATAAGGTTCATTGGTGCGATGGTAGCCAGGAAGAATATGATAATTTATGTAATTTGTTGGTTGAAAAAGGAACTTTTAAAAGATTAAACCCTGAAAAGAGACCAAATTGTTATCTGGCGTTATCTGACCCAGGTGATGTAGCCAGAGTAGAAGATAGAACATTTATTTGTAGTTTGAGAAAAGAAGATGCTGGGCCAACAAATAACTGGGTAGATCCAAAAGAAATGAGAACGACATTAAATGGTTTATTGGATGGTTGTATGCGTGGAAGAACAATGTACATAATTCCGTTTTGTATGGGACCACTTGGTTCAGATATGGCACAATATGGTGTAGAAATTACAGACTCTGAATATGTAGTTGTAAATATGAGAATTATGACAAGAATGGGAAAAAAAGCTTTAGAGTATCTTGGAGATGGTGAATTTGTTAAATGTTTACACTCTGTTGGAATGCCTTTGGTTGATGGTGTGGAAGATGTTCCTTGGCCTTGCAATAATGAAAATAAATATATTGTTCATTTTCCTGAAACACGAGAAATTATTTCATATGGAAGCGGATACGGCGGTAATGCTTTGTTAGGGAAAAAATGTTTTGCTTTAAGGATAGCATCTGTTATTGCAAGAGATCAAGGCTGGTTAGCAGAACATATGTTAATTGTAGGAGTTAAGTCACCAGAAGGGAAAAAGAAATATTTTTGTGGTGCTTTCCCAAGTGCATGCGGAAAAACAAACTTTGCTATGTTGATACCACCAAAAGAATTAGAAGGTTGGGAAGTTACGACTGTTGGAGATGATATTGCGTGGATAAAAATAAAAGAAGATGGTTCACTTTATGCTATTAATCCTGAGGCTGGCTTCTTTGGTGTAGCTCCCGGTACATCCTATAAGACAAATCCAAACGCAATGGAAAGTATTAAAAAAGATACAATTTTTACTAACGTTGCTATGACACCAGATGGTGATGTTTGGTGGGAAGGAATGACTGATGAATTACCAGAGAAATTAATAGATTGGCAAGGAAATGAATGGACGCCAGATAGTGGAAGAAAGGCTGCGCATCCAAATTCAAGGTTTACAGCACCTATAATTAATTGTCCATCTGTAGATGAAGATTTTGAAAATCCCAAAGGTGTTAAAATATCAGGATTTATATTTGGTGGAAGAAGAAGTACAACAATGCCAGTAGTTTATCAAGCATTTAATTGGGCATTTGGTGTTTACGGTGCAGCAACTATGGGTTCAGAAACAACTGCAGCAGCAGCTGGAAAAATAGGCGAGGTTAGACGTGATCCTATGGCAATGTTACCATTTTGCGGCTATCATATGGGGGATTATTTTAACCATTGGTTAAATATTGGTAGGCATATTTCTAATCCACCACGTATTTTCTTTGTTAACTGGTTTAGAACTGATGAAAATGGTAAATTTATCTGGCCTGGTTTTAATCAGAATATGAGAGTTTTAAAATGGATTTTCCAACGTTCAGAAGGGACAGCTTATGCTACTGAAAGTCCTATTGGGTGGATGCCGCGTTATAAAGATTTAGATTGGCGTGGTCTTGAAAATATTACCGAAGAAGATTTCCATAAATTGGAAAGTATTGACAGAGATCTTTGGCAAAAAGAAATACTCCTTCATGAAGAACTATTTATCAAATTATATGATAGATTGCCAAAAGAGTTTTTACACATTCAAAAGCTTATTCTTTCTAGTTTATGGCGTTCGCCTATGCATTGGGAAATAGGACAAGAGAATGTGTAACTCCTTCAAAGAGAGGTGACTGCGACGCCTCTCTTTTTTATTTTTTTTTTCAAAAAAAATCGTTAAATTTGAAAATCAATAATTAAAATCAGAGTTATGATAACTTATCAAAAAGGGGTACTGTTAATTGATAAACCTGCGGGGTTATCTTCTAATTTTGTTGTAACCAAGGTTAAAAAATTAACAGGTGCAAAAAAAGTTGGACATACCGGCACTTTAGATCCTTTTGCTACTGGGATTTTAATAGTTTTACTTGGTCCTTATACAAGATTAGCCGAATATTTTTTAGGTTTTGATAAAGTCTATCACGCAATAATTGAACTCGGTAAAACATCAAACACTTATGATATTGACGGAGAGATTTTAGCAATTAAACCAACCTACAAAATAGATTTAAAACAAGTTAAAAATATTCTAAATTCTTTCGTCGGAGAAATAGAGCAAGTACCGCCTATTTATTCTGCTTTGAAAATTCGGGGTAAAAAAGCTTATGAACTAGCAAGAAAAGGTAAAGATGTTGAATTGCCGCCACGAAAGGTTAATATTTATAATATTGAATTTATACAGTTTGCTAATCCTTATATCGAAATACGCGTTCATTGTTCCTCTGGTACTTATATTAGAAGTTTAGCCAATGATATTGGACAAAAACTAGGCTGTGGTGCTCTATTAAAATCTTTAAGAAGAGAAAAAATAAAAAATTTTGATATTTTAGATGCACTTACGATACCGGAATTAGAAAATGTAATTAAAAAGAAAAAATTAAAAAGTTTTTTTATCAATCCCCTTGAAGCCTTTGATAATTCTCAAAGAATAATGATAAAAGATGACAAAGATATTTTATTAGTTAAAAATGGTAACACTCTTAAAAAAGAATTAGATGTTGCTAATGGAGAAGCTTTACTAATAGATGATAGAAATAATTTACTAGCAATTGCTGATGTTGAAAAGAAAAATGAATTTGTTTACATTAAACCGTATAAAGTATTGATTTAGTCAGTTACATTCCTTAGTAAATTTCAAAAAGCTTTTTAAAATAAAAAATCTTTTTGAAAGAGAGTTTCTTCACTTATTCTTGATTAAGTAAAGAGCTAAATAATATGATATTAAAAATCATTTCAAACAAAAGATTATATACATTCTGTGCTATGATATCTTAATAAAACATTTCCAAAAATATAGCCATAGATATTCTGAACTTAATACAGAACATCTTGTGGCTGAATAATTTATTTCTAATAAGTTAATTATTTTTTATTTGTTGCTAATCATTATATTTTACGCTGCAGCCATATGATTGTGCACTTTGTTCGGTAACTGGTTTACCGCTTAATAATTCATCGAGTGCTTTGGAAACATAATTTTTAGCATCTTTAACATCTTCAATTTCTTTTGATGGTTTATCATCTATACCACCAGCATAAACAAGATTTCCATTTTTATCGATTATAAAAATATGTGGAGTTGTTTTAGCGCCATAGGTTTTGCCTACTTTTCCGTCTTCGTCGATAAGATAAGCATTGAATTTAGCATCATGCAGTTTGATTCTATTTAGTATTTCATCTTTGGTAAAATTTCCTTGCTTGCCGGGTGCGGAAGAACAAATGGCAAGCCAGATGATATCTTGTTTTGTATATTTTTCCTGAAGTTGCTGCATATTTTTTGAGTTATAATGTTTTTTAACATAAGGGCAATCAAAATTAATCCATTCAAGGACTACTATTTTGCCTTTGTATTCGGATAATTTGTGTTCTTTACCATTAATATCTAATAAAGTAAAATCTGGTGCTGGGGAATTAATTTTTGTTTGTTGCGCAACTACTGTTGCAAAAGAAAATAAAGCTATTATTAAAAGAACCTTTTCAAGCATGTTTAACTCCTTTATTTAATTTGAAAATAATAAGTTGATTGATTTGTTTGTATTGCCAAAATTCCATCGATTTTTATAGGATTAGTATTCAAAGGATTTTTATTCATAGTAATTAATACTTGTTGGTTATATATAGTATAGTTTGTTTTTAATGAGTAAGTAAATAAATTTGGGGTTAAGGGATAAAATTCAATATTTTTTATACTGCTTAAATCATTTGGAATATTTTCAATGATGATTTTTGTAAAATTAGCATCATCCTTGTAAGTTGTTTTTATGTTATCATTTTCTATTGGGATAGTTTTGAAAAATTCTGAAATATTTTCTGTAAAAATTAAATTTTTATGATTGATATTTTGTTTAATGTAGACGGGTTCACAAATTTCATTACAAGCTAGAGCGTTGATTTCTAAAGAAAGGTTTAACTTTTCTAAGTCATTAATATTATCTATTATAATAGGAAAAGTAACTTCTGTATCGTAACCAATGCTGTATATTCCATCGTCATAATAATATTTAGGTGTTGGATAAAGTATTTTATAATTAATACTTTCGTTTGATGTAATTTTAATTTGTGTAGGGTAACCGGCATCTCCTGGATTTAGCCAGTAGATGTGCCAATCTTGTTCAATCTTAAAGTTAAGGAATAAAAAATTAGAATTATTGTTGTTATTAAGTTTGGAGTAATACAATTGGATATTGTATATTTTTTCATTTGCGTAAGAAATCATAAGTATTGATGTTAATATGTGTGTTAATATTTTCATAATAATATATAACACAAGAGAGTGTGAAAAAATTCAAATTTTCTGAAAATTAATTTGTAAGTAAATATAAAATTAAATAAATTTAAAATAAATTTTAAGTTATTTTTAGTTTGTAAAATGGAGTAAAAAATGAGTTTAAGAGAATTATTTTATCCATCAAGTGTTTGTTTATTGGGGGCATCAACAAAAGAAAAGAGTATTGGGTATGAAATTTTAAAGTGTATCAAAAACTCAAATTATTCGGGGAAAGTTTATCCGGTTAATCCTAAAGCAGATGAAATTTTGGGGTACAAAAACTTTAAAACTATTACTGATTTACCAGAAGAGATTGATTTGTGTATTGTAACATTACCAAAGAATTTGGTATTGGAAAATCTTGAGCAAATAATTAAGAAAAAAGTTAAAATTTTAGTTTTAATTACTGCTGGTTTTAGAGAAGTAGGAGGTGAGGGAAAAGAACTTGAAGAAAAAGTATTAAAATTGCTTAAAGAAAAAAATATAAGAATGGTTGGGCCTAATTGTATGGGTGTTATCAATACACTTTCGGATGGAATACTAAATGCAACATTTGTAGCTGAAGAACCTAAAAAAGGTGCTATTGCTTTTGCATCACAAAGTGGTGCACTTGGAGCCGCTATTTTAAATAATTTGAGAATTTCGGGTATAGCTTTAGGTCATTTTATTAGCATGGGAAATAAAGCAGATATTAATGAAAACGATTTACTAGAATATTGGGCTAAGGATGATAATATAAAAGTAATAACAATGTATCTGGAAAGTTTTGTAGATGGTAAAAAATTCTTGATAAATTCGCAAAAATGCAATAAACCAATAATAGTGTTAAAATCTGCAAGAAGTCAAGCTGGGCAAAAAGCTGCATCATCCCATACTGGTGCTTTGGCTAATAGTGATAATGTTGTTAATAGTGTATTTAAACAATTTGGTATTATCAGGGCTGAAACTACTGACGAACTTTTTAATTCCGCAATTGCTTTTGATAATTTAGCGCTAATGAAAGGGAAAAGAGTTGCTATTGTTACAAATTCAGGTGGACCGGGTGTGATTTGTGTCGATAAATTAGAAAATGAAGGATTAGAAGTTGCTAAATTATCTGATGATACAATAAAAGAAATTAAAGGGATAATACATCCAGAGGGAAGCGCTAACAATCCTATTGATTTGTTGCCTAATGGAGACGCAGAAGGTTTTTCTAAGGTTACTAATTTAGTTTTAGCGGATGATAATGTAGATGGTGTAATAGTAATATTTACAGAGCCTATTATGGTAAAACCTTTTGATATTGTCGAGGCAATAAACGAGATTAAATCGGATAAGCCAATAGTACAAGTTGTTTTTCCTTTACCAGAATTTTGGGAAAAATATAATAATGAATCCAAATATGGCAAAAGATTATATAAAAATGTTGAGGATGCTGTAGTTATTCTAAAAAATTTGTATCTACAATATAAATATTCAAGTATTAAAATCAATAAATCTAATAATTTAGAGTACAAGGATAAGATAGATAAATTAAAAATCTATAAAACTGCTAATAAAATGGAAGGTAGATATCTAAGCTATGATGAAACTATGGTATTATTAAATAGATATGGTTTCCCAATTATTAGTAGCATATTAATTGATAAGGACAAAATTAATGACTATGATGTAGATTATCCATTAGTATTAAAAGTATATTCGGATAAAATTATACATAAATCTGATGTTGGGGGTGTTTTTGTAAATATTACAAGCAAACAACAACTTCAAGAAATAGCCAGTAAAGCAATATTTGATGCTAGTAAAATTGGTATTAAGGTAGATAAATTTATTTTGCAGAGGTTTGCAAAAATAGAACAAGAAATGCTATTGGGAGCTTTCAATGACCATTCTTTTGGTCCTATGATTATGTTTGGTAGTGGTGGTAAGTATGTTGAGATATTAAATGATACTCAAATAATTAGTGCTGTAGCAACTAAAGATGAAATTATGAATATGATTGAAACTACTAAAATTGGTAGCATTTTGAAAGGTGTTAGAGGAGAAGCACCAAAAGATTTAAATAAACTTGTTGATGTAATAGATAAACTTTCTAATATGATGCTGGATAATGATGATATAATTGAATTAGATTTTAATCCAATAGTTTATACAAAAGGAGGAGATGTTAGCATTATTGATTGGAGAATAAAAGTAAAGATATAGTAAATTGGAACTTTGATTAAGATTATTTTTGTTTTTTAATTGTAAATATTGTTATTGTTAATTTTGAAATTGTAATAAAAATTATTATTTTAAAATTTTAAAAATCAAAAATCTAAAAGGATGTTATGCTATTAGATTACATTCCAATATTTTTAGTATTGATAGTTGCAGTATTATTTGGATTAGCAACAGTATTTTCATCAAAGATTTTTGGTCCACAAAGACCTAATCCTGTAAAAGTATCCACATATGAAAGTGGAATGGATCCAATCGGAACAACAAATCAAAGGTTATCAATTAAATATTATTTAGTTGCAATTATTTTTATCATTTTTGATATCGAGGTAATATTTGTTTATCCTTGGGCTGTTGAATTTAAAAGATTGTTTGGAGAGTTTGGAGTTTATGCATTTTGGATAATGTTTGCCTTTTTAATTATATTAGAATTACCATATTTATACGCTTATAAGAAAGGAGCCTTAAAATGGGATTAGAGGCATTACTTCGTGGTGAGGATTTTATCACCACTACAATAGATGAAGTTATTGCATGGGCACGAAAAAGTTCATTGTGGCCTATGCCAATGGGTATATCATGTTGCGCTATTGAGTTTATTGCTGTTAATGATCCTAAATACGATCTTTCAAGATTTGGTGCAGAAGTAGCTAGATTTTCTCCAAGACAAGCAGATGTTATGATTGTTGCAGGAACAGTTACATATAAAATGGCGCATGTTGTAAGAAGAATCTATGACCAAATGCCATCACCTAAATGGGTGATTGCTATGGGCGCCTGTACTTCATCCGGTGGTATGTATAGATCATATCCTGTTGTGCAGGGTATTGATCAATTTTTGCCTGTTGATATTTATGTTGCTGGCTGTCCACCTAGACCAGATAACTTAATTAATGCTATTATTGAATTGCAGAAAAAAGTAGAAAAAACAAGAGCTAGAGATTTTCAGGATAAAAAATAATAAAAATTATGGAAAATAAAATTACAAACCAAGCAGTCTTAGATATTATAAAGGAAAAATTCCCAAACGCTATTGAAAATTTCGAAGAGTTTCAAGGCGATTTTATAATTTATGTGAAAACTGAATTTATCCATAATATATTAAAGTTTTTACATTATGATGAGAATTTGAGCTTTGAGCAATTAACCGATACAACTGCGGTAGATTGGGCTACTAGAAAAAACAGGTTTTCGATGGTATATCAATTGTTATCAATGAAAAATAATTATCGTTTGAGAGTGATATGTTATGTCAATGATGATTTAATTCATCCAACAGTAACAGATATCTGGAAAGGTGCAAATTGGCAAGAAAGAGAAGTATTTGATATGTACGGAATTAAATTTGAAGGTCATCCAGATTTGCGAAGAATGTATTTACCAGAGTATGTTGAAATACATCCTTTAAGAAAAGATTATCCGCTTATGGGTAACCCTGGGGACTTTAAATTACCACCAATTATTGAAGACTAAAATAAGTGTTTACTATGGAAAATCAAAATAATAATATTACACCGGTAAATTTTATAAATCCAGAAGAAGCAGCAATTTATCAAGCTTTACAAAAAGATAGCGAAATAATTATTGAGGATAAGTTAGAAAATACAATGGTCCTTAATATGGGGCCACAACATCCAGCTACACACGGGGTATTAAGATTATTACTTAAACTCGATGGTGAAAGAGTTATTGGATGTGTCCCAGAGCTTGGATATCTTCATAGAGGATATGAAAAATTAGCAGAAAATATGACCTATTATGAGTATATTCCACATACTGATAGATTAGATTATCTTGCCACTATGGCAAACAATGTGCATTATGTTTTAGCTGTTGAAAAACTTGCAGGGATAGATATTCCAGATAGAGCAAAATGGATACGAATGATTGTTGCTGAGCTTTCAAGAATTGCATCTCACTTGATTGGAATTGGTACTATGGCTATGGATGTTGGAGCTTTGACTGTGTTATTATGGAGTTTAAGAGAAAGGGAAAAAATTCAATCTATTTTTGATAAAGTTTGTGGTGCAAGATTTACAACATCTTATACAAGAATTGGTGGCGTAGCGAGTGATATTGATGATGAAGGCATTGCAATGATTAAAAAGTTTGTTGATGAATATCCTGGTTATCAATACGAAATTGAAAAATTATTGCATACTAATAAAATATTTTTAGATAGATGTGAAGGAATTGGTTATATATCGAAAGAAGATGCTGTTGCAATAGGTTTTACTGGTCCAAATTTACGAGGTTGTGGTGTTGAATGGGATTTAAGAGTCAAACAACCATATCTATTTTATGATAAAGTAGATTTCAAAGTTCCAACCTATAGTGAAGGTGATGCTTTAGCAAGGTATTATGTAAGAGTTGACGAAACTTTAGAAAGTTGCAAAATTATCAAACAATGTTTAGAAAAAATGCAACCGGGCGAGGTTAAAGCAAATCTTCCTAAGGAAGTATTGCCTAAAAAAGAAGAAATTTATACCAAAATGGAAGAGCTAATACACGATTTTATGTTAGTAAATTTTGGTATAAATCCGCCTAAAGGTAATATTTATGCAGGATTTGAAAATCCTAAAGGAGAACTTGGTTTTTATATAGTTAGTCAAGGTAAAGGTTATCCTTGGAGGCTGAAAATTAGGTCACCTTCGTTTAATAATTTACAAGCTTTACCTAAATTGGTAAAAGGGTGTTTAGTTTCCGATGTTGTTGCTATTATTGGTAGTATAGATCCTGTTATGGGAGAGGCAGATAAATAAAAGGGAATAAAAATGGAATTCAAATTTACAGAAGATAATATAAAAAGAATAGAAAAATCAATTTCAAAATATCCAGAAAAAAAAGCTGCTGTTATGGATGCTTTGTATGTAGCACAAGAGCAAAACGGATATATTACAAATGAAGTAATGGAAGAGATTGCAAAAATTTTAGAGATGCCAGTATCTGATGTTTATGGTGTTGCAACATTTTATACAATGTATCACAAAAAACCAGTTGGGAAATATCATTTACAAGTGTGTACAAATGTTTCTTGTATGCTTAAGGGCGGAATGGAATTGCTTAAACAATTAAAAGATGAATTAGGTATTGAAGAAAGCGAAGTAACATCGGATGGATTATTTTCTATTGAAGAAGTTGAATGTATGGGAGCATGTGGCGGAGCCCCAATGATATCAGCTAATTATGATTATTATGAAAATCTTACTCCAGAAAAATTAAGAAATCTTATTAATGATCTTAGAAAAAAAGGATGAGATAATTATGGAATTAAATATTGTATTGCCAAAAATAAAAGATTTACATAAAATAGATGTTTATATAAAAAATGATGGTTATCAAGCTATTAAAAAAGCTTTAGCTATGTCTCCAGATGATGTTATAGAAGAAGTAAAAAAATCTGGTTTAAGAGGGCGTGGTGGTGCATGTTTCCCTACAGGGTTAAAATGGTCTTTTATGCCAAAGAATGATAATAAACCACATTATTTATGCGTTAATGGTGATGAAAGTGAGCCCGGTTCATTTAAGGATAGGCAGATATTTGAATATAATCCACATCAGATGATTGAAGGAATTTTAATCGCTTGTTATGCAATACGAGCAAATACTGCTTATATTTACATAAGAGGCGAGTATCATAATTGGATACAAATGGTTCAAAAAGCATTAGATGATGCTTACGAAAGAGGATATGTTGGCGAAAAGATGAAAGAAACTTTTGGTACAGATTTTTATTGTAATATATATATACATAAGGGTGCTGGTGCGTATATCTGCGGGGAAGAGTCTGCACAAATGAATTCTATCGAAGGAAAAAGAGGATATCCAAGAGTTAAGCCGCCTTTCCCTGCACAAAATGGGTTATGGGGTAATCCAACAACAATTAATAATGTTGAAACAATAACAAATGTTCCTGCTATTATAAAGAATGGGGCTGAGTGGTTTGCTAAAATAGGTGAACCAACTCATCCGGGCACATTATTGATTGGTGTCAGTGGGCATGTAAACAGGCCTGGGGTATATGAAGTACCTACCGGCACTCTTTTGACAGATATAATTTATAAATTATGTGATGGTGTTCCTAATAATAAAAAAATAAAATGTGTAATTCCTGGTGGTAGTTCAATGCCACCACTCAGAGGAGATCAATTAGAAGGCGTTAAGATGGATGCAGAATCTTTGAAAAAAGCTGGTTCTGCTATTGGTACTGGTGGTGTTATGGTTATGGATGAAGATACAGACCTTTCTAAAGTTTTATTAAGAATTACGCATTTTTATCACCACGAAAGTTGTGGACAATGTACACCTTGTAGAGAAGGTACAGGCTGGCTTGAAAAGGTACTCAAAAGAGTTGCAAACAGAAAAGCTACATCTAAGGATTTAAACTTACTTGTTGATATTGCTCAAAATATCGAAGGTAGAACTATTTGTGCCTTAGGAGATGCTGCTGCTTGGCCTGTAAAATTTATGATACAAAGATTCCGTGATGAATTTGAAAAATATGTTAATGAAAGTGTAGAACTTGAATATCCTAACAAAGTGCACTCGATGAGGAACACAAAGATACCATTAAGTCATCTTATTATAAAATAAATTTTTTTAGGTAATTTTGATGCGAATTGCTATTTATGATTCAGGAATTGGAGGGTTGACCGTATTTTATCTGGCTTATAAACTGAGACCTAATTATCATTATATTTATTTCTCAGATACAAAAAATGCTCCTTATGGTATAAAACTAAAACAGCAAGTTAAAGATATTGTCATTGATGTCGTTGATTATTTGTATAATTTGAATATAGATGCTCTGGTTGTTGCTTGCAATACTGCAACTGCAGTTGCAATTAATGATATTAGAAATAAATATTCTATACCAATTATTGGTATGGAGCCTGCTGTTAAACCAGCAGTTGAAATTGTTGAACCTTCGTTAAAAGTATTGGTGACAGCTACACCACTAACATTAAAAGAAGAAAAATTTAATAATTTAGTACACAAAGTTGACCCAGGTGGTATTGTTGAAGTTTTACCATTACCAAAATTAGTAGAATTTGCTGAAGAAGAAAATTTTGACTTTTCGATTGTGAGCAAATATTTAATTCACGAACTTTCAAAGTTTAATTTACAAGAAATTGGTACTCTTGTTCTGGGGTGTACACACTTTCCATATTTTTATAAAATATTTAAAGAGGTTCTTCCTTCTCATATCAAAATTATTGATGGAAATTTAGGAACAGTAAAAAATCTTTTCCACAAAATTGATAATTTAAATAAGCCTAATTCAAACATTTCACAAATTGATTTTTACATATCTAAAGAAAAACAGAAAGATATTTCAAAAATCCATAAGTATTTCAGTATTTTAGAGGAAAATTATATTCCATTTATAGATACAAAAATTGATTAAGGATATATAATAGGCTTATTATTGATAAAATTATTGATAATTTCGCAATATTTATTAAATCCTATAATTAATGGAACATTTGAGTGATTGGCGCCACTAACTCTGATAGAATATTTTGTATTTGGGTTAGGATAGTTTTTGAATACAATTTCTCCATGAGTTTTTATTGAAAGAAAGTCGTCATTAGTTCCGTGTAGCCAAAGAAATGGTTGAGTTACTTTTTTTATTTCTGCAGCATTATCAATTTTTAAATTAGTTACAAATTTACCAGGAATAGCTAATTTTGTTGCATCTTGAACCATAACTTGTGCAGACGCAAAAGGAGCTTCAAG
>DAOSCP010000020.1:0-35124 GCA_035361425.1 Ignavibacteriales bacterium | reverse complement strand
ATATACTTGATAACCTCTATTAGAAAGTAATGCTGCTGTTGGTAAACCAATATACTCTAAACCAACAACGGATATGGTTTCTTTTTCATATTTTTCCCTTATGAAATTTACTTTATTCAAGTTTGCAATTTAATAAAAGTTAAAAGATAACACAAATCTTTTTAATTAAGAAAAATATTGGAAGGATATAATCGATGAATGAATGTTTTTTGATATAAAAATTTTCCCAAATATCTATAAAGACTTTTGTATAACTCTATTAAAACAATTGTCAGTTCACTAGCATTAATGAAATTCTTCATTGTTAGGATTTACACATACACAGTATAATTTACAAACGATAAATACTTGTTCTACAATCTGCCTGTAATAATTTCTTTTGGCAATATACCTTTAACATCAAATAATACATAGATATCTTTTAAGTAATCCAATATATTCAGCTTTTCAAATTCTCTGTGTGCAACAGCTAAAATAGCAACATCATAAGGATAGTTTTTGTTTAAATTATTTAGAAGTTTAATTCCGTATTCACTCATAACATCACTTTTATCAGCCCAAGGGTCAAAAACATCCACTTTACAATTATGTTCTTTCAATTCATTTATTATATCCACAACTTTAGAATTTTTAATATCAGGGCAATTTTCTTTAAAAGTTATACCAAGAACTAATATTTTAGCATCATAAACAGGAATTTTTTTCTGTGACATTAACTTTATAACACGATGAGCAATAAAATACCCCATATTATCATTTATTCTTCTACCAGCAAGAATTATTTCCGGGTGATATCCAACTGCTTTTGCCTTATGAGTTAGATAGTAAGGATCAACTCCAATACAATGCCCACCAACAAGACCTGGCTTAAATGGTAAAAAATTCCACTTAGTACCAGCAGCTTCTAAAACACTTAGAGTATCAATACCTAATGCATCAAAAAGCATAGCAAGTTCATTAACAAATGCAATATTTATATCTCTTTGAGTATTTTCAATTACCTTAGCAGCTTCAGCTATTTTAATAGAATCTGCTTTATGCAATCCTGCTTTAACAATAACAGAATAAAGTTCATATATTTTTTGAAGAGTTTCAGGTGTTGAACCACTAACTATTTTTACAACATTTGTTAGCCGATGCTTTTTATCTCCTGGATTAATTCTTTCCGGACTGTAACCTACAAAAAAATCTTGATTTAATTTAAGTCCACTTACTTTTTCTATAACTGGTATGCACTCTTCTTCTGTACAGCCAGGGTATACAGTTGATTCATAGATAACAATATCGCCCTTCGAAATTACTTTACCAACTGTTTCACTTGCCTTGAGAAGTGGAGTTAAGTCTGGTGTGTTATATTTATCCACAGGTGTTGGCACAGTTATAATATACACACTACAATCTTTAATATCAATAATTTCATATGAAAATGTTAGATTTTTTGCTTCGGCAAATTCTTCTTGAGAAATTTCTAAAGTTTTATCATAGTGTTTTTTTAGTTGTTCAATTCTATATTTATTAATATCAAAACCAACAACATTGAAATGTTTACCAAATTCAACTGCAAGGGGTAAACCTACATACCCCAAACCTATTACTGCAATTTTTATTTTATCCATATTTTTATTATTACTTGTTAAACTTTATAATAATCTATTATTGTGCCAAACAAAGAGTCCTTTTGTTAGGAATAAACTATTATTTTTAGTACTAATTATGTTTTAATTCAATAAACAAGAAAGTAAGTTATCACTGATAAGTAAAAAAAGCTGCAGAATATTTCTCTTTTTCAAATGTCACTGATTATAAAGCAGAAATAGAATAATTTGATAAATGTAATTTTATTTTGCGTTTTGAATAAATCAAAAAAAATAAGTATTATTTTTCTAGGGTTATATTTAATAATTCCTTTACCTCATCTACATTGATATCCATAAAATTTGCAATTTGTTTGTTACTAAAATTATTTTTATATAAAGAATTTGCTAATTTTTTCTTGCCTTCAAGTAATCCTTCAAGTTTGCCTTTTTAGTACGCATTTTTTTAATTTTATTAAAACCTCTATCTAATCTTGCTGCTAACTTGGCTGGTTCTCCTTTTATATTTTCTACCTGTTCTTTTATTTCTTCTGGTATGTTTGGATTTGATGATAGTATTACTGTTAAATATTTCGTCAATGTTTCCCTTACTTCCTTTGATATATGATCTTTTATTATTTTAATATATTTAAGCAAATCTTCTAAACGATTTCCATCTATTTTTTCAATTGAAAAAAATAAAGCTGCTTCATTCTTTTTTCCCTCTATCAACTCTCTTAATTGCACACTATCCAGCTGGGTTAAATCTATTAAAAAGTATTCAAATTTTGGAATATATCTCTCTACTACCCCTATATTCTTCTCTATCAATTCCGAAAATTCTCTCGCAGATTTTAATTTCTTTTCGCCATTATATATTACAATAGGTAACAACGGAGGCAATGGGAAATCATATTTCTTTGTCTTTAATAACCTCTTGTAAAAAAGACAAATATTATTTAATAAATCCAGTGCCAGCCCTTTTTCATCTTTTCACTTAAATTCAAATAACAAAAATAGGTAAATCTCTCCGTGCTTTAGTTTTATTTTTTGTATCAAATCTCCTGTAAATGTTTGATATTTTTTACTTATAAATTCTTTATCTAACAATTCGATAGTTTCAATTTGATTAAAAAGTTCTTCGCTTACAAATCCTTTTATAAAACTTTCTGCTACTCCCTTGTGCGAAAAATATTTCTTATAAAGCTTATCTTAAAAATGATGTAATGATAATTTAGCTATATAAGTCCAAATATCTTGGTGAAATATAATAATTATATTAAATATTTCAAAATTATTGTATTTTTGTTTTCTAAAAAACTATTTCTTTCTTATATTATTTTTGTTATCAACAATAATAAAGATAAAAAATGGTCATCGAGTATTTATAATGAAATATTTTGATAAACTTTTACTGACTCAGCAATGAACTCAATAAAAGTACTAGCAAAACTTTTCACATACATTCTTAGAATTACTCGACAACCATTAAAAATAATTCACTGAAAATTATTAATAATACAATTGAATTACTATTCTTATAATTACTCTTTTAGAATACTACTAAAATTCTTAAACAATTACAGCCTAATAATTTTTTATTTTTCCAAAAATTATTTAAAAATATTATATCATTGTTCAATTTTCCTTAAAAAGAACTTATACATTATTAATATTCAATACTCATAGCCGATATTCCAGAAAATGGATCAACAGGGAATGCCGGTAATGTATAAGTAAAATGAATTCCAAATGCTACACCTTTAAAGTTTGTACTACTATTTAATATTGGATAAGTTGATTTATTACCCTCTTTATCTTTAATATCTGCTTCAGCTATATTAGTTGTTAATTTATAACCAGCATAAACTCCAATCTGGAATTCTGGATTTACTAAATAGTTAAACGAAGCATCAAATTTTAAGCCCCAAGCTTTTAAGTCATATGTTGTTTCGTGATCTACTATAAATTTATAGTTATGTTTAAATGATAAGACATTATATCCATATCCTGCTCCTAATTCCAAATTCAATCGTTTTAACCAAAATTTTTTGGAAAGGGAGAAATATAGTGAGTAAGTGTACATATTAGAAATTTCATAAGAGTCATCTACATCAGCACCAAATACACCGCCACTTGCTTCTATATTAGCAAATGTTTGTGTAATTCCTGTAAGTTTTGCTAAATTCATAGAAAACATTACATCTAAACCGAAAGCAGATTTGATATCATCATTAAGAAATGTGAAATTATCTTTTGAAATATTCAATCCAAAGTATTTTGTTCTAAGTCCAATATCAATTCCTAAATTTGGTCTTTCAGAAAGGTATTGTCCTCTTTCAAAATTACCGCTGATATATGGTTTAAATAAAGTTGGATTGTAGCCTATTTTATCTTTATTATCTCCAATTTTTTCAGCACGGACAAATCCTATTTTCTTTTTTTGCAATTCACCTTTTTCATCTTCCATAACTTCTACAACATCATAACCATCATCTAATTCAACGCCTTCTTTCGTACCAATATTAACTTCTAAATAATTGTTAAATATACCTTTATCAACATTGGCAATTTCTCCAGCCAGGCTAAATTCTGGTATTTTTTTCATATCTACGGCCCAGTTTTTCACAAGTGTATTGCACGCTAACAATTTGGCATATTGTTTATAATCCAATTCTCTGTTTTTAATACGATATTTTTCACCCACAGTAGTTACTTCAATACCTACAAAAGGTACAACAACTTTGTTAACAGGTACAATTGAAAAATTTTTTGCATCTTTTGTATTTACTTTTAACCAAACTATAAAACCAGAAATACTAAATGTATATTTGCCATTTTCTTCATTTTCGGAATAGCTTGTGATAACTGGTAAATAAAGATATGCAGCATTATAAACTTTAAGAATATCCTCAGCAGTTATACCAGAAGTTTTCATTTTATCAACAATTGCACGAACTTTTTGTTCTTCTGTAAGATTTTCATTAGCACGGATTTCTTTAACATTTTCAAGCTCTTTTATTAAAAGATCTTTAACGGTTCTATCAAATAAAACAATTATTTCATTATAATCATAATCGCTCATTGTTTCTAAACCTGCCCTAAAATCTTCAAGAAACTCTTTAGGAAGAGTGTTATAATCAAATCTGTTTAAATGTATATGCTGGGAAATTCTATTATAGAGCATATTTTTCAATTCCTGATCGGGTTTTTGGGCAAAAACTATCTCACCAAGAGATGTAATTGATTTCCTGTAATATTTGCCATCTTGAGCAAACATACTAATTGTAATTAGCAAAAAAGTAACAAATGTTTTCATAAAATACCCCCAATTATTATAGTTTAATTTACAATATAATATACTTATATCAATCATTAAAAAAAAATAAAAAAAAGGGCTAACTAAAAACTAGCCCTTCAATATAATTGAAATTATTAAATACCAAAACTTACATTAAATCTAAATGTTCTTGGTTGACCAGGAACTACGCCATATCTATCAGCAGATGTAAAGTAAACTTTATCAAATACATTATCAATATTCAATCTTAATGAGATGAAATAATCCTGAGCAATTTTTGTATAATAACCTAAACCTAAATCAAATGTCATAACTTCTGGTAATGTATTTTTAATTTTAGCTACAAACACTTTACCTTGTTGAATTTGACCATTATAAACGTAATAACCATCATACCAATAACCATCAACTGGTAAATATCCTTCACCATCAAGAACATAATTTCTAGCAAAGTAGTGGCCACTAAAGTTAGCTGAGAAACCTTTATATTTGTATGATAATGTAATGTTGAAAATTGTTTGTGGTCCACTAGCAGTATGTTTATTTTTCAAATCTTCAAAATACATAACACCTTTTGAACCATCTGGCATGTAAGCATCACTATTGAAAATTCTTTTTTCAATAATATTACCATTAGCATCTCGTTTGTATTTTGCCTCATCAGCAACCTTAATCCATCTATTATCCATATATGTGAAAGATGATGATAATCTTAATCCTTTCAACTTTTTAGAAATTTTATCTAGTTTCCATTCGCCTTCAAATTCAAAACCTGTATTTCTTGATGTACCAACAAGTTCTGTTCTATTGCCGTCTCTATCGAAACCAGGTTCACCAGCTCTTGATACATCACGAATTCTTGCAGATTTGTTATCCCATAAAATGTAGAAAGTGTTTAATTTTAAGTTTTGGAATTTATCTTTCCAACCAAAGCTTAATTCGTATTGATTAGATTTTTCATCTTTAGCATGTGGTTGTAATATACCTTGATTATAATAAACCCCTAAATCAACTCTTCTTTCAGTATGAGCGAAATTAGCAAAAACATTGAAATTCTTTGTAACATTCCAGTTTATACCGAATTTTGGTTGCCAGAAGCCTCTTGATCTTGTTGCATTTATTAGATTAAATTCATACCAGTTCCATTGAGTACCTGATTGACCAATCATATAAAATTTACCATTTCTTTTGCCTTCATAAGTACCTACAGAAGGATTAGTAGCAGGGTCTACAGCATTTGGTAATCCTAAATTATTGGCAGTAGAGTCATGCAATTGTCTTCCGGTAGCGTTCTCACTAGGCATATTTTCTTTAAGGGTATAATCATAATGTACATATTGCAATGATGTCATGATATTGAATTTTTCATACAACCAATTACCTTGTATAAACAATGTATATTGTGGAACAGTACCGACATAATTTCTGTATTGTGTTACATATTGTGGGTCGTTTGCTAAATCCCACTCGAAAATATTACCTAAATCGCTCTTAGGATGTTTTAAATCTCCCTGTTTTACAAATCTACTAAATCTCTGAGCAAGCCCATTACCATCTCTAACAATATTACCTTGTTCATCTACAAACATATATTGCTGAGAAATACGAGTAAGTTGTTTTTTTTCATTTCTATAGAAAGAGTACCCAGCAGCATCTACAGAATCAGTAAAAATTGTAGCAAAGTGTCCGGGGTGATCTGCACGCCAATGTCTAAACTCTGCACCTAAGTTTAAATTCAAATGTAAATTATCTGTAAAAATATCAGCAAATTTGCGATTATAATTTAATATAACTCCTGTTTGTTTATGGAACGAATATGAAGCAGATTGATAAGCTCCTTTTAAGTAATATTTTGCAATAGTAGTATCATTTATATAACCATCATTACCATAAAACCAACCTGGTTGAGTATTGGCATCGCTATAATCTTTACCCAAAATACCACTCATTGGCACATAATAGTTTTCATACCCTGGTAAAGCAGGATATAATTTATTATAAACATTCATATCAAAAACTCTACCAGCTTTTGATAAACTTACCCCAGCTCCTCTACCCATTGAATAAAATGATGTTAAAGAAAGTGATGATACCCCTGGTTGAATTTCCCAATTGTAACTTAATTCAATTTGTGGTTTATGATAAAAATTATAAGCTAAATTAACATAATCTGGTCCAACAATCTCTCTTGTATCATCAAGCATTCCGTATGCTTCTTTTCCTGTTACAGGATTTTTATAATGTCTTAATTGTTCAACAAGTGATTTTGGTAAAAACCCAGAGGAGTTTGCATCATAGCCAAATAATTTAAAGTAAGCAGCGTGATTGCTATAAGAATAACCATGTCTTTGTGGTGCACCACTTATAGTAAGTTTAATTTGTTGTGTTTCTGTTGGGAAAAATGAAGAAGTGAAATAGTAATCCCAGCTTTCATATCTTGCACCAATTCTTGCACCATCGCTCATTTTTCTGCGGAAATTCAATTTAAATGCAAATTTATCATCGAATAACAAACCAGAATTGAATCTGATTGCATAAAGTTGATTGTAATTATTACCAATATTTGCTTGTCCTCTCAATTGGAATTTAGCATCTGCTTCATCTGTTACCATATTAAAAGAGCCACCAAATGAACCAGAACCATATAACGATGAACCTGCACCTCTTTGCACTTGAATATTAGAAACATTAGAAGATACAGACCCCCAGTTTGACCAATAAACTCTATTGGACTCAGGGTCATTTGTAGAAATTCCGTTTACCATCACCTGTACATATTCTTGAGAAAAACCTCTTACATAAACTTGTGATTCACCATTACCGGAACCATCTGTTGGTGCAGCAAAAACGCCAGCAGTTCCTTTAATTAATAGTGGCGCATCTTGTCCAGCTTGTTTTTCATCTAGTTGCTCTTTACCAATGTTGGTAAATGAAACGGGAGTTTCTCTTTCTTTTGCTCTTGAAGCTTCAACAACTGCTTCTTTAGTAATGATTGAAGTTGGATTTAATTCAAAATTCAAATCTTTAATATTACCTTTTACCTCAATTTCCTTTGTGAAAGCCTCAAAACCTACACAACTAACTTTTATAGTATATTTTCCGGCTGGAACATTTACTAATTTATAAACACCTTTTGCATCAGTTGCATCACCGTATCTTGTTTTTACAAGTTGTACATTGGCGGCTTGAATTGGTAAATCATCTTCTGTACTAGTTACTTTTCCAGTAATAGTATAGTTTTGTGCCCAAGCTATAGACACTAAAGACAATAATAGCAATAATTGCTTCAAGATTTTCATAATTTTCACCTATTTTAAATAACTTTTGGACTATTAAATTAATACATTTTTTTTAATAAAAAAAATTTTTTTTATCCTTTCTAAAAAACAATAGTTCTAAAAGAAAAAGTGAGTTTATTGTCTTCATTATTTTGGGCACTCTATATTTTAATATTTGTAATTTCCTAACTAAATATATTGATACATTATTAATTGCCTCAGGAGAATACTAATACATAACTTATTAATAGGCATACAAACATTTGATCAAAACAAGAACAGGTAATCATTTTTATGTTGATAAAACCAAAGAAGCATGTGAGTTGATTAAACAATATTATAAAACAATATTTTTTCACCCCCTTAGTGAATTTTAAGATAGTTTTAAAAAAAGCATCTAACCTATAGATATATAAACCAATTTAAGATTAATAAATATTGAAAAACCTTTTTTTTATTCTTTACTATTAACTTCTTATTTATTACAATTGAATTATTGACAAGTAAATATTTTTTTATTGTTTATAAAAATATCTTATTTTTCTTTTTTAAAAAAAAATTGTAAATTTATTATAAAAAATTAAAGAGATTAATATGAGCATTTTAAATTCACTACTACTATCTACTATTAAAATAATGCCCAAATCTGTAATCAGATACTTTGCAAGCAATTATATTGCTGGTGAATCATTAACAGATGCTATTAATGTTATCAAAAAATTGAAAAGTGAAGGTTTTGATACTACTATCGATTTATTAGGTGAATTTGTTGATAGCCATTTTTTAGCTATTAAATCGAAAGAGGATATAATTGATGATATTCGAACTATTGGACAATATAAATTACCAACTTATCACTCTTTAAAACTCACACAACTTGGTTTAGGTGTCAATGTTGAGCTATGTGAAGATAATCTTACACAAATTTTAACTGCAGCAAAAGAAAATAATGTTTTCGTAAGAATTGATATGGAAAATACACCTTACACTTCTTTAACACTAGAAATCTACAAAAGAATGCGTAAAAATTTTGATAATATCGGTATAGTGTTACAAGCATATTTGTATAGAACAGAAAAAGATATTGAACAACTAAAAGAATACCAGCCTAATGTTCGTTTGGTTAAAGGTATTTATATCGAAGAACCAAAAGATACAATCAAAGATAAACAAAAAATTAGAGATAATTATTTAAAATTATTAGATAAAATGCTTGAATATAAATTCCATGTTGCAATCGCTACACATGATGACTATTTAACTGATAATGCAAAAGAGTTGATTAAAAAATATAGTTTATCTAAACAAGATTATGAATTTGAAATGCTTTTAGGGGTAAGGAATAAACTTAGAAATCAATTAAGAGATGAAGGACATAGAGTTGTAATTTATGTACCTTATGGTATCGATTGGTATGGCTACTCTATAAGACGATTTAATGAAAATCCATCTGTAGCAATGCATGTATTTAAGAGTATATTCCATATAAACTAGAATTTTACATATTTTTAAAATATTCAGAAAAAAACGAAGGAAAAGCTTTATAATCTAGTGAAAATGTTTTACCAGATTGGTATATTTTATAACCGCGGTAAGCAATCATAGCGGCATTATCGCCACAGTATGACAAATCCGGAAAAACAACTTGTTTTTTGTATTTATTACCAATTTCCAAAACTTGTTCTTTTAAATATTTATTGGCAGCTACACCGCCCACAACAGAAATTGAATTAAAATCGAATTCTTTAAGTGCAAGTTCAATTTTATTTGTTAGTGCTGTTATGGCTGCATATTCAAATGATGCACAGATATTATTTATATCTTCTTGTGGAATGTTGCCGTCCGGATAATTTCTTTGCACATGATACAAAACAGCCGTTTTTATGCCACTGTAGGAAAAATCGTATTTGTTTTTTAATTCAGAAATTGGGAATTTGATTGCAGAACGCTTCCCTGATTCTGCAGCTTTTGAAATTGCTGGACCGCCGGGGTATCCTAAGCCGAGTAATTTAGCAACTTTATCAAATGCTTCGCCTGCCGCATCATCTACAGTTGAGCCTAATTTAATAATTTCGTAGTCACTTAAAACATTTAAAAGCATTGTATGACCACCTGATACAACAAGTGTTAACACTGGAAATTGTGGCTTAGGTGTCATTAGAAAGCTGGAAAAAATATGACCTTCAATATGGTTTACTGGTATAAATGGTTTTCCTGTTGAAAATGCAAGTCCTTTTGCAAACGTTAAACCTACAAGTAAAGCACCGATAAGCCCTGGTCCCGCGGTTGCTGTTATTATATCTATATCATTAAGTGTAAGATTTGCTTCTTTCACTGCCTGATCTAAAAGTGGCTTAATTGTTTGCAAGTGTGCACGGCTTGAAAGTTCTGGAACAACTCCACCATAAAGCTTATGAAATGATTGGGAATAAATTAAATTTGTCAATACTTTATCGTTTTCCAGTATAGCAACTGATGTTTCATCACACGAAGATTCTATGCCTAATATATACATAATTTTTTTTATTTTTGTAACAAAAATATGGAATTTTTATAACTTTTTGAAATTTTAATTTGTTTAATAATTAAACAATGGATTTATAATGAAAACTAAAGAAGAAATACTCGATTTTCTTGAGTTGATTGTTAAGATATTAAAGTTTAATAACGAAAATCCTTTCAAGATTAAATCATTTGAAAATGCTATTGATATAATCTTTTCAACTGATGAAGTAATAGTTAAAAATATGATAAATAACAGAGAATTAGAAAATATTGATGGTATTGGTAAAGGAATAAGTCAAACTGTTTATGATTTTTATTTCGATAACAAGAGAGGTATTATAGATAAATTTTTAGAAAACTATCCCGAAACTGTTTTCGATTTATTTAAAATCAAAGGATTAGGACCTAAAAAAATATCACAAATTGTTGGTGCTTTTGGTATTAAAAGTTTGGATGATTTATTAAATATAGTTCAAGATAATGATGGTACTAAATATCAAAAACAGCTAAAAAAAGTTATTTCAAATAATGTGTGGAATACTTTAGTTCCACAAATCAAGTTTTTAAAATCGAGTATGAATAAACTTCTTTATCCGTTTGCATTGAAAAAAATAGAAAAACTTATAAATTTCTTAGAAAAAAGTGAGAGTGTAGTAAAAATTGATATAACGGGTGAATTAAGAAGATATCTTCCTGTTATCTCGAAATTAGAATTAGTTGTGCTTGCAAATTCTGATATTGAAGATTATTTAAAAAGTTTTATTGATGATACAATCACAAAATCAACAAAAATAATTTTTGATAAATCAATTCAATATTTTGAGTTTGTATTTGATGGCTATCTTACTATTTTATATATGGCTAAACAGGATGATTTTAGCGAAACATTGAAATTAACAACACCTGACGAAAATTTTTTATCAAAGATAAATGATATAGAAATTCTTGATAAAGTTATTCCAGAAATGCAAGAATTGGAAAATGTAGATAAATTGGATAGACCAATATCTAGTATAATTAGCGATAATGATATTCAAGGGATATTACATTTCCATACAAATTGGAGTGATGGACATAATTCAATAAATGAAATGTTTGATGTAATTCAGGATATGGGATTCAAGTATGCAGGAGTTTGCGACCACAGTAAGTCATCTTTTTATGCTAATGGATTAAACGAAAAAAGAATTGAAGAACAACACAATGTTATTGATGAATTACAAAAAATCTATAAAATTAAATTATTAAAGGGTATTGAATGTGATATATTATTGGATGGTTCTCTGGATTATTCTAATGAAATCTTAAAATTATTCGATTTTCTTGTAATATCTGTTCACAACTTTTCTTATGATGCCGATGAAAAAGCTTATACCAAGAGAATCATTAAAGCAATCGAAAATCCTTACTCTAATATTTTGGGGCATCCTACAGGTAGATTGTTACTTACTCGTTTGCCTTATCCTGTTGATATTTATAAAGTAATAGATGCTTGTATTGAGAATAATGTAATCATTGAAATTAATTCTACTCCATCGAGAATGGATTTAGATTGGAAATATTTATATTATGCAATGGATAAAGGTGCTAAGTTTATAATAAACAGTGATGCCCATGCAACATACGAAATACATAATATTTATTATGGTATCAAAGCTGCTAGAAAAGTTGGTTTACCAAAGGAAATGGTAGTTAATACTTATGATTTTGATAATTTTCTTGCATCATTAAAAAAGTGATTTTTGGAATACAAAAAAAATATTGTTAATTTACAAATTTGTAAAAAAGATTTTAGAAATGAGTAACGCACTTTCAAATATTCAAAACTTTCTGGATGATGAGCTAAAGGAATTTAACAAAAGACTTAAAAAAGATATTTCCAGTAAAGTATTAATTGTAGATTTAATTACTAAATATATACTTTATACCAAGGGCAAACAATTAAGACCACTTTTAGTGCTCCTTTCTGCAAAAGTTTGCGGCGGTATAACCGAAAGAACATATCGCGCAGCTTCTTTAGTCGAAATTTTACATACCGCTACATTAGTTCATGACGATGTTGTAGATGAAGCTGAAAAAAGACGAGGTTTCCCATCATTGTATTATATATGGAAAAGCAAAGTTTCTGTTTTAATGGGCGATTATCTACTTTCTAAAGGACTTATGGTTGCTGTTGATAATGGTGATTATGATTTTTTGCAATCTATAACTCATACTGTTAAAAGAATGGCCGAGGGAGAACTCTTACAGATAGGAAAAGCTAAAAAGCTAGATCTGGATATTGATACATATTATAAAATTATCTCAGATAAAACGGCTTCTTTAATTTCTACTTGTTGCGAAGTTGGTGCTATGAGTGCAAGTAATGATCAAGAATTGAGACTTAAATTAAAAGAAGTAGGTGAAGCTATAGGAATTGCATTTCAGATAAAAGATGATATTTTAGATTTTGTTGGGTCATCTTCTGGTAAAAATAAAGGTGCTGATCTTAAAGAAAAGAAGTTTACACTTCCATTACTTTATGCACTTTCAGTAGCAGAGAAATCTGAAGCTAAAAAAATCAAGTATCTTATAAATAAGAAAAATATTTCATCTTTTGATACTGTGCTGGAATTTATTAACAAGTATCAAGGACTTGAATACGCTCAGAAGAAAGCCGAAGAAATAGCAGAACAAGCAAAAAAAACTATTTGTAGTATTACTGATGACAAATCGGCTAAACTTTTTTGCGAGCTAATTGATTTTATTGTAACCAGAAATAAATAATGAAAAACTCTATAATTTGCAAATATTGCAATTCTGAAAATCCATTTTACAACTTAAACTGTTCTAATTGTAATGCATATCTAAGAGATAAAGTTCCAAATATAGATTTTTGGAAAACTTTTTGCGGAATTATCTTTAATCCAATTGAAACATTCAATTTGATTATTTTTGCAGAAAAGAAGAATTATGTTCTAATTTTCAATATATTGAATTCTATTGCAATTTTTTTTGCTTCTCTTATATTCTCAAATCTAACAATTAATATCAAAGATACTTACGCTCATAATTTTATTAGTTATAACTTAATATTTTTATGGTTTTGTGTTTTTTTATCAATTAATTTAATCTATATTTTGAGTTATTTAATTTTTAAAATTTACCAAAAATTCAATAGATTTTTTTTAAGAATAAAAGATTATTTCACTGTTGCGATATATTCAAATTTGCCTATAATTTTATGGAGCTTTATAATATTTCCTATATCATTGGCCACATTGGGAGAAACTCTAATAAATTGGTATCCAGCACCTTATTTATATAAACCATTAATATTTTATACTTTACTAGTATTGAGCGTATTATTTTTTATTTATAATATTGTTTTGTATGCAATTGGAATTTTTAGTTTAATCAAGCGAAAACTTATAGCTACAATTATGTCTTTAATTTATCATGCATTGATTTTGGGTGTTATGATGTATTGTTGGATACTTGTAATTAATTTATATAGATATTAAAATTTAAAAAATTATAGTGATATGAAATATCAAAATAAGAATAATTAGTTTGAAGGTATAAAAATGATAAAAAAAACAGATATACTAATAATAGGTACAGGAATAGCAGGACTATTTGCTGCTTTGAAATGTGCTAGTTATGCACAAGTAACAATCGTTACTAAAAAACAAAAATCTGATTCTAATACAAATTATGCTCAAGGTGGAATTGCAAGCGTGATGGACCCAAATGATAGTTATGATAAACATATTCAAGATACTATCATTGCAGGTGCTAATCTTGGAAATATTAAAATGATTGAAATACTTGTTAAAGAAGGACCAGATAGAATTAAAGAATTAATACAACTTGGTACACGTTTTACAACTAAAGATGGGAAATTGGATTTAGCAAGAGAAGGCGGCCACTCTATGCACAGAATAGTTCACGCAGATGATTTAACTGGTGCAGAAGTTGAAAAAGCTTTACTCAAAAAAGTTCAAGAACACCCTAACATAGAATTATATGAAAATCATTTTACTATTGATTTGATTACAGAACATCATATAAAACATAAAAGAAATGCTCCTATTGAAAACAGAAATTGCTGGGGTGCTTATGTCCTTGATACAAATAAAAATCAAGTTATAACATTTTTGTCAAAAGTTACTATTTTAGCTACTGGCGGAGCTGGACAAGTTTATCAACATACAACCAATCCAAGAATTGCAACCGGCGACGGATTTGCAATGGCTTATCGTGCTGGAGCAAAAATTGGAAATATGGAATTTATTCAATTTCATCCAACTGCATTTTATTCTCCTATTAAAGAATCTATATTTAGCAATGCATTTTTGATATCCGAAGCAGTGCGTGGTTTTGGGGCGAAGTTGGTAAATTCAAAAGGCGAACAATTTATGCATAAATATGATGAACGCAAAGAATTAGCCCCACGTGATATTGTTGCACGTTCTATTGATAACGAATTGAAAAAATCCGGTGATAATTGTGTATTCCTTGATATATCGCATAAAAATAAAGATGAGATAATCGAACACTTCCCAAATATTTATAAGCATTGTTTAGAAAAAGGTATTGATATTACAACAGATTTAATTCCTGTTGTGCCAGCAGCCCATTACACATGTGGAGGTGTAGTAGTCGATGAAAATAGTAAAACATCTCTGGAAAATTTATATGCCTGTGGAGAGGTTTCAATGACTGGAGTTCACGGTGCTAATAGATTAGCATCTAACTCTTTATTAGAAGCGTTGGTATTTTCCCATCGAGCAGCGATGAATATTAGAGATACTATAAAAAACAAATTTATTTGCAAGTATGATGTACCGGCGTGGGATGAATCCGAAACTATTACTGCAGAAGAAAAAGTGCTTGTCTTTCACTCTATTAATGAAGTTAAACAAGTAATGTGGGATTATGTTGGTATTGTGAGGTCCAATTTAAGATTAGAAAGGGCTTTTACAAGAATACATAACCTGTATGTTGAAAACGAAGAACTTTATAAAAAGACTAAAATTTTCGAGGAGTTACTCGAGTTAAGAAATTTAACAGCTGTTGCTCATATGATTATTAAATGCGCTCGTGCTAGAAAAGAAAGTAGAGGACTTCATTATAGCATTGATTATGAAAAAGAAATATTACCTCCACAAGATACTATAATTGTTAATAGAAATTATTAAAAGTTAATCAATATACAAAGTTTCATTATGATAGAAAACTAATAATAAATTTATATAATAAAGCTATAATTGTATTAAAGTTTTTTTTAAAATATTTTTACTATGCGCATTATTCTTTTTTCTAATATTCTTTGATTAATTGCTAATATATTAGTGATTGTAATTATTAAATTTTATTTATTTCCCATATCACCATGAAAACTTATTCTAATAACTGGAATTTTTTTCCTCCCAGTTCCATTTTTCATAAATATATAAAGCTTCAAACAATTCTTTCTTACCTTCAAATGTACATTGTAATTCATTGGGAAATACTGAGTTACAAAAACTGCATAGATGGGAAAGAAATACATATTTATTGTTTAATTAATTCAAGTGCTTCTTTTGTTTTATCTACATAAAAATAATTATCTGTTCTTATTTCACTAAATGTTTGTATTCCTATTGGTAAGTTACGTATTATATTCTCCATAATGCTAAGATTTGGAATCTTAGATTATTAATTTAAGTAATTTAACATTTAGTTACAAATTAATGAGTTCAACAAATTGTTATATATTTTTGCGTAGGCACAAAAAGAGGGCTCAGTTTTCACTGAGCCCTCTTTTCACTTAATCTAACACTATTTTACTAACATCATTTTCTTTGTTATAGTAACACTTCCAGATTTTAATTGATAAATATAAGTACCAGAAGGTAAGTTCGTAGCATTAAAGTTAACTATATCTGTACCAGCATTCATATATTTATCAACCAATGTAGCAACTTCCTGTCCTAACATATTGTAAACTTTAAGTGTAACATGTCCAGCTTTTGGAATTGTAAAACCTATTTTTGTTGTTGGGTTAAATGGGTTTGGATAGTTTTGTCCTAGCATATAACCATTAATTTTTGTAGCTTTATCATCTGTTCCTAATGCCTCACCTACAAATACATGTTTTTCCACACATGGTCTATCTGTATTGAAGATACATACATATGCAGTTTTTCCATCAGGGCTAAATCCCATACCTCTTGGTCTTACATCTTCTAAAGGATTTCTTTTCATTGTGAACCATGCAATACTATCTTTCAAAACAGGATGTAACGGATCAGATACATCAAAAGCATACCAAACTGATGGTCTATATCGATAAACTTCATTTGGATCAGATTGATTTGGCATATCATTTTTAGAACCACTACCAACCCATAACCAATTTGTTTCTGGCTGCCATGCAAATGATTCAGAGGAAACATTTTCAATTGTTGCAACAGAATCTGTTGAACCAAACAAACCACCATATTTGTAAATTATTATTCTTCCTTTACTATAACCAGCCCAGAAAATATATGTTTCACCATTAATTTCTCTTACTGCAAATGACCTTGAAAAACCTTTTGTTGCCTCCAAAACATCTTTCTGGAAATTCATTTCATTATCATAAAGTTTTAATGGATTTCCACCAACAACTTGAGCTGTAAAAATACCTTCTTCATTTCCCCAGCAAGCTGTTAATGCAGCATTAGGTACTGGCTTTGCTTTATCTATACCTTGCCCTGTCTTATAATCAATTCTTATAACCTGATCAAAATAAGAAGCTAAGATATTTCCATCTTTATCTAAACCAAGCCCTCTACCTGTATTTCCTGACCATGTCCATGCACCTTTGTCCACAATTAAAGTACCACCTAATGTATCTACAACACCACCTGTAGTAGTTACATGAAATATCGGGGAAAATGATGCTTGTGTACCATCTGGATTAAAGCAATATAATACACGTGTTAGCTGTTTTTTCCCACCTACTAAATCATTTGTACCTGGAATATAAACAGCAATTGAATCTGTAGCATAATAAGGTTGGATCCATATTTTGCCATCTGGATCAACAGCCAGTCCATGGATACCTCTTTTTAAGAAATACATCTCATTATTAATTTTCCCGCCTGTAGTATCCGGAAAAATACCACTAAATTTCCAGTTACCAACAATTGTTGAGTCTTGTGCAAATGCACTACCAAGTATAACGGTTAACAATAATACTGCAAATAACTTTTTCATGGGTTCCCCCTGATTTTGGTTAGTAAATTATGTTGTTGAGTATATTAAATATCTCCTCTTCCGTAGTAAGGAGCAGTCTCAATCCCCGTATAAATTTTAAAAATTGTTTGTTTGTAAGTTTTGCCATCAGGTGTAGCTCTAATTAGATAAATAAATTTTTTATCAGCACCGCCACCAGCTATTGAAACAATATTTGGTTCAACAAAACAAGTACCAGTTAATTTATTTAGTGCAAGCATAGATTCAAATGTCTTATCTGGTTTTACCCAAACTAAAGGCACTGTATTATTGCTACCTATATAAATATCCCCGTTTTTAGAAAGAGCAATTGCATTTACGCGAACTTGATTTGCACCTTTAGCTGAACTAAACATTATTTCAGGTGTTGTATTTAGTGTTCCGTTATTAATTTCAAATCTTACAACTTTTTCAATACCAACTTTATCAGCACCGCCAATATATAAATACTCCTTGCCAGCAAGTTTAATATATTTACAACTTCTCATATCATAAATATCTACATCATTTATTGTAAAATCTACATTTGTTTTGTATTTGCTAGCTCTGGTTAAAAGCACAATTTTTTTAGCAGTTTTTGTTATAGTCCAGATATTTAAACCTTCATCAAAATCAAAATCAGTAATTGTACTAATGGATTTTATTTGATTTATTTTATTATCTTTAGTTGAAACAAGGTAATTTAATCCGGCAGCGTACATAGTATCACCTGGACCCATTTTCAACCCGGTAAATTGACCACTAAATTTAGCAAATTCTGCATATTCACCAGTGTTTTTATCAAATTTAAAGATACCTTTTGAAACATTACTTTGGGTTATACAGAAGAAAATATTATCTTGCTTATCAATTGTTATAGATGCAACAGGTTTATCAATATCAGGGAATTTAATAGGAACAAGAATACCCCTTATTGCACCGTTAATTTTATAAGTAGCAAATGTAGGTACACCATATTTTTCAATTTTTACGGTTAATGTATCAATTTTTTCACTATCTTTTAAAGGATCGTATAGTAAAGGTAATTTGAATTGTAATTGATTAGATGTGTAATTATCATTATCAATAGAAGCTAAATATGCTTTGGTTAATGAGCACCAAACTTTCATGTTATTTATATTACCGGCAAAATTTGAACCAGTAACTTTAATAGTAGTAACCCCTTGAATATATTCTGCACCTGTATTTACAATTTCCAAATTAGTAATTGTATGTTGAGCAGAATCTGGTAATAAAGAATCTGTTCCCCACAAAGATTTAGTATCATCTTCAGGGTTACAGCCTGCTATAAAAAGCAAGCCAACTAATACAATTGTTGTATATATTATCTTTTTCATCTTCCTTCTCTGTTTTTTTTCTTAAAAAGCAATGTTTACAGAAATTTGTTGAACATCAGTAAATGCTTTGTTTTTCCATGGTACATATGAATAGTTTATACCTATACCATTATAATTTATTCCCAATCCGTAAGTAAACCAATGTTCATCATTTGGTGCTGAATATCCTAATCTCAATGAAATCATTTTTGCAAATGTATAATCTAAACCTACATTTACTTGTTCTTTATAATCTCTTGGCTTGCTGAAATCTAACGACATTTGTAAAGAATGTTCATCTTTCTTTAATTCAAATAAATCTGCTAAATTATATGCTAAACCAATTGTTAAACACAATGGTGCCTGGAATGATTCTCTTTCTACCTGTATATCTGGTGAAAAATTCTTAAATGATGCAGCAAAATCTAAACTTTGAAATCCTGTATGATACAACATACCAAAATCAAATACAAATGTATTAGCTGTGAACTTCTTGTTTACATTTTGTCCATTTACAACATTAATTGTTGCTTCTCCATAATCCATCTTTGCATATTTCAAATTACCGCCAATTGAAAACTTATCACTTAATGCTTTTGCATATGAAAGTCCTACTGCTATACCATATGGCTTGAATGTTCCCAAATCTTTATATGGAAAATAGATATTAGTTGGATCTGGTATTGTTCTATACATTTCTCCATAATCTACAAATACAGTTGAAAGTGCAAAAACACCGTAACTGCCTCTTTCAGGTGTATAGGCTATAACTCCATAATAATAATTTATATCTGCAATGTATCTTACATTACCGAAATTTGCATCAAAACTATTTTCAATTCTTGCCATTGATGCAGGGTTACCAAATACAGCAGATGAATTACCCTCTAATGCTGTTACAGCTCCTGCAAGTGCGGATATTTTTCCATCTGTTGGCATTTGTAAGAACTTAAAGCCAGTTTGTGCTAATTTTTGCTGCCCTAATGTTATACCTACCAACAGAATTACCAATGTTAGTGTTTTTATTAGTTTCATTTTACTCTCACATTTCTTGTTTTACAATAATTTGTAATTAACGAATTACTACAAATTTAAGAACTTTAGTCTTACCGTTATCTAAGTTTTTAAGAACAGCAATATAAACACCAGTAACAACTGTTTGATTATATTTAGTCTGACAATCCCATTTTTTTTCTATGATATCATCAGGACTTGTTTCCATTGAGTAAATATGTTCACCCATTTCGGTATAAATATCAATTTTAGTTCTTGCAGGGATACCACGGAAATAAATTGTATTTGGTTTAGCAGAACCCCATAAATGAGTATCAGCATTTCCAGTGATAACATAAGGATTAGGTACAACTCTAGCTTTTTCAAGATTATTTATAGCAACACTATCTTCTTTAGTATAATCAATTCTTGGTTTTTTAGTAACTTCAAGTAATAATTGATTGTTAATTCTTATACTCTTATTATTACCTTTTTTACAAATTGCATAATAGAAAGAACTTTGACCAGTTGTAGCAGAAGTGTCATCGTATTTTTTCTTATCTAAATCACTACCGCTAATTTTAGCTACTTCTTTGTAATTTAGCTCATTATAATAATATTGTTCAGTTCTGTAAATTAGAATTGTATCAGGTTTTTGTCCATCATAAAAATCCCAGCTTATAATATTTTTGCCATTACCAGGTAGAGCCTCGAATTTTTTCAAAGGAGCAACGAAAGCATCTTTTGCATCCTGGTAATTATTATAGAAATTCTTCCACGCTCTATCAAATGTATTTATCAATCTAATTCTACCTTTAAAGAATTCTCTGTTTTTCTCTTTTATAGCATTATCAGTAAGCATTCCAGCTGGTCCATAACTTTTATATTTCATACCAACTTCAATAGCTTCTTTTCTTGAAAGTCCATCCACAGCTTCAGCCCAAACAATTCTAATGCTATCGCCAGGATTTAAGGTATAAGGTCCATAACCATTGCAAAATTGGAAACCACCATTTGAACCAGCAGCAGGGTCTTTTGTAGGTTTAGCATCTTCAAAGTATGTAAGAGGTTCACCAATTTTATCTAAGTGTCTTTTATCATGACCTTTTTTCATTAAATCATATTCTAAGTTACATTTAGCTTTATTATCGATGCTATTAGCAGACATAGTTTGATGGTCTGAGTCAATAGTAATAGTAGTACTTGGCTGAGTTGGGTCATCATCTGTAGTTATGTCAAATTTATTTGGGCCATTACTAGCAAAAAGATGAACAACACCAGCAAATTGTGGAGCAGCTAAACGGCCTGTTGTATCATTTTTATCACCGTATGTAAAGTTACCATCTATTACCATACCGCCAACATTGTCATAAGTAGTAAAAGAAGGATATTTACCCTGCCAGCCATATTGTGCTCTTAAATAAGATGGTATTGTTAGCCCAGCTTGAGGATAATCTGGGTTACTATCACCAATAGCATCACTTGTTTGTGCCATACCCCAACCTGTAGCATTACCAATACCATGTCTTGCCTGATTTGTGCAGGACAATCTAAATATATAAAAGAAATAAACACCATTGAGAGTTGGCATACTAGACATTTGTGTACCTTTGTCATCGATTATGCCAGTATATTTAAACGTATAATCATTAATAATGTAATTATCATGTCCATCAGACATAAATTGTCCGATAATTCTTTTCATCGAAATACCAATTTTAGTATGCACTTCATTAACTATCATCTGATCAAATGGGATGTTAGGATCAACTTCATCAGGGTCTTCAACAGATTCTAACAAACTGGATTGTCCTTTAGCTTTTAATTCTGGTACATCGTATTTTCTATAAGATTTAAATTTAACAGGGAAAAATTCATTTTGCCCGCTTACACGTGGTCCCACATGCACAACCTTAGCCTGCCCATTATCATCATACCCAATCCAAAAACCTTTCATTGCCTGTACATCTTGTCTTGGATATAACGCTGGCCACCTTAGTCCAAATTGTTGTTGCTGACCAAAACCTTGTTCTATTTCAGAACCATAGTTTGAATACCAGTTATGTAATGAGCCAACTGACATCCAACGGAATTCTGCTTGTGAATAACCTTTAGTTGTAAATATCATCATCAGAATTATTACTAATGATGCTATTTTAATTTTTGCCTTAGTCATATTTATTCCTCTTTGATATTTTTCTTTACTTTTAGAAATCAACTGTTAATCTAACACCCCAGAAAATATATCTTGGGTTTAAGAAACTTAACCATTTTTGATTTGGCATATCAATATATGATTTTGTATCAAGAATTTTTTTCATTTTAGCAGAATCAACAGGTTGCAAATCTTCTGGCTTACCAGTTGAACTTTGCAAATATTGTCCTTGAATGTAATAAATAACATCAGGATGAAAGATTGATAATGCATCTGTATTAGCAACAGGGACTATAGGTGTAAACTCATTACTTCTATTATAATCTCCTGGCCTATCATTACCTGGGATGTTAGTATATTTAAAGTATTTTTGTGAATATTCTTCTGAAATTGGTAAGTGTAATGACTTGAAGTATGCATCTCTATCTCTGGTATCAGTAAATCCATAATATAAACTCATTTGCTTAAAGTTGAATACGTTATTTATATCAGCAAATATTTGCATTTTAATTTTACCAAAATTAAATCCTTTGCTAAATCTCATATTTGCGTAATATGAATCTTTCCACTGGAAATTCTCTTTTATGATTTTACCATTTTCAACAGGAATTTGTTGGCCATAGGAACCTGTCCAGGTAATATAGTCTCCACTTCTCCAGCCAGCAGTAATATTTAATCTCCAATCTGTTAATATGCCTATTCCGCCAACTTCAGGGCCAAAATTCTTTGTAGGAGTAAAGAAATCAAGGCTCAATCTTGCAAAAGGACTTGGTTTTGGTGTTTGTGGCAAATGGCTATTATTCTTATAATAGTTTTCTTCATACTGTTGTTGTGTATTAGGCTCTTGATATAAAATTGGTAAGCCAAATCTACCAGTAGTTGAAACCTGATAAGTATAGTTAATAAAACCTTGTACCCATTCACCACGATCTTTTTTCAATGTAAACTCAAAACCTCTAACATCTTTATAACCGTTGTTTGTAGGAACTGAATAACTTATACCTTTGCCATTTTGATATGTAAAAGATCTAATTTCTTCAGTATAATCTTTATAATAACCATTTATTCTAATTAAAAATTGGTCTGATAAACTTTGCTCGTAACCAATTTCATACGCTACTGTTTTAGGCATATTTAAATTAGGATCTGCCAGATAATCTACCTGGTTTGTATAAGTTGGTATTCTTATTAAATATAAATCTTCTGGAGATGGTAATTGTCTAAAGTGTCCATAGTTAAAGAATAATTTACTATTAACAGTAATTGGAAAAGCAACACCTAACCTGGGGCTTAAAGCAAAGATTTTTTTAGTAGATTTAGTTAATGAATCATAAATCATAGTACCTGCACTTGGTGCAAATGCTTTATTAAATGGATTTTGGATATCTACCCATTTTGTATTAGCTGTATAAAAATCCATTCTTAAGCCAATATTAGCAATCATGCCCTCAAGCTCAATCTTATCCTGAACATACGCACTGGCTAAAATTGGGTATTTTTGCCATACAGTTCTTGTGTTAGCAGATGGTAAATAAACATCATATTGCCCGTAGTTAACATTGTGGTCTGTATATTTAAATTGAATTCCCGCTTTGATATAATTTAATTTATCTAACTGAGTAGCATAATCAAATTTTACTATATACGCAGTAGTTTTGGATGTATCTCTGGCGCCGCTCATACCATCAGCCATTCTCAAGTTACCACCAATACCACTTTTATTTGTATAGAAGCCACCAACATTAAAAACATAACCTAAAGGAGCACCATCTGTTAAATATGAACCATCACCTAATAAATCATAATAAGGCTGCATTTTACCAACCAACCGACCATTTTCATAAGTATAAACAACACCATCACGATATGGACCAGGGTTTGTGTTATAACGTGAAGCATTTATCTGGAAAATTCCCTCTAAATATGATGATGATGTTGGTGCTGATACATATTTTATACCGCCAACATATCTTTTCATTGTAGTTGGACACCAATAATTATCAGTATAAATACCTACACCACCAAAAGATTCAGCAGAAATAGCACTAGCAACACCTTGTGGAGTAGCAAAATAATCAAATGCCCCTCTCCTTGACGCTGATGTTCCATCTAATCTCTGAAATACACCTTCAAATGATAATTTTTCTGTTGATGATAAATCTGATGTTAATTTAAATTGTGTTGTATAGTTTGTATAATCTTTTGTTGTAAGTGGAATTAGTAACATTGTCTTATTGCCAATAAAGGATGCCATAAACCTCAAGTTACCAAGCTGTTCACCTCCAGGAACTGGTCCGCTCAATGTAGCATCCAGATCCATATCAGGATTTTTGATACCTAAATTTTTTCTATGTTGATATAAGAATAATTTTTGTGCACCTAGTGGAGATAAATCGTTTGTTGGATCATTATCTGTCAATAATTTTTCTGATACTTTATTCCAGCCTTCAAAAGATGGATATTGTGCTTGTAATTGTTCACTCCAATAAGGTATTCCATTCTCATCTTTTGAATCAGTACCTGTCCAGCATACTTTTGGATCTAAATATGGTCTTAAGTAAAATGACATTGGATCAGCAGGACCAGGTCCCATTTGATATTTTTTTGCTGGCGGTTTAATTCTAGCCACCATTGCAAAATTATATTTTTGTTTATCACCTTCTTTTGTAACAACATTTACAACACCGGAACGAATATCGCCATACTCAGCATTAAATCCACCTGTTTGAATTTGAACTTCCTGCACAGATGTTAAAGCAAAGTTGGAAATTGATGTATTTGTTCTTTCATCTTTCATTGACATACCATTAACCATATAAACAGTTTCGGATGCTGTACCACCACGAATACTTGAACCATCAATACCAGCCTCTTGTGCTACTAATGTTGCAACAGAAGTAACGGGTCTATTTTTAATTTCTTCTGCATTTAAGTTTGCAGATGAATTAACCCTATCTTTTTGAATTACTGGAACTTTTGCAACAATAACAACTTCTTTCTTTTCAATACCAGTTTCATTTAATGTAATATCCAATTCTGTAGTCAAACCCGAGTTAATTCTAACATCGGATATAGTAACTTTATCATACCCTATAGCACTTACTTCAACATTATAGGTCCCAGGCGAAATATTAATAATTACATAGTAACCATCTTTTCTAGATTGTGTACCAGCTTTTGCTTCTGGTTTAACTTTTCCGGACATTAATTCTTCAAGATCAAATTCCATTAAATTAGGCATAACACGAATTGTAGCACCTATAACAGGTTCACCTGTTGTAGTTTTTACGTAACCTGTCAACTTACCACCCTGTGCAAAGGCTATACTGCCCAGCAAAAATGGTAAAAGGAAAATAAGAATCCTTTTGTACATAGCTGTAACTCCTTAGTGGATAGATATTTATTTAATATTGAATTTCCCCGTTCAATATTCAAAATCGCCATATTGGAAAGAGCGATAAATCCCCATATATTAAGCAAATTACTGAAAACAAATTTTACCCTTATTTTATATAAATCTCACTTGACTACCATCACTCTTAAATATGTCAAAATCAACTACAAAAAAAATTGAGTTTAAGACCTCTAGAACGCAATTTTTTAATCTTTACTTACCAAAATCTAAGAAAAAAAAAATTAATAAAAGAAATTTTTTTACTATTGACTTTAAATATTTTTTTTTGTATTTTGTGATTTTAATATACTGCTAAAGTTTTCACAAATACTTGAACGGTTAAATTTCTTAACTTTTCCCAAATCCGTATTGTATTTCCTAAGTTCGTCAAAAATATTTTCGGTTATATCATCATAACTATACAATCTTCCTGCTTTGCAGTATTGTAGTATATCATTAACTTCTTTATTATCATTTCCGAAAGCAATTATTGGCTTTCCAGATCTTAAATATTCAAATAACTTACCAGGGACATGTCTTTTTTCCGTTGGGCAAACCAATAATAAATCACTTGAGCAAATATATCCAAGCATTTCGTTGTATGGGATATATCCCAATAAATCTGTTCTTTCTAATAAATTATTCTTTTTAAGCTCATCATATATAACAGGAGATATTGTACCTGAAAATTTCAATTTAATATTCATTCCATCATTAATTTTTTTATTAATCACCTCCCAAAATTTTGCTGGGTTTTGATAATCAAATAAATTACCTGTATGAACAATCCAAAACTCGCCATCAGGCTTAAAAGGATACTTAATATCATTAAATACATCTTCATTATATCCCCAATATAAAACATAGCTTTTATTTTTCACGAAATCATACTTATTATGGTAATCTTCTTCCATACTTTTGGTCACAAAGATAACATTTGTAGCCTGCTCAAGTACAGATTTTTCAAATTTGCCATCTATTGCCAACGTTATTTTACTTCTTTTGAAATTTTTATAATAAACAATATCTAGCCACGGATCTTCAAACACAGGATAGAAAGGAATTTTAAAATTTTTTGATAAACTCATTGCTATTAAGTGGGATGAATGCGGGGGCCCTATCGATACTATAGCATCTATTTTATTCTTTTGCAAATATTTTTTCATTTTTGATACAGCATAAGGATACCAACCAAGACGTGCATCTGGAATAAACAAATTCATTCTTATCCATATAGAAAATCTATGCATTAATGATTTATTTTTGAGTGATATTGTCTCCGATGATACAAGTTGTTTATCTTTATCAATTTTATTTACTTTTCTGTATAAATTGAATGGCTCCCAAGAATAAGTCTTGATAACTTTAATATCACTCGGGAAATTTTTAAGTAAAGAATAATCTCTTTTAGTATCAAATGTTTCGTTTTCAACAGTTAAAACAATAGGCTCGATATTATAATTTCTAAAATATCTAACCATATCAAATTGCCAATGCATAGATGCTCTAACAGCAGGTGGCCAAAAATAGGATATTACGAGAACTTTTAACATTATTTGTCCTATCTCAGTTATTAAATTTTCAGAAAATAAAAGCAAAGGGAAATAATTTTAAATTTATCTTATTATTATTGTTCTTATTTCCTTGTGTAAGTTGATTACCTCACAACAAGAACAAATTTATCAAATTTATTTCAATTAACTCTATTGTTCTTAAATTACTTGTTCACTCTTTCATATTGAAAACCGCTGATATTCTTAACCTCTTTATCAAAATTTATCCCTACAAGATATATCGGCCTTTCATCATTCATATATTTTTCATGATAATTTTTAGCCTTTAGTTGTTCAAGTGCGTCTTTACCTTTTTCAACCTTAAACTCAAATAAATATATTGCGTTTTTATGGAAAAATGTTAAATCTATTCTACCAAGATTGGTAACATCCTCACCTATTATCTCATAGCCCATCGCTTGTAAATATAAATATATTACAGTCGAATAATAACCTTCATATTCATATATCTTATTATTTACATAGTTATTATACGGTATTGATGAAAATATTGCAATAAATGCATCTCTTATTGCTTCTAAATTTCCAGATTCTATTGCTTCGCTTAACCTTTCGGAATTAGCAGTAGCCTCTTTATCTTTCTTTAATTCATCCAATATGAATATATTAAAGGAACTTCTTACTTCTTTATTGGGAAAACATAATTTATATGATATCCCCAAATTAGTTATTTTTTCCTCTTTTATTGTTAAATAACCTGCCTGAAATAATAATACTATTAAATCAAGATTTTCTATATTATAACTATCTAAAAGGTCGTCTTTTATTTGTATGTTAGAAAGTCTTGGTAAAAAGAAGTTATTTCCCCCTAACAACTTTATCAAAAATGTTGGTGTGCCACTTAAAAACCAATAATTCTTAAACTTAAATCCTTTTGCTACAAAATTCAATATATCAAATGGATTATATACTCTTTCCTTTAGCCAATAATAACCATTATACCACTCCTTAACTTCTGCTAAATCTACATTTGCATTGTATTCCGATAAAAGTCCCTCAACATCTTTCTGTATATAACCACAAATGTTACCATAGTTTTCATCTAGAGTAATATCATATAACATATTCAAACCGATAAATATTCCAGCTTTAACAAATTTTGTCACCCCTGTAAAAAATGCAAAATGTATGTATTGATCCATATCTTTTATTACGGTATATAACGACTTTAATGTTTCTCTTATCTGATTGGCTCTTTCAAGATCTTCTATATTATCCAATATCGGTTTATCGTATTCATCTACAAGTATCACTATTTTCTTTTGATATTTCTCATATATATTTTCTATCAACTCTTCAAAATAATTAACATATGAATCAGATTGAATATTATCAATTTTTAATCTTTCTCTATTACTTCTTAAAATCTTATTTATTCTGCTTTCAATATTTCCGGAATTTCTAAAATCTCCAGATAAACTTATATGCACCACTGGATAAGTTTCTTTCCAATTCCATTTATCATAAATATATAAACCCTCAAATAATTCCTTTTTGGCTTCAAATATACATTTAAGCGTATCTACAAATAGTGATTTTCCAAACCTGCGCGGACGGGAAAGGAAAACATATCTGTAGTGTGTTATTAGTTCATATGCTTCCTGTGTTTTATCTACATAAAAATAATTATCTTTTCTGATATCTGTAAATGTTTGTATGCCTATGGGTAATTTACGCATTTTGCACTCCAGATGCTAAAATTTTGTATTTTACAAAATAATTTATATAATTAGTTAGTAATATGCAAATTAAAGGGAATAAGTTTACTCTGTTTGTGCTTGATGTAGCTATTGAGTGAGATAATAATAATTTTTTTAGTAGTTATTGAAAAAATGCATCAATCTAATTTTTTTTCTTTAATACTATATTCTTTTTCTTTGTTAGCATTGTGAACTATCAACTCGCCTATTAAACCCGTTGAAAATAATTGGACACCAAAAATTATCATCAACATACCTAAAAATAAAAGTGGTCTATTTTCAAGGCCTTTGTTATGTACTAATTTTTCGAAAGTAAGATAGGCTTCAATTAAAAATCCTGCAAAAGCAATAATAACCCCCCACAATCCAAAAAGGTGCATAGGTCTTGTTACATAGCGAGTTATAAAAGTAACAGTTACTAAATCTACAAAACCTTTATAAAATCTCGAAAGTCCAAATTTTGTAACTCCGTATTTTCTTGCCTGATGTCTTACAGGTATTTCTGTAATTTTTTTGAAACCATGCCATTTAGCTAAAACAGGTATATATCTATGGAACTCTCCATATAGCTCAATTGATTTAACAACTTCTTTTCTGTAAATTTTTAGACCACAATTCATATCATGTAATTTAATACCACTCACCAGCCTTGTTACAAAATTATAAAATTTAGATGTTTTATTTTTAACAAATGAGTCTTTCCTATCTTTTTTCCATCCCGATACAATATCATAACCTTCATTAATTTTTTTAAGAAGGTTAGGAATTTCAGCAGGGTCGTCTTGCAAATCTGCATCCATTGAAACCACAAAATCACCCTGAGCAATTTTAAAACCTTCGTTTAATGCAGCAGATTTACCATAATTTTGTCTAAAACTTATATATTTTACTTTTGGGTTTATTTTAGTAATTGCCTTAATAATATTTAAAGACCCATCCGTACTGCCATCATCAACAAATATAATTTCATAATTTAGACGGTTTTGTTTTACCACTTCTATTATGCTATTATATAATTCTTTCAAAGATTCTTCTTCGTTATAAAGTGGTATCACAATAGATATTAAAGGAGAAGTATTTTTTATTTGATTATTTGTATCTTTACTTTTCTGTGGAAAATTTTCTTTTTTAATATTAGTTAAAACTTTATTATTTGTACGAAAATACTTTTTTTTATTTGAGTTATCTCTTTTATTTTGAGATTTTTGATTTTCATTTAAGTTTTCATTATTCATATAGCACCAAACATTCGTTGAAAATCATTTTTTACTCTATCAAGTACATTATCCCAATTTTCACCTACATTTTGCTTATAAATTTTTGTGTTGGGATACCATTTTGTAATTCGTGTATCATTAAACCAGCGCCAATCAGAATTATACTGCAATAATAGCCAAACAGCCTTACCCATAGAACCTGCCAAATGTGCTACAGCAGTATCTACAGTAATCACCAAATCTAAATCTGTTAGTAAATAATATGTAGCTAAAAAGTCATTAGCGAATTGAATTTCTGTGTTAAATCTATTTTTAAATAAATATATACTTTCATCTTGAGTAATATTTTTTGAAAGTGCATAAAAGACAATACCAGGTGTATCAAATAGTATATCAAATTTTTCAATTTGTATCGAACGATATAAATCGCTTCTATGTAATTGGCTACCTTTCCAACAAATCCCAACTCTATAAATTCCATCTTCTTGCTTATTGTAATCTTCAAATTTAATAGGTTCGGGTAAGTTTGTTGAATCAAACATATTAAGGGCAAATGGTAATGATGCTATAGGCAAATAATAATCATAATGTATTTTTGGCTCAGCTGCATTATCTTCCATTATAACCAGATCAGTAATACCTTCTGTAGTTTTATATAAAAAGAATAACTCCTTAGGAACTTCTAATATAAAATAAATGCCCACCTCTTTTAAATATTTAAGATATCTCGAAAAAAATATAAAATCACCAAAACCTTGTTCATGTGTTACAAGCAAAACCTTATTATATAATTCTTCTCCATTCCATCTTGGTTTGGAAAATTTTCTTATTGTTCGATGGCCACAGTTGAAACCCCACTCATATTCTACAAAACCATTCTGGAAATCTTTATCTCTTAATAAAACTAAAGATAAATTCCAGTGTGCAAGAGCAAAATTATAATCAATAGAAATTGCCCGTTCAAAACATTCTTTTGCTTCTTTGTAAAAACAGATATTTTGTAATAGATAGCCAAAATCGTTCCAAATAACAGGATCGTCAGGATACTCATTTAATAATTTTTTATATGTATTAACGGCTTCTTCAACCTTATTTTGGAAAGTAAGTGATAGAGCATAATTTTTAATATATTCTTTAGAATCAGGTTTGAGTTTTAAGGCTTTTTTAAAATACTTTTCAGCTTCGTAATGTTTGTTGCTTTTACCTAAAATAACACCTATAAGATTATATATTTCATCATTTTCTGGATTAATTATTACTATTCTCTCCAGAAGATTTAAAGCAAAATCTATATTATTTTGCTCATAATATAAAATAGAAAGCAACTTAAGCGCTTGAATATTTTTAGAATTAAAAAATATAATTTGCTTTAATATCTCTTCAGCATCATCTAATTTTTTGTTATTAATAAGTTCTTGAGCCTCAAGTAAAAGATTATTCTCATCCATATAAATTAATTATTTTTATTATTTTTATACATTTTTTATGCCATAAAGGCAAAATCTTTAAATATTATTTTTTTGCAAAATATTTTTCTACCTCTAAAGTTATATATTCAGGGTATTTTTCTTTCATAAATTCATAAAGTTTAGTTCTAATATCGCTTTTATCAATTTTATAAACTACATAGTAAGAATATTTATTCGTTGACAAAGTATCCATTCTTGAATTTACTGGTCTATAATGATAATTATAATTTTTCACAAAATTATAAGATATTTCATCAATTTTTTCTTGTGATATATTTACTTTATTTTTCTTACAATAGTCATAAAATTCATTTTTAATAATATTTTCAATTTCAACAACAGTTTCTTTATAAAATTTAAGTTTTGTATTTTCGAATAATTTATAAGTGATAAAACCTTCATTAGAAGTAACAAAATATTTCTCATTCGATGGGTTAAATTCGTATCTACCAAAACGAGTATCAACATAAGATAACTTTTGAGAACTTGAACAACCTAAAAACATAGATGCAATTATAGCCAAAAATAAGTACTTTTTCATTATTGGTCTCCTTAATTATTATTAATTTATTAAAAATCCAATATAATAATTTTTTTTTTGAATTTAAAGATAAAAGAAAAGAAAATTAAGATTTAATGCGGACCAAGATGTAATAAATACCATTTTTATAATCTATCCATCGTGATATAACTTTGTAATCCATAAGAGTTGCAGTAAATTCTTGCCTTTGTTGTTCATCGCCAACATTATTTTCGGTTTTCATAAGCGCAGCATTTTGAGAAAACTTAGTAATAGCTAATTGTTTCATGGCGTGCTTTTCTGCTTCCTCCCATGTACGATAGTCATAGTAATACTTATCACAGGAACCAACAATATAAGTATAACCTTTTTCATCTGGTAGATTTTCGAGCCATCTGGCAGGTTTTTTTTCAAATTTTACTTTTTCAAAAAAAGATTTTGGAATAGAACAATCGTCGTAAGAAACTAAAGCGAAGAAAGAATTATTAGGTGTTACAAAATAATCATAAATTTTGGGCTCTTTTTTAAGATATTGAACAAATAAAAGAGTATCGAACCCAAATTTTTGATAGCCGGATACGGCATAATTTCCAGCTTCAGTTTTCCAATTAATAAAAGCGCCTGATAAATAAGATTTTTTTTCACTAGCAAATTTTTTTGCAGCATGGAATTTGATGTATGGTTTTATAGAATCTTTATAGTAAGGTTTAGAAAATTGTACAACAACAACAGAGCAAGGGATTTGCCCTTGCTCTATAAACCATTTCGGTAAAGTTTGACTTAAAGATAACTGATAAATACTTAAAGCTATTATTATTTTATAAATATAGCTCAAAGATTATTTTCCTTGCATTTTTTCAATTTCTTTATCGAGTTCCTGGAATGTTTGAGAAGCACGAACTCTAGTATAAATTTGTTCATTTTGTTTAATTTGTTGCAACAATGCTTCTTTAGCAGCACCTAATGGTAATTTTACTAATACATATGCTCTGTAAGTATTACCATCTTTAACTGTTTTTTGTTTTTCAATTTTGCTACCAATAAGGCTTTGATTTACAACTGTTTTATTAGCTTTTGTAAATTGATCTAATAATTGTGAATCTTCACCAATTCCTGTTTCTTCAACAAATCTTTTTTCGAGACCTTGAACTTTTACTTCTAACTGCTTAGCAATTTCTGCTCTCGCATCTTGAACAGCTTTGTCAACTGCTAATTGTTTATCTCTTGATGTAGCAGTTTTAGCTGCAAAAAGAATATTAGGATCTTCAGGTACATTTATAAACCATTCTGGTTCATCACCTTCTGTTGTTGCTGGCAAATTGTGTTTTGAACCGCCACAACCAACATAAATGATTACGATACCTAAAATAACTGCTAACTGAAATAACTTTTTCATGGCTTAATCTCCTAAATTAATTTGGGTAAATGTTACTTGCAATATAAACAATAAATATTAACAAGTCAAGTATGTGATTTATTATACACAAAATTTAATATTTAATTTACTTTTACATAACACTTTATTAATTTCATTCAATTGCGTTACATTCATTAAATAAGCATATGTATGTTTAACCACCACAAGATATATATTCTTTATTTTTTACAATATAATTTTTTTTTTTTATTATTGCAAATATATTTTAGTATATATCTTATAAATTGTGCAGTATTTGAACCTATAAAACAGATAATTAGCTGCAAGTTTCACTAATTATTAGGAATAAAATATACTAATGAAAACGGTAATAAACCTAATTGAATAATCATTACTGCAATAACATCAACTTTTTTTTTATTTTAATTTTTCTACTTAACTCTTTCATAATTAAAATCACTTGTATTCTTTGTCTCTGGATCAAAATTTATCCCTACAAGATATATCGGCCGTTCATCACTTATATATTTTAAGTGGTAATTTTTAGACTTTAGTTGCTCCAATGCATCCTTACCTTTTTCTACCTTAAATTCAAATAAATATATTGCGTTTCTATGAAACAGTGTTAAATCTATACTACCTCTATTCGTTACATCTTCGCCTATTATCTCATAGCCCATTGCTTGTAAATATAAATATATTACTGTAGAATAATAGCCTTCATATTCATATATCTTATTATTTACATAGTTATTATACGGTATTGATGAAAATATGCTTGAAAATGTTGCGTTTACTTCTTCTAAATTTCCACTCTCTATTGTTTTGCTTAATCTCTTCGAATTTTCCGATACACGTGTATCCTTGTTCAATTCGCTCAATATAAATGTATTAAATGAATTTCTTACCTCCTTATTTGGAAATCCTAATTTGAAAAATTTTCCTATACTTGTTTCACTTTCTTCTTTTATAGTAAGGTATCCTGATTGAAACAATATTACTGTTAAATCTATATTTTCTACTTCTTAACTATCCAATAAACTTTTTTTGATTTCGAGTTTTGAAAGCTGCGGCAAATAATAATTATTCTTTTCTATCAATTTTATTAAAAATGTTGGCGTGCCCGTTGTAAACCAGTAATCTTCTTAATTGAAGTTTTCCGATATAAAAAGTATTATATCAAATGGATTATATAATCTTTCCTTTAACCAATAATATCCATTATACCATTCGTTAACTTTTTCTAAATCTACATCTGCATTATACTCTTTTAATAACTCTTCTACATCTTCCTGTCTGTATCCACAAATATTACCAAAATCTGGACTTAATGTTATAGCTTTGAGCATATTCAAGCCGCTAAATATTCCTGCTTTTACAAATTTTGTCACTCCTGTAAAAAATGCAAAACGTATGTATTGATCCATTTCTTTTATTACAGTATATAACAACTTTAATGTTTCTCTTATCTGATTGGCTCTTTCAAGATCTTCTATATTATCCAA
>DAOSCP010000019.1:26039-43404 GCA_035361425.1 Ignavibacteriales bacterium | reverse complement strand
TTGTTAGTTTCAAAACATCACTAACCAATGGGGGATCCTATAAAAAAGTTACTTGCCGTTTTATTAGTATTTACATCCTTAGTTTTAGCACAAGGAGCAAATTTATTTGAAAGAGTTAGCACAATTCCAGTTCCATTAAAAGAATCTGATGGATGGGGAAATTTTGTAACAGGCTTTGATTTAGATGGCAATGGTAAAGTAGATTTAATTGCCGTAAATCATAACGCTATTGATACTGATACAGAATTTGTTGGTAGTATGATACCTACTATTTATTGGTATGAATATGACCAAATTATAAAAGAATGGTCTGAAAAATGGATGACAACCATTACAGATATACCACTTCAAAACACCTGGGCACAATTAATTGCAGATGACATTGATGGTGACGGAAAATTAGAAATAATATGGTCTGTTGTAAATTACCCAAGTGCAAAATATAATCCAAACCCAAATAAGATATTTATCTTTAAATCTAATACAGATGGTACATTAGGTATCTCAGATGGTTTAGGTGGATACACTCCTAATACTGCAACAAAAGTATTTCCAGAAGACTCTGTTTACTATAATACAAGACCATATAAAATGTTTGTTAAAGATATAGATGGTGATGGAAAAAAAGAAATTATTTACATCGATAGGGTTGCAACTTCAACTATAACTACAAAATCAGCATTAGAAGTAGTTGTTTTGGGAGTTGAAAATATTCCAACTAAAGCAGGTGAAAACGCAACATGGACAGTAAAATTCACAGGTAAATTTGATACACCAGACTATTTTACAGGTACTAAATTAGATGGCTTTATATTAGGTAACTCAATTTATGCAATTAATACATTATCATATATTATGGGTGTTAAATGGGATGCACAACAAAATAAATTTGTAACTTTACCAAAACAAAATTTAAATACAGATTTAAATCTAGGTTTTGCAGTTGGTCCTTATTATACAGCAACTAGTGTAGATATAGATGGTGATAGTAAGGAAGAAGTAGTATTAGCTGAAGGTAGAAACGCTGCAGCAGTTGGTAAAGTAGCAGTTTTAATACCAAAAACAGATGGTAGTGGTTTTGAAGGTTATAAAATAGCTCAAATGACAAATATTGTCTCTTATTTCGATACAACAAAAGGATTAAATGGCTGTGCTGTTGGTGATATTGACGGAGATGGCAAAATAGATATTGTTATGGGTGGACGTGGTTTAGCAGTAGGACAAAAAAATCCGAACTATGTTTATAGAATAGCTTACAAGGGCGGTGATATTAAATCCTCTCAAAGTTATGAAGTTACTGTTATTGATACGGCTATTCACGAAAATTCTGGCCAGATTGATATTATTCGTATAGCGAACATTGATAACGATCCTATAAAAGAAGTATTATATACATCATCCTATCCTAGAGGTGTAGCAGATTATCCAGGAATTCCAATTGTTGCATTAAAGGGGACATGGGTTAGTACAGAAAGTGTAAAACCAAATACATTTGCATTGTATCAAAACTATCCAAACCCATTTAACCCAACAACAGTTATTAGCTTTAGTTTAACAAGTAATGCAAATGTTTCATTAAAAGTATACAATATATTAGGGCAACAAGTAGCAACATTAATAGAAAGTCAAAACTTAACAGCAGGCCTGCATAAAGTTAATTTCAATGCAACAAACTTACCAACAGGTACTTATTTCTATACACTCTCTGCTAATGGCAACACAATTACAAAGAAAATGTTATTAGTAAAATAAAATTTATTTATTACGAAGGAGCAGCTATTTTTCCAATGGCTGCTTCTTTTTTAAATTATTTGTAGAGGGGGAAAATGAAAAAAATTATTTCATTATTAATATTATTAAGTTATATAGCTTTAGCTGGCGTAACGGGTAAAATATCTGGTAGAGTTATAGATGCTGTAACCAAGCAACCAGTTCCTGGTGTAGTTGTTATTGCTACATTAAGTTTGGATCAGCTTTCCTTAGAAGATTTGATGAATTTACCGGCCGACTTTGTTTCCAAAAATACTTACGGAACAAAAACAGATGCAAAAGGTAATTATATTATACTAAACTTACCACCCGGTTTATATGATGTTAAAGCAACACTAATTGGTTATACGCCAGTAACTTATTTAGGTGTAAAAGTAAGTTCCGATCTAACATCTAAAGTAGATTTTGAAATTCAAGAAACTTCAATACAAACCCAAACTGTGGTTATTACTGCACAAGCTCCAACAGTTCGTAAAGATTTAACATCAACAATGACTAATGTTGATGATAAACAAATCAAAGCTCTACCAGTTGAAAATATTGCGCAAATATTAACACTACAAGCGGGTATTACTCAGGGCGCAGGTGGTGATTTACATATAAGAGGCGGTAGATCTAATGAAATTTCATATAATATAAACGGTGTTTCAACAGTTAACCCATTTGATAATTCTAAAGCTGTTGAAATTGCAACTAATGCAATTCAGGAATTGACAGTAGTTAGTGGAACATTTAACGCAGAATATGGAAATGCTTTAAGTGGTATTGTTAATGCTGTTACCAAGGAAGGTACATCAAAGTATATGGGTAATATTTCTTTCTATTTAAGTGATAAAGTTAGTGCAAATGATGATATATTTTATAATATTGGTAAAATAAACCCTGCTAATCAATATGTTGGCGAATTTTCTTTTAGTGGACCAGTGCCATTTTTAGAAAATTATCTAACATTCTTTTCTTCATTAAGGTATGATAATGATAGAGGGTGGCTTTATGGCAAAAGAGAGCACAACCCATCAGATAAATTTATAAAAGATCCATTAGACCCCAAAAACATTACAATAGAAGCAACGGGCGATAATAAAATTGTTGCAATGAACCCAAGTGATTACTTAAGTTCAACTTTCAAATTAACATTCAAACCAACAAGTACAATTAAAATAAACTATGATGTAATATATTCAAATCAAAAATATAAAACTTTTGATCATGATTTCAAATATAATCCAGATGCACTTTACAACAATTATAAATGGGGAATTGTTAATACCATAGAATTGCGCCACGCTTTATCCGATAGAACTTTTTATACCGTAAGAGGTGGATATTCATTAAATGATAGTAAAAGATATTTATACCCACTGTTAGATGCATCAGGAAAAGAAGTTGATTATTATCCAACCAAAAATTGGACAAATTTAAGACCAGACCCAAGATATTTAACAGATGCTTATTCCAATGCTCCTGCAAATTATACTTTTTTAGTTGGTGGCACTCAAAATTGGCATAATTATCAAAGAACAGCAACCATAAGATTAAAATTTGATATTACAAGTCAAATAGATAACAATAATGAAGTAAAATTTGGTGTATCTTATAATGATTACAAATTAGATTATGATAATTTCAAAGTGTTAAGAGACGATATGAATTCAAATCCATATATTCCTGATCTTGATTCACCTTTTAGAAACAGATATACAAGAAAACCAAAAGAAATATCAGCTTTTATTCAAGATAAAATGGAATACGAAACAATAATTATAAATGCTGGCGTAAGATACGATTTCTTTAGTCCAGATGGGTATTATGCTGTTAATGATATGTATCCTTCACCAAATCAGCCAGATTTGCCAGCTAATATTGATAAGAGCAAACTAATTGCAAAAGCAAAAGATAAATCTATGATAAGCCCAAGATTAGGTATATCATTCCCAATTACAGAAAAAGGTGTTATTCACTTTTCCTACGGTCATTTTTATCAAATGCCACCATTTGCTTATTTATATGCTAATCCAGACTTTAAATATAATTTCAAACTTGGAGATCCTACTTTTGGTAACGCTAATTTAAATCCTGAAAAAACTGTATCTTATGAAATAGGATTAAAGCAAGAATTAGCACCAATGTTTGGAGTTGAATTAACTGCGTATTCAAAAGATGTAAGAGATCTGTTAGCATTACAAAAAATTAGTACAAGTGCAACAAATCAATATTTAAAATATGTAAATCAAGACTATGCTAATATAAAAGGTTTTGTTGTATCATTTAATAAAAGAAGAACAGAAAGTGATATATTTGGTTTCACATTAGATTATACTTATCAAGTTGCAGAAGGAAATGAAAATGATTTAAATTCATTTTTTATAGATAAAAATTCTGGCAGACAAACAGAAAAAATACCTGTATTTTTAGATTGGGATCAAACACATGTTTTAAATGGTACACTTGTAATAGGTAAAGTTGGCGATTGGAATTTAACATTTGTTGGTGGTATATCAACAGGTTTACCATATACACCTTCTGTAGTAGATGTAAAAATTCCATTAAAAACAAACTCCGATAGAAAGCCAACACAGTATAAATTAGATTTTATGGCTGATAAAACATTAAAATTGTTTGGTTATGATGTAACATTTTCACTCAAAGTGTATAATTTATTAGATATTAAAAATGAACTTTATGTTTATAGCACAACAGGTAGAGCTACTTATGATTTAAATCAATTGCTTGTAACAGCACAGGCAACAAATGAGCTTTCACGATTAGTTCCATATTTACACTCAGCTGATGAATATTTCCAAAATCCAACTTACTACTCAGAACCAAGAGAAGTAAGACTTGGTATGTCAATTAATTTTTAATGGGGTAAAAGATGAAAAAAATAATACTCATAGTGTTTTTTGCTACAATAATATCATATGCTCAAGAGAAAATTTCTCCTGCTTTAGAAGCGGTACAGGAGTTTATGTTAAAACATTCATCAGAGTTTAGAAAACAAAAAACTGAAAATACAATTGAAAATGAAAAAGTAAAAGCTGAAAAAGCAGCAAAATTCGAAAAATTTCAAAAACAGTTTAATATAAATCAAAGATATCCACGAAAATCTGTATTAATGAATGCAAATAAAATAAAAACTGTAATCCATAATTATGGTGGTATAGGTTTAGGATATGGCGGTAGGGATAAAAGAGAATTAGGCTCTGTAGTATGGAAAGATATGCCATACATATTTCAATGTTCACCAATTGTAGGAGCATCCGTAGTAGGTGCAGATGGGAAAAGATATCATATAATTACAGATGGTATAGATGACTACCCAAATAATAAAGACCAAAACGCATCTGGTGATACATTGTATCAATGGCAACCATTACCTGGTTATGATGATCCAAATCAAATGAGTATGGCAACAAATCCAGCCCCAGATCTTGATGGCGATGGTAAACCTGATAGCTGGCCAAGAGAGTGGTATAGTGAAGCTTTAGGTAAATATGTTTGGCCAGGATATTTAAAAGTAGGTGGCGATCAGGCTGATCTGGAAGCATATTGGGCAATGGATGATAGAGAAAATGTTGAATTTCTTTATTATCCATTTAAGAATGATCTAACACGAAAAGGTATCGGTATACAAATAGATGGTAGAGCTTTCCAGTGGGCTAATCCCGCTGCAGAAAATGCTATATTTTTTGTTTATACTATAACTAATATAAGTGACTTTGATATTGATACGTTATTATTTGGCTTCTATGGTGACCCTGATGTCGGTTATTATGGAAGAGGCTCAAATGAACCTGCTGATGATATAGGCTATTTCGTTCCACCAAGAAATGTTGGTTCTTATGATGTAAGTAAAATTCCTGTTTATGCAAGAAGTATGATTTATCTTTATGATTCAGATAAAAAAGGTGATAAAGGCTTACCTGTATATTATGTTGGTATCAAATTCCTTGAATCTCCAAGTAACTCAACAAATGGAATTGATGATGACGGAGATGGAATGATTGATGAAAGCCAGGATAATGATATCGATGATGATGGCGATTGGAATCCTTTAACTGATGATGTTGGAATTGATGGAGTGCCAAACACTGGTGATGAAGGTGAAGGTGATGGTAAACCTACCAAGGGAAGAAGATTACCTGATGGTAGACCTGATCCATTAGCTCCTGGTGAACCAAATTATGAATATACAGATTTAGACGAAGCTGATATGATTGGGCTTACTTCGTTCAGTAGTTGGGCATGGAATGCACAAGGTGACCCAGGTATTAAAAATGATGAAGATATCTGGAATAGAAATAAACCAGGAAATTTCGGTCAAGTAGAAGAAAAAGGTAATGATATTGTGTTTACTTTTGGTTCTGGTTATATATCACTTAAAAAAGGTGAAAGTAAAAGAATTTCTGTAGCAATATTATTTGGTGAAACTTTAAATGATTTATTACTCACTGCAGAAACTGTTCAAAAAATTTATAATAAAAACTATAACTTTTATAAAGCACCAGAAAAACCAAATTTAACTGCAATTCCAGGTGATAAAAAAGTGACTTTATATTGGGATGCAGCTGCTGAAGAAAGTATAGATCCTATTACTGGAAAAGATTTTCAGGGCTATGTTTTATATAGAAGTGAAGACCCAACATTTAGTGATTTACAAACTATTACAGATGGTAGAGGAAACCCATTTCTTTATAGACCACACACAAAAGTTGATGGCAGCGATTGCAGGTGGGATATAGCAACAACACATGAACCTTTTACAGATATCAACGGTAATGGCGAATATGACTCAGGTGAACCTTTTGTTGATTATAATGGAAATAATAAATGGGATGCTACAGGATATCCTGATCCTTGGGTCGGTTATCATCCTGTTCAATATCCTGGCCGTGGAGTTAGTTATTATATGGGCGATAATACCGGGTTAGTGCACTATTTTGTTGATTCTAATAATGTAATTAATGGTAAAACTTACTATTACGCTTTATGCTCTTACGATAGAGGTGATGATCAAGATATTCCACCTTCTGAATGTACTAAAAAAATAACTGTTAATCCTATTACCAGAAAATTAGAATTCGATGTTAATACTGTTGCTGTAACACCAGGACCACGAGCTTCTGGTTACTCTCCTTCAAAAATTACTAGCAATGATACAACTAAAATTGGTATTTCTACTGCTAATGTAAGTTTTGAAGTTGTTAATGATTTATTGGTCAAAGACAATAAATATTCCTTAATGGTAGCTGATACATTTTGGACTGTTAATAATACAAAAATCAACAAAAAGAATTATTCTGTAATTGACTCAACCATTTATCAGGATAGAATTCAACTTTTCGGAACTAAAAATGCTAATTTGAGTAAAAAGAATATCCTTAATGATAATGCATTTTCTGTAAAATCCTTGAATGGAACAGTTTATACTAAAAACGTAGATTATATCATAAATTTTGATAATGGAACTATTAGTAGAATTGAAACTGGTAATATTCCAGATAATGCTGAGGTTTTAGTAACTTATCATTACTTCCCAATTTATCAGAGTGTATTATTTAACAACGAAGATGCTAATCCAATTTTTGATGGTATATTGTTAAAAGTAAAAGATGAAGATAAACTAGATATTGATTATTCCAAAACTACCTGGACAAAGGAAAGCAAATCAACAAGAAAATATGATGTTAGAATGACAACAAAAGGAACAGCTACAATTAGAGAAGAATTCCCTGGTGATTATAAAATAATATTCTCAGATCAAGTGATAGATACAGTAACTTATATGCCAACAAAAGTTAAAAAACCAGTTAAATTTTCAGTAAGATATACAATAAATGGAACAGACCAAAGAATAGAATGTTTGCTATACGAAGCTGTAGCTAAACCTGTAAAAAATGGAACATGGTCTTATCCAGGAGATGAATTGATATTATTAAAACCTGGTACATCTATCTGGAACAATACACATAAATTAACCTGGGGAGTAACTATAGTCGATACTGGAAGCATTGCACCTATTTCAGGTGATGTGTTTGAAATTAAAACTAAAAGACCACTTACAAAAGATGATAAATATGTATTAAAAACCAAAAAAAGCCAAATCAATGTTGCAGATAAAAAATCTCTTTTAGATAATATTTATGTTGTTCCAAATCCATATGTAGGATTTAACGAAATAGAACCTACTGATAAATTACCAGGGCAAATCAGAGGCGAAAGAAGAATATATTTTGAAAACTTACCTGCTGAATGCACTATTAAAATATTTACCATTGCTGGTGATCATGTTACAACATTATACCATAATTCAACTTTTGAAAACTCAAGAGCTTACTGGAATTTATTAAATAAAGATGGTTATTCTGTGGCTTACGGAATCTATTTAGCACATATTGAAGCACCGAATATTGGTAGCAAAACAATAAAATTTGCTATAATTAAATAAGGTAGAATAGAAATGAAAACAATAAAAGTAATAATAACTATAGTAGTAGCTTTCATTACAGCTTATGGTGCTGGTTCTATCTCCAAATCAGGTACTACTGCTGCAAACCATTTAAAGATTGGTATAGGAGCTCGTCCTATTGGAATGGGAGGTGCATTTACTTCAATTGCTGGAGATATTAATGCATTATATTGGAATCCTGGTAGCATTGCCTTTAATCAGGAAAAACAGGTTGAATTTACACATATTAACTGGATAGCAGATATTAGAACTGACTTTTTGGGTGCAAGTGTACCTGTACAAGGATTAGGTACATTTGGCTTATTTATAGATGCGCTTTCTATGGATGAAATGATGGTAAGAACTATTGATAAACCAGAAGGAACGGGCGAATATTTTGATGCTAATTCTTTTGTCGGTGGTATTCATTATTCAAGAATGCTAACGGATAATTTTTCACTAGGTTTTAATGCTAAATATATACGCGATAAAATATGGCACATGGTGGCAAATGGCTTTGCTGTTGATGTTGGAGTTCTTTACAAAATAGATATATTAAATGAATTTAGATTGGCTGCTAGCATTACTAATTATGGTACAAAAATGAAAATGGAGGGAAGAGACGCTTTAATTTTGCATAGCGTTGGGGCTGGAGATCCTAATTTAATTAGAACTCAAACTGAAATGGAAGAGTGGAATTTACCCTTAACATTTAGGTTTGGTATTTCTGCTGATTTAATTAAGCAAAGCGATCATCTCTTAACTGTAGCTCTTGATGCTGTACATCCTAATGATAACTCTGAATCCTTAAATTTAGGTATGGAATACACTTACGATGAATTGGTATCATTTAGAGCCGGATATAGAAACTTATTCCTTGATAAAGGTGAAGAAGGTTTAACTTTTGGCATCGGCGTAAAGTATCCACTTACAGATTTTGTTAAGTTAAATATTAATTATGCATATCAAGATTTTGGAATATTTAAAAATGTTCAATATTTTTCTGTAGGTGTTAATTTTTAATTGTGATATATAAATAGATTAGTAACTTATTGTAAATTAGCAAGTTAAAAAGTTAATTACAAGTTAAGCGGTTGCAGTATAGATAAGGTCGTCGAGTATTGCTAAATATTTTGGGGGAAATATACAAAGACGACCTTATTATTATAGTGGGAATTATTTACTTCAATTATTGTGGGGTAAGTTCTTCTTAAACATGTCTTTAAGCGGGGGATATATGAAATACTTTTTAATTCTGATATCTTTATTTCAATTGTTATATTCACAATACATTTATAAAAATATTACTGCAATTGGAAATGATAAATATCTTTTTGCAGATGAATTCAACAAAAATGTTTATATTTACGAACAGGGTAAATTTGATGTGTTGATTTCTTTTCGTGGAGCAGGAGAGTATTTCAATATTGATACGAGTTTGAAGATAATAGCTTTCAAACATGTGGATGACAACGATGATCAAATACCTGTTATTTTTAATTATGAAAATAAAACTTATCAAAGCATTTATCCGCCCTGTGATCTCATAAGCCAGATTGGAATTTTAAGTGATAATTCGTTTTATTTTGCTCATCGAGATACTCTAATTATCTACCAAAATAATCATTACGTAAAATATTTATTGAAAGATTATTCTAATCAAATTGTTCATCATAATAACTTTTTCTATTACATCACAAAAGATAATAAAATTTATTGTTTTTCATTAGAAAATAAAAATAATTATTTGTTATATGATGGTAAAAATGAAGAAAGTTTTTTTAATCCTTTAATTTTAAATGGTAAATTATTTTTTCAAACTATTGCAAATAATATTTATGCCCTAAATTTACAAGATTTAAAAAAGGAATTTATTGCAAAAGGTAAAAATATTAAAATTGTGGATAACGATAAAATATCATTTACGGAGTATGTTTTTAATAATGATACATTAGAAAAAGTCAACATAATTGAATTTAATCTTTTGACAAAAGAAAAAAAATTATTATATCGAACCAATAGGAATTTGAATTTTATATTATATCAAAATAAAATTGTATTTATCGAAAATCAAAATTCGGAAAGTTATTTTAAAATATTGAATATAGATGATAAAAGTTTGATACAAGAAACCATAATTCCACATTACAAAAGCAGTAGAGTTTTCAAAAGTAAACCGGGAAATAATCAAATAATTTCTAATATTCCTTTTGTTCACCAAAATAATGATACACCAGATTGGCATTGGGGGAGATCATCGTGTGCGTCTGCTACTGCTATGATGATTATAGGGTATTATAATGTTTTACCGGAATGGCCTTATAAAGTATCATATCCATCATCACATATATCAAAGTGGGGCGGATATATTGCAGATAAGTATATTTTTAATGGTCAATACTATACAACACCAAAAGATGTATATAATGGCAGTGTATTTAAGAATACTTGTTATGGTGCTCATGCATATATGTGGACTAATGGTTCGCCTTATTCTAAAATGGCAAACTTTTACAGAAATCATGGTTTTACCGCTACTCAAACAGATTTGCCTAATTATCTACTTTGTGAAAATGAAGTAAATCAAGGATATCCTTTAACTTTTTGTGTAATGTTAACAACATCTGGACATGTTATATTAGGAAAAGGAATTTATAAAACAGGAACTTTTATTTTCAACGATCCATATGGTGATAAAAACTCACAACCCCAATATGGATATCCAAACAATTACGGAGAAAATACATATTATGATTGGCCGGGTTATAATAATGGCTATGTAAATTTGGATGTAAATGCTGGTACAAATGCAGGCGTGGCGTGGATAATTCAAACAAGATTTAATAAATTACCAATTGCAGATACATTAGTTGATGACTTACAATTCAATTATGCAGGATTTAATATTAAAACAAATATTCCACAAGTATTAACGCAACCCTGGGATTATATGTTTCATTGGAAAAACGCTGCCTCTGGTGGATACAATAAGCATTATTGGTATGCAAATACAACAAGTAATGAATTACAGGAAGCAAGTTGGAAACCTACTTTACCGCAAGATGGTATCTATGACATCTATGCCTATATTCCTTCAACTGCTACCGCTACAGATGTTACATATAAAATTACGACAAAGCAGGGAGTTATAACGATTCCATTTAATCAAAAAAATAATAAAGGTAAATGGGCTTTACTTGGAAGGTTTGAGCTCGATAAAAATAATGCCTTACTTACGCTTAGTAATGCCTCATCAGTAAATAATGAAATTGTTACATTTGATGCGGTAAAATTCAGTTTTGTAGAAAATATAACTTCGTTAGAAAAAGGAAATTCACTTGATGAAATTTCAATTGATATTTATCCAAATCCTTTTAATTCATCTACACAAATAAGATTAAAAGGGAATACTTTTGATGGTAGTTATTCTATTTATGATATAACAGGTAGAATGATTGAGAATAAAAAGATAATTGTAAATAACTCGAATATAATATTGAATATGAATAATTTTCCAGCTGGTTTTTATTTGGTTAATTTCCAATTTGGTAAGAAGATAATTTCAAGAAAAATTTTGCTAATAAAATGAAAAATTAATTTGACTTTTTTTTACAAATATATTATATTTACTTGTGATGAAAAATAAAATTAAAATATTTGGTTTAGCAATACTATTATTTACTATTACTTATGCAGGTTCAATTTTACAATCATTCAAAGCATATATTGAAAATGATGCCGTGAAAATTGAGTGGGTTGCACAAGAAGAAACTAATCTATATCAATATGTAATAGAAAGAAAATCTGAATCTGGAAACACTGTAGATATTGCAAAAATCCAACCAAAAGGTAGCAATTCATATTATTCATACATAGATAGAACACTCCTAAAAAATGACGATAACCAAACAATTTATTACTATTGCTTAAGAATTATTAATAACGATGGCAGTTTTACGCGAACAAGTTCAATTCCAGTGAATGCAAAATTATCAGGAATGAAAAGAACTTGGGGTAGCATAAAAGCAATGTTCAGATAATTAACATTCCAAAATATATGCAAGATTGTGTTATTATTTTAGCTTCAAACTCTCCTAGACGGAAAAAATTAATAGAGCAATTAAGACTCAATTATATACAAATTAAATTAGAGTATAATGAAAATATTAACGAGTTTACTTCTCCCTTAGAATATTCTCTTAAATTATCTCAAAAAAAATTAGAACAGGCAAAAAATCATATTTTATCTTCTCAATTAGAAATTAATAAAAAAATATTGTTAACAGCTGATACTATAGTTACATATGATAATAAAATATTCGAAAAACCAAATAATGAAAAAGAAGCTTTTGAAATATTGAAATATTTAAGTGGTAAAACACATAAAGTTATTACTACATATTCGTTGTTAAATTTAAGTAACAACAAACAAATTACAAATTCTGTAATAACTGACGTTACTTTTTGGGAATTAAGCGATGATGTAATTTTAGAATATATTTCTAAAGGAAATCCACTTGATAAAGCTGGTGCATATGGAATACAAGATGATTTTGGTGCTGTTTTAGTAAAAGAGATTAAAGGTTGTTATTATAATGTAGTTGGGTTACCAATATCTTATTTATATAGAGACTTGTTAGAATTATGCTAGAAAAGTTAAAAAAAAATATTTTGTTATTTTCTGGTTTGGCAGCTATTTTATATTTATTGCTTTCATTTTATGCAGATTATACTCAAATTAAAATTACATTTCTAAGGTTTAATTGGTTATTATTTCCATTTCTATTATTGTTAGCATTATGTAATTATATTTTTAGATTTCTAAAATGGCATTATTATATTAAACTTTTGAAAATAGATTTAGACTTTTGGCTTTCATATAAGATATTTATGACTGGGTTAGTAATGAGTGTAACACCAGGAAAATTTGGCGAAGTTATAAAAGCATATTTGGTGAAAAACAAAACTAACGAAAGTATCTCTAAAACAATGCCAATTATCTTTGTCGAAAGATTAACAGATTTAATATCTGTAATTATTTTAGCCCTAATTGGTTCTTTGTATTTTAATATTGCAAAAACATTTGTATTGATTGTGTTGGCAGTATTCCTTGGAATTGTAATTTTATTGTCAAATATAAACATATTCAATAAATTCTCTTCATTATTAAAAAAATTTAATATTTATGCAAAATATTCGTCTAAGATAGAACAAGCTTATAACTCATCATATGAAATGATTAAAATTAAACCATTAACAGAGATGGTTCTATTGAGTATATTTTCCTGGATATTTGAATGCATTGCCTATTATCTAATTTTATTATCATTTAATATAAATTTTGGTTTTGTTGATACCTTTCTTTTTGCAGTGTTGGTTTATACCTTATCTACAATAATAGGTTCGATATCAATGTTACCCGGTGGGTTAGGAGCAGCTGAAATATCTTTTACCGCAATAATTCAAAGTAAGGGGATTAATAAAGAAGTTGCAGTTGTAACAACTATGTTAATAAGATTTGTAACGCTATGGTTTGCGCTTATACTGGGTTCTATTTTTGCATTATTTTTTAATAATGAACTTAAAAATGTTGAAAATATAGAAAAATAAATTTTTTTTTTAAAAATTATTTTATTATTTTTTAGTTAGAAATAAATCATTTTAATGAATATATTAAAGGAGAATTGCAATGAAAGCAACAAAAATTTTCGCAGCATTTTTGTTATTTTTATTTTTAACTTCTGTAAATTATGCACAAAAAGCACCTGCAAATTTAAGAGCTGCTATTTTAGTAAAAGTATTAGCTTTTGAAAAAGGTTATAAACCCAATGGTTCTATATTGGTTATAGGAGATAATGAGTTAGCAGCACAATTAGAAGCTTCTGGTAAGTTTTCAAAAGTTGATAAAGGTTCAGGTGCTCCTTCTGGTTCATATGATGCAGTATATTGTGATGATGCAGGTCTTGTAGGCGCTGTAACTTCATATACAAAAAGCAAAAAGGTACCATCTCTTACAGGTGTATTGAACTTAGTAGAAAAAGGTATTACAGTAGGTATTGGTATTGATGGCGGTAAACCAAAAATTCTTATGAATCTTTCAAGCTCACAAGCTGAAGGATTAGATTGGAACCCTGCTATATTCAATATTGTAACTAAGATATAATTAATATATAATTGAGGGGACATTGAAAGTTTGTGTTCCCTTTTTTTAAATTACAGGAGGTAATATGGCTAATTCTAATTACACAAAAGGCTTAATAACAGGTTTATTTATTGGCGCTGTTGCTGGAGCAGTTACAGCATTTTTATCAGCTCCCAAATCAGGTAAAGAATTAAGAGAAGATATTGCTGAAAAATCTAAAGAAATTTCCGAACAAACTAAAGAAATTTTTGAAAACACTAAATTAAAAGTTGAAAAAGTTATCAATGATGCTAAAGAAAAAATAAATGATACTATTGCTGAATATAAAAGTGAATTAGAAGCTCAAGCAGAAGAAGAATTATAAGGTTTAATTTATGGATTCACTTTTATTGTTTGTAGAGATATTATTTTTTTTCATTGGTAGCATTCTTTTTATATATATAATTATAACTCTTAAGAAAATTAATAGCAATTTGGATAAGTATGATGAAATAATTCTTGATAAAGTTAAAGATATTGAAATTTTACATAATCAAATTAATGATACCCTAGAGAAAGTTGACGAACTGGCTCTTAAGACAAATGATTTGCTGCTAAAGTTAAATGAATTATCGGATAACTTATTGCATGATTACAAATTTGTAAAGAGTAAATTAAAACTTGTACCTATTATTACATCCATGTTTTCTGTTAAAAATCTATTTGCTAAAAAAAATTTAGAGATATCTAAAAATAATACTTTAATTGACGGAACAATTGAAGCATTTAGCAAAGTATCTAAATTCTTAAAAATATTTTTTAAAAAAACTAAATAATTACAAATTATTTTGGAGGAAACTTGAAAGATTATACTCCTCAACAAATTAGGAATATGGCTTTTATTGGTCATGGTGGAAGCGGCAAAACTTCAGTTGCTGAGTACTTATTATTTTTAAAAGGTGAAACAAATCGTATTGGTAAAGTTGAAGAAGGAAATACAGCTTCCGACTTTACCAGTATAGAAATTGAAAGAAAAATGTCTATTTATGCAACTCCTTTATATGTTGAACATAACAATTGTAAAATTAATTTTATCGATACTCCCGGTTATGCTGATTTTATAGGTCAGGTAAAATCATCTTTACATGTTGTTGAAACAGCTGTTCCTGTTATTAAAGCTGCTGATGGTGTTGAAGTAGGTACAGAAATAACATGGAAATTTGTAAATGAATATAAAATGCCTGCTGCTATTATTATTAACAAGATTGATAATGAACACTCTAAATATTTTGAAACTTTAGAAAATGCTAAATCTAGACTTTCGAATGATGTTTTCTCTATTACTTTTCCAGTTAATGAAGGTATAAATGTTAATGCTATTGTTGATATAGTGAATTTAAAGCAATATACATATAGCGATCCAGCGGCTAAAAAGGTTGATGTTTCTGATTTATCTGGTGATTTATTAACAAAAGCTCAAAAATTAAGAGATGAACTTATTGAAAAAATAGCTGGTTCAAGCGAAGAATTAATGAATAACTATTTTGAAAATGGTACTTTAAATGATGATGAAATTAAAAAAGGAATTAAGGAAGCAATAGTAACAAGAAATTTAGTACCTGTTTTTGCTGTTTCCGCTATTAAAGGTATTGGTTTAGATATATTTTTAAACTTTGCTGCCGATTATTTTCCTGCACCTACTGATATTGATATTTTAAATACTAAATTAGGTTTTGATGTTAAAAAATCTCCTACTTTATTTGTGTTTAAAACTGTTGCCGAAAAACATACTGGAGAAGTAAGCTACTTTAAAGCATTTGCTGGTATTATTGCATCTGGTATTGATATGAACAATCTTAATAATAATAAGATTGAAAGATTAGGTACTATGAGTTTTGTTAATGGTAAAGTTAAGAAGGAAACAACAAAAGTAGTTGCTGGGGATATTGCTTGTATTGTAAAATTAAAAGATACTCATGTTAATCATACACTTTCTGTTAATAAAGCTCCTGAATTTAAAATTCCTGAAATTAAATTTCCTGAAGGTATCATTTCTGTTGCTATCAAACCTAAACAAAAGGGCGATGAAGATAAAATAGCAAACGGTCTACATGCAATTCACGAAGAAGATCCAACAGTTGTTTCACATTATGATCCTGAATTAGCACAAACAATTATAGATGGCCAAGGTGAACTACAATTACAATTGGTTGTTAAAGCTCTTAAAGATAGATATGGTGTAGATGTTGATTTAGTTGAACCTAAAATACCTTATAGAGAAACAATTAAAGGTAGAGTTGAAGCTGCTGAATATAAACATAAAAAACAAACCGGTGGTAGAGGACAATATGGTCATGTTGTATTAAGATTAGAACCATTACCTCGCGGAACCGGATTTGAATTTGTTAATGCTATTGTAGGTGGTGTTGTCCCAGGAAGATTTGTTCCAGCTGTTGAAAAAGGAATTCTTGAAACTATGGCTAAAGGTGTACTAGCAGGTAGTAAAGTTATTGATATTAAGGCTACTTTGCATTTTGGTAGTTACCATGATGTTGACTCTGATGAAATGTCTTTTAAAATTGCTGCTTCACAAGCATTTAAAAAAGGATTTTTAGAAGCTAAACCTGTTATTCTTGAACCAATTTATCAAGTAGAAGTAACCGTGCCTGAAGAATTCATGGGCGATGTAATGGGAGATATTTCTAGCCGTAGAGGTAAAATTCAAGGTATGGAAGCTGATGGACCATATCAAGTTATAAAAGCTTTAATCCCTCTTTCTGAACTCCACAAATATTCAACTGCTCTTAGAAGTTTAACGCAGGGTAGAGGAGTGTTTACAAGGAAATTTTCACATTATGAAGAAGTACCTAAAGAAGTTGAAACAAAAATCATTGAAGCTTATAAAGCAAGTAAAGAAGCTGAAGAATAAAACTGATAAGGCTCGATTTATTTCGAGCCTTTTTTATTATTAGCAAGCGTTGACGAAGCAGCTGACCCTCTCCGACTTAGCAAGTCGGAGTGCTCTT
>DAOSCP010000019.1:0-25939 GCA_035361425.1 Ignavibacteriales bacterium | reverse complement strand
AAAATAAAAAAAGCTCATCGGATTATTTTATCCAACGAGCTAATTTTAAGGTTCCAAGTGGAGGCAAGCGTTGACGAAGCAGCTGACCCTCTCCGACTTAGCAAGTCGGAGTGCTCTTCCGTAAGCTGAGCTATGGAAAATAAAAAAAGCTCATCGGATTATTTTATCCAACGAGCTAATTTTAAGGTTCCTAGTGGAGGCAAGCGGGATCGAACCGCTGACCTTCTGCTTGCAAGGCAGATGCTCTCCCAGCTGAGCTATGCCCCCAAAAGTATTTACAAATTTTATCAAATTTGAAATACTAATATAATAAAAAAATTCTCGAAATGCAAATAAAATTTACTTTAACAGCAACATTTTTTTAGAAATTATTTTATTTGGTGTTTCGAGTGCATAAAAATATATACCGCTACTTAAATTATTTGCATTAAATTCAATTTCATAGTATCCTTTATTTTGGAAATTATCAACTAATACTTTTATTTCTTCTCCCAGTGAATTATATATTTTTAGTTTAACATTAGTGCTAATAGGTAAATAATAAGAAATTATTGTCGTTGGGTTAAATGGATTAGGATAATTTTGATTTAATTGAAAATTTGAAATCTTATTCCTATTGTAAGTGTATACTCCAGAATAGTTAATTTTACCATCAGAACTAATAACTTTTATTCTGTAATAAGTTATATTTGAAAGAATTTTGTCATAAATTGAATAATTGTTATTTGTTAATTCAAATTCAGATACCTTGTGCCAATTAATAGAATTAAAGCTTTTTTCTAAAACAATATTTTTTATACCATATAAATTTGTAAAATTAACAGAGATTAAAACTGTATTTTCGTTATATTCATTAATATCAAAATATAATGAATTTAAAGAAAGTGGAATATAACTTTTATACATACCAGCGCCTAAATTAGCGAAATCAGTTGAAGTAGTTGCAGAAGTTGAGTGAGCATATACCCAACCACAGTATTTAAATTCTGTTCCTTCGAAAGAGTCATCAGTAATTGTTGAAGTGTTGGAAGTTTCATTATAATTTAATGGATTAATTGCATCTGCAAAAGCAAGTTTAGCTCCTTTTTTTGTTTTAATAGTCCATGTGCCGTTAGAATTCAATTTGACATAAAAATTAACACCATCATCAGCATCAACATAATAATAGTCACTTGCTAAAATTTGTGTAGCTCCATTTGGAAGCACTGAACCAGAACCAATACCATTTTCAAATTTGAAGATAACTAAAGAATCATTTCCAGTAGAGTGATATTTAAATCCAACAGCGTAGCCTTTTGTATTAGGATCATTGAGAACAGGGTTATTGGCCGCTAATACCATACCACAACTATAAGAATTCGTACCCCATCCGCTGACAGTAGTTCTATTCAAATCCATCCATCCTACCCATTCATTTTCAAATTCGCTTCCAAGCTGCCAATCAGGAATTTTTTTGGTTAAATCGTAACTAATATAAGAGTGTTCAGGTGTTGTAACTCCTCCTGTATAAGCAGTAATAATTTTGCTATTTGGATATATTTCCCAAACTCCACCTTTACTTACAACACTTAAGCTATCACTTGAATTATCGTATTTATGTAATAAAGATATATTTGATAATGCATTTAAATAATGTTTTCCAAGGTCTGATAAATCATTTTTATCTGCATAGTCCCATTCTATGCCTAAGGTTTCAAAATTATTTTTGTTAACAACTGGATTTGTAATAGAATTTTTTCTTCTTAAAGTTCGTTCTTTGGTTGTCCAAGAAGTAAGATATTTCCACTCAGTTCCCGGATTTTGTCCGATAACACCAACAACATCAATGTCTGACTTGGTTGAAATTCTATAAAGTGATACGGCATCATTGCCATCAAATTTCAAATTATCCCAGGAAATTGCTATCCCATTATAATTTAATGTAGCAGCACTATTTTTTATAACAATAGTTTCATTATCTTCAAGATAGCCACTTAAAGGCAGTTCATAAGTAGGAGTAGTTGCACCGTCAGAATAAATTCTCAGTGTATAATCATTTAAATTTGCTTTTACCCCTGTACCATTATATATTTCAATAAATTGATTATTCTCTCCGGCTTCGATATATTCAGTAATTAAAAGTTCAGTAGCATTGACATATTTTGTAAACGCTTGACAGGATTTATAATCATCAACTTTATAGTTTTTAGCATTCGTACCATTAAATGGGAAAATATAAAAATAATATCTTTTGTTTAACTCTAATCCATCAATATAAAAACTAGTAATTTTATTATCAGTAATTGTTATACAGCCAATGCTATCAGTTAAATCAAAATCATCTTGATAATTTTGTTCATCTTGAGGAATTAGAATTTTGTTTTTGCTATTAGAATATGAAATAAAATATCCTGCAGGTTTTGGTAAACTATCGTAAGACCATGTAACAGTAACATAATTTGGACCTGTTCTTTGAACTGTAAAATCATTTACAGAATATTGAGGTTCTTTGGCAATTCCAGATGTTTTTTGAATAATTTTAGGAATTATTTCATTTGTTTTATAATTAATTGAATCAGCATCACCATTGTAAGTAAATGCGGCTATTAAATAATTCGTAGCTGGTTCAAGATTTTTAAATACAAAAGAAGTTTGAGATATTGGTAAGTAAATTCTTCCAATTCCGTCGTTATAATTTGTATCTATTTCGTATTTGTTACGGTCGATAGGATATTTTAAATCCAAATCTGTAGATATATATAAATAAACACCTGTAGCATTTTGTAAACCTGGATCAGGTTGTTCCCATTGTATAGAAATTGTACTGTCATTGAATGAAACAACTTGTAAATTTTTTATATGATTTGAAGGTTCTTGTGCTAATTTTACATTATTGGTTTTATATGATAAACTATACCAATCAATATAATCAACCCATTCGGGATGGTCAACAAAAGGATTTCTATTACCTTGAATTGATTGAATATAATCATTTCTACCAATTTCCCAGCTATCAGGTGGATCTTGTTTATGCCATTGTAATAAAATAGCTACACTTTGTGTATCTTCACCTAAATTTGGTAAAGTTGTTGAATTTAAATAATTAAAAGTCCAATTTTTATTATTCACTCCATTATACATCAAAGACATATATAAAAGTGCTCTTGCTGCATCACCTTTGTGTTCTTCTCTTGGTTCGAAAACTGGTTTGTCATTTTCATTTTTACCATATTTACAACCTAGATATGAAGATGTAATTGTTATAACATTTCCTAATGGATGATTATTTCTAACACCATTTGCTTTATTTTGGTTAGTAGGGAAAAGATGATGTTGATCCGAATATTCATTTCCAGTTTTAGAACTATATGTAGGCATCCAGCTATGGCACCAAGTATGTTCTCTTGAAAAATAACCCCAGGAAAACGGAGGTGTATATAAATACACTTCACCAGAATAAACACAAGTAACTTTTCTTTTACCATCTCCTGCATCGCTGCTTTCGTAATCAGCTAAGATAGTTGTTTGGTATTGATCATAAGGAATTTTAGTATAATTATTTCTTATTAATGTTTGTAAATCTTGAATAAAAGTTGATTTACTTGGGTCGATATTTTGATAATAATCTGATTGCCCAAGTAATAAGATACTTAAAACGATTAAGAAAAATAATTTTTTCATTGTATTTATTTCCTATAATATTTTTTCTATACTAAAAGAAAGTTTACAATTATAAATAAATTTGTAATATTAATTTTATTTTTTTTTGAACTAAATTTTTATTACTTTTATATTTAAAGTATGAAACGCTTAATTAAAATATTCTATTTAGCAATATACATTTTCTTTTTATTTCTTTCTTTTGAACATTATCATACCATAAATGTAACGAGTTATACTGTTTTTAATGTAAAAACTGATGAAAATTGTGATTCTCTTTGCGATTTGTGTTTATTGCTTCATACACAATTTCATATTGAAACAAATAATTTCAATTCTTTCAGTAAAATTTTATCTGATTTAATTTTACCAACTTATACTAAACAGTTAAGTTTTGTATTTAATTATTATTCCAATAGAGCACCCCCAAGTTTATCTTAAAATACCCAATTATTTTTCTTAATTTATTTTTCTTTTTTAGATATAGTTTAAATTTTAGGAGGATAACTATGTTATTTAAAAATAAATATCCATTCATACTGGCATTAATTATCTTAAGTATGTTTATTTCTTCATGCAAAGAGAATAGCAATCCAACTGAGCCACAAACACCACATTTTGAAGCAGAAGGATTAATCATACAAGATGCTACAAAAAAAATAATTTTCGCTGTGTTTCAGGGTAATATATTAAAAGATTTCGGTGGAAATAAATTATTGGATACATTAATCGCTCCATTAAACGTTTTGTCAGATCATTATTCAGTTAAATTTTTAGATGCTAATAAAAATATTATCAATCCACCTACCGACAATGACCACTCTTTTGGTTATGATATTACAGATAAAACTATGTTACAAATTATTCAAGATGATCCGAAAGATTATGCTTTTCATTTAAAAGGACTAAAATTGGGTGTTACAACTATTGAGTTAAGGGTTAACCACAATGGACATCCAGACTTTAAAACACCAAAAATTCCTGTTAAGGTTATTGTTGATACAACAAGGCACGGTGAGCCTGTCGGTGTAATTTTATCTTATGAAGAAAATGGTGTTGAATTGGTTAATGCTACTGATAAATCTTTCAACAAAAATGTTGTTATTCCTAAAGATACAACTGAACATATCAAAATAGAATTTTATGACGAAAATGGTAAAAAATTCCAGCCAGGATACCCATTACACGATTTTACAATTGAAATTTTAGATAATACATTAGTATCTTACATTAAAGAAGCAGATGAGCCTTGGGTTTTAAGATTTATAGGAAAAAAATTAGGACAAACTCAGTTTAAACTAAAACTTTTAGTAAATGGCGTTGCTGAATTTACAACTGCAAATATTAATATTGAGGTTAGATAATGCTTGCTAATATTAAAATAAGCCACCTTTTGGTGATTTATTTCTGTTTTTCTATTAGTTTAATGGCACAATTTAATTTAAATATTAAAGTAAATGATAGCGAAACTCATAAAATAATTGAAAATGCAAATATATTACTTAAACATAATAACAAAACAATACTCAAAAAAACATCTGATACGAATTTTGTAGAAATTTACCTTGATACTAATCAAACATTAAAATTAATAGAATTAAATATTTCTGCAATTGGATATAAACAGGAATATTTTGCCTTTGATTATGTTAAGATTAAAAATAATAGACTAATCATACATTTAATTCCGTTGAGTTATAATTTAAAACCAGTTACTGTTAGCTGTAATTATGACAAGAACAAAATAGACGAATTGTATTCAAAAATTAATAGAGTTGTGGGGAAGGATTTGCAAAAGGATTTATCAAGTACACTAGCATTATCATTAAAAAATCAAGTAGGGGTAGCTATAAGGTCTATGGGCCCAGCTCCAACCAGACCTGTTATCAGAGGTCTTAATAGTAATAGAGTTGAAATTGCTGAGGATGGAGCAGTAATACAAGATTTATCAGCAAGCTCTCCTGATCATGCAACTACTATAGAGCCAAATAGTATTGAGAGTATTGAAGTTGTAAGAGGGCCTAAAATTCTTATTCATACTCCTGTTGCTATTGGTGGTTTTATAAATGCTATAAAAAATGATATTGTTGATAAAAAATTATATAAGCCAGAAAGTGAATTGAGTTTCAATTATGAAAATGTTAATAATTCTTTTAATAAATTTGTTAATTTTAAATATCCAATTGACAATTTAAATTTACATTTGAATTTATCTAACCGAATTACTGAAGATATCAAAGTTGCAAATAATAAAATTCCTAATACATTTATTAAAAGTAATGCCTTGATGCTTGCACCATCATACAATACAGAAGATTTTAGTGTTGGTTATGCTTTTAATTTATTTTCGGTAAATTATGGAGTGCCTAGCGGAGTTGTTGGGGCACACCCAAATGGTGTTGATATTGATATGCTTAAACAAAATCAAAAAGTGATCTTTAAATTAAACGAAATTTCAAAAAAAATTGCATCAGCTAAATTATTATTTAATAGAACTTATTATCATCACAAAGAATTCGAAAGTAAAAATGTTATAGGTGCTGAGTATCTCACTAAATCTTATGATGCGAAAATTGATATAGATTATGAAAATATTTTTTCAAAAGAAAATGGAATTTTTGGTTTGCGATTTGTTCACAAAGACTTTAAAGTAGGTGGTTATGTATTTACACCTTATGTAAGAAATTATTCCATATCATTTTATAATTTCACCAATATTGATTATAAAAATTATAATTTTCAATTTAGTTATAGATTCAACTTTGATAAATTTAGACCTGAAAAGAAAACTTTTATAAATCCGTATTATTTGATTGACAGAGATTTTTTTTCTTATTCGCTTTCATTTTCAATTTCTTATGCTTTAAATGATAATCTTACAAATGGATTTATAGTACATAGATCTTCTCGAGTACCAGCAATTGAAGAGTTATATAATTCGGGTCCACATTTAGCTGCTTATACATACGAAGTAGGCAATCCAAATTTAAAAGATGAGCAAGGTATTGGTTTAGAGTATATTCTATCGTATAAGTTAAAAGAGTTTGATTTATCTTTTGCTTCATACTATTACCGTATGAAAAATTATATTGTTAGCAGAAACACTGGAAAAATCAATTATCAAACATTACTACCAATTTATCAAGCGCAAGGGGTTGATGCAGAAATATTAGGTTTTGAAACATCTTTGATTTACAAAATTATTGATAATATAATTTTAAAATCAAATGCAAGTTATACTTTTGCTCAAAATAAAACAGATAAAAGGCCAATGCCAGCTATACCACCGTTGAAAATTTTTAATCAATTGAGAGTGTTGATAAATAAATTTGATTTATCATTTGAACAAGAATTGGTTAATAGACAAGAAAGAGTTGATGAATATGAATTACCAACAAATGGCTACTGTAAATATAATTTTTATGCTATCTCATCAAATAATCTTGATAAAGTTAGCGTAGATTTTTTAATTGGTGTAGAAAATATTACTAATATCAAATATTATAATCATCTTTCCAGATTAAAAACAATTTTATCTGAGTCTGGCCGTAATATTAAAATTGGTTTAAAGTGTTATTTATAAAATATGTATAATTTTTTGAAAAAATTTTATTATTTTTAAATTCTATTAATTAGGGGGAATATATGAAATATGATGTAGTTGTTTGTGGTGCTGGTATAGCGGGGATATCAGCAGCAATTAAAGCTGGTTCAATGGGTGTTAGAGTTTTATTGATTGAACAATATGGATTTTTAGGGAGAATGTCTTCTGCAGGTATGGTTGGGCCTTTTATGAATCACTATGTAGATAATAAACCGCTTGCAAAAGGTGTTTTTAATGATATTGAAAAAGAAATGCAAAAATATCACGGTATGATTGATAATGGCTTTTATGCGTCTAATTTTAGGAACGCATCTTATAAATTATTAGTAGAAAATAATGTTGATATTCTACTTAATACTCAAATTGTTAAAGTTTATAAAAGTGACAATAAATTGGAAAGTATTGATGTAATTTGTAATGGGATAAAATTTAATATTCAAAGTAATGTTTTTATTGATACTACAGGGGATGCACAACTTATATTTTTAGCTGGTGTTCCCTTTAATAAAGGTGATGAAAAAACAGGAGTACTTCAGGCTTTAACGCTTTTTTTCCGTATGGGCAAGATAGATATTACTAAGGTAATAGATTATGTAAAAAAAGATAGAGAAAATTTCTTTGCCTGGGTTGATGAAGATTTTGATATGAATAAAATTATTTCTATTGCAGGATACTTCAAGCAAGTTAAAAAAGCAAAAGAGCTAAATAAATTGCATCAAGATGTAAATTACATTTTTTTTACAACACTACCTGAAAATAGCGAAGCTAGTTTCAACTGTACTAATATTTTAGGTTTAGATGGTTCTAGTTCTTATGATTTAACAAAAGCTGAATATTTAGCTAGAACTCAGGTTATGCAAATTGTTGATATACTTAAAAATGATGTAGCTGGTTTCGAAAATGCTATTCTATTGGAAACAGCTTATCAAATAGGGGTTAGAGAAACCAGACGAGTAATAGGTGATTATATTATCACAGAAGAAGATATTTTAAATTGTAAAAAATTCCAACATCCAATTGCAAGAGGATGTTATGGAATTGATATTCACGGAGCAAAAGGTGAAGAAGATATTATGCAGGATATTGAAAAAGGTAAATATTACGAAATTCCAATGGAAGCTTTATTTGTAAAAGATTTAGCTAATGTATTATCTGCTGGTAAATCTATTTCGGCAACAAGAAAAGCTCACGGAGCGTTAAGAATTATGCCAACATCTTCAGCTACAGGAGAAGCCTGCGGAACAATTGCAGCTCTGAGTAATAAAAAGCAAAAAAATATCCGTGATATAGAATATTTTGAAATACAAAATTATTTATTAAATAATATTGCTTAATTTATGGAAATAATATTAATTAGTATATTTGCTTTTATAGCTGGTTTTATTGATTCTATCATTGGAGGAGGAGGATTAATTCAAATACCAGCGCTTATGGTTTTATTTCCAACCATCCCATTGCCAACTCTTTTTGGAGTTAATAAATTCTCTTCTATTTCTGGTACTACAATGGCAATTATTAATTATACTTATAATGTTAAGTATCCCAAAAGATATTTAATTAAAGGTGCTGTTACTGCTTTTATATTTTCGGCTATTGGGGCGTTTTTAGTTACAATAATTAGCCCAGGGTTTTTAAGACCATTTGTTATATTTTTATTAATTTTTGTCTTAGTATATACCTTAATAAAAAAGGACTTTGGGAAAATTAAACAAAAACATTTTGAAAAAAATATAATTGCTTTGTTGATATTTTCGTCAATTATAGGATTTTATGACGGTTTCTTTGGACCAGGAACAGGGAGTTTTTTAATATTTTGTTTCATCTATTTTATGAACTTAAATTTTTTACAAGCTTCAGCTTCTGCAAAAATTATTAACTTCTCTACAAACTTATCTGCTTTGCTTTATTTTATTTTGAGTGGTCATTTTATATTACATCTTGCAATTATTATGGCTATTTTTAATATATTAGGTGCTTATGTTGGAACTAAATCTGCTATTAAGTTTGGAACTAAATATATTAGAATTCTCTTTATCTTAATTGTTAGTATTCTAATTATTAAGTTAATCTTAGACCAAATAAAACTAAGTTTTTAAATATATTAGTTAAATTACTCAAAAATAATTATATTTAAAAAACTAAACTCGAAAAATTATGAAAAAAACATTTGTTTGTTATTATCATATTATTAAAGAATTGTTGAAAGTAATTTTTAATCAAAAAAAATATTATCATAACTATATTACCTGTGGCGAAAAATCTATTCAAATTCGTAAAGACCTTGAAAAATGTGGTATAAAATTTAGAATAGAGATTGCACCTGAAATTTATGGATTAGAAATACCTGCTGTTATTATTGCAAATCATATGAGCACACTTGAAACATTATTGTTACAAGGCATATTTCCTGAAAATGTTAAATGTGATTATATCCTTAAAAAAGAGTTAATAAATTATCCAATTTTTGGAAAAGTGCTATCCGTATTGCAACCTATTGCTATTACAAGAAAAAATCCGAGATTAGATTTTGAAATTATATTAAAGGAAGCAAAAAATTTATTTGAACAAAATATATCATTAATTGTATTTCCACAAGGTACACGCTATAATATTATCTCGCCAGAGCAATTTACAACAATTGGAGTGAAATTAGCAAAACATTATAACGTACCTGTTATACCTGTTGCATTGGTTACTGATGCTATGGGGCAAGGTAAGTTAATAAAAGATTTTGGCAAGTTCGATGTTACAAAAGAAGTATGTTTTGCTATTGATAAACCTTTTTATGTTGTAAACCAAAAAGAAGCAATGAATCATATTGTTTCATTTATAACAAAAAAAGTAAAAGAATGGGGCAGAACTGATTTATTAAGTAATTGTGAGTAGAAATTGGAACACCGTAAAATTAATAAGACTCTTGAAATTATTGCATCAAAAAATTATACCACTGAAAATGAATTATTCGATACAATACTAACAGAGATTATCAATTACAGCAATTTGAGTATCCACTCGGCAGCTTATTGGAGTTTATCTTTTAACGATCGAAAATTTAAGCATATTAAAACACTTGGCAAATATAGTAACTTAAAGTTTCCTGATATCAATGTTGAGCAATATGATTATTTTAAATCGGAAACTAAAGAAAGGATAGTTGTATTAAATAATCCATTTAATTTAAAGTTGGAAGAAGATAATAATTACTTTTTGTTGCTGGGAGTTGGGGAAAGAACAATTATTGAGATGAATAGATATTACGATAAGCTAATATTGTTTATCACAAATGATTTAAATGATGACATTCAATTTGTTGTAAATATTATAGCAACAATTATTGGATCTAAACTACAACAGCAAAAATTAGGTGCAAGCGAACGATATTTAATTAGTGAAATAGAAAAAGCTCAAGAAATACAAAGAAGTATTCTTCCTGACCACGAGTTTAAATTTTTAGGATATCAATTATTTGGTGTAACTGTTCCTGCCGAACTTATTGGAGGCGATTTTTTTGATTATCTTCCTATGGGAGATGATAATGAAAGAATAGCTGTTATTGTTGGTGATGTTGCTTCACACGGATTAAGTGCAGCTGCCGAAGCTATGTATATTTCTGGGGCAATTAGAATGGCTAGCGGTTTTCAAATTAAAATTTCATCTTTACTTAAAAGAACTAATCAATTAGTCAATAAAATATTTGCTGATGATAAATTTTGTTCTCTTTTTTATGGAGAAATTTCTAAAAATGAAAATGGGCTTTTTCTTTACGCAAGTGCTGGACACAATCCACCAATATTTATTACTGCTGATAAACAGGATATAAAATATTTAAAACCAACAGGGCCAGTACTAGGTCCTGCAAAAAATGCTAGATACGATGTTGATCATTTAAATTTCAATATTGGTGATGTTTTATTAATTTATTCTGATGGTATATCTGAAGCTAATGATGAGAATTATAATTTTTTTGGCGATAAAAGAGTTGAACAAATTCTTAAGGAAAGCATTCATTTAACACCAAAAGAAATATGTTATAATATTTTAACAGAAGTTATGAAATTCTCATCAAATCATCGTTATAACGATGATAAAACAATTGTAGTAATAAAAAGGTATGAGTAAAACTATGAATTTTAAAAAACAATATGATATCGAACAATACAAGCTGGGAAATGGGTTAAATGTTATATTGTACCATTACACAGGTACTGCTTTAGCTTGTACAAATTTATATTACAAAGTGGGTTCCAGTAAAGATCCGCAAGGTTATACTGGTTTAGCACATTTAGTAGAACATTTAATGTTTGAAGGTACTAAAAATGTTAAAAAAGGCGAGCACTTCCAATTAATTGAAAAGTTTGGTGGTTCTGCTAATGCTTATACAGATAAAGAAAAAACTGTGTATTATCAATTTATGCCAGCTGAATATATAGAACTTATGCTTTATTTAGAAGCCGAAAGGATGTTTAATATTTTTGACAGCGTTGATAATGAAAATCTTGAAAATCAAAAGCAAGTTGTTTTAAATGAAAGATATCAAAGATATGATAATAGACCTTATGGAATGGTCACTCAGTTAATTAGTGATTGTGCATTTCCTGAAAATCATCCTTATAGAGCTCCCGTTATTGGATATGAAGAAGATATTAAAAAATATAACTTAAATGTAGTTAATAATTTTTATAAAAATTATTATTTACCAAATAATGCATCTTTATTAGTTGCTGGGAATTTTGATAAAATAAAAGTTAAAGAGTATATTGATAAGTATTTTAATAAAAAAGTTGAAATTACTCCTGTTCCAGAAATTGATATAAAACCTTATAAGTTTACTCAAAATAGTACTATAGTTCATTACGATAATATTAAAATTCCAGAAGGATATATCATATTCAAAACTTGTGATCTATATAACAATGATTCGATAGTATTAAATTTTATTGCAGAACTATTAACTAGAAATAACAGTGGTCTATTGATGAAAAAGTACTTTTTTGAAGAAAAAAGCGTTGTTGGTATTAATTCTGTGAATAATAGTTTGAAAAAAGATGGATACTTTTATGTGAGTTTTAAACAAGGCAAAGGATTTTCACTTGACGAGATAAAGGATAAAATTGTTGAGGATCTTGCAAATTTAAAAAATATTGAATTTAGTGATTTTATGTTACAAAAAAATAAGAATTTACATAAAGCTTTTTTCCTTTATAAAAATCAACTTATTTCTTTGATTGCTGATATGATGAATTCTAGTAGCGTTATTTATGATGATCCATTATATTTTAGAAAAAAAGAAGAAATAATATACAACTTAAAATTGGAAGATATACATCGAGTAGCCGAAAAATATTTTACTAATCAATTTTATTCATTTATAAAATATTTACCAAAAAACAAATAGAGAGAAAAATGGTAAACGAGATACTTTCTAGAATATCTGAAGGTAAAAATGTTGTTTTACCTAAGCATAAAACATTATATTTAAATGATATTACCAAACTACATTATTTAAAAAAGGATGTTTTACCTATAACTTGTATTGAAATCCAATTCAATGTATCTAGAAAATTTGAAAAGGATAATGAAATAGGAATTTTAAATTACTTAACAGATCTTTTTGAAATGGGTTGCGGTAAGTATAACAAGTATGATTTTGAAGACCAACTTTCATACTATGGTATTACGTATAATATATCTAGTTCAAAAGAAAAAATAACCTTATCTTTTGTTGTTCCAAGTGAATTCATAGATAAAGCTCTTGAACTTATAAAAATTAATATAAACGAGCCACATTTTAATGAAGATGATCTTAGCCATCTGCTGGATCATTCCAGACAAATTTTCAATCATTTAACAATTGAGCCATCATTTCTAAGTGATAGTTTAGTAAATCGTATTATGTTTAAATATCATCCCACATATAAACATATTAGATGGGGATACACTGAAACACTTAACAATATCACACGAGAAAGAATTTTATATTACTATGAAAATTATTTTATGAAAGCAAATGCAGAAATATTCTGTGTTACTGATCTTGATGAAGATATTATAATAAATAAATTAAAGAATCTCAATTTTACTACTAGTAAATTCGAAAACCCAAAAGTTGATTTTGATAAAAATATTCAAAATAAAAAATTATATTTAGTAGATCGAAACGAAGCATTACAAGCAAAAATTGTATTGGCAAATTATGCTGAAAGAGTTAACTCACAAAACCACTTTACAAGAGAAATTATGAATCAAGTTTTAAGTGGCGATTTTAATAGCTTACTTAATTCCAAAATTAGAGAACAAGTAGGAGCTACTTATGGAGTAAGGTCTTATTTTGTAGATAATGACGATCTATCTCTTTTCCAAATTGAAACAGATGTTGAAAATGATAAATTGAATACAGTATTCAAAATATTTTATGAAGAATTTGATTATCTAAAAAATCAACTTGATGATAATATTTTAGAAGATAGGAAATACTCTCAATACAATGGTATAATTAAATATTATGAAATGTATCAACTCGCTAATGTTGTGATTAGTAGTATTGTAGAATATAATCTAGAAGATGCTTATTACAAAAATTTTAAAGAAAATATTTTCAATGTCAATTCTAAAATGGTTATGGAAATGGCACAAAAGCATTTGAATGATAATATGGTAATTTTTGTTGTTGGTAAAGCTGATATAGTTAAAGAACAATTAGCAGGATTTAACTTTGATATTGTTGAAATAAATAATGAAGATTTATTTAAAAAAGATTTGGTAGCATAATGAAGGTAATGGCAATTTTAAATATTACGCCAGATTCTTTTTCTGATGGTGGTAAATATATAAACATTGATATAGCTTTAAATGAAGTTGAAAATATGCTTAAATGCGGTGTTGATATAATTGATATTGGAGGAGAATCAACAAGACCATCGTCCGAGCCAGTAAGTGTTGATGAGGAAATTAAAAGAGTTATTCCAGTAATAGAAAAGATATCAGAAAAATTTCCTGAAGCTGTTTTATCAATTGATACATACAAAAGTAAAGTTGCAAAATTGGCAATAGAGCTTGGAGTTAAAATAGTTAATGATATTAGCGCCTTGACATTTGATCCAAAAATGATTGAAGTTTTAAAAGAAAATAAAAATGTGAAAGTTGTTTTGATGCATATACAGGGCACTCCTAAAACAATGCAACTTAATCCATATTATATTAATGCAACTTTAGATATTTACAATTGGTTGAAAGATAGAACAGAAATTGCTATTAATAATGGAATTGGTAGGGATAATATTATAATTGATCCCGGTATTGGTTTTGGTAAAAACCTTGAAGATAATTTAGATATATTAAAAAATATCAAAAAATTCAAAGAGATGAATTTTCCTGTTTTAATTGGGCTTTCGAGAAAAAGTTTTTTAGGTAAAATTCTTGATCTGGATGTTGATAAAAGAGATATTGCAACAATAATTGCTGAAACATATTCTGTACTTCAAGGGGCGGATATTATTAGAACACATAATTATAATAACGCTTTACAAATGAAGAAATTATTATCATTGTTATGATTAACTTATTCAAAATAGGCTTTTATACTTTTACTTTATTAGATTTAGTTGATATATCGATAGTTGCTTTTTTAATATATTCTGTTTATAAAGTGGTAAGAGGTACTATTGCAGTTCAAATGTTTATAGGGCTTGTGTTTATTTTGCTTTCATCTTTTGTTTTTCAAAGTTTGAATTTAAGAACGATTGCTTGGTTACTAAAATTAATAACTGATAGCTGGATAGTTGCGTTCATTATTATCTTTCACCCTGAAATTCGTAAAATATTATTGCAAATTGGAAAAAATCCTTTCAGAATAAAAATTAGTGAAAATACAATCAAAAAAACTTCTGATGTGATAGTTGATGCTTGTTTTGATATGTCTGAAAAGCAGCACGGAGCTTTGATAGTTTTGGATAAAAATGGGGAAATTCCGCAAAATATCTTAGATTCTGGCGATGAATTAAATGCTGATATTAGTGTTAATATGCTTAAATCTATTTTTTATCCAAAATCTCCATTACACGATGGTGCTATAATAATACAAAAAGATATAATAAGAGCAGCAAGATGCACTTTACCACTATCAGAGCAAAAATCTTATAAAAACCAACCTTTGGGAACAAGACATAGAGCTGCGATAGGTATATCAGAAATTTTTAGTGTATTGTGTGTTGTCGTTTCTGAAGAATCTGGAAGTATAGGAATTGCTTATAAAGGTGAGTTGATTAAAGGACTTTCAAAAAACAAATTAGCAGAATATATCACTAAATATTACCAGGAAAATGAATAATTTAATCAATGTAGTAGCGGTAATCCCGTTTTATAATGAAGAAAAAACTATATCTCAAGTAGTAGAGAAAACACTGCCTTTTGTAGATAAAATAATTTTAGTTGATGATGGTTCAACAGATAATACAGTTAAAAATATTCCATCAAATGAAAAAGTTATTTTAATAAAAAAAACACAAAATAGGGGAAAAGGTTATTCATTAAATCAAGGGTTTAAAAAGTCTTTTGAATTGAATTCGAAAATTACTTTAACCTTAGATGCAGATTTGCAGCATGATCCAAATTTTATCCCTTATTTTTTTAAAAAAATAGTTAATTATGATATTGTTATAGGCAACAGAATGCATTCATTGAAAAAAATGCCTATACAAAGAATAATGAGCAATAAAATAACATCATTTTTAATGACTTTGAAAACAAGACAAAAAATATTAGATTCTCAAAGTGGTTATAGAGCCTACAAAACAGAAATCTTACCAGAAATTTTACCTTTCTATAACGGATTTGAAGCAGAAAGCGAAATATTAGTTAACGCAGCAAGAAAAAATTATAAAATAGGATTTGTTGATATTCCAACTATTTATGGTGAAGAAGTAAGCAAGATGAAAGCTTTACAAACTATTATTGGTTTTTTCAAAGTTATGTTAAAATAGTAATGAGTCAAGGTTTATAATAAATACCAGATTCTGGTCCTAATGGTAATCCTAACACTATCCATAAAATAAGTAATAAAGACCAAACTAACAAAAATGATATTGAATAAGGTAACATTGTAGCTATAATGCTACCTATACCAGCTTTTGAATCGTATTTTTGATAGTATGTTATAATCAAAGCAAAAAAACTCATCATAGGGGAAATAACATTAGTGACACTATCTCCAATTCTGAAAATTGCTTGTGAGAGTTCAGGAGAATAACCTAAAAGCATAAACATTGGTATAAAAACAGGACCTAAAATAGCCCATTTTGCCGAGGCACTTCCCATAAATAAATTAATAAAACCACTAAAAATTATAAATAAAATTGCTAGAGGAATAAGTCCCAAATTTAAATTTTTGAGAATTTCTGCACCTTTAACTGCTATGATTAATCCTAAATTACTCGATTTAAACCAAGCTACCAATTGAGCTACAAAAAACACTAAAACTAAGTATGAAACTAAACTTTTAAAGCTTATGCTCATTGAATTTATAACATCAATAGAATTTTTATAAGATTGGACAGTGTAACCATATACAATACCACAACTGGCAGCTATTATGAATAAAACAGATATGAAACCTTTGAGCAAAGGAGAGTGTATGATTGTATTATCAGTTCCGCGTATTATACCATTATCAGAGTATAATACGTTGAAAAATAAAATGGACCAAAACAATAAAACATAAAAAACTCTTGTAAGTCCACGCTTTTCTATATAAGAAGGTGGTGTTATTGGTTCAGGTTTGATTTCACCACTATATTTGCCAAGTCTTGGTTCGATAAATTTATCGTTAATTATTGTTCCTGTTATTGCAATAACAAAGGTTGATACTGCCATAAAATAATAATTACAAGTTGGCATTACATAATAATTTGGATCTATAATTCTAGCAGCTTCTGTAGAAAGGCCGCTAAGTAGTGGATCAATAGAACCAATTAAGAGATTTGCACTAAAGCCACCACTAACACCAGCAAAAGCTGCGGATATACCTGCAATCGGATGTCTTCCTAAACAATTAAAAATTACTCCAGCAAGTGGGATAATTAATATATATCCAAAATCTGAGGCTGCATTAGACATAATTCCAGCAAAAACTATAAAAATGTTATAAGTTTTTTTGGGGCTCGAACTAAAATAGAGTTTATAGCTGCTTTAATTAATCCACTATTTTCGGCTAAACCAATACCTAACATCGCAACCAAAACAATTCCTAATGGTGCAAAGGTAACATAATTTTCAACAATCAGTAATAGCATTTTATGCAATCCTTCTTTTGATATTAAGTTATTGACTGTAACGATGTTTCCATTCGCAGGATTTAATCCATGCCAATTAAATAAATGACCTATAGCCGAATTAATTAAAACTAAAACAGCGAAAATTCCAAAAATTAATGCAGGATGTGGAAGTGCATTCCCCCCTTTTTCTACAATATTAATGAATTTATTTAGAAAATTTTCTGTTGCCTTTTTCAAAAAAAATCCTTTTATTATTCTAAAATAAAAAAAATTAATTAAAACAATTATTTATTCCCCTCAGAGTTTTATCTTCAGTAATATTTTTACCTATAAATACAATTCGATTTATTCTTTGTTCGTTATCATCAACGAGTTTAATTTCGTAGTCGAATATTTCGTGAACACCATTAAAAAATATCTTTTGTTTATCATTTAAATATAAAATTCCTTTGTATCTATATAAATCGGCGCCATATCTTGGTAACAAAACACTGAGAAAAAAATTAAATTTATCTATATCCAATTGTTTTTTGTTTGTGTAATTGATTGTTACAATATCTTGTTCGTGCTCTCCAGATAGCCGATATTTTTTTTGTTGCGATGGTAGTAAAATATCATTTTTCTCATTTATGATTTGTGAAATTGGTAAATATTTTGAAAAAAGAATATATAATGCATTTTTTTGTATTTCAAAATTAAAAGATGTTTCGCCATTGATATAAAGATTTTGAAGTGAATTTATTGAGATGAAATCATTATCATAACAAAAATCATTTGGCTCAACTTTGAATTGTTGATTAATATTATTTTCAATTTCGTGCTCTTTTTCGGGAATATAATAAGTTATGAATAACTGTTCGACTAATTCTTCATCCGTGTTATATTTTATGGCGTATTTGCCGGGCGATAAGTCAAATATGCATGAATTTCCGTAGAAAAAGAATTTTTCAAGTGTGAGTAATTTATCAAAATATTTTTTTTGAGAATATTGCAGATTGAGAATTATTTCGAGATAATTCTCTTTATTTTTATCAACTATTTCTACAAGTGGGTTTAGTTTTAGAATTTCTTGAGTAGCATTATTAATTTCAATTTCAGATGATATATCTGTTTTGGTAAGTAAAACTAAATCTGCAAAAGATATTTGTTTTTTAATTTCTGGAGTAATGTAAAGATGTCTGAGAAAATTTTTGGTATCAACAAGAGAAACTATACCATTTAAAAAAAATCTGTTTTTAATTTCTGAGTTCATAAAAAAAGTGGAAGCAATAGGTGAAGGATCAGCCACGCCAGTGGTCTCTATAATAACATAATCAAATTTTCCATTGTATTTTGAAATATTATCAAGTGTTTCGATTAGATCACCACGATATGAACAGCAAAGGCAACAATCATTTATCATATAAACTTTATCTTCTTCGGTTTGAATAAACTCACCATCAACGGGAATTTCACCAAGTTCATTTTCTATTATCGCAATTTTATATTCTTTGTTTGTTTTGATAATTTCATTTATAAGTGTAGTTTTTCCAGAACCTAAATAGCCAGTAATGATAGTAACGGGTTTCATATTATTTCCATTTATTATTATAAAAATATCCAGTGAAAATATTTATAATTAAATTTATTTGATAAATAAAATCATATAAAATTATAGAAATATAATTGTATTTATAATTTAATTCCTTTTGCATAATAAATGAAATCAACTGATTTGATACTAAGCTGGCAATTAAAGGGAAAATTAAGTTGAAATTAAAAAAGATAAAGGGTGAAAGAAGTATATATTGCATTGATAAAAAATGCCAAAGTAATAGAAATATTTGATGTTTTGGTAAATAGTGAAAGGATGTAGAAGTATGTCTTGCTTTTTGCAAATAATATTCTTTTAAAGTTGCTTTAGAATTTGAATAAACACAGGAATTATTGTAATATAATCCTTTAATTTTAGCATTAATTTTAGTAGCTTCTCTAATAAAAAGATCATCATCACCACTTATAGTATCGAGTGTATTGCGATATCCATTGATTTGTTTGTAAATATCTTTAGTGTATCCAAAGTTTCTTGCAGTTGCTGTATAGGCAAGATTTAAGGAGATAGCAAAGTGACTAACTATAAAAGTTTTTAAATTTTCATAAATGCTTATTTTAAATATAAAATTTTGGTTATTAAAAAAGGGTGCCTTTCCGATGATAATATCAGCTCCATTAGAGAAAGCTTTAGACATTGAAATTAGCCAATCTTTTTCAGCGTAGCAATCTGCGTCCGTAATTAAAATATGTTCGAAAGAAGAATTTGCAATACCAATTTCCAGGGCTCCTTTTTTAGCAGGTAATTTTTTTTTAGTTGCTTTAATGGGTTTAATTTTTAGCTCTGGATTATTTTTTGCAAATTCACAAACAATTTCATAAGTTTTATCTGAAGAATTATCATCAACAATGATTATTTCAAATTTATCTTTGGGGTAATTTTGTGATTTTAGTGAAAGTAATAAATTTTCAATATTGTTTTCTTCGTTTTTAGCCGCAACTACAATAGAAAAATTTAAAAATTCAAAATTGTTATGAGTTTTTGAATTTTTGATAAAGAGTTTTAGTGTAATAAGAATAAAGAAATTTAAAAACAATATTATAAAAGCAGCAATATAAAACATTAGTTTTTAAAGGTTATTTTGCCGGTAACAGGGTCAATTTGAACAATATTATTGGCACTTAAATTAATTTTATCTGGATTATTTTTGTTTGTTAAATCTTCGCCATTATTTTTCTTTTTAAATGTTTTATCAAAAATGGAAACTTTTTCTTTTGGTTTTTCTACAATAGGCGTATTAGTTTTGGGTTGTGATTGCGAGTTTTTAGGAAGATCAATAGATTCAGCTTGCTTTTTAGCTTCAGATATTTTATTTTTAAATTTATTAGGTATTAAGAAAAGTCTAGTAAGAAAACTAGGTCCAGCAGCAACCTGTGTATTTTCATCAAATTTAATATCTTTAGCTAAAGTCTCAAAGTAGTTGATAGTGGTATAGTTAAAGACTACGTATATAGTAGCTTCCAGAAGGAAAGATATTAAAGCAGAAAAGACAAGTGTAAAAGTAACATATGAAACATTTATTCCAAGCCCAGAACTCAAAGTTGCAAGAAAAGCAGCTATCATTTTATTTTGAACACGCTCGTCATTTTTATAAGATTTTTTTTCAAGCTCTGCAATTTCTAAACTTTTTCTTTCTTGTAATTTTGTTCTTTCTTCGTTAAATTGTTTTTCTAAATCTTTTCTTCTTTTAACAAGTTCACGATATTTAGGTCCCATAAAAGTACCATTTACAACATTTTGCATTTCAGCTTTAACATCACCATCTGCTAATGCAATTTGTGTATCGTAGTAGCTTTTTAAATCATTATAAAAAAGTTCGTATTTTTTATTTATTAAATCCAGGTCTTCTTGTTTAGCTTTATTGAAATTTGGTTTATCAAGATAATTTGCGATTAAAGCAAGAGATGACAAAAATGAAACTGTAATTAGTAAAATTTGAAATGTGAGAGTTAAATACCTAACAAAAGGGGAAACTTTTTTTATTCCAGACATAAATTTATTGACAAGATAAAGGTATCTTTGGACGACAATTGTACCAACTTTTGCAAATTCAAAAATACCTATAGTTAAGGTAGAAATCCAAAATTCGCCTGTTATTTCTGAAAGGAAAAGGGTTTCGATTTTAAAGGATACAATAAAAGCAGCAAAACCAAGTAACATATATAGAATTGAGAATAAATTACTCACTGCTAACTCCTTTTTTAAAAATATTTATCTTATAATATAATTATTTTTTGTATTCTTTCCAAACACTTTCTATTATGCAACATAATGTTTCTTGTGAATATAAACCTGCTTTAATATTGTAATATGATTTATCTTTATTTTCTGTGTAAATTTTTACAATTAATTCTTCATTTGTATCTGCTTGATTTTTGTAAATTACTTTAATTTCACATAAGTAAAAATTATTTATAAATTCATCTGAAAATGAATCATAAAAATATTTTAAATATGATATATTATTCAAGTGTTTATTAGTATCTATATCTGAATGCAATATTGTATAGGACTTTTGATATGAGTAGGTAGCAGGAATAGAGATGTTAAAAAAATTTATTTTTTCAACTTTTGATTTAAATTTTTCAATAAATAAATCTGGAATTTTTTCTAATTTATTACTGGTGGTATCAACAAATATCCATTCAGAATCTGCTTCAGCGATTATTTTTCCATTTTTTAGAACATCGTATTTGCGGTAGCCAAAAAAATTGTATAAAGAGTATGGATTAGTAGTAATAATTATTTTATCCATAAAATGTGGGTAGTCATAAAACTTAGCGTGCCATTTACGCACAAACCAAGCTTGCTTTCTTGAATAGAGATAATTTAATCCTATTCCTAAATTTTCGCAATGTTCAATAGATATATCTTCCCAGAAGATAAAATAATTAATAGGGTTAAAAATTTGATTGTAGTAAAGGTGATTGTATAAGATATTATATTCTTTGTTGTAACTCATTAAAAATTTTGTTATTTTTAAAAACAAATTTACAATTTTTAAGAAAAAAAATGAAGTATTTTGTATTTTTATTTATTATTTACTATAACATTTTTGCCTGTACGTCTGCTATAATTTCGGGTAAAATTACTGCTAATGGAAGGCCTATCATCTGGAAACATAGAGATTCAGATTTTGAAAAGAATATTGTTATTTATGAAACTAAAACTAAATATAAGTTTATAGGAATTGCAAATTCCAATGACACGGTTGGCAATGAAATTTGGATGGGAGTAAATGAGGCCGGCCTAGCTATAATCAACACTGCTTCATACAATCTTGAAAATTGCAATTCTTGTAATGGCCGTGAGGATGAAGAAGGTTTTTTAATGAGGTATGTTTTAGCTAATTGTAAAAGTGTTGAAGAGTTTGAAAAGATAATTTCAGAAAAAGGAAATTATGGAGTTTATGCAAATTTTGGAGTTATTGACGCTTATGGTAATGGTGCTTATTATGAGTTTAATGGGGAAAAATACATTAAATTCGATGTAAATGATGAAAAAGTTGCTCCTAATGGCTACATAATTAGAACTAATTTTTCTGTAACTGGTGATTCATCTGAGGGTAAAGGATACATTAGATATGATGCAACTTATAAATTATTTGAAAATGAGTTGAGAAATAATAAAATAACACCTGAATTCTTGTTCCAGAAAGCATCTAGAAATTTAGTACATGGTTTAACCAATATAGATTTAAATACTTTTCTTATTCCTAAAAATTTAAAAGATAAAAAATTATTCCCATTTCGTGATTTTGTTCCAAGAAATAGCACTGTAAGTGTTTTTGTCTGTGAAAGTGTAAATAATCCTAAAGAGGTTTCTAAGATTAATTTTTGGATAAATATCGGAAATCCTCTAATAACACCTGTTATACCTTTTTCATTTGATAATTTGCATATTCCAGATTATTTGAAGTACAATTCAAATTATAAAACTTGTGAACTTAATGCAAAATCTTTATGTTTGAAAAGTAAATTATTCCCTGTAAATATTGAAAATGGACCAGATTATATTGATTTGGCTTATTTAAACAATAATGAAAAAACAGGTGTAATTAATATTATTGAGAAGTATGAAAACAAAATATTAAATTTGAATAGAGAAGATAAGAATTATTACGAAGAAATCTATAAGATAATTAATGAATTTTATAATAATTATTAAAGGTAATTATGGTTATCAAAATTTTGGCATATCAATTTTGTGATTCATTGAATATTAAAGCAATCAAAAAAGATTTTGCTGCTACTTTAATTGATGCATCAACGTTTGATTTATTTTATAAATATGAAGATAATGGTTTTATTTTAATACTTGAATATGGCGTAGTTGTATTTGCAAATATCGATGCTGTGGATATCACCAGAATTAATCATACTCTTAAAATATATCAAAAAAATCCCCTTCTTGAACCACTTAACGAAGATTATGAAGTAGAGGATGGAAGTAATAATTTTATTTTCAAAAGTGATAAAGTGATGGTCCCAGAAATAGATGATAATATATTAAGAATTATTATGTTAAATGTGGGGCAATCAGTAGGGTTGGATTATTATAGTCAAATTACACAAGAATTGTTAGACGAAACAACTAAAATAAATGAGTATCTTGCCCAAAAAGGTAAATTATTAAATTCAAAAAAGGAAATTATTAAATATCTGGGCAAGACTATGGGAATAAAAAATAAGATTATTGATAATATTTATATTCTTGATGCACCTGATATAGCTTGGGAAGATGATAACCTTAATAAATTACACAATGGGTTAAGAAAAGTTTTTGAAATTTCTACAAGATTTAAAGAACTAGACTATCAATTGCAGATTGTGATTGATAATTTACATATGATAACTGAGTTAATTAATTACAAGCAAGGGCATCTTCTTGAATGGATTATCATAATTCTTATTGCTTTTGAAATAATTAAAACATTTTTTTAAAGAAAGGATTTAAATATGATAACAGAAGAAAAGATTTACAAAGCTCTATCAAATGTTATTGAACCAGATCTTAAAAGAGATCTCGTAACTTTAAATATGGTAAAAAATTTGAAAATTGAAGGTAATAAGGTAACCTTCGATATAGAATTGACAACACCAGCATGTCCATTGAAAGATAAGATGAAAAATGACTGCGTTGAAGAAATTAAAAAAGTTGATAGCAGCTTGGAAATTGTTGTTAATTTTACACACAATACAAAAGGAACTTTTGGTAGTGATCAAAATCTAATTCCAAAAGTAAAAAATACTCTTGCTGTTGTGAGTGGTAAAGGGGGAGTAGGAAAAAGTACTGTTGCTGCTAATATAGCTATTGCTTTATCTAAATTAGGAGCAAAAGTTGGGTTGATTGATTGCGATGTATATGGACCGAGTGTGCCAATAATGTTTGGGTTTAATTCTCGTCAAATGGTTTATGAAAATGAAAATAAAAAAATGATACCATTAGAAAAATACGGTATCAAATTAATGTCAATTGGATTTTTCCTTGATGAAAAGAATCCTGTTATTTGGAGAGGCCCTATGGCAAGTGGTGCGGTCAAGCAATTTATAGCAGATGTTGAATGGGATGAGCTAGATTATTTAGTTTATGATATGCCACCCGGAACAGGCGATGTTCAACTTACTTTAGCACAAACAATACCATTGACAGGTGCTTTGGTTGTTACAACGCCGCAAGCTGTATCTTTGGCTGATGTTAGAAAAAGTATTTCAATGTTAAAGAAAGTTAATGTTGATATTCTTGGAATAGTTGAAAATATGAGTTATTTTATAGCGCCAGATACAGGTAAGTCATATGACATATTTGGAGAAGGTGGAGGAAAAATTTTAGCAGAAGAGAATAACTGTGAATTGTTAGGGAAAATTCCTATCGATCCAAGAATTAGAGTTGGTGGAGATAAAGGTACTCCAATAGTTTATGAAATGCTAGAAAGTGAATACGCAAAAATATTTATTGATATTGCTCAAAAATTAGCACAGGTTATTAGTATCAAAAATTTTGAGAATGAAAAAATATCAGAACTAAAAATAGAATTGTAATGGAAACTAACGAAAATATTGAGTTAATCAAGAAAAAACTAGAAGAAATTTCTTCTTATCTTCAACAGGATAATGGCGGAATAGAATTCGTAAAACTTGAAGATAATTTTCTTTATGTAAGATTGACAGGAGAATGCCAAAACTGTCCTATGTCGATTTTAACTTTGCGTGCAGGAGTTGAAAGGGCAATATTAAGAGAATTTCCTTTTATAAAAAGAGTAGAATCAGTCAAATAATAAATGAGGGGTAAGATGAGAAAAAAAGTTATTGCAGGAAATTGGAAGATGCATAATAATTTAGAAGAAACTGAATTATTAATAAATGGCATCAAAGAAGGTTTAAAAAATGAAACAGTTAATTGTGATGTTATAGTGTGTCCTACTTTTACTAATTTGTATATTGCTGCAAAAGAGTTACAAGGTAGTAATATTAAATTGGGCGCCCAAAATATGTATTATGAAGATAAAGGTGCTTTTACAGGAGAAATATCTGCTGATATGCTTTTATCTGTAAATGTTGAATATGTAATATTAGGCCATAGTGAAAGAAGAACTTACTTTGGCGAAACTGATGAAATTATTAACAAAAAAATCTTAAAAGCTTTAGAAAAAGGTTTGAAACCAATTTTTTGTATTGGCGAAACATTAGAAGAAAGAGAAAAAGGTATTACTTTTGATGTAATTAAAACACAAGTTGTAAATGGATTAAAAGGTGTTATTGCTGAACAAATGAAAAATATTATCATCGCTTATGAACCTGTTTGGGCTATTGGAACTGGTAAAACAGCTACAAAAGA
>DAOSCP010000018.1:0-45511 GCA_035361425.1 Ignavibacteriales bacterium | reverse complement strand
TGTATCTTCTGTAGTTGGAATACTTTCTTCTCAAGTTTATATGCAAGCAATATTTAGTGCTGATAGCCTTCGATCTGCAAGATATGGTTCATATCGAAGTGGTATGATAATACCTATTATAGGTGTTTTAAGTGTATTTATAGGGTTATATATGCGAGCCTATTTCCCTGATATTATATCATCTTTAAGTATTATGCCATTATTTTTGCTGAAAACTTTTCCTATTTGGTTAACTGGAGTATTTTTTGCAGGGCTGGTTATTATCATATTAGGGTCCTGTAGTGGTTTAATATTAAGTTTAGCAACAAATATATATGTAGATTTTATCAAGGAAAAAAACATCAAATATCTTAGTGAATTAGCAAAAATTAGAATAATGATTGTAATGATATTGCTTTCAACTATTGTAATTTTAATATTTAATCCTGATACAAGCATTTTGAAATTTACATATTTATCAATGGGCTTAAGAGGAGCAGTTTATTTTGTCCCGGTAATGTTGGTAATATTTAATAAAAACTTAGTTAAGTTAGATAATGTCAAAAGAATAATTTATTCGTTGCCAATAATTTATCTTTTGGTAATAATTTTAATCTACAAATAATGATTTTGAAATAGGAGGAATTTCAAATTTAGGTAACTGGTAATTTGCTTCTTTTACAAGTGTTTGAATTAAAGAATTAAGCCAGGGTTTTGAAGTATAAATATTTTTAATTTGAAGATATACTATTTCGTCAAAATAAGTATTAGTTGAGAGAATTGTATATTTTATTTCAACCAATGTATTTTGATGTTCACCATTAAGGTTGACATAAGCTTCAATAGTTTGTTTATTTTTATAAATATTTAAACTTGTAATTGTTCCGATATGCGAATATTTTTTGTTAATAGTTTCTATAACTTTTTGAATTATGGGTTTTTTAAATAAGTTAATAGTTTTATCCTTTAATTTTTTGAAAAATGAAAACATATAAATACTCGAATGTACTTTGAAAGAAAAAATTTGAATAATTTTGAAAATAATATAAAATAAATTTGACAAAATAACAAGAATTTATTAATTTAATATTTCAATTAATTAAAACTCAGTAAATTGAGGTAAATATGGTAGGAATAAGACCTGATGAAATTTCATCTATATTAAGGAAACAACTTGCTGGTTTTGAAAGCGAAGTTCATATATACGAAAGGGGTAAAGTATTACAAGTAGGTGATGGTATAGCAAGGGTTTACGGTCTATCAAAAGTAATGGCTAGTGAGTTAGTTGAATTTCCAAATGGCGTATTTGGAATGGTATTGAACTTAGAGGAAGATAATGTAGGTTGTGTGTTATTTGGTGATAGCAATCTTGTTAAAGAAGGTGATGAAGTTAAAAGAACTGGAAGATTAGCATCAATACCTGTTGGTATGGAATTATTAGGAAGAGTTATCGACCCACTTGGCAAAACATTAGATGGTAAAGGACCTTATAATATTGAACAATATAATCCGATCGAAAGAAAAGCACGCGGAGTATTGGAAAGACAACCAGTAAAACAGCCACTCCAAACTGGTATTACTGCAATTGACGCTATGATACCAATAGGAAGAGGACAAAGAGAGCTTATAATTGGTGATAGACAAACAGGTAAAACAGCTGTTGCTATTGATGCTATTATCAATCAAAAATATACTCATACCGAAGAAGCAAAAAAATTAGGTATAAAACCAGTATACTGTGTTTATGTTGCTGTAGGTCAAAAAAATTCAACAGTTGCACAAGTTGTAAGTAAGTTGCAAGAACATGGCGCAATGGATTATACAGTAGTAGTTGTTGCAAGTGCGTCTGATTCTGCTCCTATGCAATATATTGCACCATATGCAGGGGCCGCAATTGGCGAATATTTTAGAGATAAAGGAATGGATGCGCTTTGCGTTTATGATGACTTATCAAAACAAGCAGTGGCTTATCGTGAACTTTCATTGTTATTAAGAAGACCACCAGGACGCGAAGCTTATCCAGGTGATGTATTCTATTTACACTCTCGTTTACTCGAAAGAGCATCTAAATTAAGTGAAGAATTAGGAGGCGGTTCATTAACTGCCTTGCCAATAATTGAAACTCAAGCAGGAGACGTTTCTGCTTATATTCCAACAAATGTTATTTCTATTACTGATGGTCAAATTTATCTCGAACCAAATTTATTTAATAGTGGCGTAAGACCTGCAATCAACGTTGGTATTTCTGTTTCTCGTGTGGGGGGTAACGCACAAATAAAAGCTATGAAAAAAGTAGCAGGTTCTTTGAAAATTGATCTTGCACAGTATCGTGAATTGGAAGCTTTTGCTAGATTTGGCTCCGATCTAGATGCTGCAACAAAGAAAGTTCTTGCTCGTGGTGAAAGGTTGGTAGAATTATTAAAACAAGGTCAATATGCACCTGTTCCAGTTGAAAAACAAGTGGTTGCTATTTATGCCGGTACAAAAGGTTATATTGATGAAATTCCTACTCCTGCAATCAAAAAATATGAAAAAGAATTACTAGAATATGTTGAAAATCAAGCACCAGAAATTTTTGAAAATATTAAAACACAAAAAGATATTTCTGAAGAAACTGAGAATAAATTAAAAGAAGTAATTGAAAAATTTAATTCAATATTTAAGCCATAAATTATATAACAAAATGGCAAACATATGGCAACATTAAGAGATATCCGAAATAGAATTAAAGCTGTAAAAAATACTCAAAAAATAACTAAAGCTATGAAAATGGTAGCAGCCGCAAAATTAAGAAGAGCTCAGGAGGCTATCATTAATGCAAGACCTTATGCCAAAGGAATTAAACAACTTCTAACTCATGTTTTGGCTGTAAATAAAGATTTTTCCAATCCATTGACTGATGTTAGAAATGTAAATAATGTAGCAGTGCTTTTAATTACTTATGATAAAGGTTTGTGCGGTAGTTTCAATACTAATGTTATTAAGGAAGTAAATAGGCTACTTAACGAAGAATTAAAAGAATATGTTAATAAATCATCAGTAAAGTTTTATGTTGTAGGTAAAAAAGGGTATGATATTTATTCGTTTCAGAATGTTAATATTGAAAGATTTTATACGCATATATTTTTACCAAGATTAGAATATAAAACTGCTAAAAATATTTTAGAAAATGTTAAAAATGATTATTTAAATGGTGTTTTTGATGAACTTTATGTTGTTTACAACGAGTTTAAAAATGTGATACAACAAAAAGTAGTAGTCGAAAGACTATTACCAATAAAAATTACAAATCAATTTGATGAATTGGAAAATATTGATTATATTTACGAGCCCGATAAAAATTTGTTATTAGAAAAATTAATACCAGAGTATCTTGATACTGAATTCTGGAGAATAATGTTGGAATCTCAAGCAGCTGTTTTTGCTGCACAAATGACCGCGATGGATAATGCAACAGAAAATGCAAAAGAAATTATAAGTCAGTTACAATTAAATTACAATAAAGCAAGACAAGCCGCAATCACAAAAGAGTTACTGGAAGTTGTTTCTGGAGCTAATGCGCTTAACGGATAAAAATTGAGGAATTATGAGAGCTATAATCCCCGCAGCCGGCTTTGGTTCTAGACTTAAACCACATACTATAACTAGGCCAAAGGTATTATTGAATGTTGGCGGCAAACCTATGATTTCTCATATTATTGAGAAATTGCTAACAGAAGGTATAACAAAGGCAACTTTTATTGTTGGGTACTTAGGTGAACAGGTTGAAGAATATGTAAAACAATATCACCCTTATCTTCAATCAGACTTTGTATATCAAGAAAAGCTTGAAGGATTAGGTCATGCTATCTGGATGGCTATTCCAACTTTTGATGAAGATGAGTTATTCATAGTTTTAGGCGATACAATTTTTGAAGTTGAGCTTAAAAGTGTATTTGAAAAAAAAGTATCATCACTTGGTGTTAAAACTGTTGAAGATCCTTCTAGATTTGGTGTTGCAGTGCTTGATGAAAACCAATATATTACCAAATTAATTGAAAAGCCTACTACACCTATATCAAAACTTGCACTTGTTGGAATGTATTATATAAATAAAAAACAAGATTTAATTGATGCATTAAATGAATTAGTTGAGAAAGATATTCGTACTAAAGGTGAATTGCAGCTTACAGATGCCTTACAAATTATGATTGATAAAGGGCACAAATTTATAACTTTTCAGGTTGATGGTTGGTATGATTGTGGAAAAAAAGAAACTATACTTGAAACAAATAGATTTCTTTTAGAAAAAAATTACAACACTCAAATTCCTAAATCTTGCGTGATAATTCCACCTGTTTATATTTCAGAAGATGCTCAAATTGAAAATTCTGTTATAGGACCTTACACAACAATATCTCGTGGTTGTATAATAAAAAATGCTGTTATAAAAAATTCAATTGTTAGAACAGGTGCACATGTTGAGGATATATTGTTAAAAGATTCTCTTATTGGTCCAAATGCCTTTATAAAAGGAAACTATAGAATAATAAATGCTGGCGATAATACCGAAATAGAATTTTCTTAACCACTTAACAAAATAGGAGAAAAAAATGTCTTATTTCTTCACATCGGAATCGGTATCCGAAGGACATCCAGATAAAGTTGCTGATGCAATATCTGATGGTGTGCTTGATGCCTGCTTGCGAGAAGATCTAAATTCTCGTGTTGCTTGCGAAACATTAGTTACAACAGGTCTTGTTGTCGTTGCTGGGGAAATTACCACAAAAGCTTATGTTGATATTCAGGATGTTGTAAGAGGAATCATCAAAAAAATTGGATACAACAAAGGCGAATACAAATTTGAGGCAGAATCTTGTGGTATTCTCAACGCCATTCATTCTCAATCACCTGATATTGCTATGGGTGTTGACACAGGTGGCGCCGGTGATCAAGGAATGATGTTTGGTTATGCTTGTGATCAAACCCCTGAATTAATGCCTATGCCTATAGTTTATGCTCACAAATTAATGAAAAAGTTAGCCGATATTCGACATAATGAACTTGAACTTATGCCTTATTTAAGACCAGATTCTAAATCTCAAGTTACGATAGAATATGATGATAACGGCCAACCAAAAAGAGTTGATACAATTGTTATTTCAACACAACATGATCCAGATGCTACACAGGCAAGAATTAAAGAAGATGTATTAAAATATGTTATTCCTGCTGTTATTCCAGAACAATATTTAGACAAAGACTTAAAAGTTCTTGTAAATCCAACAGGAAGATTTGAAATAGGTGGGCCACACGGAGATTCTGGCCTAACTGGTAGAAAAATCATTGTTGATACTTATGGCGGTTGGGCACCTCATGGTGGTGGTGCTTTTTCTGGTAAAGATCCTTCTAAAGTGGATAGAAGTGCCGCTTATGCAACTAGACATATTGCTAAAAATATTGTAGCTGCTAAACTTGCTAAAGAATGTATGGTACAAGTTGCTTATGCAATTGGAGTTGCTGAACCCGTATCAATTTTTGTTGATACTAAAGGAACAGGTGCAAAATCTGATAAAGAAATTGCTGAAATTATTCGTAAAGAAGTTGATATGACTCCAAAAGGTATAATTTCAAGATTAGATTTGAAAAGACCGATATATTCTAAAACTGTTGCTTACGGACACTTTGGAAGAAATGAAAATGAATTTACATGGGAAAAATTAGATTTAGTTGATAAATTCCAGAAATATTTATAAAATAAGGAGATTATTCAAATGGATTACGTTCCAGGAAAATATAAAGTTCGTGATATAAATTTAGCTAAAGAAGGTAGATTAAAAATCGAATGGGCAGAATCAAGAATGCCTGTATTAATGGCTTTAAGAGAAAAATATTCTAAAACTCAACCATTAAAAGGATATAAAATTGCAGGTTGTTTACACGTTACAAAAGAAACAGCGGTTTTGATTGAAACATTAAAAGCAGCTGGTGCACAGATTAGCTGGTCCGGATGTAACCCACTTTCTACACAAGATGATATAGCTGCAGCTTTAGCTGCTAATGGCGTTGAAATTTATGCATGGCATGGGATGAATGTTGAAGAGTTCTATTGGTGTATAGAAAGAACTTTAGATATGAAACCAAATTTAACGCTTGATGATGGTGCTGACTTAATTATGACTGTTCATACAAAGCACCAAGAATTAGCAAAAGAAATAATTGGCGGAACCGAAGAAACTACAACTGGCGTTCATCGTTTACGTGCTATGGCCGATGATGGAAAATTATTATATCCTGTTATCGCAGTTAACGATGCAGAAACAAAATGGGATTTTGATAATGTTTATGGCACTGGTCAATCTACTATAGATGGAATTTTAAGAGCTACTTCAGTTCTTGTTGCTGGTAAAAACTTTGTAGTAGCTGGTTATGGACACTGTGGAAGAGGCGTTGCTATGAGAGCTAAAGGATTAGGTGCTAATGTTATTGTAACAGAAGTAAAACCAACAGCTGCTCTTAAAGCAACACTCGAAGGTTTTAGGGTTATGCCTATGGATGAAGCAGCGAAAATTGGTGATATTTTTGTTACTGCTACTGGTATTAAAGATGTTATTGTGAAAAGACATTTTGAAGTTATGAAAGATGGTGCAATTGTATGTAATACTGGCCACTATGATTGCGAAATAAATATCAAAGATTTAGAAGCTGTATCAAAATCTAAGAGAGTTATTAGAGATGACAATGAAGAATATGTATTAAATAATGGCAATAGAATTTATCTACTAGCACAAGGTAGATTAGTTAATCTTGCTGCTGCTGAAGGGCACCCTTCTGAAGTTATGGATATGTCTTTTGCTAATCAATTTATGTCTCAAATTAGACTTGCAGAATATCATAAACAAAATAAAATTCCTGCACCACAAGTACTGGATATTCCTGAAGAGCAAGACCAAGAAATTGCTATGGTTAAATTACAATCACAGGGAATTTCAATTGATAAATTAACACCAGAACAAGAAGCTTATATGAAGGACTACTTAGCAGGTACATAAAGAAAATGGGGCTTTTATGAGCCCCATTTTTTATTTTGCTTCTTGGCTTTTAATTTCTTTTTTATCCTTGCAACAATCCTTTTTTTCATCTTTGCTATTGGATTTTGTGTTCTTGTCTTCACAACAATCTTTCTTTTCTTTCTTATCATCACAACAAGATTTTACGGTTGTGTTTGTTGTTTTTGATTTTGTATCTTTTGATTGTTGTTTAGGTGTGGTTTGTGCGAAAACACTTAAAAAGAAAGCTGCTATTAGAATTATTGATAACTTTTTCATTGGAATTACTCCTTACTTTGAATAATTAAATTAATGATTTTGTCTTCAATGTTTTTGTAATAATGTGCGTTATTTTGATAATAATGCCAAATAATTGAGCAAGCTATTAAATGGTTATTTTTATCATACACATAACCACTTAACGCAGATACTCCATTTAAAGTTCCAGTTTTTCCGTGAAAATTTTTTTCAGCATCAGTATTATAGAATCTATGACGCAAGGTACCGTCTTCACTTGCAATAGAAAGAGATTCATAATAAAATGGGAAAATACTTTTTTTAAGATACATAAATTTTAATAATTCTACAATACTTTTTGTTGTTGTTCTATTGTAATGTGATAAGCCAGAGCCATCTACTAAATCTGTACCAATAGAAAATATTCCATTATTCCTTAAAAATGTATTGACAGCTTGAGTTGAATAAAACGAATTACCTTGAATACCACTGTAATAAGCACCATTTATTTTAAATAAACATTCTGCAATAAAATTATCACTTCTTTTATTTACAATTGAAATAATTTCTTCCAACTTAGAGGAAATATTATAAATATTTATAGTTTCGTTATATTTAATAGTAGATTTTATTATTCTACCATTAAAACTTATATTATTATTATAAAATAAATTAGCTAAATAAGCAGCTGTAAAAAAAGATGGATTTTTGATAGAATTACTAATGTTATATCCTCTTGATTTCTTTGATAATGTTCCACTTATTCTAATAACATAAGAATTATCTACAGTTTGATTAACAGAAATTGATGTATTTTTACGTGTTAGAGTATTATTGATTATTTTAATATAAGGGCCAGAGTTTTTAAACTGTACAATTGCCGGTTTATTTTTTTTAGTCGGTTGTAATGATAATGTTAAAATATTTCTATTAAGAATTATAGAAGATACAGGAGGTATTGGATTAATATTAGGTTCCCCTTCAATCCATTCAATTCTATTGTATAAAGTATCAAAAAAACTTTCGTCGTAAATAATATTTCCAGTTATTTGTTTTATTCCTTTTCTTTTTAGGTAATCAACAAAATTTTTTAAATCATTATCAGTAACCAGAGGATTGCCAAATCCTTTAATATACAAATTCCCTCTAATAATACCATCATTTATATTTTTATCATTAGTATAAAATGATAATTTAATATCTTTATTTATTCCAACTGTCATAATACTTACAGCAGTTGTATATAGTTTTGTAAGAGATGCTGGCTTTAAGGGTTTATCGATGTTATAGCTAAATATTGGTTTATCGGTTGTTAAATTATAAATGTAAATTGAATATTCTGTAGAATATGGAACTTTTGAAAGTAATTTTTCGAGTTCAGAATATATATTTTGGCTAAATAGTAAATTAACTAAAATAAATAAAATATAAATTATTCGCATCGTTAGATATATTTTGTGATGTGTTCAAAATACAAATATAATGATAAAATTTGAAAAAAACGAAATTTTATATTAAAAAGATTTAATTTGTTTTTTATTATCTTTATTACTACATTTGAGAAAAAAGAAAAATAATTATGTTAGAAAACGAATTCCATAGCGAACACGAAGGTTTTATAGATATTATTGATAAAATAAATCTATGTTATAAATATATTAGTAATGGCGAACTGCATTTTAACATCGATTTTATAGAAGATACAATAGAAGATTGTTTGTATGAAGAATTGATAATTGAAGGTATTGAACTAAGTGAGATAGTTCTTGAACATTATCCTAGTAACACAGAAATTATGATTTTACAAGGAAGGTTATTGAATGCTAACCATGAATATCAGCTAGCAATTGAAAAGCTATTAACAGTATTAAATATTACTAATAGTAGTGAAGTATACACATACTTAGCGGAAAGTTATCTTGGAATTGGTTATAACGAAAAAACAAAATTATATCTCGATTTAGCATTTGAATATGAAAAAAATGATCCTGCAATATTTGACTTATATGGAAGATATTATAAAAACATTGGAAATTATAAAAAAGCAATAGATTACTTTAAAAAATCTATTGAATTAAATGTATTTTACCAAAAAAATTATTTCGAAATTGCATATTGTTATGAAAGATTAGGTCAGAAAGAGCTTGCAGCTTCTTATTATTCTCAGTTTTTAGAATATGATTCTTTAAGCCATATAGCCTGGTATAATTATGGAATTTTGTTACACGATCTTCAACAATATGATAAAGCCTTAGTAGCATATGATTATGCTCTTCAAATTGATGATATGTTTGCAGATGCATGGTATAATAAAGGAATTACATTTATTCATATGGGATATTACGAAGAAGCTTTAGAATGTTTCAATCAAGCACAATTTATTGATAACTTTGATGAAGATGTTTTATTTAATTTAGGTAAAGTTCATGAATTACTAAAAAATTATGAAAATGCAATTAATGCTTATAATAAACTTTTAGAATTAAGTCCAGATAGCCCAGATGCTTTATTATCGAGAGCCTCATGTTACATTAGCAATTTAAAGTTTCACTTAGCAGAAAGAGATATTTTGTATGTTTACGAAAATTTTGAAAATAAAAAAGTAAATGCACTAATTTTGTTAGGAGAATTATATTCAACAATAGGAAATACAAAAAAATCAATTGAGTATTATGAAAAAGCATTAGAATTAGCATCAAACAATAACAAGAGTGATCTTATAATAGATATCAATATTGCATTGATAAATTTATATATATATGAATATAAAGTCAACAAGGCACTAACTTTATTAGTTGACACATTAAAATTAGATCAGAAAAATAGCGAGTGTTTTTATATTTTATCCAAAATATATGCTATTATTGGTAGATATGACCTTTCAGTTTCTATGGAAGAACAAGCAATGAATTTGGATATTGAATTAGAAGATATTTATATGGATGATTATCCATTCAAAAAAATTACAAAAATATTTAGTAATAAAATACTAAGTAATTGAGGTGTATTCTATGATTAGTGAAAGAATAAGTTTAGATACAAAATTATTGGCGGTGATTGGTTATCCTATTTCTCATTCTTTATCGCCTTTAATCCATAATAAGGCAATCAATCTTATTAACGAGAATGCAATATATTTAATGTTTGATATTCATCCATCAAATTTAGAAAAATCTTTAAAGAGTTTTTTGACGCTTGGATTTACCGGAATTAATGTTACAATACCACACAAAGAAGCTATTATTCCTCACCTTAATCATGTTTCCGAAGAAGCTGCAATAATTGGTGCTGTAAATACCGTTACAATACAAGACGGCAAATTATTTGGTTATAACACAGATGTTTATGGAATTATTAAATCTTTAGATAATTATAAAGAAGAAATCAAAGATCAAGAAGTTACAGTTGTTGGTGCGGGTGGTGCTTCCAGATGCGTTATATATACTTTAATTAGATATTTTAATCCTAAAAAGATTAATATTATAAATAGGAATGATGCTAAAGCCGAATTTTTGAAAGACTATTTTGTAAAAAAGATGAATTTCCATAATATCGAATCATTTCCTTTAGCACCTCCTGACATAGTTGAGCTTTTAAGTAATTCAAAACTTATTATTAATACAACTCCTATAGGTATGTATCCTAACGTTGATGATAGTTTTACTGCTATTGAAGAATCTTTTAATGAAAATCAAATAGTGTTTGATGTTATTTATAATCCTTTTGAAACAAAATTGTTAAAAATTGCAGCATCAAAAGGTGCAAGAACAGTTGGCGGTATGGATATGTTTATTGAACAAGCTGCCAAATCTTATGAACTCTGGTTAAATAAAGAATTCCCAAGAGATATAATAAAAGAATTTTTAATTGCTAAACTCGAGAATCAAAATGAAAGTAAGTAATATTTTTATACTCTTTGTTCTCAGTATTATAGTTTCAGCACAACCAAAAAATCAAATCCAACCTAGATGGGTTAAAGCTACAGGTGTTGGATTTTCCAAAGATGTGGCTAAGGCAACAGAAGATGCTTTAAATAAAGCAAGAGCAAATGCTTTAAAAGAGTTAGGCGTTACAATTAAAGCTGGTGAATATAGGCAAAAAACAGAAGATAATGAAAGTTTAATTGATTTCTATACTAGTTTTGCTGAATCTTCAACTAGAGGGCTAATTCTTGAAGAAAAAATTATTTCTAAATCTAAACCAGAACCTATTCAATTAGAAAACTCTGATGAATATTTAATGAGAGTACAAATTGATATAGAAGCATTAGTTGCACCTCAAGTTATCGATCCTGATCCTACATATAAAGTTGAACTTATTACAGATAGAATTGTCTATAATGAAAGAGAACCTGTGCAATTTAGAGTGTTTGCAAGTAAAGACGGATATCTTACTATTTTCAACATAAAAAATGATACATTAAATGTTCTTTTTCCAAATGAAATGCTTAAAGATAATTTTATTAAAGGTGGGGATACTTTATATATTCCACCTAAGAAGAGTAGAATAAGAATAAGATTAGTGAATAATCCAGGTCAAACAAGGACTGATGAAATGTTCATTGCTATTTTAACAAAAGAAAAAATTCCTTTTACTGAAGGAAATATTGTTAAAAATTCCAAGGTTCCATTTAAGCAAGCACAGCTTTCAGCTTATGCTAAGTGGTTGTATGATATTAGTCCCGATAGAAGAACATCTGATATGAAAGTTTTAAGTGTAGTAAAAAAATAAAATTCAGTAAGTTAAGTTGTACTCAAATAAAAAATTTTCTTTTAATTTATATAATAAGATTAAGGTTGTCTAAAGTTCTAAATACAATTAGGAATGTTTAGACAACCTTTTTTTTAGTTGGAATATGAAAATATTATTCATATGCAATTTACTAGGTATATGTGTTTATTTTAATAAATTATTTTAGCGGAAAATTATTTTTTTATTTTATTCCAAATGTAATGTTCACAACAGCAGTTATTTTCTTTTCAACAGAATATTCGTCATTCATTCCATAATCACTAATTTCAGTACTGTATGGTGCTGTAATTTGTAAAACTCCTGTTCTTACATTTTTTATAGAACCTAATTTATTATTTGTTGATGATAGTATTTTATTTGCTCTGTTTATTGCGTCTTTTGTAGCCTCAGCTTGAACTTCTGATTTTAATTCTTGTAATTTTGAATAATAGAAAAGTGGTGGGTGTACATAAATATCAATTCCGTTAGAATTTAAAGATGTAATTTTAGATGCTATTGTCTTAATTTTTTGTATATCGTTTAATTTAATTTCGAAAGTCTGAGAGAAATTATATCGAGGAATTTTATTTTTATTTTCTATATATTCAGTATAATTTTCTATCGTACCTGCATCAATTAAAGATTTATCAATACCTTCATTTTCAATAAAATTTAATGTTTCAGAAATATTGTGTTGAAGTTTTGTAAATGCATTAATGCGATTATTATCGTTTGCTTCTACTTTAATTCTCAAAACACCAAAATCGGAAGTTATGATTTTGCTTGCAGAACCAGTAACATTAATTGTATTTTTCTGTTCTCCAATACTACTAATAGAAATTGAGAGTAGAATACCAAAAATAATAATTGATAAGCCAATAATTAAAGATGAGAGATTGTTTTTCAAAAAATCCATTAGATTATCCAATATATAATTAGTATTTATTTTCTTAAAAATCTTTCTGTATCAAGATTGATTATTAAAGAAATTCTATGTGTAGAGTTATGAGAATTATCAATTAAATTTTTTGAAAATGATGCTACTTGAGAGTAGGAGTAATCTACATTTAGGCGTGGTAGTTTTACACCTAAACCGAAAGTAAATTCGTCTATATCACTGTAACCTAAACGTAACCAGATTGGATTAAATATATTGTATTCCATGCCAATGTGAGAATCTAAACTTATAGGCCCAATATTAATTTGAGATGCATACTTTCTATTTTCAAATCTAATGTCTGCGTCATATAATAAAGAAAAATTTTGGTCAAATAAGTTAAAAGAGTAAAGAGTACCTAATTTAAGGGTTGGAGAGACTAATTCATTTCTGCCAGTACTCCATGCAATTAAAGTAGTTGTAACATCTTTAATAGTAGCTCCAAAAGATAAGTTTTCGTTATAAAAATAAAGGGCAGAAATATCAAAGCCGAAGCCTGTAGCATCATATTCTGCAATATTTCTGTGAATAAATTTAAAATTAGCACCTACTAATAAATTATCGGTATATTTTTGTGCATATGAAAGATATAAAACGTAATCATTGTTGCTAAATTGCGTGATTTTGTCTGGGTCTAATCTATCTGTTGTAATATCAAGAATACCATCGCCATTGGCATCAATAAGAGCGTTTCGTGTATCAAAAATTCCGTCAATGCCGTTTTTGGTGAGAGTTATGCCGAATGTATAATCAGTTGAATAAGGTATAGCGACAGATAAAACATCGTAATTAAGTAATTTGCCAAATTTTTCTTCGTGATGTAATAATATTTGAGGATGATTTACTTGTGCTAAACCTGCCGGATTATAAAAAGCAGCGTTTACATCATTAGATAAAGCAACAAAGGCGCCACCAAGTGCGGATGTTCTACTACCAATACCAAAAGACATAAATTCGCCAGCATATTTGGAAATATATAGCTGAGCATTTGAAATTTGAACTATTAAGAAAAATGTAAAAATATATTTAAATTTCATCGTTATTCTCGAAGCCTTTTTTGTTATAGAACTCATTTATTAAGAATGTAGCATCATTAAATTGTTCGAGTTTTACAAAAATTTTTATTTCGCCTATTGAGGGTATAAAGCTATCTTGCGTATTATAAATAATAGTATCAATATTTGCACTTTCTAACATCGATTTAATAAGTTCAGCTTCTAAGGAATTGGTTAAAGTCCAAACTAGTACATATTCATTGGATATATTATTACTCATGATATATCATCCATATTATCTATTTCAGAGGAAATTTTAAATGATTTTTCAATATATATAATTAAAATAATAAAAGCAATAGTAAGAACTATAAAACTTAAGATTGAAGTTTTTAAATCCATATCAGAAGTAATTTTCGATTTATTAAAAATGTCATCTGATTTTAATAATAAAGATGCTAAAAATGCCATAAAATTGTTAGTAAAATGCAGAAATATTGATGAAAATATAGAGTTTGATCTGTAAACTACATAGCTAAAGTAAATACTTAATAATATGTATGGTATAAAGGCTGTAAAATCAAAATGCATTAAGCTAAAAAATAATCCTACAAATAAAGCTGTAATAAAAAAATTAAATTTTTGTTGCATAAAATGCTGGAGAAAGCCCCTAAAAAATAATTCTTCGCACATTGCTGGTGTAATTGCAACCATAATAAACACAATTAAAAAATCGACAACATTATTAACTGATAGTATTGATTTATACATTTTTTCAATATCATTAGAATTTGATTCAAAGAAAGTTTTAATTGAATGAAAAGCAGGTGAAATACTTGATAAATAATCCATTAGTAAAGATTGGAAATAAATTATATTGGATAAATTGGAATATAAAATAAAGTAGCCAAGAAAAAATAACGAAATTTGTCTTAAATTAATCTTTTCTGTGGGAAATACTTCATTAATATGAGCAAAAAATTTTTTTGAAAAAATTAGTGCTGGTAATAAAATTAATAAAATTTGAGAAGCAACGGTAAATAATCTAAAATTATTTATATTATCTGTAATATTATTTTTGAAAAGTAATAAAGCAATAAGAGAGCCTATTCCTTGATAAAGGATAAATATAACAAAAACACTTAATAATGATAATAATAAAACTTTTGTTTTATTCAATTTTGTGCCTCCAAGAATTATTTAAAATTCAACTTTCCCTGTAAACCTTTGTAAGATATTAAATTTGCATTAATTGAGCCTATTATAATTTGGGTTTGAACTTTTACAGGAACTCTTATTTGGTCATCTGTTAACCATATAAAAATTTTCCCAGAAGTTTTAAATAATCCACCTTCTTTGATAATTGGTTCAACTTTTATACAGTTAAATTTTCCTAAATCCAATTCTACTGTTTCTTTGCCATGATAAACAACATCTAAAGGATAAACTTTTGTATTATAAAAGTTTGAAAGATTAATAACATTGCCTTTTTTAAGGTTGGAAAAATCCATTGTTCTTACATAGAAAAAAGCAGAGACAATATCATTAACATAAAGTGGAATATCAAATTCACCTTTTGGTGTAAGGGCCTTTAGCTTATGATGATCAAATTCAATCCAATAATCTTTTTTAAAACTACCTTCTCTTAATTGTTGGACAAATTTCCATGGGAATATGCCATCAACATCGAGGTATGTTTCGTATCTATCTCTAACTTTATAAATCCAATCAAAACTGGGGTGAGATCTTACAGTAAAAATTACTTGATAAGTAGGCCTGTTTTTGATATTAACAATTTGAGGAATTTCCCATGTGGCAAAGCCAGCTTTTACAAAGCCGTATTTTACTTCATAATCTAATTTTTCACCTACTCCAAAAGCTTTATTTTCGATTTTTCTAAAATTTTGTGAATAAATCAATGATACGAGCAGTATAACAATAAATAAGATTTTATTTTTCATTTTTATATTTTTCAATTAGTTTGAAATATCTTACTATATAATTTAAAGCATCAAAAAGGCATGCAAAAAAGCCATAATAACCATCGAGAAAGCCAAGTTTTAAAAAATATCTTCTAAAAAAACGGGTTACTGGTTTATAGATAAAATAATTAAAAGAATTCGCAAAATTAACTTTTGTATTGCTTTGGTACATAAAGTCTGCTTCAAAAGATGTATAAAAATCGAATTTTTTTAGGTATTGACTAATAGTCAAATAAGGAAAGTGATGCATTGGTGTTTTGATGTTGCCAATTTTGCCATTAACGGATAATTTTTCATGCACATGTTTATTGGGAAATTTAGCAAAACCTTTTTTAAAGAGTCTTAATTGTATATCTGGGTATTGACTCCCGTGTTTTAACCATTTATTAAAATAGAAATTTTTTCTTGGTAAAGAAAAGGCTACATAATCGGTTGGGTTTTTAGTTATATTCATAAGATTTGTTTTAAGGTCTTCTGGTATTCTTTCATCTGGATCGAGATAGAAAATCCACTCGCAAGATGCATTATCAATTGCAAAAGATTTATTGACATTCAAATTAGGGTTATTTTCTTTTTGAAAAACTTTATTTGTGAATTTTTTTGCAACTTCAATTGAATTATCTGAGCTTCCAGCATCGACATAGACTATTTCATCAGCCCAGGATAAAGTTGGTAGAAGTTCTACTAAATGATATTCTTCGTTGTGTCCTATTATAGCAATAGAAATTGACATATTAGTGTTACCTTATTATTTTAACAATACTATTGTAAACATCATTAATACTAATAGTTTCCATACATTTATTTATTTTACATTGTTCAAGAGTATTATGAGGACACTGGCTATTATTAGGAGTAAAGATAATTCTTTTTGAAGTATATGGTCCCCAACGAGTTACTGAACATTCTTTAACTAATGGATAAAAACCAATTGTCCATTTATCCAATGCTGCAGCTAAATGAATAGGTCCCGTAGAATTAGAAATTAAAATATCACAAAATGAAACAAGAGCCGTAAATTCTTTTAAGTTTAATTTTCCACTCAAATTTATAACATTGTTGTGTGATATAGTATCACATATTTCTCTTTCATTGTGATTTCCAGTCACAATTATATTAGCATTAAGTTCTGTTAAAAGTTTAGTTAATTCTTTGAATTTATAGATTGGTAAATCGATAGAACTTTTACCACTTCCAGGATGTATAATTATTGTTTTATAATTTGGGTTAAATATAGTCCCTGAAAGATATTTTTCGGCAACAGATTTTTGTAATTCAATAGGAATTTTTAAGCCATAGTCAACATTTTTAAAATCAGGTGTTGCGTTAATACCAAGAGGTTTTAGAAGTTCAAAATTGTATTCCAATTCGTTTTTTTTAGATTCTTTGCGGTGGTGGTAAACTTTTTTATTAAAAAGAAAAGAATATAATCTGAAAGCTGTTCCTATTCTTACAGGAATTCTAGCTAAAAAGGCAGCAAATGCAATATTAAATTCTGGCTTTACAGTTATAATTATATCGTATTTATTATTTAAGAAAAATTTAGTAATATCAATTAATTTATTAGGTATAGAATAGACTTTATGGATATGTTGATTGAATTTTACAATGGGTAGAGTATATTCTTGAACTATAAAATCAACAATTGAATTAGGATAATGGGAAATTATTTCTTTTACTAAAGGTAAAGTTAGAACCACATCGCCAATTTTATCGGTTCTTACAATAGCTATTTTTTTTTGTTTTTCCAAAATTTAACCTAATCTATTTAAATATATCTTTTAATTCATCTGGTAAATCTGGTAAATCAGTTAAGTCATTAGTAATTGAATCTATAGTTAAATCATGATTTAAGTTTGGTTCAACAGGTTCAAAATTATCAGTAGGGTGGTTGATATTTTCAAAAGAATCAGCAATAGTTTGATTTGTGTTTATTAAAGTATCTTGCACGCTTGCTAGTTCATCTGCAATTGAAGAGTTGTTGTGAGTTTGAATTTCATCAATATTATGAATGTTAGATTCAAGATGTTGAGTTGGATTCGTATCAAAAGATAGTGGCTCAGTATAATTTAATTTAAATTTTGTTTTTTCAAGTTCATCTTTGTAATAATTATAAGTATTTTTATTTTGTATAATATTATTAACAATTTCGAGCTGTGAGTGTGCTTTATCAAATTCTCCAAGTAGATAATAAGTTTTAGCCAAAAGAATTAAAGCAGTAGGATACTTAGGGTATTTTTGTAAACCTTCAAGTAGTAGTATTTTAGCATCATCTAATTGGTTGTTTTCTATGTATTTATTAGCAATAAAAACAAAAGTAGGTGATGAATTATTGTGATTATAAAATTCTTCAAAATTTTGCATAAATCACCTAATTTTTTTGTAAAATTTCAATCATTGCATTGTGAATGAGTTTGTTGGATGCTAAAAATTCTTTTGATGAAATATCGATTTTTTCTCCTTTAAAGTTGGTAACAATGCCGCCAGCTTCTTCAACTATTAAGATACCTGCAGCAACATCCCAAGGATTAAGAGCAACTTCCCAAAAGCCATCGAAAGCTCCATCAGCAACATAGCAGAAATCAATTGCAGCTGAGCCTAATCTTCTAATAGCACGTGCTTCCATCAAAAATGCATTAAATTTTCCGATTGCATTATTTGGATTTTCTTTAATGTTATATGGGAAACCAGTAACAAGTAAACTACGAGCAATTTTATCATTTTTTGAAACGTGTATTCTTCTGTCATTAGCAAAAGCACCAGAATTTTTTTCTGCTGCATAGACAATATCTCTCATAACATCGTAAACAACACCATAAATAGTTTCATTATTTTTTTGAACACCGATTGAAACAGAAAAAATTGGGAAGCCATGTGCAAAGTTAGTTGTGCCATCGAGTGGATCTATAATCCAAATATAGTCAGATGTTTTATCTGTTTTGCCGCTTTCTTCGGATAAAATTGAATGTGTTGGAAATTCTTTTTTTATAAAATCCATAATACACTTTTCAGATTTTTTATCTATTTCAGTAACTAGATTATTTTCACCGGTTTTAAATTCAATATTAATATTTTTTCTATATCCATCTCTGATAATATTGCCAGCTTCTTTAGCAATTTGAATAATTTGTTCTAACATTATAAGATTCCTTATTTATTATAGCCAATTAACTTTTTTGTACCAATCTATAGTTTCTTTAATGCCTTGTTCGAGAGAAATTTCCTGTTTATATCCTAATTCTTTTACAGCTTTAGAAGTATCGCAAGTCCAATAATTTTGAACAATATCTTTAGCTTTTTCAATATTCAAGGTAGCAGCATTTTTAGAAAATAAAGCAAAAAATTCCGATATAGCGGCTAAAGTATAAACAATAAAATGAGGTACTTTAATGTGTATTGCTTTTTTCCCAAGCACTTGCTGTGTAACTTTACCTATTTCGGTCCAGGTATAAAATTTTTCTGAAGAAATAAAATAAGTTTGATGATTAGCATTAGGATTTGTAGCAGCTAAATAGAAGCCTTTAACGAGGTCTTTCACATTGATTAAACTAACAGTTTTATCATTTAATCCAATTGTTGTAAATAGACCTGAATTAAAAGTTTTGAAAAAAATCAAAATTTCAGTATCTCTTTCACCGTAAACAGCAGGTGGTCTGCAAATAGTAATAGGTAATTTATCGAAGTAAGTTCTTACTAGTTCTTCTGCGGCTTTTTTACTTTTACCATAAGTGGTAATAGGTTGTAGAGGATCTTCTTCTGTTTTAGGTTGATCTTTAGTTGATGGTCCGCAAGCTGCCTGGCTACTAACATATAGGAATCTTTCAAGATTATTACAGTATTTAACAGCAGCATCTAATAATAACTTTGTGGTATCAACATTTCCTTTAAAATATCCTTCAGGTTTTTTGGATTTAACAACTCCAGCAACATGATAGATAAAACTGGCATTTGTGAAAATATTTTCAAATTCTTCAATTTTGTTAAAATTAACTATTTCAATTTTAACCGGTTTGTTTTCAAGCCATCGTAGATTGCTAGAATTTCTAACTAAGCAAATTACTTCATAATTATGTTTTAATAAAAGATCAACAAGATGACTGCCTACAAAACCAGATGCACCTGTTACAATAGCTATTTTTTTACTTAAATTATTATCCATTGGTGATATTCATATTTATTAAAAAATTACTAATTTTCAAATTTAATAAATTTACCTAATAATTACAAGAATTAAAATTTATGACAAATAGTTTTTAATTTAATGGATAAATTTATAGGTATGTTATGTCAATATTAGCAATAGGATTAAATCATAAAATCTGAGAAGACATTCATTTTTTATGCATATATAAATAATTTGTTTTTATTATTCAAATTTATTAAGTTTGTAATTTATAACCAATTATTTACTTGAAATTAAAAAAAGTGGAGGGGAAATTGGATTTATTTCAGAAATGTTTTGATTTTACAAGGGCAGATGAAGTAAAAGCTAGAGGTATATATCCATATTTTAGAGCCATTGAAGAAAGTGAAGGACCAGTTGTTCAAATAGAAGGTAGAAAAATTATAATGGCTGGTTCCAATAATTACTTAGGTTTAACTGCACATCCAAAAGTAAAAGAAGCTGCTATTAATGCTACAAAAAAATATGGCACGGGTTGTTCTGGTTCAAGATACCTTACTGGCACAATTGACTTACATAATCAATTAGAAGCAAAACTCGCAAAATTTTTAGGTAAAGAAGCTTGTTTATTATTTAGTACTGGATATCAAACTGCACAAGGAATAATACCAACTTTAGTTCAAAAAGGTGAATATGTTATATCTGATAAGGATAATCACGCATCTATTGTTGCAGGAAATATAATGTCCAAAGGTTTAGGTGCTGAAGTCTTAAGATATAAGTTTAATGATATGAATGATTTGGAAAGAGTTTTAAGTAAAATTCCAAAAGATGCTGCTAAATTGATTGTAACCGATGGCGTTTTTAGTACTGGAGGAGCAATTGTAGATTTACCAAAACTTGTTGAAATAGCAAAAGCTAATAATGCAAGATTGCTAGTTGATGACGCTCATGCTTTAGGAGTGATTGGCAAAGGAGGTAGAGGTACAGCAAGTGAGTTTGATTTGGTTGATGAGGTAGATATGACATATGGAACATTTAGCAAAACATTAGCATCATTAGGTGGTTTTGTGGTAGGACCTGAAAGGGTTATTAATTATTTAAAACATCATGCGTCGGCGTTAATTTTTAGTGCTTCGCCAACTCCTGCTTCTGTAGCTGCGGCGCTTGCTGCATTGGAAATTTTAGAAGAAAATCCTCAGTTAGTGGATAAATTAATAAATAATGCAAACTATATACGTACAAATTTAAAAAACTATGGTTTTAAAGTTGAAGATAGTAGAACTGCAATTGTTCCAGTTATTGTTGGTGATGATGAACTAGCCTTTAAAGCATGGAAAATATTATATGATGAAGGTGTTTTTGTGAATGTATTTATTTCACCAGCTGCACCACAGGGAAAACAAATGTTAAGAACAAGCTATATGGCTACACATGAAAAAGAACATTTAGATTTTATCCTTGAAAAATTCATTAAAATGGGTAAAACTTTGGGGCTAATATGAAATTCCAAATCCTAAATGTAAACAATAAAAAAGATTTCAATCGATTTATTGATTTCCCTTATCAACTTTATAAAGATAACCCATATTGGGTGCCTGTGCCTAAGATTAGTGTTAAAGAATTATTGGATAAAGAAAAAAATCCATTTTATAAGCATGCCGATGCCGAATTGTTTTTAGCTGTAGATGAAAATAATAATGTTATAGGAAGAATAGCAGCTATTAGGAACGACCTTCATAATTTACACCATAAGGACAAAACAGGGTTTTTTGGTTTTTTTGAGTGTATTGATAATCAAGAAGTTGCTAATGCTTTATTTGATGTAGCTAAAGATTGGTTAAAAAAAAAAGGTTTTAGAGTTATGAGGGGACCAGTGAATCCATCTACTAATGATGAGATTGGTTTTTTACTTGAAGGATTTGATGATTCACCAAGAATAATGATGACTTATACATTTCCTTATTATTTAACTTTGGCTGAAAATTATGGAATGAAAAAAGCAAAAGACCTTTATGCATATCAATTAGAATCTTTAAACCAAACTGATTTTGATAGAATAACTAAACTAGTTGAAAGTATTAAGAAAAGATATAATATTACAATTAGAAATATTAATTTAAAAAATTTTGCTGAAGAACTAGAAAATTTTAAATATGTTTACAATAAAGCGTGGGAAAAAAACTGGGGTTTTGTTCCTTTAACCGATGAAGAAATTGACTATATGGCAAAAAATTTAAAACCTTTAATAGATCCTGAATGGGTAATTTTTATAGAGGCAGATGGAAAACTTGCTGGTGCTGCTTTAACTTTACCAGATTATAATTATTGGTTCAAAAAAGCCAATGGGAATATATTGAAATTTATTTATTATCTTATTTTCAAGAAAAAAGTTTTAGCCAAAGAAAGTAATTGGATAAGAGTCGTAACATTGGGACTTTTACCTGAATATAGAGGAAAAGGTTTTGATTCTGTAATGTATACATATTACATTCATAAAGCTTTGGAAGTTGGAAACAGGTACGGTGAAGCGAGCTGGCTTTTGGAAGATAACGAAATGATAAATAGAGGTATGCAACTATTAAATGGTAAGCTTTATAAAAAGTATAGACTTTATGAAATTGAAATTTAATTGTTTAAAATAGGAATTTATCGTTCAATTAAAATGAAAAGCCCTTCGGTTGTTGAAGGGCTTTTTTTATAATTATATTTGAATTTTTTCTTTAATTAAAATATATTATTAGAAAGAGTATTGCGTACCAATTAAAAATGTAATATTTGATACTTGTTTAACATTATTAAATTTGAAATCTGTATTAGTTGTAAATGTACCATATCCAGCAGATGTTAATTCAGCTTGAGTGTATAACTTTAAGTTCTTTTCGGTATAAACAAATCTTGGTGAAACTCTGTATAAGTTTTCAATTCCAGTTTTGGATGATGTTGTTATTCCTCTTCCATAAACATTAATAAATTTTTCGGAACTTGTAAGAACTTTGCTATAACCACCATAAACTCCAAAAGATATGTTATTATCTAATTTATAATTAAAATCTAGCCAGCCACCTAATGTAGAAAGTGGTTTATATTCATATTCAGCAGTAACAGCATCAACTTTTGTTACACCAAAGCCACCAATGTATAATAAATGAGTTAAGTTTTGAGCTAAAACAGCTTTTCCAGAAATTGTAACAGCAGATAAATCGACTTTGAAGTAACCAAAAGGAGTAAACGAGTTAACTCTTTTTGAAGTTTTGTATCCATTAGAAGTTGTTGTTTGAGGGATCAAGCTTAAAAATTCAATACCAGCACCGAATAAATGTTTGTCAGGAGTGAAGTCAAATTGTAAAACTGTTTCTGGAATTAAAGAATTTTTTATTTGTAAATTGTCGGCCGAACCACTGAGCCCTACACTTGCAAAATCTCTTTGGCTTAAAAGAGTAGCTGTTAATTTAAATTCATTAGTTAGTTTTTGGCTCACTTGTATTTGTGGAAATCTGCCGAATGGTTGAAATCCTGTACCAGCATTAACTTTTGGTGAATTAGCAATAGTAAGGCAATTAAATAGTGGGTGCCAGTCCTGTCCTAATTTTAATGAGGTATTTTCCCAATTAAAATTAATTGTTGCTATTCTCATTCTTAACATTCCAGTATAAGCTGAGGATGTTCCGAAGAAATCGCCTTCAAGAACACCAAAGGTTTTGGCACCAAAAATTTCTGGTCCAGTTGCTTTTAAATTTAATCTTGAGTGAATAGTATAGAAGCCTAAATTCGGTACTTCGTTTTTATCTTCATTGTTTAGATCAAGAGATTCAGGGGCAGGGTAAAATACAAAATAACTTTCGCGAGCAGCTGAAACATTTCTGGTATTTAATTCAGCATCGAATTTAACAAAACCAGAAAGTTTAAGTGTTACATCTTGTGCAAAAAGTGTAACAGATACTAAAAATAAAGCTAATGATTTTTTTAACATAAAGCACCTCAATTGTTTGGCTGAAAATTAACTATAAATTAACACAAATGTAACTAATAAACTTTAAAAAGTCAAAAAAATTTCCGAAATTTAAAAACAATTTTTGAAAATTTATGAAATATCTAAAATATCTTTTGTATTTGTCCCCAATTATAATATTCACAATTTGGTCTATCAAAAAAGATTTATCAAAAAATGAATTAGGGACAAAATCAAATCCTATCAAATTCTATTTTACTCCTTCCGTTGATGCAAACACAATAACAACAAATGCCAAAGAATTGATGGAATTCCTTCACAAGAAGACAGGATATTATTTTGAAACAGCGGTTCCATCAAGCTATATTGCAGTAATTGAAGCTTTTGGAACAGATAAAGCAGATATCTGTATTTTAAATCCATTTGCATATTTGTTAGGAAATAAAAAGTTTGGAATTGAGGCAAGACTAAGATTGGTACGAGTAGGTGGTGAAACATCCTTTAAAAGCCAAATAATAACAAGATATGATTCAGGTATCAAAACACTTGAAGATTTAAATGGAAAAAAATTTGCTTTTGTTGATCCTTCATCTACAACTGGTTATGTTTTACCAAAGGCTCTCCTTAAAAAACATAATATCAAGTTAGCTGACGAAGTTTTTGCAATGAAACATGATAATGTTGTAACAATGATATACCAAAAGCAAGTTGATGCAGGTGCTACTTATTATAGTAGTCCGGATCCTGAAACTGGTGAAATTCAAGATGCTAGAGTGCGTGTAAAAAAACAATTCCCTGATATTGAAAAAGTTGTAAAAATAATAGCTTTTACGGAAGAAACACCTAATGATCTAGTTGTTTTCAGAAAAAACTTACCTGAAGAAATGAAAGAAAAAATTGCACAAGCATTAATTGAATTTGTAAAGACGCCAAACGGTGTTGAAGCTTTGAAAAAAATTTATGGTATAATAGGTTTTGTAAGAACCAAAGATTCAGATTATGACCATCTTAGAGAAGTGGTTTCCAAAAGTGATATAACATTAGAAAAGGTTGTCAAATGAGCAATAGAACTATAGTATCAGTTGAAAATTTACATAAAGTTTATGATAATGGAACACATGCTTTAAAAGGTGTTTCATTTGAAGTCAAAGAGGGTGAATTTTTAGTTGTAATAGGATTAAGTGGTTCGGGTAAGTCAACATTATTAAGATGTATAAATAGATTACATGAGCCATCTCATGGTAAAATAGAATTTTTAGGAAAAGATATTACTCACCTTCGTGGTAGAGAATTAAGAAATATTCAAAAGCAAATTGGAATGGTTTTCCAACATTTTAACTTAATTCCAAGGAAAACAGTACTTGAAAATGTTTTAGCTGGAAAGCTAGCTAGTGTTTCAACCTGGAATAGTCTAATAGGCAATTTCCCCAAAACTATTGTTGATGATGCATATAGATGTTTAGAAATTGTTGGGATACCTGAAAAAGCTGGCGTAAGAGCAGATGCTTTAAGCGGTGGACAACAGCAAAGAGTAGCTATTGCTAGAAGTTTGATACAACATCCCAAATTACTTTTGGCCGATGAACCAGTAGCTTCTCTTGATCCGGCAACTTCCAATTCTGTTATGCAATATTTTGAAAGAATAAATAAAGAATTTGGAACAACTATAATCTGTAATCTGCATTTTTTAAGTTTAGTTAGAAGATATGCAACAAGAGTTATCGCGTTAAAAGCAGGGCAAATTGTGTTTGAAGGGCTACCTACTGAAATTGATGAAAAGTGGTTTAAAGAAATTTATGGCGAAGAAGCAATGGAGGTAGAAATAAGATGAGCTATAGAAAAGAATTTAAAGCTACAGAAGTTATAAAACAAAAAAAAGAAATTGAGCAGCAGAAGAATCTTATCAAAGCTTATTTTCTTGATATTTTTTTTGTATTTTATTCTGTGATTGTTTTTCAACGTGCTATATATTATAAAATTTTTCTTGAAATGGATGAACTGCCATTTTCTTGGGGTGATATTCTTATATTATTTTCAATATCGACAATAGTTTCTGTTATTTGGACTTCAACTAGAACATCTTTAGCGTGCAAAATATTTGGTATTGCAAAAGATAATAAAATTACAAAATATATAGTTGAGATTTACAGCTGGGTTTTATTTAATTTAACATTTATTGCGGGTTGGATTGTAACTAAAATTTCTATTGTAGATGTATTTTCTCCCGAAGGTATGAAAGGTGCAAATAGAATTTTTACAGCACTTTTTACTCCGGAGTTTTCAATTTTTGATGAAGCATTATTTGCGATTATTGAAACTATATATTTAGCACTTTTAGCAACAGTAATTTCTTTACCTATTACTATTATTCTTAGTTTCCTTAGTGCAAGAAATTTAATGAAAGATAATAAATTTACATTTTTTATATATTACATTTTAAGAATTGTGTTAAATTTTGTTCGTTCTATTGAACCTATTATTTGGGCAATTATATTTTCTGTTTGGGTTGGAATTGGACCATTTGCTGGAATGTTATCATTAATGATTCACACGATAGCCTCCAATGCTAAGCTTTACTCAGAAGCAATTGAAGGTATTAATGAAGGACCAGTTGAAGCAATTAAAGCAACAGGTGCTAACAAAATTCAGATTGTTTGGTATGCAATAGTTCCTCAAATTATATTACCATTTCTTTCATTTACTATATATAGATGGGATATTAATGTTCGTATGGCAACAATTATAGGTTTAGTAGGAGGTGGCGGTATTGGTACAATGTTAATTCAATATCAGGGATTAGCAAAATGGAATGAAGTTGGGTTGATAGTTATCATGATTGCACTTGTTGTTTGGATAATGGATTATGTAAGTGCAAAAATAAGAGAAGCAATTTATTAAAATTAAAGGAAAGGTGTAAAAATGAAAGGCAAAATAATATTGTTGGTTGTATTATCTCTGTTGATGGTTTCTTGTGGAAGTAACAAAAAACAAAAGCTTTATGTTTACAATTGGACAGATTACATCGATCCTGAGCTGATTAAAGAATTCGAAAAAGAGTATAATTGTGAAGTAGTTTACGATACATATAATTCAAACGAAAATATGTTGACAAAAATAATGAACTCAACTGTATCTTATGATATTGTGTGTCCTTCTACTGATCATGTTGTAATTATGATACAACAAAACTTACTCGAAAAATTAGATAAATCCAAACTTCCTGATTACAAAAATCTCGATACAACAATACTAAATAAATGTAAAATTTTTGATCCTGACAATCAATATGCTGTGCCATATTTCTGGGGTACTACTGGTATAATATATAATAAAAATAAAATTTTTGATAAAATCTTGGAAGATGTATCTTGGGATATATTTGCTGACCTCAAATATAAGAAAAAAGTTTCAATGTTGGATGATATGAGAGTTGTAATCGGCACAGCTTTATTAGCTGCAGGTTGCAATTATAATGATGCTAGTCAAGAAGCTATTGCTAAAGCAAGGGAACATTTACTCAAGTGGGATGAAAATGTTTTACATTATGATTCAGAAGCTTATAAAAATGAAATACAAGATGGCACTGTTTATTTTGCACAGGCGTATAGTGGCGATGCATTGCAAATTATGGACCAAAATGAAAATATCGGGTTTACTCTACCAAAAGAAGGCGCCGAATTATGGATTGACTCATGGGTGATATTAAAAAATTCAGAAAATAAAGATTTGGCACATAAGTTTATTAATTTTATTTTATTAAATAAGGAAAATGCTAAAAGAAATGCTGAGTTTGTAAAATACGCTACACCTAATAAGGAAGCATATAATTTATTACCAGAAGAAATGAAAAACAATAAAATTATATATCCTTCTAACGAATATTTAAATAAGTGTGATATTACAAGAAATGTTGGGGAAAAAATTAAAAATATGAATAAGTTGTGGGAAGAAATTAGAAATAATTAATTCAATGGGCTGATAGTCTTCTATCAGCCTTTTTTTTTAACAAAATAGGAGTTTTATGGAATTACTAAAAAAAACTATTCTAGGGATGCAACTTTTGTTTGTTGCTTTTGGTGCATTGGTATTAGTGCCTTATTTAACAGGTATGAGTCCTTCAATTGCATTATTTACTGCTGGATTGGGTACACTTATCTATCATTTTGTTACTAAAAAAGTCATTCCTATTTTTATTGCAAGTTCTTTTGCTTTTATAGCACCTATAATTGTATCAATGAAAACCTATGGACCTGCTGCAACAATGGGATCTTTGATGTTATCCGGTATTGTTTTTATAATATTTGCTATTATAATAAAATATAAAGGTGTAAATATTATAGATAAATATTTACCTCCTATTGTTATCGGTCCAGTAATCATGGTAATAGGTCTTAAATTAGCACCTGTGGCAATCAATATGGCTAAGAGTTTGGATGGAAGTGGAAAAATTAATAATACAGCTTTAATTATTTCATCTGTTTCTTTGTTAACAACAATTATAGTTGTGTTGAAAGGGAAAAAATGGCTTTCCTTGATACCCATTCTTAGTGGTATAATAGTTGGTTATATTACTTCAATATTTTTAGGTGCTATTGATTTTAATAAATTAATAAATGCGCCATGGTTTTCAATTCCTTGGGTTGATGCGATAAAAAATAATCAGTGGGCTTTACCAGAATTTAATATTAATTCTATACTTTTAATTGTACCTGTTGCAATTGCTCCAGCTTTAGAACATATTGGAGATATTTTTGCAATATCAAATGTGGTTGGAAAAGACTTTACTAAAGAACCTGGTTTACATAGATCTTTAACTGGAGATGGTATTGCTACTTCATTAGCCGGATTTTTAGGTGGCCCTCCTTGTACAACTTATACAGAAGTTACAGGTGCTGTTGCTTTATTAAAAATTTATGATGCTTCGTTATTAAGAATTGCTGCAGTTTTTTCTATTTGTTTAGCATTTTTCGGAAAATTGTCGGCTTTTTTGAGCTCGATACCAGTTCCCGTTATGGGAGGTATTATGATTCTGTTATTTGGTATGATTGCTAGTATTGGAATTCAAACACTAATTCGTGAAAAACTAGATATTTCACAACCAAGAAACCTTGTTATAATTGCTGTTATTTTGGTATTTGGCATTGGCGATATGGTTATTGGTACTGAAACTATTAATATTTCTGGTATAGGTTTAGCTGGAATAGCTGGAATGTTATTAAATATAATTTTACCACAAACAAAACAGGAGACAAAATGAAAAAAATTCTTTTTGCAATTGTGTTAGTGAGCTTTTGTTATGCTCAAAATTTTCAGTTACATTATGATTTTTCAAAAGAAAGAAAATATTTTACATCTACTATTGAAATGTTTAAACCCGATGAATATGGTGCAACTTTCTTTTTTGTTGATATGGATTATAATAACAAAGGGGATAAAAATGTATCTTTAGCATATTGGGAAATTGCTAGATATGTTGCATTACCATTTGTGAATAATCTTTCTGCTACAATTCAGTACAATGATGGAATGACAAATAACTTTTCATTCGATAAAGTTTGGTTAGGTGGTGTATCGTATCCAATAGATTTAGGTTTTGTTACAATAAATACTGACTTGCTTGTAAGAAAAGAGCATAATCATGATTTAGGTGCGCAGGTTACTTTTGTGTGGTATAAACCATTTTTTAATAATCAACTTGTTTTTAATGGTTTTATGGATATTTGGACAAGCAAGCAAAAAGATGCTGGTAAAACTAAAATTATTATGTTAACAGAACCACAAATTTGGTATAATATAAATAATCACTTAGCAGTTGGTGGCGAAATTGAAATAAGCAATAATTTTGTTTTTGGTAAAAATGATGTTCAAGTTTTTCCAACAATTGCTATGAAATGGAATTTCTAAAATATAAGGAGGTTATGTGTTAGCTAAAATCGAAAAATATTTTGAATTTCAAAAATATGGCACAAATTTAAAAACAGAAATAATTGCTGGAATTACAACATTTCTTGCTACTATGTATATAATAGTTGTTAATCCGGCCATAATTAGTAAAACTGGAATGTCATTTAGTGCAGTTTTAACAGCGACAGTGCTTGTTTGTTTTTTTTCAAGTTTAATGATGGGCTTGTATGCTAAAAATCCTATTGTTGTAGCACCAGGTATGGGGTTAAATGCATTCTTTACATTTAGTGTTGTGATAGGTATGGGAATTGATTACAAAGTAGCTTTAGGTGCAGTATTCTGGGCTGGTATATTCTTTTTATTACTTTCAGTTTTTAATGTTCGTACTTATATTGTTAAAGCAATTCCTCAACAACTTCGATTTTCGATATCTGCAGGTATAGGATTATTTATTACATTGATAGGTTTTGTTAATGCAAAATTTGTTGTAGATAATCCTGCAACACTTGTGGGAATTTCAAAAATTGATGCGGTATTAGCCACATTTTTAGTTGGTTTGTTTATAACAAGCTATTTGGTTATTAAAAAAGTTAACGGTGCTATGATAATTGGAATTATAACAACAACAATATTGTCAATTCCAATTGGTAGATTATATGGTAATGCTTCCAGATATAACTTCGATGGTGCTGCTACATTGGTCAATTTTGTAGGAATATTTTCATCACCAGATTTTAGTTTAGTAGGCCAATTAGATTTATTTAATTCATTAACTATTGCGATGTTTCCAGTAATATTTGCAATGATATTTACTGATATGTTTGATAGTTTATCAACATTTGTAGGAGTATCAGAAGCTGCTGGATTATTAGATGAAAAAGGAGAACCTAAAAATATAAAAGAAGGGTTAATAACTGATGCTGTAGCGACAACAATAGCTGGACTTTTTGGGTCATCTGCTGGTACAGCATATATTGAATCTGCAACAGGAGTTGAAGAAGGTGGTAGAACTGGTATGACAGCAGTTGTAGCTGCATTTTTGTTTTTACCTTTTATGTTTTTTTCTCCACTTCTTTCGATTGTTCCAGCAATTGCAACTGCACCAGCTTTAATTCTTGTTGGTGTTTTTATGATGAATCCAGTTACAAAAATTAACTGGAAAAATTTAAGTGATGCAATACCAGCATTTCTTTCTATGGTGATAATTCCATTTACATATTCTATTACTCAGGGTATTATTTGGGGATTTATAAGCTGGACAGTATTAAAAATACTAAACGGTGAAAAAGATCAAGTATCACTAACAATGATTATAATTGATATTTTGGCAATTGTAGTGTTGGTTTTACATTAATTCAAAAGTGGCAGCCGTCTGCTGCCACTTTTATTATTTACACATTTTCGAATAATTCTTCATTGGAAATATATCTTTCACCAGTATCATAATTAAAGGTAAGTATAGTTGAATTTTCTGGAATATCGGGCAATTTTTTGGCAATTGCTGCAAGCGATGCGCCAGATGATATACCTACTAAAATTCCTTCTGTTTTTGCAATTTTTTTCATATAATTAAAAGCTTCATCTTTACTTACTTGAATTACTCCATCTAATAAATCAGTTTGCAAAATTTTAGGAATAAACCCAGCACCAATACCTTGAATAGGATGGGGTCCCGGTTGTCCGCCACTTAAAACTGGGGAAAGTTCTGGTTCAACAGCAAATACTTTTAAATTTGAAAATTTTTCTTTTAAAACTTTCGAAATACCTGTAATATGTCCGCCGGTTCCAACTCCTGTGATTAAGTAATCTATACCATTGGGTAAATCTTTTAAAATTTCTTGAGCTGTTGTACGGATGTGAATTTCAACATTTGCTTGATTTTCAAATTGTTGTGGTACCCACGAATTTTTTATTTCATTGTGTAATTCGTTGGCTTTTTCTATTGCTCCTTTCATACCTTTTTCTCTTGGGGTTAAAACTAATTCGGCGCCATAGGCCTTCATAATTTTTCTTCTTTCTATTGACATGGATTCAGGCATTGTGAGAATGATTCTATATCCTTTAACAGCTGCAACCATAGATAGGCCGATACCTGTATTTCCAGAAGTCGGTTCTATTATAACAGTATCTTTATTTATTATTCCTTTTTGTTCAGCATCTTCGATCATAGCTAAAGCAATTCTATCTTTAATACTACCACCAGGATTTTGTTTTTCTAATTTTACATATACAGTATATTTTTCTGGATATAATTTATTCAATTTTACAATTGGTGTATTCCCAATAGCTTCTAATATATTATTGTATAACATGATAAACCTCTTAATTATTTGTTAATTAAATTTATGATGTTCAAAAATGCAGGGTAAATATTATGAGTTTGCCCGCAAGGGGCAGCAAATATCGATGTAATGAAAAATTGGAGTTGTTTCATTTATGTAAATATAATAGATCATATGACATAATTTATAATGTTGTTATCGTCAAATTGATTTCTTACTTTAATATTGCTTTTATGATAAACAATAGAATATGGGGGAACAGTTTCAATTAACCAAACATTTCCTCCAATAATGCTATCATGTCCTATAACGGTATCTCCACCTAAAATAGTTGCACCAGAATAAATGACTACATTATCTTCAATTGTGGGATGCCTTTTAATTTTATTATTTGTTTTTTCCACACTGAGTGCACCTAGTGTAACACCTTGGTAAATTTTTACATTATTTCCAATAACAGTAGTTTCACCTATCACTATACCAGTTCCGTGATCTATGCAAATTCTTTTGCCAATTTGTGCTCCAGGATGTATATCGATACCTGTTAATTGATGTGCATATTCTGTTAATAACCTTGGAAAAATTGGAACATTCAATTCATAGAATATATGTGCAAATCTATAAATTGAGATAGCAAGAAAACCCGGATAAGTTATAATTACTTCATCAACATTTTCAGCAGCTGGGTCTCCTCTTTCAATTGCTTCGGCATCTTCAAGTAAATCTATATAAACTTCTTCTATTCTGTTGAAAAAAATATCAGCTACAGCAATTTTTTGTTGTTCGTCAACAATATGAGATAAAATATTTATTAATTGTAATCTTAGTTTAAGTTTTTCAACGTTTATTTCTTCTAAAGTTGTTAACTTCTTTAAACTGAAGTGTGGAAATAATAATCCTAATAATTCGTTAACAAATATCTGTGCATCATTTCTAAAAGAAAGTTCCAGTGAACTTTTTTCACGAAAATTGTATATTAAATTTTCAAGTGCCATTACTTTACACTCACTAAAAATGATAAAATATTGTTACCTATAATTGTAAAATTAATATTTGCGGGTAAAAACAGTGCTTCACCTTTATCAACAATATATTCTTGTTTTGAGTTGCAAATTTTTATTTCATCATTTAAATTAAGTAAAACATAGAATTTGTTTCCAGTATCAAATTGGAAATTATTAATATTTTGTAGAATTGAAATTTGAAATTCTATATCTTCTTTTATTGAATATGTGTAAAAATTTTCATTAGGTCTAAAAATTTCTATGTTATCTTGATATTTTAAAATCTCGCACAAAACATCTTTATCTTTGAATTTGGGAGTAAGTCCTACTCTTATAACATTATCCGAATTTGCCATACATTCTACAATGTTACCAGAAAGATATGCGTGAGGAATTCCTGCTGATAAAAATATCCCTTCACCAGTTGTTAGTTCAACAAAATTCAACAGGAAAAAAGAAAGTAATCCAATATCGTTATTACCATATTTTTTATAGCAATAAGTATAAAGTTCGTGTAATATATAATTACTATCTTTAATTTTATTGTAAATCGTATCTGTTAGATTTATGTAAAGCTGGTTATTTTCAGAAGATATAATGTAAGATTTATAAATATCCAGTGGTTCAGCATTATTTGTATCTAGTAATGTATTTAAATAGTTTTTGATTTCAGGAAATTCGTAAAAAGTTTTTTCAAGGTTTTCTTTGTTTTTAATTCCAACCAATGCTTTTAATTCATCAATTGCAATAGCGATTTCTGGTTTATGATTGTCATCAGGATAATTCTTAGGATCTTTTTGATGTAAAACTTTTGCTTGAGTTTTATTTGGGTGAGCCTGTATTGAAAGTGGTTCGCCAATAGAAAGAATTTTAAGTAAAAATGGCAATGAATTATATTTTTGAAAAAAATAAGTTCCTAATAAATTATGATTTTTTTCAATAAAGTTGGATAGTAGAATTTTTTGATTTTTATCAATAATATTAGACGGTAAATTTTTATGAGTTCCTATCCAATATTCTGCATATGGCTTATCTTTTTCTGGGTTTATGTTTAAAATTTGAGGGATAAAAGCTTCCGAATTTTTTGTTCCCCATTCGTAATTTCGAATACCACCAAAGATCTTAAATAGTTCCATACTTAAATTTTGTGCTAATTATTAAATTTATGTATATAGTTACTAAATTGAATATAATAATTTTTGATTTTAAAAAAAAATTTTTCTATATTATTTTTTTGTTATTTTTATAGCCCAATTATTATTAAGTTGTGTATAAGGAGTTCTAAAGATGAAAAAAATAATTCTAGTAATTGTTGTTTTTAATTTTGTTATTTTTCCACAGACAAAACCTAAAGATAATCTAAGCGAAATTAAATCTCAAATTATCTCTTATTATGAATCAGAAAAAATTAATAAAGATTATCAAAAAGCAATTGATGCAAAAATGAATGAACTTAAAAAAGCTATAAAACAAAATTCTCAAAATAAAATGGCGGCTGTTGTTTTTGATATTGATGAAACAATACTTTCAAATTATCCTGGAATGAAAGAAATGGATTTTGGTTATATCTCTAAATTGTGGGATGAATGGATTAAGAAAGGAATTGCTCCTGTTATCGAACCAACCAAAAAATTATATGAATATTTAGTGCAAAATAATATAAAAGTAATTTTTATATCTGGTAGATACAATGACCAATATGAGATAACAAAACAGAATTTTTATAATGTTGGTATAACTAAATTTGATACGATTATTACAAAAGTTCGTGGAAAATCTTATCCTACAGCTGGTAAATTCAAGGAAGAAATAAGAGAAGAATTAGTTAAAAAAGGCTATACAATTATTGCTTGCGTTGGAGATCAGTGGAGTGATATGGAAGGTAAACATACGGGTATTAAAATTAAATTACCAAATTATATATATTTGATTAAATAGAGGGTAAGAGTATGAGATCAAAAGTAAATCATATTGGTGAATCTATATTTCCTATGATGACAAGGCTTTGTAATCAATACAATGCAATTAATCTTTCACAGGGATTTCCAGATTTTCCAATTGATCAAAAACTTAAAGATCTTGTATCTAAATATGTTAGTGAAGATAAAAATCAATATGCACCTGCTGATGGTGTAATCCATTTTAGAGAAGTATTGGCAAAAAAATATGAAAAATGTTATGGTGTAAAAGTTGATCCTCTAAATGAAATTACTGTTCATACTGGTGCAGCTGAAGGAATTTTTAATACAGTTGCAGCATTGATAGATGAAGGTGATGAAGCAATTATCTTTGAACCAGCTTATGATTCCTATGCGCCAGTTGTGGAATTTTTTAAAGGTAAAGTTGTACCTATCAAAATGGAACTTCCAGATTTTAAAATCGATTGGAATAAAGTAAAAGATGTAGTAAACGATAAAACCAGGCTTATTTTTATTAATTCTCCTCATAATCCAACAGGTGCATTGTCAAAAGAGGAAGATTTTAGAAATTTAATTGAAATTATAAAAGATAAAGAAATCTATGTATTATCAGATGAAGTTTATGAACATATTATATTTGATGGCTATAAACATATTACTGCTTTGCAATATCCAGAGTTAAGAGAAAAAGCTATTGCAATATTTTCTTTGGGCAAAACTCTTCACACAACCGGTTGGCGTCTCGGTTATACAATTGCTACCAGTGAAATTACAAATGATATAAGAAAATATCATCAATTCAACTCATATACTTGCATTACTCCTATTCAATGGGCAGCAGCAGACTATCTTGCTGATGAAAATAATTATCTTTATTTGGCAGAGTTTTTCCAGAAGAAAAGAGATTTCTTTTATAATTTATTAAAACAAACAAAATTAGAAATTATTCCTACCTATGGTTCATATTTTATTAGTGCATCATATAAACATTTAAGTGATATGGATGATTTATCTTACGCTACTTATTTGATAAAAGAATTCGGAGTTGGAACAATTCCTATTTCATTTTTCTACACAGATAGAACAGATAATAAAATTATCCGTTTCTGTTTTGCTAAAAAAGATGAAATATTGCAAGAAGCAGCCAATAGATTAATGAAATTGTAAATACAAATAAATTGTGTTAATAATATAATAAAAATTAAGTGAGGGTATAAATGGATTACAAAGAACTAGCTAAGTTAGCATTTGAAGCAAAAGAAAATGCCTATCCTCCATATTCAAAATTCCATGTTGGAGCGGCATTACTTGCTAAGAATGGAAAAGTTTATAAAGGATGCAATGTTGAAATTTCATCTTATGGATTGACAATTTGTGCTGAAAGAAATGCTGCATTTAAGGCTTATTCCGAAGGCGAAAGAGAATTTACAGCTATTGCTATAACCAGTGATTATGAAGGTTTTACTCCTCCTTGTGGAGCATGTAGACAAGTTCTCTGGGACTTATGCGGAGATATAGATTTTATTATGGTAAATCATAAACAAGAAATGAAAATAATGAAAATGTCCGAGCTTATGCCATTTTCATTTGGTTCTGATATGTTAAATGAGGAGGTAAAATGATTTCTTCTCCACATTTAACACCTGTTAATACCGGTTGGATTGAAGTTATTGCCGGTTGTATGTTTAGTGGCAAAACAGAGGAACTTATAAGAAGGCTAAAACGAGCAAAAATTGCAAAACAAAATGTTGTAATTTTCAAATCAGAAATTGATAATAGATATTCCGAGAATGAAATTGTATCTCACAGTGAACTTTCTATGCCATCTAACATTGTAAATTCTGCTAAAGAAATTTATGAATTATCAAAAGATGCGCAAGTTGTTGGAATTGACGAGGTGCAGTTTTTTGATAATGAAATCGTTAATGTCGTAAATAAATTAGCCGATGAGGGGAAAAGAGTAATCGTTGCTGGTCTTGATATGGATTATAAAGGTATTCCTTTTGAACCTATGCCACAACTTATGGCTATTGCGGAATATGTAACAAAAACATTGGCTATTTGTGTTGTGTGCGGTAATCCTGCTGATAGAACTCAAAGAAATATTAAATCAAGTGAAAAAGTTTTAGTTGGTGCATCTGGGATGTATGAAGCTAGATGCAGAAAATGTCATACTATTAATGAATAATGGAGTTTTCAATGGAATTGTTCTTAAAATATTTAAATGGCCTTTTTGGTGTAGTATTTTTATTGGGAATTGCTTTATTATTTTCTAATAATAGAAAAAAAGTAAATTGGATATTAGTGTTAAAAGCATTAGGTTTACAGTTACTATTTGCATTTTTAATCAACAAAGGTGACTATTTAGGATCGTTTTTTGCACCTTTGGGATGGTTTAAAAAAGGAATTGAAGGAATTGGTTACGGCGTAGTTATGTTACTACATTATTCAGAAGAAGGTGCCAAATTTGTATTTGGTTCTTTAGCATCGAGTGAGGCCCCGACAGGATTTTTGTTTGCTTTTCAGGTTTTGCCTGCTGTTGTATTTTTTGCTGCTTTGATGTCGGTTTTGTATTATTTGGGAATTATGCAAAAAGTTGTTCAGGCTATGGCCTGGGTATTTGCTAAAATTTTAGGGACAAGTGGTGCTGAATCACTTTCTTGTAGTGGTAGTGTTTTCCTTGGGCAATCAGAAGCTCCATTACTTATTAGGCCTTTCATTCCTAAACTTACTAAAAGCGAATTACTTACAATTATGGTTGGTGGTATGGCAGTTATTGCGGGTAGTGTGATGGCTGCTTATATACAATTTTTAGGTAGTGCTTATGCAAAAGCAACTAATTTACCTTTAGAAGTAGCGAATATTAGATTTGCTACTTATCTTTTAGGGGCTAGTATTATGGCTGTACCTGCTGGTTTATTGTTTTCTAAAATATTATATCCAGAAACAGAAGATCCAGTTACAAAGGGAACTGTAAAAATTGAAATTGAAAAACACGGCTCTAATGTTATTGAAGCTGCAGCAATCGGTGTTAATGATGGTGTTAGAATCGCTGTTGCTATTGGTGGTATGTTGATTGCATTTTTGGCATTAATTGCAATGCTAAACTCAATTTTATGGAATGTTGGCAATTTTACAGGATTAAATAATATTACTCAGCAATGGTTTCATAGGCCACTAAGTTTTGAATTAATTATCGGAATGGTATTACAATTTGTTGGTGTTGCAATTGGTATTCCATGGCAAGATGCATTAAATTTTGGTAGTTTATATGGTACAAAAGTTGTATTAAACGAATTTGTTGCATATAGCAATTTTATGAACTTAATCGCAAATAAAACAATTATTAACGACAAAACTATCTTAATGGCTACATACGCATTATGTGGTTTTGCAAATTTTTCATCAATTGCAATACAAATGGGGTGCATTGGCCAACTAGCACCGGAAAGAAGAAGTGAAGTAGCAAAATTTGGATTAAGAGCAGTTTTAGGTGGTTCTTTGGCTACCTTATTAACAGCTACATTAGTTGGAATGTTATTCTAAAAATATAGGAGATAATTGAATGTTTGATTTTGAAAACAAATATAGTGATTTAATTAGTCAATTAAAAAAAGAAATGCCTTTTGAAGTTGATTTAGCTATTGTTCTTGGAAGTGGGTTAGGAGATTTTGCTAATAAAGTTAATACACTAAAATCTATTCCAACTGTTTCATTGCCGGGTTACCCACCATCAACTGTTGAAGGTCATAGCGGTAAAATACATTTTGTTGATCATAATGGTAAAAAAGTTTTACTTTTTCAGGGTAGAATTCATTTTTATGAAGGTTATAAAATTTATGAATGTATGCTTCCTGTTTTTATTTCTTATAAATTAGGTGCTAAAAAGATACTCTTAACAAATGCAGCTGGTGGAGTAAACCCAAATTTTATACCTGGTGACTTAATGCTCACTACATCTTTCTTGTACGATATGATCAAAAAAGAATTATCCCAAGTTGTGGATTTAGCTAATCTCGAAACTAGAAATTCTTTGATTGATTTTCCATCAAAAGAGTTAAATAATATTATTATTAAAGCAGGGTTAGAAGAAAAAGTACATTTAAAAGAAGGCACATATTGGTTTATGAAAGGACCAAGTTACGAAACTCCTGCTGAGATAAGAATGATACAAAAATTCGGAGGAGATGCTGTAGGTATGTCCACAGCACACGAAGCTATTTTTGCTGCTTCTCTTTTAATGAAAGTTGCAGCAATTTCTTGTATTACAAATTTTGCTGCAGGTATTTCGGATGAAAAACTTTCACACGAGGATGTTACAAAAACTGCTGAATTAGTTAAAGAGAAATTTGAAAGACTTGTTAAAAAATTTATTGATTTAGTATAAATTTACTTACACGAGGATTAAAATGTCCAATAAAAATTATAACTTATTTGTCCCGGGTGATTTAAACGGTTTCTTTGCTCTTATGTTTGATAATTTAACAGTGCTTTCTTTTTTGGCTGGTATTTTAATTTTTGTGTTTCAGTATCCAGCTGAAATTGTATTTGGGAAGATGTTTCCGGGCACCGCTTTTGGTGTTTTAGTAGGAGATTTACTTTATTCTTATTTAGCAATCAGATTAGCTCAAAAAACTGGTAAATCAGATATAACAGCTATGCCATTAGGACTTGATACACCTTCAACAATAGGTATAGCATTAACTGTATTAGGGCCTGCTTTTTTATATTTAAAGACAAAATATAATGTTACAGATGCAGCAATGATGACATGGTATATTGGAATGTCAACTATGGTTATGATTGGTTTAACTAAATTTATTTTTTCTTTCTTTAGTTCAAAAATACAAAAAATATTACCTCAAGCAGGATTATTAGGTTCACTTGCAGGTATAGGGTTAGCATTAATAGGATTTATGCCAATCGCAGAAATTTTTGGTATGCCAATAGTTGGAGTTATATCTCTTGGTATCATTCTTTATACATTAATTGCGAGAATAAATCTACCAGGTAAAATACCACCTGTATTATTTGCAGTAGTTTTGGGAACGGTTTTATATTATATTTTAGCACCAATGGGTTTAGTAGCTGGAGGTTTTTCCTTTCCCAAATTTGAGTTGCATTTTGGATTACCAATTCCAACTTTTAATTTTATAAATGGTTTTGTCGAGTCGTTAAATTACTTACCTATAGCATTTCCATTTGCTTTATTGACAATAGCTGGTGCAATTAATGTTACAGAAAGCGCCAATGTTGCAGGAGATGATTATAAAGTAAGAGAGATAATGTGGGTAGATGCCTTAGCAACTACAATTTCAGGGTTATCTGGTGGTGTTGCACAAACAACTCCTTATATTGGTCATCCAGCATACAAAGCAATGGGTAGTAGAATTGGATATACAATTTTAACAGGATTATTTGTTGGGCTAGGTGGAATATTTGGTTATGCATCTTTTATTGTAGAATTAATACCTAGAGCTGTATTAGCTCCTATACTTGTTTTTGTTGCATTGGATATTATTTCAATGGCGTTTCAAGTTGTTCAACCTAAATACGCAATGGCAGTAGCTTTTTCATACTTCCCAACACTTGCAAGATTGTTACAAATTAAATTAACTAATCCAGAGTATGTGCCCACAAATGTATTTAATGGTCTTGTCCAAAATTTAGGTAAACATATTCCTGAAATAACTGTTATAATTGCCTTAGGAAACGGATTTATTCTTACAGCAATGCTATGGGCAGCTTTTATAGCGAGTTTAATAGATAGAAAATTTATACATACTGCTATATATTTAATAATTTTGGCTGGATTATCGTTTTTTGGTATAATACACTCAGCTATGCCAAATGGGAATATGTATTTACCATGGAATCTTCCATATTATTTAAAAGTAATACCTTACCAATTTTCATTAGCGTATTTAACACTTGCAATTTTGTTTTTAATTTTATCTTTTACTAAAGAAGCCAAAGAACCTTATAGAGAAGGTATTCATTAATTTATAAAATATTTTATCCAAAAAAAAGAGAAAAAGATACTAATTATAAATTATGATGATAAACAATTAGAATTTGAAAAATTGTGTTGTTATTACATAAAGCTTTTTATAATAATATAATCAACTTGCTAGTGTAAAACTAAGATAACATTGAAAAGGGCGTCTGCAAATACATTATTAATAATGTATTAAGATGCCCATTTTTATTAACTTTAACTTAATAGAAACTTCGCAATTAAACAATATTACTCTTATTTTTATTTTATAAATATAGATCTTTAAGTAGAGTGAATAATAAATTATTAAAAAATTAAATTAAAAAATTGTATAGTAAAATAAATGATAAAAAAATGTTGTACAAAATAAATTATATTTTTTATATCTTATTACAATTGAGTTAATTAAGGAGAAAACAAGCTTCATAATTGTGTTATGAATGTTCTAAGGTGTAGCAATAATAATTAAACAAAAATTTATTATAATATAAAAAAAATTGTGAAATTGCAAATTTTATTTTAAGGGCTTTTGGCATAAAAATAATATAAATCGTGTATAAATAACATTGTACATACCAAATAAATGATATTACAATATATAAATTAACTTTTTGATTTTGCATAAATTTTTTCCCCACGGAAAAAAATAATATTGTTAGTATAAAATAATATTGAAAAAGTTTATATTGTTGGAGGTTGTAATAAATTGATAAATAATGAGTTATAGTGATATTTATTCTACATGTATGGTTGAGTTAAGATGTTATACTGAATAAATATATTATTTTTTTAGTAGTCGAAAAAAAAATAAAAAATTAATTTGCTTTTTAAATTTGAAACTCTTTTATTATAGGTGTAAATTCGAAATTTAAAATTAAAGTTATAAAAATAAACTAATCGTTAATACATCGGAGTTACACATGAAAAAAAATCACCTTCTATTTATCATTGCGTTATTAATAGCTGGTTCGCAGCAGCTATTTGCGCAGTATGGAAAAGTTGCAGGACGGGTGATTGATAGCGACACAAAAGAGCCAATTATTGCGGCTGTTGTTGTCCTCACCCCAAATTATGATGATTTATCACTTGAAGAGTTGTTATCAATTAACACAGATGCTCAACGAAAAGTTGCAAGAACAGATGTTAATGGATATTACACAATTATTGGTGTTAGGCCGGGTAAATATGATGTTAGAGTTACGAATGTAGTTGGTTATAACGAAATGACAGTGCAGGGAATTAGTGTTAGTATTGGTTTAACCACAACACAGGATTTTGAAATAACTTCAAAAGCAATCCAAAAACAAGAAGTTATTGTTCGTGCACAAAGACCTCTCGTACAAAAAGACCTTACAGCTACCACTTCTATTGTAAATTCTGATTTAATCAAAGAACTTCCTGTTACAAATGTTGATGATATCTTAAAGTTACAAGCAGGTGTTACAAAAGGTGGTGGTGGTGAATTACACTTCCGTGGCGGTCGTGCTGGGCAAGTAGCATATCAAATTGATGGTGTTACTATTACAGATGGTTACGATAATTCTGCTGTTATTGACGTTGGTACAAGTTCTATCCAGGAACTTCAAGTTGTATCGGGTGCTTTTAATGCTGAATTTGGGCAAGCAATGTCTGGTATTATCAACATTGTAACCAAAGATGGTGACAATAAATTCTCTGGTAATGTTCAAGCTTACACTGGTTCTTACTATACAACAAGAAATGATTTATTCTGGAATTTAGACAAAGTTAGACCAGCAATAAGAAATGTTGATGCAAGCTTTTCAGGACCTATTATTAAAGATAAATTCTTTTATTTTACTAACTTTAGATATTATAGCACAGATGGCTATTTATATGGAAAAAGGAAATTCCATACATATAATATTCCAGTAGCTAAAACATCATCACAAGGCGGTGGTTACTATATTTATGACTATATACAAGGTAATTATGTAAAAGTTGATCTCGAACCAGGTCGTAAATTTGCTGATGAAAAATATGTTTCAATGAATCCTAATGATCGTCTTTATGGACAGATTAAATTAACCTATAGATTAATGAATGGTGTTAACATTTCTAGCAATACTATGTATGATTATGAAAAATTCAAATTATACAATCATGGTGCTAGATTAACACCGGATAATAATTTACAAAGATTTAGAAATGGTTTAACAACTACATTAACATTAAACCATGTTCTTTCCAATACAACCTTTTATAACTTAAACTTTTCTTACTTCGATAAACAGTATAAACATTACTTATTTGAAGACATTTATACTGGTCCAGCCTATCAAAGCATCATAGGAGTAGATACATTTTGGGTTCGCCCAACAAATTATGTTGATAATCGTTTAATTCAAAATCCTTCTTATGTTTTTGGAATTGGTGGTACTGATAATAATAGATTTGAAAGAAGAACAAAAACATATGGAGTAAAATTTGATTTAACATCTCAGGTGACAAAAGAAATTTCTATTCAAACTGGTTTTGATGTTAAACAATTAGATTTATTCTACAAAAGTTTTAATTTAATTCCAATGACTGATGAAAGAGGTCGTGAAGTTAAGCCTTATAGCGTAATGATTCCTGAAAAATCTTCACCAAATTATGATGAATATACAAGGAAACCATTAGAAGCTGCTGCTTATGTTCAAACAAAAATTGAAGCTTTTAATATGATTCTTAATGCAGGTTTAAGATTTGATTATTTCGATCCAGATGGTCATATCTTAGCAGATCCAGAAGATCCAAATATTTATGCACCAATGAAACCAGAAAACCAATTCTTTGATAATAATGGTAATGGTATACAGGATCCTGGCGAAGCTACAAAAACAGTAGAAGATAGAAAAGCATATTGGTATAAAAAAGCAAAAGCTAAATATCAATTATCTCCTAGATTAGGTCTTGCATTTCCTATTACTGAAAAGGGAGTAATTCACTTTTCATATGGTCAATTTTATCAATTCCCATCATATGAATTGTTATACACAAACCCAGAATTTAAAATTGGTCAAGGTTCAGGTAATCAAGGTATAGTTGGCAATGCAGATTTAAAGCCACAAAAAACAATTAAAGGTGAAATAGGTGTTAAACAACAAGTTGGCGATGATATAGCAATTGAAGGTACTATATTCTTTGAAGATTTCCGTGATTTAACAGGTACACAAAATAAAGAAATATTAGTATATGGTAAAGCAAGATCTTATAGCCAATATGATAATACTGACTTTGGTATGACAAAAGGTTTTGTTATAAAAATGGCTAAAAGATTCTATGGAGGACTTTCTGTTAACTTAGATTATACATATTCAGAGGTTAAAGGTAATGCTTCTAACCCTGCTGATGCAAGAAATGCAATTGCTGGTGGTGCTTTACCTGAAACATATATAGCACCTTTGGATTGGGATCAAACACATTCTATTAATCTTTCAGTTGCATATAATAAAGCAAGAGACTTTGGTTTTTCAATTATAACTTATTATTACTCTGGTCAACCATATACACCATCTATTAACAAAAATTCACCAGTTAAACAAAATGCATTCCCAAGAAATAGCTCAAGAAGACCAGATCAATATAATGTTGATTTAAGGTTTAATAAAGATTTCCAAATTAGCGGAAATAATTATTTATCAATATTTGTGAATGTATATAACTTGTTTGATTTTGATAATCCAAGATGGGTTAATACAGATACTGGTGATCCATATTTCTCATTTGGTTTATTAGATGCTAGAAAAATTAAACCAGATTTATATGGTATAAATACATTAGAACAATTGTTCTACAATCCTGCTAATTTTGCAGAACCAAGAAGAATCGAAATTGGTGCAAGATATAACTTTTAATGAGGTATGAAAATGCAGAAAATAAATAAAATAGTATTACTGATTTGTGCTTTTGTTAGTATCACATTAGCACAAAATCCCATTAAGCTAAGAACAAGTGATCCATCTTTATATACTATTGGTTACATGACAGGTAACCGCGTGGGTATATCTTTCTATAATGACGGTGCAATTTCTGGTTTTAATCAAGGTGTTGATATTAGAGGTGAATGGCCTTTAGGTTCTGGATATAATTATATTGGTGATTTAACTCCTCTTATAGGTGTTGAAGCTTTTGCTAATGATAGTGCTAAAACTAAATTCCACTCGGTTGGTATATCAAGAGGTCCAAGAAAAGGACAATACGATGAAAAAGATCCTAAAACTGGCTTGTTCTGGGGATTTAATCCAGTTCCAGGTTTTAGAAATCCACAATATCAATCTGTAGCAATAAGCGATGAACCTAAATCATGGCCACAAGAAGGATGGGCAGACCATCCTGATTGGAAAGATGCTAAGGGCAATGTACAATGGAACGGATATTTTGGGCGTGGTGTGATTAATGCTGATCTAGAATCTTACTATGTAGCAGATGACCATTGGG
>DAOSCP010000017.1:0-51131 GCA_035361425.1 Ignavibacteriales bacterium | reverse complement strand
TTTGAATATTTTTGTTGTATAGATATACCACTCCTGCCCTGGTAGTTCACCACTAAATAATACAAAACGAGAAGTTCTTAATTTAGCATCACTTTCTCCTGTGATATCAACTTCATCTTGAATTGATTTGTAGTAATAAGTTAATTTATTCCAGCCTGCTTTCAATAATAAATCATATTCAAAGACAAATACTACTTCTTTGCTAACTGGATCAAGAGATTTGACAAAATTTTTACCTTTGTATTTAACATCTTTATTGGAATAAATAAACATAGTATAATAAGAACCTGGCATAAATTTTATTGGATCACCATTGCAATATCTTATTTTTACTCCAGCCTCGTAATCTGTTACATCTTGATTATCAACAATAACAAGCTCTGATGTAGGTATACTAACAAAAACATTCGAATCACTTGAATATTCTAATAATCTTACTGGAAATTGTTCAGTAATTTTTCTTAAATATTTAAAAGGTGGGTCGTAAAGATTACTAATCGTAAATCTATCATCTTTAATTTGTGTTTCCCCTACTATTTGATAGATAAAAGCATCTGAATAATTTTCATCTTCTGCTGGTATGCAAAATCTTATAAATTTACCATTACCTCCATCTATGCGTTTTAACTCTCCAGAAATCTCTTTTATTGGCGTTTCTTTTGCTACAATTTCGATTTGTTTTTTTTCATTGTTACAACTAATTATGAAAGTTAACAATAGTACCAATAGTATGTAGTATAATTTTTTCATTTTTTTTTTAATCATTTATATCTTATATTCGTAATTTCATTTAAAAGGTTTAGTATGAAACGATATTTATTTGTGCTTATAATTATGTTGCTAACTTTAACATCTTGCAAAAATCAAGCCAATTATACGCAAAAAAATAAAATTTACGATGATAAAAATGTTGAAATAGATATTTCATCAATACCTCAAAGAGTTATTACTACCTCTCCAAGTCTTACTGAAATTATATTCGATTTAAATGAAGGTAATAAAATTGTTGGCAATACCACTTATTGCGATTTTCCAGAAGCTGCAAAAAGCATCACTAAAATTGGTAATATTTTATCCATTGATTACGAAAAAGTTGTTTCTCTTAAACCAGATGTTATTTTTATGCTTCAATTACACGGTTCTGAAATTCACTATCCTAAACTTACAGAATTAGGACAAAAAATTTACTTTTTCAAAATTAATAATTATAACGATTTATGCAGAGTTTACAGAATAATTGGCAAAATTTTCCATAAAGAAAAACTAGCTGAATTAAACATAAAAAGATGGAATCAAACAATCGATAGCTTAAAAGTAAACATCAAAACCAAAAATAAAGCATTGTTTTTAGTTTCGGCTTTCCCTATAGTTGCAGCTAGTGATAAGAGTTTTATTAACGATATTATTAAATTTGCAGGTTTTGAAAATATTTGTTCCAATGTTCCCAATGAATATCCCCTTTATTCTGAAGAAAAAATTTTAGAACTTAATCCAGATTATATTTTTGTAAGAGATGACATTGGTGAAATTCTAAAAAAATATAAATCTTGGTCTAAATTGAACGCTTTTAAAAATAATAATGTTTATCTTTATAATGAAAATCTATACCATAGACCAGGGCCTAGATTTATCCAGGCAGTTCAAGAACTAAATAGAGTATTTATAAAATGAAAAAACCTATCATAATCAACAATGATACAAAACTTTCTGATATTATTAGTTTTTATCCTTTCATCATTACACAATTTGAACATTTAAATATAAACATACCTGTTGAAGAAAAAAATATTAGTGATATAGCAAAAGAAAATAAAATCAACACTAATTTTTTGAAATTTATCATCGAATATATTTTAAATAATAAAATTATCGAGCAATATACACCACAGATAGATGATATCACTATTCTTCTTTTATATTTAAAAAATAATCACGATTATTTTATTAAATATATGTTCCCGCATATAGATAAAATTATCAACAAAACTTATGATGAAACACATCAAGATGAAATTCTCCTTATAAAAAAATTTTTCCAGGAATATAACAAAGAAGTTTTAGAACATTTTGAATACGAAAATCAAATAGTCTTTCCTTACATCACTAAATTATATAATTCTATTGATAAAAAAGAAAAAATTACATCCGATTATTGCGTTGAAGAATATAAAAATCATCACGATGATATTGAAGAAAAACTAAATGATTTAAAAAATCTTTTGATAAAGTATCTCCCCTCGACTATTAAATCTGATTTTAGGAAAAGATTACTATTCAATCTCTATCAACTAGAAAAAGATTTAGATGTACACTCATATTTAGAAGATAAAATACTTATTCCACTTGTAGAAAAATTAGAAGCGTATTAGAATAATGCAAATGAAAATTAAAATATATACTAATTCAGATATTATCTATTATGGATTAAAAGAGATTTTATATTCTAATCAATTTAATTTTGAATTATTAAATAATATAAAAGATTTGGCTAATTGTGATGATGCTTCAACAATTCATATCATTGATAATGTATTGCTTTTTGATACACATAATATAGATCTAATCAAAAGATGCACGTCACACAATATAGTGCTATTGCAAACAACATACCTTCAATCATCTTTACAAAATTTATTTAATATTATTATAAATCTTGATGAAAAAGATGAGACCATTAAATTTAAGATTTTTAAACTTTTTAATAATAAAACCGACCATCAACAAACCAATGCTATACTTTCTGAAAGAGAAATTGAAGTGTTAAAATTAATTGTATCGGGCTATCAAAACAAAGAAATTGCTGATAAATTAAATATAAGTATAAATACAGTTCTCACACATCGAAAGAACATCTCACAAAAAACAGGTATAAAATCTGTTTCTGGTCTTACAATTTTTGCTGTATTGAAAAATATAATTTCTTTAGAAGAAACTACAAATTTATAAATATTTATACTCTCCATCTTTTTGTGTAATATAATTTTTTCCTATGTGACCTTAGTTCCAATTCGTGATTTACGTGGCTATTATTCACAAAATATGATAAAATTAGCCACCAATTACACTAATCATCACAAATTAAAACACACGAAATTTGAAAAGCCGTCGTTTCGATACGCTCTCCACTTCGTTTCGAGCACTCGACAACCGGAGAACACTCCTCGCGGTCATCAAGTGATGACGAAGTCATAGTATCGAGATGACCGTGAGTTTATGGCAATAGTCATCTTATCGAGACGAACGGCGTGCAAATTCGTGATTTTCGTGGCTGATTACTTTGTGGTAATTTATTTTCTGAAGTGCGTGCATGATTACTCTATGTCCTATGTCTTTAGTAATTATAACAAGATTTGTCAAACTAATTGCTTAATCTTTTAATACTAGTTTTACTATAATTCTCTTCACAATAAACAAATTTTTTACTATTTTTGTAGATACTAATTTTTAGGTTTTAAAATGTCTAATAACTTTGTTCATCTACACGTTCACTCGCATTATAGCTTACAGGACGCTTCTTCTACAATAAAAGAATTAGTAAATGCAGCTGTTGAAAATAGAATGCCAGCTCTCGCAATAACCGATCACGGTGTTATGTATGGCATCGCAGAATTCTATAAAACTTGTACAGCTGCTAACATCAAACCTATTATAGGTTGTGAAGTATATATCGTTCCAGATAAAGGTTCCAGATTTGATAAATCTAAAAAAGAAAGAAATGAAGATGACGATGATACTTATTCATCCACTACAAAAATGAATTATAATCATTTAATACTTTTAGCTAAAAATGAAATTGGATACAAAAATTTAATTAAATTATGCTCTATTGGACACACGGAAGGCTATTACTACAAACCAAGAATTGACTGGGAAGTTTTAGAAAAATATCACGAAGGTCTAATCTGCACAACAGCTTGCCCTGCAGGTATTATCTCTGCCCCAATACTCAACGGTGAAATTGATAAAGCAAAAAAAATTGCTGCCGAATATAAAGAACTTTTCAGCGATGATTTTTATCTTGAAATTCAAAACCACGGACTTGATCAAGAAAAAACTTTACTACACTATATACCTCAAATTGCAAAAGAATTAAATATAAAATTAGTCGCTACTAACGATGTCCACTATACAAAAAAAGAGCATGCTATTGCTCACAACATCTTGATTAATATAAGCGAAAAAAATATTGATTACAGAAACTTAAGATATCGCACAGATCAGCTTTACTTTAAGTCTTACGATGAAATGAAAAATCTCTTTAAAGATTTTCCAGAAGCACTTGAAAATACATTGGAAATTGCTGAAAAAGTTAATCTAACTTTCAAACTTGGTGTATATCATACGCCTAAATTCCCTATTCCACAAGAACACTCCGACAAAAGTTTAGATGAGTATTTTGTATATCTTGCTAAAGAAGGGCTTAAAAAAAGATATCCAAACATTACAGATGAGATACAACAAAGATTCGATTTTGAAATCAAAACAATCCTTGAAATGGGTTTTTCCGGTTATTTTTTAATTGTACAAGATTTTATCAACGCTGCAAAAAAAAGAGGAATTGCAGTTGGTCCTGGTAGAGGTAGTGCTGCCGGCAGTATGGTTGCATATTGTCTTGGCATCACAAATGTTGAACCATTAGAATATAGTCTCCTCTTTGAAAGATTCTTAAATCCTAATAGAAAATCAATGCCAGATATTGATGTTGATTTTGCAGATAATAAACGAGAATTAGTTATAGAATATGTTAAAGAAAGATACGGCGAAAAATCAGTTTCTCAAATTGTCACATTCAATACACTATCATCAAAGGCGGTTTTAACAGATGTTGCTCGCGTAATTGGTGTTAATTTGCAAGAAGTAAAAAGCATCACAAAGCATATTCCAACAGTTTTTGGTAAAGTTTATTCAATCGAACAAGCAATAAATGAAGTTCCAGAGCTTGAACACTTAAAAAACCCAAAAGATGAAAAAATCAAAGAACTTATTGAATACTCCAAAATATTAGAAGGGAAAAATAGAAATTCATCCAAACATGCCGCTGGTGTTGTAATTGCACCCGGAGATATCACAGATTATGTCCCTATTGCAAAAGCACAAAGAGAAGATAATGTTTATGTTACGCAGTTCAATATGAAGATGCTCGAAGATTTTGCCGGTCTGTTGAAAATGGATTTTCTGGGCCTTCGAACTCTTACAATTATCACTGATACTATAAATCTTATCAAAAAAAATCGTGGCATTGATATTAATATCGATGAAATTCCTATTGATGACCCAAAAACTTACGAATTATTTGCCAATGGACAAACCACTGCCGTTTTCCAGTTTGAAAGTCCTAACATGCGTGAATATTTAAGCCGTTTGAAGCCTACTTCAATCAAAGATTTAGCAGCGATGAACGCTCTCTATCGTCCAGGACCTATGGCATTTATTGATTCTTTCATAAAAAGAAAATTTGGCGAAGAAAGTGTTACATACAGACATCCAAAACTCGAGCCTATCCTAAAAGAAACTTATGGTATCATTGTTTATCAAGAACAAGCTATTCAAATAGCAAATAAAATTGCTGGTATGAGTCTTGCCCAGGCTGATATTCTCCGAAGAGCTATGGGTAAAAAAGATGCCAAAGCCATGCAAGAACAAAGAGATATTTTTATCAAAGGTGCTGTTGAAAATGGTATTGATGAACAAGTTGCTACAGATATTTTTAATGATATCGAAGCTTTTGCCTCTTACGGATTTAATAAAAGTCATGCTGTGGCTTATAGTATTGTAGCTTATCAAACTGCTTATTTAAAAGCCAATTTCCCTGCTGAATTTTTAGCCGCAAATATGACAAACGAATTGAATGATGTTTCTAAAATTGCAGTTCTTTTAGACGAGTGTCGAAAATTAAAAATTAATGTTCGTCCCCCTAATATTAATAAACCGTCTATTTATTTTGATGTTGAAGGAGATGAAATTATTTTTGGTATGGCAGCAATAAAAGGTGTAGGCGAATCTGCAGTTGAAGAAATAGCTAAAGCTAAAAATCAATTAGGACGAGATTTTAAAAATATTTTCGATTTTTGTGCCAATGTAGATAATAGATTATTGAATAAAAAAGCGTTAGAGTCTCTTGTTTTAGCTGGTGCTTTTGATTTCTCTGGTTATTCAAGATCTCAAAATTATTTGGCAATTGAGCAAGCTATTGAATACGGTAAAAATTATAAAAAAACTTTAGAAAAAGCAGAAGATGATTTATTCGGCGGCACTGATAGCATGGAACTTATACCAGAACCTAAGATGCCCGATGTTAATAATTGGACACTCGAAAATGAACTTGCAAATGAAAGAAAAGTTTTAGGCTTTTACCTTACAGACCATCCTCTTTCTAAATTCGAAATTGAAAGATTCTCTCTCTCTTCCATTAGCCTTGGTGATACACAAAATGTAAACGATGATGATGATGTTACCATTATAGGTGTTATTACATCAATCGATACTAAGTTAGATAAAAACAAAAATCCAATGGCTTTCTTTAAAATTGATGATCTTACCGGCACTTGTGAATGTATTATTTTCAATCGTGCCTTTGAACCTGTTAAAGAACTGCTTTTTGAAGAAAATGTAGTTTGCATCACAGGAAAAGCAGAAAATACTGGTGACTCTATAAAAGTTACTGTTGATAATGTAATGGATTTATATACAGCTCGCAAAAAAATTACAAAATCTTTTAATATTACAATCTATAAAAACGATCCAATAGAAAAATTAGAAAAACTATATAATTTGGTAAGCAAATATAATGGCAATACACCAGTTACTATTGAATACAGAAATAACGGACATTCAAGATACTTTGTAATTGATAAAAAAGTTGCTCTCAGCAATGAATTTATGAAAGAAATAAAATCTTTATTTGAAACACACCGAATTAAATTAATAAAATAAAAGGGGAAGCTGATATTTTTAATTAATATTTAAAAACACAAGTGGAATAAGTTTAATAGCTCAAACTCTTTTTCGAATTTATATTTCTTTACATCAAAAACGAAACATAAATAAACTCTACTCAAAATATATTATTGATATTAAAAAAATATTTATTTAGATATACAAATCTTTAAATATTGGTTAATGACTTACCTTTTAATTTTAGACTAATTTTTATAAACTAAATATTTTTTATTTAATGATATTAAAATAATTATATGAGCCTATTTACCTTTGTTAATTTATTACCCATATACCTCCTGATAAAATACACTTAATCTTTAGTTAAACGTAATAATTTTTCCCCAGATGTATTAAAATTTTTATTAATTTACTTGTTAATATAATTTTTTTTATTTGACTTTATTAATATAACACATTGATTTATGATTTATAATACTTATTCATTTAATAATAAGGAACTATCATGTTAGATGTTTTAAAAAACCGCCATAAGGCTGAAGAAACAATTTGTATATATACCAAAGATGCTTCTTTTACAGGTAAAATAGTTTCATTCGAAGAAAATTGCATAATCATATCTACAGAAGAAGGAGAAGAATATATACCTGGTAATGAAATAAAACGAATATCAATACCCCAAAATCTTTCATCAACTTAAATTTCTAATGATATAAAAGATAATAACTTGCAAAATAGCTCTCATCTTAATGATATTCAAAATAATCAGTCCGAAGAAAAAACTACCACTGAAAATCAAAATGATAATAATACTGATGATAAAAATAAATTAACTAATAATACCAATTTTAAACTCAATAATAATATAGGAGTACGTTAAACATGAAATTCTATTCATTTTTCTTATTTTTTCTATTATTAAATCCAATCTTTGCTCAAAATTTAACTTTAAATGATTTATTTAAAATTTGCAAAAAAGATAACATTTATCAAGTATAAGAATACTTAACTCCTAAAAACTGGGTATTTTTAAAACTTGAAAATCCTGGTCCTGAATACCTAGGCTCCATTACTTTAGCCTATAATAAGCATACTTATGATGATAAAGCAGAAGCATTTATTTATGCGTTTTTTTTATTATGATAGTAAATTAGTAAAAATTTCTATGCAATTTCTTAGTTTAAAAAAATATAATGAATATTATAATTCTGTAAAATCATTATGGTATAAACTAGTTAATAATTCTATAGAAGAATACAATGATGATTCTGGTAAATGTATAGGTCAAAAAATAATTAAATATTTTATATCACCTTCAAAAAAGCCAAAAACAAATGATATAACTAGAATAGACTTTGAAATTATAAAAAAGTATGACAACTCGACAAATTTATATTTCATAAAATTATATAAATAAATATAAAATTAAATATCCTACGGTTTCAAAAATTATTAATTAAAGATTTACTAAGTTTTATTGTATATTTTTCAGATAAATTAGTAAAAAATTGCATATTTAGTTACTTATTAAAAAAAATTGAGTAAATTAATTTTTCTAAAAATTTTTTCAAAAACTAAAGTTTCAACCATTTTATATTTTTACTTATTATTGCCTTTCATTTTATTTTGTAAATATATTTTCACAATAAAACATAATAATAAAATTTAATAAATTCTAAACAAAAAAAAAGCAAGCCAGCTTATTTAAGCGGCTTGCTTTTATATTTCTACTCAATAAAATTATTTTACAGCCTCAGCATATAACTCTTCTACTTTTGCCCAATTTACAACATTCCAGAAATTGTTAACATACTCTACTCTTCTGTTTTGATATTTCAAGTAATATGCGTGTTCCCAAACATCAATTAATAGAATTGGTTTACCTCTATCTTCTTCTGGGACAACATCCATTTCAGGACTATCCTGGTTTGGTGTTGATGTAATTTTTAATTTTTTATCTTTTGTTACAATCAACCACGCCCAGCCAGAGCCAAATCTTCCCATTGCAGCAGCGTTAAATTGTTCTTTGAATTTATCAAATGAGCCAAAAGTTTCTTCGATTGCTTTAAGTAAATTTCCTTCAGGTGATGGTTTAGTATTTGGTCCCATAACATTCCAGAATAAAGTGTGATTTACAGCGCCGCCGCCATTATTTCTTACTGCTACTGGATATTTAGAAACATTTGCGATAATTTCTTCAACTGTTTTGCCTTCAAATTCAGGTCCACTAATAGCGTTATTGAAATTTGTAACATAAGTTGCGTGATGTTTTCCGTGATGCAATTCCATTGTTTGTGCATCAATATAAGGTTCTAATGCATTTGATGCATAAGGTAATGGTAGATGTTCGTATTTTGGCATTTTTGCCTCCTTTCTATTAGATTTACAATTATTATTTTTATTTTTAGTTGTGAATTTCAATTAACTATCAATTCTAAAATTTTAGAACAATTAGTGATTACAATCACATCCGCCACTCTCTTCGTTAGGATTTATAAATACAAATCCTCTTCCTTCTTCATCATCCTTAAAATCAATTGTTGTTCCATTGACATAAAACAATGTTTGCCCATCCAATAAAACCTTAAGGCCATCAAACTCGTAGATTGAATCTTGTGGCGTTATCTGGTTATCTAACCCCATAGCATAATTGAATCCACAACAACCACCAGGTTTTACTCCAATTCTTAAATATATATCCCCTTCGATATTATTTTCTGCAATAATTGATTTTACTTCTTCAATTGCTTTTGGTGTTAACAAAATATCTTGTTGGTTACTCATTTTATACCTCTTAATTTTAAAAATTGTTTATTATATTATAAGTATTTTTTTCGACATATTTTATAATATTTTTAACTTTTAATTCTTCCAGTAATTCATTTGCAATCTTTTCAAAATCAATATTTTTAACTTTGTTTTTGTTCATCAAGAAAAAATTTCTTAATCCGTTAACAATATCAACCTTGTAAATATTCGAATATAAAACTACAGGATAAGATTTTTTGAAGTATTCCCAGAAATTTTCTTTGTCGAAATTTTTTAAAGTGTTCATAAATTTCTCTATATTGATTTTCAAAAAATAGATTTTTATGAAAAAGTTATATATTTTTGTTATTTTGTTTTCAAATCTTTTGTATTCTCAAACTATCTACATTAAATACAAGCAAAACACCCCCAAAAGTTCCATAAAATTGCAAGAATTAAAAAAAAAGTTAGGAAACAACAGAAAAGCAATTATTTACAAATCACTTGCGGATATTTTTAATATACAGGATACAATTCTTTCACAAATATTTGTAATTAAAAGTGTAAATTATCCAGCCGACTCAATTATTTCTCAAATATCATCAGATAATAATGTTGAATATATCGCAGTGCCTAAAAAAATTACAATTGATAAAATTGATAGCAAAACCCCAAACGATATATACTTTAGCAAACAGTGGTATATAAATAAGATAAAAGCTCTTGATGCTCTTAATTATGCTTCACAAGATACTGTTTTAATTGGAGTAATTGATACTGGTATTGATTTTAATCATCCAGATTTGAAAAAATCAATTTTTTACAATTTTGGCGAAATGGGAATAGATTCTCAAGGTAGAGATAAACGATTTAACGGTGTAGATGATGATGGCAACGGTTTTATTGATGATTATTTCGGTTATGATTTTGTAAATCGATTTAATACTCAAAATGATACTATAAATGATTTTTCCGTCTGGGATAATTATCCTCTCGATGAACACGGGCACGGCACTGCTGTTACTGGAGTAATTGCCGCTACAGTGAATAATTCTATTGGCATTGCTGGAATAAATCCTTACGCTAAAATTCTTAATCTCAGAGCTTTTGATAAAACCGGAAACGGTAATGAAGACGATGTTGCTGCTGCTATAATCTATGCCGTTAAAATGGGATGTAAAATCATTAATATGAGCTTTGGAGATGATTCTTACTCACTCCTCTTAAGAGATGTTATCCGTTTTGCGTACTTACGCGGCGTAAATTTGGTAGCCAGTGCTGGAAATAAAAACTCATCGATTCCGCACTATCCTTCTTTTTTTCAAGAAGTTATATCAGTTGGTGCATCAAACGAACAGGATAATAAAGCAAGCTTTTCCAATTATGGCACTCGCATAGACCTAGTTGCACCAGGAACCAACATATACTCTACAACTTTAAATAACAGTTATGATTACTTAAACGGAACATCATTTGCAGCACCAATCGTCTCTGCCGTTGCTGGATTACTCAAATCAAAATATCCCAACTTATCGCCGGATGAAATAAAAAATATTCTCAAAATCACAGCTGATGATATCAGTAAAAAAGGAGCAGATAACGAAACTGGCTCAGGCCGTTTAAACGCACTTAACGCCTTAAAATTTAATCCAAGCGGATTTTTTGAAATTCTAAACCCAAAACAAGATTTTTCCTATTCATCTGATACAGTATGGTTGAATTATTCCATTATGTATCCTTCTCACATTAGCCACAGTATTTATTTAGGTATTGGAACTAATCCAAAAGAATGGCAAAGTTTAAGTGAAAATCTCACTGCACAAGGATTTAATTTACAACATCCAATTATAACTAAAAACTTAGCAGATACCACATATACTTTAAAAATACAGATTAACACAAACAATTCAAATTACCAAAATTTTGTAAATTTTAGCATAAACAAAAAAGATATCGAAATTATTCCAATTTTTTTAGCTCCTATTATTTCTGGTTCATCTGTAGGTTTTGCAGTATCAGCATATACCAACAAAAAAGCAATTTTGAAAGTTTATTTCAAAAAATCTAACGAAAGTGATTTTAAATCCATAATCCTTACTCCATACAAAAATGTAGCATTTAAACAAAATCTTCATTTTGGCAAATATCTTGATAATACTCTTGCAAATTCTCAAATCCAATTTTATTTCGAAGCAACAGATGAAAACCAAACTTTTGTAGAAAACAACAACGAAAAATATTACAAATTAAATTTACCAGAACGAGAATACCCAAATAATTCAAACACATTGTTAAATTTACCATTTAAATCATTTTACAATAGCACAATTAATTTTTCAAATAAACAAATCAATATTGGTTACAAAGATAACTCATCTTACTTTTTTGATATTTCCAACAATAGCGTTAAAATTCTTGATTCGCTTCCACTAAAAATAAATATAATTGATGATTTAGATAACGATGGAAAATTAGAAATTATTGGTAGAAATGCAACTAACTTTTTGATATACAAGCAAATCAATAACAATGAATTAAAATTCGTTAAAATTTACGAAGCGATAAATTCATATTATCCAGCTGCTGCTTATGATTTGAATAAAGATAATCAAAAAGAAATTTTTATTAGAACAAAAGATACAACTTTTACAGTTTTTAACTTAATTATTGATAAATTAGAAAAAATTGCAGACTTAAACAACTTTAGTCCACCTAAATATTTCACCAATACATTTCGAACACCAGAGCTTACTTTTGGAGATTTTAATAAAGATGGCAACACAGAAATTTTTGCAATTGATGGCGATGGCGATATTTTGTGCTGGCAGTATCAAAACAATCAATTTACAAAACTATTTTATTATGAAACAGATTTTTACTCACAAGGTAACATCAAATTTATTGATAACAAATTATTATATATAACTCACACTGTAGATTATGATGTTGTGCCCTTATATTTCCTAACAAAACTTGAATTTATACAACCTAATCAAATACAGGAAAACATTCTCAAAGTTTTTTATGATGATAACAGAGATTTTCTATTAAACAATGATATCGGATTGCAACTTTTACAAAATTATCTTTCCGTATCATTACCAATGGAATTTTACATTTTCGAAAATTCCCTTCTTGAAAATTCATCATCTATTACAACAAATTATGATTTCTTATCATCTAAAAAAGAGAGAATTATAAAGAATAATCAAATCAACTCAAATCTTGTATATTTTAATAATATAAGCAATGGCAAATTCTTTATATTCAATAATGAAGAAGAACTAATTTTTAGCGAAAGCAATTCATCAAATGCAGTATTAAAAAAGATTGATAATCAAAAATATAAACTTAGTGATATTAAATTAACCCAATTAAACAAGACAACAATTAATTTAAGCTGGCAACCAGTTTTGGATACTATTTATATATTCAAATCATACAATAAAATAAATTGGCAGAAAATTATTCTTAATAATACATCTGATTATAACGATACAATATCTTATCAAACAGTATATTACTCAATTAATTCTATAAATTACTTAAACTCAATACATCAAATCGCAATATTACCAGAAACTTACATCAAAAAATATAAAACAGAAGAAAATGGCAGCTTGATAATTGAATTCAATAATCCCATTGACTTTAATTCACTTACACCAGAAAATATCACCATTACAGATAACAAAATTAAAATAAGTTCAGTTGGCAAAGTTAATAATAATACTTTAATTATAAATTTTATCAAGTTTAGCCCAAATATTAGTTACAAAATAAATAACTTATCAATCATAGATATAAATAACAGAAAATATACCTTTGATGATATTGCTTTTAATTTCCCTGTTACGAATAAAAAAGATTTACCATTTTATATAAAAAGCTACAATGTATTATCTGATTATTCCCTATCTGTAAATTTCAATAAACAAATTGATATCAACAAAACACAAGATAATTTATCAATCGATTTCATTCCTTTTAAGACAATCGATAATACAACAATCACCGATAGTTCTATAATTATAAAAGTAAAAAGTAACCCACTTACCGTTGTTGGTCTTAATACAAAAATTACATTAAATGGAATAATAAGTTTAAGTGGAGATACTTTATCCAGCTTAGCAAACCAAATTTACATCAACCCAACATATAATAAAGATAAAGAAATTATTGTTTTCCCAAATCCCGTGATATTAAAGAAACATAACAAAATAACATTTTCCAACCTGCCAGAAAAATATACAATCTACATTATGGGTTTAGATGGCACAATACAAAATACTATCGAAGGTAATACACCTTATATTGAATGGGATTTAAAAAATAACAATTCATCAATATTAGGGACTGGAATTTATCTCTATAAAATTTATATTAAATCGAGCACAACAATAAATGAAATTAAAAATGGTAAAATTGCGATAATAAGATAATTTTTTTTATATTAGATATTTAAATTATTTTTCTTAAGATAATCTCTTAAGGTTAACCTATTAGTAACAATTAAATAGGTAATTGCTATGATTAAAATAGCCAAAAAAGAATTTTTATTATGGCCAAACATAATTAGTTTATTTAGATTATTCCTTGCAATTCCATTATACTTTTCTGTAATACTTAATACAAGTGATAGGTTTAATTACATTTCCCTTATGATTGTAGCACTAATTTTTATATCCGATTATTTAGATGGCTTTTTAGCAAGAAGATTTAACCAAATAACAGAATTAGGTAAATTGTTAGATCCTTTAGCCGATAAAATCTCACTTTTAATTGTATCCCTGGCATTATTGCAAGTTGATAAATTACCGTTATATTTATTTATTGCAATAGTTTTAAGGGATTTATTAATTTTCATTGGCGGCACCTATGTTACCAAAAAGATTGGATATATATTACCATCTAATATGGTTGGAAAAATAACAGTTAACATAATCGCTATTTATTATATAGTTTTACTTTTTACCGAGCTTTCACCTAAATTTTTTGAAATTGTAACCTTCATATTTATAATACTTTCTTTTCTTATTTATACATACAGAGCACTTGAAACATTATCAAGCCACAATAAGGAGCAAAACGACTAATGGGATTTTTTAGTAATTTTAGTTTTAACAAAGTTAAAGAAGGCTTACAAAAAACAAAATCAAAAATAGTTGATAGCATAACCGAACTTGTTACCGGTAAAGCCGTTATCGACGAAACAACTTTAGAGAAAATTGAAGAAATACTTATTACATCCGATATAGGCTATGTAATTGCAGAAGAATTTATAGAAAATGTTCGAAAAGAACTTAAAAAATCCGATAACCGCGAAGTTACTGATATTATTCAACTTCTCCAAAATCATCTAACTGAAGCATTAAACAAATATTATACTGATTATAAATCAAATATTGAAAAATTCAAACCTTTTGTTATAATGATAGTTGGCGTAAATGGAGTTGGAAAAACAACAACCATAGGAAAATTGGCAAATAACTTCAAAAATGCTGGTTATTCAGTTTTGATAGGTTCGGCCGATACATTTAGAGCAGCAGCAAACGACCAATTGGAAATCTGGGCCAAAAGAGCAAATGTAGAAATAGTTCAAAAACATCAGGGAGCTGACCCATCGGCTGTTGTTTATGATACAATCCAAACAGCAATTGATAAAAAAATAGATATTGTTTTAATAGATACAGCCGGCCGTTTACATACAAAAACAAATCTTATGGAAGAACTAAAAAAACTCAAAAAAACTTCACAAAAATTATTGGAATACGCGCCTAATGAAGTTTGGCTTGTTGTGGATGCTACCACTGGACAAAACGCAAATGTCCAAGCAGAAGAATTTAAAAAATATACAGATTTAACTGGTCTTGTTGTTACTAAACTCGACGGTACTGCTAAAGGCGGCGTAATTTTTAACATAACACAAAAACACAAAATACCTGTAAGATATATCGGAGTTGGAGAAGGAATCAACGATTTACAAGATTTCATTCCCGATAAATTTGTAGAAGCATTATTTAATAAATAAATATTGGATATCATACTATGAAAAAGTTTTTAATTTTCTCGTTTGTATTATCTTTCCTTTTTGTTGCTTGTAATTCTAATAAAAATGAAAAAAAAGAAAAAACAGAAGCAGACGCAACCCCATTACAAACAACAAAAGATGTTAACGCACCTAATATAGTTTCATTAAAATATAACCTAGAAAAAGGTAAAAAATATACATTTTTACTTACAACAGAAGAAAAATCTTCAGAAAGTATAAAAGCGGATACATCAATTAGCCAAAATTTATCAAGAAAACAAACATTAAAAATTACATTTGAAGTATTAAATATTGATACCGATGGCTCCTTAGAATTGAACTCTACTATTAATAACATCAAGATCTCAATGTCAGATGGTAGACAAACAGTTTCTTTCGATAGCGATAAAGATGCCAATAAAACTGCAGAATTTGGAAACTATCTGGCAATGGTCAATAACAGCTTTGGCGTTAGAATAACCTCTAACGGAGATATTTTAGAAATTACCAAAGTTGATAAATTAGTTAAAAAATTATTAGAATATTTAGGAAAGCAAATACCTGCAGATAAGAAAAATGAATTCATTAATTATTCATTAAATTCATTAAAAATGCAACTTTCACAAATAGTAAACCAAATTTATAAACCCTTACCTAATAAGCAAATTGGAGTAGATTCTACCTGGTCAATTTCAACTCCAAGCAAAATTGCAGCATTTGATGTAATCACTTCAATTAATTATAAAGTTTTATCGTTTGAAAAATTAGGCGAAGATAGATTATTAAAATATGGTGCTTCACTTTCTAATAAAATTACAGGTAAAGATAGAATAGTTGAAAATGGAAACGAATTCAGATTTGATAAACCAGAAATAACTGGAAATAATACAACATACTTTAATTTAACCAAAGGATGTATTCAAAAATCTATATCAAATCTTTCAACAGTTTCATCAATGTCAATTTTGCCAAAAGGTGGAAAATTCCAGATAAGGAGCACTAAAACATCAAGCAGTAATATTGTTGAATTTTTAGGTATCGAAAATTAAACTTTTAAAAATAATTTTCGATAATGAAGATAATGAAATAGGTGTGTTCCAATGATTTCAGTAATTAATAATTCGGAAAATTTACCACCTGTCAATTATGCTTCTGCTGGTAAAAATAATACTCAATCTCAACATTTAGAGATTGCAAATCAATATAGCAAATATTTAAAAAATAATGAAATAGAAGACTATTTAAAATCTACTTTATTAAACTTAAATTTATCTGATTCAGTAATAGATAAATCCTCAGTAAAATTCAACCTAACTTTTAATTCTAACAAACACGAAGAATTAAAAGCTAATGGTATATTTAATTTTTCTGAGAAAAAGCTTAGTATAAATTTAAGTTTTAAATTCCAGCAAGAAGTTGAAATTGAAGGAGAAAAAGCCGTTAAAAGTTTTTTAATGGAATTAAATTTTAATCACGATACATCTCAAACTGTTACATTGGAACAAAATACACAAAAAGAAGACATAATGAATTTTATTAGAAAAGTTGCAAATAAACTATTTGAAACTCTAACAGAAAAAGGAAAATATGTTGCAGGAATTCAATTTAATGAAGATGATATGAAAGAACTAGTTCAACTCGATGACGGCAAATTTTATAAAATTCTCAACGAAATTATCAGTATAGCAATTAATCTTGCCAAACTTAAATATATAATGAATAATGAATCAGCCGAAGGAGTAATATTAAAGCCAGAAAGAGCCAAATGGAATGTAATAGAATACAGCAAAACATCATCAAGTAACACAGAAATGAGTTTATCAATCACACCTTTAGACTAAAAAAAGCCCTTTTACAAGGGCTTTTTTAATACTCTTTACTCAAATCTATTTTATCCTTTAAGGAATAAATTCTAAATACTCCGGGTTTTAATCTTTCATCAATTTCCAATTTCATATATATTTTTAACTTAAACATTAATTTATTTTTTTCAGAAAAAATTATTGCATTATTTAATTTTTCATAATAATATGGATGAACTTTTACAATAAATCTGCGATATTTTGTATTTTGTTTTATTGATAAAATAGCTTTTTCCAATTCATAAAAATAAGATGTTTTTTCTGTCATAATTCCAGTTCCGCCACAACATTCACAAACTTCACTGGTAAGTTGCATATAACTTGAACGAATTCTTTGTCTTGTCATTTGTATTAAACAAAATTCAGTCATAGGTAATATGTGAACTTTTGCTCTATCATTTTCGAAAGAATTAATTAATTCTTCATAAACTAGATTTTTATTTCTTTCTTCTTTCATATCAATAAAGTCTATAACTATCAATCCTCCTATATCACGCAATCTCAATTGTCTTGCAATTTCTTTAGCTGCTTGTAAGTTTATTTTTAATGAATTTTCTTCCTGATCTTTATTTTGAACATAAGTACCACTATTAACATCAACTACTGTCATAGCTTCAGTATGTTCAATTATTAAATATCCGCCAGATTGTAAAGGAACTTTTCTTCCAAGATATTTTTTAATTTGTTTTTCAATACCATATCTTTCAAATATAGGAGTTGAATCTTTGTATAATTCTATTTTATTAAGTACCTCTGGTTGTGTTACTTGAAGATAATCAACAATATCATGATATACTTCTTTATCATCTACAATAATTTTATTGATTTCATTATTGAACAAATCCCTTATTATAGCAAGTGTTGTGGATAAATCCTTATAAATTAAAGCAGGCGGAGTTGATTCTTTAGCTTTTTTCTGAATGTTACGCCAAATTTTTGATAATTGTTTTAAATCTTCCTGTAATATTTCTTCACTTTGATTAGCAGAATTTGTTCTGATAATTAAACCACAATCATCAGGTAAAATTTTTTTTGCAATTGTTCGTAATCTTTTTCTTTCTTCTCTATCTTCTATTTTTCTTGATACTCCAATTCTCCTATTAAATGGCAATAAGATACAAAATCTACCTGGTATAGATAGCCCTGTAGTAACTCTAACACCTTTATTTCCTGTTGGTTCTTTAATAGCTTGAACAAGTATTTCTTGTCCTTTAATTAAACTAACTTCAGGACTTTTCTTTTTTATTTTTATTGCAGAAAGTTGATTTTTACTTGGTAATTTATCAATATCATCAAATTCATCAATATCAGTATCATCAGCATCATCTGCTAATTTAGAAAGTTCTTCTGTTTGTTTTGCAATATCAGAAAAATGCAAAAAAGCATCATTTTTCATTCCTATTGCAATAAATGCTGCATTAATTCCGGGAAATATTTTTGCAACTTTACCTAGATAAATATTACCAACAAGCTTTTGATCTTCAGGTAGTTCTATAAATAGATCAACAAGTTTATTATTATCAGTAAAAGCAATCCTTGTTTGGGAATTTGTTGAATTTATAATTATATTTTTATTCATATTTCACCTATTGTAACCAAAATAAAACTTTGTTATAAAACATATTTTTGATTTTATTAATTTCATTTATGTCGGTATTTATATCATTTTTATTCGTAAATTCATTAATTAAATTTATAATATCATCGTATTTATCAACTTTGTAAATATTATCAATTAAACTAAAAATGTTTGTAAAATACATAAAATACCAAATTAAGTATTTTCTTGAATATTTTGCAAAATTAATTTCGCCATATGTATCCAAAATCAATTTAGAGTGAAATTTAGCTATATCAAGTATTAAATATTTATCAACTACAAATTTTTTTCTTTCAAAGCAACTTTTAATTTTAGAAAATATGAATGGATTTCCCAATGCTCCTCGTGCTATCATAACTGCATCTGCATTTGTTAAGTCTTTTATCTTAAAATAATCATCTTCACAAAAACAACTACCATTAAAAACTATTTTCTTATCATATTTTTCTTTTACCATTTTTACGACATCATAGTTGGGAGTTCCAGTATAAAACTCAGATTTTAGACGAGCGTGAATTGTGATAAAAGCCAAAGGCAAATCTTTAATGTATTCTAAAACTTCAAAGATATTTATTCTTTCAAAACCAATTCTTAATTTCAATGATACAGGAATATTTTTTGAATATAAAATAATATTTTCGAGAATTTTTCTTAATTTGTTAGGATTATTAAGTAATTGAGCACCAAGTCCTTTTTTGCATATTTCATTTGAAGGGCATCCAGCATTTAAGTCAATAACATCAGGATTCAATTTAACTAGCTCAGAGACAGAATCTTCAATATATTCATCATTTTCAATAAGCAACTGGACACCAATAGGTTTTTCTTTTTTATTAAATATCAAATATCGAAGTGTATCGAAATGTTTGTTAGAAATACCACGAGCACTAACCATCTGCGTAAAGGTAAGATCAGCACCGTATTTTTTGTTAATCTCTCTGAAAGGATAATCTGAAATTTCAGCCATAGGAGCGAGTATCAAATCGATATTTTTACCATTCAATGTAATCATAAAATCAAAAAAGATTGCACCCTGTTGGATGCAATCATAATTTATTTATTTAATAAAGCTTTTCTTGATACATAAATTTTTCCATTTTCGTATTTTTCAATACGAACTTTTACAACATCGCCTTCTTTAATCTCATCAGTAACTTTAGAAAGTCTTTTATGGGATACTTGTGAAATATGTAAATAAGCGTCAATACCTGGTAACAATTCAACAAATGCACCAGAATCGATAATTTTAATTATTTTACCTTCATATACATCACCAACAGTAGGACCTTCAACTGTTAATTTTAAATGTTTAGTACATTTATCCAATAAATCTTGATCTTGACCAATTATATAACAGTTACCGACTTCATCAATAGATATTTCAGTTTTGTAAAGTCTTTGAATAGCTTGAATATTTTTACCACCAGGTCCAATTATTGCACCAATAGCTTCAACCGGAACTTTAATAACAGAAATTGCAGGAGCATATTTAGAAATTGTTTTTCTTGGTTCTGCAATAGCATCTTTCATAATTCCTAAAATATGCATTCTTCCCTGTCTAGCTTGTTCAAGAGCTTTTGATAAAATTTCAAAAGAAATACCTTGAATTTTTATATCCATCTGGAAGCCGGTAATACCTTTAGAAGTACCAGCTACTTTAAAGTCCATATCACCAAGGTGGTCTTCATTTCCTAAAATATCAGAAAGAATTGAATATTTATCGCCTTCAGTAATTAAGCCCATTGCAATACCAGCAACAGCATCTTTTACAGGTACGCCTCCAGCCATTAAAGCCAATGATCCTGCACAAACTGTTGCCATCGATGATGAGCCATTTGATTCTAAAATATCAGATGTTAATCTAACAACATAAGGGAATTTTTCAACAGGTGGAACCATTCTCTTTAAAGATCTTTCAGCAAGATTACCATGTCCAATTTCTCTTCTTCCAATACCTGTCATTCTACCAACTTCACCAACACTAAATGGTGGGAAGTTATAATGTAAGATAAATGACTTTTGATATTCTTCATCAAGACCATCAATAATTTGAACATCACGAGTAGAACCAAGTGTCAAACTAGTTAATGATTGTGTTTCTCCTCTTGTAAATAAAACAGAACCATGAACTCTAGGTAGTACATCTAATTCAATCTTAATAGGTCTAATTTCATTTGTTTTTCTACCATCAAGGCGTAATCCTGTTTCAAGAATTCTCTTTCTCATTATATCTTTTTCAAGATCATGTAAAATTGTTTTGATAGCTTTTTCTGATTCAGGATATTTTTCACTGAAATGCTCAATTACTTCTTTAGCTAAATTTGCATTAGCAAGATTTCTTTCTTCTTTTCCGAGTACAGTTGCAACCAATTCAGAAATTTTAGGTGTAGCATAATCAGTAACATCTTTTAAGAGTTCTTCATTAATTTCTGCAGGTTTAACCTCCATTTTAGGTTTGCCACACTTTTCCCTTAATTCTTTTTGTAATTGTACAATCTTTTTAATTTCAACGTGTGCAAACTGTAGAGCTTCAAGAAGTTCTGCTTCACTTACTTCGTTAGCTTCTCCTTCTACCATCATAATAGAAGTTTCGGTACCTGCTACAACTAATTCTAAATCGCATTCTTCAATTTGTTTTTGAGTAGGATTAATAATAAGTTGACCATTAATTTTACCAACTCTTACTTCTCCAATAGGTTCAAGAAACGGAATATTAGAAATATGTAACGCTGCAGATGCTGCAATAGCACCAATTACATCAGGATCAACTTCCATATCATAAGAAAATACATTAGCGACAATTTGAGTTTCGTTTCTGAAATTATCGGGGAATAAAGGTCTAATTGGTCTATCGATAAGTCTTGCACTTAAAATTTCCTTATCGCTTGGTTTTCCTTCTCTTTTCAAAAAGCCACCAGGGATTTTACCAGCAGCGGATGGTTTTTCTCTATATTCAACAGTTAAAGGAAAAAAATCAATATCTTCCTTTGGTTCTTTTGCACAAACAGCTGTAACTAAAACCATCGTCTCACCATAAGTAGCCATAACAGCACCATTAGCTTGCCTTGCATATCTACCAGTTTCAAGTTTAAGTGTTTTTCCGCCTAATTGTGTTTCTACTGAAAATACACTATCTTCGTATAACATTTTTACCTCATTTTTATGGTTAAAACCCCTCTGTAAAGAGGGGTTATTAAATTATTTTCTAATACCTAATTCTGCAATGATTTTACGATATCTTTCAATATCTACTTTTTGTAAATAAGAAAGTAATCTTTTTCTTTTACCTACCATTGCCATCAAGCCTCTTCTGGAAGCATGATCTTTTTTGAATTTATTTAAATGTTGAGTTAATCTATTAATTGTTTCTGTTAAAATGGCAATCTGAACTTCTGTTCTTCCTGTATCATTTTCATTTTTGCCAAATTTTTTGATTAACTCTTTTTTTTCTGCACTTGTTAACATTTTGTTACTCCTGTTATTTGTTATACAATGTAATTCCAGAACGCCCGGAATTAATTAATTATAAAATAGAATTTAAATTTAAACTTTTTTTGTATTCTATGCAAAAATTAATATCATCTTTTATTTGTTTAATTAAGTCATCAACACTATTGAATTTTTTTTCATCTCTTACTTTAGTTATCAAGTGTATGTTTACATCATAATCATAAATATCATCATCAAAATCGAAAATATGAACTTCTATAAGTGGCTCAGTTAAATCTTTAAAAGTTGGTCTAAGTCCTATATTCATTACACCCCAATAAGGTGTATCTTCGATATCAATTTGTACAAAATAAACACCATTAGAAGGAACTAATTTATCTGGATCAATAGTTGCCACATTTGCTGTTGGAAATCCAATGTTTCTTCCTCTTTGCAAACCATGGATTACTCTACCTCTAATGCTATAATTTCTACCAAGAGATTTATTGGCAATATCAAGCTCAGAATTCAATAGATGTTTTCTTATTTTTGTACTGCTAATAATTTCATTCTCTATAATTAAAGGATCAACAACAATAACCTCGAAATTATATTTTTCAGCAATTTTTTTTAAATTATCAATTTTACCACTAGCATTCTTTCCTAACCTGTGATCATAACCTACGACTAATTTTTTTATCCCTATTTTTGCTATCAAATAATCTTTGACAAAATTTTCATATTCTAATTGAGAAAATTCTTTAGTAAAATTTATATTTAAAAGATTTTGAACGCCTAGAAATTTCAACATTTCTAGTTTTTCAGTTTTATCTGTCAATATTTTTAAATTATAATCAATTGATAGAACTTTTCGAGGATGGGGATAAAATGTAATAACAAAATTTCTTAAATTTTCTTTTTTAGATTCATCAAGTAATTTAGCAATTATTTTTTGATGTCCTAAATGAACTCCATCGAAAGTTCCAATTGTTATTACTGTATCGGGATTATATTCAATGTTATTAACATCATTGTAATAATTCATTGTTATCGTCTTCACTTGTTGTATAGGTAATATTCTTTAAAATTTCATTGATTCGTTCCACATGATCGGCACTGGTATCAAGATAAAAATGTAATTCAGGAATATATCTAATATTTCTGATTTTCTGAGCCAATTTGTATCTAATTTGTTTGTTATTTATGTTGATTTTTGAAAAGACTTCTTCTCTTTTATCTTTATCAAAGATAGATACATAAATTTTAGCGATTCTTAAATCTGGGGATAGAGTTAAATTACTAATAGTAACTAATTTAAAATCTTCCTCTTCCATTTCAAAGCACAAAACGTTAGAAAGAGCCTCTTTTATAAGGCTCTCTAATTTTTCTTTTTTATATTTCATAATCCTAGTCTAATGTTTGTTTAGTTTCAACTAATTGATAAACTTCTATAATATCTCCAACTTTGATATCATTAAAATTATTTATTGATAAACCACATTCATAACCTGCATCAACTTCTCTAACATCATCTTTAAATCTTTTAAGAGATGAAATTTCACCACGGAATATTTCAATTCCATCACGAATAACAGTAACTTTGCTACCACGCTTAATTTTGCCATCGAGGACATAACAACCAGCAACAGTACCAACTTTAGGTACTTTAAATACATCTCTTACTTCAACAATACCGATAACTTCTTCGGAAATAACTGGAGATAATAAACCTTCCAGAGCAGCTTTGACATCATTTATAGCATCATAAATAACATTGTATAATCTGATTTCTATGTTTTCATTTTCAGCCAATTTTCTTGCTGCTAGATTTGGCCTTACATGGAAACCAATAATAATTGCTTTAGATGCAGTTGCCAATAATACGTCACTTTCTGTAATTCCACCAACAGCTTTATGGATAACATCAACTCTCACTTGATCATTAGATAATTTCATAAATGAATCTGCTAAAGCTTCAACCGAGCCATCAACATCACCTTTTACAATAATAGGTAAGTTTTTAACCTGTCCAGCTTGTACCTGTTTAGAAAATTCATCAAGAGTAAATTTCTGAACTGTTCTTCTATCCAATTCTCTTTTAAGTTGTTGTCTTTTAATAGCAATGCTTCTAGCAGTTTTTTCTGAATCAACTACAACGAAATTATCTCCAGCTTGCGGCATACCTTCAAAACCAAGCACTTGAACTGGAGTAGAAGGTCCAGCTTCTTCCAATTTGTTACCTCTTTCATCAGTCATAGCTCTAACACGACCGTGTTGAATACCGACAACAAATGGATCGCCTGTTCTTAAAGTACCTTTTTGAACTAAAATTGTAGCAACTATACCCCGTCCTTTATCAAGCTCTGCTTCAACAACTACGCCTCTGGCTTCTCTATTAGGATTAGCTTTAAGATCCAACAATTCTGCTTCAAGAATAACTTTTTCAAGCAATGTATCTATATTCAAACCTTTTTTAGCAGAAATTTCAACGCATTGATATTTACCGCCCCAATCTTCTACCAAAACATTGTGTTCAGCCAATTGTCGTTTAATTTTATCAATATCAACACCTGGTTTATCTATTTTATTAATTGCAACGATAATAGGGACTTGCGCTGCTTGTGCATGATTAATAGCTTCTATTGTTTGAGGCATCACAGAGTCATCAGCAGCCACAACAAGGATAACAATATCAGTAAGTTTAGCACCTCTAGCTCTCATAGCGGTAAATGCTTCGTGACCTGGTGTATCTAAAAATGTAATAGATTTACCATTTGGCAATTCAACTCTATAAGCACCTATATGCTGAGTTATACCACCAGATTCACCGGCAACAACATTAGTATTTCTAATATAATCCAACAAAGTAGTTTTACCATGATCAACGTGTCCCATTACAGTTACAATAGGTGGCCTTGGTTGTAATTCTTCAGGTGCGTCTTCTCTATCAGCTAATTCATCAACTTCAAATTCCTCTTCTTCTTCAACTGTATAACCAAATTCATCAGCTAAGAGTGTTATTAAATCTAATTCCAATCTCTGATTAATTGAAACCATCATTCCCAATCCCATTGCTTTAGATATAACTTCACCAACAGAAACATTCATTCTTTCAGCAAGGTCACTAACGGTCATATATTCTGTAACTTTAATGATAGTTTCTTCTTGTCGTCTTTGTTCTTCTTTTTGTAATTCTTGTAATTGTTTTTCTTTCTTTTTCTTTTTCTTGAATGCAGCTCTTTCGGAAATAGCATTATCATCCATATCAGAAAGTGTTCTTCTGATAGCTTCCTCTACTTCTCTTTCATCAATAGTAAATTTTTTCTTCTTATTCTTTTTCTTTTTAACTTCTATACCCTCTTCAACATCAACTACACCTTTTTTACCTTTTTTCTTAAATTTATCTTTATTAGCTTTTTTCTTAGGTGCTTCTGTTGCAAGAGGTGGTTCATATTTTACAGTTTCACTAATAGTTTTAGCAAGCTCGCTTTCTTTCTTTTCTGGTTTTTTATCAAATTTTTCACCATCTCTTGGTGTAAATTTATCTTGCTCTTTTGCTCCTTCTCTGTTAAATGGCTTTGACTGTTTTTTATCTTTACCTTCTTTGCTAAATTTATCGAATTTATTTTTATCTTTGAAATTCTTATGTTTTCCTTCGTATCTGTTATCTTTATCAAGATTTACATGCCCAACAACATTGAGTTTATTCTTTTTAAGTTCTTTTTCCGTTTCTGTTTCATATTTCTGAGTTATACCATGGTCAATTTCAGGTGCTTTTTCATTTTCAGTAATAGCAATACCATCTTTTGTCAATTTATAAGATGTTGAGATTAAATTGCTATCTTCTTCAGCTACTTGTTCTTTAGCTTTAACTTCTGATTCACTCTTAACCTGAGTTTTATCTTCTTGAATTTCTTTCTTTTCAATATGTTGAACTTTTTGTTCAACTTCAACTTTTTCTTCTTTAATTACTTCTGGTATAACTACCTGAGGAGTTTCTTGAGCTTTCTCATGTTTTTCTTCAACAGTAATTTTAGCAACTTTATCCTCTCGAACAACCTTTGGCTCTTCTTTAGCTATTACTTTTGGTTTTTCTTCTACATCTGTCTTAACTTCTAAAACACTTTCTTCTTTTTTATCGATTATTAGTTCGTGTTTATCCTCTTTTATATCAACTTTATCAGTTTTTGGTTCAAAACCTTTTAATTCACTTACTTTCTTTAACTTAGCTTCGGCTTTTTCGATATCTTTTTTAAAGTGAGTTCTAAGATCCTTAAGCATATCTTCTGTAATAACACTATTAGCACCTTTAATTTCATATCCCTTGTTTTTTAGAAAATCAATAATACTACCTGTTGGTATATCATATTCACCGGCAAATTTTACAATTCTTAATTTATTAGTTTTTTCCATATTCATTCACTATTTGTTATGGGATTTATAAATTAGTTAGCTGATTCTAACTGTTTTCTTACAATTTGAAGAATTTCATCTATTTGCTCTTCATCTAATTCTGTAAGTGTTTTAACTAATTCATATTTAGGTGTTTTCAAAACATCTAAACAAGTATCAAATCTATTGTTTATTAAAATATCATAAACATCATCGCCGAGTTGATCTTTAACATCAATAAGTTCAACGTCTTTTTTAAATTCGGCAAACGATTTAGCTTCTCTTAAAATATCTATATCGTAACCAGTGAGTTTCATAGCCAATTGAATATTAACAGCATTTTTTCCAACAATCACAGCAATTTGATCATTATCTGCATAAACATAACATTTTTTATTAGCTTCATCTACTTCAACTTTTTTAACTTTACCTGGCTGCAATGCTCTTTGAACATATATTGCAGGATTATCTGAATATGATATAACATCAATATATTCATTATTAAGTTCTTTTACAATACTACTAATTCTTACACCTTTCATACCTATACAAGCACCAACCGCATCTATTCTGTTATCATCGGAAAAAACAGCAACCTTAGCTCTTTCGCCTGGTTCTCTAACAATTCCTTTAATTTCTATCAATCCATCATAAATTTCCGGTATCTCAATTTCGAATAACTTCTTCAAGAAACAGTTATCTGCTCTTGAAATTATTATTTGTGGCCCTTTAGGAGTTTTTTCAACTTTTTTTACAACCGCTCTTATAGTAGAACCTTTAGTATAGCTTTCTGTAGGAATTTGCTCGCTTTTTGGTAAATAAACTTCAGTTCTATTATGATTAACTAATATACCATTTTTCATAATTTGATAAACTTCACCAACAATAATTTCACCAATCATCGCAGAATAATCTCTGTAAATTATTTCTCTTTCAATCTCTCTGATTTTTTGGCTAAGAGTTTGTCTTGCCATATTAATTAATCTGCGACCAAATTCGTGAGGTTCGATTTTTTGTAAGTAAACATCACCAACTTCCAGTTCATCTTCATTACCTAATTCATTTACTTCATCAATAGAAATTTGAGTAACTGGATCTTCTAATTCTTCTACAATTTCTCTTTCGTAGTATATTTCGATACCTCCTTTTTCCATATTTACGATTATATCAGAATTAGCATTAGGGCCAAATTTCTTTTTTACTAATGTTTCAAAGATATCTTTAATAACTGCTTCGAGATAATCTCTATCAATTCCTTTTTCTTTAACGAGAAGGGAAAAATATTCCATAATTTCGTTGTTCATTATTATCCTCCATCAAAAACTTATTATAGTAATAGCTTTTTTAATGTAATTAAAAATTATTTGTAATTGTGATTTATTATTTTTAAAGGTTAAAATTTCGTTTTCAATACTTACAAGCTCAACATTGTTTAATTCAAATGTATTGCCATCTTGTTCATAAACAATACTAAATTTACGCCCAATATGTTTATAAAATTGGTCTATATATTTTAATGGTCTATCAATTCCGGGGGATGATACATCAAGACGATAATTTTCAAGTTCTAATTCTTCTTCAATTCTTGATTTAATCATATCCGATACTTCAGCACATAAATCGGCATCAACACCAGTTTTGTTATCTATAAAAATTTCTATTACAACATTTTTATCTGTGCCACGAATTATAGTATCGACCAACAGTAAACCTTTTTGTGGTATAACCTGATTTGTTATTTGTAGAATTTTTTCGGTTATTTCTTTAGATATCATAACACCTCGTATAAAAAAAATTGCCCTTTTTTATAAGGGCAAAATTAGAAGTACTAATATAATAAATTATTCAAAAAAAACAAAATATTTTTTATAAAAAAGTGGGATACTCCAAAGTGGTTCAAGGCAAAAACTGCTTACAAACACAATTGACTAGAAGATGTAAACTAAAAAAAGTTATATAAAATAGCCTTCGATAAGTACCCCTTGCGGAAAGAGAGAGATTCGAACTCTCGGTACCCCTTGTGGAGGTACACTCGCTCTCCAGGCGAGCCCGTTCAACCACTCCGGCATCTTTCCTAATTTTGCCTTGCAAATATAAACAATTTTTGATTTTTTTGCAAGTGTTTATTCAAAATATTTAACCCCTGCTTCAAATATTTTATGTATTTTTACATCAGGAATATTTTTATATAACCCATCAGAAACTCTTTCACTGTGCCCCATTTTGCCAAACACTCTACCATCAGGAGATGTAATTCCTTCTATGGCAAAAATTGAACCATTTGGATTATACTCCTCTGCCATAGTAGGATTGCCTTCAAAATCTACATATTGAGTTGCGATTTGACCTATTTCAATCAATTCTTTAAGCATTTTCTCACTTGCATAAAATTTACCTTCCCCGTGTGATACAGGAACATTATAAACATCCCCAACATTTGAAAGCATCATCCAGGGAGACAAATTAGAAACAACTTTTGTAGGTACTATCTTTGAAATATGACGCCCAATATCGTTATATGTTAATGTTGGAGAATCTTCTTTTAGTTCTCTAATTTCGCCATATGGTAAAAGCCCTAATTTTATCAAAGCCTGGAACCCATTACAAATACCAAGCATCAAACCATCTCGATTTTTTAATAAATCCATCACAGCATCAACTAAAATACTATTTCTAAAAACTGTTGCGATAAATTTACCTGAACCTTCCGGTTCATCTCCTGCACTAAATCCGCCCGGTATCATTATAATTTGTGAATTTTTTATGATTTTTGCCATCTGTTCAACTGATGATTTTATATCATCCGAATTTTTATTTTTAAAGACAAATGTAGTAACATCTGCTCCTGCTTTAATAAATGCTTTTGTTGTATCATATTCACAATTCGTTCCGGGAAATACTGGAATAAATACTCTTGGCTTTGCAATTTTTATTGATGATTTTTTCGTTGAACCCACAATAAATTTGTAATCTTTAAACTTTTCAATTGAATTATCTTTTTCAACATCAGATTTTTCGGGAAAAATTTTTGATAATTTTTTATTCCATACTTCAATTAAATCATTAATGTTAATTTTTTCATCGTTATATTCTATAATATTCTTTTCTTGTGTTGATGCTAAAAATTTAAAATCTTCATCATTTATTACATCTTTAGTTTCGCAAATAAAAGCACCATAACATTTATTTGATAATTTTTTAATATCAAATTCGTTAGAAATCTTAACACCTATCTTATTACCAAAGGACATTTTAGCGAGCCCTTCAATTATACTTTCGTTATAAACAACATATACTGTAAATACTTTTTTCGTCTTTGTATAATTATGTAACTTTTCAAAAATATTTCTGATTTTTGTGAAATCTGGTATACCATCTTCATTAAAAGGAACTAAATATAGCTTTGTATCGATATCTTTAATTTCGTTAGTAATTACGTTATCAACCAAATTAGTATTAACTGCAAATGAAACAAGTGTTGGAGGAACATTTAATTCGTTGTAAGTACCAGACATCGAATCTTTCCCGCCAATTGCAGCAATACCTAATTCTTTTTGTGCTTTTAGTGCACCTAATAAAGCAGAAAGAGGCTTTCCCCAATTTTCTGGCTTATCGCCTAATTTTTGGAAATATTCCTGCAATGTCAAATAAGTTTTTTTATAATCACATCCAGCAGCAACAACTTTACTAACTGATTCAATTATCGCATTCATTGCACCTAAATATGGAGACTGCTCTGTTAAATATGGATCAAAACCATAAGACATTACACTAACAGAATCTGTATCTTTTTCCAATACTGGTATTTTAGCAATCATTACCTGTGATGGCGTTAATTGATATTTTCCACCAAATGGCATAATTACACTACCACGCCCTATAGTACTATCGAATCTTTCAACCAATCCTTTTTGCGAACAGGAATTTAACGAATCAAGTTTTTTGAATAAAACATCCTCAATCGATTTATGTGTTATATTTTCATGTTTTATATGTTGTTTTGTTATCTTGACACTTGTTTTTCTTGGAGCACCATTACTATTAAGAAAATCTCTTGATATATCAACAATAGTTTTATTATTCCAGAACATTTTCATTCTGTTAGTATTTGTAACATGAGCTACAACCGTAGCCTCCAGATTTTCATCATTTGCAAATGAGATAAATTTTTCAACATCATTTTTATCAACAACCACAGCCATTCTTTCCTGTGATTCAGAAATAGCCAACTCAGTACCATCAAGACCTTCGTATTTTTTTGGCACTGCATCAAGAAAGATATCAAGCCCATCTGCTAATTCGCCAATGGCAACAGAAACTCCTCCTGCCCCAAAATCGTTGCATTTTTTTATAAGTTTTGTAACCTCTGGATTTCTAAAAAGTCTTTGTAATTTTCTTTCAATGGGCGGATTACCTTTTTGAACCTCAGTACCTGCCTTTTCGATTGATTTTTCTGTATGAGTTTTTGAACTTCCTGTAGCACCACCGCAACCATCTCTACCTGTTCTACCACCAACTAAAATGATTACATCTCCCTCAACAGGTTTTTCTCTACGGACATTTGAAATTGGCACAGCACCTATTACAGCTCCTATTTCCAATCTTTTTGCCACATAATCTGGATGATAAATCTCTTTAACTAATCCAGTAGCTAATCCTATTTGATTACCGTAAGAACTATAACCGTGTGCAGCACCTACAGTAATTTTTCGTTGTGGTAATTTGCCAGGCAGAGTTTTGGAAAAAGGAGTATTAGGATCGCCTGAACCTGTTACTCTCATCGCTTGATAAACATAACTCCTTCCCGAAAGTGGATCTCTTATAGCACCACCTAAACAAGTTGCCGCACCTCCAAATGGCTCAATTTCTGTTGGATGGTTGTGAGTTTCATTTTTAAACATTAATAACCAATCTTCTATACCACTTGATGTTTTAACTTTAATTTTTATAGAACAAGCATTTATTTCATCCGATTCATCTAAGTCTTGCAGTAAACCTTCTGATTTTAATGATTTAGCCATTATTGTAGCAATATCCATCAAACATATTGCTTTCTTGATACTTAATTTATTTCTTATTTGAAGATATTCATTAAAAGTTTCTTTTATCATTTTGGTAATTTGATCTTCGCCAACAAATTCTACCATTCTAATTTCTGTTAAAAAAGTTGTATGGCGGCAATGATCGGACCAATAAGTATCCAATATTCTCAATTCTGTAATTGTGGGATCTCTTTTCTCAATATTCTTAAAATAATCTTGGCAAAACTTCAAATCATCAAAAGACATTGCTAGTTCATAATCATTTAAAAATTTATTAAGTTGATCATTATCTAATTTTATAAAACCATTTAATTTTTCTACACTTTTAGGTTTATCAATTTTGCTTACCAATGTAGCAGGAATATCTTTTTGAGCTTCCTGCGAATCTGTTTCATTTATCGAATACTTCTTGATTTTTTGGATATCTTCATCTGATAACTTACCTTTTAATAAATAAATTTTAGCATACCTTACAATAGGTTGTTCTTTTTGAGTAAGAATTTGAATGCATTGAGCGGCGGAATCTGCCCTTTGGTCATATTGCCCGGGATGATATTCAACTCCAAACTCTATCCATTCGCTTCCATAGGGATGAGTTTTGATATAGTAATTATCAACAGGAGCTTCTGATAGTATATTTTTAGCAACATCTAACAATGTTTTATCATCAATACCTTCAATATCATATCTATGTAAAATTTTTAATTCTTTCAAGTTTTTGATATTTAAATAACTTTTCAATTCTGATAAATAATTTTTTGCTTCGATGTTAAAGCCATCTTTCTTTTCGACAAAAACTCTTTTAACTTTCATAATACCTCAAATATATTTTAGTTCTATTTGACAAGTTTTTCCAAAGTGCAAAATTTTACAAATACGCAAAATTATTCGATACACTTTAGCTTTCAAATTTATTTTTTATTTACAAATTAGCATAAAGTTGCACATTAAAATGAAGTCATCCAATATTTAATTATTACAAAACCTTTCTATTCACAATATACTATTATCACAAAATATTAACATCCATTAGCTGCTAAAACTTAATAGCGTTTGTAATTTTTCAAAATACTACTATCAACTTTTTTAAAGCTTATAGCACAACCACCGCCTTCTGCCAAATTAATTTTTAATACAGTTTTTTTATTTACTACAAAATTTTTAATTTCATAACTCATTGGATTATCATACCAATGAGCATTTTTTGCATCTTGATATATTGTGCAAAGATAATCTCCATCTTCCAAAAAATCTAACTTAACATCAAACTTTCTTTGCTTATCATTTGTTACAGAGCCCAAAAACCAATTTTCGGAATTTCTATCCTTTCTTGCAATTGTTAAATATTCACCCGGCTCAGCATTTATATAAACAGATTTTTGCCAATCTACTGGAACATCTTTAAGAAACTGAAAAGCGTCTGAAAATCTTTCATAATTTTCTGGTAAATCTGCTAACATCTGAATTGGACTATACATTGTAACCATCAAAGCTAATTGTTTAGCCAAAGTGGTATGAAGATAATATTTATTACCAGTATTGTAATAATCGAGTTTTATCTGGAAAATAGCAGGAGTATAATCCATTGGGCCACCAATCAAACGAGTAAAAGGAAGTATGGTTTCGTGCTCGGGCGGATTTCCATCAGACCAGGCATTAAATTCATTACCTCGTGCAGCTTCACAAGCTAACCAATTTGGATATGTTCTCTGTAATCCAGTTGGCCTTACTGGCTCGTGTGCATCCAATAATATTTTATATTTTGCACATTTTTCTGCTACCCTAATGTAATGATTTATCATCCACTGGCTATCATGATTTTCTCCACGCGGAATAATTCTACCCACATAACCTGTTTTAACGCCATCATAACCATAATATTTCATAAATTTATAAGCTGTATCCATCAACCTTTCATAATTTGTAACAGATGCCGATGTTTCATGATGCATTATTAATTTTACACCTTTGCTTTTTGCATAATCAGAAACTTCCTTGATATCAAAATCTGGATATGGAGTTAAAAAATCAAAAACATTTTCTTTCCAGTTTCCATACCAATCTTCCCAACCAACATTCCAACCTTCAAAAAGAACTGCATCTATTCCGTGTTTGCTCGCAAAATCTATGTAATATTTAGCCCTTTCTGTTGTTGCACCGTGTTTTCCATTTGGTTTTAATTCATTCCACTTAGTTGTATAGATATTAAGATTATTAGTATCAGTATAATTCCATGTTTTCATTCCAACATGCATTTCCCACCAGATACCGATAAATTTCAAAGGTTTTACCCAACTAACATCATCCAGTTTGCAAGGTTCGTTCAAATTTAGTATAATTCTTGAACTTAAAATATCACGAGCATCATCGGATATAATAAAAGTTCTCCAGGGAGTATTGAAAGGTGTTTGAATATATGCTTTATTTCCAAAAGCATCTGGCACAAGATGAGCCTTCAATTTTCGTCCATTATTCGATAATTCATAATTCATTGCAGGGAAATTTACCAGTGCAGCCTCATGTAGGTTTATATAAATGCCCTTTTGAGATTTTAACATTAAAGGAGTTTGAACTGCATTTTCAATATAACTTTTAACTCCAATTTCCTTAAATTGTGCAGCAACGGATGAATTGACCTCGCTTAACTTGGATTTTGTATACTTATATTCATTTGTATTATAGTCTCCAGGTATCCAGAAAGCAGTTAAATCTTCATCAAACTCAAAATTTGTTTTTTCATCTGTAATAACAAAATTAGGATATTTTTTAAGTTTGGGAAATTCATATCTAAAACCAAAACCATCATTGAATAGCTTAAATTTAACTTTGAAATTAAAATCATCATTTTGTGATTTGAAGTTTAATGTATAAACTCTACAATTATTAAGTATTTCTTTTTCCTCTCCCCAAACAGTTTGCCAGGTATAATTTTCTATTGTTGAATCAACCTGAATTAATTCTAAATTAGTAAAATCAATATTTTCCTTTGTTTCAAAACCTAACTGTAAATTTTTAATAATTAAATTATCCTTGTAAAAAACATCGAAACTATAATTTTTTTCTTTCTTGAAGATAATTTTCAAATTTTGATTTGGAGAGTAAAAAGAATTAGCAAGAATTTGGAGTGAAAGAACGAGTAAATAAATTAGATTTTTCATAATTTTTTTTTTTTGTTATTCAAATTTAAAAAAATTACACTTAATAAAAAAGTTAAATGGAAGTTTGATAATTAAAAAGCAATAAGAATATTCATAGTAAATTTGCTTGCAAATTGTATAATAATTTTTTTAATAAGTTATATCAATTTTTATAAAACCTACATTTTAATAAACTCTTGAATGTTATTTATAAATTTCTTGCATTCAATCTAAAACCTGATAGCTTTTATTAACTCCTTAACTAACATTTAACACATACTCACTTAATAAGTAACACAAAGCTAAAACCGTTGACCGAGAATATACTATTTAATTAACATAAATTAAAAACAATTCAAAATACAACTAACGAGATATTCGTTCATGTTATTGTGTTTATGCGTCAAGTTAAAATAATTATACGTAAATTGCGTTCACAATAGTATTTTTGAGCGTAATTTTATTTAATTTGAGCAATATTTCCGTTCAAAAATTATTCATGAGCGTAAAATACGCTCATTTGAACGTATTTTCCGTTCCAGATTTATTTCTGAGCGTAATTTACGCTAATTTAAGCGTAGAATACGCTCAGAACTTAATTTTTAAGCGTATTTTACATTCAATGATTTATCTTTCTACATTTATAATAAATAAAATAATCGGCTATATACGTTCAACCATAATTCTTTCTCCTTCAAATATATTGCAGTTATGAATATTTTCCGTTAAGCGTAAGATATTTTATTTTGCTTTGCTTTTGAAGTGTAGATAAAAGTGCGTTCAGGAGTTTTATATTTATTTTACATTTGTATTTGTTAGTTGATGGTTTTATCTTTCATAACAATTAAAAAAAAGTGCGTCCTAATATGAATACTATAAATATCCTTTTGAACGCACCTAAATGGCTTTATGATTACAGAAGACTTATATTTATCGTATAATATTAAATAGATTTTTATTTTGTATTTTGTTTGCACTATTCAATGGACAATCGCTTGTGCAACCACTACATTTATTACAATTTTCTTTTTTTCTAAATTTACCAATTACAAAAAATATGATTGTTAGTAAAACGGTCAGATATGTTAAAATATCTTGCATAATGTTTTCCTTTATATAAAGAATTTACCAATATTGTAGAAAATTAAAGCAATCAAGTAAGCAAAAGCAGTAGAATAAAATACTGAAAATATTGCCCACTTCCAATTTGATTCATTTTTAATAGCTACAATTGTTGCAACACAAGGGAAATAGAACAAAACAAAAATCATTAAAGTCAAAACTGTTAGTGGTGTAAATACTGGTTTACCTTTGTTACTACCTTCTGTAAATACTGCTGTTTTAAGTTTTTCTTTAAGCGATAATTCATCATCTCCTGCTTTATAGATAATACTCAATGTACTTATTATAACTTCTTTGGCGCTGAGACCCGAAATAATTGCAATTCCAACTCTCCAATCAAAGCCAAGCGGTTTGAGTGCTGGCTCGATAAACATCCCTAACTTTCCTAAAATTGTATTTTGTTGAATAGCTGCTAGTTTTTCTGCTTCAAGATTAGCTAATAATTCTTGTTTTTCCTGTTCATTGTCAAATTTATGTTGTTCTACAGTAGCTATTTTATCAACATAACTTTTTATAAGATTTTCATCTTTGGGATAATTACTAAAAAACCATATAAGTATAGAAAGACCAAGAATAATTGTTCCCATCTTTTTCAAGTAAGCACTCGCTTTGTGCCACATATGTAAAAGACTATTTTTAAGTGTTGGCATCCTATATGGTGGTAACTCCATTACAAAAGGAACATCTTGCCCTTTGAAAAATAATTTATTAAATAGTATAGATAACAACCCAGCAAATACTATACCTGTTAAATAGATAAGCGCTAACACCAAACCTTGATTTTTTTCAAAAAACACAGATATAAATAAAAGATATACAGGTAATCTTGCACTACAAGACATAAATGGAATAATTAACATCGTTAAAATTCTATCTTTCGGATTTTCTAAAGTTCTTGTTGCCATAACAGCAGGCACATTACACCCGAAACCCATCATTAAAGGAATAAAAGATTTACCGTGCAACCCTATTTTATGCATAATTTTATCAACTATAAAAGCTGCTCTTGCCATATAACCAACATCTTCAAGGAAAGAAATAAAAAAGAACAAAATCATAATATTTGGTAGAAACACAAGCACATTTCCAACGCCACCTATAATACCTTCAACTAATAAATTCTTAAACGAACCATCTGGTATATATGTTGATATAAAAGTTTTAATATTTTCAACTCCAAACTCTAACCAATCTGCAGGATAAGAACCTATATAAAAAGTTGCCTCAAATGCTATCCAGATAAACAAGAAAAATAACGGGAAACCTAAAAATTTATTCGTTACAAATTTATCTATTAGTTGTGTTAATTTTTTAGTATCAATTTTTCCTTCTTTGTAAGTTTGCTTTAATGCACCAGAAATAAAACCAAATTTTAAATCTGTTATTAAATTATCTGCTGCTTCATTGTATTTTTTCTCTAATTTTTCAATTTCCACTTCTACTTGTTTTTTTATATCATTTAAATTCTTGCAATTTTCCAGAATATTCCAAATTTCTTTATCTTTTTCAAGTAATTTTATAGCAATATAACGCGTAGAATATTTATATTTAATATTTTGATTTTCTTTAATCAATCTTTGCAAATTTTTTATAGATGCTTCAACATCCTCACCATAATTGATATGAATGTGTCTGACAATTGGATCTTTATCTTCGTATACTTCTATAATTTTATCAAGAAGATCTTTAACTCCAAAACCTTTTTTGGCAACTGTAGGAATTATAGGAATACCAATCATTTCTGAAAGATGCTTATAATCAAATTCTGCTTTACTCTTTTCAAGTTCATCAAACATATTTAATGCAATTATTACCTTAACATTCATATCTATAAGTTGAGTAGTAAGATATAAATTTCTTTCTAAGTTAGATGCATCTACAACATTAATGATAATATCTGGTTGATTTTCGAGTATGTGTTTTCTTACATAAACTTCTTCTGGAGTGTATTCTGTAATTGAATAAGTTCCTGGTAAATCATAGATGCTAATTGTATAATCTTGATACTCAATTATTCCCTCTTTCGCCTGAACAGTAACGCCACCATAATTAGCAGTTCTTTCATTTTGTCCAGATGCATAATTAAAAATTGTTGTTTTACCAGAGTTGGGATTTCCAACAAGTGCAACCGAGATTTTATTTGTTTCCTTTTTAACAGATGTTTTCAAAATATTTTCATCGATTGTTCCCTTAAATGGGATATCAACATTTTCTATTATTTGATTTACTGGAATAACATCAACAAGATCAGCTTCGTTTCTTCTCAAAGAAATATTATATCCCATAATTTGGTATTCAATAGGATCTTGCAAAGGCGCATTTTTAATAACTTTTATTTTTTTACCCCGAATAAATCCCATTTCGAGTAATCTTTTTCTAAAAGCACCCGTTCCTTTAATTCTTATTATAACAGCTTCTTGCTCACAACATAAATCTGATAATTTTATTGTTTGTACTTTTATATTTTCCATTATAATTCAACTCCTATTCTTAAATTAAAGGTAAAAGCATCCTTCAAATTGCCTGCTAGATTTATAATATATTGGAAATCTGGTTGAATAAAAATAAAGTCTAACAATTGTTTGAAATAATAAATTTCAAGAAATGCTTCGTTAGATTTTTTATAAATAGATGCATTTCCATAAGCTAAACCGATTTGATCATTATCAAAACCAAATGGTTTACTAAATAGTACCCTCCAGCAACATAATTTTTACAATCTACATTATTTTTGGAATTAAGCCCTATTTGCGCAAAGATATTAATATCATCTTGTAGTTTATATTCAATACCGGAATAAAAAGCTAGAAAATCATTAATATCGGCTACTTTATTTTGATAAAAAGTTCCAAGCTTTGCATTAACTAATTCGCTTTGATAATCATATTCAGCAATAATATTATAATAATTATCATTAAATAGTTTTGTATTTAACATTAATTTTGTATTGGATACTTCTTCAACATCAAAATAAGCTAATCTTAAAATATTGTTATCATTGAATTTATAGTCTAAATGCACTCCAAAATTAGGTCTTGGAAAGATAGATAAAGGATAATTTAATGAAAGATTTGGAAATACTTGCAAAGAGCTATTCAAAAATGTTTCTGCAGATTTCATTATAATAAAATCACTATTCAAATCGATATAACCAATTTTAAAAGTAAGATCATCAAAATTATAGCTATACCATAATTCGTAAATATATGTAGCGTTATCATTTTCGATATTCGAAAGCGTTTGCAAATCACCTACAAATTTTTCACTAAATTTACTACCGTGAGAATTCAAAACACTAGCACTAAAATTACCTTTCTCTACTCCTAAAAAACCAGTATTAACGTTTAAAGATGCTAATACCTTACCAATATAAACAGAACCTTTCTTTATACCACCACTTAGATTGTTATTAACATCTCCAGTATAATTTAAGCTATAATTAAATATTTCTGTACTTTGTGAAAACACAAAATTCACTAAACATACTAAAAGAATTATGTTACGCATTTAACACTCAAATATTTTTAATTTTCACTACAAAAATACTGTTTTTGAAAAGTGTAATCAATCACTAAAAATAGTGATTTTTAAAGATATTTAACTAACCTAACTTTTTTTAGATGGCTATTTTTTTCAAATTTTGGGAACAATAAATGGTAAGCATTATTTTTTAATAATAATTTTGAAATTATTCTTATATTTAGTTAATTTAATAAAATAATTTTAAGGTATATAAAAAAATCAAACATACATAATACCTGAGATGAATTTTATAAAGAATTATTTTACAATAGGTTAAACATAGAGCATTTTATACAAGGATTTGTTAGAGAAGAATTATACAATGAAATAGGAAGTATTGAATTATTAGACAAAGAATTTTTGAGCAAAGAATTCAAAACATTTACAAGTGATTTAATCCACAAAGTTAAACTAAATGATGCAGAAGTATATTTGTTTTTACTGTTTGAATTCAAATCATGAGATGAAAAAGGTTTAGTGTAAGATTTGCTAAATTATATATGTTTGTTTTACAAAAATTTGTTAAAGACAAGGGAATATAAGTTTCCACTTCCGCCAGTATTACCAATAGTCATAAACAATGGTCTTAGGAAACTTAAAGCACCGACGGAATTTTCTAAATTGATAGAAAATAAAATTGGAATTGTTCAAAAATATGTTCCCAAATTTGAGTATTTTTTAATAGATTTAAGCCAACTGGATAAACAACAATTACTTAGATTAGCAATATATGGCAAAAATACTGTTTCAGCCTTATTTACTTTAGAGAAAGCTGATTATGAAGAATTAATTGAAATATTTAACAAAATAATTAAAAAATTTAAGATAAATTTTTCCGATGCTATCATAAAATTATTAAAGCAATATTTAGAATTAGTTTTCACTACAGATAAGAATATAAAAGATGATGTAAAAGAAATAATGGAAACCATAGAAGAAGACTTAGATATGTTAGTTTCAAATTTTCATAGAAGTATAAAAATTTTGGAACAAGAAGCATATAAAGAAAGCATTCTTGAAGGTAAACTGGAAGGATTACTTGAAGGTAAGAGAAAATTTGCCAACTCATTATATAAAAAAATTTTAGCATTGAAAAAATTGCAAATATTATGTATATTAGTATTGATGAAGTAAAAGAATTATCAAATTCTCAAAACAATAGCTCCGAAAATAAAAATTAAATAGTTGTTTACTAGCATTATATAAAAGCAAACATAAAAGCTAAAATTAATGAAAAATTTTTCGGACATCAAGTAGTAATAAATTAAAGTGTTAAAAAATATTTTAGAAAACCAACAACTAAAAACAAACAAAAAATTTTCATATGGCAAATTAGAAAGAAATAAAAACTTAGATACAAAGGAAGTTCAAAAAGTATTCCAAAATGAACCAAATTTTAATTTACCCGAAATAATTGACTTGTTTGAAAAGGTTTTAACCTGCCCTTTAAATAAGCCTGAATTAAAACTTGATGGCTTAGAAACACGAGTACCAAACGCATTAGAAAAATATTGGTTGAAGGTTTAAAAAAGGATGATAGTCTTTCTTACTTTTCCGATTTAGCAAAAATAGAACCTTACCTTCGCAAAATTTTATACTTGATAGATCAAGCTAAATTTGAAGAACTTTCAAGCGAAAAAAAAGGATTAGATGCGTTCATCAATGCACTTAAATTAAATCCTAATAGAATTGACTTTGAAAAAGATAAAATTGAAAATTTAAGTGGTACATCAAATTTTGGTGAACATCTCTACAGAACTTACCATCTTAGAAACATTGAAGGTCATCAATGCGAAAATTGGACTTATAGAGAATTATATGAAAACATTGAAAGTGTATTAGTAATTTATCTTTACGCCAATAATAAGTTCGCAAAAACCCTCAAACCGATTGTAGAAGTAGCCTATAAAGAAAGAGAAGCTGACTTTAAAACCTATTTAGAAGGAGTTAAAGAAAATTTTAAATCCAGAATTGGAAGATTTATACACCTCAAAGGACATGAAGATATTAAACTTACGCTAGGTTACGCTGTTGAGAGATTTTCAGAACAAATTGCTGAGAAAACTGAACGAAAAGGAACTATAGATGACTTGCGGAAAAATCACATAAAAGAAAATCGTATGATGATTTGGGGAGATGCGGAAATGGGTAAAAGTACAACATTAGAGTAGAGTATCTCGCTTATTTAGAGTATCTCTCATATATAGAGGCAGAAGAAAAACTAAAAAATAGTAACGCTAAACTTCCTGTTTATATTCCATTAGGGCTACTTACAGACAAAAACATTTCTTTAAAGCAAAGTATTTTCAACAAAATTGGGGTTGATAACAACATTGGTGAAAGAATGTTGAAAGAAGGTAAAATCAACATTTTTTTTGACGCTGTTAATGAAATCCCAAGAGATGACAACAACCAACTTAAAACTCTACGCCAAAGGGAAATATAAAACTTACTTGACGAATATAAAAATACATTTATCATCATTTCAAATCGTCCACAAGATGAAAATATTTTCCCAAATGTACTTGTATTCCAATTACAAAAAATGGATAAGAACCAGAGAATACTGTTTTTAGAGAAAAACAAGGGAGGCAATGAAGTAATAGCAAAGATTATCCTTGATGAAATAAACAAAGATAAAAGACTTGAAAAGATAATCAAAACCCTATTGATGCTTTCACGACTTATTGAAATTGTATAAGCAAAAGGTGAAATACCGAAAATTGAGGAAGAAATTATTGAAAAGTTTATTTTCAGTCTTTACCAAAGAGAAAAACAAGAGAAAAAAGACTCGAATTTTGACACAAAGAAAATCCATAGGCTTTTACGGTACTTAGGTTATGAAAGTCTTGAAAAGAAAGAAACTAATTCAGGAATGACAGAAGATGAAGTTTTAAATTATTTTGTTCGTTGCAAGGAAAAATACAGTTTCACTATTGATACTTCTTATGTTCTTGAAATAGCCACTCAGTTAGGTATTTTAGAAAAAAGGGACGCTATGTACACTTTTGCACACCAGGCATATCAAGATTATTACCATGCACAAGAAGAAAAAGCAATTTTAGGTATATGATAAATAATTTAGGACATAAAGCAAATAATGAAAAATACTTTAATAGTATTCGCTATTTTTCACATAGTCTGAAAGGAGAGAAAAGACGAAATTTTATTGAACAAGTGGCTAAATACAATATTTACCTTGCAGCAAAATGTCTAATGTCGGCAGAGAAAGATAAAGAACTTGAAAATAGTCTTATTGAAAAGGCCCAATCTATTGCACAAAATTTTGAAGAACCAGAAAACTCTGCAAAAGGGTTTCTTGTACTTGCAGAATTTGAATGTTCAGAAACTATAATTCCCCTCTTTTCTAATGTTGAAAAGTTTAATAACACACATTTCAAAGTAATTGAAAAGATTCTTGAAACTAAATCACCTGAAATATTTTGTAAATTTTTGTTAATTTTTACTAAAATAAATTTAATCTAATAAATTACACTATTGGATGCTATGATGGAGAATTCCCAATTAATAATGGAATTAAAGAATATTTAAATCAATTTTTTAAGTATATTTTAGATAAAAAACTATTTTGTTTGCTTAGTCATTTTATTGACAAATATAAATTACAAGATAATATCTCATATATTTTGAATGAAAACATTGAAAACATAATCATTAAAATTTCGGACGAAAAGTACATAGGAACAAAGTTAGGCTACGAGTTAGCAGAAGCAAATAATTTAATGCACCGTTTCACACCAGAATATTTTGTAAAAAAGCTGCTTAAATATGAATATCATAGACCTACTATAACTTTAGCTTTGAATATTGTTTTTAGATATGACTTCAAAAATTTTGATACTAGTTTATTTGAGCTATCCCAAAAGTTAAGATTTTTTACTTTTGAAGGTGTAGTGATAGCTATTAAGGATTATGGCTGTTTCGTTCGACCTTATTCAATTTTCAAAATAAAAAATCCTTTTTTTTACATAAAGACCATATAACCGACTTACATGTTATCAACCACCCTCGCGAAGTACTTGACGAAGGTGATAAAATCAGATTTAGAATTATAAGTTTAAATCAACAAAAAAAAACATAAACATTTCTTGCTTGGAAAGATTTAAACCTAAAAACACTGTAGTACAAATAGACAAAATTTTATCTATGTACTTTAAGAAAAATACAACATTTCCTTTTGAAAAATTCTTAAATGAAATTTTATCTAATTTTAAGATCTGTTGGAGTGAATTATATTATAAATTAAGTTTTTTGAATTTAAAGGTATAGTAATAGTTATTGAGGATTATGGCTTTTATATTCAACCTCTATCATTCAAAACAGAAAAACTTTTATTTTTACATAAAGACCAAATAACCGATAAACAAATTATCAATCATCCAAACGAAGTATTGAAAGAAGGTGATATAATCATATTTAGAATTATAGGTATAAATAAAAAAAATCTTAGATTAAACATTTCTTGTTTATACATTTTTAAATCTTAAAATAATGAGTTAAATTATATAATAAACACTGAAAATCTAAATATTATAATTACAAAATCATACACTTATGAAAAATATAGGGGCAGCTGTTATATAACATAACAAATAATATACTATAAAATATTCTAATATGTTAATATATATTATTTTTATTTGCTTTTTTAAGGCAATTTGTCTATATTTGCTTCAAAAATTAGCTTTTATATGTTTTTCAAAAAAGTTAAACTTTCACATAATACATATATTCATCTTGTAGTATTTTACTAATTTTGAAGGCAATTTTATCAAACACAGAATTCTTGCTCATCTCGAAAATTAGCAATACCTTGCTGAAAATTGATTTATTAATGTTTAAGAAAAACTCATATTATAGTTGTTAATGAAAATAAATTTATTGCAAATTTTAAAAACGTTATTTTTATTTCTAAATTGCTTGAAATTCTTACAATCAAAATACCAATTAGCTTATTACCCAAAAAACCGTTTGTTGTATATCTGAATTCTTTGTAATATTGTTTTACTTATCTTTCTTTCAACTATTTTAATTAAATCAGTTAAAACTGGAAAAGTGTAGTGACAACTTTTTCCATTTTTTTTGTTATTAATATTGATTTCCAATAAGTTATTAATTTCAACTGTAAAAATAGGAAAAACAACCTAACAACTGTGATAAAAAACAACTCCTCTGCCCTACCCTAAAAACACCAAAACCACACAGCTAACAGTGGTTTGCTGCAATTACTAAAATTTGCGAAAATAAAATTTGAAACTTTCATAAAATTATCCTAAATTTACAGTACGGGTTTGACAAAAGCCAAATAAGAAAAAATAGGAACACCAGCAAGCTGCTGGAAGTTGTACCGGATTCAAAAATACATCTTCTAATAAAACAAATGACAAATTATTTGTTGAAAAAAAACTTTGCCTTTATCATAAAGATTCCATTTTATTTTGGAAAAAACACATTAAATAATTAAAGTTAATTATCGAATTCCTTGAAAAGTAATATGTTAAAACTAGTATTACATATATTCAAAATTAACTAAAAATTTAGCAAGGTAACATTACATCATCGTTGTGCAAATAAGGAAGAACTTTTTTGCAATTAATACTAATTATTTATTTCAATGGGAAATGATATTCAAAAGATACGTCTGAAACAACTATTAAGGAACTTACTAAATACCTTTAGAAGTAATTGTACAATATAGCCATATGGCTGATTGACACCTTGAAACTATATTTTGTTTCAATGGACGTAAGGAACACCAACTGAAACTGTTTCTGCTTTTTATGCTAAAAAGTATATGATGGGTAAGAAAATAATATTCAAAGTGAAAATTACAGAATCTATACCGGTCTAACAGATCATAATACATTTTTCATACACACTTTTATACATTATCACAAAATTAAAAAAATAATTGAAAACAAGGGATTTTGCATAACATTTAAGCACAGCAATTACTTGAAATTCAGATTTATGCCATAAAATCTTAAAAAAAAATCAAAATGTTAAATAACATGGATTTCCATATTAAAGAAGGTGGAAATATCAAAAATTTTCTTGAAAGTGTAAACATTACAGGATATTAATCAATGCAGCAACTAAATATTCTTTGGATAATAGGTGCTTCACAAGGATTTCTGCTTGCTATGTTTTTAGTAATGAAAAAAGACAGGTTGATAAATTTACCGCTCATTATATTTATCTTTTTAACTTCACTAGAATTAGTCTTTCAATATATTTATTCAATCAAACTAATTTTTAAATATCCGCATTTACTTTATTTAACAGAACCCTTTAGCATGCTTTACGGTGTGCTTATTTATTTATATTCCAGAAACATACTTTCTGAAAAATTTATTTTTCAAAAAAAATGATTTACTCTTTATTATTCCATTTGCTTTGTATGTATTGTATTATTATCCTACTTACAATCAATCGTCTGAGAATAAGATTTATGATATAAAAGCATTTTTCGATGCCGGGATATCATGGCACGAAAATCTTATTGAATGGATAGCAGAAGTTGTTGTAACATTACCTTTTTTGTTTTATTCTGTCCGTTTATTCAATAGGTATCAAAACAAAATTAAGGATAATTTTTCGGATATTACCAAAATTAATTACATTGTAGTTCGCAACCTGATTGTGGCCTCTATTTTTTCGTATGCTTTAGAAATTTTAATCATAATACTTGCTTTTTTAGGAATTGAAATTGTTAATACTTTAAATTTATTTTTATATATAACAGTTATTGTAATTTATTATTTAATTGGTTACGATGCTCTCATTAGACCCAAAAATGAAATTATAACTTACACTTATATCAATAAAAATCAAAAGTTAGATAAACATGATTTACAGGAGTTTTCACAAAATAATTTAATTGAAAATCACAGAAAGTATGAAAAAAATCCATTATCCGAATTAAAAATCAGAGAAATATCTGAAAAAATTACTCAAAGTATGGAAAAGGACAAGCTGTACAGAAATCCAGAAATTAGATTAACTGATTATGCACAACTTATTAACGAACACCCAAACAATGTTTCACAAGTATTAAATGATATATTTAAAAAAAATTTTTACGATTTTATTAACTCTTATAGAGTCAAAGAAGCAAAATTACTATTAAAATCTCCTAAATATAAGAACTATACTATTACTGCTATTGGTTTTGAAGTGGGGTTTAACTCAAAATCGTCTTTTTATTCTGCCTTTAAAAAATTTGCCCACACCACACCTGCAAAATATCAAAAACTACACTTTCATGAATAACAATAATTTAAACTTGTTTAAAAATTCGAACTTATAAGTTTGGACTACATTATCGATTTTTAAGTGTTCGCACTTACAAGTTGGAACTATCAAATAAATTATAAATAGTAAATTTGCATAAAAAAATAAAAAAAAATTAGAGGTGGGTTATGAAAACACTAGATTTTTCACTGTAATAATTATAATTGTAACCATTACACTAATTAGTTGTGCAAACAATGTAGATATACAACAAGATGAACCGAATAATAATGATGAACCGTATAATAATATTGTTCCTAATTTATTTGATAAGAATGAGAGTTATTGGGCTCAGTTTTTACCCAATGTAAATACGGAATTAGATAATAATATTGAAGTTGATGTCGCTGTAATTGGAGGCGGTTATACCGGTTTATCAGCTGCTTACCACATTAAAAAATCAAATCCCTCTCTTACGGTTGTGATATTGGAGGCTAAACGAGTAGGGAATGGAGCTTCAGGGCGTAACGGAGCCTTAGTTCTGCCACAAACATATAGTGAAGGTGGTTTTGTAATGGGTAATAATAAGAAGTACCATAAAGAAATTTATGATATTACTGTTGCTAGTATGAAACGTTTAAAAGCCTTAACTGAAGCTACAGGAATAAATCCGGGTTTTGTGTTAAATGGTCATTGTTTAGGTATTTTTAATCCTAAAAATATAAAAAGTGCAAAAGAATATGTAAAACAAGCCCAGAAATTAGGAATGCCAATTGAGTATTGGGAAAGAGAAAAAGCTGTTAGTATGCTGGGCTCACCAAATTTACTTGGAGCAATTTACGATCCTAATGGAGGTATGGTTAATCCAGGCAAGCTTGTTGCAGCACTTAAAAAAATTGCTGAAGATATTGGTGTTATAATTTATGAAAATAGCCCAGTATTAGGATACCAAGAAGGTGAAATAATCACTCTACCAGTGATTGGAAAAAATAAAAAAAGATATGAGGTAAAAGCTAAAAACATAGTTATTGCTGCGAATGCCTATGCTGCCAAATCACTAAATTTTTTAAAAGATGATATAGAACCCGCGCATACACAAGTTTGTGTTACTGAGCCTTTAAAAGAAGAACAATACAATAGTATCAGTTGGAAAAATCATATCGCATGGTACGACGACCAATATGTAGGCACGGATGAAGATGCTACATTTCACATGGTTATAACAGAAGACCGTAGAATTGTTATTGGTGGTGGAAGCGTTGAATACAATGAAGATGAAAGTTTACTTTATCCCGGTAATTTAAAAAAAATTGAAGCACAGATATTAAAGCGTATTGGAGAACTTTATCCATCTATAAAAAATATTAAGATTGAACATACCTGTGACGGTATTATTTGCGAAACTAAAAGTAAACACGAACGTATTGGAGTAACAGGGAAAAACAAAAATATTTACTATGCCTTAGGATATAATGGAGGACAAGGTGTTAACCTATCATTCCTTTTTGGCGAACTGGTTTCAAAACTATATAACAACGAATATCACTTTTTATTAACTATTTATAAGAAATAAAAATAAAAAGTTATATGATTGTTAGAATGTTTTTAGTAATAAGTTCTACCATTGCAATTATCACTGGCAATTTAACAACGCAAGAAAACTTAATTTTGAATGCTCAAGAGTTAAAATATTTGGTAATGCAAATTATAATGATTGGTCTAGATTATTCACAAATGATTAAGCTAAAATGGTAACAAGTAGGGTGTGTTGCATAAGAGAATTAAAAATATAGGGCTTCCATTATAGTTGACTAATACTCTAGTTAAACATATTGTAATACAACTAACAGAGTATCAAAAAGTTTGTACAAAAAGAAAAAGCATGGTAAGTGGTCTATTATCAAGTTTCATAACTGAAAAAAAACTTTTTCGAGTATTATAGTTTTTCAATAAAATATTTTTAGCGAGCCGTTTTATATTAAGTGCTAAAATTGGCATAGTATAAAATTTTTATAGGATGTACTTTTTAAATATTATATATGATCATTCAATTAACTCTTGATGAATACAAAATGTCTACATCAGATATTTGCTATGATTTACAAATAAACTATCATTTTTAAAGGAGAATATGTAAATTATGAGTAAATTTTTTTTAGCAATAGTCACTATTTCACTTTTAATAATTATTTCAACCTTTGTAGCTTACGAAAGAGTTGAAATAAGTGATTTTTCCAACAATAATAGTTATTGGGTCAAAAGTGAGTCGTTAAGTGTAAATCCTGCATTAAATACTAATTTAAAAGTAGATATCGCGATTATTGGAGGCGGTTATACCGGTTTATCATCAGCATATCATTTGGCAAAGATGAACCCCAATTTAAAGATAGTAGTTTTTGAAGCCAAAACTTTAGGAAGCGGTGCATCCGGTCGCCATGGTGGAATGATTTTACCAACTCTTTTAGACGAATACGAAGACGAAAAAACCTTCAAATTGACATATGATTTGTCGGTTAAAAATATGCATTTTATCGACTCACTTTCAAAAGCATTTAATATAGATTGTAACTTAGTTTTAAACGGATATTGTGAAACTATTTACAGGAAAGAAGATGTTCAAAAATATAAAGATTATGTAGAAGAAGCAAACAAAGCAGGTATTCCACTCGAATTTTGGAATAAACAAAAAACCCAAGAAAAACTAGGCACCGGCTTGTATTACGGCGCAATATTCGATCCCAATGGCGGCTCAGTACATGCAGTAAAACTTATCAAATTACTAAAAACCGCGGCAGAAAGCCAAGGCGTTATAATTTATGAAAACAGTCCGGTTGTATCGATAAGCGAAGGAAAAAACATAATAATTACAGTTGAAACCTCAGGTATTTCTTATCATGTTGAAGCAAAGGATATTGTAATAGCAACCAATGCTTATACTTCAAAACTCGGTATATTTAAGAATAAAATTATGCCTGTGCACACACAATGTGCAGTCACCAAACCACTTACTCAGTCTCAGTTAAATGTAATAAATTGGAGTAGTCGTTTACCCTTTTACGATAACAGGTTTTTGCTTTTCCATTTAGTATTAACGCCTGACAATCGAATTGTTATAGGTGGAGGAAATATTGATATATACTGGAACAATGGATTAAAATACAAAGGAAATCTTGCAAAAGTTGCCGATATGCTGCTAGATGAATTAGTATATATATATCCCGAACTAAAAGGAATAAAATTTGAGTACGTTTGGGACGGCATTATAGGCATAACTTACGACGAAGTGCCAACCTTAGGTGTAATGGGTAAGTATAATAACATTTATTATGGTTTGGGATATAATGGACACGGTGTAAATCAATCTATTTTATATGGCGATGTAATTGCGCATCTATATAGTGGAAAATATCATGGTTGGGAAGATACTGAATATTATGGTTATGAATTAAGTAATATTCCGCCCGAACCCTTCAAATTTATCGGTTCAAACTTGCTTATTAATTATTGGAAATGGAAATATAAACATTAAAAAATTATTATATATAGAAGAGAATATTATATTTTGGTTATTAAAGTATAAAATAATCATAACATACATTACGAAATAATTGCAGTGTCTTGTGAAAGTTTTAAACATAATGTAAAAAAGAAACATTAGCGTAAATTAAAAATTTAGTGCCCAAGAATCCCGCAACTTAAACATATTATTTCACATTGTGGCAAAATCCCTTCGGGACTTTGCCACAACAATAGATAAAGATAATAAAAATTTTCTCAATTATTCGTATTATAAGTTACGATATTCTTTATTGCAACATTACTATCAATCATAAATTATTAACAGCCGCCCAAAACTCTTTTTGATTTTTCTTGTTTTACTTCTTTAGGTTTACTTTCTTCAATTATCTTAGGTAAATCTTTACTTGCAACTTCTCTAAATCTATATGTATCTTTTACTAGCTTGTTTGCATCCGGCGGTAAAGGATGTGGTTTGAAATTAAGATAATTATCAACAAAACTACCTATTCCATCTTTCAAAACAAAAATATTTTTATATCCTATCTGAGAAGCTACAAAAGCAGCTTTTTTTGCAGT
>DAOSCP010000016.1:0-70165 GCA_035361425.1 Ignavibacteriales bacterium | reverse complement strand
ACTTTCGGTTTGACAACAAATTGGCAGTAGGGCTGGTTAGGATTTTTTTCAAAATATCTTTGATGATATTCTTCGGCTGAATAAAAATTTTTGAATGGCTCTATTTGTGTAACTATTTTATTGTTAAATATTCTGCGATAGTTCAAATCTTTGATAAATTGTTCAATTACCTGTTTTTGCTTATCGTTGTTATATATGATTATGGAACGATACTGCGGTCCTACATCATTGCCCTGCCTATTTAGAGTTGTTGGGTCGTGAATTGTAAAAAATAATTCTAATATTTTGCCCAAAGGTATAACTTTATAATCGTAAGTAATTTTTACTACTTCCGCATGGCCCGTTGTACCAGTACATACTTGTTCGTAGGTAGGATTTTCAACAAAACCGGCACTGTAACCAGAAATTACATCAATAACACCTGGTATTTCTCTAAAGGCTGCTTCGATACACCAAAAGCATCCACCACCCAATATTATACTATCTTTTGGATTTTGTGTTTCGGGAATGAACTCTATCGAAAGAGAATTTACGCAATATCTCTGGCCTGTTTCTGTTGGTCCATCATCAAATACATGGCCTAAATGTCCACCACAATTTGCACATAAAATTTCGGTTCTTATCATTCCATGTGAGTAATCTTTTTGATATGAAATTTTTCCTTTAGCTATTTCTCTATCAAAACTTGGCCACCCACAGTGTGAAAAGAATTTTGAATCTGCTTTAAAAAGCTCATTTCCACATGCAGCACAAATATAAACACCATCTTCATTACTATATAAATATTTACCAGTAAAAGGATACTCAGTTCCTTTTTCTCTTAAAATTCTGTATTGTTCTGGTGATAATTTCTGTTTCCATTTATCTTCATTATTTGCAAACATATATTTAATTCCTATAAAAAAAACTGTAATAACAAGTGTTGTTAAAACTAAGAAGTTCAATTTAACTTTCATATAAAAAAAACAATGAACATTAAAAAAAAGTTCTAAATAATTTTTGTAATTATTTTAATTTTTAGGGATGCGAAAATAATATAAATATTTATTATTTGCAAGAGATATATATTTTTTCTTTACTATTATTTTTTTTAGTATAAATAGCAGAAATTATTAAAATTATGAAAAACAACAATACAAATACTTCATTTTACATTTTTATTTATTTAACACTCTGTTTTGGCTGCTGGGTATAGAACATTTCTTATTTTATTTGCACATCCTTTTTAAACTTAATAAAATAATAAAATAATACAATAATAATAAATTTGCGGGAGATTTATGGAAAAGATGGTTATAACTTGTGCCATAACCGGCGCAGAAACCACAAGAGAACAACAACCTAATCTTCCAGTTACTCCGGAAGAAATTGCAGATGCAACATATGAAGCTTATTTAGCAGGAGCAGCCATTGTTCATGTTCACGCAAGAAATAACGATGGCACACCTACACAAGATCCACAGGTGTTTAAAAGAATAATCGAACTTATACGAGCAAAATGCGATATTGTTATCGAGTTAACAACTGGCGGCGCTGTTGGAATGACCGCTGAAGAAAGAGTGAAAGTTGTTGCCTTAGAACCAGATATGGCTTCATTAGATTGCGGCACAGTAAATTTTGGTAATGATTATATTGTAAATACACTTCCCGATATGAGACATTTTGCTACTGAAATGGAAAAATACAAGGTGCATCCAACTCTTGAGTGTTTCGATCTTTCTCATATCTATGCATCACACATTTTAATCAAAGAAGGGCTTATTAAACCACCATATCATTATGGATTCGTATTAAATGTTCCTGGTGGTGTAAAATATGAACCTGATGTAGTTACTTTCTTTCTCAGTAAATTGCCAAAAGAAAGTTATTGCACTCTTATGGGAATTGGAAGATCTTGCCTACCAATGCATTATGGTGCAATTGCAAACAATTGTTTTATTAGAGTTGGTTTTGAAGATAACATTTTTATGTCAAAAGGTGTTCTTGCTAAATCTAATGCTGAACTTGTTGAAAGAGCTGTAAAAATATCAAGAGATGCAGGACTGGAAATAGCTAAACCTGCTGATGTAAGAAAATTATTCAATTTAAGAAATATTTAATCACAATTTATAAATGGGGAGATAATTTTATGGCAAAACCAGGAAATCCATTCGGTGCTCACAGAGTAATTGAACCTAAAGGCGTATTACCACAACCAGCTATCAAAGTTGATAATGATATGTCTGAAATTTATGATAACGAAATTTTAGTAGATGTTGATATTTTAAATATCGATTCTGCTAGTTTTACTCAGATAAAACAACAAGCTAATGGCGATGTAGAAGAAATAAAAAAAATTATGTTAGATATTGTTGCAAGATTCGGAAAACACAAAAATCCTGTTACTGGATCTGGTGGAATGTTTATCGGAAGAGTTGCTAAAATTGGCGAAAAATTAGCTCACAGAGATTTAAAAGTTGGCGACAAAATTGCATCTTTGGTTTCTCTTTCACTTACTCCACTTAGAATAGATGAAATTATCGAAGTTAAAAAAGATATAGATCAAGTTAGAATAAAAGGCCAAGCAATATTATTTGAATCTGGCATCTACGCTAAATTACCTACTGATATACCCGAAGAATTATCACTTGCTGTTTTAGATGTTGCTGGAGCCCCTGCTCAAACAGCTAGATTAGTTAAACCTGGCGATACAGTTGTAATTATTGGCGCAACAGGAAAATCTGGAGTATTGTGTGCATATGAAGCCAAAAAACGTGCTGGTATAACTGGTAAAGTTATCGGTATTGGTACAAATCCTAAAAAAATTGAAGATTTAAAATCCCTTAATTTATGTGATGAAATTCTTAAATTAGATTGTACTGATGCTTTATCCTGCTATGATGCAATATTAAAATCTACAAATGGAAAACTTGCAGATCTTGTTATTAATTGTGTTAATATCGAAAATACCGAAATGGCATCTATTTTAATGTGTAGAGATGGTGGAACTGTTTATTTCTTCTCTATGGCAACATCTTTCACAAAAGCCGCTTTAGGTGCAGAAGGCGTTGGCAAAGATGTTACAATGTTAATCGGTAACGGATATGCTAAAGATCACGCTGAAATTACTATTAATTTACTTAGAGAATCGCCAGAATTAAGAAAATTCTACGAAACAAAATATGTAAATAAATAAAATTTTTAAGGAGCTGCAAAAAACTTTTTACAAATTTTAAGTAAAATACTTTTACAGCTCTAACTTTTTACAAAACTTTGATTTTTACTAAATTTTTTATAATTTGATATTCAAAATCAATAAATTGGAAAGGGAATTTAAAAATGAAAAAGGATTTTAAATCCGTCCCATATAACGATATACCATTATTTAAAGATGTAACACCTGAACAATGGAATGACTGGAAGTGGCAGCTTAGAAATTCTATTCGTGATATTCCTACACTTGAAAAAGTTATGGAATTAACACCTGAAGAAAAAGATGCTTTAAGTAAAGTTCTTGGCAGATTCAAAATGGCAATTACACCATACTACGCAGCCTTGATGGATAAAAAAGACCCCAAATGCCCGGTAAGAATGCTTGCTGTCCCTACATTTAGTGAGTTAAATGATGACGAATCCGATCTCGACGATCCACTTCACGAAGATGTTGATTCCCCTGCTCCAGGGCTCACACACAGGTATCCTGATAGAGTTCTTTTTCTTGTTACAAATGTTTGTTCTATGTATTGCCGTCATTGCACCAGAAGAAGAGTTGTCGGGCACGAAGATGCTGATTTTTCTCAAAGAAATATCGATTTATGTCTTGAGTATATTAAAAAACACGAAGAAGTAAGAGATGTACTAATCTCTGGAGGTGATCCACTCGTATTAACTGATAATAAATTAGAATATGTTATATCCAAACTACGAGAAATTGACCACGTCGAAATTATCCGCATTGGAACTCGTATGCCTGTGGTTTTACCACAAAGAATTACTGATGATTTGTGTAATATGCTAAAAAAATATCACCCAATTTATGTTAATACACATTTTAATCATCCTAAAGAAATTACCTTAGAAGCAAAAGAAGCTTGCGAAAAACTTGCCAATGCTGGAATAAGTTTAGGGAATCAAACAGTTCTACTTAGAGGTTTAAATGATTGTCCTAATTTAATGAAAAGACTCGTTCACGAATTACTTATGATACGTGTTAAACCTTATTATATCTACCAATGCGATTTATCTAAAGGAATTTCTCACTTTAGAACATCAATTTCTAAAGGGATAGAAATTATAGAGAATTTAAGAGGTCATACTACTGGCTTTGCTGTTCCTACTTTTGTTGTTGATGCTCCTGGCGGCGGTGGTAAAATTCCTGTTATGCCTAACTATCTTATTAGTCAAAGTGATACACGTGCAATTCTTCGTAATTATGAAGGAGTTATCACAACTTATACTTATCCAGCAACTGACCATAATGAAAAATGTCACTGTGAATATTGCAATGATGAACATTTGAAACCTATGGATGGTATTGCTAAACTTCTTAATGGCGAAAAACTTTATCTTCAACCTGAAAACTTAGTTAGAAGAAGAAGATCTCACAATGGTAACCATTGAGGAAATAAAAAAAAAATTAATTTGTAGCACAACATTTATCATTGGAAATGAGAAAAATGCAGGTAAAACTACACTCTTAAATCTTTTACTTAATCATACAAGAGAAGTAGTTGCGCCTGCTTATTTATCAATCGGCATCGATGGTGAAAAAACTGATGCTGTTTATGGTAACTTAAAACCAAGAATTGAAGCAAAAGTAAATGATTTTGTTATCACAACAGATTCTCAAATTACACCAGCAAATTTTGAAATAATTCATATCTTTCCATTTAATAATGTTTTTGGTAAAATAGTTCTTGCAAAAAATAAACGCAATTGTTTTGTAGAATTAATAGGTCCAGAAAGTAATTCACAATTGAAACATATTCTTGAAACACTAAAAAATCAATTTAATATCAATACAATCTTTATTGATGGGGCGGTAAATAGATTGACACAGCTTAATGCGTTGGAAGGCTCTCAGTTTATTGCAGTTTTTAATCTTACACCTAAGAATTATCTTACTTCAATTGACAAGATAAAATTACTATGCTGGGCAAGTGCTTTAAATAAATGGGATATAAAACAATCAACAGATAAAACTTTTTTTGTTGATGGAGCACTTACAACAAGTAAAATTTCTCAAATTTCTCCTGATACAGAAACAATTGTATTAGAAGATATAACAAAACTTTTTCTTTCTTACAGTGATATTTCTAAAATAAAAAATAAATTTAATTTTTTCTTAAAGCATAAACATAATTTACTTGGCTTTACACTCAACATTAAGGATATAAATATCCAAAAATTACAACAGGATATTGCAGCTTTAGAAAATAATTTTAATTTTATAATAAATCCTTTTATGATGTTAAATTAAGGTGGATTAGTGGATATTTTTCAATTTGCAGAAATAGATAAGTTTTTAATTTACTTTAAACCTTTATCTCAATATGGAAAAACAAATTTCAATAAAAGAAAACTTTATTTTGATTTAAATAAACTAAATGATATTTATAATTTAATTGATATTCTGAAAGATTTCTGCTCTTCCAACCCACAATTAGTTACCCATATTGAGAACTATTTAAAGAAAATTCAGATAATTGACATTGGCAATGAATATAATTTTTCTGATATCTTTCTTATAAAAAAATTATTGATAAATTATACAAAAATTCTGGATAAACTTCCAGATGATATTAAAGATATTTTCCAACTAAAATTTAATAGTCACGAATTATTAGATTTATTACTAAAAGATAACTCGCAAAACGAAACATTTTATATATCCGTAGCTTTTTCGGATGAGCTTGCTAATATAAGAAATCAAATTGCAGAAATTGATATACAGATTGCACAACATAAGAATAAAGTAATTGAGGATATTAATCAAAATTACAATTTGAATTTTATATATCAAGATTTTGTTGTAATTCCTACCAGCAAAGTTAAAGATTTAACAACTACACAGTTCCATTTTGAACCATATGATAATGAACATCTTATAGCAAAAATTAATTATCCAAAAGAATTTTTTGATTTACTCCAGACACGCGAAAACTTAACAGAGAAAGAGCAAAACATTGTCAACCAGATAATTAGAGAAATATCAGATAAAATTAAATCTGAAAACGATAATCTAATTCATTACATCAAAGCAATTACAAATTTTGATATTCTTTTGGCAAAAGCTAAATTAGCACTCGAATTTAATTTAATTCGACCAACACTACTTAAAAATAATTCAAAAATTAGTATCAAGAACGGTTATTTTATACCATTAAAAGAAAGATGCAAAAAAAATAATACTGTATACACACATTTAACCGTAGAGTTTAACCATAAGGTTAATATTATAAACGGCTCGAACATGGGCGGGAAAACAATACTTCTTAAAACTATTCTATTCCTGCAAATTCTTGCCCAGTTGGGATTTTTCGTCCCCTGTGATATTTTCGAAACAGTTTTATTTGAACATTTAGGCTACATTGGAGAAACGGAAAACCGAAATTACGAAGGCTTAAGCAGTTTTGGTATAGAAATTACATCTTTTAATGAAAATGAAAAACACTTCAACAAAATCAATTTACTTATTATTGATGAATTTGCCAGAACGACCAACTCTATTGAAGCTAAAGCTATCTTGAATTCAATTATTGAATATATTACCAATAACCCAAATTGCTATGCTTTTATATCAACTCATTTTATGGATCTTCATCGGTTTGAAAATGTTGGATATTACAGAATGAAAGGACTTAATTACGAAGAATATCAAAAAAGTTATATATCGGAAAATCTTACTTTAAACGAAAGAATTAAACTTTTAAATGCATTTATGCAATATGAAGTATTGAAAAATGATGATCAAAAGCCCATTTTAGATGCATTAAAAATTTCATCAATATTAGGTATCAATAAAAAAATATTAGAATTAACAAATAAATATATAGAGAGGGGAGATGAATAAACTTAATCTATCAAAAGAAAAAATTGATTATGCACGTCAATTGGCAAAAAAAATTGTCGATCCTGTGCAAAATTACATCTTAAATCACACAACCGTTACCGTTGAACGAGCTACTTTAAGACTGCTAGGAGCGGATGATGTCAATGTTGATGGCGTACCTGTTCCAAATATCATTGTTGACCAAATTGGGAAAAATCTTCCCTATGGCGCCGCAAAATTTTATATCAATGCGATACTAAAAACTGGTAAAACTCCAGAAGAATTAAACAAAGATATTGCTAACGGATTGGATATCAAAAAATTAGATTTAGTTGATTTTGATCTTATCAAACAAAAAGGTAATGAATTATTAACAAAAATCGGACAAAAAATTAAATCAAATGTTGAATATCGAAATCAAAAATTGGAACAGTACAAAGGAAAAAATAATTCTCCATTAATTTATGTCATAGTTGCAACCGGAAATATTTACGAAGATGTCAAACAAGCACAAGCAGCAGCACAACAAGGAGCAGATGTTATTGCAGTAATAAGAACTACAGCACAAAGTCTGCTTGATTATGTACCCTATGGCGCCACAACAGAAGGTTTCGGAGGAACTTATGCTACTCAGGAAAATTTCAAAATTATGCGTGCTGCATTGGATGAAGTTGGCGAAAAAATAGGCAAATATGTAAGATTAACAAATTATTCATCTGGTCTTTGCATGCCAGAAATTGCAGCTATGGGAGCTATTGAAAGACTCGATATGATGTTAAACGACAGTATGTATGGAATTCTTTTCCGCGATATTAATATGTATAGAACTTTTGTTGATCAATTTTTCTCTCGTATGATACTTACTTATGCAGATATTATAATTAATACAGGTGAGGATAATTATCTTACAACATCAGATGCTTACGAAAAAGCTTATACGGTGTTGGCATCTCAACTAATTAACGAAAACTTTGCTTTAAGAGCAAAAATGCCAACAAGACTTATGGGATTGGGACACGCTTTCGAAATGAATCCAAAAATTAAAAATGGTTTCCTATATGAATTAGCACAAGCTCAAATGGCAAGAGAAATTTTCCAGGATGCACCACTAAAATATATGCCACCAACTAAACATATGACTGGCAATATTTTTATGGGATATGCAATGAATACTTTATTTAATTTCATCGCAAGAGCTGCTGACCAGGGAATTATTTTATTAGGTATGCTTACAGAAGCAATTCATACTCCATTTTTACAGGATAGATATTTAGCCATTGATAATGCAAAATATGTCCTTAACAACATTTATGATTTTGGCAATGATATCGAATTTAAACCAGATGGTATTATGGTAACTCGTGCAAAACAAGTGTTAGATCAAACAATTGAATTTTTAGAAAATGTTGAAAAAATTGGATTATTCGATGCGATTGAACAAAAAATGTTCGCAGAAATTGCAAGACCTAAAAACGGCGGCAAAGGATTAGAAGGAGTTTTTGAAAAAGATAAAGATTATTATAATCCAACAATGGAATTTTTCTATAGAGAATTAAATATTGATTTATAATCTGTAATCTATTAGGGGAGATGAAAAATGATTATTAAACCATATGGTGATACATCTAACGATGGTGCTGTGCAATTATCTTTTACACTGCCAGTACCAGATTGTGCTAAATCTACAGAAGCAGCATTTCAGTTTGTCAAAAAACTTGGTTTTGAAGAAGCACAAATTGTTTATAGTGCACCACTTTCAGAAAACTTTACTTTTTATGTAGCTTATGGACGCACACAAGTTGGCATAGATTACGATAACATTGAAGTTGAAGAAGTTGAACCATCTATGGATTATTATGAAATTAACGATTATATCGAAAAAAATATTGGAAGAAAAATTATTGTAGTTGGAGCTTGCACCGGCACAGATGCACATACTGTTGGAATTGATGCTATTATGAATATGAAAGGTTATGATGGTCACTACGGTCTTGAAAGGTATAAATATTTCGAAGCTTATAATCTAGGTGCCCAAATACCTAATGAAAAACTTATAGAATTTGCTAAAGAAAAAAATGCTGATGCTATTATCATTTCTCAAGTTGTAACTCAAAAAGATGTACATATTCATAATTTAACAAATTTTATCGAACTAATTGAAGCCGAAAACTTAAGAGATAGATTTATCCTGGTAGTTGGAGGGCCACGAATTTCCAATAAATTAGCTCTCGAATTAGGTTTTGATGCCGGTTTTGGACGTGGCACATATGCAGAAAATGTTGGCGAATTTATTGCCAAAAAATTATACGAAAAAATACAAAAACAATCTCTAATCAAATAATGAGGCTTAAAATGAAAGAAGTTTATATTGTTGATGGTATAAGAACTGCCATCGGCTCTTTTAATGGTACTTTAGCAAGTAAAAGTGCTGTTGATCTTGGCGAAGTTGTAACAAAATCACTTTTACAAAGAAATAATTTAGCAACAGATGCTATAGACGAAGTTGTTTTTGGCTGTGTTTTACAAGCTGGAATTGGACAAAATGTTGCAAGACAAATCGCTGTAAAAAGTGGTATACCAGTTGAAAAAACAGCCATGACAGTTAATATGGTTTGCGGCTCTGGAATTAGATCTATTGTTACCGCTACACAAATTATCAAATCAAATGATGCGAATTTAATTATTGCAGGCGGAACGGAAAGTATGTCAAATGCTCCCTACTACTTAAAATCTCTGCGTTGGGGCGCCAAGATGGGAAATCAAGAAGTTGTTGACGGTATGGTTTTCGATGGGCTTACAGATATTTTCAATAATTATCACATGGGAATAACAGCTGAAAATTTAGTTGATAAATATCAATTATCAAGAGAAGAATTAGACGAATTCTCAGCTAAATCTCAACAAAAAGCTGAAGCTGCTATCAAATCTGGTAAATTTATAGATGAAATTGTACCTGTTGAAATTCCACAAAAGAAAAAAGATCCAATTATCTTTGCACAAGATGAATATCCACGCTTTGGAACAACAGTTGAAACATTATCCAAATTACCACCAGCTTTCAAAAAGGATGGAAAAGTTACCGCTGGTAATTCATCCGGTATAAATGATGGTGCTGCTGCTGTTGTTATTGCAGATGAAGAAGCTATTAAAAAATATTCACTTACTCCTAAATTTAGAATTGTTTCCTATGGATATCACGGAACAGATCCTTCTATTATGGGAATTGGTCCTGTTGAAGCAGTTAGATTAGCCCTAAGAAAAGCAAACTGGAAATTAGAAGATGTTGAACTTATTGAAGCTAACGAAGCATTCGCTGCACAATCACTTGCTGTTATAAAAGAACTTGGATTAAATCAAGAAATTACAAATGTAAACGGGGGCGCTATTGCACTTGGACATCCCATCGGGGCAAGCGGAACAAGAATTCTTGTTACTTTAATGTATGAAATGCAAAAAAGAAATGTTAAAAAAGGTCTTGCTACGCTTTGTATTGGTGGCGGAATGGGAATTGCAATTTGTATTGAAAAACTATAATATAATAAAAGCTGCCTAACGGCAGCTTTTATTATATCCTATTTTAACAACATCATCTTCTTTGTTGCCTTGAAATTATCAGCTGAAAGTTCATAAAAATATATTCCTGTCGGCATATCGGATGCATCAAAATATATTGAATATTTACCTTCGTTAAAATAGCCATTAACAATTTCTTTAACTTTTCTTCCTAAAACATCATATATATTAATTACAACATGTGACTTCCTTGCGATATCAAATTTAATATTTGTACCTGGATTAAAAGGATTTGGGAAATTTTGATATAGTGCAAAATTCTTTATAATTTGTTTTTCATTCCCTAATGGCTGCTTATTGAACTTAAAAATTAAAGGTATTACTTTAAGCTTATTATTATCATCATTTGATTGAATTATAACATCAGCAATATAACGGCCATAATCTAATGTGGTATCATCAATTTCAACATAATAGTAAACAGAATTACCGTTGTATAAAATCGCAGAAAGTGTATCAGCCTTATACCAAACAGGAATTTTTCTTATTACTACCGCCAAACTATCTTTTAAATAAGGTGCATTATATACAATTTGTAAACCATCTGTTCCATCAAAATTTTCAATTCCAATAGTACAGTCATTACTTACTCCATCAATTTTCTTATAATATAAATTGATTGTGTTATCTTTATTTAATACAACCTGAAATGTATAAGTACCTTTATTTGTAATTGAATATCTATTCCAATTTTCAAATTGAATAATGCATTTATCGTTCTCAACTTTATAATATACAGCTCCAGAATCTTTACCATCTAATTCATCCCATAATGGAGCTATTATTCCGTTAGGTAAAGTTTTATTTGGGATTGTTAAATTTTTTCCATAACCTTCATCGAAAGGAGAAAAAGCAATTATTCCATTAGTACTAACATAAATTTGATTTCTCAAACTATTATAAAAATTAAAATTAAAACCTAAATCAATAGGTCCATAAAAACCTTCATTTTGATTACCTAAAACATTACTATAACCATCCCAAAAATCTATTTTGTCACCATCATTCTTGATATCATTCCATACAAATTTTACATTTTTAGAAAAATCATTATCAATCCAGATGTAGCCATATTTATCTGACCCACCGGCACCATAAATTGCACTACCTCTTTCAAGAACTGATTGATTTGGTACCAATTTAGCCATAATATTATCATATTCAACTGATTTATTCTTAATATTTATTTTGAATTCTAATGTTGATTTTGTTGTTTGATTATTTTTTATTAACAACGAATCTTTTATCTTTTCAAAATTCCCTGCTGCACTCAAATACATAGTATCTTTATCTATATACAATATTGGTTTATCCAAAGTAGTAAACATCAAATTATCAGAAATTTTTGAATAATTTTTTACGTTATCCATTGCTTTAATAGCAACATAATACTTTGTTTTAGACATTAAGTTTTTTATTGTCAAAGTATTTAATTTTACTGTATCAGGTTCGCCTATATACTGAATTTTTTGAGCCAAATGGAAATTTAATGTATCGATAGGATTTTCTGAAATTCTAATATCGAAATTTGTTACTCCTTTATTATCTTTTGGAGTTTTCCATTGTATTTTAGCACCATTTGAAAAAGTATCTACAACACTTAGTATAGTAACCTTCTCGGGCGGGATTTTGTCATTATATTGCTCAAGATAGTTATAAGCTGCTTCAATATCAATCAATCCTTTACCATAGTCATTATCTTCACCAACTTGCCCTAAATCAATTGCAGTGTGATATAAAGCTTCTTTAATGATATAACCTGGCAAATCTGGATAGGCTTCTTTTAACAACGCAACTGCTCCTGCAACATGTGGAGAAGCCATAGAGGTTCCATTCCAATTTGTTTGAGCATATCCACCACCTGGTACAGTAGATTTTATATTAACTCCGGGAGCAGCTACCTCTGGTTTTATCAACAATGAACCAGTGCCCCCACATTTAGAAGGACCTCTACTAGAAAAACTTACTATTGGATTATTATTACCTTGTATGTAATATGTATGATTTATAGCACCAACACAAAATGAATTAACAACTGTTTTATTTATATTTTTAGGTTTAGTTATTGTTGAAGCATAAGGCCCAGAATTTCCTGCTGAAAACACAACAGCAATTCCAACAGTTTCTAACGCAGTTAATGTTTGCACATAAACTCCGTTACATTCATCACTAACATCCGGGTCATACCAGCTGCAATTTATAGCATCGGGCATATCACTTGTAGTATTTGGATTATTATCAGGATCCATAGCCCATTGAAAAGCTGAGAGAATTGTGCTAGTAATTATTCCGTCATTACACGTTACTTTTGCAGCTATCCACTCAGCATCTATAGCAACACCAACTGTATCTCCTGTCATTTTTCCTAAGCCTACCATTGTCCCCATAGTATGAGTTCCATGTTCTTCACAATCAGATGGAAAATTTGAATTATTTGGATCAAACCACGCCTGATTTAAAGGTACTGTTTTACCTCTCCATTTGTAATTTAATGCAGGATGATTTCCATCTACACCGCTATCTAGCCCTAATACTAATCTACCTTTGCCTGTTATTCCTTTTTGCCATAGTTTATGTGCTTTGACAACTTTCAAATTATCTATTGCTACAGATATCGAATAACCTTCAGCTACTTTACTACCAACATCTGGATCATCCCTAAATATTGGTGCATCTAAATCTATATATGCTATTTCATTAAAATTAAGTAATTTTTCAATATTTTTCTTTTTTGTTTCAATTTGATATCCATTAAATATCCAGAATTTTTGAATATTAAAATACTCGCTATTCTCTATCACTATTTGTTTTATAAATGCCTCTTCAAAATAATTATATTGTTTTGATTTTTCCTGTAATTTAGTTATTGTTAGATACGCTCTTTGTGCTGCATTAACATTATTTTGTTTGAAAAATTCTTCAAGTTCATCTAAATCAACCTGGTCGTGAAAATATACAATTGTGGAAATTATTTCATCTGAATTATATCTATCCAGATAATATTTAAGCCTTTGACTTATAAAAGGTTTAGCAAAACTAATAGATGCTATCAACATTAATAGTAAGATATTTTTCAATTGTAACCTCGGATAAAACAACAATAAAATAATTCTAAATTATAACATCATATTTAAATCTCATAACATATTTTTCTACAAAAAATAGATGTAGTTAAAACCTAATAAAATACAATCACTAAAATATTATAAATAATTGAATTTTCAAATTACTTTTAATTACATTCACGAAATATAATTAATCCGCAAAATTAAAGTTGAAAAAAAAAGCGGGCTATCTTTCGATAACCCGCTTTTCTGTAATTTAACATTATTTTAGTATCCCATATCCATGCCACCCATACCGCCTGGCATAGCTGGTGCTTTTTCTTCTTTCTCTTTTTTCTCAAATACAACTGCTTCTGTAGTAATTAACATACTAGCAACTGATGCAGCATTTTCAATAGCTACACGAGTAACTTTTGTAGGATCAATAATTCCAGCTTTGTACATTGGTTCATATACTTCTGTTGCAGCATTGAAACCAAAATCATCTTTTCCTTCTTTAACTTTATTTACTACTACAGCACCATCTAAACCTGCGTTAACTGCAATTTGTTTTAATGGAGCTTCTAAAGCTTTATAAACAATTTTTATACCTGTATTTTGATCAGGATTTTCACCTTTTAAGTCTTCTAAAGCTGCTTGAGCTCTTAATAATGCAACACCACCACCAGGAACAATACCTTCTTCAACTGCAGCTCTTGTTGCATGTAATGCATCTTCTACTCTAGCTTTCTTTTCTTTTAATTCTACTTCTGTAGAAGCACCAACTTTAATAACTGCAACACCACCACTTAATTTAGCTAATCTTTCTTGTAATTTTTCTCTATCATAATCAGATGTTGTTTTTTCAATTTGAGCTTTTATTTCATTAATTCTCTTCTTGATATCTTCTTGAGAACCTGCACCTTCTACTATAGTAGTATTATCTTTATCTACTCTAATAGTTTTAGCTTTACCTAAATAAGATATTGTAGCATTTTCTAATTTATAACCTTGTTCTTCAGAAATTACTGTACCGCCTGTTAAAATTGCAATATCTTCTAACATTGCTTTTCTTCTATCACCAAATCCTGGAGCTTTTACAGCACAAACTTTCAAAACTCCTCTTAATTTATTAACAACTAAAGTAGCAAGTGCTTCACCTTCAACATCTTCAGCAATGATAAGTAAAGGTCTATTTTGTTGAGCAACTTTTTCAAGAACTGGTAATAAATCTTTCATTGCTGAGATTTTCTTATCATGGATTAAGATGTAAGCATCTTCTAGTACAGCTTCCATGCTTTCAGCTTCAGTAACAAAATATGGAGAGATATAACCTCTATCAAATTGCATACCTTCAACAACATCTAAAACTGTATCAGCTGTTTTGCTATCTTCAATTGTAATAACGCCATCTTTACCAACTTTATCCATTGCTTGAGCTAATAATTCACCGATAAATTTATCATTATTAGCAGAAATAGTACCAACTTTCGCAATATCACTAGTGCCATCAATTTCTTTGCTCATTTTTTTCAATTCAGCAACAACTGTTTGAACTGCTAAATCAATACCTCTTTTTAAATCCATTGGATTAGCACCAGCTGTAACATTTTTTAACCCTTCAGAATAAATTGCTTGAGCCAAAACTGTAGCAGTTGTTGTACCGTCACCAGCAATATCAGATGTTTTAGACGCAACTTCTTTAACCATTTGGGCGCCCATGTTTTCAACTGGATCTTCTAATTCAATTTCTTTAGCAACGGATACACCATCCTTTGTAACAGTTGGGGCACCAAATTTCTTTTCTAATATAACATTTCTACCTTTAGGACCTAATGTAACTTTAACAGCATTTGCTAATTTATCTACACCTCTTTTTAATGCAGCTCTTGCTTCTGCATCATATACTATTAGTTTGCTAGCCATTTTTATATCTCCTATATTTGTTTACCATTAATTATAAAATTGCATAGATATCTGATTCTCTCATAATCAAATATTCTTTGCCATCAATTTTAATTTCGTTACCAGCGTATTTACCATAAAGTACTCTATCACCAACTTTTACTTCTAATGGTATTAATTCGCCTTTATCATTTCTTTTTCCTTGTGATACAGCTACTACTGTTCCTTCAACAGGTTTTTCTTTTGCAGTATCAGGAAGAATGATACCAGAAGCTGTTTTTTCTTCTGCTTCTTTTGGTTCTACAATAACACGATCACCGAGGGGTCTGATTTTTAATTCAGCCATTGTTAACCTCCATATATTTTGTTTGTTAATAAACTTTGTGTTTTTTATTAGCACTCTTAATTTGCGAGTGCTAAAATAATAATAAAAACTCAATAAGTCAAGATTTTACCTAATTTTAATATTAATTTAACTTACAGATTTAATAACTTGCGAAATATCGCTATACTTATACTCATAGTTAATTTCGGTAAGACATTTTGGATATACTCTCTGTCCTTTTGTCAGAATCATTGCACCATCTCCCAAAAGGAGCTTTAATGCAAATTCCGGCATTCTTATAAAGGATGGCCTATTTAGTACTTTTGAAACTATACTTGTAAACTCATTATTCTGAACTGGATTTGGAGAAACTAAATTTACAACACTATTTAATTTGCCTGTATCAATGATTAAATCAAAAATATTTAATAAATCATCTATATGTATCCATGAAAGCCATTGTTTACCTGTAGCTATTTCGCCTCCCATAAATAATTTGAAAGGTAGTAACATTTTTTGTAAAGCACTACCTTTTTTTGCAAAAACTACTCCAAATCTGGTAATAACGAATTTATTTGTAATTTCTTTTGCCATATTTGCATAGTTTTCCCACTCTATACAAACTTTTGCAAGGAAATCATCACCTGGCATACTATTTTCATCATAAATTTTATCGGATAAACTTGACCCATAATATCCAACTGCAGACGTGTTTATAAAAAATTCAAATTTCTTACCACTATTAAGCATATTTTCTACAAGGTATTTTGTTGTTTCTGCTCTGCTTTCAAGAATTACTTTTTTATAATGTTTTGTCCACCTTTTTCCAATATTTGCACCTGCCAAATTAATAATTCCATCAGCAAATGCTAAACTACTAGTAAATGTCGGACATAAACTTTTATAATCCCAATGAATTACTGATATCGATTCCCCAAATATTTCTTTTGCCTTGTTAGTATCTCTTGTAACTACAAATATTTGATGCTTTTCTTTTAAATTTTCAACTAAATGTCGTCCGATTAGCCCGGTAGCACCAATAATAAAAATTCTCATTATCACACCTTAAGAAATATAAAATTTAAATATATGAATATTTATATAAAATTCACAATTAAATTTTATATAAAAAACATCGTTTTTTTATAAAGTTAATTAATTATTCTCATAGATAAAAAAAACGATCGTCTGGAAATTTTAACTATTTTTCCATTTAGACGATCGTTTTTTAATATTTTATTATTCAAATTTTTATCATTTTTTATAACAAATGATTATATCAATTACCGCAACCACAACTACCACCGCTACAACAACTACCGCTATCACAACTATAAGAACTATCTACATACTCTTTTGCATAAACACCTACACCAGAAACTTTAGAGTTAACTTTTGATAATAATTTTGATACCTCTTCAGAATTGCAATTTGGGCAGATAGGCTTTACTTCTTCATTTATAGATTTTAAAAATATTTCAAATTTTGTATTACATTTACTACATCTATATTCATATATAGGCATAAGTACCTCCAATTTATTTAAACAACAATCTCCGGTTTTAAAGATACTTTTGTTTTAATTGAATTTGAAATCAAACAATATTCTTCGGATTTTTGCAATATCCTTTCGGCTCTTTCTTTCTGATCTTCATTTGAAATTTTTAGTTTTGGATAAAGTTCAATTTCAGATATCATAAATTTTCCATCTACTTTTTCTAATTTACCAACCGCTTCACACTCAAATGAATCAAAATTTAATTTAGAATTTTCTGCAATTGCCAAAAAAGTTGTCATATAACAAACATTAACAGATGAAACAAATAAATGTTCAGGAGACCATATCCCTGGTACGCCTTTTGGAAATTCTGGCGGAGTTGCAACCCTAAAACTTTCTAATTCGGGAGCACTTAAAATGCCTATTCGGTCTTTTTCCCATTTTACTACTGTTTTGTAATAGTGAACGTCACTCATTTTATTATCCTTTATATAATCCTAATTTTTTCAATATCCTAATGCTACATTCTTCATCAACATGAATTTCATATTTTTGATAATAGACAACAACTTTTCTCAAATTTTCTACATAATTTCTGCAATCCTCACAAATTTTCAAATGCTCTTCAATTTCTTGTAATCTATTTTGAGAACTGTCATTAAAATCATATTCATCACATATCATTTCGCGAATTTTAGAACATTGACTTTTCATTTTAACTCCAGCGCTTTTGTTAATTCTTTTTGCAAAAACCTTCTAGCACGATGTAATCGAGTTTTAACAGTTGGAATAGATAACTTTGTAATTTCTGCTGTCTCCTCAACTGAAAGTCCTTGCAAATCTCTCAACACAAAAACTATTCTATAATCTTCTGGTAATTTTTTTATAGCTTCATCTAATATTCTTTTTAATTCTTCATTTTCTGCATTAACATCAGGAAACATCATCACATCATAGTGTGCGATATTTTCAAAAATTTCTTCTTGATCATCTATGTCATCTATTTTATGCTTATTTTCAACTCTGTGTTGCATAAAACAATTATTGGCTACAATTTTATATAACCATGTGGAAAATTTAGATTTTCCATCAAACTGATGAAGTGATTTTAACATATTATAAAAAGTATCTTGCATTGCATTTTCAGCACGCTCTTTATTCCTGCACATTTTAAATGCAAAATTATAGATAGTATCTTGATACTTTTTAACTAATTCAGTTAATGCCTGTTGATCTCCACTTTTAGCTTTCTCAACAAGAAGCATATCATCATTGATTTGATTTTGATTTTCCATAAAAGTTTCACTTATTTTTGTGAATTTAACATTAAATATTCTTTAATAAACATTAAAATATCACCATCCATAACCGCTTCAACATTTGATGTTTCTGCATTAGTTCGATGATCTTTTACCAAATTATAAGGATGCATTACATAGGATCTTATCTGACTACCCCACTCAATTTTTAATTTACTGCTTTCAAGCTGCTGCTTCTCTTCCATTTTTTTCTCTAGTTCTAATTGATAAAGCTTAGCTTTAAGCATTTTCATTGCTCTTTCTTTATTTTGCAATTGAGATCTTTCTACTTGACATGCAGCAACCACACCTGTTGGAATGTGAGTTATTCTCACAGCAGTTTCAACTTTATTGACGTTCTGCCCGCCTTTACCACCGGATCTATATGTATCAATCCTTAAATCTGCAGGATTTATCTCAATATTAATATCGTCCTCTATTTCCGGAATAACAGATACAGATGCAAAAGATGTATGTCTTCTTTTATTGACATCAAATGGAGAAATTCTAACTAAACGATGAACTCCATTTTCTGCTTTTAAATATCCATAACTATATTCTCCTTCAACTTCAACAGTTGCACTTTTAATTCCTGCACCATCACCATCAAGGATATCTACTACAGACATTTTAAAACCATTCTGTTCACCAAAACGAAGATACATTCTTAATAACATTTCTGCCCAATCTTGTGCCTCTGTTCCACCAGCGCCTGAGTGTATTGTTAGAATACAATTTAGTTTGTCATTTTCATCACTCAACATATTTTTAAATTCAATATCATCGATTTTATTTTTTAATGATATTATTTCACTATTTATCTCTTCTTCTAATGATGTATCTTCTTCGGCACTAGCTAATTCTATAAGTGCTTGCGTATCTTCAATTTTTTTGTTTAAATTTCTATATTCATCTATCCACCATTTTACAGAATTCATTTCTTTTAAGATTTTCTGTGCATTTTGTTGGTCATCCCAAAAATCAGGTTTATGAGATATCTCTTCAAGATTTGCAAATTTTATTTCTTTTTCTTCAATTTTTAAATAATTGTACAAACTACCAACTTTTTCTTTTAATTCTTGCAATTCTTTTAATTGTGTATCATACATATTTTTATATTCCAATATCTTTTCTAAAATATTTATTTTCAAAATCAATTACTTGACAAGCTTTTAGTATTTTCCCCTTTACTTCATCAAATGATTTTCCTAAGTATGTAACATTAAGAACTCTACCACCATTGGTAACAATTTTCCCATCTTTAATTTTCGTCCCTGCGTGAAATACAATAATATCTTTTTCAATTTTATCAAGATTTTTAATTTCATAACCTTTTTTATACTCTTTAGGATATCCACCCGATGCTAAAACAATTGTCATCGCTACATCATCCAACCACTCGATTTTTATTTCATTTAATCTTTCATCAATAACGGCTTCAAAGATATCAACTATATCTGTTTTTAATCTTGGTAAGATTACCTGCGTTTCTGGATCACCAAATCTACAATTATATTCTATCACATAAATACCGTCATCTGTTTTAATCATTCCAAAATATAAAACACCTTTGAATTTTCTATTTTCTTTTGTAAGCGCCTCAATTGTAGGGAGAAATATATTTTTATAACAATAATCTGCCACTTCATCGGTATAAATAGGATTAGGAGAAATTGCGCCCATACCGCCAGTATTTAATCCGGTATCGCCTTCGCCAACCTTTTTATAATCTTTAGCGGAAACCATAGGAACAACCGTTTTACCATCAGTAAAGGCAAGTATAGACATTTCAATCCCTTTGAGAAATTTTTCAATCACAACTCTATTTCCTGCATCTCCAAAAGTTTTATCTAGCATAATTTCTTTTAGTGCACTTTCTGCCTCATCGTAATTTTTAGGAATTAAAACTCCTTTTCCAGCTGCAAGACCATCCGCTTTTATTACAACAGGATATTTATTATTATTTTTGATATAATTTATTGCCTCATCATAATTTTCAAATACTTCAAATGTAGCTGTTGGAATGTTATACTTTTTCATCAAATTTTTAGCAAATACTTTGCTTGCTTCTATTTCTGCTGCTTTTTGTACAGGACCAAATACTCTAACATTATGATTATTTAAATAATCTGTTATACCATTTGCGAGCGGAACTTCTGGTCCAACAACTACTAAGTTAATATTATTGTTTTTGACAAATTCTAATATTTTTTCAAAATCATTAGTGTTAATATTTACACACTCAGCATCTGATGATATTCCAGCATTTCCCGGTAGAGCAAATAATTTTTCACATTTTTTTGATTTTTTGATTGTTTTAATTATAGCGTGTTCTCTTCCGCCTTCTCCTATAACTAATATATTCATATTAACTCCAATTTAGCATTTAAATATACTAATTTTTAAAGACTTAGCCAAAAAGCAGCTTTAAGAATATTGTATTTAATTAAATTCTCTTATAAAATAATGAATGATAAAATATCGTAATTTTTTATATTTATTAATCACTATTTGCAACCAATTAATAATTACTCAAAATAACTTATAATGTTCTAATAATCGTTTTTCAAGGAACACTATGTAATTTGTGTTCCTCAAATAGAACATAATACTTTATTTTGTTCTTTAAATCGAGATTTAAAGAACGCTAAATAATTTGCGTTCTTTAAAGAGAACATAAGCTGCCTTTGTGTTCTTTAAAAAGAACATAAACTAAACTTTGATTTTGAGTTCTTTTAATTAACTTAAAAGCCTATTTTGTTCTTTAAATCGTGTTTTAAAGAACATTATTGAATTTGTGTTCTTTAAAAAGAACATAAACTAGGTTATATTCTTTAAACTCAACTTTAAAGAACATTTTTTACCCTACTTGACAATAATTTGCAAAGATTCAATGATAAAAAAATAAAATGATAAGAAATTTATAATTAAATTTTTCACTTAAAAAATTATTTAAAATTATCATATTACAAAATATCAAAATGCACCTGTGGGAAGTTTTGCTAAGTTATTTTATAGTAAAACTAATAATAACTTCCCACAAGGCTTTATTAAAGAGATGAAACTAAATTATAAAGTTTATCATATCTGTAAATAGTAGGAAATCTACCTTTCCCCTTTTCAACAATTGTAATTATTTTATTATCAACAAGATTTTTAATAATAGATGAAAAATTCCCTTTTGATGTAATTTTTTATACTCTCAAAGAGCTCTGGTCCTTTCATTACAGGCTTTTTAAAAATGCATCAAGTATAGGAACAGCATATTGGGATCTTGTAATTTCCCAAAATTCCGTTTTGGATCTATTATAAAGTTCGATAATTTGTTTAGCTTTATAAGTATTAGTGCTAGCTTGCATAATTATGGCTTACAGCATATATTTAATCCAGCCATTCCAATCATTTTTTGCAGAAACAGCTAACAACTTATCATAATATTCTGAACGATTTTCTTCAAGATACTCACTTAGATAAAAGCTTGGCGAATGTAAGATTTTTTTCCACTTCAAAAATAATGGAATTAGCAATCTTCCAACTCTACCGTTATCGTCTTCAAATGGATGTATAATTTCAAATTGTGCGTGCATAATAGCAAGTTGCACAAGAGTATCTTTATATTCTGCTTTTATGAACTTTTCAAATTTTTCAAGATGTTCACGAACAATAACTGAATCAGGTGGAATAAATCTTGCTTTTTCAATAGGTGTTCCAGCATTTCCAATCCACACCTACCTTTTTCTGAATTCTCCTACTAAAACTTTACTTCCTCTTACATCGCTTAACAGCATTCTTTGTAATTCTTTTATAAGTGTTAATGATAATTCTCTAATGGTTACCATTTCAGCACCATACAATAAGGCTTTTTTTTTAATTTACTGTTTCATTAATATCAGCATTGTATTCGAGCTGTTTCTCCCTTACATAAGCTCCACCTTCATGCAGCATAATATCTTCAACTGTTACCTGAGTTCCTTCTATTCTACTTGAATATACTGCTTATCTCGTTAATAAAGGTGCTATTAATAACTCAGGATTTATAAGATTTTGCAAAAAGGCATCGTATCTTGCTAAAGATTTATTGGCTTCTATTATAATAGGGAATAATTGTTGCCAATCTACTTTTATTCAAATCATGTGGGATAAAAGGTTTTACATTCATAATTGCACCGTATATAATTACAATAAAGTTATAATAATATTTTAATTGTTATAATTCAATATTATCACATATTTATCTAACAATATTTTATGTTCTTTAAATAACCATTTTAAGAACACAAAACAATATAATAAATTTTTATTATGTTGCAATTTTTTTTGTTCTTAATTTGGCTTTTTAAAGAACACTAAGTTTATTGTGTTCTTTAAATAGAACATAATTCCCATTATCTTATCCTAACTTTAATATAGATTTTATTGAATTTTCTAAAATAGTAAGGAGTAATATCTATACTATAAATTTATAAAACGAATAATACAATCCGAAATGCATTATAATAAGAAGAAGTTATTTATACTTTAAATTATGGATTAAAGAGCAATAAATAATTGGCTTTTTGAAAAATTATGATAAATTTTTGTGTTTTTAAAACAATTCTTTAAAAAACAATACTTAATTATGTATAAACCAGAATGAACTCAATAACTAATTTTTTTTAATAAATTTTGCTTTAATAAATATTATTTAATTTGCGTTCTTTAAACAGAACATAAACCACCTTTGTGTTCTTTAAACAGAACACAAAGGCCTTTGAGTTCTTTAAACAAAACACAAATACCTTTTGCGTTCTTTAAAACCAGTTTTAAAGAACTAATATATAATGGTAGAAAATTTCAATAAAATACTGAATATAAATTCAACTAGTAAATTATTCATTTATTGCAAACTCTTTTTTGAAGCCTTCGATAATAGATTTTTTTAGCTTATCAAAATCTACTTCTTCGCCTGTAATATCTTTAATTGTAAGAGTTTGACTTTGGATAATTTTCTCTACTTGCAATTTTTTAACCTCTGGTAAATTCAAATAATCGACAATTTTTTTATGAAAATCGCCGGTAAGTATAGATCCATGCTGGAGTATCTTATCACCGATTTTTTTCTGTGCACTTCCTATAACTTTTTTACCACCAAATTTTACTTCACTTTTAGCAGGAGTAGAAAAACAAGCAACTCCTTCCGGAGTTTTATAATGTTGATTTAAATCAGGTTGAATGCGTTCAAGCTCAAGTCCTGTGCATCGGTTATCATATAACGAAAGGCCAGCTAATAAAGCAGAATTAATTTTTGCGTAAAGGCTCATAGGAGAGTAATTGTTGATATAACAAACAAAAGAATATGTAAGTTCTTCTGCATGAAAAACAGCACGCCCTCCAGTTGGTCTTCTTACAAGTTCAAAACCATCAGAATATAATTTATTTGTGTTGATATCTTCCTCTTTTTGATTAGCTCCAAGAGAAATGCAATACGGTTGCCAGCGATAAAATCTTAGTATAAATTCATCCGGTGTTACATTTTCTACCAAATGCATATCATAATCCATATTATATTTGCCTGCTTGGAAACCACTATCGATTACTTTTAATTTCATTTTTATATCCTATTTTTTTTTATTATTTTTGTTTGTAAATCACAAAATTAATTATTTCCAATAATAATGCAAAACAATCATTTACTTATTTTTGTTGCAAAAGAAAAATTTAGCCAGATTGAATTAGATATCATCAAAAATTTTTTAATATCAAGAAAAATTAAATTCTCAATTATATCTGATACTGCTAATTATTGTATTAGCGATAAAAATATTAGATTAGTTCCTGATATCAAATTTTACAATCTTCATACATCAAACTTTACTGCTCTGATAATATTAGGCGGCACGGGAATTCTGGAATATAAGTTGAATGATTTCTTAAAAAATATTGTTATGAATTTTAACTATAATAACAAAATCATTGGCGCAATTTGTAATGCTCCCGTTTTACTTGATAGTTATCAAATTTTAATAAATAAAAAATTAAATTGTTATTCACAAAACAAACATCTTTTACAACACAACAATTATTCGGAAGAAAATATCATAATAAATGGAAATATCATAACTGCGAAAGATAGCTCGCTATCACTTGAATTTATAAAAACAATTATCAACAAAATTAAAGGTAACTAAATATGGAATATATCAAGCCAGGAATAAAATTTTATGATAAATTACATCAATACAATAGATTTAAAACACGAGAAGTAAAAGTTGGCGATATTGGAATAGGCGGAAATAATCCAATACGCCTGCAATCAATGACAACAACAAACACAATGGATACAATTGCAACAGTCGAACAGACAATAAGACTGGTAAACGCAGGTTGTGAAATTGTTAGAATAACAGCTCCAAGCATCAAAGATGCAGAAAATCTCGCTAATATCAAGCAAGAATTAAAAAAACGTGGCTACAACATTCCATTAGTTGCAGATATCCATTTTACACCTAATGCTGCTGAAATCGCTGCAAGAATTGTTGAAAAAGTAAGAATCAATCCCGGCAACTATGTTGATAAAAAGAAATTTCAGCAAATTGAATACACTGAACAGGAATATCAAGAAGAATTGGAAAAAATTTACGAAAGTTTTTCGCCTCTGGTAAAAATATGCAAAGAATATGGAACAGCAATGCGTATCGGTTCTAATCATGGCTCTCTTTCAGATAGAATTATGAACAGATACGGAGATACTCCTTTAGGAATGGTTGAATCCGCAATGGAATTTGTTAGAATTTGCGAAGATTTAGGATATCATAACATCGTCTTATCGATGAAAGCAAGCAATCCACAGGTGATGATTGAAGCTTACAGGCTTTTGATAATGAAAATGAAATCCGAAAATATGAATTATCCATTACATTTAGGTGTAACAGAAGCAGGAGACGGAATTGACGCAAGAGTAAAATCCGCTATTGGCATTGGTGCATTGTTAGAAGATGGAATTGGAGATACTATTAGAGTATCATTAACAGAAGAACCAGAATTTGAAATTCCTGTCGCACAAAAAATTGCAAAACTTTATCCCGTTGACAAAAAATTTGAAACTTATGATGCTGGAGATTTTGAATACAGTATTTCATACAATAAATATCAAACTAAAAATGTTCATCAATTTGGCGGAATTTATCCCCCTCAAGTAATTTACGATTTAAGTCACTCAAAAACAATAGATTATAAAACTCTAGAACAACTTGGTTATATTTATAACGAATCCGATGATAAATTTAACATCCTTTCAACAGCCACAGATTTTGTCTATCTTGATAAATTTAATTCTTCAGTTGAATTACCGGGAAATTTAAAAGTTATTTTGCCTTTTGATGAATGGAAAAGCTTAAAAGATAATAATCTTTTCCCATTTTACGCAAGCCTAAATGAATTTGAAAACTCTACAATAAAATCTAATAAAGTTAACTTTTTACAAGTTCATTTTGATAACATACCAAAATTAAACAGCGATAATTTTAATAATTGCGTTTTGATATTTGAAGTGCAAAACTATCTTGAAATGAGAAGAGTATTTATTGAAATTTCAAAATACAATATTAAAAATCCTGTTGTGATGAAATACACAAATTCCTTTAGCGACTTTGAAGAATTCACAGTAAATTATTCAATCTATTGCGGTATACATTTTATCGATGGCTTTGGTGACGGATTATGGATAAAAAATTTAACTCACTCAATCGCAGAAAATTTAACAGTTACTTTTTCAATCTTACAAGCAACACGACGAAGAATAACCAAAACAGAATATATTGCTTGCCCAAGTTGCGGAAGAACTTTATTTAATCTACAGGAAGTCACTGCCAAAATTCGTAGTAAAACAGAACACCTAAAAGGCGTAAAAATTGCCGTTATGGGATGTATTGTAAATGGCCTTGGCGAAATGGCTGACGCCGATTACGGATATGTCGGCGCTGGAATTGGGAAAATCACTCTCTTTCGTGGCAAAGAAGCAGTTAAAAAGAATGTTAACGAAAATGTAGCCGTTGAAGAACTTATAAATATTATTAAAGAAGACGGCAAATGGATTGAACCTTAGAACCTAATTTTACCGTTGCCTTTTCCGTTTACCATATAAAAAGGTCGTCTTAATAATTCCTCATTGACTTTGGAACATTAGACGACCTTTTATTCAATTCTACAATTTATTGATATATTAATTTTTCAAATTTTGTCAATTTATTATTTTTATTTTGATTTCCTATCGTAAAATATGGAAATCTTACTCGAAAATTTAATTTAATCCTCTCTTTTCTAGTAATGGTTTAATATCCGGCTCTTGCCCACGGAATTTTATATATAATTCTTTAGGATCTTCGGTATAACCTCTCATCAAAATATTTGTTTTGAATGCCTCAGCAGTATTTTTATCAAAAATTCCTTTTTGTTTAAATACAGAAAATGCATCTTGATCCAATACTTCGCTCCAAATGTAACTATAATAACCAGCAGAGTAACCACCGCCCCAAATATGATTAAAGTAAGTAGATTTGTATCTTGAAATTATTTGTGGAATCAAACCAATTCTATCCAATGTTTCTTTTTCAAATTCATTAGGATCTTTATCAAAAGACGTTGAAACTGTATGATAAGCCATATCAAGATAAGATGCAGCCAAATATTCCACTGTTGCAAATCCCTGGTTAAATGTGCCTGCATTTTTCATCTTATCGACTAACACTTGCGGAATAACTTCACCTGTTTTATAGTGTTTAGCATATACTTTAAGAACTTCAGGTTGGAAAGCCCAGTTTTCGTGAAACTGTGATGGTAATTCAACAAAATCGCGTGGTACATTTGTTCCGCTAATTGTTCTGTATTTACAGTTTGAAAGAATTCCGTGAATAGCATGTCCAAACTCATGGAAGAAAGTTTCAACTTCATCAGCAGTTAATAAAGCAGGTTTATCTGCTGTTGGTTTCGTAAAGTTACCACAAATTGCTATTACAGGTCTGATATCTTTTCCATTTTTATGATATTGTTCAATGTAATTTGTCATCCAGGCACCGCCACGTTTGCTTTCTCGTGGGAAGAAATCCATATAAAGCACTGCTAAATGATTACCTTTTTCATCTAACACTTCATACGCAGTTACATCTTTATGATAAACTGGAATTTTTTCAATTTTTTTGAAAGATACACCATACAATTTATTCATCACATAAAAAATACCATCTCTAACATTTTCTAAAACAAAATAAGGCTTCATTTCTTCTTCATCAAAATTATATTTAGCTGCACGAACTTTTTCTGCATAAAATCTCCAATCCCATGGTTGTAAATCAAAATTACCGCCTTCATCGTTTATCATTTTTTGGAAATCTGCTGCTTCTTCTTTAGCTTTATTTAAAGCAGGTTGCCAGAGCTGATCAAGTAATTTATAGACTTCTTTATGATTTTTTGCCATCGCATCTGATAATACATAATCGGCCCAATTATCATAACCAAACATTTTAGCTTTTTCTAATCTTAAATTTGTCATTTCTTTGATAATTTCTTTGTTATCGTATTCATTATTGTTATTGCCACGGTTAGACCATGCATACCAGATTTTATATCTTAATTCTCTATTTTTGGAATATTGCAAAAATGGCATTATTGAGGGATTGTGAAGAGTAAATACCCATTTCCCATCATGCCCTTTTCTTTTAGCGGTTTCAGCAGCAGCCTGGATAACTCCTTCTGGTAATCCTTCCAAATCTTCTTTTTTATCAATCACAAGCATAAAGTTGTTAGTTTCTGCAAGTAAATTATCCCCAAATTTTAAATTCAAAAGAGAAAGTTTTTCATTTATTTTTTTAATTCTTTCCTTTTGTTCTAGTGTTAACTTAGCACCACTTTTAATAAACGCATCATAATAAACTTCAGTTAATCTTTTTTCTTCCGCTCCTAATTTTTCTCTGTTTTGATAAACTTTTTCTACTTTTTCAAATAATTTATCATTTAAATAAATTTCATCAGATGCTCTTGAAAGCATTGGAGAAATTTCTTGAGCAGCTTTTTGTAAATTATCATTTGTATTTGCAGATAGGATATTGTAAAAAATATTTGATATAATAGATAATCTTTCGCCGCTTTCTTCTAATGCAAGAATAGTATTTTCAAAAGTTGGTTCTTCCTTATTATCAACAATTTTTTTGATAACTTTTTTCTGTTCATTTATAGCATATTTAAATGCTGGGACATAATGTTCAACTTTTATTTTTTCAAATGGGGGAACATTGAAAGGTGTTTTAAAATCATTAATTAATGGATTGTTTTTATCAACTTTTTGCGCCATAATAATACCAATAATTGTTAGCAGTAATAATAATTTTTTCATTGTAACCTCTAAGTTGTTTTTTTGTTACTTGAAAATTACAATTTTTTTTTATTCTTTCAAATTTTTTTCATTTACTGTATAAATTAGGGGCAAACTTATAAGCGTTGTAGCATATTTAATTATAATGTTACTAAGTATTATTGAAACTACAACTTCGAAAGGGAAAGAACCAAGAAATGCTAAAAAAGAGAATATAACACTATCTACCGGCACACTAAATGCATTGCTTACCAATACTCTTAACCATTGATATTTAGTTGTAACTTTAGTAACCCAAAAATGATAAATTTCCGTATCCACAAGCTCGCTTATTACTTCTGATATTATAGATGCAATTACAATTCGCCATACAGGTGATAAAACAGCTCCAAACTCTCTTTGTGGACCGACTACGATATCGGCCGGAAGAATTGAAACAAACCAAAAGAAAAATGCCATAAAAAGATTTAATCCTGCAACAACAAATATTAGTGTTTGTGCAACTTTTTTTCCAGCTTTTTTATGAACTAAATCCCTCAATGTATAAGTGATAGGATAAATAAATGTTCCAGCATCGATAGAAAAGCCAAAAAAATTTACAATTCTCAATGAACCGATATCCGAAAAAATTTGTGCCGCAGTATAAAGAACAGATACAATGATTTCACTCATTAAATGCCTCATTTAATAATTATAATTGCAAAAGTATGAAAATAAGGTCAAAAATAAAAGTTTTATATGACTGTTCAAAAATCAGCTGTTGCAAAAAAAATCGGCCGTCTCGATATTTCTCAACGACCGATTTTATTATAATTCTATTATATTTTTATTTTATCAGTAGCATCTTAATAGATTTAGTATAATCTTTTGTATTAATTCTGCAAATATAGACGCCACTTGATAAATTAGAAGCATTAAAATCAACATTGTAATGACCTGCTTTTAATACATTATTTACAAGTGTTGCAACTTCCTGACCTAAAATGTTATAAACTTTCAATTCAACCTTTACTTCTTTTGGTATTGAAAATCTTATAACAGTTGTTGGGTTAAATGGGTTTGGATAGTTTTGTTGTAAATTATAAGTCAAGTTTACTTTTGGATTTTCGTTTGATACAGGTGGTTCTCCTATTACAACATCATCAATAAAGAAACCATTTTTAACAGGATCTGGACAATACCATCTGAAATATAAAGTAGATAATGTATCATCTCCGGTTAAATTATAAACCTTATTTGTAAATTGAAAACCAAGTGGTGGCGCAAAAATTGAATCTATGTTAATCCAGTTCGTTTTATCGCTTGATTTTTGGAAATATACTTTAAATTCATCACTATTACTAAAACCAGCTATATAAAAAGAAACAAATTTTGGATTTTTAACTCTTGGTGTAGCTATCCAGTGTGTTGTTTTATTAACCATATCCCAACCAGCATAACCTTTGGAATTATTATTGCCGTAATTATCTAAAAATACTTTAACTTTTTCACCATTCCAGTATTGTGGTAAATCTTGTGTAATAAGTCCATCAAAGTTTTCGTTTAATTCATCTAATACAATATCAGCAGGTGGTGGAGTGGTAGTATCTTTTTCTACTTTGAATAATTCAAAATCTGTTCCAACTTTAATTTCATCAAAAAGAACTGTGCCTTGTGCACTACCCTGTCTAAAACAAATTGAACCATAATTCCAGTTATAATTGGATGTAGCTAATATTTTAGAATCTGCAAGATTAGTATCTGGATGTTCAGAAAGATCAGGGTTTATCCATAAATAATTTGGTTTATATGGTTTGTCAAGGTCTATCATCATCAAAGCTAAATAGGTTGTAGCTGTATCATACACAGCATTAGTAAAATTTACATTATCACTTTTTTGTGACTCACTTATTGCAAAGGATAGTTTCTTTGTTGTAGCATCTTTTTTAACAAAAAATCTTCCCTTAAATGTAGTTGAATTATTTGTATTATCAGATAAATGGAAATTATAATCGGCTAAACCATCTGCAAAAGTTTCAACATTAAATAAAAAGCTAACATATAATTTACCAGAATTTACAGTTTTATTATCAACAAAAAACTTTCTAACATCTTCTTTTCCAGTAGGACTAATTGTTTTTATAGCATTTCCACTGGTTGGTAAAATATTACCTGGATAAATTAAATTTGTATCTGCTACAAGAATAGGTCCTTGTCCGGCAGCACTATGTGCAATATAGCCATGATCTGTTAATTTATCTCCTGCTGGATAGTTAAATGGTTCGTTTATCAGAAAATCAACTTGCACAGGAACTTTTGTAACTATAATATCAGTTCCAACTGGGTTTTGTGTTATAAATTCATTAGGTCCATCCGCTGGTGTTAATAAAATAATTCTTTCTTGAGCTGAACCATTGGAATAAATGATATTACCAGCTGGATCAACACCTAACTTTTGTGCTTGCGTAGAATTACTAAAACCACTTGGTGTTATTAACTTTGTAATGCTACTTCCATCTAAATTAATTTCATAAATACCACTTTCACCTGTAGCGCCAAATATATAAGCATAAAGTTTATCATCACTGGCACTATTTTTATTTTTCCCAGAATATAAAGCTAAACTGCTAAATAAAGGATAAGTAAGACCAGAAGCAGCAAGCCCCCAATCTGTATCAAGTGCTTTATTCCAGATTAAATTTCCATTTTTATCATATTTAGCTAATCTTTTTCTAGCTTCAGATGTTTTAGCATATGCAACATAAATATTATTTTCATCATCAATAGCCGTAGCTATTATATATCCACCACCTGATGGATTAAGTGGTCTCATATCAATAAAAAGTGCTGTATCTGTACCACGATATTTGAATTTTAATAACCCAAATCTTGCATTTTCCATGCACCCAAAGATAATATTAGTATCTGCGCCATCAACCATAACTGAAAAACCACGTGCATTCTTGTATTTAAAGTTAAAAGTATCTTTTAAAGTGCCATCTGGCTGATAATTTCTCCCTATTGAGGAATAAGAATGTCCAGGGAATAAAAACACATTATTATTTAATATACCAAGTTCAAAATATCTATTTGTAAGAGAAGTCTGATAAGGTACTTGAATAATTTTATCTAAATATTCACCATCAGCTCTTAATCTCCATGCACCATTAACACCAGAATTAGTCCCTCTTGCAACTAAAATATTCCCAAATTGCGGAATATCTTGATTATGATATGCTGCTGTGCCACGGTAAGGGAATGTTGTTAAACCATCAAAATCTAATTGTCCATTGCGATTTGCCCCTGTTACCCATAAACTATCAACAACATTATGACCTACTGGATCTTTTGCAAGAATGATAAATTTATAAGATTTAGTTGCAACATATTTACCATTCTTGTCTTTGCCATCCCAAACTACAAAATTTTCACCTGCATTTAATTGATTTTTAGTAATTGTTGCAATAGTATCGTCCCCATCCATTATAAATACTTTTACAAAAGCCTGATTAGAGCCAGACTCGTTAAGAATAAACCATATTTTCAATTTGGTTTTTGTAAAATCTCCGCTCCAGGTGTTGTTTGCGTTTTTGTATTGGCTTACAGTATCATCTGAAATTTTTATTCCAGATGAATAAATATTTGCCAGCACAAAATTTGTAATTAAAGCAAATGTAAAAAATATCCGTTTTAGCATATAACCCTCGCAATTAGTTTGGAAAAACAATATTTTTTCTTATATTTATAATAACAAAAAAAAACTAATTATGAAAATTAATTTTTTATTAATTATATTTTTTTGCTATAATATCATAATCGCAAAAGAATTAGATAGTTTATATTACTTTAAAAACAACATAAAGTACAAAGACAAAAGTTTTTACGATAGCCAATACAAAGAGCAAAAATGTGTTTTGGATATAGCATTACCAAAATTAATTAAAAATTTCCAAACTATTATTTGGTTCCAAGGCGGTGGATTAACTGGTGGGGAAAAGTATTACGAAAAAGAATTGCTAAACGGGAAAAATTGTATTGTCTCTGTAGGATACAGATTATATCCAAACGCCAATATAAATGAAATATTGGACGATGCTGCCGCTGCTGTTAAATATATTCATGATAATATTAATAAATATGGCGGAAATAAAAACAAAATTATACTTTCAGGCCATTCAGCTGGTGGATATATTACATTAATGATTGGAATGGATAGCTCTTATTTATCCAGATATAATCTTACTCCCCAAAATTTAAAGATGCTCATTCCTTTAAGCCCTCAAACAATTACACATTTTACAATCAGAAAATTTAAGGGCATCCCAGAAGGACAGATTATTGTTGACTCTCTGGCCCCTATGTATTATGTAAATAGAAAACATCCTCCAATACATCTAATTTGTGGCGATAAAGAAATGGAACTTTTCGGAAGGTTTGAAGAATCTCAATATTTCATAAAAATGTTAAAGTTTAATGGGAATGAAAATTCTTATTTATATGAACTTCAAGGTTTTGACCACGGCGATATGGTTGCACCTGGATGTTTACTAATCAATAAAATAATAGAAAAAATGTGAAGTAATATTAATACCAAAACCCTATATTTACTTGTATTAACTTTGTAAATATTGTAAATATGTCCTGTTAAATTGTAAAAATTTAATTTCCATTTCTATTTCAAAATTTTTCGAATTTTAATTAATTCTTTTTTATCGTAAAACTCTTCCATCCAATTCCAGCAAAAAATTACAATTCCATCAACTTTTAATTTTTTAAGTTCTATAATTTGCTTTTCCAAAGATGGATGTTTTGCCGAGCCATAAATATCCTCTGTTTTTTTAGGAGATGCGATACCAGCGTAAACAGGTAAATTATTTGCGGTATCTTTTATAAATTTATAATCATTTTTTATAGTTTCAATATCACTTGAATAAATCATAGGTGTTAAGAAATCGATGTATTTAAACTTACACCAGGTCCCCAATCTTGAAGCTTGCTATTTATATATCTTGCTTTATAATAATCTCCAAAAACTGCAGCAGAGATTTTAATTTTAGGATTAACTTTTCTTATAGTATCACTTATTTCTTTAAGAAAACTTGTAACTACATTTTCCCGCCATAAGCACCAAACACGCCATTCATCACTATCTTCTTTGATACTTTTTGCATCAATTTTTGTATCATTATAAAAAGTGAAAAGTGTAAGAGAATCATAGCCAGAGTGTTCTTTACCAGCGTGATATCTAATGTAATCGAAATGAATTCCATCAATTTTGTATCTTGAAATTATTTGTTGAACATAAGTATTTAACAAACATCTCACTTTTGGGTGTAACGGATTTACAAAATCATGTGCAAATTCGGATTTACCGGTAAGCTCACCAGATTTCAATCTTGCAGCAATAGATGAATCATTTAGTAGTGGAGAGTAAGGAAACCCTTTAGCAAGAGATGTATCAACACGCCAGTAAAATGTTTCTAACCAAACATGCAATTCTAATTTTTGCTTTTTACATTCTTTTGCAGCAATTTCCAATAAATCAATTCCATTTAAATATGACCTGTGCGGGAAAACTGAATTAGGAGTAATCACATAACCATGATAAAAAGTTTCGAGAAAAATAGCATCAAACCCAGCTTTTTTGATATTTTGAATTTGTTTAATTAATTCCTCTGGTTTTTCTGCTGGTCTTATCCAAACACCATAATATGGTTTTGAAAATAAAGTAAAACTTAAAACTAGAAAAATAATTGCACTTTTCATCCCCATCCCCCGCAATAATGATTTATATTACAATTATAATATTTTTGTCAAATAAATTTACCTATTTTGAATTGAATATACAAATATAAATAATTCACTATATCAAACTAATTTAAATTACTTTTACCTATCATTTTAAAGATAAAAAAAGCAGGCTTGAATATTTTCAAACCTGCTTAAAAAAACTAAATATTACTCAATAAATGTTTATTCGTCTATTTCATCAAGGAAATGGCCAAATTTTTCCTTTTTAGTCTCAAGATATTTCAAATTATATTGGTTTGGCTCAATTATAATAGGAACTCTTTCAACAATTTCTAATCCGTATCCACTTAAGCTAATCATTTTTTTAGGATTATTTGTCATCAAACGAATTTTTGAGATACCCAAATCAACTAAAATTTGTGCACCAATGCCGTAATCGCGTAAATCGGGTTGGAAACCAAGTTTTACGTTAGCCTCGACGGTATCGTATCCTTTTTCTTGTAAATGGTAAGCTTTAATTTTATTAGTAAGTCCTATACCGCGGCCCTCTTGCCTCATATATACAAGAACACCTTTACCTTCTTTTTCGATCATTTCCAGTGCTTTTTGCAATTGCTTTTGGCAATCACATCTAAGGGAATGGAAAATATCTCCGGTTAAACATTCGCTATGCACACGGACTAAAACTGATTCATCTTTTTGCCAACTACCTTTCCAAATAGCCACATGCTCTTTGTTGTCAACACAATTTTTATAGGCGGTTATATTAAAATCACCAAATTCTGTTGGGAGTTTTGCAGTTGCTTCACGAATAACAATTTTATCTTTCTGAAGGCGATATTTTATTAAATCAGCAACAGTTATGATTTTAAGGTCAAATTGTTTAGCAATTTCAAGCAAATCTGGCACTCTTGCCATTGAGCCATCTTCTTTAAGAATTTCACACAAAACACCAACAGGTTGCAAGCCCGCTAATTTGCACAAATCAACAGTAGCCTCTGTGTGGCCGGCTCGTCTTAAAACACCTTCTTTTACTGCTTTGAGCGGGAAAATATGCCCTGGTCTACCAAAATCTTCCGGTTTAGAATTTGGATCTGCTAATTTTTTGATAGTTATCGCTCTATCGCTAGCTGAAATTCCTGTAGTTGTACCCTCAATTGCATCAACGCTTACAGTAAATTGCGTACCGTGAAGTGCAGTATTGTCATTGACCATCATATCTAAATCTAATTTTTCAATTCTTTCTGGTGGCAAAGCAACACACACAAGCCCTCTACCATGGGTGACTACAAAATTTACTTTCTCGGGTGTTACACTTTCGGCAGCGAATATAAAATCGCCTTCGTTTTCTCTATCTTCATCATCAACAACAATTACAATCTTACCGTTTTTAATATCTTCAATAGCTTCTTCGATTTTAGAAAACATTTATTATTAGTCCTTATTTTTAATAACTGCTATAACTGCTGATTTTTCAACTTTAATTTTTACATTTGTATCAATTTCAACGATAAAAGCTTTTTCTTCAACAGCAGAAATTTTTCCATGGATACCACTGCTCAAAATAACTTTATCCCCTTTTTGCACACTATCAATCATATTCTGAAGTTCTTTTGCTTTTTTCTGTTGTGGTCTAATTATCATAAAATAGAAAATACCAAAAATAGCAGCAAACATAATTAAGGTTGAAATCAATTGACCAGTAGGATTTTGACCAGGTTGTGGTGCCATTAAAATAATATTAGCTAACATTTACTCCTCCATTGAGATTTTTTTAGAAATTTTTTGAATAACTTTATTTTTCCATTCAACAAAATCTCCGTTAATAATATGAGATCTTGCCTGTCGAACTAAATCTAAGTAAAAATGTAAATTGTGAATTGATGAAAGCTCATATGCAAGCAATTCTTTTGCTACAAAAAGATGTCTTAAATAAGCCCGTGTATAATTTTTACAAGTATAACAATCACAAGAAGAAGAAAGTGTTTTAAAATCGTCTTTGTATCTATTATTTTTAATTGAAATAATACCTTCCCATGTAAAAATATGAGAATTTCGAGCATTACGAGTTGGCATAACACAATCAAACATATCAATTCCTCGTTCAATAGCCTCAAGAATATTTTCAGGTTTCCCAACTCCCATAAGATATCTAGGCTTATGCTCTGGTATTAAATCTACTGTAAAATTTATAATATCATACATAACTTCAGCTGGTTCCCCAACAGCTAACCCTCCAATTGAATAACCATCAAAATCTAAACTAACCAAATCTTTTGCAGATTTTTCTCTTAAATCTTTATAAACACTACCTTGAATTATTCCCCACAAATATTGTTTATGACCATAAAGGGGTTGTGTATTTTCAAAAGCTTCTTTGTTGAGAACTGCCCATTTAGATGTTAAATTTACAGATTTTTTGGCATATTCATAATCACATGGATATGGTGTGCACTCATCAAGTGGCATCATAATATCAGAGCCGATAAATCTTTCTATTTCAATTACTTTTGCAGGCGAAAAAAAATGCTTTGACCCATCGATGTGAGACTTAAACTCTACACCATCTTTTTTAAGTTTTCTTAGTTCTGCTAAAGAAAAAACTTGATATCCACCGCTATCTGTAAGAATTGGTCTATCCCAGTTGATAAATTTATGTAATCCTCCAGCTTTGTAAAGTATATCTGTCCCCGGCCTCAAATAAAGATGATATGTATTACCTAAAATAATTTGGGCTTTGATATCTTCTTTAAGAAAAGTTTGATTAACAGCTTTAACAGAACCCTGAGTACCAACTGGCATAAAAATTGGTGTTTCTATAATGCCATGATCAGTATATAATAATCCAGCACGTGCTTTTGAATTTTTTGATTTATTTAAAATATCAAACTTTATCATAATACATTATTTTTTTTAGTATACAAATATACAAAAATAAATTATAATTTCTGAAATATTCTTAGATTATAAATATATTTGTTTTTTTGCAAAAAATTTTTTAGTTTAGTATAAGAAATTAATATTTTAGGTTGTAAATGGATAAAAAATTTTACTATATAATTTTTCTAATTTTTGTACTTACAAAAAGTATTTTCTCAGTTGAATTATTTAAACTACAAAATGACACATTAAACAAAATCGATTTTTCATTAGAAGATTTATTAAATCTTGAGGTTACAACAGCTTCCAAAAAAGTCCAAATTATATCTGAAATTCCTGCAAGCTTCATAATTATAAATCGAACAGATATTAAAAGAGCAGGTTATACATCATTAGAAGAATTACTTTCCCAAATTCCTGGTCTATATTACATTGATTACAAAGGCTATATAGGACCATCTATAGGTGTAAGAGGTTATTTAACACAGTTGAATACCAATATAAAGGTTTTACTTAATGGAGTTCCGATTACTAATAATCACTATAATGCTTTTTCTTTTAATGCGTTAAATATTCCTGTTGAAACTATCGATAGAATTGAAATTGTTCGTGGCCCAATGTCTATTATTTATGGATCCAATTCTTTTTTTGGAGTAATAAATATCATCACGAATGATATAAAATATTCACCTATTACTAATAAATCTATAAAAATAACCGCTGGTTACCCAAAAGTAAATAGACTTTCTGTATCAATTTTTGATAATTTTGGTGATTATAAATTTAGCTTTTCTTCTGGTTTGAATGATGTATATGGAATCGATAAACCCTTTAATAAAATGGTTACAAATTTTGAACAAAAAGCACCAGAATTTGGTATTACTAATCCCGATAAAAAATCTAAAAATTATTTTGATAATAGAAGTTTTTTTTCTAATCTTAGTTTAAGTAATGAAAATTTTCAAATAGACCTTTTGATAAATCGTAGTAATTTCGGACAAACATTTTCAACACTATTCTACCATCCTGCAATTAACAGATTAACAAATATAAATTCAAGTTTAACTTACAAGAATACCATTAGTGAAAATTTATCATTTATGAGTAAAATTTCTTACAACTCATTCTTCTTGTATATGGCAGATAATTATTTTTCGAAAGATACAAATGGTTTTATGTACGATAACGATATATATTCTTATGGGGAATATTACTCTGATGATATTGCTTTTTCAACAGATATTTTTTATAGTATTACACCAAAATTAAATTTACAAACTGGCATTGAATATATATATACTAAAGTAGCAGGTGACAAAACAGATGCCCCATTTAATCCAACCAGTTACAATTTAATAAACAGAGCCGGAGGTTTAGATAATTCACTATACAGAAGATTAGCGCTATATTCACAATTAACTTATAATATAACTGATAATTTATCCTTTGTTGGTGGTTTAAGAACAGAAAGAATTTTCCCATTTGACATAATTTTACACAAAGGGGCATACACACAAGGTCATCAAAAATTCACACAACACATTAATGATAATAAGTTTTATTTACTTAGCAGAGCAGCAATACTCTATAAATTATCAAATAATAATACATTAAAACTTTTGTATGGAGAAGCTATAAGATTCCCATCATTATGGGAATACAGGAATAACATAATAACTAAAAAACATATAAAACCCGAAAAAATCACTACAAAAGAAATAAATTATATCAGTTTAATAAATAAAAAATTATCTATTAATATTAGTCTTTTTTCAAATCAATTTGATAATCTTATTACCAGAACAATTAATTTGAACCCACCTTATACATCTTTTTACAATAATAGCAACAAAATCAATACATATGGAAGTGAATTTATTTTAATATATGATATAACAAATTTCTTAAAAACTGATATAGCAATTACATATCAAAACTCAAAATATGCAAATAAAGAAATGGAAAATATTGAATTGGAATATTCACCCCATTGGTTATCATATATAAAAGTAAATGTATTGCCATATAAAAACTTAAGTTTTAATCTTTCGATAAATTATGTTGACAAAATGGAAGCTCAGTGGGATAATAATTTAAAAGATCCTTCAAATCCAAATTTGGGAGTGATAGGGAGATATGGGAAATCAGTTCCTTCTTATTGGATTGCAAATGTCAACTTTTTAGCTTCAAATTTAACTTATAATGATAATTTATATTTTTCAATAAATTTTAGTATTCACAATATATTTGATCAAGAAATACGATATGCAGCAAATTCGGTTAGTGCATGGGCTGATAAAGGAATTTTAGACAAAGGACGAGAATTTATTTTAGGTGTAACATTTAACTTTTAATAAAAAAAGCGAGCCCGAAAGCCCGCTTTTCTCATTTTATCTAATATAATCATTCCAATTAACTCCTAACATAGTACCTTCTTTTTCAAATTTTAAGTGCATACCAAATGCAGCAGAAAGTGTGTGTGGTGTATGCGCTTTAGTATTAAGTTTCAAATAATCTCTTAATTGTTCTCTATAATCTGGGTGAACACAATTATTGATAATTTCATGAGCTTTTTGTATAGGTGATTTAGCCCTTAGATCAGCAACTCCCCACTCTGTTATTAATATCTGAACAGAGTGTTCATTATGATCAAGGTGTGAAACCATAGGAACAATAGTAGAGATTTTTCCACCCTTAGCAGTAGAAGGACAAGTAAATATTGAAATATAAGCATTTCTTGTAAAATCACCAGAGCCGCCAATACCATTCATCATTTTTTGCCCAAGTACATGTGTACTGTTCACATTACCAAAAATATCAGCTTCTAATGCTGTATTTATAGAAATTAAGCCTAATCTTCTTGCAATTTCAGGATTATTAGAAATTTCTTGTGATCTTAATAATATTTTTGGACGGAAAAAATCTAAGTTTTCATAAACTTCTTTTAATTTTTCTAAACTTAAAGTTAAAGAACATCCACTTGCAAATTTAACTCTACCTTCTCTCATTAAAGAAATTACAGCATCTTGTATAACTTCTGTATACATTGTAAATTGTGGAATTTCTGGGTTTTTACCTAAACTAAATAATACAGCATTAGCAATATTTCCAACACCAGATTGTAAAGGTAAAAATGTAGGAGGAATAATTCCTTTTTTCATTTGATCTAATAAGAAATTAGCAACATTTTCACCAATTTTGGAGGTTACTTCATCAACAGTGTCAAATCCGGATGTTTCATCGGGTAAATTAGTTTCTACAACACCCAATATTTTAGACGGATCAACCTTGATAACATCAGAACCAATTCTATCATTAGGATAGTAAATTGGGAATTCACTTCTAAGAGGTGGATCTTGCGGTTCCATGATATCATGTAAACCTCTTAGACATTGAGGATGGAATTTATTTAATTCGACAATAATATAATCAGCCTGACTACAAGCAGTAGGAGAAATACCTACAGAAGATGTTGGAGTAATTTGCCCTTGAGGAGTAACATCACAAGCTTCAATAATAGCAAATTTAATTTTACCAAATACGCCTGCTCTCATAGCATTTGCAACAGAAGAAAGGTGCATATCAAAATAATCTACTTCGCCAGAATTGATAAGAGCTCTCAAATCAGCATTAGATTGGTAAGGTGTCCTGAATTTAATAGCTTTAGCTTTAGCAAGTTCTCCATCTAAAGAAGGACCTGTGGATGCACCTGTGATAACACCAATTTTAAATTCTCTTCCTGCTTCATGTTCAGCTATTGCTTTTTGTGCAATTGCCTTAGGAACCACTTTTGCAGCACCTGCAGGAGTAAATCCACTAAAAGCACAAATATCCCCATTTTGTACATAGCTAGCAGCTTCTTCAGCTGTCATAAATTTTAAGCCCATATTGAACCCCATCTATAAATATTAAAAAAAAACAAAGATAAATTATTTTCAATTACAAATATAATAATTTTCAATAAGTTGTAAAAAATATTATCTAATTATTTAGTAGGATTTTCTTAAATCTTGTAGCTGAAATAGTAATTAAAATAGTCAATCCTATCATTATTGTTGAAAGAGCATTTATTGTAGTCATAGTTCCCCTTCGTATTGCTCCTTCTACATAAATTGGTAAAGTATTAAACCCTCTACCAGTTGTAAAAAATGTAATAATAAAATCATCTATTGATAATGTAAATGCCAGTAAGGCAGATGCAATAACCCCAGGCATTATAATAGGCAATTTAATCTTTGCAAAAATTTGCCATCTGTTTGCCCCCAAATCCATTGCAGCTTCTTCTAATGAATAATCAAATCCTTCTAAACGAGATTGTATTACAATTGTTGTATAAGATATACAAAAAGTTATATGTGCTATTAAAACTGTGATAAATCCTGTAGGAATCTTTAAAAAGTAAAAAAACAGTGCTAATGAGACACCCATTAGTATATCGGGCATAACTAATGGAACATATATCATACTTGAAAATAATTTTGTACCTGAAAATTTTTTATTTTCAAGTGCTAAAGCAGAAAGAAGACCCATAATTGTAGAAATAAATGTTGAAAGAACCGCTAAAATCATTGTATTATAAAAAGCTTCAAGAATTTCTTCATTATTAAAAAGATCAACATAATACTTTAATGTAAAACCACGCCAATTAGAAACAAATTTGGAATCATTAAAACTATAAATAATAAGTATTATCAAAGGGATATACATAAATACCAATACAAAAGTAAAAAAAGTAAGCTTTGAGGCGAATCCCCTTTTGTTTATGTCAAAATTCTTTTTTCTGAATATTTTCATTTAAATCCACCTTTATTTTTGAAGCTCTATTATGGAATTTGTAAATTATAACCATAAGTATTGTTACAAATAATAACATTACAAAAGATAATGCTGAAGCTAAAGGCCAATTTCTTGGAATATCTTTTATTTTATATGCGATTATTTGTCCAATATATAAAGACTCCTGGCTACCTACCAAATGAGGCACTACATACATTCCAAGCGAGGGAATAAATACTAAAATTATACCAGCATAAATACCTTCTTTAGATAAAGGTAATGTAACTTTTAAAAATGATTTCCATCTATTAGCACCTAAATCCATCGCAGCATTAATTAAAGTAAAATCTATTTTTTCTATTCCAGCATATAGCGGTAATATCATATAAGGAAGATAAACATAAACCATTACTAAAATTACTGCTAAATCTGTTCTTAAAATCATTAATGGTTCTGATATTATTCCAAGTGATATAAGAATATTATTTAATGTACCTTCAGGAGCTAAGAAAATTCTCCATGAAAAGATTCTTATAATAAAATTTGTCCAGAATGGAATAATAATCAAAAATAACAATGCATTTTTCAATTTATCTGAAGAACGAGCTATAAAGTATGCTACTGGGTAACCTAATAGCAGACATAAAACTGTTGTAATAGTAGCTAATCGCAATGAAATCAAAAATGATTTAATGTATCTCCATTCAAAAATTTCTCTATAAGCTTGTAGTGTAAATTCGAATTTGATATCGTATATTGTAGGTGTTAAAAAGCTATAAATAAGAACTATCAAATAAGGTATAAAAAAGAAAAATAACAGCCAGAAAAGAGCAGGGAAAGCTAATATCCAGCTTAGCTTATTTTTTTGTTGTAAAACTATTTTTGTATTATCCATAGTATCTCCTCGTTAACTTTCACGAACTTCATTAATTAAATGAGTATCTTCATCATGCCAATATAGAAATACTTTTTCTTCCCAATCTATACCAGTTTTGTCAACATAAACTCGTTTGTGCTGATCAAAAACTCTAATTCTTAAATTGCCTACTCTTACAATATAATGTGTATGTGAACCATAATATAAGATATCTTCAACTATTCCTTCAACAAGATTAAAGTCATCTTGCATTTCGGGTGGAGTTCTGGATATAGCAATTTTTTCTGGCCTAAGTGAAATAGTTAACTTTTGCCCAATTTCTGGATTGAAAGGAACAGCGCTATCGATAACAAAATGGTTACCGTCTCCGGAATCACATTTTAACTCTATATAATCATCATATTTAGCAATAACTTCTGCATCAATTAAATTTGTATCGCCAATAAAGTTAGCAGCAAAAATAGTCTTTGGTTTTTCGTAAATTTCATCAGGAGAGCCAACCTGCAAAATCTTACCTTCATTCATAACAGCAAGTCTATCGGAAATAGAAATAGCTTCACTTTGATCGTGTGTAACATATATAAATGTAATACCAACAACATCGTGGATATTTTGTAATTCTATCAACATATGTTGTCTTAATTTCAAATCTAATGCTGCCAAAGGCTCATCCAACAAAAGAACTTTAGGTTTATTAATAAGTGCGCGAGCTATAGCAATTCTTTGTTTCTGACCACCACTTAATTGATTAGGGAATTTATTAACTTCACTTTCCATTTTAACAATTTTCAACATTTCTATTACACGATCTTTTATTTCATCTTTTGGTATTTTTTTAATTTTCAATCCAAAAGCAACATTGTCAAAAACTGTCATATGTGGGAAAAGTGAATAGTTCTGAAAAACAGTATTTACAGGTCTGTGGTATGGTGGTAAAAAAGTAATATCCTCATTACCAATTAAAATTTGTCCTGTTGTTGGGACTTCAAAACCAGCAATCATTCTAAGCAATGTAGTTTTACCGCAACCACTTGGTCCAAGAAAACTAAAAAGTTCACCAGCTTTAATTTCAAGCGAAACATTATTAACAGCTTTAAAATAACCATCAAAAACTTTAGTCACATTTTTTATTTTGATATCTTCCATTTTTTGCAATCTCCTTTTTATTGTATTGCTATATGAATATCTAAACCTGCTGTATTTGTTGTAATAGGTTGAACTCTCGAGGAACCTTTTGGTTCATTTTTACTTCTTGAATAAAAGATAGATACTGTAACCATTGTACTAACTTTATAAGTTGCACGTGGTTCTAATGTAGTTCTTATACTACCATCTTGCTGAACACCTGGCGAATTCTTTTTCCCTGGTCCAAAATCATAAACTACTGCTTCATTTGTTGCTCTTGAAAAAGAAAAGCTAAAATCGAGATCATTTCTTAAATTTAATCCTAAAAATGGTAAATTGAAACCAGATTTATTGTAACTCAAAGTTACACCAACTTCACGTGAATTTGATTCTGTTATATTTCTTGAGTTTACAGACAAATCATAGCTTGTATTAGTGTTATACCTAACTCTTCCGTTTAAGTTACCGTTCCAGAGCTTATTGAAAGTAATATCGAGCTCAGCCAAAGGTGCGAAACCATAGTTTACTTTTTGTGATGATATTTCCTTAAAGTCTTGTGGAGTTATTCTCCATGCTTCATTGTAACTTGAATTATACGCGTGATTTAATGATACTCTTTGTGCAAAAGAATTAAAAATGAATATCCTTTCTAAACCACTCCACGAAATTCTCCAGTTGGCTCGTGGTAAATATTTAGATATATCTTTTAAACCAAATTTAGATAAAATTGGAAAACTTTCAAAACCTTTTACAAATGCTTCACTTAAATTTTGTAAACTTTCGCGTGAGTCGCTACTTTCTTTGTATTCTTCTCTAACATAATCGATTCCACTCTTGAAAATTTTAAATGGTCCAACGGGTGGTATGGTTAAAAATGATCTTTGCAAAGTTCCAGAAGTTGAAATATTTGTTATAGCAACATCAGAATTGGAATTTGTTTTGAATGTTGTTACTTTATTAAATGCCCAGCTTGTTCTCCAATTTAATTCTAAGTTCACATTTTCAAAAAGCATTCGATTAGTTCTAAAATCTAAAGAATTAGTTTGACTAAAATTATCAGTTAAATTAGCCCCATTGGGTGCTCTTTTCCCTAAATCATAATTAAAACCTAACATAAAAGATCTTGATGGTCCATTAACAGGATTTTGCTTTATTCCCCAAAAGTTTTCAAATCCGTGCCCTTTACCCAGTAAACCAGTGGCTGTAAATGTATTTGATAAAGAATAATTTGCAGAGATATTATCATAATTACATAATAAACTAAATAGTAAACTACCTAAACCAGTAGAAAAATTTCTTAAAGCTATAATTGCAGATTTTGAAGTATCATTTTGATTTACATTTGATGTTTTTGTTGGATCGCCAAAAATATCACTCATTAAAAGCTTATATCTTATTGACATATTTGAAGATATTCTACTAGATACCGATGCACTTCTACCTAATTCTTTATTTAATGGTTGATATTGCCAAGCATAATTTGCAGAGTATCCGAAAGATGTAGTAAGATATTTATTTAAGAATTGTGGCAATCTTAAATTTGTCCTTAAATCTGTAGATTGAGTATAATTTAAATCTGTTCCAAAAAAGTCTTTTTTGAAAATTCTATTCCAAATCTCATTTTCTGATAATCTTTCAAATCTCGGATCAACTAAATGGTTTAATGTAGAATTAATGGAGACATTGTATCTAAAACCTAAATTGAAAAATCCATATTCTGTTAATTTCCAATCGAAATTTGCGGTTCTACTTGTTACAAATTGTGCAGATTCTGTTGGTTGAGGATTAGTATTATTAACTTTCCTATTTATTGAATATGAATAATTTCTGTTTGCAGTAATTTGAAAAGTGAAATTTACAGGTGTATAGTAAATACGAACATTTTGATAATCAGAAAATATTTTGAATAATTCTCCGATTAAAAATATATTTTTCAATGCAATATAATTTGATGCTGGAAATATTGTATTATAATTAATAGAGGCAGCCCAGTTCCAACTATTTGATTTTTCAACAACTGGCCCACGAGAAAAATTCTTATTATAATTAAAATTAAAAGTTGTAGCGTTTATAGTTCTATCTATCAACCAAAATGTTGTAGGGATTTTAAATCTTATACCGCTCAAATTATACATATCACTAACACTAATATTCTTAGCATTTTCTTTGATAATTTCTGCTTGTTTCCTTGCCTCTTCTGGTGAATAACCCTGTTGAATAAGATTTTTTTGTGTTTGCTGCATAGCATCTTCAACTTTAATATCAGTTCCAGGAACAAACATAGGATTGCCCTTTGACTCAGAGTGTGAATATGCTAATTTTAAATTACTTTCTGGTAAATTTATTGGAAGAACTTTAAGGATATCGATATTTGTATTTACACTCCAACTATTAATATCATTTCTTGATGCACTATTCATAACTCGCGATGTTAATCCTCTAAAATTAGGATTTGTTCTGTTATAGTTAAATGAAACATCCATCAGATCAGAAAGCCTTAATGAAATACTTGTTCTATAAGACCACCCCGGAGTATTATCGATATCTATTACTCTTAACTCATCTATCCAGATATCACCATTTATTTTTACTCCCTGAACAGCACTATCAGCTGGAGATATTACACCTATAAGGAAAAATTTAATTCCTGTTAAGTTAGGATTTCCTTTAAATGAGTAGAAATGATTAGGTTTTCCATCAACCGGATATAAATTACTTTTATTTAAAGAATCTTTAACTTGCTTGATAGCTCTTATTTTATCTAATTTTATTTGCATATCATGCCAATTTTCTTCAACTGGCATTCGATATTCATAATAATTTAATGTATCTGTACCAAATCTTAAATAAACATAAGCATTTTTTGGATAAGTTAAACTAGTTGGATCTGTACTCCTGTATAAATCACCGTGAATGAATAACTTCATTTCACTATAATTAAAAATATCAAGCGGTTGATATAAGTATTTGATCGTTTCTTTTTTCTGACCTGCATATATTTCCTTAATTCTCAAAAGCAATGATTGCTCGTTCTTTCTAATTCTTTCGCTTGTAGATGTGTAATCAATTTCTTGTTTTAATCCAGGTGGCATAGTATATTCTGGATTATCATAAAGATTTATAACACCAATAAAATAAGTAGAATCTTTTTTGACAACTTTTTGCCATTGACTACCAACAAAATTGAAATCTGTAATTCTTAAAACAATAGGGGTTGTTTCATTTTCAAAAAACACTCTAACATATTGTACATTTTGTAAATCAGGATTACCAAAGGCTTTTCTATTGTTATCACGAATTGGTACACGAATTAAATACCAATTTTTATTACCTTGCCCTCCGCCCTGAATATAAGGATTATTTGCACGGTTAGTATCAAGTGGAATTTCATATCTATAGAAATTTTCACTTAAATTAACATCGCCATCACCATTTAAATCTTCGGTATCAGGAATATTTAATAATTCTGCTAAATTGCCATTTACCTGTGTTGCATTATATTGTAAATAATTTCTTCCATCAAAAAAGAAATTATCACCAGCAGGGTCGCTTTCATTGCTGCCGTATAATTTTCTTTCCTCTTCATCTGTAAGTCCATCTAAACCAAGATCAAATTTGGGGTCTAAAATTCCGTTTCTTTTTTTATCTTCTGTATCTAGTTTACCGTTTGGTATCACATCTTCACTGACTTGTCCAATATCTATATAGATTTTTGAAGTAGCAAAATTTGTATCTCTGTAGTGATAATTCATTGGTTTGAACCAAAACTCAATATATTCGACATTTTCTTGCTCGAGTTTAGCAGGAAATGGTAAATATTTCATAATACCTCCCCAGTTTTTCTTAGGTAGCTCTGGGGAAGGTGTATAATTGTAAAACCCTTTCATATAAGGAATATACCACAAATCTAAAACGGGAACATTTCTATCCTCACGTGCAGTTTCTTTTTCTGGCCATATATCTCTTACATCAACAGGAGATGGAATTAAATTAAACCAAACAGTTTTAGCTTTGTATTTCATTAATTCCATTTTGTTAGGAGCAGCAAAATAAGGCACACTTAAATCTTTCCATGTGGTTGATGTAATTCCTATACTGATTGTTCTCTTACCACCTTCAAAATCATCAATATAGGCAATACTTTTTTTCCTATCGCCTTCGATTGTACTTTTTATTGTATTACCATCCGGATTTATTCTTGCATATTCAGCAGTTACATTAAGAGAAGACATTCCCCGAACGTCAAATACCTTATTTAAGTATTTAGTTAAAATTGGAATATCAGTGCCCCAACGGAAATCAATACCAAACATTGTGTTGTTTATAGGTTCATCGCCAATTTTTACTTTATCACTCAAAGTCTGTTGAGAATAATTCATCACAGTAAAACCAAGTTTTGTCTTTTCATCAAAATCAAAAATTCCACGCATACCCACAAGTGATTTTGAAGCAAGTGCGGCCAAATCATTTTCTTCGTATTTTATTTTTAAATCTGCACCTGGAACTAACGCTTCTGGTTTTTTAATATATAATTGCCCAGCGTAATAATCAACCTCGTAATCTTTTCCTGGAACTAATTCTTGCCCATTGAAAAACACTTTAACGGAATTTTCAACTACATTAAATCCAATCGGAATAGTTGACGATATATCGCCGGTTGCTTTAATAGCAAAGAAAAATCTATTTTTCTCATTTTTTTCAGCAGCTCTATATGCTTGCAATTCATAAAGTTCATCAAAGCGTAATGTATCATTCAGTTCTTTTGGAAAATTTTTACCAAAAGGCTCTAATACAGGGAATATAATTTCTCCTGTTTGAGTAATGATAGTTTTTCCAACTTTAAAGTCAAATTTACCATCAGGCCCCTCATTATCACCACTATATTTATCCAATCCAAAAACATCCAATAATTTTTTAGATTGCCCATCTTTACCCGTTAATTCATTAACTGGTTCGCTCCCGGAAGGTTGATATTTAATATCAAACTCGAAGCCTGCTTCCTTGACATTTGATGTTTTAGTAGGATAAATATTTTTAAGCATTAACTTCCAACCAATTGGATCAGCTGGAGTTAAATTTTCTGGTTTAATAAGTTTTAAGATAAGTGTAGTATCCGGATTATCATTTGCAAATTCGCCATACTGGATATCATCTCGGGGATCTGTAGGATCGTTACCTTGAATTGTATAAGCAACAGCAATTTTTTCATTATCTTGTATTTGTGTTTTAAAAGAGATAAAGCCAGTTTCTCTGTGAATTATATAATCTTTACCTGGCTCAAGTTTTAAAAAATAACCAGTTATACCCCTTTTTTCCGGATCAGATGAACTAGTAGGATCAGCTTGTGATTTAAATTCATCGTAATTATTCCCTACTTTAGGAGGTAGAAAATAATATGCGTTAGCTTTTCGTCTTTGTGGATTCAGGAAATTTGTAGTTGATTTCCAAACTTCAATTTCAACAACAACATAAGGATCAACTATTTCACCAACTGGTTTAGAAAAATATTTATTAAACATATTAAATTCTGGCAATTGAGATGCATATATCGTATCAATAAAATAGTGATTAGTAGAATATTCATTAAGTTTTACAATAATATCTCGTGCTTGCCCACCACCAGAAATTGATTTTTCTTTTGTTTCTCCTTTCTTTTGAGATGCAATTGTGGAAAGAGAAAGAGGACCAAATTTCATATCAGCCTTGATACCAAATAACGCCTCAGAACCAGAAACTAGCCCAGAACCACCCATTGAAACGTTACCAGCTTCTACATTCTGAACAATTTCGTCTTCATAACCGGTATATTTAATTTTTAATCTATTTTCATATTCAAATGTTCTTTCAGTATTCCAATCAGCATTTATTTTTAGTTTGTCACCGATAGTTCCATCAACATTAATTTGAACTTGTTGTTTAAAATCTGGTTCATTGCGTGATTTTCCATAAATGTTATTAGTAATACCTCCCATTTCTTCGTTTCTAAAAGCTGCTCGTATATCTACAGCTCCGTTAATTCTTAATTTTATACCTGGTCTTCCAAAAATTGATAAAATCCCTAAATTTGGCAAAGGAATATCAATATTAGTAAAAGTACTCATAAAACTTTTCAATTCATCTTCAACCAGTAATTTACCTTCATATCTTCGGACCAATTGTTCCCATAATAAACGATTGTTAAAAGCTAAATTGTAATTAATGTAATCTTCGATTGGTAGCACTAAACCTGGACGGTAAAGAGTTCCTCCTATTTTATCTTCTATTATAACAAATTTACCGGTACTATCTAATGAAATTTCCCTGTTATAAGGATTTTTTTTATAAGTAAGCGGAATGTTAAAAAATTGGTCCTTAAAGGTAATAAATGGCGAATAATCACGATAAAATTTATAATATTGTAGTTTTGCAGTAGAATCTTTAATATATGTAAGTTTTTTCAGTGAATCTTCTGAAATTTCCTGAGTTTTAGTTTTAGGTTGTTTGGTTGTTCTTGGTTTTTGTTGTTTTGATTTATTTGGATTTTGTTGCTCTGCAGGAAAAGAAACAACAAAAGAATTGACATATGTAGCAAACAAATTAGTAGCAAAAATAAAAAAAAGAAAAAATAATAAATATTTTGTGGTAAGTTTATATAAATTGTTTATACTTTTCACTACACTTCAAAATTATTAAACAGTAAGGAATAATCGATAACATCCTCCTTAGACTTAGTAAATAATTCCTTTAGCTTCCAATATCAAATCAACTAATTCCCTAAAAGCACCATATCCGCCTTTATTCTGGCAAACATAATCAACTTTACTTAAAATTGATTTATGGGCATCTGCAGGAGCAGCTTTAAACCCAACTAAAGGTAATAAATTTAAATCATTTACATCATCCCCAATAAAAGCTATTTCTTCTTTTTTTAAATTTCTTTGTTGCATAATTTCATTAAGTGCAATAGTTTTATCTTCAATTCCAAGATAACACAATTCAATTTTTAATTTATTTGCACGAGTTTGAATCAAATCAGCATTATCACCACTAATAATTGCAGTTTCAATACCAGCTTTTCTTAAAAGAACAACGCCCATACCATCGCGTACATAAAACCTTTTAAAAGTCAAGCCTTCAGCAGTATAATAAAGGCCTCCATCTGTAAGCACGCCATCAATATCTGTAATAACCATTTTTATATTTTTTAGAATATCTAGTTTACTCATTGATAGCCTTATTCATTATCGACAAATTCTTTAAGTTTTTCAGTTCTTTCAGCTAATTTTAATTGTTGAATAATTTCATCAATTTCACCATCCATAGCGTCAGTTAAGTTATAAAGAGAAAGTCCTATCCTGTGATCAGTAATTCTATTTTGTGGGAAGTTGTAAGTTCTAATCTTTTCACTTCTATCACCACTACCAACCATACTTTTTCTTTGCTCAGAGATTTCCTTATTCTGTTCACGTTGAGCCATATCGTAAAGTTTACTTGCTAAAACTTTCATAGCTTTCATACGATTTTTAAGCTGCGATCTCTCATCCTGACATGTAACAACAATCCCTGTTGGGATATGAGTAATACGAATAGCCGTTTCAACTTTATTAACATTCTGGCCGCCGTGTCCTCCTGCACGGTAAACATCAATTATCAGATCTTTTTGATCAATATTTACTTCAACATCGTCAACTTCTGGTAGAACTGCAACTGTAACAGCAGATGTATGAACTCTACCACTAGCTTCTGTCTCTGGCACTCTTTGCACACGATGCACACCACTTTCAAATTTCATATCGCCATATACATTTTCACCTTTAAGTAAAAACACTACTTCCTTTATTCCACCTAAGCCGCCGGTTTCATTAATATCTAAAACTTCTAAACCCCAGCCTCTTTTTTCAGCATATCTGCTATACATTCTAAAAAGATCGGCGACAAATAATGCAGCCTCTTCACCACCCGTGCCAGCACGAATTTCAACTATAGCATTTTTGTCATCATCAGGATCTTTGGGCAATAATAATATTTTTATTTCTTCTTCCATTTTTTCAATTTGTTCTTTCAAAAATGGAATTTCTTCCTTTGCAAGCTGAACAAGTTCAGGATCAATATTTGAATCAACTATTTCCAAATTTTCGCTTAAATGTTTTTTCAATTTGGAATACTCATAATATGCATTAACAATCGGCTCTAATTGATTACGAGATTTTGTCAACTTTACATATTTATCCTGATCACTTATCACATTTGGATCAGAAAGTTGCTCATTTATAATATCAAATTTATCTTTTATACCTTCTAATTTTTGTAATAAATCCATACAAAAAACACCTATTTAATCTTTTGAATATAACAAAATAATTATAAATAAACAAAATAGAGAATGTTTTCAAACGAATGATTGCTAATACATTTTTATTTAAATATCTACGCCTAAGACCATTTTAGCTAAAATTCCTATACCGAAAGATAATGCTGTCACTATTAAATTAATAACAACCATCTCCAAAAATCTTTCTTTAAAAGATAAACTTTTGGCAACAGATATATAGTAATTGAAAAGAAAAATGATTAGAATTGCTGTTAAGATTGTTATAGGTAATGCTATAAAAGGATTTGTAAGTAAAAGATACGGTAAAATTAAAAGGATTACAGTAACAATATAAGCAATACCAGTATAAGCCGCTGATTTGATATAATTTTTATTTTCATCATCTGCTTTTTCCGAAAGATAATTAGATGCAGCCATAGAAAAAGATGCTGCAATACCAGTAATTAAACCAGCTAAGGCGATAATTTGAGTATTTTGTAAAGCAAATGTCAACCCTGCTAATGCACCTGTTAATTCAATTAGAGCATCATTTAGTCCAAGGACAATAGAACCAGCATATTTAAGTTTCTCTTCATCCAGCATTTTAATTAAAGCATGTTCATGCTCTTCTTCTTCGTGCATAATTTTTTTGGCTTCAGGAATATTTTCTGCTATTTCTTCATAAAATTTTTCTGCTCGTTGTTCATTTTTTTCCATAAGTTTTATACTAAAAGTAAGCCCAAGGAATCTTGCGATAAATACATAAAATAAAACTACAATTCGATTTGCTTTTATATCCTTTTTAGTAAACATACTCCAATATCTTGAATGTGCTTCTTCATCTTTTGCAATTTTTTCTAAAATTTTTGAATTGTTTTCATCTTTGGTAATTTTTGCAAGATACCTATAAACATAATATTCTGTAATTTCATATTTTTGAACTAACTCAATTTTCTTTAATAAATCGCTGGATGATTCCATATTCATTCCTTAATTTTATTTATTGAACTTTTATTTGATAATATGAAGCAATCCCCAATTCATCAAATAACCACCGGATATTTGTAAAAGTTCTCCTTTTTCTGTTTTAACAGTGTGTGTCCCTAATCCTCGAGTTGTTTAGGTAAATCGATTCCTATTTCAAATTTTTTCAAATTATAATTTTTAATGCTTAAATTTTCGAACCGCGATTTTATGGTAAACTCGCATTATGTATTTTAATTAATGGAAGAATCTTTATCTTTTGTATAATCTCTAACTTTTACAATTAGATCACAGTCATAGTCAAGATTAAACAAACTTGTAATAAAAATATGCCCACCAGGCTTTATAATACGAACCATTTCTTTAATGCACAAATCTGGTTGATTTATCCACGCCAAAGTTTGCAAACAAAAAGCCAGGTAACCCGAGTTATCACTAATAGATTTCATATCATAACAACTTTCAACAAAATATTGAGCATCTATATCAGTATTATTTTTTCGCATTTTCACTAGCATCATCGTTTAAGTCAAATAAAATTAGAAACTTTAAATATATTGTTCAAATTACAAGTGCATGTTCCATATCCACAAGCGATATCTGCCATAGTATATTTTTTATTCACATCAAGTTTAAGTTCATCAAGAGGATAATTTTCTAGAAACTTTTGTTGTTCAGTTTTATTAATGCTTTTCAATAATATTCATCAGTATGTTTTTTATTTCCTTTAATATATAATACATAATCATTATTGTTCATAACAATACATTTAATTATATTTTCTAAAAACAGGTTTTATAATAACATCACTTTCAAAATATTTATCGACACCATCTTCTAAAGCTTTAGCATAAACTTCCATAGATTTTTCGAGTGCAAACTTTGTCAACTCAAATTCCTTTTGTCCGTGGGAATAGCAAAAAGCCAGCCAGGGCATAAGAACTTTATTTTTTACCATTTCTTGTATAAATAAAGTTCTAAATTCAAAAGATATTTCTCCATTTTTATTTTTAGTAACATAATAAGGAGAACACTCTACTCCAGCGGCATAGATAAATTCATTAATATTAAATTTTTTTGCAATTTGATTAAAAATATCAATGACTTGTTTTCCATAATTCCAGATATGATCAATAACATCATATTTTTTCATAAGATCAACAGTTTTAACAAACGCCGCAAGTGGAGCCATCTCACCGCCGTGAGTTGTTGAAAGCAGAAATACTCTTTCCTGTCCGGGGAATTCAATAGAGCCAAGTTGCATAATTTCTCTTTTCCCGCTTACCGCAGCTAACGAAAAAGTATTTGCCATAGCTTTACCGAAAGTTGAAAGATCAGGCTCAACATCATAATATTTTTGTGCACCTTTAAGATGCCATCTAAAGCCAGTTATCATTTCATCAAGGATAAAAACAGTTCCATTTTTATGACATAATTCTTTAACTTGATGCAAATAGCCATCTTTAGGATGTTCCAGAATTGCTGGTTCCATAATAACGCAAGCAATCTGCTCAGGATACTTTTTGAAAAGATTTTCCAAATCTTCTATATCATTATATTTAAATGTTAAAGTTAAATTAGAAATTTCTTCTGGAATTCCCTTTGTTACTACAGTTGAACCAATAAACCAATCGTCAAAACTAAAAAATGGATGATCGATACATCTGGCAATATATTTTCTACCTGTATAAGCTCTTGCTAATTTAGTTGCAGCAGAAGTAGCATTGGAACCGTTTTTAGCAAATTTAACCATATCTGCCGAATCAATTAATTCAACAAAAGTTTCAGCAGCTAGTAATTCATAATACGATGGCCTTGTTAAATTATTACCATCTTCTATTGCTTTAATTGCAGCTTCATTAACCTCTGGATGAGCATAACCTAAAATATTAGCTCTTAGAGCCATGCCATAATCAAGATATTCATTATCATCAATATCGTAAACATAGGCACCTTTTCCTCTTTTAAGAATAGATGGAAAATTTGAAGGGAATTGGTCAAAACCCCTTGAATAAGTATGTGCCCCGCCAGGAATCAAATTTAAAAGTTTTTTTGTGTAGTTATCCATTTATTTTTCCTTTGATTTTAATTTTTCAAGAATATCATACATATTGTATGTGTTATTTTCAAAACTTTCAATAATTTCTTTCAAAAAAATATAATCACTTTCTGTATCTAAAGTCCATCTTAATTTAGATAAATTATTTGAATTTTCAAAATTAGAAATTTTAAATTTTGTGTGATTTTTGTGAATATATTTTGTCACGTGTTCTGTATCTTCCTGCTCAGTTGCATTTTTATGAACATAATCCAATAATTGATAAGTCATAATTTCTACATCAAGCCCATCTGGGAAAGAGCGTGGGAAAACATTAGATGTATAATCTGCACTTGTTTCTTCGTGTAATCGTATCACATTATCAATAATTAAAGGATCAATTACAGGACAATCGGCAGTAATTCGAATAACATTTTTAGGCAAATACATACTAGCACATTGATAAAATCTTTCTAATACATTTGAAAGCGAACCCCTAAAAACATCAATTCCAATATTATTACAAATATCTACAATTACATCATCAGATTTATCAGTTGATGTAGCAACAACTATTTTGTCAATAAATTTTGAAAGACTAACTCTGGATAGTTGATATTCAAGCATTGTAGTATTTTTTACACTTTTTAATACTTTGCCCGGCAACCTTGTTGAACTCATCCTTGCTTGAACTATAGATAAATTCATCACATTCCCAAAATTATTGTAGATAATATTTTTTTTGTATTTCCAAATTGAATAGGCACGGTTTTATTTTTAATCATATCGATGAAAATTCTTAAAGTATTTTTAAAAGCTTTGTAATGATTGTTCAATTCATAATGATAAGTCCTATCTGCCAAAACTTCAAACTTCAAAAATGGGAATTTAAACTTTTTAACTACATAAAAAATAAAAGTTATATTTTTATCATTGTGCAAAAATCTAATTTCAAGGCAATCATTAGAGAATAATTTTTCAATACGATAAATTTCCAAATCATATTTAGAAAGAATTGGCTCGATTATGTGGATAGCATACTTATCCCAATTCTTAATTGTTGTCCCAATAATAGTATCTACTAAATTTATATCAGGAATATTAGTATTAAGTTCGTCAGCATATCTTAAAGCTGAACAAGAAAATAATTTTCCATTGTTAATATAACTTTTAAAAAATTCAAGTTCATCATTATTTAATGTTAATGGTTTATCAACAAACACAAATTTATCATTCAGCAAAAAAATTTTGGCAATTGGAAAGTGTGTTTCCCAATCATCTCTAGCAATAATAATTGCATCACAAACAAGCAATTCCTCAAGATTTTTTACTGTATTCGCAATATTACAAGCCTCAGCTATCTTTACTGCATTATCATAAACAGGACACCAAACATGCGTTACTTTAGCATCATCAAAACCAATTTTTTCTTTCACTGAATTTTCTAAAAGATAGTTGTATATATTGGGCCAATCTTTACGATTAAATTTATCTTTATCAAAACCATTAATAATACACGAAAAAGAGTAAGGATGCCCGTTACCTTCGCTTTCGCCAATCATACCAATTGAAATCATTCCAGATCCTCAAGCTGTATTAAATCGTCATATTTTAAATCTTTATTAAGTTTTCTACCAATAATAAACTTATAATACTCTGGCGGAATACCTCTACCTGGTCTCTTGTAATCGATATCATTTTCGGTAATTATTTCACCTTTTTTCATATCTCTTGTTACTACTATGCTTCTCCTAAATTCACTAATTCGGTTATAATCTTCCTCTTGCATGATTCTAAAAGAACCAAGTGCCTTATAAACTCTTTTGCTTTCGTTACAAATGGTTTTTAATTCATCAGGATCAGCAGAAACTTTATGATCCCAGCCAAACATATTTTTATCAAGTGTAAAATGCTTTTCGATTATACAAGCTCCTTTGGCAACAGCAGCAAGTGGAATAGAAGTACCTAAACTGTGGTCAGAAAATCCAATTGGATAATCGGGATATAAATTTTGTAATGTAGTTATATTATTTAAGTTTACCTGTTCATCTTTAGGAGGATAAATAGAAACACAATGCAATATTACAATATTTTTATTACCACAATTCTCAATTGTTCGAATAGCTTTATCCAGTTCATAAAGTTCGGAAAGTCCTGTAGATATAACGATAGGTTTTCCCTTTTTAGCAACATATTCAAGAAATGGATAATTATTAACATCCATAGATGCAATTTTTATAAACGGTACATCTAATTTTTCAACCAGAAAATCTACTTCCCGTTTGCTAAAAGGAGTAGAAATGCAATCAATACCAACTTCATCTGCAAATTTTTTCATTTCTGTAAGCTGATCTTCTGTAATCTGAAATTTCTCAACAATTTGTTCAAGTGTAAAGTCAATTCTATTTCTATAGTCATCGGCTATAAAATAATTTTCTTCATATTTTCTTTTAGAAAAAATTGTATCTTTAGTCCAGCTTTGAAATTTTACACAATCTGCCCCTGCTTCTTTTGCTTTGATTATAAGTTTCTTAGCCAATTCCATATCACCGTTATGATTAGAACCCAACTCAGCTATAATATAAGGTTCGCAAAAGTTATAAACTTCCTTTTTATCTGTCAATTTGATTTTTGATATATTCATCGTAAGTCACCTCCTCCAGCCACAATGGATTTTGAATTTTTTCGTATTTGTTTTTAAAGTAGTTATAAATTTCGATTTTGAAAGTATTTTCACTATTTTTATCAAACAATTCGTTTAACTTACAAAAATAATGATATAAATAATAATACTCAACAAAATTTTCCCGTTCAACAAGATATTTATAATGTAGATATTTAATTTTGATAATTTTTTCAAAATGTTTTTCATCAAACTTAGAGAATAGATTTTCACCCCAAATACGATATTTTGTATGTGTCTCATTTGTAAAAACTGCACTGTAACCTTTTTTTAATAAAAGTGTGAAAATATACCAATCTACAGCGTAAATATCATCCGGGAGAAAAAAATCATCATCTATAATATTTAAATTGATTGCAGTATTGGAAAGCCCTAAAAAATTAATTTCATTAATATCATTGTTAAGAATTATCTTTAAATTACAATTTCTTCTCGAAATATAGTAATCAGCACAATAATCTCCAAACAATGAAAGATCATTTACAATAATTTTATAATTATTTAACAACTCAACTAATTTTTCTATACGATTATTGGGCATTAAATCATCACCATCTAAAAAAATCAAGTATTTATAACCCAATTCTTTTATATACTTAATACCAATTTCTCTAATTTTTGCAATACTCCCATAAACTCTAGCTATAAATATATTCCCACAACTTTCATCGACTATAAAATTATTATCTGAATCTAGCATAATAAATAAATCATAATAGGGAAATCTTTGTTTTTTTATTGCTTCAAAATATTCACCTGAAAAGCGTAAAATTTTATCGTGAAAAATAGTAAGTAAAGCAACATCATGTTTTTTTTTAATATTATTTAATACAATCATAATGGCTAAATTATATTTAATGAATTATTTTATATTATTAGCTTTAATATATTCGTTGGACAATTAAAAAGGTATTACCACCAATTTGTAAAAAATTATTAAGCTGCGATATGTAAATATAACCATTTTTCTAAATTTTTCACGAAACTTTTATTTTATAATAAATGATATAATAATAAAAACGAAAACTCATTGGTTATAGAAAATAAATATTATGGTATTAGCGATATTGAACAGCTTTTTCTTAACAATAACTTTTATGATGAAATTGATCTTCCGTTAATCGAAAGAATGAAAGAATGTTATAATTTCCTGCTTTATCCCATTGAAAAGAAAAGATAATTCTGTATCAATAGGAGGAATTAATACTTACTTAAATGAAATCGAAGAAAAAATAAAATCCTATCAATTAGTTAAAGACTGTATTGTTAGAACCTATGAAACCACCACAGGCACACGATTGAAAAGTTTTATAATACCAACTGATTTAACAACCAATACACTTCAAAAAATAACAAATTTTATTAATAAATTTCCTGCACACAAAAAAATAACAAATATAAAATTTGGGGAGAAACTCCCCAAAAATGAAATCGGTAAAATTACAGATTGGAATTAATTTATAACTTCATCATCTTTTTGCTCTGGGACAATACCAAAATTTGGGAATGGATTTTGTGGATCGTGAATTTTAATTTCCCCATACATTTCTTCGTATTGCTGAATATTATTTTTTAATGCATACATCAAAAGTTTTGCATGCTGAGGTGACATAATAATCCTTGATGCAACCTTAGTTTTTGGCACTCCAGGTAATATTTTTATAAAATCAATTATAAAATCTGGTAAATTGAATGTTATAAGAGCCAGATTAGAATAAATTCCTTGTGCTTCTGGTTCGCTTATCTCAATATTAATTTGTTGAACATTATCTTTTTTTTGCATTTATAACCCCTTTAGAAATTTTTAAATCTAACTTTTAATATAATAGTTTTTTCGGAATTTGGCTTCATTTTAAAAGAAAATTTTATTTTATTGGATGATAATTTTTCATATTCATCAGTTGTCTTTAATATTTCATAATTACTATAAAGATTATTAACTATTTCCAGATATTTTTCTTCACTTGCTGTATTTTTTATTTTTATCGCCGTCTCAATATCACTGATTTTATCACTAATAGCATTGTTTGACATAATATTTTGCGATATTAAAACATCAAAGGCCTTACCAATCTTTATATTAATATCATCGCCTATTGGAATATCTTTAATAATATCTTCTCCTGTAAAGATTAATTCATCATTTAAATTTTCATAAGTCATAAATTTTCCAGTGGGTAAAGCATAACCAAGTTTATTTGATTTATCATTTTTTATTTTATATTGAATAAATGGTTTTTCATTTCTTAACTCGTTATATTGTGATGTTTCAAAATACAATATTTTTTGAATATTAATATCTTCTGCAGAAAAGTATTCATATTGTTTAGATGAATTTGAAGGTAAATTCACTTTTTTGTTATAAGTATAGATTTTATACTCATTCAAATTTTCTTGAACCATATCATCATCATCGGAAACACTTTTTTCGATACTTGACCTTGACATAGTTCTAGTCATACGACGTTGATTAAACACATTTTGAATCTCACCGGATACAAATTTTACATCCATATTATTATATTCAATATCTGTATTATTATTAATGGTATAAAATGATTTGATATTGGCTTTATTTTTGTTTATGATAAGAATGTAATCTGCATTCCAGCTGATACCATTAACACGATAAGTTAAATTAGCTGGATATTCACCTTTTTTTGCTTCAATTTCCCATTTAATGTAAGGTTTAAATTGTTTTTCGTTATATTTTACATTAGTTTTTATTTGATAATCATTAATATTAGGAATTATCATTAAATTGTTATTTTTATCTGATAAAACAGCTGCACTATTTTCGAACTTGACAATTTTACCGTTTATAAGATTTCCATCCTTATGAATTAAGTCAACTTCTTGATTTTCTAATATTTTGTTTAACTGAAATGGAGGTATAACAATAGATTGATTTAATATTTTTGCATCAAGTGAAAGATAAATAAAATCAAGGTTAAAATTAGATGGTATGTTATAATAAAAATATTCATTAACACCATCTTTAAGAGATATTGTAAAATTTTCATTAACCAAAGCATATTGATTATAAATGGTTAATTTAGTTGAATTTTGAGAAAAGGTAATCATACTAAAAAGTAATAAGGATAATATTTTTAACATTGTAACTCCTAAAATAATTTATTTATAAAAATAAGAAAATTTTAATACAATTCATAATGTAAATAAAATTTTATTTATTAGCATTTATGTTATTTTATATAATTATATAAATTTAACTTGATATTAAAAATTATTTTTAATAAATTGAGTTTTTAAAAATCCATGAGGTAATAGTATGAACTTATTTTAAATTATCGGTACAAGTCCACTCCCTAATTACATTATCCTTTCTCATTTCATTTCTAATTTCAAAACACTAAAAAAATTTATCTTATTTGTAGTGATACTTCTGATACACATTCGAGCACATTTAAATATGCTGAAAAGCTACAAAACTTTTTTAACTATAATATTGAAATCATTCAAGTTAAAAATATCCAGTATGCAAACGATATAGAAGTTAAATTAGAAAATTTAATGACATAAATTGATAAATCAGAACCAATTCACTTAAATTATACCGGCGGAATAAAAAGTTTAATTATTTATACATTTAAAACTTTACAAAATCTGTGCAAAAAAAATAATATTAATTTTGAAAGTTCTTATTATGATGCTAAAACTAACTGTATCTATATAAATGATAGTAAAAAAGAAAGTATTAGTTATCACAATGATAGTATAACACTGGAAAAAATTGCCAATCTGCACCTTTATAATATTCAACAATTTGAAAATGTTGAGGTTGACAAAAATTTTGCAGAAAAAGTTTTTTCTTTTGCAAAAAAAAATTATTAGAAAAAAATGAAATTGATTGCACTAATAATTATGAAAAGATAGAAAAATTAAGAGAATTTCTTGATTATACAAATTACTTTAAAGTAAAATTCGATGATGAAAAAATTATTGATTTGCTAATTGATTTTATAAATATCGGGCTAAACAATAATAATATTCAATCTACACTACCACAAAACAATAGCTGTGTTGAAACTGAAAAACTCTATAACTATATTTTTAATGAAAAAAAACTGGATGACAAGCATATTGAAATTTTTAAATTTTTACCTGATGATATAAAATTCATCAATGAAAATAATTTAGATAAATGTATCAGTAAAAATAAGAAAAAAAGGATATTTAAAAACTTAAAATATCTAACTGGATTTTGGTTTGAAGATTACTTATTTGAATACTTACAAAAGATAACAGATAAATTAAAGCAAGAAGGAATCAAAATTAATTTACATAGAAATATTAAATTTATTTCAGAAAGTAATCCTAATAATAATTTTGAGTTAGATTTTATAATACAGCACAACTTTAATATATTTGGTTTAAGTTGTACAATTTGTGATGAAAAACCAGTTATAAAATCCAAATTCTCTGAAGTTATACATAGGACTCAACAATTTTCTGGGGATGAAGCAAAAGTGATACTTAAATCATTTATTGCACAAGAAAAAATTACAGAAATAGAACAAGAAATTCAAAAAGATTTTGGTAGTAATATAAATTATTTCATAAATTTTAATCATAATATATTTGATGATAAAGAAAGTTTCAAATTAGAAATAAAAAAATTACTTAACATTTAATCGAGGTATCTATGTAGCAGTATTATTTGATACTGTGTCTATCTAGGATTATATTTTTAGTTCTAACTCATTAAAAGAAAATCTTGCATCGTATATCATCGAAAACATTTTTAATTATTTTCTTGATGAAAATAATAATTTAAAGAAATTGGATGGGATACTACCAGAGTATTTTATTAGCGGTGGTAATGCCTTATTTTTTTTGACACTAAGGATAATGCTCTCAAAGCAATCCAAAATTTTACTCTAGAAACATTATACAAATATCCAGGTGTTAAAATTGCAGGCGGAATAAATGAAAACTTTGATACAAGTAAGAAAAACTTTAAAGAATCAATGCAAAAAACTTTCTATTAGTTGCACTTATCTAAAAATATGTATATACCTAATACTGTTTTACAATCTTACGGCTTTTCGATGGTTTGCGATAGATCAGAATTTAGTGCAGAGGTTGAATACCACTCACCTGAAGATTTAGAATTCATTTCTTCAACTATCAAATCAAAATTAGATTATGCTGAAGAATTCAGGAAAATTAGTGATACTTTACCTGGATCTGGCGAATCCTTTACTTCTTATGTAGATGTAGATATTGTTTTTGACGAATATGGAATACCCTACTTACCCGCCAAAAGAATTAGAGGAATTTTAAGAGAAACAGCTGAAGAATTAGATAATATTATTAGTACTAATAATTTAAACCCAACATTTAAATGTATCTCAATGAAACTATTGGCAATAAAGGTAATTGGGAAAGCGGAAATTTAACCTTAAGTAATTTTTATATTCAAGGTTATCATGAAACTGTTAAACTGTTACAACAAAATCAATTTGCTATACCATTCCATTATACTATGGATTATTTTACTACTATTAGAAAACAAACTTCAATGGAAGAAGAATACCGAATAACAAAGGATAAACCTTTAAGGATTTTAAGATTACTTAAAAAAGCTCATGTTTTTATTGGAGAGTTAAACATCAACCCTAATTATATTAATGAATTTGCTTTAACCTGTACTTATAAAAATAAATTAGGCACAAACAAAAACAGAGGTTTTGGAACCATTAAAATTGAATTGTATGATGAAAATAATCAAAATATTGTTTCAAATGCAATTAAATATTATGAGGAGAATTTAAATGGATAAGTTATATTTAAAACTAAAACTTCTTGACCCAGTAATTGTTACACAGAAAAAATGTAGTAATTTACTCACATATACAAAAGATTACATCAACTCAACTGCACTTTATGGTGTTTTTGCAAATTTATTAGTTAAAAATAATCTACCTTTACAACATCTTGAAAATGTTTATTTTCCCAATGCATATATAACAGTTATTGGTAATAAAAATAAATATTTAATAACAATTCCTAAACCTTTTTCATTTCAAAAAATAAAAGGCTAAAAGGATAATAAAATTGCATATGATATATTAACTCAACAATTAAAGGATAAAATTACATCATACAACAGAAATGATATATTTATTGATCATAAAGACGAAGAAAGTTATATTTATGAATTTTCACCAGAGTCGAAAATCCATTTTCATCATTCTAACCAACCTATAAAAGAAAATAAACCCAATAAAAATAAATTAATTTTTAACTATGAAGCTTTATAGGCTAATCAGGAATTTATTAGACCTGTTACGATTTCGAACGATGAAACCAAAAATATTTTCTGTGAGCTTTTTGAAAAAATAATGTAATAAGAATAGGTCGTTCCAACAACACAGAATATGGACGAATTGAAGTTACATTCCTTAATGATAATGAAGTTGAAGAAATAAAAACTCAAACTGATAGCATTAATGATGCTGAATATATTATTTGCACATTTACCAGTGATGCAATTTTTTACAATGCTAATGGATTATCTTCTACTGATAAAAATACGATAGAAAGATATTTAAACTGTATAACAATAAAAAATATGTTTTGTCGCACTGATACAATTGTTAATTCTATAGCTATCTGGAAAATGAAAAAGCCATCTGAAATTATAATAAAAGCAGGTAGTTGCTTATTACTTAATAAATTACCTGCAAATTACAAAGAATTGGAAGATAAAGGTATAAGAGAAAGATTAAACGAAGGTTTTGGTAAAGTAAAATTTTTTTATACAAACCAATGAGGAATACAAAGAAAGTGTATTAAATAAAACTATAAAACCATCACAAAAATTTCCTAAACTTTATAAAAATATTTATTTTAACCATATAAAAGAAGAGTTATTTAATTTTATCAAAAAAGAAGCACTTGAAAATCTACAATATTTTAATCTAAAAGAAGAAAACATTGGAACTAGTTTGATATCAAGACTTTCAAATATTCTTTTATGTTCCGAAAATGTTGATAGTTTTATAAAAAATGTTGATGAAAAGTTAAAGGTCGCTCAAAAGATAAATTGGAAAATTTCTATAATAATCAGAATGAAAGATTTATGGAACATATCAGTGCATATAATACAAAATCAAAAAAATTTAGAGAAATACTTGCAAACAGATTTAATAACTATGAAAAATCAGAACTGAAAACATTATTTGATGAATTCATTAATACTGCATCAAAAGATGAAAAACTAAAAGATAAAATTAATTACACATATGTAAAACATTTACTTGCCTATTTAAGAAACTTAATAAAATTAAATATGAATAAATAAAGGTAAAAAAATGGTAACAAGGTATTTAATAAAAGGCATAGTCAAAAATATTTCACCTTTAAAGATAGGTTCAGGTGAAGCAGAATATACTCACTCTGATATTTTATTAGACGCTAATGATAGACCTTATATACCTGCAACTTCATTCTGCGGTGCTCTAAAAAGAGAAATTAAAAAATTTATATATGAATTGGATGGAAAGCAAATAAATTTAAAAGATAATATAATTTATAAATTTTAGGGCGGTAATGATTCAACTAAATCAATATTTTCTTGCGAAGATTTAACTTTAGTTGACAAAAAATTTGCTATAATTACACGAGATAATGTAAAAATAGATAATAAAACAGGGCAATCAGTAAATCGTGGTAAATTTCATTATCAAAGTTTAGAAAAAGATCACAACTTTAATTTTCATATGATATTTAATGATAATAATAATTACAAAGAAGATTTGAATCCTGAAGTTTTTGCAAAAATAATTTATTAAACTCTAAAAGATGGATTTCAACTAGGTGCTAAAGTATCAAATGGATTTGAGAAAATACAAGCAATAGAACTGAAGTTATACAAATTTAAGCTTACTTAAAGTAGTGATTTGTTGTCATTTATTAAATTTTTATATCAAAATGAACCTAACTCAAATATATTATCTATTGAAGTTAGCAAAATAACAAAAAAAAAACTGCACAAGCAAATGTATCTATTATAGGAAACTTTAAAGTAAAAAAATCATTAATTATTAGAGATTATAATGTTGTTTATGGAGATTGAACTAAAAATTTACCAGACTCATTCCATATAGAAGATAAAGCCGGGAATAAAATAATTACTGGATCTTCTTTAAAAGGTGCTTTAAGAGCTAGAATGGAGAAAATCATTAATACAATCATTAATGATGACCAAAAAGCCAAACAACTGAAAGAGTTTATTTTCGGTACAGAAGAATTAAAAAAATCTAAAGATAGAAAGAAACGAAACTTAGGCAACCCTCAAGATTTAAAGTTAATGAATCAATTATCAATAATTGTATTAAGAATATAGTTCATACACGTAATACAATAGATAGATTCACGGGTGGTACCATAGAAGGTGCTTTATTTAATTCTATACCTGTTTACAGAAGTAAAAATGAACAAAATCTACTCCTTAATTTTAGTTTAAATTTTTATAAAAATGATAATGAAGAGTTAAGAAAACAAGCTACAGGTATTTTATTGTTGACTTTCAAAGATCTATGGGATGGGAATTTATTACTCGGTGGCTAAAAATGTATAGGAAGAGGTGTATTAAATGGAATTGAGGCAACTGTTGTTATAAATAATGAAAGTTTTACTATCGATAAATTCGATTTAAGTAAAATAGATCAAAATATTTAGCAAGAATTTAACAACTACATTAGTTCATTATATAATTAAAATTTTGAGGTTTAACATGAGTGGAAATGGATTAAAACCAATAAAAATCAAAACTAAAACAAAATACTATGATAATATAACTAAATTACAAGATATCTTGAATATTATTGGTAATGATAGTTACGATTTTGTATTATATCATTTTAGTTATGTTTCTTTTGGCAAAATAGTTAATGGAAATATTTTACATTATGATAATTTATCTATACCGGATGATCTTTCAAACATTATTAAATTAAGAATTTTTAATGAAAATAGTGAATTATTGGTATTCAATTCTAATGACAAATTAAAAGCAAGATTAAGAATTGACAATAATAATGATGGTGGAGAAACAGATGTTATTGAAGCTGAACAAATTACCTATGGTACATGGAACGTTGATAGTAAAAATCCTGATTTTGATTTAATTTATGAGGAAAGTGGTAACCAGTTTTATATTCCAAAACTAGATTTTAATTTGAACACAAAAAAGAGATAAACAATAAAAACTAGAAATTATATTTCATTTTATCCCAATGGTGTTGCTACAATTTCCGATAACAGATTTGTAAAATTCAAAGAATTTAAAAAGTGAGGTAAATTATGTCTAAAAAACAAAATATAAGTTTGGATGACTTAGCTAAGTTATACGAGTTAGATCCAGATAAAATTGATCAAGAAAAAGAAACAGAATGACAAAATAAACAAAAAAAATGAATACAGTAAATATATGACACAAAATAACAACGAAAAATATAAAAGAGACAAAAGCTACAATAAATCTTATAACACTAATAGTCCAAAATCAAGAAATTTAGATGATAAAACCAGTCCATATAATTTCATTTCGCTCATTGATGTTGTGGTAAAATCAGACTTTAATATTGAAGAGCATCCACACGATAAATTTCATGAAAATCTTTATAGCGGCGAAATTGAAATAGAAATTGAAACTAAATCCGATATATTCATTGGCGGAAAAATGTTAAATGAATGACCTAAAGAATTTGATTTTTATAAGTGTGGAGATACTTATGCAATACCAGGTAGTTCTTTAAGAGGTATGACAAGAAATCTATTGGAAATAGTATCTTTTGCAAAATTTAATATGACAGATGATAAAAGAAAAATATATTTTAGAACATTTGCTTCAAAATATAAAAGACTTAGAGATTATTATAACGATAAAATAAAGTATCAAGACGATAATGGAAATTTTATTTATGGAGCTAATTCTTGTTTTTTAACTAAAGAAGGTAAGTATTATTACATTTATGAAGTTGAAGAAAAATTTGAAGAAATTACCTGTATTATACAAGTTCGTAAGGATAATGACTTTGCCGTAATTTTTACTTTCGGTAATACAGAAAACAATCAATCAGTAACTAAAGTAACTAAAAATGTTCAATACTTAGTTAATTTATCAACTCTTCAACCTTCAAAAAATTTATTTTTGATTCTGAAGTAAAGTTATTAAAAACACTAAGAATATATCATGAAATTTACAACAGTAAAGATGATAAAATAATATCCTTAGATAATAAAAGTACCCACACAACAAAAAAAAAGATTTTAATTTTTAGCAGTTATATATGATTCAAAAGAAGACAAATATTATTTGAATATCAAAAAGGAACAGATACCTAATAAAGAAAATAAGAATAAAGTTGTGTTACTTCATTTGAACCAAAAAGACGAGGTATTGGTATATAATACAATATTTAAAGTTGTTACTACAATCGAAAAAAATAACGAGAAACGAAAAAAGTATAATGGTATTATGAAATCCAACTTCAACATTTTATAATCTCCCCAGATGGAAATAATAAGTATCTTAAAGACAGTTATTTTATGTATGTATGGCGGACATATGGATAACAAAAAGAGACATTATTTAATTAAAAGTAGGTATAGCAATGAAAAGAAATATAAAATTGAGAAAGATATTGTTAGAAACTACCGACTAGATAACGCAAGAAAAGGTCTGAATCTATATAAAAATTGTTGAGAAATTAAAATAATACCTTGTTTTTATTACAATAATAATAGCGGTAAAATTTCATCTTTCGGCTATACTCCAATGATGAGATTTAGTTAACATTATAAAATATTTAATGCTGTATTACAAAATGATAAAGATAATAAAAATATTTTAGATATCCCAAGGGCAATTTTTGGTGATAAAGATAAATTTATGAGTAGAGTTTTCTTTGAAGATGCATTGGTAAAAGATAATTATAGAACAGAAAAAAAGATATTCTAGTGGGAACACCGAACCCAACTTCTATCTTTATGTATTTAGAGCAGAATTAAGATAGTATTGAGAACTATGTACATTTTGATATTAACTTACAAACAGACGATAAAGATTTTGCAAAAATCAGAGGCTATAAAGGTATTGGAAGGTAAGGAATAATGATTTGTTTAATTTGCCAAAAGATCACCCTAGTCAATGAAATCAGGAAATGAGAACAAAAATTAATTTAATAAAAGGAGGTGCCAAATTTAATGGAACTATTAAATTTGAAAACTTAAAAGATTATGAATTAGGCGGATTATTATTTGTATTAAAATTGAAAAGTAACTTATATAAAATATTGGAATGGGCAAACCTTTAGGTCTTGGAATAATAAAAATTAAACCCAAATTGTAAATATTAGATTTAAAGAAAAGATACATGAGTTTTTCAGATAATGGTTATATTGATAAAACAAAAAATATGGATAACTCTATCAAATCATTTGGAAATTATATTCTTAAAGCGTTAAACATTAAAGATAAAACTTCACTTTGGAAAGTGCCAAGATTAAAAGAATTAGGAATAATGCTAAAGATTTGCAATTACAATGAAAATTTGAATATATAGGTTTGGTTAAAAAAGATTTTCTAAAATTGGCAGATGTAATCGAATTCAGTAGAGGTTTAACAGAATAGAATGATAAATAATAAAAAAGGAGCATTCTAGATGCCCCTTTTTAACTTTAAAATAAAAGAGGCCGGTGACGACCTACTTTTCCGCACACCTACGCATGCA
>DAOSCP010000015.1:0-73781 GCA_035361425.1 Ignavibacteriales bacterium | reverse complement strand
AAGCTCCAAACTTAAATTTGAAGCCTTAAAACAAGTGGGCTCGGAAGGACTTGAACCTCCGACCCGCTGATTATGAGTCAGCTGCTCTAACCACCTGAGCTACGAGCCCTAAAAATTCTCAAATTGAATTACAAATATAATAAGAATTTTAACTAAATGCAAGAAAAATTTTGCATCTTCGAATAAAAAAATATCAAATTATGTTTGGTATCTTTAAAAAAATATTAGTAAATTTAAAATTGTTATTTAAGGAGTTATGATGAAAATTGCAATTGCATCCGATCACGGAGGTTTTCTCTACAAAGAGAAAATAAAATCTCATCTTGCCAATAAAGGTATAAATGTATTCGATTTTGGAACTTTTAATACCGAATCCTGCGATTATCCTGATTATATCAAAAAGGCTGCAGAAGCTCTTAGTAATAAAGAAGTAGATTTTGCTATTGGCGTTTGTAGTTCAGGAATTGGTGTTTCCATTGTTGCAAATAAAATTAAAGGAGTAAGGGCTGCACTTTGTCATAATATTGAAATTGCTAAGCTTAGTAGACAACATAATAACGCTAATTTTCTCGCATTAGGGCAAAAATTTGTTGATGAAAATATTTTACTCGAATTGGTGGATACCTGGTTAAATACAGAGTTTGAAGGTGGTAGACATCAAAGGAGAGTTGAAAAAATCGAACAATTAAATCAATAATATAATAGGTGATAAAATGTTAAATTTTTTAGCAACAGACCAAGAAGCACAAAAAATTTTCCAATTAGAACTTCAAAGACAGCAAGGAAATTTAGAACTTATTGCATCTGAAAACTTTGTTAGTATGGCTGTTTTAGCCGCAGCTGGTTCAGTTTTAACTAATAAATATGCAGAAGGATATCCAGCAAAAAGATATTATGGCGGCTGTGAAATTGTTGATATGGCTGAAAATCTTGCAAAAGAAAGATTAATGAAATTATTTGGTGCTGAATATGTTAATGTTCAGCCTCACAGTGGCTCTCAAGCAAATATGGCTGTTTTCATGGCTTTATTAAAACCAGGTGATACAATATTAGGATTGAATCTTGCACATGGTGGGCACTTAACGCATGGTTCTCCTGTTAATTTTTCCGGGCAAATTTATCGAGCAGTTGGCTATAATCTCAATCCTGAAACTAAAATGCTCGATTATAATATGATTGAAGATGCTGCAAAAAAAGAAAAACCAAAATTAATTATTGCTGGTGCAAGTGCTTATTCAAGAGATTGGGACTATGCTAAATTAAGAGAAATTGCTGATAAAGTTGGCGCACTATTAATGACCGATATGGCACATCCTGCAGGACTTATTGCTAAAGGCTTATTAAAGAATCCACTTCCATATTGTGATGTTGTAACATCTACTACTCACAAAACTTTAAGAGGTCCACGTGGTGGTGTTATTTTAGTTGGTAAAGATAAAGAAAATCCAGTAGGTATTAAAACTCCTAAAGGTGATAGATTAAAATTAATGTCCGAAATTTTTGATAGTATGGTTATGCCAGGTATTCAAGGTGGTCCTTTGATGCATATTATTCTTGCTAAAGCGGTAGCTTTTGGCGAAGCTTTACAACCAGAGTTTGAAACTTATGTTAAACAAGTAAAAAGTAACGCAAAAGTTCTTGCTGATGAATTTATTGCTATGGGATATGAAATTGTCTCTGGTGGCACAGATAATCACTTAATGCTTATTGATCTTTCTAATAAAGGAATTACTGGTAAAGATGCTCAGTTAGCACTTGATGAAGTTAATATTACTGTAAATAAAAATATGGTTCCTTATGATACAAAAAGTCCTTTTGTTACAAGTGGTATCAGAATTGGAACTCCTGCTATGACAACTCGAGGTATGAAAGAAGATGAAATGAAAATAATTGCTAAATTAATCGATAAAGTATTAACAAATTTAGGAAACGAAAAAATTTACGAAGAAGTTAAAACAGAAGTAAAAGAATTAACATCAAGATTCCCATTGTATCCACAATTAAGTTAACAAAATGATATCGAAATTATTATCAATTGTTGCTTATGGAATAGATGCTATTCCGGTAGAAGTTGAAACCCACACAGAACGAGGAATGCCCAGCTTTTTAATAGTTGGGCTTCCCGATAAAGCTGTATCCGAAAGTAGAGAAAGAGTATTATCGGCTATCAAAAACTCCAATTATGAACTTACAGATAGAAAAATTACTATTAATTTAGCTCCAGCTGATATCAAAAAAGAAGGTAGCTCTTTTGATCTGCCAATCGCAATAGGTATTTTAATTGCTAATAATTTAATACCGCAAGAAGCTGTAGAAGGTTGTGCTTTTCTTGGTGAATTAGCTTTAGATGGGAAATTAAGACATATACATGGTGCTTTAAGTGTTGCATATGAAGCGCATAAACTTGGAGTTAAAAAGCTTATTCTGCCGGCAGAAAGTTCATCCGAAGCAGCAATAGTGGATGGTATTGAAGTTTATGGGCTTAATTCATTAAAAGAAGTTGTTGATATGCTTTTGAATAATGAAGAGTTTGAGCCCAAAACAGTTGATTTGTATGAATTATTTAATAATGTAAATAAATATCATCTTGATTTTTCTGATGTTAAAGGACAAGAAAATGTAAAAAGAGCACTGGAAGTAGCTGCGGCTGGAGGTCACAATATTTTAATGATTGGTCCTCCTGGTTCAGGTAAAACTATGCTTGCCAAAAGAATACCCTCGATTTTACCGCCTTTAACATTTGACGAGGCATTGGAAACTACAAAAATTCATTCTGTTGCTGGTTTATTGAAAAAGAATAAGGCACTTATAACAGAAAGACCTTTTCGAAGTCCACATCATACGGTATCTGATGCGGCTTTAATTGGAGGAGGTTCTTATCCTAAACCGGGCGAGGTATCGCTGGCTCATCATGGTGTTTTGTTTTTAGATGAACTTCCAGAGTTCAAAAAAAATGTTTTAGAAGTAATGAGGCAGCCGCTGGAAGATTTGAAAGTTACAATTAGCAGAACCAAAATGACACTTGTTTTTCCTGCTAATTTTATGCTGGTGGCTGCAATGAATCCGTGTCCATGTGGTTATTATACAGATCCAACTCGAAAATGTTCATGCAATACGGCGCAAATTCAAAAATATATGGCTAAAGTATCTGGCCCACTACTTGATAGAATTGATATTCATGTTGAAGTCCCGGCTGTTCATTACAATAAATTAGCAACAACTGAACATGGCGAAACTTCAGAGGATATTAGAAAGCGTGTGATTAATGCTCGTAAGATTCAACAGGAAAGATTTAAAGATTATAAAAATATCTTTACAAATTCCGATATGTCGTCTAAAGAGATACAAAAATTTTGCAAACTGGATGAAACTTGTCAAAATTTACTTAAAAACGCAATGGTTAAATTATCACTTTCAGCTCGTGCTTATGATAGAATTTTAAAAGTTTCAAGAACTATTGCCGATCTGGAAAATTCAGAACATATTAAACCAGAACATATTAGCGAAGCTATTCAATACAGAACTCTCGATAGAGAATTATGGAATCATTAAACAATATTGAAAATAGAAAAGTTGATCATATTAATATATGCGTTAATGAAAATGTTTGTTATTCTAATGAAAATGCATTTGATTATTATGAATTTATCCATAATGCATTGCCCGAAATAAATTTTAGTGGAATAAAGCAAAATATTAATTTTTTCGGCAAAAATATTGACTATCCATTTTTAATATCATCCATGACTGGTGGAACAGATATTGCAAAAGATATAAATTACAATCTGGCAATAATTGCTAATGAATTAAATATTCCTTTAGGTATTGGTAGCCAAAGACAAGCTCTTAAGGATGATACAAAATTAGAAACATTTAAAATTGTTCGTAAAAATTTCAAAGATTTGTTTTTGATATCCAATATAGGGGCACCACAGCTGGCCGATGAAGTTTTTTGCATCGATGATATATTTAAAATTATTGATATGATAGAAGCTAATGCGCTTTATATACACTTAAACCCTGCACAGGAACTTTTTCAAAAAGATGGTGATACAGACTTTAAAGGAGTTCTTAATAATATTGAAAAGATAGTTAAAGCTCTTAACATTCCTGTTTTGGTTAAAGAAGTTGGAGCAGGTATTAATTATGATGTTGCTCATAAATTATTAAATGTGGGAGTTAAAGGAATTGATGTATCTGGTGCGTCTGGTACAAGTTGGACTGCTGTAGAAATGATTAGAAATAATGAAAATCATCCGTATTTTAGAAATTGGGGAATTCCTACAACTTATTGCATCAAAGAGATTGCAAAATTAAAAGATAAATTTAATTTTACTTTGATTGCATCGGGTGGTATAGATGATGGTATTAAAATAGCTAAGTCCATTGCATTAGGTGCCGATTTGGCAGCATCGGCAAGATCTATAATTAAATCTTTAATTAAAGATGGTATAGATAATACATTAAAACTTATTAAAAATTGGATGCTCGACCTTAAAAGAATTCAATTCTTAACAGGTTCAAATAATATAGATAACTTAAAAACTGCTAAAATTTTAAAAAAATCGGAGATTATATAGTGTTAAACAAATACGATGATTTATTTAATCAACAACTAAAAATTATAGAAGATAAATTAAAAGAAATTTTTAATGACAAAAAGCCAAAATCATTATATGAGTCTTGCGCTTATTCAATATTAGCTGGCGGAAAAAGATTAAGACCTATTTCTGTATTGTTTGCAAATTATATTTTTTCATCAACTTTCGAAAATTCTTATAATACAGCATTAGCGTTTGAAATTTTGCATAATTTTACACTTGTTCATGATGATATAATGGATAATTCAGATAAAAGAAGAAACAGATTAACTGTCCATAAACAATATGATGTTAATACGGCAATTTTAGCAGGTGATACACTTTATGCTTATTCTTTTCAATTGCTTTTGGAAGATGCAAAAAAAACTGACTTTACAATTTGTGATGATTTTACAAAAGCAATAATTGAAGTGTGTGAAGGACAAGCTTTGGATAAAGAATTTGAAACTCGCAGTGATGTTACGGTTGATGAATATATGAAAATGATTTATAAAAAAACAGCAGCTTTGCTTGTTGGATGTTTTACTGCTGGTGCAAAAATTGGAGGTGCAAAAGCTGAACAATTGGAAGCAATAAAAGATTATGCTAAATATTTAGGTCTAGCGTTTCAGATTCAAGATGATTTTTTTGATATATTTGGTGTTGAAGAAAAATTTGGTAAAAAGGTTGGACTTGATATTGTTGAAGGTAAAAAAACTATACTTTTACTAAAAGCAATCGAACTTGCCGATGGTAACGATAAACCAATTCTATTACAATTGCTTGATAATAAAGGAACTACATTTGATCAAGTTGATATTTATCGCAAAATATTTTATAAATATGAAGTTGATAAATTTGCTCAAAGTAAAATTCAGGAATATATTCAACTGGCTAACGTTTCTATACAAAAGCTTAAAGATATACCACATTACGATTTCTTAAATTGGTTTTCCGATTTGGTTTTAAATAGGGATAAATAAAAATAATTTATTAAAATTTAATAATCTGATATTTTGTATTTTTGTATTAACTTTCATATTATTCAATAGTTAATAAAATTTTTGTTATAATATTTTTAATTATTTACAAAATGGTATTGAAAAAAAACAAATATTTTGTTATATTACTAATAAAAACATACTATGATAAGTAAAAAAGTTAAAATAGTCAATAAAGCAGGTTTACATACCAGACCAGCATCAATGATAGTCAAGCTTGCAGCAAAATATAAATCCGATTTTTTTATCTATAAAGATGGTATGGAAATCAATGGTAAAAGTATAATTGGCGTTATGACTTTAGCTGCCGCACAAGGGTCAGAATTAGAACTAACTTTTGACGGACCAGACGAAGAAGCAGCAGCAGCTGAAATAGTAGATTTTTTTAATAGAGGATTTGACGAAGAATGTTAAAAGATAAAAATAACATAACAAAATTAACCGGGATAGCAGCAGCACCTGGAATTGCCATAGGTAAAGCCTATAATTATTCAAAAGAAACTTTTACCATTGTAGAAGAAAAAATTACCAATATCGATGAAGCATTACAAAACTTCGAGCTTGCACTTGAACAATCATATAAAGAATTAAGCAAAATCCTTAAACTTGCCCAGGAAAGAATGGGTGAAGAAAGAGCTGCTATTTTTGAAGCTCATCTTATGATATTGCAAGATCAATATTTAATATCTACAATCAAATCCAGAATTGTTGATGAAGAAAAATCACCAGAGTTTATTATTCACGATGAAATTTCAAAGTATCAGCAATTATTGTTAAATTCCGAACATGTTTATCTAGCTGAGCGTGCCAATGATATTGAAGATATAAAAAATCGTTTAATTAAAAATTACCAACGTAGAAGATGGGTCTCAAGAATTGTTAATGATGTTATCGTAATTGCAAAGAATCTCACCCCTGCCGATACATTATTATTTTCAAGATGCAATGTATTAGGTTATATCACAGAACAAGGCGGTTTAACATCTCATGCAGCTATAGTTTCTCGTTCTCTTAATTTACCCGCTGTTGTTGGTGCTGTTGATGCAACCAAAATAATTAATGATGATGATTTAATCATTGTTGACGGCTACAATGGAGAAATTTTTATTAATCCATCAGAAGATGTTATTGCTATCTATAAAGAAAAGATAAAAAAAATACAAGCTTATAATGAAAAACTTGCAGAAATTAAAAATGTGCCCGCAAAAACTTTAGACGGCACAAAAATTACCATATTAGGTAATGTGGACTTAAAAGATGAAATTGAAAATATAATTGAATCTGGTATTGAAGGTGTTGGGCTCTTAAGAACGGAAGAAATATTTTTAGAATCTGGCTTTATTCCATCCGAAGATGAGCAATTTGAAATTTATTATAAACTTTCAGAAAAACTTTATCCATCTATTTTAACAATTAGAGCTTTTGATGTAGGGGGTGATAAAATACTGCCCGCAGATATTAAAGAAGCTAATCCTTTTCTTGGTTGGCGTGGTATAAGATTTTTACTTGATAATCCTGAAATATTTAAATCACAAATTAGAGCTGTATTAAGGGCTAGTGTTAATGGAAATATTCAATTTATGTTACCAATGGTTAGCGTTTTAAGGGAAGTATTTAAAGCAAAAGATCTTATTCAAGAAGTTCAAAAAGAATTTGATGAAAAAGGTATTAAATACGATAAGAATTTAAAAATTGGAATAATGCTTGAAGTTCCTTCTGTTGCAGTAATTTTGGAAGATTTTGCTAATTATGTTGATTTTATAAGTATTGGAACCAATGATTTAATACAATATCTGTTAGCAGTGGATAGAGGTAATAGTATTGTATCTGAGCTTTATGATGAATTTGATCCTGCAGTGATTGAATTTTTAAGAAGAATTACACACAGAGCTTTAGAAGTAAATTTACCTGTTTCTATTTGTGGGCAAATGGCTTCAGACCTTCTTGCATTGCCTATTTTGCTTGGTGTTGGAATTAGAAATTTGAGCATAATTCCAACTGCCTTACCAGCGATTAAAAATGCAATTTTAAATTTATCAATTGATGAATGTAAAAGAATTATTGAAAGATGTGTAAATTATCCTCATCCTGATATGGTAAAAAAAGAACTTCAAGATTTTCTGAATTACAAAGGATTATTATATAAAGAGTAAAATAGCTATTGCCTTAACTCAGTTAATTTCCCTAAGTAATAAGGTAATTGCTGTTTCCACCAGGGCCAATCATGGCTTACATCAAAGCCCCAAAGATCTATCCATGCAGGAATTTTCTTTTCAAATAGATGGTAATTGATAAGTTTATAATCTGCAATTGTTTCTTCTTCCCATTGTCCCTGACCACCTGAAAAAATTAGTTTATTTTCTTTTAACTGATATAGTTTTTTCCTATCGTTTAATGTTCTTATATAATGCACAGGTGTGTATTCTTCAATATCTTTATCATAATAATCTCCTATGTATAAATTAAGTGTTAACACACCACTTAAACATATTAACTCATCAAAAATTTGTGGATATCTAAAACTTAAAATAGTTGCGTGATATCCCCCCATACTGAAACCTGTGGCAAGTAATTTAAGGGATGGATTTATTTTTTTTATAATTGGTAATAGTTCTTCAATAATATACTTTTCATAAAGTTTATGATGATATGCTCGTGTCGGGATATCCCATTCATCATTTGACCATGCTTCGCCAAATACACTATCAACTGTAAAAAATTGATATTCTCCGCTTTCTGTAAATGGATATAATACATCAAACATTCTAAAATCTTCCCATTCGTAAAATCTTCCCCCATGGCATGGAAAAACTAATACAGGTTTACCAGTATGGCCATAAACTTTAAATTCCATTTCTTTATTTAAATGTTTACTGTAGTATTTATGGTATTCTATTTTCATTTTGAATTGTTTCCTTAATAGAATTGATTAGTTGTGATATGGCTTCAACTGGTGCTAACTCGTAAGCTTTATTAGCATATTCTAGTGCTGTGTTATAATCCTTGAGTATAATAAACCTTTTTGATATTTCAAGATATGCATTTATTTTTGATATTTGAAAATCATTTTTCCAATTATATTCAACAAATAATTCTTCAAGAGAATATCTTTCTAACATAGATTTTAAGATTCTTTGCTCATAACTTGTATCAAACTTTACAGATTCAGCTGACATATTGTTATCATGCCATCTCCAGAAGGCTGTAAAATGATTTACTTTTTTTAAGTTAATAAATTTTACAACACGTGTCCAAAACTCATAATCATGAGCTCTATCATATGAAGTATCGTAATTACCATATAATAAGTAACTTTCTTTTCTAATGCAACTTACACAATTAGGGATATAATTACCTTGGAAAAGATTCGATAGTAATAAATTGTTTTTTTTGTACCAATTTATATAGCCTAATTCACGTTTTGGATTTAAATTTTCATCGCATATTACTAAATCACCGTAAAGCATATCAATATCAGGGCTTGCTAATAATTCAATGTAATATTTTTTTAAAGTTTGTGGTAGCATTGTATCATCTGAATCAAGCCAAACGATAAATTTACCTTTGGAAAATTCGATTGCTTTATTTCTTGTATCGGGAGCATTTGTATGCTGTTTATAAAAATATTTTAATCGGGCATCAGGAAATTTATCGATAATTTCCTTAGTATTATCCGTTGAGCCATCATCAACAACAATAATTTCAAAATCATCGAAATCTTGTAGAAAAACGCTTTTTATCGCATCTTCAATATATTTTGCACGGTTATAGGTTGGAATACAAACACTAAAAAAGGGTTGATTAATGTTATTTTGAAATTTTTGTAGCATTATATCTCTTAATTTATCATTACTATATTCTCTAGAGAGTTTAGAGTTTCCTATTCTACTAGCATTTGTCCCTATCATTTTAGCTAAATTAAAATCGTTTATAAGTTTTATTAAAGCATTATAAAAGCCCTCTGTTGAATTTTCATCAACTAATATGCCATTGTAATTATTTATAATAATATCGTTAATTCCTTCGTGCTTTGTAGCAATAATAGGTAATCCAAAAGACTGTGCTTCCATGATAGATACAGGTGTTCCTTCTCTATCTCCTGTTTGTTCATCTATACATGAATTTTGAAGATAAATATCTGTATTATTAAAATACTTAAGCACAGTGTTATGATCTAATGCACCAGGTAATGATACATATTCTTGTAAATTATTGTTATAAATGTAGTTTTCTATTGTAACCCTTAATGGGCCATCACCAATTATTGTAAAATGGAATTTATTAAATGTATTGATAAGTTTTTTAATTGCAGCAAGAATAGGAATTGGATTTTTCTTATTAACTAATCTTCCAACAAAAAGTAATTTTAATTTATCTTTGGGCTTATTTAGCCTGAATATTTGTTTTTCAACTCCATAAGTGTTTATATAAATTTTTTCTTTTGGTATACCTAAAGCCAATAATCTATTTGTCATAGCAAAACTAACTGTTATTGAGCCGGTTACATATTTGGGCAAAATTTTATAGTAATTTTTTACAATATCATTTCTAAGTGCCATAGAAAGATCGTAACCATGGAAATGGACAAAAATTGGTAATTTAAAATATCTGTAGTTCAATTCAATTATTTCTGAACCATAAGTTCCATACTCAATTAGTATGTGTGTAATTTGGTTTTTAAGAATAAAATCTTTGACTTTTTCTTCAATTTCTTTTTCAAAAACTGCAGGACCATACTTTAATGGAATTTCTAAAACAGGTATGTTTTTATATATTTTATTGATTTTAGAAGTTATAACGTAGCTTTTATTTGGGCTTATATTTAAAATGTGGTTTTCAATAAATGTTTCGCTTATAGCACCTAATTCCGGTGTTACTATTAGTAAATTCATATCAAAAATTCAATTTTATTATTTTATCAAATTTACTTGATTTATCAAAAATAGATTGAGATAGCTCAATATGTTCGTTTATATAAGATAATAATTTGTCGGACATTTCTTTATTAAAAAGATATTGAAATTCTAAAAGAATGTTTTTTAAAAGTTTTAAATCAAAGTTTTCAATTAAAGGTTTAATACAAATATTAAGTATATCTAAATTTTGCGTATATGCGGAAATTTGTGTTACAATCGAAATAGCAGCTTTATAAAGTTGTTTACTAAAAAATAAGTTAAAAAGGAATAAAGCTATATCACCAAAGTTCTTTGAATTTTTATTTTCTAGGTCGAGATGCGGAAATATTTCTTTTAACTTCATAGTTTCAAAAATGTAGTAATAGTTTTCAATAGTATTGTATGAATTATCGTGTTCCAATCTAAGAGATAAATCAATATATTCTTCTGCAGGCACATATGTAACATAATAGGGAACAAGTTTTGTTACAAGATGTAATTTGAAAAACTGTATCCAGAATTTATGAATAAATTTATCGTTATTGATATCAAATAGTATCCACTTAAATATTTGTTTTTGAAAAACAACACAATCAAAGAGTATTTTATTAGATACAAGGTGATAATAAAGCATTTGATTGTGTTCGTAAAAATAATCTCTGTTTTGATAAAATCCTTCTATTTCATTTTTTGAATTAATTAGAAGAGAATTGAAATAAAATGCATGAGCAAAATTATACGGTTGATATACAGCTTTAAGTTTCTCAAAAAAATCATTGGCTACATTGAATAAATCACCATTAATGAGTAGTATGTGATCATTAAGTTCTGAATTTTTAATAATTTTATTCAAAGAGAGTGCTAAATTATTTGGTGTAGATTCAATCAAAATTACATTTTTAGAAAGAACAATATCATAATTGTTTGAGATAAGATAAATTGATGTAATACCTTGATTTATAAGATTATCTATAAGTTTTTCAATATTTTGAAAGTTTTCAAATCCATAAATTATAGCAGAAAGATTTATGTTGAAAAGTTTAAAGTTTTTAATTTGATTTAATGTTATAGCTGCATTGTTATTTTCAGGATATTTTTCCAGTTCCTTTAGAAAGTAGTTTATAGCTTTTTCTGTTTCACCGATATTTAATAAAGCAAGAGCATAACTAAAAAAGAAATTTTTTTCGTCAAAATTTTTGCTTTCAAGATACTCATACATTTCAATTGCTTTATCGTATTTAGCATTAAGAACTAAATCTGTTGCAGTTTCGAATAAAGCAAAATTCAAAAAATGTTCATATGATTTATAACCGTTAATTTCCCATATAAGTTTGATACCATCTTTAAAGTATTTATATTTACAATATTTAATGTTGCCAAGATAGTAATATTTACCTGCGTTTTGATGATTGAAATAAGATTCTTTGCCGTACCAGACTTCATTTTTTCTAAATTTTTTATGCGAATATTCATGATTTTGATGGATAGCTGTATTGACATCTGTTAAATCAATAGAATTTTTTGCGTTCATTATGGCATATGTTAAAAAATAAATATCAAAAATTGGTCGGCCGGCAATAAATTCAGGTAGATTTTCAAAAAAGTTTGGTGTAAAGGTAAAATAATCGGTCCAGGTTGTATTATTTATTTGTCCATTTTGGTGAGCAAAAGTGATTATATCGTTTGCCCAATTAGGGCTATTAAAATCAATATCAAAATCGATGTTAACATTGTATCTACAACCAACAGATAAAAATTCATTAAAATTATTTACGATATTATTTATAATATTTTGATAGTTGGGTGTTAAAATGATATCGGCATTAATATATGTATATAAATCTGCTGGGAAATCTTTTTGTACAATTTCAAATGCATGAGTAAGCGAGGGAGTGCCTGAGTTGCTGAGTCTTATATCGGGAATATGTGTTAAATTATTATTTTGGGCAAAATCTTTGACGCCAGGATCGTTTCCAAAAAGAATAATGTTGTTTCTTTCTGTTAAAAACTTCCAGCTTTGTATTGCATTATTTTGAATTTTAGAGAAAAAAGGATTATCAAAAGCCTTTGGAATTGTAAAAAAAATGTGTTTCATTTTTAATATCTCTTAAAAATAATAATTCGTTTTATTAAAAATAAGAAAAATTGAGTATCTTGCAAAGTGAAAGAGTATTTAAAATTTATTTATTAATGATATTTTATTTATATTTGCATAAAAAAATAAAATAATATGAAAATATTAGCATATATTCTCTGGCCATTATCAATGATATATTCTCTAATAATGAATATTCGGAATTTTATGTTTGATAAGGAGATCTTTAAAGCAACAAAAATTGATAAAAAGGTTATATCAATAGGTAATATACATGTTGGAGGAACAGGAAAAACACCAGCAGTAATATATTTAGTTGAATATTTTCAAAAATTTAATTTTAAGCCTGCAGTGTTAAGTAGGGGATATAAAAGAAAATCTAAAGGATACGTTTTAGTTTCGGATGGCTTTTGTATTACTAAAGATGTTGAAAAGGTTGGGGATGAAATTTATCTAACTGCCAAAGAAACAAATTGTGCTGCTGCTGTTTGTGAAAAAAGAGTTATTGGAGCCAAAAAGCTAATCGAAGATACTAATCCAGATGTAATTATTCTTGATGATGCATTTCAACATAGATGGATAAAACGAGATTTAGATATAGTTTTAATTGATGCTAACACATTAGTATCTAATGATATAAGAAATAAATTAGTTTTGCCTGCTGGATATTTAAGAGAAAGTTTCAAAAATATAAAAAGAGCTGATATTGTAATAATTAATCATAAATTTTATAATCTTGATATAGAAAAAGTAAAAGAAAAAATAGATAAAATACCTTATTTAGCTGGTAAGTTAATATTGCACTCACATTATAAAGTTGAAAATATTGTTGATTTGAAATTTAATTCCGAATATTCATTAGAGGAATTTATAGGGCAAAAAGCATTAGCTGTATCGGGAATTGCAAATCCAGAGTCATTTTTTAATATCCTTGAAAATAATAATTTGCATATAACAGAAAAATTAATATTTACTGATCATAAAAACTATACTCAAGACGATATAGAGCAAATACGTCAAAAATTCTATTATACAAATTCAACCTGCGTTATAACAACACAAAAAGATTTCGTAAAACTTTCTAATTTTCAACAAGAACTGGATGATATTGATTTCTTTTTTATAAAAATTAAAATGCATATAAAAGAAGCAGAAAAGTTGAATAAATTTTTATTAAGTTGATACAAAATCGATTAAAATTTATTATATTTAAATTTTGAATTTTAAATTTTTTAAACAATATTATTTGGAGGAAAAATGTCTGCACCAAAATATGTTTATTACTTTGGCGGCGGTAAAGCTGAAGGCGAAGCCAGCATGAAAGAATTGTTAGGTGGTAAAGGTGCTAACCTTGCTGAAATGGTTAATTTAGGCTTGCCAGTTCCAGCTGGTTTTACAATAACAACTGAATGCTGTACAGCATATTATGCTAATAATGAACAATTACCAGAAAGCTTGATGCCAGAAGTATGGGCTGCAATGGAAAAAGTTGAAAAAGAAATGGGAATGAAATACGATGATCCTGATAACCCATTATTAGTTTCCTGCCGCTCTGGTGCACGTAAATCCATGCCTGGTATGATGGATACTGTATTGAATATCGGTCTTACTACTAAAACAATTCCTGGACTTATCAAAAAAACAAACAATGAAAGATTTGTTTATGACTCTTATAGAAGATTAATTATGATGTATGCTGATGTAGTTATGGAAAAAGCAGAAGGTATTGAACCTGTTGAAGGAAAAGGAATTAGAAAAATATTGGATGAAAAATTAGATGAATTCAAAAAATCAAAAGGTTATACAGAAGATACACAAATCACAGCTGAAGAATTAAAACAATTAGCTGAAGAGTTTAAAGCTATTATTAAAGAAAAACTCGGAAGACCATTCCCCGATGATGCAAAAGAACAATTAGTTGGCGGTATTAAAGCTGTATTCAAGAGCTGGAATGGTAAAAAAGCTGTATCCTACAGAAGAATTGAAGGAATTCCTGATGACTGGGGAACAGCTGTTAACGTTCAGGCGATGGTATTCGGTAATATGGGTGATACTTCAGCAACTGGTGTTGCATTTACAAGAAACCCAGCTACAGGTGAAAATAAATTCTATGGCGAGTGGTTAATAAATGCTCAAGGTGAAGACGTTGTTGCTGGTATTAGGACACCATCACCATTGAATAATGATACAAAAAATGAGCAAAATAAACACCTTCCTTCTATGGAAGAAGCTATGCCTGCTACTTATGCCGAACTTTGCAAAATTAGAGAAACTCTAGAAAAAACATTCAAAGATATGCTTGATATCGAGTTTACAATTCAAGAAGGTAAACTCTATATGTTACAATGCCGTGTTGGAAAAAGAACTGGTACCGCTGCATTAAATATGGCTATGGATATGCTAGCAGAAGGATTAATCGATGAAAAAACAGCTGTGTTAAGATTAGATCCTGCTCAGTTAGATGAATTATTACACCCAATTTGCGATCCAGAAGCTGAAAAGAAAGTTGAAGCAGTTGTTAAAGGTTTACCTGCTGGTCCAGGTGCTGCTGCTGGTCAGGTTGTATTTACAGCTGAAGATGCAGTTGAATGGGCAAAAAAAGGTAAAAAAGTTATTCTTGTTAGAGAAGAAACTAACCCAGAAGATGTTGAAGGTATGAGAGCTGCTGAAGGTATTTTAACTGCACGTGGTGGTATGACTTCTCACGCTGCTCTTGTTGCTCGTGGTTGGGGTAAATGCTGTATTGTTGGTGCTGGTAAATTACATGTATTACCAGAACAAAAAATTGCTAAAGTTGAAGGTACTGATATTATTATCAAAGAAGGTGATGTTGTTACATTGAATGGTACAAAAGGTAATGTTTACCTCGGTGAAGTTAAATTAATTGACGCTTCAGAAAACCCAAGATTCCAAGATTTTATGAAGCTTGTTGATAAATATAGAAAAATGGGTGTTAGAACTAACGCTGATACACCTCAAGATGCTAAATTAGCTCGTGATTTTGGCGCTGAAGGTATCGGGTTATACAGAACAGAACACATGTTCTATGGCGAAGGATCTGATGAACCATTATTCTTATTAAGAAAAATGATTCTTTCTAATACTAAAGAAGAAAGAGTTAATGCATTAAATGAATTGTTTAACTATGTTAAGAGAGATGTTAAAGGTACATTGCTTGCTATGGATACATTACCTGTTACATTTAGATTATTGGATCCTCCTTTGCATGAATTCGTACCACAAAGTCCAGAAAAACAAGCAGAATTGGCTAAAGCTCTTGGCATTACACCAGAAGCTGTTGCTAAAAGAGGTGAAGCATTACACGAAAGTAACCCAATGATGGGTCACAGAGGTGTTAGATTAGGGGTTACTTATCCAGAAGTTACAGAAATGCAAGTTAGAGCAATTTTTGAAGCTACTGCTGAGTTAATTAAAGAAGGTAAAACACCTAAACCAGAAATCATGGTTCCAGTTACTTGCGAAGTTACAGAATTAGATTTTACAAAAGTTATTGTTGATAGAGTTTATAAAGAAGTATGTGAAAAATTCGGCTTAGATAAAATTGAATACTTATACGGTACAATGATAGAAATTCCTAGAGCGTGCTTAGTTGCTAATAAAATGGCTAAAACTGCTCAATTCTTCTCATTTGGTACAAATGATTTAACACAAATGACATTTGGTTTCTCCAGAGATGATATCAGTGGTTTCTTACCAGATTATTTAGATAAAAAGATGTTACCTGCTGATCCATTCCAAACTATCGATCAAGAAGGTGTTGGACAGTTAATTGAAATGGCTGTAACTAAAGGTAGAGCTACGAGAAGTGATCTCAAAGTTGGTATCTGTGGTGAACAAGGTGGTGATCCTGCATCTGTTGAATTTTGCTTTAAAGCTGGATTAAATTATGTTTCATGTTCTCCATTTAGAGTGCCAATTGCTAGATTAGCAGCTGCTCAAGCTTCTATAAAATACGGTAAATAATCCTCAATATAATGTTACTGCATCATTTTTGATGCAGTAACAATTTTTAAATATAATTCATTAGGAGTTACCTATGAAACTCTCTGAATTTGATTATAATCTGCCTCGTAAAGCAATTGCAAAATATCCTGTCGAACCGCGTGATGCATGCAAGTTAATGGTAATTGATAGAGAGAAACAAATAATTGATATTAAAATTTTTTCAGACATCGTTGATTATTTCCACAAAGGCGATGTACTTGTCCTTAACGAAACTAAAGTTATTCAAGCTAGATTATATGGCAAAAAAGAAAGAACAAACGCTAAAATTGAAGTATTCCTTTTAAGAGAATTAAACGCAAAAGAAAATATTTGGGATGTACAGGTTGAGCCTGCTAGAAAAGTACGTATTGGCAATAAAATATATTTTGATGATAAATTCTATTGTGAAATAATTGATAATACAACATCAAGAGGAAGAACAATAAGATTTGTTTGCCCTGGTGATATTCACGAATACATTGAAAAATATGGTGTAACACCACTTCCTCCATACATCAAAAGAGAAGCTGAAGAAGCTGATAGAACTAACTATCAAACAGTTTATGCAAAAATTAAAGGTTCTGTTGCTGCTCCAACTGCTGGATTACATTTTACAGAACAACTCCTAGAAAAATTAAAAAAGAAAGGTGTAAAAATTGCACCAGTTCTTTTGCATATAGGATTAGGCACTTTTAGAGAAGTTGAAGTTGAAGACCTTTCTAAACATAGAATGGATTCTGAATACTTCGAAATTCCAGCTGCATCTGCGGATATCATTAATTCTGCAATTGAACACAATAAAAAAATATTTGTTTGTGGAACTTCTTCTGTTAGAGCTCTCGAAAGTAGTCATACAGCTGATGATTTTGTCAAACCAACAAAGGGATGGACAGATAAATTTATCTATCCTCCTTACGATTTTAAAGTAGTCCAGCATATGATTACAAATTTTCATATGCCAAAATCTACTTTGATAATGATGGTTGCTGCTTTTGCTGGTTATGAATTAACTATGAAAGCCTATAAAAAAGCTTTAAAAGAAGGTTTTAGATTCTTAAGTTATGGCGATGCAATGTTAATACTATGAAAAAGTATGTTATTATTCCTGCTGCTGGTTCAGGTACAAGATTGGGAACTGAAGTACCAAAACAATTTTTAAAAGTTAATAATAAATATATTCTAAATTATTCACTTGAAACTTTTAATAATCATTCTGGAATAGATAAAATATTAGTTGTTACATCTAAAGATTATATCGAATTAGTTAAAGATATTGTTGCGAAAAATACTTACAATAAAGTTGTTGATATTATTGAAGGTGGTAAGGAAAGACAGGATTCTGTATTTAATGCATTAAAACATTTAAAACAAGAAGCAAGTGATGATGATATAGTTTTAATTCATGATGCTGCAAGACCACTTATTTCAAATGAATTGATAAGTAATGTAATTCAAAATACACTGGTTAATTCTGCTAGTATAGTTGCTATAAAAGCTAAAGATACAGTTATTAATATTAAAGAAAAAGTTATTAATGGATTTCTCGATAGAAATAATATTTATTTGGCGCAAACACCGCAAGCTTTTAAATTTGGTATTATTATCGATTGTTTTATAAAATCTTATGCCGAAAATATGTATTTTACTGATGAATCTACTATGTTAAATTATTTTGGTTACGATGTATATATTACAGATGGCAGTTTGTTTAATTTTAAAATTACAACTAAAGAAGATTTAGAATTATTTCAGAATATAATGGTTAGATAATGATAGCAAGCATTTTTATAGCAATAATAGTTTCTTATTTAATAGGCTCTATACCTACAGGTTTGTGGCTTGCTAAAGCACTTAAAGGTATAGATATTAGAACAGTAGGGAGCGGTAGTACAGGTGGTACTAATGTAACCAGAGTTTTAGGTACAGGATGGGGAATTGGAGTGATTATATTCGATGCTATCAAAGGAATTTCATCAGTTGTAATTTCAACTTATTTCCTTTCAGGTTTTGAAAATTCAAGACTTTTGATTGTTGTTGCTTCTTTATTTTCATTATTAGGTCATGTTTGGACTATTTTTGCAAACTTTAAAGGTGGAAAGGGTATTGCTACAAGTCTTGGTGTACTTTTAGCTTTATTAACAATTGAATCTTTACTAGCTTTAACAGTTTTTATTATAGTATTTATCATTTTTAGAATTGTATCTGTAAGTTCGCTTTCTGCGGCTTTGGCTCTTATTTTCATTGTGACGGCAAAGTATTTTTATTTCCATTCATATCAATTTAATGAATTTATTGTTAATCTTCCTTTTGTTTTAATATTGAATATACTCGTTTTCTATACACACAGAGAAAATATAAAAAGACTCTTAAAAGGTGAAGAAAAAAAATTAGAACTTAAAAAGAAAGTGTAAATATGAAAGTATCTGTAATAGGGGCAGGAAGTTGGGGAACAACTCTTGCGATTTTGTTAGCAGAGAACAAACATAATGTCAAATTATGGGAATTTGATAAAGAAAATTACAATAATTTGACCATTGATAGAGAAAACAAAAAATTTCTTCCTAATGTTAAATTCCCAGATAATTTACTTATCACTAATGATATAAATGACGCAGTTGATTATGCTGATGTTATAGTAAATGCTGTACCAACCCAATTTATCAGAAATACTTATAAAAGTATAAATAACAATACATTAGAAAATAAAATATTAGTAAATGTTTCTAAAGGTATCGAAGTAAATACTCAATTACGAATATCACAAATTTTTAAAGATTTATTTCCAAACTTGCAGAATGATAATTTGTTAATTCTATCTGGGCCAAGCCATGCAGAGGAAGTTTCTCGTAAAATTCCAACTGCTGTTGTAATTGCATCCACTAATGAAAAAAACTCTATATTAGTGCAAGAAATGTTTATGAATAATTATTTTAGAGTTTACAGAAGCAATGATGTTATTGGTGTTGAGCTTGGAGGTGCTGTAAAAAATGTTATGGCAATTGGTGCCGGTATCATAGATGGTATAGGATATGGTGATAATACTAAGGCTGCATTGATGACAAGAGGTATTGTCGAAATAGCAAGGATGGGAAAAGTATTAGGTGCTGATACAAAGACTTTTTCCGGTCTTTCTGGAATTGGAGATTTAATTGTCACATGCTCAAGTAAGCACAGTAGAAACCGTTATGTTGGAGAACAGATTGGAAAAGGCAGAAAATTAAAAGATATTATATCTGAAATGAATATGGTTGCAGAAGGTGTCGAAACTACAAAATCTTCTTATAATTTAGCTAAAAGTTTAAATGTTGAAACTCCTATTATAAATGAAGTTTATGAAGTTTTATTTAATGACAAAAATCCACATGATGCAATAGATGATTTAATGACAAGAGATATGAAACCAGAGCATTGTTGAGAATCTTTGAACAATTCTTGTAATTTTATCTCTCTATAATCAAAAATATAATGGACTCTTTTTTTTACTAATATTTTTTCAATTAAATTTCCGATGAAGCTGTATCCTACCTCATAATACAATAAGTCAGTCATCAAAGTTTTGTCCTTATCAATTTCATCAAAATGATGTTCATGGTGCCATATTTTATAAGGTCATTTGATTTGCTCATCGATAAAATATTTTTTTTCTTTTATTTCTGTAATCTTTGTAACCCAAGTTATTGGAATATTCATTATTGGGCTAACTTTATAGATAATTAACAAACCTTCATACATATTTTCAGGAACTTCATTTAAAATATTGAAATTCATAAATGAAGGTGTTATTAAATTTAAATTTTCAGGTCTACTGAAAAACTGCCAAGCTTTATCAATGTTAGTAGGAAGCACTAATTTTTTTTTAAGCGTTTGCATAGGCTAATTTGTTTTTTTATAAAACACAAATTAATATTATCAAGTTCAACTTAACTTATCAAGTTTTGCATATCTTTCGTCACAAGCTTTACATTTACCTTGCGGGCATAAAAGAAATTTGTAATTTTTACAAAAGTATTTTATACCATATTCATAAATTGTTTTTACTTCTAGATTGTATATTTTTAGTTTGTTAAAATAAATTGGTTTTATAATATTATTCTCCTCTAAAAAATTTTGGAAAGAATTAAATGATTGAGAGCATCCCGGTACTTCTATCAAATCAAAAATTCCTTCAATGGATTCGGCTTTAGGTAAAATGTTCATATAATCCCAGCAAAAAATATTAGCATATGGAACAGGAGCGGTAACTTCTAAATAGTGTCCATAAGAAAGGCTTCTGAAATCTACTCCTAAAAGCAAAATATGAGTATTAGGTGTTTTAGTTAACCAATCCATCAAGCTTTCTTTACCTAGCGGGCTTTTGGGGTTATCATACTTGTCAATGTAATTTAATACATCTCCCCAAACTGCAAAAGAATGAGTCGGAGCTGAGGTTCTATAAACATATGGTAATTCTCTAAAATATTCTGTTAAATAGCCGGTCCAACTTTTAGATGTAAATTTTTCATAAATTTCGTGTGAGTTATCTTTTTTCACAAAGTTGTAGGTAAAAGTTGGCATAATTAAACTACCATAAGGAGTAATAGCACTCATTAAATCTAGTAAAAATGTTTCGGCATTATCATAGCTGGTATTTGATTTAATGGCACTAAAACTTGAGTGTAAAATGTAGTGATGAGCTGGTTTTATTGATATTTTGTCAAAAAAATTTTCCATTTGAATAATAATTTTTTGAATTTTTATAATTTTGATATATATTTTAATTTTATATTTTAATTTATATGGAGTTTTTACATGCCAAGAGTTTTTCAAATATTTGATTATGAAATTAACCCTGCTAGTGAACAAGCTTTTTTAAATGCTATTAGTAAATTAAAAAAATCTTATGAAAAAATCAAAGGTCTTGAATTATTTTCTATAACAAAATCTAAAACTAATAAAAATCAGTATCAAGAAATTTACATTTTTGCAGATGTTGATGCTTATGAGAATTACGAAGAATATCTTGATGACAATGATAATGATATTATTAGTGAAATCCAAGAATACATAGTAGAAAATTCAACAAGATATTATAACTACTTTGAGGTAAAGTAGATGCCAAATTGGCAGTTTTTCGAATATGTTGGTGTAATACATTGTCATTCAAAGTTTTCTGATGGTGGCGAATATCCTGATGAAATTGCAAAAATAGCTGATGATGTTAAGCTTGATTTTTTAGTACTTACTGATCATAATACGCTTAGAGCAAAACAATTCGAAGGATATTATAATAATCTTGTTTTTATTGTTGGTGTAGAGTTAAATGATAAAAATAATAAAAATCATTATCTTGCTTTAGGAATAGATAAATCAATCAATACAAGAATATCATCTTCGGATTATGTTAAAAAAGTTAATGATTTAGGTGGTTTTGGCTTTATTGCACATCCTGACGAAATGAGAGATTATTCTGAAAAATATCCTCCATTCCCCTGGACCAATTGGGAATGCAATGATTTTACAGGAATTGAAATATGGAATCACATGTCCGAGTGGCTGGAAAATCTTACAGAAGAGAACAAGTATTATAAAGTACGGCATCCTAGAAAATCCTTAAACCCGCCTAAAGATATAACTTTGCAAAGATGGGATAAATTAAATTTGGAAAGACCAGTCGTTGGTATAGCTGGAGCAGATGCACACGCCCACAAAGTTAATGTATTGGGGTTATTTCAAGTAGAAGTTTTCCCTTATAAAGTTATGTTTTTAACTTTGCGAAATCACATTTGGCTTGATGAAAAAATTAACATCGCTAATAATTTTGATTATAATAAAAATTTGATTTTAAATGCACTTAAAAATGGTAATTTATTTTTTGCCAATGATTTTATAGATGATTCTTCTGGCTTTAAATTTTACGCAATTGAGAATGATGTTATCCATAATTCCCTTGCAACAGTAAGTCTATCAAATAATCCAAAACTTGTTGTTAATATACCTTCAAGTGAATTTGTGGCAAATATTTTACATAATTCTAAAGTAATCAAACAAGTAACTTCTAATGACTTTGAATTTAAGCCTAAGGAGAAAGGAGTTTATAGAGTAGAAGTCATTAAAAATCAAAAAAAATGGATATTTTCTAATCCCATAAGATTAATTTAATTTTTTAATTTATTAAAAAAAATTGTATATTTACAATTTACAAAATTTAGGAGATTTGAAAGTGTTAAAGCCAAGAAAAAAAATTTCGGAAAAACAAGAAATTAAACAAGATTTTGCCGTTGAATTATATTTCAAAACAATTGACTTTTTCAAAAAATATACAAAGCAAATTTTAATTGGAACAGGTGTTGTTGTTGCATTAATCATTTTTATTGTGTTTTACAACATCAATAAGTCTAAAAATAATCAGCATGCAAATATAGAATTACAAAAAGTAATTCAAATATACCAAACAGGTAATTATGAAGATGCTATCAAAGGTAATCCAAAAGAAAAAATCTTAGGCTTAAAAACTATTGTTGATAAATACGGCAATACTGAATATGGAAATACAGCAAAAATTTATTTAGCTAATGCTTATTTTATGCTTGCTAAAATTGATGAAGCAGAGAGATATTTTGATGACTACAGTGGGTCTAATAATTTATTAAAAGCAGCTTCTCTTGCTGGTATTGCAAGTTGTTACGAAGCAAAAAATGAATTTGAAAAAGCTGCCAAATATTACAAAAAAGCAGCTGGAATTAGTAAAGAAAATCCACAAAATGGTTACTATCTTATTAGATGTGCTGATAATTTAAGTAAATCTAATCAAAAGTCCGAAGCATTAGAATTGTTAAAAACTATAAAGAACGATTACAAAACAGATAGAAATGTTATGATGGAAGTTGACAACTTAATTCAAATATTGGAAGACTAAATCATTTATATTATAATTTTAATAAAGCAAGTTAACTTAGGTTGACTTGCTTTTTTTTGTATTATTTTGATAATTTTATTGTGTAAATTACATTTTAGCCATTAAACATTAAAAAATTATTATTTAGATGTGGTTTTTTACAAGTATTTTTTTTAAATTATTATTTTGAATTGGAGGGAATATGACAGAATTTATAACATCTTTTGAAAATTATTTAACAATTATTGGTGATTTTTTGTGGGGATTACCTTTAATCATTCTCTTAATGGGAACTCATATATTTTTAACGATAAGATTAAAATTTATACAAAGATATACATTTAAAGGAATAAAATTAAGTGTTCAAAAAGATTCTGAAGGTTCCGGTGATGTTAGTCCTTTTGGTGCTATTACGACGGCGCTTGCTTCAACTATTGGTACCGGAAATATTGTTGGTGTATCAACTGCTATTGCTGCAGGAGGCCCTGGTGCTGTTTTGTGGATGTGGCTTACTGGTGTATTTGGTATTGCAACCAAATACGCAGAAGCACTTTTAGCAGTTAAATATCGTGTCAAAAATGAAAAAGGAGAGTATTCGGGCGGTCCGATGTATGTTTGCGAATATGGACTAAAATCTAAGGCATTAGGAATTGCTTTTGCAGCTACTGCAATGTTTAGTGCCTTAGGAAGTGGAAATATGACTCAAGCTAATTCTTTATCTTTAATGGTTTTACACAATACTGGAATTCCATTATAGATAACAGGTTTAATAATTGCTATATTAACTGCCGTAGTTATAATTGGTGGTGTTAGAAGTATTGCAAGATTTTGTGAACTTTTGGTTCCATTTATGGCGTTTTTTTATGTAACAGGTTGTATAATTATACTAATAATGAATAGTAATTTATTAGGGCAATCATTAAAATTAATTTTTGAATCAGCTTTCAGTGGACATGCTGTAGCTGGCGGTTTCATTGGTGCTACTTTTAAAGAAGCAATGCGATATGGTATTGCAAGAGGATTGTTTTCTAATGAATCTGGTCAAGGTAGTGCACCTATAATAGCTGCAGCGGCTCAAACAAAAAATCCTGTAAGGCAGGCATTGATTTCTTCAACCGGTACATTTTGGGATACCGTTGTAATTTGTGCTTTAACTGGATTTGTAGTAGTTAGTTCAATGGAATGGTTAAAAGGTTATTCCGGAGGGCAATTAACAAATGTTACATTTGAAAAAATACCTTATTATGGGAATATAATATTGACGGTTGGGCTTGTAACTTTTGCATTTTCAACAATTATTGGATGGTCTTATTATGGTGAAAAATCAGTTGAATATTTGTTTGGTATTAAGGCTGTTACACCTTATAGAGTAATCTGGTCGATTGCTGTATTTGTTGGTGCTGTTGTACCATTAGAATTTGTTTGGAAATTGTCAGATGTTACTAATGCATTCATGGCAATACCTAATTTGTTATCCCTTATTTTATTACACAATGTAATTTATGAAACTACTAAAAAATATTTATGGGATGGGAATCTTGATAAGATAGGAAATTAAAAATAATAGTATAATAAAAAAATTGGTCTTAACAATATAATATTTTATTAGTAATTTTATAATTAGAAAGGAGAAAAAATGTTAAACTTTAATTTACATATCAATACAAAAATTTTATTTGGTAAAGACAAAATAATTGAATTACCTGCTGAAATAACTAAATGGGGTAGTAGAGTTTTATTTGTATATGGTGGTAATTCAATTAAAAAAATTGGTTTATACGATAAAGTTACACAAATTCTTCGTGATAATTGTGATTTTTATATTGAACTTTCAGGTGTACAGCCAAATCCCAAAATAACTTCTGTAAGAGAGGGCGTTAAACTTATAAGAGAAAATAAATTAGATTTTATTTTGGCAGTTGGTGGTGGCTCTGTAATAGATTGTGCTAAAGCTATCTCTGCAGGTGCAAATTATGATGGCGATCCATGGGATTTTCCAATGAGAAAAGCAAAAGTTGTAAATCCCTTACCCTTAGGAGTTGTATTAACATTTGCAGCAACAGGTTCTGAAATGAATGGCGGCTCTGTTATTACCAATGAAGAATTAAAAATGAAAAGACCTTTTGGCGATGAACAATTACGTCCTAAATTTGCAATTTTAGATCCAACTTACACTTATTCATTAAATAAATATCAAACAGCGTGTGGCGCTGTAGATATGTTCAGCCATCTTTTAGAAACATATTTTGCACCTACAGAAGGTGCTGGTGTACAGGATAGAATTGCCGAAGGTTTGATGAAAAATATTATCCATTACTCCAAAATTGCTTTAAATGAACCCGAAAATTACGAAGCTAGAGCCAATTTGATGTGGACAAGTTCTCTTGCAATTAATGGTTTAACAGGTGCTGGCAAAATGGGAGATTGGGCTACACATATGATTGAACACGAAGTTAGTGCTATTAATGATATGGCTCATGGTGCAGGGCTTGCTTTAATTTTTCCTTATTGGATGCAGTATGTGCTATCTGATGAAACTTTGTGGAAATTTATAGAATATGCAAACAATGTTTGGGGAATTCATGGAAATGATTTAAATACTGCACAATTAGCAATTAACAAAACTCGTGAGTATTTTTATTCCTTAGGAATGCCTTCTCACTTAAAGGATGTTGATATTACCGAGGATATGTTCGAAGAAATGGCTGAAAAAGCGGTTATTTTTGGACCAATAGGCCAACTCAAAAAACTTCAAAAAGAAGATATAATTAATATTTTAAAGCTAGCATATTAAACTTCAATTGAATGACTATGTATAATTAACAAGTTATAGGTTCAAAAATAACAACACTTGTTAACGGATATATGAATAAAGGTACACATTTAACCCAATTTAATGCTGCAAATTTATCATCTGGAATATATTTCTATAAATTAGATATTACAGGTGAAAAAATATTTCATTAACAAAACAAATGATATTAATAAAATAATTCATATCTTTTCTGAAAAGGCAAGTTTGAAAATAAAACTTGCCTTTTTTCATTTCTATACCAAAAAAACATTTGCAAAATCTAATAAAATTTAATAATTTATTATTTAAATAATCATTTATTTGATATGTGTTTAAGAGATTTAAAAAGAGTTATAATATTTTTAGGAATTTTGAGCTTTATTTTCATTAATTTTTTTATATCCTTTTTTGAATACAATATAAAATATATTTATGAAATTTCTTCTATTCCTTTAGTTATATCTCTAGTTATTAGCCTTTTATTAAGCAATAAAAAGCTTGTAAAGTCCTATATATCTACAATATTCCAAAATAAAACATATTTACAAAGATATTTCAATCCCTTTGCAAATCCTTATTTTATTATAGATGATAAATTTAATGTATTGAACTACAATGATAAATTTTTAGAAATATTGGATAAAATATCTATTGGTAATTATTATGATATAAAAAGGTTGGAGGATTTAAATTTATTAAAAGATTTTTATGATAAATTATTAGAAAATATTAACAAAGTATATGAAATTAAAGATAAAATAAAATTCAATTTTGAAATATCAAAATATGATGGAACCCATTGGTTTTCAGTAAGCGTAATACCATTTATATTTGATGATATTAATACTTATATCTCTGTTGTTATCAAAGAATATTCAGAAGAGATGAAATTAAAAATTAAAGCAGAAAATATAGTTAAAAATAATTCACTTTTGGCTGATTTACTTAAACAAATAGAAAAAGCAAAATCTTTTGAAGAAGTTTATCTTATTTCTCAAGAAAATATAAATCAATCAAATATTATATATTCATATTTAGTGTTTGAAAGTTATGATCTTGTCTATTATAATTTGTTACACTCTTTTTCTGTTTCGCAAGAAAGTCAAAGATTATTTGAAAAGTATTTTATAAATAAATCTGTGATAATACACAATGATTGTGTTAAAATTGATGAAATTGTTACAATTGATAATTTAAATAATTTATTTCCATTTATGAGTAATGATGATATTCAACTATTGAATAAAATTCAAGAAAATAGAAAATATTTATCTTTTTCCTTTAAATTGGATGAAAGAAATATAGCTATTATATTTAGTTTTGATTCTGCTTTGATTAATTTATCTGAGTTTCAAATCTTTCTTACATTCTTAAAAAATAAATTAGTCTCAATATATCAAAATAATCAATTTAATTCTTCTTATTATTTAGATTTGGGTAACTTTGATAAGTGTGAGTCACCTTATTTAATTGTTGATGAAAAATTAAGTATTAAATTTGTAAATAGTAAATTCAAACTACTTTTTAATTACAAAGATAATAATTCCCTTGATGATTATTTAGAAAATAAAGAAATTGAAATTATAAAAAAAATTATTAATGAATCTATTGAAAATCAAGCAATTTATGTCAAAATAATTCAAATAGATGGTAAACTGTATAACTATCTTTTAAATTTATTGCCCATAAACTACGGTCAAAAAATACATTATTTGATAAGTTTAATTAATCAAGATGAAGTATTTCATATAAAAAATGATTATCGTGATTTATATTATCAATTTAATACAATATTTAATTCAATTCCTTTATTTACATTTATTTTAGATTTAAATGGTAATATAGTTTCATCCAACAAAGCAGCCAACGATATTATCAATATTTTATTAGGCAAAAATAAAATTCAAAACCAAAATTTAGTTAGTTTGCTACCAGATATTTTTGCTAATGATTTTAATAATTTTATAAAAAGAGCGCAAAAAGGAGAAGCAATAGAGTTAGAAAAAGAATATTTGTTTAATAATGAACACATTAATTTAAAAATCAAAATTCAACCAATATTAAATGAATTAGCAGTAGTTCAAAATATATTGTTAATAGTACAGGATATTCGACCAATAAAACAATTAGAAGAGTTAAAAAATGAAATAACATTTAAGAATAAATTTGATGTAAGAAACATCCCTGATCCTGTAGTAGTTTTGGATTTATTAGGAAATATTATTTATGTAAATAATCAATTTTTAACCGATTTAGGCTATAATGATAATGAAATAATTGGTAAAAATATCACTTTGTTAACCAGTAAAAGCTTTTTTATCCAATTGAAGAAATTATACAATACTGCGAATAAATTTTGTATTTCAGGCGGATTTAAGAATAAAGAGGATAAAGAAATTTATTATTCTGTTAATGCTAAATTATTAGAACATGGACGTGTAATCTGTACTTTAAGAAAAGAGGATAATTTAACTAAAGAAAGTTCTCAAAAAACGAAATTAGAGCTATATGAAATAATTATCAATAACTTATATTCGCCTATTATTGTTATTGATAAACAATTTAAAATCATATATAAAAATAAGTCTTTCAATAAACAATTTATTTTAGAGAAAGATTCTGATAATTTAAAGGATTATATAAAAAAGGATAAAGAGATTGAAATCTTAAATAATTTACTAAGTTCAAAAAATTTGGATAAGCAAGAAATTTTATTAAAGTTGAAAGATGATAAAGATGATACAAAAGTTGAAATAGTTCCTTTTTATGATGAATTGCAAACTAAATATTTTTATATATTAATATTTTCTAAAGTTCTTGCAAGTAAAGCACTTGTTACGCATTATAAATATTTAGAAAAAACATACAATAATATATTGGATTTAGTTGGGGATTCGTTTTTTATTCTTGATGAAAATTTCAACACAACATATCTTTCTGATAATCTATATAAAACATTTCTTTCGCAGGATTATAAACCCAATGTTAATTCAATAACTGATATTTTAGGTGAAGAATTATCTAATAAAATAATTGATGTTTGTAAAACACTTACAGAAAAAACATATGTATTTGAAATTAAATTTGAAAAAGTAGGTTCTCAAACTAAATTTTTTAAAATACATATTGGAAAGTATTTTATCGAGGAAAGTGTAAGGTACTACTGTTTCTTTGAAAATATTACAGATAAAGTTCAATACATAGATAAAATTCAACATTATGAAAAATTATTATTGCAAGAACACTTTAACTATGAAGTTGTAATTCCAAAGTTATCTCATAAATTGAATAATTATATTAATTCCATAAATGGTTTAATTGAACTGTTAGAAGATTACCAAAATGTAGAAAAAAATAAAATTGAAAAATTTGTTTATCATATTAAAAATAATTCGAATACACTTCTAGTGTTATTTGAGAAAGTAATGGATTTTCAGTTATTAGATAGAAGAGTATATGATAATAAAAGTTCATATTTAATAAAAGATATTATTGAAGAATTAATAGTGGAATTAAATGAAATAGTTACCAATAAAAATAAAGTAGTTTCAATTTTACTTTCAAATTCATCAATCAAGTCTACTATGCAATCCGAAATTTTAATTAAAATTATAAAATATCTGTTATTCAATAAAACTATGATTGAAAATTTTGAAAATTTTGATATAGATATTACTACCATTACTAACCAAGCAAATAAACTAGAAATTAGTTTTAATTTAAAGGCTGGACCAAGTGATAAATTCAACCAATTAGTTGATAGTTTACAAAATTTAGATATTGCAAATTTAGATAATTTTGACCACTTTGCTTTTGATTTTTATATAGCTGGTAAACTTTTAGAAAAATATGATACTAAATTAAATATTATTGAAAAAGATGGAAATAAAGTCATACATTTCCTTATACACCTTGAACAACTTACAACCAAAGCGCAAAAAGTTAAATACTTAATAGATAAAAATTATTTTGCTAATAAAGTAAATAGAATTTTTGTGGATGACCAAATAAACATTTTGATTATTGAAGATGACAATATAAATTGTGAAATTATAAGCAATTATTTGAACGGTTTTAATTTTGATATTGTTAGTAAAATTGAACATGCTAAACAATTATTAGAACAAAATACATACAATTATTTATTTACTAAACTTGATTTTGAAAATAAAAAAGAACTATTTGAGTTTACATCTTCAGTTAAAAGTAAATATAATTCTATTAAAATAATTGCAATTACAGGACTTACTAATGAAAAAATAGAAAATTTATCAAATTTTGGCTTTGACTATTTAATCTACAAACCATATTCAATATATGATTTAAATAAAATACTAGGAGTTGTGTAAATGAGAACAATTTTAGTAATAGTGATGTTAACTTTTATTTCATCTGCACAAGAGCAAATTACAGATTTTTCACAACTTATGAATAATTTAAAAAAAGGCAAAACAGTAAAAGTAGTAATTGATTATTCAAAATGTCTTTTAGTTGTGGATGGTAAGGATACAATTGCAACTAAAGATACACCCAGAGCAATGGGAGGAATGGAATTTAGAACCTGGGAATATTTTGATACTATGGTTGTTAAAAATAAAAATGCTTTTGTATCAACATCCGAAAGTATTCTTATTAATCATTCTAGATATGGTTATATAACTAATTATGCAAGGCTCAAAATATTTGATAACAACAAAGCTGAAATTTTAATAAGATATCTTGATAATTAGCGAGAAGTAGTTGATGAAACATTTTATACTATAATTAATGATAAAAAGAATAATAGTGGATTATTTTTGTTCGCTTATTAAAGCAATTCAAAAAAAATTTGTATCTTTGCATAAAAAAATGGAAGTTTCTATGGCAAAATCAAAAGTTACTCAAAACGATGAATTAGAAAATATAGAATATATTGATTTAGAAGATGCATTGATTGAATTAGAAAAAATATCTCAACAATTGGAAGAACCAAATATTAAATTAAATGAAGCAATAAAGTTATATCAAAGAGGAAAAGAACTGGCAAAAATTTGTTATAAACAATTAAAAGAAGCAGAAATTAAAATTAAAGAAATCAAAGCTGATTTATCTGAATATGAATTTAGAAAGGAAGATTTATGATAAATGTTGAAAAATATCCATTGTTAAGCAAGGTTGACTATCCAAAAGACTTAAAAAATTTTTCAATAACTGAATTAAATCAATTAGCTAATGAAGTAAGATGTTATTTATTAGAAGTAATTTCTGAAGTAGGTGGGCATTTAGGAAGTGGTTTAGGGGCAGTTGAGTTAACAATTGCTTTACATAGAGTTTTCGATACACCCAAAGATAAAATTATTTTAGATACAGGACATCAAGGATATCCACATAAAATATTAACTGGAAGAAAAGAATTATTGCCAACAATACGTCAACTTGGTGGATTGAGTGGATTTTTGAAAAGAGAAGAAAGTGAGTACGATGAATTCGGTGCTGGGCATGCTTCTACCTCAATTTCAGCTGCTTTGGGTATTGCTAAGGCTTTCGAATATTTAAAATGTGATAATAAAGTTATTGCTGTAATAGGTGATGGTGCAATGACCGGAGGTATGGTCTATGAAGCTATGAATAATGCAGCATTATATAAAACAAATTTAATTGTTGTATTTAACGATAATAATATGTCAATAGATAATAATGTTTGGTATGTACAAAATTTCTTTACAGATTTAATATCCAATCCCGAATATAATAAAATTAAAGATCAGGTTTGGGAAGTAGCTGGTAAATTTGATTCTATTGGCGATAGATTTCGTAAATTGGTTGGTAAAATTCATAGTGGAGTAAAATCTATTGTTACGCCTGGTATGATGTTTGAAGCATTAGGATTTAGATATTTTGGCCCTGTAAATGGTCATAGCATTCCAAAATTAGTTAAGATTTTTGAAGCAGTTAAAAATTTACATGGGCCTATTTTGGTTCATGTTGCAACTCAGAAAGGATATGGTTATAAACCTGCAGAAAATGATAAACAAAAATTGCATGCTTCTACACCATTTGATATTGAAACTGGAAAGGCACTTAAAAAATCAACTATCCCCACATTTACAAAAATTTTTGGTCAAACACTTGTTAAAATAGCAAAGGATAATTCTAAAGTTATTGGAATTACTGCTGCTATGCCCGATGGAACAGGTTTAGATTTATTAAAGGACGCAATTCCAGAAAGATACATAGATGTTGGGATTGCGGAAGAGCATGCAGTTACTTTTGCAGCAGGAATGGCAACGCAAGGGATGATACCGGTTGTTGCTATATATTCCACATTTCTACAAAGAGCTTTTGATCAAATAGTACATGATGTTGCTTTGCAAAAGTTACATGTAGTATTTGCATTAGATAGAGCAGGACTAGTAGGTGCAGATGGTCCTACACATCACGGAAGCCTTGATTTAAGTTATTTGAGAATTATTCCTAATATGGTAGTGATGGCTCCAAAAGATGAAGCTGAACTAAGAGATATGTTAAATTTTGCTGTTAACAAGTATAATGATGGTCCTATTGCGTTAAGATATCCAAGAGGTAATGCAATGGGAGTTGAATTAAAAGAAGAATTTAAAGATATTGAATTAGGAAAAGCAGAAATTATTCAAGAAGGTAACGATGTTTGTATTTTAGCTGTTGGTAATTTTGTTTATTATGCTATTGAAACTGCTAAAATTTTACAACAAGAAAATATATCTGTTCAAATTTATAATATGCGATTTATCAAGCCTCTTGATACAGATGTTTTAGAATTAGTGGTAAAAAAATTCAATAAAATTGTAACATATGCAGAAAATACTATTGTTGGGGGCTTTGGTAGTGCTGTTGCGGAGTTTTTGGTAGATAATCAATACAAAAATGATATTTTAAGGATAGAATTACCAGATAAATTTATTGAACATGGGACACAACAGCAATTACATGAACTTGTTAAGGTGGACGCAAAATCAGTTGCTGAAAAAATAAAAAATTTTCTTAAAAAGTAAAAAAAATATTGAATTATTCAAAAATTATTATTATTTTTACATTAAATTAACTAAATAATTTTTAAATGGAAGGGCATTATGAGAACTAAAATTTTACTCGTTGATGACGAAAAAGATATTGTTGAATTCTTACAATATAATCTTGAAAAAGAAGGCTTTGAAGTGATTGTTGCATATGATGGTGAAGAAGCACTCCGAAGAGTAAATGAGATGCCTGATTTAATTGTCTTAGATATCATGTTACCTAAAATTAACGGGTTTGATGTTTGCAAAAGGATAAGAATGAATGAAAGATATGAAGGCATTCCAATTATTATCCTAACTGCAAAAAACACAGAAATTGATGAAATTTTAGGACTTGAATTAGGAGCTAATGATTATATCGTTAAACCTATCTCGCCTCAAAAATTAATTGTTAGAATTAAAGCTAATTTGAAAAAAATCGAAAAGTCTAATATCCAATTTAAACCAAATCAGATTGTTATTGGTCCAGTTGTTATTGATAGAGAAAAATACTCTATTTTTATTGATAAAGAAGAAATATCATTAACCCGAAAAGAGTTTGATTTAATTTATTACTTGGCAAATCAGCAAGGAAAAGTTATCAATCGTGAAGTTTTGTTAAAAGAGGTTTGGGGCGAAGATATTTATGTTGTAGAAAGAACTGTGGATGTTCACGTTCGTAAAATTAGAGAAAAACTCGGAGATTATGCTAATATAATTGAAACTGTTAAAGGTGTCGGCTATAGATTCAAAGAAATTAAAGAGCTTAGAAAGTAAAATTAAAGATTACTTTTCTAACAATAAAACATTTAAGATTGTAATTTTAATTTTTCTTACAATTATTATAACATCTATAACTAATAGATTAGATATTTATATATCTAATCTATTAGTTTTTTTTATCCTATCTATTTTTGCTTTAATAATTTATTTTGATAATCTAGCTTTTTTCGAAAAACAATTTTCTTTAATAGAGCAAGTTTTAAGATCGATAAGAAATAATAGATTTTTAGGCCCTAATGAAATTATCCTACCTCCAGAGTTAGAAAATATTGAAAACGAATTGAAGCATCTATATAAGAAAAATATAGATGATGTAAAGAAAATGAATGAGCTTGAAAAGCTAAGAACACAATTCATATCCAATGTTTCCCACGAACTTAAAACACCATTATTTGCTATACAGGGCTTTTTAGAAACTCTAAAAGATGGTGGTCTTGATGATCCAAATATCAGTAAGAAATATCTTGAAAAAGCACTTAACAATACTTATCTACTAAATCAATTAATTAACGACATTATTGAATTATCTAAGATTGAATCCAAAGAAGCAAATATGAATTTTAGATATTTTAATTTGAAATCATTTTTGGAATCTGTTGTTTATGATTTGGACATAATTGCTGAAGAAAAAAATTTAAAGTTAATATTAATGCCTGTTGATGAAAATATTGAAGTATATGGAGACATTCACAGAATTAGACAGGTTATGTATAATTTAATATCAAATTCTATAAAATATACTAATGAAGGTAAAATTACAATTATTGTTGATGATTTGCAGGACCAGGTAAAAATTACAGTTAAAGATACCGGTATTGGTATACCCAAAAAAGATTTACCATATATTTTTCAGAGATTTTATCGAGTAGATAAGGATAGATCACGTGCTATGGGCGGTACAGGACTTGGACTGGCTATTGTAAAACATATTATTGAAGCACATAAATCAAAAATTGAAGTAAAAAGTGTACTCGGACAAGGTAGCGAGTTTTCATTTTATTTAAAAAAATAGGTATATATCAAAATGAACGATTTTATTAAAGCATTAAACGATAAAATTATTATATTTGATGGTGCAACAGGAACACATTTACAATCTCAACAGTTAAAAGCAGAACACTTTGGAGGAGCTCAATACGAAGGTTGCAATGAGTATTTATGTATAACGTATCCAGAAGCTGTCAAAAAAGTCCATTACGATTATTTAAATGCTGGCGCTGATGTTATAGAAACAAATTCTTTTGGAGCTACAAGATTAGTTCTTAAGGAATATAATCTTGAACATTTAGCGTATGACTTGAATAAAAAAGCAGCCCAAATTGCCAGAGAACTTGCAGATGAATTTTCTGCAAAAAGCTGGAAAAGATTTGTTGCAGGATCGATTGGACCTGGTACAAAATTGCCTACGCTTGATCATATATCATATGATGAATTAGTTGATAATTATTCTGAGCAAATTTCAGGTTTAATTGACGGCGGTGTGGATATATTATGTATTGAAACATGTCAGGATATTTTACAAATTAAAGCGGCATTATTTTCTGCTCAGAAAGTATTTCAAGAAAAGGGTGTTCAATTACCTGTAATTGTATCTATTACAATTGAACAGATGGGTACTATGCTTGTTGGAACAGAAATTGAAGCAGCCTTGAATACAATAGAAGCTTTTGATTTTGTTACAGCTTTTGGTATGAACTGTGCTGTTGGACCTAAAGAAATGAGTAGTAATATAAAAGTTTTAGCAAATCATTCTTCAAAGAAAATTTTTGTTATGCCTAACGCTGGAATACCGGAAAATGTAGGAGGTAAAGCTTGTTATCATCTTACACCGGATGAAATGGAATTTTGGGCAGAACATTTTATAAAAGATTATAATGTGAATATAATTGGTGGATGTTGCGGTACTACTCCTAAGCATATCGAAAGATTAAGAAAAGTAGCCGATAAGTATAAACCATCAGAAAGAAAATTTGAAAAACTTACTGGAGTTTCCAGTATTTATCAATTTGTTCCTTTTAATATTGATAATCCACCTTTGTATATTGGGGAAAGATGTAATGCGAATGGATCAAAAAAGTTTAGAGAATATCTTCTTAATGATAATATCGAAGGTATGCTTGAAGTAGCGCAAGAGCAAGTTGCGGAAGGAGCTCATATTCTTGATGTTTCAGTTGCTTATGTCGGAAGAAATGAACAAGAGGATATGGTTAAATTCTTAAAACAATTGAGAACTATAGTTCAGATACCTATTATGATTGATACTACAGAAATTAATGTTATGGAAGCGGCCCTTAAGCTATTGGGCGGAAGAAGTATAATTAACTCTGTAAATTTGGAAAGTGGAGAAGATAGATTATTTAAAGTTTTTGGTCTTGCTAAACAATTCGGTGCTGCTGTTATTTGTTTGACTATTGATGAAGAAGGAATGGCTAAAACTGCTGAAAAAAAATTACAAATTGCAAAAAGAATATTACAAATTGCTAAAAACAAATTTAATCTAACAGAAGACGATTTAATTTTTGACCCCCTTACTTTTACACTTGGCAGTGGAGATGAAGAGTTTAGAAAAAGTGCAATAGAAACATTAAAAGCAATAAAAATGATCAAAGAAGAAATACCAGGTTCTAGAACTATGCTTGGATTGAGTAATGTTTCTTTCGGACTTATGCCACAGGCAAGACATGCTCTTAATTCTGTATTTTTATACCATGCTGTTCAAGCCGGATTGGATATGGCAATTTTACACGCGGGTAAAATTCAACCTTTAAATAGAATTGATGCTAAAGTTAAAGAATTATGCGAAGACTTAATTTTTGATAGAAGAAGATGGAGTGAAGAATAAATTTAAGGGGCTATCTTGTTGAATGTGATAGCCCCTTTTAATTAAATTATTTTTTGTTGATTGGAATATCTCTTATTTGTATCTTTTTATCACCTACAAAAATCTCCAAAAGTTGCATACCTGTTTCATTACTCTTTACATTTGGGAAAACGATTTTCCCATTAAATTTTATTCTTGATGGCATTAATTTTTCGAAAGTATCATAATGTTCATCCTCTGAAAATTCGAAGTATCCATAGCTATATTCTTTCCCATTATTTGAAAAGAAATGAGTTGAGCTGCTCATTACAATTTCAATATCTTCATCTGTATCTGCTTCATTGATTAGGGTTAATGGAATTTCTATTTTCCCTCCATCCATGTAGCAATCAAGAAATTGAAATACAAAAGAATCAATTTTTTTTGTAATAGGAAATGTAGATTTATTTTGTGTTGAATTATTTTCTGGTTGTTTGATTTCTGTTTTTTGCTGTGTAATTTGTTTTTCACTTGTTGAAAGAGGTGAAGGTGATGTTACCACTGGAATTTCCTTTACAACAATTTTTTCTTTAACGACAACAACTGTATCAACTTTTTTAGGTTTCTTTCTAATAGGTTTGCCAAGGAATTTATCTGTTTTTTCATCTGATTTTAAATTATAGGTAAAGTTAAGAGTTGTATTTCCAGTCGGAACATTAACAATTTTAATCGTAACTTTTATAATATCATCATTATCTTTGATTGTTCCAAAAAGATAATTTTCACAAAAAACATTTGTAATAGGATATAAACTTTGTGAAATTTTATCAAGTAATTGCTGGTTGTTGATGTTGTTGTAATCGAATTTTTTCTTGTCAAATTCTTTAAGTACCAAATCTCTATCTACAGTTTCAAAGATTTTACTTACGCTCAAATTATTATTAATTTCTTCTGCAAGATATTTGCATAAAGCATTTTCTTTACCATATTCATCAAAAAACTTTGTAATTCCAATGTAATTTTTTGTTTTGTCCGGATATTTTTTTTCAATTGTTTTAGTAAGGTCTAATATTTTGGTTTCTAATGTCTCTTCTTGAGCTTTAAGATGAGCATTTAATATAAAAATTAGAACGAATAAATAACTAATGAAATGTTTCATAAATAACTCCTTATATGTATAAACTAAAATATATTACAACGTAATAAATTACGTTTTTTGTCGACAAAACCATTTTTTAAGTAAAGATTGTAGGCATTTTTATTAAAATCATCAACCTCTAAAAGAATATAATGAATATTTTTAGTAAAAGCAAAATTTTTTATAAACTCTAAAAATTTAGAAGCTATCCCTTTATTTCTGTAATCTGGTTTAATATATAATTCATCAATTAAGAAATAATTCCCTTGATATTCAAGGCTAAAACCAATTGTTACAATGCTGTAACCTAATATAATATTATTGGTCGTAAATTTAAAAATATATCCTTTTTGATTATTAGATAATAAGATTTCATTGAGTAATTTGGTTAAATTGTTTTCATTAAAAGGGATATTTTCAAATTCGTAGAAATCTTTCATCATTAATAAGATTTCTTTGATGTCTTTATTAACGGCTTGTACAATTTCTAAATTCATCATTATTTCTCTTTTTTTTTTGATAGTAATATATTAAATTAGAAAATTAACTAATTAATTTATTGAAAAAAATGAAAAAAACAATAATTTTAGTAATATTATTTGCTGTTATATCAGCTCAACCCAGAAAACAAACACAGAGAGTAAAAGTAGATAATAAAAAAAGTCCTGCATTAGCTATTCTTTATTCTTTTATATTGCCAGGTTTGGGTGAATATTATGCCGGTGATTATTCAACTGGTAAATACTTTACAATTGCAGAAGGAATGATTTGGGGAAGTTATTTAGGAATGCAATCTTATGCAAGACATATTGAAGCAAACTACAAAAATTATGCTATATCACAAGCAAATATTACAAATGATAAAAAGAATAGTGATTTTTGGTCTAATTTAGGAAAATATAATTCTGTGTACGATTACAACAATGAAAAACTTATTATGGGGCAATATAATAATATTTATGATGTTGAAAAATTTTATTGGAATTGGCAAGATGTAGATAGTAGAATAAGATATAGAAGTAATTGGAAATCAGCGGAAACTGTTAAAAATAATTCAAAAATTATATTAGCAACACTTGTATTAAATAGATTTGCAAGTGCAATAAATGCTGCAAGGCAAGTTTCAAAATACAATAAAGGAAATTTGGAAAGTTCTGAATATAATTTTGGTGTTTTGCTTGATCAAGCGCCTGATAATTCATCCAACATAAATTTATTTTTTCAACTAGAACTAAAGTAAGTGAAGATTATGAAAATTAAAACATTTATTTGGTTTATATTATTTACATTTGTAGCTTTTGGACAGGATTCTATTCAAACATATGTGGAAGTAAAATCTACAAAAGTTTATGATTTTTGGAAAAAATATCCTACATATAATGGAAAAGGTGTTGTTATATTTATTTTTGATACAGGAGTAGATCAGGGAGTTGAAGGTTTAAAAACCACCCCAGATGGCGAAGTTAAGGTGATTGATGTTGTAGATTTCACGGGACAAGGTGATTATTTTTATCAAGAAGTTAAATTACAATCAGATAGTATCAAGATAAAAAACATTGTTTTAAGAGGTATATCAAAACTGAAATACAGGGCAATAGAAGATAAGTATTTCGCTGGTGTTATAGAAGAAATAAAATTCCACAATTCAAATTCTGGATTGAAAGATTTAAATTTCAACCAAAAACAGGACGATGTTTTTCCTTTTATAGTATTCAAAACAAAAGATGAAAAAGGTGAAGAAGTTTGGATAACCTTTATTGATTTTAACCTAAATGGTGATGTTTCTGATGATAAGCCATTGATGGATTATAAGAAAAATTACGATATTTTTATATTTGAAGATGTACCAGGCCCAAATAAATTGACTTTTAGTGTAAATATATATCCAGAAGAAAATAAAATTAATCTACATTTTGATGATGGAGCACATGGTACTCATTGTGCGGGCATAGCTGCAGGATATAAAATTCATGGTTTTGAGTTAAATGGTGTTGCTCCTGGTGCTAAAATAATTAGCTGTAAAATTGGAGATAATTCATTATCGGGCGGTGCTACTGTAACACAAAGTATCAAAAAAGCAGTTGACTATGCAAATAAGTATTCAAAAGAAAATAAAATTCCTTGTGTAATAAATATGAGTTATGGTATCGGTTCTGTAATTGAGGGCAAAGCAGAACTTGAAGAATATCTGAAAAAAGTATTGTTAGAAAATCCATACTTATACTTTTTTACTTCAAATGGAAATGAAGGTCCAGGACTTTCTACTGCAGGAATTCCAGCAGCATCGCCTTTTGTATTTTCTACTGGTGCTGTATTACCAGCAAGATTAGGAAATGATAATTATGGTACATTTATCAATAGAGATGTAATTTTACATTTTAGTTCAAGAGGTGCTGAAGTATATAAACCAGATGTTGTATCACCAGGAGCAGCATCATCAACAGTACCTGCGTGGATGAATTCTGATAAAATGTGGGGTACATCAATGGCGAGCCCATATTCTGCGGGGGTAGCCGCACTACTTTTAAGTGCTGCATTACAAGAATTTCCAGACATTAGAGTGCCTTCTAAAGTTTTATTTGATGCAATTAGGTTTTCTGCTAAACCAATGGAAGGTTATAATCCTCTTGATTTTGGTCATGGTTATATTGATGCTTTAGCTGCGTATGATTTATTAAAAACTTTTCTTAAAAATAAAGAACATTTGAAATATCAAAATTATAATATTGTAACTGAAAGTTTTAATCTAGAAAGCGGGAATTCGCAAAATGTTTTTGTGAGAAATTTAAATTTGATAGAGGATAATTATATTTTTAATGTATCAATTACACGTGCAGACAATAGAAACAATAATTTTTCACGTGCCTATATTTTAAAAACAGATCAACCATTTATAAAACTGGCCCAACAAAAAGTCTATATTAGAAAAAATCAACCAATAAACTTAAGATTTAGTATTAATAAAGAGTTGATGAAAAAATCAGGTCTATACGTTGCTAAAATTACTGCATATCGAGATGATAATACTAAATATCCCGAATTTTCTTTTTTGGCATCTTTTATAAATCCTGTTAGTTTGAATATAAATAATTCTTATTCAACCAATATTGATAATATCAGTGTTGATCCTGCAGAACATAAAAGATATTTTATAAATGTTCCCGAAGGTACAAATTTAATAAATTTCAACTTCCAAAATAATAGAAATGCAAATTCAAACTTTACTTTTTATTTTATAGATGAAGATGGAGATGCAATTGTTACTAAAAATTTCTCTTTAAATAAAAATGGAAAAGATAATTTGCAAGTGAAAATAGAAAAAGGCGGAGTTTATGAAGTTGTTGTAATGGGTTCGTGGAGAAGTAATATAAAATCTCAAATTAATTTTAGCTGTGAAGCATTTGGTATAAACATTAAAGAAGATATTATTTCAAAAGATGAAAATAAATTTACACTTTATAATAATCTTTCAAAGTTAGAAGAATTACAATTAACAGGGGCTTTGGCAGGAGTTTTAAAGAAAAATAAAATTATAATGGGGAATGATAAAAAATCTGATAAAGTAGAATATTTATTTAAGCCCAATTTAAATTTTTATAATACTCAAAGACCTTGCGTTTATAAAATATTTAAAATAGAAATGCCTAAGAAAGATTTTAATTTATTTACTGATTTTGCATATTATCTAGTTGATGATGATGGTAATGTTTTGTTAAAAGGAGGATTAAATTATAATAAAGAAGATGTAAAAATTAAGTTTCAACTCCCTGATATAGAATATAAAAATTTACCTAATGATTATGAATATTCAGCAATAACATTAAGTAAAGATGATACTAATAAAACCTTTAAACTTATTTTACAGGGTGCATATACTAATGATATTAAACCTGTAACATTAAAAATTAATGAAATTGATGAATTATTGGAAACTTATCCGATTTATCTTAATGATAAAAAAGAACTTGATTTGAAATTATTTGATATTAATGGTAAGGAAATAAATTTTTCACTAAATAGTAAAAAACATACAAATGAAATAAATTTAAAATTTTTATCAAATTTAAAAGATAATGAATATTTTCTATTGAGTTTTGATATAAAAAAATATAACAGTAAAGATTGGAATTATAAAATTTATAAAAATTATAAATGAGCATATGATAGATAATAATTTATTGAATGAATTTTTTGATGCCCTTTTACTTATGGGCGTTAATGATGAAAAAAGAAAAAATATTTTCTTGAATGCTATAAAAAGTGGTAAGTTGAGCGAAAAAGCAGTTCAAACTATAATTGAATTGCAAAGTGTTAATTTAAGGCCGGTCGATAAATTAGCTTTAACAATAGCGTTACTAGAAGGTAAAGTAAAACAAAAATATTTACAAGAATTAATTTTGTATAATGATATACAGGGCCTTAAAGATGTTGTTGATTTTTATGTTGCTGACAAAAAGACTGAATATTTTAATAAGTATGTTGCACCTCGTATTAATATAATGCAAGAGGTTGCACTAGCAATTATTGGTGAAAAAGCTAAACCTGTATATATTCCAGGTGATAATTATGCTACTTTAAAATCATTTGGCTTCTCCGATGATAATATTGAATTGGTAAAACGAGCAGTTAATGAAGGACGTATTACTGAGACAGATGTTAAATTTATTATTCAAACAATCGAAGATCCTAAAATTTCTATTGATGCTAAAGATATGGAAACTATAATAACAGTATTACAAAATCCTAATGTAAATATGGAAATTGTTGGTATAATAATTCAAGGTTTATCGGACGGTACTTTGGCTAGTGAGGAAATTGAAGGTTTAATTCAATGTGTTATTAAAGATAAAATCGAAGACCTTTTTGGATTTATATATGACCTTTCAAAAGAAGAAAGAGCTGAGAAAATTATGGAGTGGTTGTTCGAGTAATTCCTACTTAAAGAGTAATTCTTACCTAATTAATAAAAAGATTTTAAATTTGCAAGTTGTTTGTTTTAAAAATTATTTTTTTATTTGTAGTCTTTGTAATTATTAATATTGAGGAGAAGAATGCTTAACATTCCAGAAATTATTGCGCGTGAATTAGGTATTAAACCTAATCAAGTAATTGAAGTAATTAACCTTTTTAATGATGGTGCTACTGTCCCATTTATTGCAAGATATCGTAAAGAAAGAACGGGTGGATTGGATGAGGAACAAATTAGAAAAATTGATGAGAGAATGGGGTATCTTACAGTCTTAGAAGAAAGAAAGAAAACTATTCTTAAATCTATCGAAGACCAGGGAAAATTAACTACAGAACTTGCGGAAAAGATTAATGATTGTTTAAAATTAAATGAACTCGAAGATCTTTATTTACCTTATAAACCAAAAAGAAAAACAAGAGCAACGGTTGCAAAAGCTAAAGGATTGGAACCGCTTGCATTGTTTATACTTGAAAATCCAAAATTTTCTGGTGATTTTCAGGAAAAATTAGCAGAGTTTATAAATCCAGAATTAGGTGTCAAAACTGCAGATGAGGCTTTACAAGGCGCTAAAGACATTATTGCAGAAATGATTAATGACAATGCTGAGGTTAGAAAAGCTGTTAGAGGAATACTTGAAAACGAAGCTACTGTAGTTAGTGAAAAGGTAAAAGATAAGGCTAGTTCAAAAAAGAAAGTAGAAGAAAAAGAATATTCTGCAATTGAAGAAGAAGACATTAAATTTTCTTCAGGTGTTAAAAATAAAGATAGAAAAGATGTATATGAAATTTATTTTGATTTTAAGTGTGAAATTACAAAAATCAAACCTTATCAAATTTTAGCAATTAATCGAGGTGAAAAGGAAGAGGTATTGAAAGTTACCTTAAGCTACGATAAAGATTATATTTTAGGAGTGATTAGAAATACTTTTTTACCTTATCAGAAATCAGTGTTTATGGATATACTTGAAGCTACAATAGAAGATGCTTTCACAAGATTATTATATCCCTCAATAGAAAGAGAAGTTCGTAATTTACTTACAGAAAAAGCAGATTTGCATGCTATAGAAATTTTTGCTGCAAATTTAAAACAATTGTTATTACAACCACCATTATTAGGCAAAATGATAATGGGTATTGACCCAGGTTATGTATCAGGTTGTAAAATTGCTGTTATCGATGAAACAGGTAAATATTTATACGGAAATACAATATATCCTCATCCACCTAAAAATAAAGTTGAAGATGCAGAAGATAAAATTGTTCAAGCTGTTAAAATTTATAAAGTTGATGTTATTGCCATTGGAAACGGTACGGCAAGTAGAGAAACAGAAATGCTTGTTGCAAATATAATAAAAAAATACAATTTAAAATGTCATTATACAATAGTAAGCGAGGCAGGAGCTTCAGTTTATTCTGCATCCGAATTAGCAAAAAAAGAATTTCCAGATCTAGAAGCTGCACAAAGAGGTAATATTTCAATTGCTAGAAGATTATTGGATCCATTGGCTGAATTAGTGAAAATTGATCCGAAATCAATTGGAGTTGGATTATATCAACACGATGTTGACCAAAAATTACTCTCTCAAAAACTTGATAATGTTGTTGAAAGTTGTGTTAACTATGTAGGAGTGGATGTTAATACTGCATCGTCTTCTTTACTAAATTATGTATCTGGTTTAAATAAAAGGTTAGCACAAAATATCGTAAAATTCAGAGATGAACATGGACCGTTTCCTAATAGGGAGGCATTGAAAAAAGTACCAGGATTTTCGGAAAAAGTTTTTGAACAAGCTGCAGGTTTCTTAAAAGTTACAAATTCTGATAATGTATTGGATAATACATTTATACACCCTGAATCTTATGAGCCAACATTAAAGTTATTAGATAAATTTAAAATGAAGCCTGAAGAAATTAAAGATAAAGGTGCAATATTACAATTAGCTGTTCAGCAAAGAGGGACTAAAAAACTTGCTGAAGAAATAGGAGTCGGAGTGCCTACATTAGAAGATATTTTACAAAACCTTGCTAAACCAGGACGCGATCCTCGTGAAGAAATGCCAAAACCAATTTTAAGAAGTGATGTGCTTAAAATGGAAGATTTGCAGGAAGGAATGGAACTCAAAGGTACTGTTAGAAATATTGTTGATTTTGGTGCCTTTGTTGATATAGGGGTTAAACAAGATGGACTAATCCACATATCTCAGATGGGAAATAAATTTGTTAAAAATCCACTTGAAGTATTGAGTGTTGGGGATATTGTTGATGTTGAAGTAATTAGTATTGATTTAAATAGAGGCAGAATAGGATTAAAGTTATTAAATATAAATAAATAAAAAAAAGCTCTCAAACGAGAGTTTTTTTTTTATAACTTGTATGATATTTTAGTAAAAATTGTTCTGCCATTAAAACCAAAGGGAGAGCAGTCGAAATATGGTAAATATGGTTCCACTGGTTTTTTATCGGGATAACTATTTGTAAGATTATTTGAGCCCAACGAAATAATTAATTTTTGAAGTTGATATTTAAAAGTTAAATCTATTAGAAATTTGCCGTTAAATTTTTTATCAAGTGCTGGATTATCGACATCGAAAATATATTCAATATCGCCATATTTAATTAAATTAGTGTAGATTGAAAAATTTTTGTTTGTAAAAACAAAATTAATATATATGTTATTAGAAGGTTGAGCTTTAATTAATCTAGTTATTTCCAATCTATTAAAAAATATTTTTTTACTGGTTGAATCGTTTATTTGTTCTGGTATTTTAATATTACCTAAGATTTTTGTTTTGAAAAAGCTGTAAGAAAGAGAAGATAAAAGTTTTGTATCTTCATTGAAATTGAATTCGTTTTTAAAGGATAGATCAATACCTTAAGTTCTTGTATCAAGTGCATTTGTAAAAAATTTTGCTCCACTTATTTTGTTTTGATTTAGCAAATTTATAACATAAGGAGATGATTTTGCCGGATTATTTGAAAAATTACCAGATATAATAATTCTATCTTTAACAGTTGTATTGAAAAAATCAATGGAAATACTCGTATTAGGAATTTGTAGTGAATATATACCAACATTAAAATGATTACTCTTTTCAGGTTTTAATGGTTTAGCTCCTAAAGCTTGTGCTACTGGATGATTAACCGAGAATGTTCCAACCTGATATAGTTCACCGTCAATTAAATTAGTGGTGGTTGCTGTAAAATTTGACTGTTGCAGTGTAGGAGCTTTAAAACCTGTGCTAATTGAGCTTCGAATGGCAAAATTTGAAATTGGTTCGTATCTGATAGCAAATTTTTTGTTGAGTCTTTCACCAAAATCGTTATAGTTTTCATATCTCAAAGCAATGCCAATAAGTAAGTTTTCTAAAATTTTCTGCTCAAAATCAAAGTAGAGAGAATAATTATTTTTATATTTATCAGTTTCATTATTTGGCATAAACCCTGGAAATACTTGAGTACCTGGAGGGTATTTTCTAATTTGACCATTTATAGTATCGATATAATTGCCGTCAATATAAGATGCTTCATCACCTTTAATTATCATAAAATTTTCTGTTGTATAAACTGTTCCAAAAGCAATATTTGCTGGTATATAGAATCCGATATCAATAGGTTTGTTGAAATCTGATGTAAAGATAAAATGGGAGTATTGTAAAGTTCCACAGTAAAACTCTTTTGGACTGTTTGGACCTAACGAAGAATTAATACTGTTAGAGACATTGAATTGAAAGATGTTTTTACCATAATTAAAAGCAAAGTCTGAATTCCAACCAGAAAAATTGGATTTTATGCCGCTAACAGTATTAAATTCAATAATCTGAGGTTTTATTAAAGGGAGAAATCCATCAGGATAGACTTTTATTAATGTCCGTGGTTGTGATGGAAGTCGATAATATCCAGAAGATTCTCCTGTTCTATGATTGATATAACCATATGTATAAAATACAAAATCATCAAAATCTATAGAAATATTAGATAAAAATCGAATGTTTTGTGCATCAGCATCACCAAATCTATATAATCTTTTACCATTTAAGTGTTGGTCTAAACCTGTCAAATCGTATCTTGGTAAAGAGCGATTTGTTCGTTCTCTGTCTATAAATTCAAGTGTGAAATATTGAAAATCTTTAGGTTTATAATAGTTCCCAAATTGAAAATTTACAAGGCTGGTTCTACCATCATTTCATGGGTTTGTGAAAAACTATACGATAAAGTATTATCTGTTTTTTCTTTGAGAATAATATTTATAATTCCAGCTATTGCATCTGAACCATATTGGGCAGAAGCGCCATCTTTTAATATTTCAATTCTTTCAATCGCTTGAATAGGAATAACATTTAAGTCATTGCTTGTAGAACCTTTTCCAATGGTTTCGTTTATATGCAATAATGAAGTTGTAACTTTTCTCTTTCCATTAATTAGTACTAATACTTGATCAGGAGCAAAACCTCTTAGTGTAAAAGGATATAAATGGTCAGTACCATCACAGATAGTTGGTCGTGGTGAATTGAAAATTGGCAAAATTCTTTGTATAACTCTTTGAAGTTCAACGAAACCATTATTTTCTAAATCTTCTTTGGTTATAACAGCAAGTGGAATAGGAGATTGAAAAATATTTTTCAAATTACCTCTCGAACCTATTGAAAGTTTGAGGGTTAGTAGTTCTTCTAATGATAAATCATAGGGTTCATTTTGAGAAAGTAAATTACTTACAATAAACAAAAATATCAAAAAGTATTTCATAATATTATATAATGATTATTTTTATTGATACTGTTATATAATAAAAAAAAAAGTTTTTGTAAAAGGTTATCTTTGTAAAATTATTGAAAAATAAAAATAATATTATTCAATAGTATATAAACATTATTGTTTTGAAATTTATATAAAATAAATTATTGTTGACAATAGTAAAAATATAATAAAAAAGCCCTCATATTAAAGAGGGCTTTTTATAAATAATATAATTTTTTATAATTTAATTGCTAACTTACCATAAATAGTTCTACCATTAAAGCCAAAAGGCATTGTTCCAAAGTATGGCAAGTATGAAGAACCTTTTACTTTATCAGGGTAGCTATTATTTAGGTTTTGAGCACCAACATTGATTTTAATATTATTATTAATTGAGTAACCAAAGTCTAGATCAACAATAATTTTTCCCTTGTAAGTTTGATCTAATGAGGGATCAGAAACATCTTGAACATAATCAACATCACCGTATTTAATAACTCTTAAATTTGTTTCAAAATTACTAAATCTATAATTTGTATTAAAAATGATGTTCATACGTGGCTGTGCTTTAGTAATTCTGGTTACTTCCATTCTATCGAAGAATGTGTTTTTACTAGTTGGATCGGAAATTTCTGAAGGAACTTTAATATCTCCATCAATTTCAGTTTTGTTATAATTTAATGATAAAGAAGTTAATAGCAAGCCATAATCATTAAGACTGATGTTATATTTAGCAACAAAATCTATACCTTGTGTTTTTGTATCAACAGCATTTGTAAAAAATCTTGCGGCGCCAATTTTATATTGTTGTAATAAATTTCTCACATAGGCAGAAGAAATGGAAGGATCATCAGCAAAATCACCGGAAAGAACAATTCTATCTTTTATAGCAGTAAAGAAATAATCAACAGATAAATTCAAGTTTGTAATATTTTGAGAAGCAAAACCAAAGCTGAAATGTTGGCTTTTTTCTGGCTTTAACGGTTTTGCACCAAGTTCTTTGGAAAGTGGGTGATTAACAGGAAAAGTTCCAACCTGGTAGAGTGTACCACTAACATTATTTGTTGCAGTAGATGTAAAATACATTTGTTGTAAAGTTGGAGCTTTGAAACCAGTACTTGCAGATGTTCTAATTACAAATTTTTCAATTAGTTCATATCTTAATGATATTTTGCCATTAGTTGTTTCACCGAAGTCACTGAAATTTTCGTATCTAATAGCTAATCCTAATAGTAAATTTGATAAAATATTTTGTTCTATATCACCATAGAAAGAGAAATTGTTTTTAGATTTATCAGTTTCATTATCTGGCATAAATCCTGGAAAGACTTGTGCACCAGCTGGATATTTTCTTTCTATTCCGTCTACTGTATCAATGTAACCCCCATCAATGTAAGAAGCTTCTTCACCTTTTTTGATAACAAAATTTTCTATTCTGTACTCAAAACCAAAAGCAAGTGTGGCAGGTTTTTCAAAACCCAAATTGATTTGTCTATTCAAATCGATATTAAAAATTGTGTGTTTATATTCAAGAGTTCCACAATAGAATTCTCTTGGACTTGTAGGGCCTAAAGATCCATTTATACTGTTTTTTACATTAAATTCAAATGAATTTTTCCCAGTATTAATGCTGAAATCAGCATTCCAATCTAATATATTTGTTTTGGCACCAATGACATAATTATATTCCATTATATTTGGTGCTATAAGAGGTAGAAAACCATTTGGGTAAACTTTAATTAGAGTTCTTTTCTGAGAAGGGAATCTATAAAAACCTCCTGCTTCGCCAATTCTGTTATTTAAATAACCGAAAGAGTATAATGAATATTGTTCGAAATTTTTTTGAAAATTATAGGTAAAATTTATATCTCTTGCATCAGCATCGCCTAATCTATATAATTTTTGTCCATTGAGTATAGCGTCTCTACCTGTTCTATCATTTACAGTATTGGAGCGATTAGTTCTATCTCTATCTCTAAACTCAATATTAAAAAAATAGAAATCATCAGAAGTTTTAACAGTGCCTAGTTGTGCGTTGACAATGTTTGTTTTACCATCATTTTTTGAAGTTTGAGCGTATTGATAAGTTAATTCATTTCCAGATTTTTGTTTTAAAACTATATTTATAATGCCAGCAATAGCATCTGAACCATATTGTGCAGCAGCACCATCTCGTAAAATTTCAATCCTTTCAATTGTGGTAATAGGAATGCTGTTTAAATCATTACTTGTAGAGCCCTTGCCAATACAATCAACAAGGTGAATAATTGATGATGTTACTTTTCTTTTTCCATTTATCAAAACTAAAACTTGATCTGGTGCTAAACCTCGCAATGTAAATGGTTGTAAGTGGTCTGTTCCATCTGCAATACTGTGTCTTGGTGAATTAAAAGATGGTATTATTCTTTGAATAACGCTTTGTAAATCGGGTAATCCTGTTGCCATAATTTCTTCTTTAGTTATAACATCAATAGGAACAGGAGAGTTAAAAGCACTTCTTTCTTCGCCACGAGTTCCAATTTCAACCTTAATGTTTAATAACTCTTCAAGAGAAAGTTCCATTAAATTTTCCTGTGCAAAGATAATTATAGAAAGTGAAAAGAAAAATATAAATTGTTTCATTTGCTCCTCCCCAATATTTAGAAAATTAATAATTAATGTAGTGTAATAAAATTTTAAAACTAATATAAGAAAAAAAATTTTAATCCCAAAAATATTAAGAAAAAATTTATTATATTTAAATTTAAAATAAGTATCATTATGAAAGTATTAAATATAGTACCTATTGATAACTCAACTAATATCAGTTTACCGCTTTTTGTGAGCAATATTCCGGCAGGTTTTCCAAGCCCTGCTGATGATTATTTAGATAAATCGCTTGATTTAAACAAATATTTAATAACTAATCCTGCGGCAAGTTTTTTCGTAAAAGTAGAAGGTGACTCTATGATAAATGCAGGAATTTTAAGTGGCGATATTTTGATTGTTGATAGATCTATCGAAAAACCATTTGGTAAAATTATAGTTGCTCTTCTTAACAACGAATTTACAGTTAAAAGATTAGTCAAATCTAAAAACAGAGTTTATTTAATGCCAGAAAACCCCAAATACCCAAACATTGAACTTACTGAACAGGTGGATTTTCAGGTCTGGGGTGTTGTAACAGGTTTAGTAAGAAAATTTTAATTTGCTTATGAAATATATTGAATTACTTTCGCCTGCAAAAAATTTTGAAGTAGGTAAGGCTGCTATTGATCATGGTGCTGATGCTGTTTATATTGGTGCAGAAAGTTTTGGAGCAAGAGCTGCTGCCTCCAATAGTTTGCATGATATAGAAAAATTGGTTAATTATGCTCATCAATTTTACTCGAAAGTTTTTGTTACTGTTAATACAATAATTTATAATGATGAATTAGAACGAGCAGAAAAATTAATTTTCGAGCTTTATAATATTGGTGTTGATGCTATTATAATTCAAGATATGTCTATTTTATTGATGGATTTGCCATCGATACCAATACATATTAGCACACAAGCTCATAATTATGATTTTGAAAAAATAAAGGTTTTTGATACAATAGGTGTTGATAGAATTGTGCTTGCAAGAGAGCTCCCTTTAAACGAAATAAAAAAAATATCACAAAGAATTAAAGCTGAAATTGAATATTTTATACATGGTGCTTTATGTGTATGCTTAAGTGGGCAATGTTATTTTAGTTTTGCTTTAACTGGTAAAAGTGCTAATCGTGGGGAATGTACTCAGCCATGTAGAATGAAATATAATTTATTGAATGAAAAAGGCGATGTAATTATTAAAAATAAGCATTTACTTTCTTTAAAAGATTTGAATCTTTCAAACTACTTAAGTGATTTGATTGATGTAGGAGTTAGTTCTTTCAAGATAGAAGGGCGATTAAAAGATATTGATTATGTAAAGAATACAACAGCATTTTATAGAAAAGAAATTGATAAGTTGATTAATGAAAAATTAAAAAAAGCTTCATCTGGAGTTATTTATCATTTTTTTGAACCAGATTTAAATAAAACATTCAATAGAACTTATACAAATTATTTTTTTGATGGAAAACGAAAAAAAATTGCTAATTTCAATACACCTAAATCTCTTGGTGAAAAAATTGGTAAGATTATAAAAATTGAAAAAAATTACTTCATTGTTGAAAATGGTGAACTCTTAAAGTCTGGCGATGGTATTTGTTTTTATGATAAATCAAGTGAATTGGTTGGCTTTTATATCAACAAAATAATTGACAGAAAAATTTATTCCCCCAATAACATAAAACCTGTTTTGGGAACTTTTATATATAGAAATTATGATAAAGACTTTGTTTCTCATTTAAATAAAGATACTGCGATTAGAAAAATTAAGATTAATTTGAAAGTTGAGTTTAAAGATTCAAAACTAATTGTTACGGCAATTGATGAAGATAATAATTGTATCCAAAATTTTTTCAAGATTGATATACAGAAAGCAAAAAATGAAAATCAAAAAGAATATTTTAATGAACAAATTTCCAGATTAGGTAATACAATTTTTGAAATAAATAATATAGAAAATAATTTACCTGAGGATTTATTTATTCCTGCAAGTATTATTAAACAAATCAAAAATAAAATAGTAGATGATTTGCTGATAACAAGAAAACAAAATTATCCAAAAGAAAAAACAAGATATAATAAAAATTTATTAAAAGATATTGAATTTAAATTTGCAAAAGAATTAAATTATTCATATAATATAGCTAATAATTTATCCGAAAAATTTTATAAGATATTTGGTGCGGAGCTAATAGAGCCGGCTTTTGAGTTACAAAAAAATTTTGTTGGCAAACTTTTGATGACAACCAAATATTGTATAAGATATGAAATAGACCAGTGTCCTAAATATAATCTTCAATCAAATAATCAAAATCTCTTTTTAGAAAATAACGGAAATTTATTTAAACTTGTTTTTGATTGTAAAAATTGTTTAATGAAAATTTATTATGAAAAAGCGAAAGATAGCAGTAATAGATGCAAATAATTTTTTTGTTTCTTGTGAAAGGATATTTAATCCTAAATTAAATGGTAAGCCTGTTGTTGTTTTATCAAACAATGACGGTTGTGTTGTAGCACGCTCGAACGAGGCTAAAAAGCTTGGTATTAAAATGGGCGAACCATTTTTTAAAATTCAACATTTTGTTAAATTGTATGGCGTCAAATATTTTTCATCTAATTATAAATTGTATGGCGATATTTCTGCAAGGATTATGAATGTAATTATGCAATTTTTCCCGGAAGTAGAAGTATATTCTATTGATGAAGCATTTGTATATTTTGATTTTTTAGAAAACGATAAAATTAATGACTATGCAAAAAAAGTAAGAAATATAATCTTAAAGTGGATTGGCATTCCTGTATCAATAGGAATTAGTACATCAAAAACATTGGCAAAGCTTGCAAATGATTATGCTAAAAAACATCCAGAAACTGAGGGAGTGTTTAATACAGATGATGTTGAAAATATTGATGAATTTTTGAAAATTTTTCCGGTTGAAGATATTTGGGGAGTTGGAAGAAGAATATCTGTAAAACTAAATAAAAACGGTATATATACGGCCAAAGATTTGAAGTATGCAGATGCTAAGTTGGTTGATAACATATTTCATATCAATGGGTTAAGAACACAAAGCGAATTAAACGGTTTTACAGCATATGATGTAGAAGATGAAATTAAACCTAAAAAAAGTATTACTTGTTCAAGATCATTTGGAAATAAGGTAACTTCGTTGTATATTTTGGAAGAAGCTATTTCAAATTATACAACACAGGCAGCCTTAAAATTAAGAAATCAAAATTCATTATGTAAAGCTATTTTAACTTTTTTAACAACATCAAGATTTGTTGATAATAGATATTTTAACAGCGATGTAGTGGTTTTTAGCAATCCTACAAATTATACGCCTTTAATGATTGATTGTGCAATACAATCTTTACGAAAAATTTATCGAGAAGGTTATGAATACAATAAATGTGGTGTTATTTTGTTGGATATTGTATCTGATAGTGAATATCAAGTAGATATGTTTTATAATGATGAGCTTAATGATAAAAGAAATAAAGTAATGAAAACTGTTGATTTTATTAATCAAAATTTTGGTAAAAATACATTATCTTTCGCGTCAAACTATTCTAAAGAAAAAGTTTGGGTGATGCAAAGAAACCATTTATCAAAAGAATATACAACAAATTGGGAACAATTATTAACAATTAAAATTTGAGAGTGTGCTATGTTTAATGTATCAAATCAATTTACGGTTATTTATGGTGGAAAGCCTATAAGTTATAACACTATTATGAAAAAAGTAGATTATTACTATAATTATTTTAATTTATCAAAACATAGTAAAAGAACGGCGGTATTATTTACTAGTTCTCATTCACCTGAGTTCCTTTACATTATGCTTGCTGTTTGGAAAGCAGGCTTAGTAGCAGTTCCGCTTGATAGTAAAATTACTTATGAGCAAATGTTAAATTATAAAATTCCAACTTTGCATAATTTTATAATCCATTATAATGAAACAACCAGTAGTTATAGAAATCAATTTTTCGTTAATGAAAATGCAGGTCCTGAGAGAATTAATGGAGATTTGATAATTTATACATCTGGAACGGAAAGTTCGCCTAAAGGGATAGTTCACAATTTTGAAACTTTAACTAAAGCAGCAGAATTTTGGGGCAAACTTGCTAATGTAAGTAATAATGATATGTGGATAGCATCGATACCATTATATCATATTGGTGGTATTTCAATATTGTTTAGAGCAATGTTATTTGGTACAAAATTGTTTTTCCCTTCGAGAATAAAATCTTTAACAATGTTTGATGAGATTAAAAGATTAAATGTAACTTATATGTCTTTAGTTAATCCGCAGCTTGAATATCTTGTAAATAATAATGTAGAGTTACCTAAAACTTTGAAACAAATATATCTTGGTGGTAGTGCTATTACTAAAAGTTTATTATTAAAAGCAAAAGAAAAAAATTTACCTGCTATTTTAGTATATGGTTCAACTGAAACAGGTGCAATGATATCTTCGGTAGATTTGAAAGATATAGATAATTTTGATAATATAAATTATAAACCATTTGATGGTGTAGATATATCTGTAGATAAATTTGAAGATGATGAAAGTGGCTTAATTAAAGTATTATCACCTTCTAATTGCGTTGCTAAAATTGAAAATGGAGAATTTATTAAGCTAAATCCTACTGATCCGATTAGCATAAATGATATTATAAAATTAAATGAAGATAAGACTTTTTCTGTGTTAGGCAGAGTTGATAATGTTATAATATCTGGTGGCTATAAAGTTAATTTATCAAAAATTCAATCTTTAATGATGAATTTTCAAAGTGTAAAAGATGTTTATTTAAAAGGTATTGAAGATGAAAAACTAGGTGCAAAATTAATTGCAGTTTTATATACTGAAGATAATATTGATAAAGAAGAATTAAAAAGATATTTAGAAGAAAATTTAGGCAAATACGAAATTCCTAAATCAATTTATGTAACTCAAAAGCCGTTTGTAAATGATTTAGGTAAAGCTGTTGCAAATGAAATAATTCCAAGCCTAAATAAATTTGAGCAACTTATTTAAGTTCAATTATATCAATTTTTGAAATTTTTTGTTGCTCTTTTTTCAAATTTGCATAAACAACGCAAAATTCAAGTTGATCATTGTTTTTAGAATGTTTAGCTTCGATAATCATTTCTACATTAGGTAATGATTTTGCTTCTTCGAGGCTAAAACATTCTGTAGTGTAGCCATCAAAAAAAGTAACAAAGTAAATATTTTTCATTTTAAAACCTTTTTACTGTAAAAAACAACAAAAAATATACCAATTATAAATATAAATTTTTCAATTTGGCAACAAATTATACTAAATTTTAAGGCATTCTAAAAATTAAATAATTATAAAATTAGGTGATATATGATAAATTTAGATGCTTCGGTAATAGAAGTTCATTTATTTAGAAGAAATGATGATAAAATACAATATTTAATTTTGCAAAGGTCATCGCAGGAGGTATATCCGAATATCTGGCAACCAGTAACTGGAACAGTTGAAAAAGGCGAAGAAGCCTGGAAAGCAGCATTAAGAGAAGTAAAAGAAGAAACAGGACTTAATATAAAAAGGTTGTGGATAGTTCCTATAATTAATGCGTATTATTCAAAAAAATATAATAGGATAACTCATATTCCAGTTTTTGCAGCAGAAGTTGGATCAGATGATATAGTAAAAATATCGGATGAGCACCAAAATTGTAAATGGGTAGAATTTGATGAAGCTATTAAAAGCTTTTCTTGGCAAGGGCAAAGGAATGCAATAAGTATAGTAAATCAATATTTTTCAAATTCCGATTCCGTATATTATATGGATGAAATAGAATTGTAAAAGTGTTGGAAAAGTATAGCTTTAATGTTACAAGAACTTTTAGAACATTTATATCTTTCCAGGTATGTTTGATTTGTGAAAAGATTGATTATCCTATCAATTGGAAAATTTTTTATAAAAAAGTAACCCAACATAATTTACTAAACTTCGGTTAATATATTTGGTAATTTATTATTCGGTAATTGAGTATTGCAAAATTTTAAATGGAAGCATAAGGTTAAAGTTATCGAGGCAATTCTTGCAATACTCGATAACTTTTTAATAAGACAAGTCTTGATCAGCTAAATTATGCTATTTAGAATAATTTTAAGAAATAAAAATTTGAATGTTTAAAAAAAATAAACAATTTTTGTAATTTAGTTTAACTATAAAGTGAATAAAATTGATAAAAATAAGTGTATTTATAATATAAGGAAATAATATGATATATTATTCTTTAGCAAAAAATTTTTGCGATAAAATACAAAAAGATAATTCTTTTTTTAGTGAATTAGTTAACAAATTTTTATTTAACTTTAATGATTTTCCCTCAGAATCCGAAATTATCTCCTGGAAAAATTCACTTAAGGCTTTGGCTAAAATATTAAATGAGGAAGCATTTCAAAATTTATATATTTTTCTTGAATATAAAATGCCGTCCTGCTCAAGGCGAGCCGATGTATTACTTTTGGTTTGGATAAAGAAGAAAAACCGCTAGCTATTATTATAAAATTGAAGCAATGGAGTGAAATCAGGCTTTCTGCTATTTTTGATACTATTGCGATAGGGAATACACCTCGTTTTCACCCTGCTATTTAGGTAAAAGGTTATGTAGAATATCTTAAATATTATCACCAAGCATTTTCAAAAGATGGTTTTAATATTAAAGGATGCGTTTTCTTACATAATTTAAAAGAAAAAAGCACACTTGTTGTTTGTTCTTGTTTTACAAAAGATGTTTTAAACGATTATCCGATGTTTATCAAAGGGGAAGAAGACAAATTAAGTGATTATTTAAAAAACAATTTTTTAAATAAAAATCTAAGAAATGATATTCTTGAGAAAATAATTAATCCACGATATGAAATTTCGACAAAGCTACTTGATGTTTAAGTCCAATCTATTAAAGCCAATTGTGAATGGCGACTTTTAGATGAACAAAAAGTTGTATTTAATGCAGTAATTGACAGTGTGTAAAAGTAATTAGTGAAAATAAAAAAAAGTGTTATCATTATCGAAGGAGGTCCAGGGACTGGGAAAAGTGTTCTTTATATTCAATTGTTAGCATATGCGGCAAAGAATAATTATAAAATTGCTTACGCTACTGGTTCTAAAGCTTTTATTACAGTGTTGCAAGCCATAAATCAAGAATTTGCAGATAGCTTTTTAAAGAAAATTCATAATGTGAGAATTAAAAATTAAATACCAGTAAAAGATATTTTTACTTTATTAAAGGAAATTGCTAAAATAAGATCTGAATGGAAATATAATAATTATTTCGATTTAATGAATTGTGATAAAGGTCACAGATTGTGGAATTTTAGGAGAAATATGTATGGAAATATGAATAGACTATTATCAAACACGCCTATGATAGAGGAAATAATTAATTCAACAAAAGTATTATATATATTTCTTGACGAAAATCAAACTGTGAGAGCTAATGAAATTGGTTCGGTTAATTATATTAAGGAACATTGTATACGATTAGGCAAAGAGCCAGTTATTTTAAATTTAAATATATAATTTAGGTGTGCGGGTAGTAGTAGTTATATTAATTTTGTTGATTCTATATTAGGATTGAACAATAATAATTTAGACTTAGATTAGGAAAAATATGATGCTTATGATTTTCAAATATTTGATGATATTAATATCATGCATAAAATATTAAAAGAAAAACATGATAATGGTTACAAAAGTAGATTGGTAGCGGGTTTTTGTTGGAAGTGACAGAACCAAACTCAATAGAACAAATTCCTCATGATATTAGAATAGGCAATTGGTCTGCTCCTGGATTGAAAAAACTGGATTAGATTTGCCACCAAATCAACATCAATATTTCAAATGGGCAAGAGACGATAGTTATTTTAGTCAGGTGGGGTCTATATATTCTGTTCAAGGTTTTGAGTTTGATTATATTGGGTTAATATTTGGAGATGATTTAGTAATAAGAAATGGTAAATGGGAGACAAAATTAGAAAATAATAATGACAATCAATTCAAAAGTCTTAAAAATTCAAAATTTAGACTCTCTGGAACGTTTTAAAAACATTTATCGTGTATTACTAACGAGGGGAATGAAGGGGACATATGTTTATTTTATAGATAAAGAAACAAAAGAATACTTTTTAAATAAAATTAAATAAATGATGATAATGCTTAACTTTAGTTTATGCACTTAAAAAATATATTATTTTAATTGACAATATTTATACAAAATTATATTGACATACTAAATTAAAATCTATTCCAATTTATGACTATAAATAATAAATTTAAACAGCTAATCTCCTCAACAACCCATAAATTTTTAAACTCTTTTATGTTAGTTATGTTCTTGCTTTATTTTGCTTTTATTAAATCAATTTAATGATATTGTATTATTTGGTTTTTTGAGTTCTTTTACAAGATTGACCAGACCATTTAACGATTGTGTTATTCTTTCAAGGTTAGAGAATAATTCTTCATTTACTTGTTCGGGTGTAAAATGTTGTTTTAAATTTACTTTTAAATGTTGTGTATAGGGCTGATCTTTAAATTTGTATGTTAAGGTAAATTTGAGTATTTGTGTTTCTGAAATATTATCTAATAGAGAAACAATTTTTCCTAAGTTTATAGATATTTGATCCTTTGGATTAAAAATTGGTATGACTTCATTTAATGTAGTTATATCTTTTAAATTTCTTTTTTGTAAAGTGTTATCAACAATATAAAAATCATCTAATGTTTTAATTTTTAAGTTTTCAACTTTTTGTAAGCCTATATTTTCAATAATAATCTTTAAATAGTTATCCTTATCTGCTCTACTATAAATTGTAATAATTGGCGTAGTTATCTGTTTAAATACCAATGTAAAGATATTATGAATTTTCCACAAGATATAAAATATAATTGATAAAAATATTATTGCCATACCAAGTAATATATATATTAGCATGATCAAACCTTGTTTGTTAATTTGAATAAAAATTTAACAAATCTATTATTGATTTAGTGCAAACCGGGCAAAAATTATCATAAGTTTTAGATTTCATTGTGCAATCTTGTTTTGGTCTGTAAATTCCTTTGGCAGAATAACCGCCACCTTCAAAAACGCCGAGTTTATTTTTATATTCATCAGTAGATGGTGTTGGAATAGGTGTTTCTTTATCGAGCATGTTTTTCCATTTGCTTTCGAAATTAACAAGTGTTGTAAGATTTGGTTCCCATGGTTCAACATCAAGTTTATAAAATTCGTTATATGCAACAGTTGATGTATAATATTCATCGCCCAGCCCGGCAAAAGAGTGTCCGAATTCATGTACAAAAACATAATCTTCATATTGATTTTCTCTTACACAAACAGCGTAATGGTTGTAAATGGCGCCTCCTCCATATTTTGGAGTATTAACAATTACATAAATTTGATCGTAAGGGACATTTGCTGCAATATTTCTTAATGTTTTATTATCTTCAATCATTAAATATCTTTCAAGATTAAAAGTCCAGAATCTAGAATTTAAAATAGTGTTTTTCCAGATGCCAAGCGGTGGCATATCTGTTCCAGATTCTTTTGATTCTGCTAAAACTGCCCATACATTGATTTTATTTGCATTTTCTTTGTAAGGAGAGCAATTAAGTAGATATTTGGTAAATTTTTGGCAATCTTGTTTGAATTGTGAAAGTTCTTCTTTAGTGTAGCCTTCGGGGATTAATACAATATCAAGTTTTGAGTTGTAGTTACCCGAGATGTAAACTTGTAATGTATCAAAAGGTAGTTTTTTTTCTTTTGTAATAAATGGATTGTTCGGGTTGATATATTGTTGATATTTTGTTTCAAAAATTCCTTTGGAATTTCGGGAAAGCAATTCTAATTTAACTGTGTTTTTAGGGAAAGGGAAAGTTACAGTTTCGTTGAAAACTCGTTTTAAAATTTTTGCTTCATCCGTAGTTTGCCATTCACCAAACAAAGTAGAGTATCCGCGTGAATATATTAGCTGATTTGTAAGAGAATCATAAATTTTAACATAATAATTCCCATAATTAAATTTATCGATAAGATTAGTTTGAGAGCCACCCCAATATGGTTCTTCGATAATTTCATCATAATAATATTCCTCTGTTTTATCTGTGCCAGAGTGGAAGTAATCAAAACGCATTGTTTTATTGAAAAAATATTTATCAAAATCAATTTGTGCAAATATTAAAATATTTGATACTAACAATATTAATATTCTTAGCATAATGGACCTCATTTTTTATACAAAAATAAAACTTAAAAAGTAAAATAACAAATAATTATTAAAAAATTATGAAGATATTGAGACTAAACTGCGTGAACTATAATTTTGGTATAAAATGGAAACGGTCGTCTGCTTTTATAAATAGACGACCGTTAGTCAATATTTGCAAATTTATTTTTTATCTAATTCAAATAATTTAATTTTCTTTAACTAGTAAACACAATAATCCAGCAATTACCATTGAAAAACCACCGAGAATCAAAGCATTTATAGCGTGTCCGTGTAAGAAGGTTTTCATAAAAAATCCTAAAATAGCAGCAGCGGTAATTTGTGGAATAACAATAAAAAAGTTAAAAATTCCCATGTAGACGCCCATTTTATTCTGGGGCAATGCTTTTGTTAACATAGCGTAAGGCATTGATAAAATACTTGCCCAGGCAATACCAACGCCAACCATCGAAATCAATAGCAATTTGTAATCTGTGATAAAATAGAATGAAAGCAATCCTAATCCGCCGATGATTAAATTTATCATGTGAACATATTTACGACCAATTTTATTTGCAAGAAAATTTATAACGAAAGCGGCTAAGGCTGCAAATCCATTATAGACAGCAAATAAAACACCTACCCAATTAGCACCTTGATTATATGCCTCTGAGGTTGGATCTGTTGTGTGAAAAATATGCGATGTAACAGCTTGAGTTGTATATATCCACATTGCAAAAAGTGAAAACCAGGTGAAAAATTGAACAACTGCTAATTGTTTCATTGTAGTAGGTATATTGTGCAAATCGTTGATAATTTCAACAAGAGCATTGGTTTGATTATTTTTAACAAAAAACAAAGTTATAAATTGTAAAATTCCATAAAGCAAAATCATAGCAAAAAATAGATTAAGACCTAAATCATTACCAATTGCAAAGTGGAATATAAAATAAAAAATAATTGCAGCAATAGACCATAAAGTTGCATCTTTTAGTAATTTATTTGCAGATGGTAGCTTACCAGAATTTTTATCATCAACAAGTTGCTCGTTTTCAAATTGTTTTAATTCGTCTGGGGAATATTCTTTTGTTGAAACGACAGTCCATAAAACAGCAAGGAAATAAACAGCGGCGCCAATATAAAATGAAAGTTTAACAGAAAGTGGAATAAATCCTTCCGGTGCAGTATTTGGAATATTGAACCAATTTGTCATAACATAAGGCAAAGCGGATGCAATAATTGCTCCTATTCCTATAAAAAAGCTTTGCATAGTGAAGCCTAAATTGCGTTGTTCATCCGGGAGTAAATCTCCAACAAAGGCACGGAAAGGTTCCATTGAAACGTTAATAGAAGCATCCATTATCCATAACATGCCAGCTGCTACCCATAAGGCAGGAGAATTTGGCATCATAATTAAAGCTAATGATGCTGCAATAGCGCCGAATAAGAAATATGGTCGCCTTCGTCCTAATTTTGTCCAGGTTTTATCGCTATAATGGCCTATTATAGGTTGAATAATCAATCCAGTTAAAGGTGCAGCAATCCAGAGAATAGGAATTTCATCAACTTTGGCGCCTAAAGTTTCAAATATACGGCTAACATTTGAGTTTTGTAGAGCAAATCCAAATTGGATGCCTAAAAATCCAAAACTCATATTCCAGATTTGCCAGAATGATAAACGTGGTTTTTTCACTTTTTCTACTCCTATGTAGTATTAAACAAGTTATTTTTTCTTTTGTAATTTTTGATAGTAATTTCTTGCTTTTTTTAAATCTTCCGGTGTATCAATAGATATACTTTCGCATTCAGTTTCAACAACTTTTATAGGAATTTTATTTTCCAAAAATCTAAGTTGTTCTAATTTTTCTAATTCTTCCAGAATGCCTTTTTCTAAACGAGTGAACTCTAACAGAGCTTCTTTTTTATAAACATAGAGGCCAATGTGTTTAAGAAATTTATGTTTTTTAATTTTATCTTCAAGAGAAAGACCATTTTCTCGAACAAAAGGAATAGGTGATCGAGAAAAATAAAGTGCGTCGTTATACATATCAATTACAACTTTAACGCAAGAAGGATCTTTTAATTCATCAACGTTAGAAATTCTTTTTGCAAGAGTTGAAACATAAATTTTGTCGTCAAAAGCAAGAGGTTCTATAGCCATATCGATTGTAATTGGGTTAATAAAAGGTTCATCACCTTGAATGTTGACAATTATATCTACATCATTCATATTTTTTACAACATAAGCAATACGATCAGAGCCAGATGGAAGATCTGAAGGTGTCATAACAACTTTACCACCAAAATTTTCAACAACATCAAGAATTCTTTCATCATCAGTTGCGACTATTACATGATCGATATATTTAGATTGGCTAGCTTTTTCGTAAACGTGTTGTATCATCGGTTTACCACCAATATCTACCAAAGGTTTCCCCGGTAATCTTGTAGAGGCATATCTTGCGGGTATAACACCAATAACCATTTTTTATCCTTTTATTTTTTTAATTTTGTTTGATATTCTTCAAGATATGGAAGTAATTTATCGGATAAATCAATAAGAGTTGATATATAATTCTCTAATATTTCTTTATCTTCAACAATATTTGAAAAAATTTCAACAGTTAGTTTTTGAGTTTCTAAAAGATTTATAAAATTCAATAGTGCTAACTTTTTATTTTTTTCATCCATTTTCAAAAATGCATCATATAATTTATTTAACATATTAGATGCTTTTTGATATTTTACGTAAAACTCATTCTGGAAATTATTAAAATTTGATTGGTACTTTTCCAGATGATTGATAAGATTTTGAAAAGCAGTTAAAAAGTTAGTGAATAAAAGTTGACTTTCTGCGTTTGTTAAATTATTCATAATCTATTATAGTGTTTATTATAGTTGCTGTTGAAATTATTGCTGTTTCAGCTCTTAATCTATTTTTTGCAATTTTATATTTTTGAATATTTTTTAATTGATTAATGTCCTTATTATCAATTCCACCTTCTGGGCCAAAGATAAAAAAGTAATTTTTCCTACTATCAAAAACCATATCGGTTATAAAATTATTTGAATTTTGATCAAGAATTATAGCAATGTTATTATAATCTTGATTTATAAACGATAAATCTTTTTTGTAATCGATATTAGGCAAAAATGCTCTTAGTGATTGTTTTAATGCTTGTTTTACAATTTTATTTACTCTTTCGGCATTTACTTTTTGTTTTACACTTTGTACGGCATTATAAATAATAATATTTGTTATGCCTAATTCAACAAGTTTTTCGATAGCAAATTCAAATCTATCCGAGTTTTTTAGTATAGGGATACAAAAAAAAATGTTTTCAAAATTATTAAAGTATAAATAGTTATTGATAATATCAAGAGATATTATATCTTTTTTTATTAATGATATTTTTGTTTGATAAATTTTTCCTTTACCATCAGTGGCATAAATGATATCACCAACGGTGTGCCGCATAACTTTTTGTATATGATAAGCTTCGTCACCAGTTATTATAATTTGATTTTTTTTAATTGAATCTGAAAAATATAGTTCAATATCAGAAAGAAAAACCTCCTTCAATTATAAATTCTCCTTTTTTATATTTGTTAAATGCGTATTCAATTCTTAAAGCATCATATGGAAGAAAGAGAAAATTCAAACTAACTCCAATTCCGTATTGTGATGATTTTTTTAATAGTTGGTCGAAATGAAAAGTGGTTTTGCCGTAATCTACAAAAAATTGTAAGAAAGTTTGAAATCTATATCTACCTAAAGATTTTGGTAAAAATTTGAAATTTAAATCTAAATATGTTTCATCGTGGAGTGGATGACGTAATTCATATTGAAGAAGGAGTAAATTATATCCTTCAAGTATTGAAGATGTATAGCCACGAATTTTGTCATCTAAACCGATAAATAATCTATTTGTGAAATCTATATTTTCTCCTCTTAAAAAGGCAAAAACGGATCTAAATTTATAACTGAAATTATAGTATAAATGGCCATAATTACGTAAATCGAATTTTATAGAGTTGTAAAAACTTTTATTTTCGTTGAAATAGGTGTTTAAGAAAATTCGATGATAATTACCTTGTTGAGGTATTTGCTTTAAATCTCTTGTATCGTAACTGTAAGAAAAACTTAAATTATAGTTGTGATTTTGTGAGGGGATAGATTTATTTATATAATTTTTACCAATTTTATAATGATTATAGAAAAATCCAAATGTGTAGCTATTAAAAACATCTGTTCTATAAGTTATGGCATTACCTAAAATGAAATTATTAAGTGTAAAATTAGTGTCATTATTTAATTGTTTGTATTCATGACTAACATTATCTGTTTTAAGTGTGGAAAACTTGGTATATAATCCATAATAAGGAGAAGATAAGAAATAGGGTGCATAATAAACTAACTGAAAACCATTATCATAACCAAATTGATTTATCATATCGATAAGTTCGTTTCTTCCACGAAAGTTGAGAATTTTGGTTCTTATACCATAACTATATTTGTTTGATGTATTGTTTTTTTTATAAGCAAAAATTTGTGGCCAGATATACCAGGCTTCATCAACTATAATATTAAGAATGTTAACAGAATCAAATTCAATAGGGACAAAATCTACTTTTGTAAAAATTCCTAAACTGTAAACTCTATCTTTATTGTATGCTAAAATTGAATCTGTAACTGTATCTCCAATTTTAAAAGTTAGCTCTCTTGTAATAATATAATCTTTAGTGGATTTATTGCCAAAGATTGCAATAGAATCAACTCTGAAATCTTGAGAAAATATTTGAAAAGCAATTGTAAAATTTAAAATGATAAAAATTATTAACCGCATTAAAAAAAATCTTTTTCCAAAATTTAAGAATAATTTAAGAAATTATAAAATGATTTATAAGATGAAAACAATCATACTTTTAATAGTGGCTTAGTTTAAGATAAGCTGCAGTATTAAAGATTGTGATATAAGAGATTTTGAAAGTGAGAAAAACTTTCTTTTTATTAAAAGGAATCTTAAATAATTAAAAAAGCCACAAAATTAAAATCCAGTAGCTTTTATGAATGCCTGAACGAGAATTTAACACTAATACACTTATAAAGCAACACAAAGCTAAAACAATTAAACGGGAAACTATCATTAAATTATCATAAATGAAAAAGAAACGACCATAATTCTTACGAGTAGCCCGTTATAATAAAATATTTGAGAGTAAATTAAAATAGCCGAACGTAAATTGCATTCAAAATAATAATAAGCGTAATATTAAATATTATAAGCGATATTTCCGTTCCAAAATTATTTTTGAGCACAAAATACGCTTAATTGAACGTAATTTCCGTTCCAGAGTTAATCCTGAGCGTAATTTACGCTAAATTTAGCTGCTAATACGCTTAAAACATAAAAATTGAGCGTAATTTGCGTTAAAAATATGTTTTATATACGTCTAAAGATTATAATATTAATACAATATCACGTTTGATAAAACTCTTTTCCCGTTCATATATATTACAAGTATGAATATTTTCCGTTCAGTATAAGATACTTTATTTTGCTTTACTTTTGGTGGGTAGATAAAAGTGCCTTAAAATAATGATAGTTTATTTTAGGTTTTTGAAGGTTTTATTTTTGTTGTTAGTTAATTTTATATTGAAATAATTATATTTTAATCTTTGATTATAAAAAAATAATAAATTTAAAATATGTTGGGAATGTGTAAAAAAGTATTAGTATACACTTCTATAATATTAAAAGATAGTTAATAAGCTTAAGAAAGATACTAGAATATGCTAGTATTAAAATACTATAAATTTTTCAAAAAATTTTTTTTTAAAGAAAAATCTAATTAAATTTGTATATACTTAAAATAGTAAATTTAAGGGAGTTACAATGGCAAAAGGGAAGAAAAAGTTACTTATCAGAGACCTTACATTAAGAGATGGTCAACAATCTCAATTTGCTACAAGAATGTCACAATCACAGGTTGACAAAGTAATTGAACTTTACAAAGAAGCAAATTTTTGGGCGATGGAAGTTTGGGGCGGTGCTGTCCCTGATTCTATTATGAGATATCTCAATGAAGATCCATGGGTTAGATTAGAATCTATCCATAAAATTATTGGTGATAAAAGTTATTTGACAGCACTATCAAGAGGTAGAAACCTTTTTGGATATAAACCATATCCTGATACTGTAATTGAAGGCTTTTATAAATGTGCAGCTGAAGCTGGCCTTGGTATCATGAGAATTTTTGATGCTTTGAATGATATAGATAATATCAAATCCAATGTTGTATTTGCAAAACAATATGGAATAAAAGCAGATTGTGCTATTTGCTATACAGTAGATCCAAAGTTTACACCAAGACAAAGAAATGAAGCATTGCTTGCAGGTAAAGAATTACCAGAAAATTTATTCAATACACAATACTTTGTTGATAAAGCTATAGAAATGGAAAAATTAGGCGCCGATATGATATCTATAAAGGATATGGCAGGTATTATGCATCCTAAGAGAACAATGGAGCTTGTAAAAGGACTCAAAAAAGCTGTTAAAGTGCCAATTGATTTACACACACACTCTACACCAGGATATGGATTGGCGTCTGCAATTGTTGCTATTGTAAATGATGTTGATATTGTAGATACTGTATTATGGAACTGGGCTGGTGGTCCTTCTCATCCTGCATTTGAATTCGTTTGGGAAGTTTGCCGTAGATTAAATATAGAAATCGATGTCAATCTTGATGCTACTTATAAGATAAATGAAAAATTATTAGAACTCCGCGAAGAATTAAAAAAATATGATACAATAAGAAAACTTCCTATGCAGTTTGATTTTAGAAAAGATAAAATGCCACCACAAATAGATAAACTTTTTGATAAAGCAATTGAAGCAGCACAAAAAGAAGATATAGAGCATTTATTAATTTATTCACAACAGATTGAAGATTACTTTGGCTTCCCACCACCAGATGAAGCTGTAAGAGATGCAGAAATCCCAGGTGGTATGTATACAAACATGGTTGCACAATTAAAACAATTTAAACAAGAGCATTTATTACACAGAGTGCTTGAGTGCGTTCCAAAAGTTCGTTATGATGCTGGATTAATTCCTTTAGTTACTCCTACAAGCCAGATAGTTGGCGTGCAGGCTGTAATGTGTGTGATGGATGAAAATAAAGGTCTTCCATGGTATACTAATGTAAATGCACAGTTTAGAGATTTAGTGATGGGACAATATGGTAAAACTCCTTGGCCTGTTGATCCTGATTTTCGTGAAAAGATCTGTGGTAGTCGTGAAGAAATTCCTTATAATGTTGATAAATACGAAGAACAACCAAATCCTGTATTGCCAGAATTTGGAAATGTCCATTTAATACAAAATCAACGCGAAAGATTGTTGATGGAATTACTACCACAAGTTGCTGAAAAATTCTTAAGATCCAGAAGAGAAAAAGAATACGATGAATATTTGAATCAGCAGTATGAAGAAAAATTGAAAAAACTTCAAGAAGAAAAAGAAAGATATAAACAACTATCAAAAGAAGAGAAAGAGAAAATTTTACAACAGGGCTTATGGACAGGTTGGTAGTAAAATAAAAATGTTACTCAGTATACTGAATAATTTTGCACAATTGGAATAATATAAAGCGGCTGCTTTGCAAAAAGTAGCCACTTTTTTTATTTTACAAATGGTGCTTTATAGTTACCGATAACCTTCGTTCAACTACGCTGCATTCAACTTAGCATAGGCAGCAAATGAGTTTGTTAACACTCGATAATCATTAATTATGAATGAATAGGTTTATTATATGGTATGATTTATAATGTAAAGCCATCATCAACAATAATATTTTGCCCATTTATGGCAAAAGAATCATCTAAGATTAAGAATTTATATACTGAAACTATATCTTTTACATCTAATAATCCTTTGTTGATGCAATATTTTTTATAATTAGTTCTGAAATTTTCATTATGTTTGTTATATATTCCACCTGGGCTTACACAGTTAACTCTTATATTTTTACCTATTAAATATTTTGCAAAATATTTTGTTAAATGTATGATTGATGATTTTATTGCGGCATATTCAACGGGCATTGTAAAATTTTCATTTTCGTAAATATCAAATTTAGGAGCTACAACTCCATAAATAGAAGCAGTATTTATAATATTTCCGTAACCTTGTTTTATAAAAAATCTTGTAAATATTTGCATTACAAGGAAATATCCCCCTAAGTGCAAATTTATATTTTCGCAAAAATCTTCATAAGTAACATCTAACAAGTCTTTACCATAATTTTTGTTTTTAGGATAAGCAACATTGATTACAGCATCGATATTGTTATAAATATTAAGCGTTTGATTTATTAAATTCTCTAGTGATTCTTTGCTATTAATATCTACTTGTATGAATTTGAATTTGGATTGATGATAGTTGTGTTTTAATTTGTTGAGGAAATATTTGCAGTTTTCTTTGTTATAATCGGCAATGACGACATTAAAACTATCATCAAGAAATGAATTAACTAATTGTTGGCCAATTAGACCGCCGCCCCCGATAATAATAATGTTTTTCATAATTTACTCTAAATATTGAATTTTGATAAAGTTTTTTTGTATTCGGTCCATTCTCCGATATCAATCCACGCATTATCGCTTACAGGATAAATTGAAATTTTATAACCTTTTTCTTTGGCAATTTCTATCAAATTAGTTGCGTGGAAAAGTGTACTTTCTGGTATTAATTGAAGTAATTGTGTATTTATAATATACATTCCGGTATTAACTAAAAAATGGAATTCAGGTTTTTCTTCAATATTGGCAAGAAATCCATTCTTATCTAAATGACAAACACCGTAAGGAATTTTATACTTTTTAGTTGATGCAACAATGGTGATATCATTTTGGTTTTTTTTATGAAATTCTATAAGTGATAAGTAATCAATATCTATTATAATATCGCAATTGGTAAGAATAACAAAATCGCTATTAATTTGATTTTTTATTAAAGAAAGAGCTCCAATTGTTCCGAGAGGTTGCGATTCTTCTATGTAATTTATTTGAAAATCAAATTTACATTCGTTTAGGTAAGATTTTATAATATATCCTTTGTAGTTGATTGATACATAAAAATTATTAAAACCATAGTTATTAAATTTTTCGATTATAATTTCAAGAATAGTTTTATCATTGATAGGAATTAGTGGTTTTGGCAATACTTTTGTAAATGGCTCTAATCTTGTTCCTTGTCCGCCTGCCATAATGATAACAGGATATTCGATATTTTCAAAATCAGCAATAATTTTTTCTTGATGATCTTCTAAGAAAATGATTTCTATTAATTTGTTCTGGTTGTTTAATACAGGTATAACTTTCGCTCCAACGCTAAGTGCTTGTTCTGTAACTTTGCTTTTATTTTTAGATTCATTTAAAAAAAGAAAATTTTTTGTACAAGCATCGTAAGTAGTTCCGGAAAGGTTACCAGTGCTTAGGATATATCTTCTAATATCTCCATCTGTGAGAGAACCAATGATTTTATCATCACTATCAACAACAAATAAAATTTTATAGGGATTTTTTTCTAATAATTCAAGAGCATTATAAATGCTTTGATCTTTGTTAATGATATAATTTTTTAACATAGCTTTATTCTATATTTCCTTTATGTAATTTACCAGCTTGATGAAAACCAGAATATTTTCTATATTGAATAGTAGTTGAATTACTGCCAATAAAAGAATTATCTTGAACAATGGCGCCGCCGTTGACAATGCTTCCAGTTGATATATGGCAATGGTTACCAACAATTGCATCGTGTTCTACAAGCGCTTTTGTATTGATGATACAATTAATTCCAATTTTAGCATCTGCATTTACAACAGCTTGATGCATAATTACTGTTCCTTCGCCAATTTGAGCGAATTTTGATACATAAGCAGTTGATGCTATAATAATGGGTAGATTGAAACCGATTGATTTTAAATGGTTGTATGATTTTACTCTAGCAGAGTTGCTTAATATATGTCCAATTGAAATAACTGCATTTTTAATATTTTTGAAGATATCGATTAAATCATCATCGAAGCCGATGATTTTATAATCCAGAACTTGTTTGCCAATGTTTTCTTTCAAATCAATTATTCCAGCGATGTTATATTTTTCAGTTGAAAGAATAACATCAACAACAGACTTGCAATGTCCGCCGCCGCCAATTAGTATTATATCTTCTTTATTTTTCATAATCTATAACCACTTGGAATATTAACAACTCTTTCATAATAAAATTTGGAATTAGTTAAATCGTCCGTTTGACAGTTTTTATACATATCAAACATATTCATAAGACGCCAAATGGCACGAGTTTGAATTTTATTGTTATTTGTAAATTCAAGGAAATTATTTCGTTGTTCTATATTATCAAAAATTAACGCATTTAGCCAATAATTAGAAGTTGAATTTTTAGGTTCAATGATTAAATTTATTTCATAAGGCTTAAGAAAATCAAGATATTTATTAAAAGTTTCTCTTTTGTTTTCAAATATTTGATTAGAATATTCCATTTGAGCAAAACCAATAGCGGCATTAACATTAGGCATACGGAAATTATAAGCAATTTTATCGTGAATAAATTCATAAGGATGTGGTAATTTTGCAGTAGTTGTAATGTGTTTTATGTAAGATGCAATACTCTCATCATTTGTTAAAATCATTCCGCCGCCGCCTGTAGTAATTGTTTTATTGCCGTTGAAACTAAGAATTCCAATTTTTCCAAAAGTGCCGGTATGCTGATTATTGTAAAAAGAGCCGATTGATTCTGCAGCATCTTCAACAACAGGGATGTTATACTCATTAGCAATAGATATAATTTCATCGATTTTGCAGGGATGTCCAAAAATATGAACAGGCAAGATTGCAGTAATTTCTTTACCAGTGAATTTATTGATTATTTTTTTAGTTCCTTTGTTATAGGTTGAATTATTTTTAAGCCATAAAGATAGTTTTTCGGGAGACATTCCGAGAGTATCTTTATCTACGTCTATGAATACAGGTTTGGCAAAGTTATGTGATATTGCATTTATTGTAGCTACAAAAGTTAAAGATTGAGTAATAACTTCTGTATCTGGTTTAACGCCGACAGAGTGCAAAGCAATTTGAAGTGCTACTGTTCCATTTACAACAGCTATTGCGTGTTTTGCATTTGTAAGAGATTTAATCGAATTTTCAAATTTTGTTACAAATTCTCCGACATAAGATACATAAGTTGAATCAATACATTCAGCAAGATATTTTTTTTCATTTCCTAAAAATACGGGAGCGTGTAAAGGAATAAAATCATAGTTAAAGTATAAATCTTTTACAAATTTAACAAAATCATTTTTGAATTTATCGTTATACATTGTATAAATCGGCTTTATAAATTGATAAATTTTGTTCAATCCATTTAATTGTTTCGATTAAACCAGTTTCAAGGTTATATTTGGGTTTCCAATTTGTGTTAGATAAAAGTTTAGAGTTATTGCAATATAATCTTTCCACTTCGCTATTTGCAGGCCTAATTCTACTTGTATCACTGATGATATTGATATTTTTACCAATTAGTTTAACTATTTGGTTAATTAAATCTTGCATTGAAATTTCAAAATTCATACCTATATTAGTAACTTCTCCAAAAAGGGAATTAGAATTGAAGATTTCATAAAAACCTAAAACAGTATCTTTAACATAAGTTAAATCCCTTGTAGGATGAAGATTACCAACTTTAATTGTATCATAACCGGATAAAATTTGAGTTATAATTGTAGGTATAATAGCTCTTGCAGATTGTCGAGGACCAAAAGTATTAAAAGGACGAACTATTTTAACAGGCAAATTGAAAGATCTGTAATAACTGATTGCTAATTGATCTGCAGCAATTTTGGTTGCAGAGTAAGGAGATTGCCCAACTAATGGATGTTTTTCATCAATAGGTATATATTGAGCAGTGCCATAAGTTTCGGATGTTGATGTAATTAGAATTTGTTCAATGTTTAATTCCTTGGCTGCTTGCAGGATATTGTAAGTCCCGTTGATATTTGTTTCAAGATAAGCTTTGGGTGATACATAAGAATAAGGTATGCCAATTAGTGCTGCCAAATGGAATACATATTTGATATCTTTCATTGAGTTGTAAACTGAATCATAATCTCTAATATCACCAGTGACTATTTCAATTTGATTTTTGATTGTGGAATTTTCGAGCCATCCCCAATTATTTTTGGAATTGTATCTAACAAAAGCTTTTACAGAAAACCCTTTTTCTACTAAAAGTTCTACAAGATGAGAACCAATAAAGCCACCAGCTCCAGTTACTAATATTTTTTCTTTCATAATTATCACAATTATTTAAAATACAAATATAGAAAAATTATAGTTAAAATAAAATTATGAATGCAATGATTTTTTGTTCATTGAGACAAGAAAATAATATTATTAGATTATACAAAATATTTGGTTTGTTGGATAATTAAAAAATATTATGGATTAGCAAAGTAATTAGGTAAATTTAATAAAGAGGTTGTAATATATTAAAGTGATTGATTAATTTATTACAGTTTTTACTTTTTGTTTTAAGAACTTGATTAAAATATAGGTAAATTTTTAATCGTGTAATTAACAACTATTTTACTTTTTCAATTGTAATTTTGAAAAATTTAGTATTTTGACAAAGAATAAAATAATTCTTATATAAAGATTAAATCTAAAATCTTCTTTTGAGTTTGCCTTCTTTATAGGTATTTTTTTTAATTTTCTGAATACCTTTATTTATTTTTGCTGCTAACATAGATAATTTCCCTTAATGGAAATGTACAAATTTTTAATTTATATTTTTTCTGCTCTATTATTTTGCGAAGTTAGTAATTCTCTAACTTCATTAATATTAATATCCATAATATCGGCAATTTATTCAATAGTATAATTTTTGTTATATAAAGACTTTGCAAAAAATCTTATTTATTCAAGTTTTCCTTCAAGTTTGCCTTTTTAGTACGCATTTTTTTTAATTTTATTAAAACCTCTATCTAATCTTGCTGGTAACATGGCTGGTTCTCCTTTTATATCTTCTACCTGTTCTTTTATTTCTTCTGGGATGTTTGGATTTGATGATAGTATTACTGTTAAATTTTCCGTCAATGTTTCCCTTACTTCCTTTGATATATGATCTTTTATTATTTTAATA
>DAOSCP010000014.1:0-74598 GCA_035361425.1 Ignavibacteriales bacterium | reverse complement strand
AAACACAACAATTCTTCCACTTACTTAGTTGCTTAAAAACTTTATTATATAATCTATTGACATATGAATAAAATAAATTTCATCAAACTAACTAAATTAAGTAGGCTCAAACTATTAAAAACTTTTCAAGTTCAAAAAAACATTTCATAAATTAAAAAATTCTCATAATGTATCTATTATTAATACTTACTAATTTAAAACAAATAAAAAAGGGCGCTTTATTAGTTACAGCACCCCTTTTTTTTACTATATTTCTCAATTTGTAATCTTACACCAACTTCTCACCAACTAAAATTTCTCCACACAAGATTGAACCACCAGCTGCACCTCTAATAGTGTTGTGTGAAAGTACTGTAAATTTATAATCAAATAAATTACATTCTCTTAGTCTTCCTACAGCAACAGCCATACCTTTATCAACAAGTCTATGCAATCTTGGTTGTGGATATTTTTCTTCATAATAATAATGTATAGGCTGTATTGGCGCCATAGGTAAATTTAATTCTTGTGGACGAGATTTAAATTCATTCCAAACTTTAATAATATCTTCTTTTGACGCTTTTGAAGTTAATTTAACTTGTATAGATTCTGTATGTCCATCAATAACAGCAACACGATTACAAGAAGCACTAATTTTAATATCTGCTAGTTTTATTTCTCCATTTTCGAAAGTTCCAAAAATTTTTCTTGGTTCTGTTTCTAATTTGTCTTCTTCTCCTCCGATAAAAGGAACTAAATTATCAATTATATCAAGGCTTGCAACACCTGGATAACCAGCTCCAGATAAAGCTTGCATAGTAACAACATTAACAGCTTCTATTCCAAAGTTATCAATTAAAGGCTTAAGTACTATCGCCATTCCAATTGTTGAACAATTTGGATTTGTAACAATTTTTCCACCATTATTAAAATCTTGAAACTTCAATAATTCTAAATGTTGATAATTAACTTCAGGTATTAGCAAAGGAACATTTTTATCCCATCTATGATTTTTTGCATTAGATACAATTATATGTCCTCTATTAGCTAACTCTGTTTCAACTTCTCCAGCAACATTGGCATCCATTCCTGAAAATTGAATTTTAGCGTCTAATTTATCTAAAACATTTTTTACAACTAAATTTTTTGCTTTTTCTGGAACTCCACCACTTAAAATCCAGTTTGCAGCTTCGGAATACTTTTTTCCTGCACTTCTTTCGGACGCAGCAACTTCTACCAATTCAAAAAAAGGATGTTCAGATAATAATTTAACAAACATTTGTCCTACACTTCCGGTTGCACCTAATACACCTACTGGTATTTTTTGCATTTTTACTCCTGTTTTTAATTATTTATAAAAACTGTAAATATAAAATATTTTTGGAAAAAAGCAAGAGTTGTGATTGATTTTTTTTTATCTTTATTAAAGCAAATTGGAAAATATTTCAGAAAAATCAATCAAAGGTGGTTTTTCTATATTAATTTTTTCTAACGGTATAACAGGTATATTTGGATAATATTCTCTTAAATACTGTTCTGTATCATTTGTTATAAGTTCACTTTCATTGTATATTTTATTGTAAACAATGCCTACAACTTGAACCATTGAGCTTATCAAATGGTTAACTGTTAGCAATGTATGATTTATACTACCTAATTTATTTGTTGATACAACTACTACCGGTGAATAACTTTCCTGAATATAATCAAAAATTGTATACCTTCCTTTCAAAGGCACAAATAATCCTCCGGCACCTTCAACTAACACTATTTCATATTGGTCCTGTAAATTAAATAGTTTATTTGTGATAAGTTCAATATCTATTTCAGAATTTTCCATTTTTGCAGCTAAATGTGGCGATGCAGCCAGTTGGAATAATTGCGGACAAGTGTCGTTATTATAATCCATAAAATTCAATTCCATATCCATTAAGATACGATGTAATGTTACATCCTGCGATACTCCTTCAGTATTGCCTGTCTCAACTAGTTTTGCTGTTATTACACTTTTACCAATAGATAATAAATATTTTGCTAATAGCCCTGTTATTATAGTTTTTCCTACATTTGTATCTATTCCTGTTACAAATACAAACATTATTTTTTTCTTCCTACAAAATAAATTGGATTATATGTTAAAATATAAGAATTTATAGAATTATTTTCTAAGTATTTTTTAGAATATAAGTTTAACTTCTCTTTATTTAAAGATAATTTAATAATCCCATTTACTCCAGTAAATTTAATATGCTTTAAAACATCAAAAATATTATTAAATTTCAGTGTCACTTTTTCTTCAAATTCATATAATATATCAAATCTATTTCTAAGCATATTCAAATAATCATCCTTAGATAAATATTCAAGCCCTACTCCAAATGTGTTTTTAATTTCCTTATAATTTTCATTTCCAAAAGTTGTTATAGCAATTAGCCCATTATCAGATAATATATCAAAAAATTTATCAAATAATTGTTTTTTATTTTCAACCCATTGAATAGTAGCATTTGAGATTATTAAATCAAAATTATGAAAATGTTCTATGATATTTTCAATATTTCCAGCTTTGATTTTAATTTTATCAGATTTATTTTTATGCAAAAAGCAATAATCCTCTACAATATCATTTAATACAAGTTCATTAAACTTGATATTATTAATAATTTGGTTTGTAACAAATCCAGTGCCGCAACCAAACTCTAATATTTTTTTATATTCATTTCCAGCTATATTTATCAAATTTTCAAAAATTTTTTTTGCCATTTGTTTTTGAACAATAGCATATGTGTCATAACTTTTAATAGCTTTTTTAAATCTTTCAGCAATTAATTTTTCATCCATTATTAAAACCGACCTCCAATACATTTACTATATCAAATGAATAAAATGGGAAATGCCCAGTTTCTATAAATTCAACCTTTTCCCAAAAATTGATTTGAGATTTTGTTGGTATAATTTTATCATACTTTGATACAAATATTTTTGTAAATAAATCTCTATTTATCTTTAAATTTTTGTCTGATATTATTTTTTTTATTGTAATTAGCTCATTCTTTTGTTCGTCACACATTCTATTTGGTTGATTTTCTAAAAATTTTTGATAATCATTCATTTCATGAAACATATTTCTATAAAAATTTTGCCTCCCCTTTTCATCAAAAAGTTTAATAGTTAAATCAAACATTTTAGGATCAATTCCATAATTATTGTTTATTGGTTCTAATGTTCCATTTATTGCAATCACTTCCTTAAATTTTAGTAAATTTTCTAACAAAAATAACCCTGCAAAATAAACACCTAAAGAATAGGATAGAATAATTTTGTTTGAAAAATTTTTTGATATGTTTTTAATCTCTTCAAAATTCAAATCATAATACTTATTGATGTGTAAAATTGTTAAATTGGAATTCAAAAGAATTCTCAATGGATTTATATCCATCCCGAAACCGTTAAAAAATAAAACTAATTTATCATTATTGTTATTATAAAGTTCGCAATTCATTGATTTTCTGTTATTTATACTTTTTAGTAAAATCTATACTTCAATTAATATAACTTTTGTAATTTTCTTTAATTTTTAAGATTTTGCACAAAATTTCAAAAATCAATAAAGATATTCAAAATAAATTATCATTTGAAATTTTTGATTATTTTGTAGCATTTGGCTGAGATGATCCATGTATAATATTTTTTATAAAATACTCACTGTTTAAACGAAAATTCCTTAATTTATTATCAACTAATCCTTTCCCAAACAACCTTGCTAACATTTCTAAGATCTGAATTGAAATTTATTCCGATTATGTAAATTTCTTTTCCTGCATTCATATATTTCTCATAATATTTCCTTTCTTTAATCTGCTGCAGCGGATCATCTTCCCCTAACCTAAACTCCATTATATAAATTTTATTCAGATGTTTTATTGTTAAATCTATTCTGCCTTTATTAGTTACATCTTCTCCTATTATTTCCATTCCTATTGCCAGTAAATAAGTATACAAAACTGATACATAGTAACCTTCATATATCGCTATATGAGTTAAATTATTATATGAATTTTACTATACATAGTACTAAGAACACTTTCCAATTTATCCAATTTTGCTGTTTTAATTACTTCTTTTAATCCTTGACTTATTGTATTTTGTTCATTTGAACTATGGCCACTTATATATTTTGAAATGTGGTCAAATAACGATAACTGTACTTCATAATTCGGTATCCTTAATCTATATCGCGGTAATTCTCCTTTTTCTATTATTTTCTCTTCTATTGTTAAATAGCCACTCTGGAAAAATAGCCCTTCTATATCTATATCTTCTATTTCAGAACTATCTAAGGTATTTTCACTTACTATTAGATTTGATAATTCTGGTAAAAAATAATTATTTTCTACTATTAAATCCTTTAAAAATGTTGGTTTGCCACTATAAAACCAATAATTTCTAAACTTAAAATTCTTTGAAACAAATAAAAGTATATCAAACGGATTATATAATCTATCCTTTAACCAATAATATCAGTTATACCACTTCTTTACTTCTTCCAAATCTACATTTGCATTATATTCTTTTAACAACTCTTCAACATCTTCCTGCCTGTAGCCACAGATATTGCCAAATTCTTCATCAATTGATATATCTACTAGTTGATTTAATCCACTGAAAATTCCTGTATTGCTAAATTTACTTACTCCGGTTATGAATACAAAGCGAATATATTCATCTTAATCTTTCATAACTGAATAAAAGGATCTTAATATATCTCTTGTTTCTTTTGCTTTTTCAATATCAGATATTATCCAATATCGGTTTATCATATTCATTGATAAGTATCACTATTTTTTTTTATATTTCTCGTAAATATTTTCAATCAGCTCTTCAAAATAATCAACATATGTATCAGATTGTATATTATCAATTTTTAATCTCTTACTATTACTTCTTAAAATCTTTTTTATTCTACTTTCAATATTTTCTGTTTTTCTAAAATCACCTGATAAACTTATACGCACTACTGGGTAAGTTTCATCCCAATCCCATCTATCATATATATACAATCCTTCAAATAATTCTCTCCTTCCTTCAAATATGCACTTTAGTGTATCAACAAACAAAGATTTCCCAAATCTACGGGGGCGGGAAAGGAAAACATATTTATAATTTGTAACCAATTCAAATGCTTCTTTAGTTTTATCCACATAAAAATGATTATCTTTTCTAATCTCTTCAAATGTTTGTATTCCTATTGGTAATTTTCGCAATGCTTTTTCATGATACAAATATTTTGATTTTCTAAATGAAATTTAATTAAATTTTTTATTAATTACAAATCATTTAGAATATCTTGTAATTGCTTGTAGATCTTTTTTAATTACGCATCGTTAAATAGAAAGCTACCAGAACATACCATTTGTATTTATAATTTATTCGTGTATAACTTATATATCACTATAAATATTTATCATAGTAATTACTATCTAACCAATAAAAAAATTACAAAATCTTAATTGAATTTTCTTTTTGCTTGTTAAAATTCTGGCATAAAAATATTATATGTTTACAAATCTAATCATTAACAATTTTTTTTGCCAAATCACTTACACTATCTAATATGTAAGTTGGTTTATAGAAAGCAATAACATCATCATTGTAATCGATACCAGTTTTTACCCAAGCAGTATCAAAACCTAGTTTTTGTCCCATTACAATATCAGTTTCTAATCTATCTCCACAAAGGATACCGGGAAGATTATTATCAAATTTATTTTTTAAATAATTAATCATAAACTGCGTTGGTTTACCAAAACTTAATTCTAATTTTCTACCAGTAAGATTTTCTAACTTTTCAATAACAATGCCGGCATCAATAATTTGTTTTTTATTTTCAACGGGGCAAGTTTTATCCGTATTAGCTGCAAAAAACTTTGCCCCATTTTCAAGTGCTTTTTTAGCTATATCAATTTTATTATCTGTTAAAAATCTATCAAGTGTTACAATAACAATTTGCGTCTCAAAGATATCCTCAGTATATTTTAATCCGATGTCTTCAAGAGATTTAATAAATTTATCTTCACCTATACAATAAAATTTTGCTCCCGAATAATTTTCTTTTAAATATTGCGATATTACTAGAGTAGCGTTAACAACTTGTTCAGGCTTTATCTTTACTCCAGCGTTGATTAAAATATTAGCATAATCGTAATAATTTCCCGTTGTTTTATTCGAAATAAAAATTAGATTTTTTGAATTCTCTATCAATAAATTCAAAGTTTCAACAACACCTTCAAACAGTGTTTCGCCTAAATATAGTGTTCCGTCAAGGTCAAACACAAAATTTTTGTATTTTTCAAATAACAACATAAAGCACTTATTTAACTAATGAACCTGTTGGCATTGAATTATCAATCTCTACAACTTTTAAGTTGCCTTTATCATCATCAACTGCTAATATCATTCCATAAGAGTCATTTCCCATAAGTTTAGCTGGTTTTAAATTAGCAACTAGAATAACCTTTTTACCTATTAAATCTTTTGGTTCATAATGTTGTGCAATTCCTGAGACAACCTGTCTTACAGTATTACCGAGTTTAACTTTTAATTTTAATAGTTTATTACTTTTTTCAATTTTTTCAGCTTCCAAAACTTCAACCACTCGTAAATCAATTTTTGCAAAATCGTCAATTGTAATTTCGTCTTTGATTGGAGTTATTTGCTCTTCCTCTTTATTTTCCTCAACAACACCTAATTTATTTATTTGTTCTTCAATAACTTTATCTTCAATTTTTGTAAATAGAATTTCTGCTTTACCCAATTTATGACCAATTTGCAAATTCATTTTGCCGGCATTTTCCCATTCAACAGGCTTTGCATTTAACATACTGAATATCTTTTCTGAAGTAAACGGAATAACAGGACTAAACAACTCGGCTAAAGTAAATATAGCCTGCACACATATATTTAATGTAGTAGCACATTTTTCTTGATCGTTTTTAATACTTTTCCAGGGCTCGCTATCATTAAAGTATTTGTTACAAGCACGAGCGATATTCATAATTTCGTTTACACCATCTTTTATCTTAAAAATATCAAAATACGATGCAATTTTTTGTGGAGCATTTTCTAGCAATTCTATCATTTCTTTATCAATATCTTCCAATTTAGTAATAGCGGGCACTTCATTATTAAAATTACGATTGACAAAAGTTAATGTTCTATTGACAAAATTTCCAAAAATATCTGCAAGTTCTCCGTTGGTTCGCATTTGAAATTCTTTCCAGAAGAAATCTGTATCTCGAGTTTCTGGAAGATTTGCCGCTAATGTATATCTTAACAAGTCAGCTGGAAACAATTTTAAAAAGTCTATAACATCAATTCCCCACCCACGACTTTTTGAAAATTTCTTTCCTTCAAAATTTAAAAACTCATTTGCAGGCACATTTGCAGGCAAAATATATTGCTCTTTCGGATTTCCATCATTCCACGCCATTAACATAGCAGGAAAAATGATACAATGGAACACTACATTATCTTTTCCGATAAATGCATAATATTTTGTTTCTGGATCTTGCCAATACTCTTTTACAAGGTCTCTACCTAATTTTTCACCTAATTTCTGAGTGCCAGATATATAACCTAAAACTGCATCAAACCAAACATAAAGAACTTTCCCCTCTGCATTTTCAATAGGAAGCTTAACTCCCCAATCTAAATCTCTTGTAATAGCCCTTTCTTGCAGACCTGCTTTGAACCAACCGTTACAATAATTAATTACATTTTCTTTCCAATTATTCTTTTTTGCCGTAGTGTAAACATATTCTTCTAATCTTTTTTGATAATTTTGCAATGGGAAATACCAGTGAGAAGTTTCCTTTAATACCGGAGTTTGCCCGGAAACTTTACTTTTTGGATTTTTTAATTCTGTTGGATCGTATAACGCACCACAAGCTTCGCACTCATCACTTCTTGCCTGATCGTTCCCACATTTCGGACAAGTTCCTTCAACATATCTATCAGGTAAAAACATCTTAGCTTGTTCATCATAAAATTGCAGAGATTTCTTTTCAACTAAAATATCTCTATCATAAAAATCTTTAAAGAATTTTTGTGCTAATTTATGATGCTCTGGGATGCTAGTTCGTGAATAAATATCGAAACTCATCCCAAATTTTTCAAATGCTTCTTTGTTAATATTATGAAACTTATCGATAACCTCTTGTGGCGTAATTTTTTCTTTATCTGCAGTAATAGTAATGGCAACGCCGTGCTCATCAGATCCACAAATATAAATAATATCAGCACCAGCTAGTCTTTTAAATCTTACAAAAATATCTGCTGGTAGATATGCACCGCTAAGATGTCCTAAATGGATTGTCCCATTTGCATAAGGCAATGCAGACGTAACTAAAATTTTTTCTTTTTTCACTTTTATACTTCCTTATATTTAATTTTTGTTATCACTTTGCTAACTATTATACTTATTTCATAAATTATCATAAAAGGAATTACCAGCAATATCTGAGATACAGGATCTGTCCCCGGCGATAATATAGCCGCCAAAATAAAAATTGCTACAATTGAATGCCGTCTATAATTCTGTAAAAATGATGGCTTAAGTAACCCAGCATATGTTAATATAAAGCTTAATATTGGCAATTCAAAAATTACTACTGCACCGAAAAATAAACTCAAAAGCAAGGTTACATATTCATCTATATTAATTTGATTTTCAATATTTGATGAACCAAAATTAACAACAAAATTTAACGATATTGGTAAAAAGATAAAATAGATAAACAAAATTCCTAAAATTGATAAAAAAACTGCACTAAAAATTATTTTTAATGCAATTTTAATTTCATTAGGATACAACGCCGGTTTAACAAATTTCCACAATTGATATAATATTACCGGTATAGATGATATCAAACCTGCCCAAAAACTAACCTCAAAAAAAAATAATACCTGTCCAAAAGGCTTTAAATTAATTATTTGAAGCCCAACCTTTTTAGCTGGCATCAAAACAATATTATCTACTATAAAACCGCTATAAAAAAAAGCAATAGCTGTAAACAAAACAACAAATATCAAACTTTTAATCAATCTACTTCTAAATTCTTCTAAATGATCCCAAAAACTCATTGTATCATTATTGGGAATATCATTCGTATCATTAACTTTATCCATAAATGCAATTGAAAAATTTTTTTTAAATATATAAATATATTAAATTTCTTACTTAAATAAAAAAGTTTAAGTATTTATGGCTAACAAATACGTGTATTTTGAAGAAAAAATCAACTTGCTCAAGAATAAAAACCAACTTAGAACATTAAAAGATGTAGAATATAAACAAGACCAGTTTATAAAAATCGAAAATAAAAATTATTTAAATCTTTCTTCTAACGATTATCTTGGTATTGGAAGTAATATCCATTTCCAGAATGAGTTTTTTAATTATTTAAATGAAAATAAGTTAAATGATGCTCCAATTCTAACTTCCTCTTCATCAAGATTGCTAACTGGTAATTCAAAATTTTACACAGAATTAGATAATTTAATAACTAATACATATCAAAAAGAAAAATGCCTTGTTTTTAATAGTGGATATCATATTAATATAGGTTTACTTTCTTCGCTTGCTGATAAAGGAGATGTAATATTTTCAGATAAACTTAATCACGCAAGTATAATTGATGGCTTGAAACTTTCCAATGCAGATTTTTATAGATACAATCACTTAAATTATGAACATCTGGAAAGTTTGTTACAGAAACATCGTAACAACTACAGAAATGCAATTATAGTCACAGAATCTGTTTTTAGTATGGATGGCGATATCGCTAACCTTCAAAAACTTGTTGAGCTAAAAGAAAAATACAATTGTCTTCTTTATGTTGATGAAGCACACGCTGTAGGAGTTTTCGGAGAAAAAGGCTTAGGTATTTGCGAAGAAATGAATGTAATAGATAAAATTGATATCATAACAGGAACATTTGGTAAGGCACTTGCTTCCATCGGAGCTTTTTGTGTTGTAAATGAAATTTTGTATCAATATATTATTAACACAGCTCGTTCATTAATTTTTACAACTGCACTTCCACCATTAAATTTACTATGGACTAAATTTGTTTTTGAAAAAATTGTCAAAATGAAAAAAGAACGAGAGTATTTAAAAAATCTTTCTTATACATTCAAAGATAAATTAAAAAATTTAAATTTATCAACAATTTCACAATCACAAATAATTCCAATTATAATTGGCGATAACGAAAAAACTTTAAATTTTGCAAAAATTTTTCAAGAAAATGATATTCTTTTAATGGCAATTCGCCCTCCTACAGTTCCTGAAGGCACTTCAAGATTAAGGATATCACTAACATCTAACATAACTGATATTAATTTGTCAAGAATTTTTGATATTTTCAATCAACTTAAATTAGTGGAATAGAAATGGAAAATGTAATTGTTCAAAAATTTGGCGGCAGTAGCGTTGCAGATACAGATAAAATTAAAAAAATTGCCCAGATGGTCGTAAACACAAAAAAAGCAGGTTTTAATGTTGTAGTTGTAGTTTCTGCTATGGGAAAAACAACAAATAATTTAATAGAACTCGCAAAAAGTATTGCCGAAACGCCCGATAGTCGCGAAATGGATATGCTGCTTTCAACCGGGGAACGAATTACAATGTCTCTTCTATGTATGGCAATCAAAGATTTGGGAGAAGATGCTGTATCTTTAACTGGCTCGCAAGCAGGAATTATAACAAATGATGTTCACAACAACGCAAAAATTATCGAAGTTAGACCTTTCCGCGTTGAAGATGAATTACTGAAAAACAAAATTGTTGTTGTTGGCGGATTTCAAGGAGTAAGCTACAAGCGAGATATTACAACTTTAGGGCGTGGCGGTTCAGATACTTCAGCAGTTGCTCTTGCAGCTGCATTGGATGCTATTCGCTGCGAAATCTACTCGGATATTGATGGCGTCTATACAGCAGATCCCAATGTCATCAAAGAAGCGAAACATTTACCCGAAATTTCATACGATGTGATGCAGGAAATGGCAACCTGGGGCGCCAAAGTATTGAATGCCGATGCTGTCCAATTTGCCAAAGAAAAAAATATTGCTATTTATGCAAGAAGCACTTTCTCAAGAGAAAAAGAAACCATTATAAGAAAATTACCCAATAATATTTCATCCGGCATTAAAACCGTTGCAATAGATAACAACATACTTATTATTTTCATTCCAAATAGCTATGATATATTAAATAAAGCTATCGAATTTTTAAACATTAATAACATCGAAATAAAAGAAATATCAACAACTGCAAATGAAATTAAAGTTATCATTAACACTCAAAACCTATATAATATAAATTTTGTAAAAGAATTTCAAAACTATCTTGGAATTAACATTAAATCGGAAAATATCTCTGCTGTTTCACTTTTTGGAGAAGGTATCTCAAGAGAACTAAACATATTAAAAGAACTTTATACAAATTTCGGAAAAGATATTAAATATCTTTCACTTACAACCTTGAGATACACAATATTTACAGACAAAGAAAAATCACCAGTAATTGCTGATTATATCCATAAGAAATGGATAGAATAAATAAATTCGACATATTTTTTGTTCTCACATAATCCATTTATTTACAATTAGTTATATGAGAACGATAATTATTACAAAAAATCATTTTATGTTCTCACACAACTCATTTATTTACAATTAGATATATGAGAACTGGATTTTATATCGCCAAACTATATCGTTCTTATATAATTTATTCATTATCAATAAGTTTGGTAAGAATACAAATTACACAACAAAATGTTAAGTTTTAGTTAATTTCGTTCTCACATATCTTATTAAATAACAATAAATTATATATGATATCAACAATATTACCCGCAGGCTATAATCTTTTTAAATAATTTGTAACCCTTTTGATAATATTATGTCTTAATATATACAAGCAACGAGAGAATTATCATGAAACAAACTATAATATTTGTAATTATTTTTATTATTAACTTACACTCACACTTATTATCAAACAATAAAGATAATAAAATAGTTTTTGACCCCAAAGCTTCAAATAATTTATCAATAATTTCAGATATTTCTGATATAAAAATCCACTCAACTAACGATAAATTAATTTCAATTTCTATCCGCTATACCGGTAATAAAGATGTTCTGGATAATAATGAAATTACTGGTATTATCAAAGAAAATTCTACATTTGAAATTATTTCTACTCAGAAAAAAACAAAACCATTTTATAACGGTAGTATTAAACTAGATATATATCTACCCAAAATATTCGAAAATTTATTCATTAATACAAATGTTGGCAATATTAATATAAACGATTACAATACTAAAAAATTAGAAGTTAGAAGTAATACTGGAAATATCCTCATTAATAACTATTTTAATTCTCTTATCGCTATAAGTGATGTTGGGAATATCGATATCGAACCACTAAATATGAATTCCACAATAAGTGCTACATCTAATGTTGGTAATATAAATTTAATTGCTGACCCGAAAGGCAGTTACATTTTTAATTTAGTAACAAATGTTGGTAATATTTCAGCAGAAGATTTTGGGATTACAAATATATCATCTATACCCCAAAAGAATATAACCAAAAAAGTAAACGATGGCAAGTATACCATTAATTTAAAAACAAATGTTGGTAATATTGTAGTAGAAAGTAAATAGATAATTTATAAATTTACTCTAAGAATAATTTAACATTATCATTTTTAAGTCTCTTTTTAAGCCATTCATTAACTTTTTGAATAGTTGAATGTGTTAATTTATCTTTGCTTTTAATTAAAACAATGGGAATTGTTATTTCATTATTGTTTTCATCTATACTTTTCGTCTCTGCATAAAAAATATTTTCTATAATTGGAATTATTATTTTAATTTCCTCAAGAAGCTCAGCCCCTATTTTTTGTTTTTCCATAATAGCATTTAATTCTTTATTTTTTTCTTCAAGTGCCAATTTTAAGTTTATAATTTTTTCTTTTAACATTGAAACTTCATCATTTGCAAAATCCTTAAAGTTAAATACTAATCCCTCTTTAATAACTATATTTGTATTTAATAAATTAAAATCTTTTGCTTTTAAAGTAATTTGTTCTTTCAGTTTTTCATTTAAAGGAACTCCACCATAAACCAAAATAATAGTGTTTTCTTTTGGTAAAATTTCATTTTTAAGGAGATAAATTCCTTCGAATTGTGATACATTAGAAACATATTTTTTGGCATTATTTTTAAACCTTTCTTCTAATACCAATCTATAGCCGAGATAAACACTTGGCAATAAGCATAAAATAATAACTACGGTGATTATATTATTTATTTTTCTTTTTCTTTTTTCATCCAGAATATTTCTAATAGGAAAATTTAATAATTGTGAAACAAGTCCAGACGCAAGAGCAATAAAAATTGTATTAATTGTAAAAAGATAAAAGGCACCAATAGCAAAATTCCATTTACCAGTAGCTAACCCATAACCTGTTGTACATAAAGGCGGCATAAGAGCTGTTGCTATTGCAACTCCTGGTATTACATTTCCTTTAAGTTTACTACTCATTGCTATAATTCCAGCTAACCCCCCAAAAAGCGCTATAATAACATCATAAATAGTAGGGCTTGTTCTGGCTAACAATTCTGAAGATTCCGTGGATATTGGCGTAAAAGCAAAATAAAGTGTCGAACCACTTAATGCTACTATTATAGCAAAAATAAAATTCTTAATTGAAATTTTAAAAAGATGAAAATCATAAGTAGAGATACTATAACCTATCGCATTAATAGGACCCATCAAAGGAGAAATTAACATTGCACCTATTATAACCGCTGTAGAATTCATATTTAATCCTACAGAAGCAACAATAATAGCAAAGAATAAAATCCAGAGATTTGTCCCTTTGAATATTGCATTCTTCTTAATTTCCTCGTAAACTGCATCATGATCTTCTAATTCAGAATCTATTTTCATAATATGCAAAAGCTTATAAAAACTTAGCTTAATATTCATAGAAAACCTCTTTTCTTTAAAATTACCCAATTTATATGTAAATTGCAAATTATTATCCCTGAAAATGACACTTGATGTTATTTTATTATACTGTTTATTTATATTGTTAACTATTATTAATTTTGTTTTTAGGTTAAAAATATGTAGTTTATAATATCTATAATTTAGGAATTTTTTTTATGCTTAAAAGGCTAATCAAAAAACAAAAAGTTACAGTTATTATTCCAACATTAAATGAGGAAATAAGTATTTGCAATGTAATAGAAATTGCAAGAAGATCAAAATATACAGATGAAATTATTGTAGTAGATGATAACTCGGTTGATAATACTGTAAAGTTAGCACAAGAATGCGGTGCCAAAGTTATCATTAGTAAATTATTAGGCAAAGGACACTCAATGTATGAAGGTTTGCAAGTTGCTAAAAATGATATAATTGTCTATTTGGATGGAGATATTAATAATTACGAAAATAACATTGTTGATATTTTAACTAAACCAATTCGTAATAAAAAATCAGATTTTGTAAAATCAACTTTTTCACGAGAAGCAGGACGTGTAACTGAATTAGTAGCAAAGCCACTTTTAAGCCTTTTATTCCCTGAACTAACTAAATTCTCTCAACCCCTCAGTGGAATGATTGCTGCAAAAAAAGAAGTTTTGTTTAATTGTGCTTTCGAAAATGACTATGGAGTAGATATAGGATTACTTATTGATGTTTACAAAAAAGGCTATAAAATTACTGAAGTTAATATTGGATATATTGAAAATAAATCTAAACCGTGGCAACAACTTGGAAAAATGTCAAAAGAAGTTGCAAGAGCTATTCTTAAAAGAGCACATACTGATAATTCTATTAATCTTGATATTTTAGAAACAATTAATATAGTACAAAACGAAATGGAAAAATCAGTAAATAATTCAATAAAAAAACTCAAAAAAATTGCTATATTTGATATGGATAATACTATATTAAAAGGTAGATATATTTATAAAGTTGCTGAAGAAATTGGAAAAACCAAAGAACTACTTGATATTGTTACAACTATAGACGACCCTTTCATAAGAACCAAACATATAGCGATTTTGTTAAAAGGACTACATCAAGAATATCTTTTAAATTTAATTACAAAAATTCCTATTATTGATGATACTAAGGAAGTTATAACCAAACTAAAAAAACGGGGCTATGTAGTTGGTATCTTAAGTGATAGTTATACATTAGTTACGGAATATGTAAAAGAAAAAATTGGAGCGGATTTTTCCTACGCCAATCAATTAATCTTTAAAAATAATATCTGCACCGGCGAAGTTGTTATTCCATCAAGCTGGTTAAACACAACCGATGGCCCTTGTAAACATAATTATTGTAAAACTAATGTATTAAATTCTATTTCAAAAAATTATAAGATTCCTCTTTCTAACTTCATTGCAATTGGTGATTCTGAAAATGATTTGTGTATGATCAAAAACGCTGGTATTGGTGTTTCTTTTTGTTCAAATAATAATCTTTTAGATGTTTATGCTGATTTCATTATAAAAGAACATTCTTTCAAATCTTTACTCGATATTGCACAATAAAAATGGCTACCAATAAATGATAGCCATATTAATAATTTTACTTTAATTACAATATTTACAACTGATTGTTTTTTAATATGTTACAAATTTTATTATCAAAATTCAAGACTTACGCCAATGGAAGGCAATATACCAATAGATTTTTGTTCAATTACTTTATTTTGTCTTCTATCCCATCTATAAAAAATTTCTTGCTTATTATAGACATTCTGTATATCAACATAGGTTATAAGTGAAAAGTTATCAAAGAACCATTTTTTGTCAACTCTTATATCCAGTGAATGCTTATCTGGATATCTTTTAGTATTAATTTTATCAACTCTTTGAGTACCATCTAATTCGTAAGGAGTATATGGAAAACCAGTAACATATCTAAATTTCAATGCTAATTCCCATTCTTGATTAAACATATAACCACCACTTAAATTACCTATAAATGTTTGTTCAAAATTACTTGGTCTTTCTATACCATCGAGAGCTTTAAATCTTGATTTTGCATAAGTTAAAGATATAATACCATAGCTAGGAACTTCGGATAACTTTTTCTGCATAGAGAGTTCTACACCATAACTATTACCTTTTCCTTTGCTAACCAGTGGTTCAATAGCATATGATGAAAAATTATCTTCAGAACCTGAAAAACCAGCACCAACATTTGATAATACTAAATACGGCCTTAATAAACTAGTAGGATATTTATTGTAAACTTTACTGAAAAATTCCACTTTTACCAATACATCAAGTCTAGGTCTGTGGTCAAAACCAAATATATATTGATCTACTTCTATAAATCTCAACTTTTTATTTTGTTCAAGTGTTGCCAGATACATATACGCCGGAGTTTGATGATATTTTCCATAATGCAATGTAAAAGTTGATACAGGATTTAATAAATATGAGATCGTTAACCTTGGCGAGAAACTAAAACTGTTTTCTAAACCGTTAAAATAATCACCTCTTATACCAAAACTGTATCTAAAATTATCCCAAACGGTATTTGAATATTGTGCATATAAATCGCCATAAAAATAATTCTTTACAACTTTTTGATTAATTGATATAACATCTCCATAGGTTGTAATAAATGGGGGAAGAATTATATTGTAATCTACATCTACATATTTTACATTAAATCCTGTAACTAAATCACTTCTAGAATTAAGTTTATAAGTTAATTCTGTATTAAAAGTGTTTTCTTGCTCAATAGATTTATTACGAAAGATATAAACTAAATTAGTATCTCGTTGTGAACCATCATATTTGACGAAATTTCTACTTAAATTAAAATCTATCAATCCCTTATCTATAAACATTCTATATTTAATGCCTGTTAAATATTGTCTTTGTGCTGTACCTAAAATTCTGCTATTTTCATATAAATTATCTGATGTTTTATTATTCCATTTTACATTATCAATAGCACCAACAAGTAAAAATGATATTTGATTATTGTTTTCAAATTTATGCGTATATTTTGTTATATAATCCCAATACTCAGGAACAAATGAAAATCCAGCTTTTTCAAAAATAAAATCAAGGTATGACCTTCTTGCTGAGAAAATAAGATTAGAATTTTCAGATAATGGTCCTTCAAGATTTAATCCAAATTGAGAAGCAGAAACAGTAGCCTTACCTCCAACTCTATCTTTGCGAGCTTCTCGTAAATCAATAGATAAAATTGATGATAACTTATTGCCGTAATTGACACCAAACCCACCAGTTGCAAAAGATGTTTCTTTAACATAATCAAGATTTACATAGCTTAATGGCCCTCCACTTGCACCTTGAGTTCCAAAATGATTAATATTTTGTACAGGGAAGCCATCTATCACAAAAAGATTTTCAGAAGGTCCTCCTCAGCGAACTATTATATCATTCCTACCAGCACTAACCTGTGCAACACCAGGCAATACAGAAAGAGATCTTACAACATCTTCAAACCCACCTGGTGAACGGCGTATTTCTTCAAATGTAAATTTTTTTATACTTACTGGATCAATTATACTGTTGTTAAAATAATCAGCTTTTATAGTAATTGCTTGCAATTCAACACTGGTCTCCTCTACATTAATTGTTACCTCAGCAGGTCGAATATTATTTACAACTATATCTGTTATAACTGTTGGTTTGTATCCTATTGCAGAAACTCTTAAGTTATATGTACCGGGCTTTAAATTTTTAATTTGAAAATCGCCGTTTTTATCTGATGTGGCACCTAAATTTGTGCCTTCAACTATTATATTAACATATGGAACTCTTTGCTTTGTAATTTTATCTACAACAGTTCCATTAATAACACCTTTATTTTGGGCATATAATGCAGAAATTATCAGAGTTAGATATACTAACCATTTCATAATTTACTCCAAGCTTTAGTTCCATTAATAACACCTTTATTTTGGGCATATAATGCAGAAATTATCAGAGTTAGATATACTAACCATTTCATAATTTACTCCAAGCTTTTTTAATTTTATATCATTGCAAAATCATAAAAAGTTCAAATTGCCTTTATATTATAATTACTTTATATAATTAATAATAATAAATTTTTTACTTTTATAAAATTTTTATTTTTTAATAACAAATATTACATACTATCGAATTTGATAATATCAAAAACTCCTACTTTATCAAACACAAATAAATATTTATTGTATTTGTTAGTGATAATATTTAATATTGGATGTTCTCTTTTTGTTACTAATTCTGAACCAATTTCTAATTTTTCAATAACTTTGACATCTCCGTTTCTATTGCCATAAAATATAATATTGTTATCAAAAATTTTAACAGATGTTACAACCTATTTGTCATAAAACTTTTTTACAATTTTCTCATTAACTAAATAATAAATAGCAATTGATCTATTATCGCTTGATAAAACTATTAACGTATCATCTTCTGATATATTAAAACTCAAAACTGATTCTTTATGATTATTTAAAACTTTCAAAGGTTTGAAATCTGCTAGTGACCAAATATTGATTTTTCCGTCTCCTCCTGGAGATATAATTCTATCAGTTTGATGAGTAAAATCAATTGAATTTATTATATCTGTATGTGCCTTTATGCTAGTTAATATTTTTTTAGTATCTAAATCCCAAATATAAATATAGCCATCTCCAGCTGCAATATATTTATTATCATTGCTTATAGCAACACAACTAATATCAGACTTTGCATCATTAAAGGATTTTATAAGTTTTGTATTTTGAATATCCCATAATTTAATACTTTTGTCGGCGCTTACAGTTACTAAGTATTTATCATCACTGCTCAAAGTTAAAGCTAAGATGTCATCAATATAAGCCTCTATTTCATTAATAATTTTCTTATTTTTAACATCATAAACTTTTATAACTTTCAAATTACCAGCAAAAATAACTTTCTGAGTATCTTTGTTATAGTGCCTGCTTCTATAATTTCATCCGGGAAAAATAATTTATATATACGAAATAAAATATAGAAAGCATAGATAACAAAACCAAAAGCCGATAATTTTTTAACATAACCTTTCTCATTAAATTTTATAGCAAAACAAAATCTGGTTTCAATAAATTCAAAATTTTTTTGAGATGTAAATACATAGATGGTATTTTTTAAGATATTTTGATAGGTTATTTAACGGCTGTAAGTTATTCAATTTCAACTATTGTAATTCCTTCTCCGCCTGCTTCTAAAGGGGCATAATAATATTTTTTAACATAAGGTTGATCGTTTAATATTTGCTTAACTTTTTCTTTTAAAGCACCTGTTCCTTTACCGTGCAATATTTCAACTCTTTGAAGTCCGGCAGTGTATGCATCATCTAAAAATGTAATGAGTTCGTTGTATATTTCGTTTGCTCTTTTTCCTCTTAAATCGATACGATAAGATACATCCAGTAAAGAAACATTGTTTGATGTTGACAAAGTTTTTATTGCTTCTAATTTTTTGGCAGGTAATAATTTATATAAATCAGTTTGAATTTTTAACCCATCAGCTAAAACTTCAGCTGTTAATTTAGTTCTGTTTATAGATTGTATAGTTCCGAAATATTGTGTATCTTTTATTTGGACAAAATCACCAATATTAAATTCATAGTTGATTACTTTCTTATCTTCTAAATTTTTTTCAAACTCCTTATTAAAATCCTCTACAACTTTAGCAATATTTTTTCTTGCCTGTCGTATTGTTTCTTTATCACCTTGAGAATTTCTTATATTAGCAATTTCTTGTTCAACTTGTTTATTTATTTGCGATAAATACTCTTTAGCTTCCTTTTTAGCACTTAAAAGTATCTGCTTCTTCTCTTTTTCTAATAGATTAGCTTTTTCATTATACAATTTTTCTAATGCAGCATACCTTGAAAGTTCTACATTTAGTTTTTTATTTTGTTCATAATAATTTTTATATTGTTCTTGCAAGTTGGATATCATATTTTCCAATTTTAAGTTGTCATCATCGCTAAATTTTTCAACAAGGCTCAGAAAATCATCAGGGAAATTATTTTTTTGGATAATTTCAATTGCAAAAGAAGAACCAGGAATTCCCTGCATAAATTGATAATTTGGCGTAAGATTTTCTTTATCAAATTGCATCGATGCATTTTCAAAACCACTAAGAGAACTAACAACAACTTTTACTTTACCAAGATGAGTAGATGCAATAACTTTAGCACCTTTTTGCTGTAAAGTAACTAATGTAGCCAGCGCAATTGAAGCACCTTGTTCTGGATCTGTTCCTGTTCCTATTTCATCAAGTAATACTAAAGATTTATTGTCAATGGAATTTATGATTTCTTTTATATTTAATAAATGCGAACTGAATGTGCTTAAATCTTCTTCAATTGATTGTTTATCTCCTATATCAACTAAAACCATATTGAATACTGGAAAAGTACTATCCGGACTTGCCGGAACTTGTATTCCGGATTGTATCATTAAAGAAAGTATCCCAACAGACTTTAACAATACACTTTTACCGCCAGTGTTTGGTCCTGTAATTACTATTACATCTCTACCTTTAAAGTTTAAAGAAAATGGAACAGTCTTTTCCTTACCTAATCTATGCAAAAGTAATGGATGCCTTGCATTTAATAACACTAAAATATTTTCATCTTTCTCTAAAATAACATTATTGCAATCATATTTAATAGAGTATTTTGCTCTTGCAAAAACTGAATCAATATAAGCAAGTGTTTCGATATTTAAAATAATCGCATTTGCGTATTGAGAAATAAATCTTGTTAACTCTCTTAATATCCTTTCAATTTCTCGTTGTTCTTCGAATTTTAAAGAAAGTATTTCGTTATTCAAATTTAAAGTTTCTGCTGGTTCTATATATACAGTTTGCCCTGTTGCAGATTCAGAGTGTATAAATCCATTAATTTTTCTTTTATGTTCAGCTTTAACAGGAAGTACCAACCTACCATCATTTATCGAAGGAGATGTCTCTCTTAAATATCCATTTTTTTGCAAATTAATAATTATTCGTTGAATAACATTATTTAATTGAGAAGTCTTCTCTTGAATTTCATATCTTATTTCTGCTAATTTAGGAGACGCATTATTTCTAACATTTCCATTATGGTCAAATACATTATCAATTTGTTGGCTAACAGGTAATAGTTCGTCTAAAAGTTGATATTGAAATTTAAGTTTTGATATAAAATCAAAATTTGTTTTTAAGTATGACTTTATAGTTTTTGTATTTTTAAGAATTTCTCTGATGATAAAAAATGTTTGTTGTGGTAAACAATAACCCACTACTTCAGATTGTTTTATCTCTTTGGAAATATCAGGAATAAAATTTAATGGAAGTGGCTTGTTATCAATAAGTAATTTTTTAGCTTCATCAATTATATCTAATTCATTTTTAATTTTGTGAAAATCATTTGTGGGAGCTAAACAAAGAATTTTATTTTTACCTAACTCTGAAATTGCTTCATTAACAATCAAACCCAAAACTTTTTGAAATTCTAATTCATCAACAGCAAAATTTTTTTTATTATTCATCAAGATTACTCATCATTTGATTTACAGTTTCACGAATTGTATTTGAAGTATCTGTAATCTTATTAAGAACATTGGGAACTATCTTAACTACCTTTTTGTAATATCGAGATTTTTGCATACTACTTTTATCTGGTATATTAAAATTTATAAGCAATACCAAAATAATACTCAAATAAATTATTACCTGTATACTACCAACAACTCCGCCCAAAAACCTGTTTATAAAAAAATTAAATCTGTGAAAAGGATGAACTATTCTCTTTAATACTGCACTACTAAAAGTTATTGCAAAATAAATTACAATACCTGCTGCAATTTGTGAAAGATACTTATCTCCCTCAAAAAAATTTAAGAAAAAAGGCCACACATAGTCATTTAATTTGAATGCAAGATAAACTCCAAGCACAAGTCCGCATATTCCAATAACTTTTCTTAAAAAACCTTCTTTGTATCCAAAAATAAAACCAATAAGTGCAACTACAATAATTATGTAATCAATATTTTGCATTTATTGTAAATATTCTTCAATGATAGTTTTAACTAATTTACCATCTGCTCGGCCGGAAATTTCTTTCATAGCAACTGGCATAACTTTTCCGAAATCCTTTTTGGTTTGAGCTCCAGTTTCAACAATAATTTTTTTAACAATTTCACGAATTTCATCTTCTGTTAATGGTTTTGGTAAGAATTCCTGAATAATTGCAAGTTCAGCTTTTTCTTTTTCTGCTTGTTCAGTTTTTCCAGCTTTTTCATAAATTTCAATTGCATCTTTCCTTTTTTTTGCAGCAGCATTAAGCAATTTAATTTCTTCATCTGGCGTTAATTCCTTATTAGCACCACTTTTTTCAAACTCTAAAATTAAAGCACGTATTGAACGGATTGTTTCCAATCTAATTTTATCTCCAGATTTCATAGCAGACTTGATTTCTTCGTTGATTTTTTCTTTTAAAGTCATTTTATCCTCCAGTTAATTTTCTTCTAAAATTGAGTAATTAATTCTAAGGCATCCAGCTTTACGCAAAATTTTTTGTAGATTTTTAATATAACCCATATCAACATTTCTATCAATTTTTAACGAAACAATAAGATTTTCATTCTCTTTGAGTTTATCTTTTAATAAAGCTTCAAGTTCTGTTTTTTTAACTAATTTATCATTTAATTGTATATTCAAATTTTTATCAACAAGAAGGTAAACAATATCTTTTTTAAATTCTAATTTTTCAAGTGCTTTGCCCGATGGAGTATTTGGATTTATTAGATTTTCATAATTTTGCATTGTTGTAGTTGCCATAAAAAAAAGCAAAAGCATAAAAATAATATCAGAAAGCGATGTAGAAGGAATTTCCTGTCTTTGTATTTTAATTTTTGGCTTAATCATTATCTATGTTTATAATAAATGGTATTTGGTTTCTAATGTTAGAATTTTCAGTTTTTGTTAAATCTTTATATGATTTTTTATAAACTTTTCTTGATAATTCTTCTCTTTCAAGTGCATAAGCAAGTTTCACTCTATCGAGTAATTTAATATAACTTTCATAATTAGACTTAGATGATGTAATAATTGATACAATAGCTTTTTCGTTTTCTGGTTTGTTGATAGATTGTTTTAATTTATTTCTTACCAAATTTGTAACATTATCAAAATTAATTTTTTGATTATTAAATATAACCTCATTATAATTATCAAGATAAAATAGAAGCACTCTTTCGCGATTGATTTCAACTGTATTCTTAATATTAGAATATTTGGGCAATGTTAAAGATATACCGCTATCAATATCAAAGTTAGATGTAATAATAAAGAATAAAAGTAATAAAAATGAAACATCAGCCATTGATATAATTGGTATACTAACTGGCTGTATCTTCTTTCTTTTGAACACTACTTGCTAATTCCTGGTTTTTTAAAGTTAATCTTAAAATATCCATAAATTCAATTGTTGATTCTTCAATTTCTGCAACAAGCAAATTCACTCTGTTGATAATATAATTGTATCCTACTTGTAAAATCATAGCTACAATAAGACCGAAAAGAGTAGTAATCAAAGCAATTGATATACCACTAGCAACTATTTTAGGAGATATCTGGTTAGCCTCTTTAATAGCATCAAAGGATGTAATCATACCCTGAACAGTTCCTGTAAAACCAAGCATTGGGGCGAGAGTTATGGCAAGGGATATCCAGATTAGCCCTTTTTCAAGATACGCAATTTCTAGTGAGCCGTAAGTCATAATAGCTTTTTCAACAGCCTCCAGCCCATTTTCAACTCTAACAAGACCTGCATAAAAAATATTGGAAACAGAATATTTTTTATCTTCACAATATTTCGCTGCTGCATCTGGTCCTTTTGTTGCAAGTATAGCCTTCAATTCATTCATAAATTTTTTTGTATCTGTTGAAGCCTGTCTTATAACAATAATTCTTTCAATTATAAATGCCAATCCAATTATAAAAACAATTAAAATTGGATACATAAAAAAACCGCCACGGTCGAAACTAGGACCGAGTATTGAAAATAGTATAAACATACGCAAACCAAATTTTTTTAATCTTGTAAATATAAACAAAAATGAAATTTTATAAAAGAAAAATAGAAAATGAATTTTTATTTGTTTTTTTTTTTTTATTATATTTAAGTGTTAATTATAAAACAACATAGTTCAAATTTTCTAAGGAGTAATGTATGGAAACAAAAAAATTATATTATACTCTGCTTTATTGATGTTATTGGGTGCTTTTTTTGTTCAATTAATTTTCAAAGAAACAATTTCACAGTTATTAAGTTTTTTGGGAATATTTTTTATATTTTACCAGTTTATTGGGAAAAAAATTGAAAAAAATGAAAATGAAATTAAAAAAAAATATAGCAATGAAGATGCATTAAAACAATATTTACAAGAAATTACTTTACTACAAAACGAACTGAAAAATAAAGAAAATGTTATTGCAAATTATCAAAAAAAGATAGATCAAATATCATATTTAGAAAAAGAAATAAATACTATCCATAAAAATTATAATGATATAAGAAATATTATCAATAATGTGGTTGAACATATTAAAACAGCTAACGATCAAATGCTTATAGAAGGACAAAATAGTATAACAATTGTAAACAAAATACCTTTAGAATTAACAAATTTACATACGAGATTTGAACATCTTGTAGCTAGTATAGAAGAACTTACACAAACAACAAACGAAAATTCACAGAAAGTTCAAGAAGCATCTAATAAGACAAATAATATAAAAATTTTGATTAATGAAAATACAAACAAATTAAATAATTTATCTCATGATATGGAATTAGTAGCAAATTTTAGTAATAATGCACAAAATAAGGTAATTAATTTATCAAAAAAAATGGATGATATTGCAAATATAACTACAATAATAGATGAAATTGCAGACCAAACCAACCTATTAGCCTTAAATGCTGCTATTGAAGCAGCTCGTGCTGGTGAACAGGGCCGCGGTTTTGCTGTTGTAGCCGATGAAGTAAGAAAATTAGCAGAAAGAACGACAAAAGCTACAAAAGAAATAACTATTACTATAAACGAATTACAAAAAGATGTAACAGATGTTACAAATGAGATGAAAGATGTTAAAAATAGAATTGATAACGAATTACTTCTAGTATTTAATTTAAAAAACGCACTTGAGCAAATCAATAATTCTGTAACTGAACTTTCAGATTTTATGAATTATGTTGCTTCTGCAACTGAAGAAACAAGCACTGTTAATGTAGATATGGCTAATAAAATAACTGAACAATTACGATATATTGATAATTTAAATAAAAACACCGATGAAATTAATCATATTGTAAATCTTATCAACACAATAAGTATAAAACTTTTCCTTAACTTAGCAAAATATGATCATACAATATGGGTAGATACAGTTTGCAATTTAACTTTAGAAGGTAATCCCGAAAATAAAATTATGACTAATCACTTAAATTGTAAGTTTGGTAAATGGTATTATTCTTATGGTAAGGAATATTTTGGAAACAATAGATATTTTAATGAATTGGAAAAAATTCACATAGAAATTCACCACCAAGGTAATGAAAATATGTTAGCAAAAGCAAAATATCTTTCAGAAGAACAAAAAAAAGAAGAATGTCTCAAATTAAAATCCTTAAGAGATAAAGTTATTCAAGCTCTTGACATTTTGAATAATTCAATCTAAGAAAAATATAAAATTCTTCCATAAAAAAAAAGCACCTTGTTATTACAGGGTGCTATTTTTTTCATCAATATATTCTTACGGCAATTTAGGGAATCTTGAAAAATCTGGTGGTCTTTTTTCGTTGTATGAGTTTCTGCCTTCCTGTCCTTCTTCTGTCATATAATAAAGAAGAGTAGCATTTCCTGCTAATTCTTGAATACCTTGTTGTCCATCAAGTTCGGCATTGAAAGCAGATTTTAATAATCTAATTGCAAGCGGACTTTTGCTAAGTATTTCTCTTGCCCAGGTTATGCCTTCTTCTTCCAATTGCTCAACTGGAACAACTTTATTAACAAGTCCCATTTCTAACGCTTCTTGTGCATTGTATTGTCTGCAAAGATACCAAATTTCGCGTGCTTTTTTCTGTCCAACAATTCTTGCAAGATAACTTGCGCCAAATCCTCCATCAAAACTACCAACTTTAGGTCCTGTTTGTCCAAAAATTGCATTATCAGCAGCAATTGTTAAATCACATACAACGTGTAAAACGTGACCTCCACCGATAGCATATCCAGCAACAAGAGCTATTACAGGTTTTGGAATACTTCTTATAAGTTTTTGTAAATCGAGCACATTTAATCTTGGGACACCACCTTTATCAACATAACCTTTATCACCACGTATTTTCTGATCTCCACCAGAGCAAAAAGCATATTTACCATCTTTAGCAGGACCAGCTCCAGTTAGCAATATTACGCCAATTTTTAAATCTTCTCTCGCATCCAAAAACGCTTCATACATTTCTTTTACTGTTTCAGGAGTAAATGCATTTCTTCTTTCAGGACGGTTAATTGTAATTTTTGCAATACCATCCATTTTTTCATAAATAATTTCTGAAAACTCTTTAACTTTTACCCAATTAAATTTGCTCATATTACTTCCTTTCATAATTTTTGTATAATTGCATAAGCAATTGCATTTTCATTTGAATGTGATATACTAAGTTTAATATCAATATCTTTATCTAACGAAATATTCAAAATTTTTACTTGTGGAACACCTTTAGGAGAATTTATAACTTCTATATTTTGCCAATCAATACTTTCAATACCAAGTTGATACAACGCTTTAGCTATAGCTTCCTTTGCAGCAAATCTGCCAGCAAAATGTTGCTCGCTTCTAGCTCTACTTTTACAATAATCAATTTCCTTTGGAGTAAAGATTTTATTAAGAAATTTATCGCCAAATTTTTTAATAGAATTTTTAATTCTAGATATTTCAACAATATCGCAACCAATACCAATTACCATTTTTTACCATAGCCTTATTTTAGCATTAACATTAACGCCATCTTTTTCAAGTTGTTTCTGTATAAGATCAATTAAAACTTTTAATTGATTAGTTGTATTTTTGAGTTCTGCAAGATAATTTTCATCATACATTAACTTGCCCAAATTATTTTCTCTGTTTCTGGTTTGATACAAGATACTATCCACACTTTGAGTTACTCTATTCAAATTAACTGTAAGTTTATTTATATCTTTTATTGTATTTGAAATATCTTGTTTATTATCTTTGATAAATTCTTTTGTTTCTTGAGTTAGCTCAGCAGTATTATTAGCAATTGTTTTAATTGATTTTTCATTATCCTTTACAAGTTGATTTACATTTTCTGCTAAAGCTTTTACATCTTGCAAAGTTTCCTTGAGTTGTGGTAATAAATCTTTATCATTTAATAAGTTATTAACAGATTTGAGAGTTATAGAAATATCATCCATAATCAAAGGGATTTTATAAGAAAGTTTTGAAATTTCTGCAACTAAAAATGGTATATCACCAGCAAAATAACCTTTATGGATTGCACTATAATTTAATGGATTTGGAGATTTTCCAGAGTGAATATCAATTTTCTTTCCGCCCATCAAATCAATCATAGTAATAAAAAAGGTAGCATCTTCTCTTAAATCAATAGGTTTATCAAGATAAATCTTCACAATACTTTTATTATTTTCAAGCATTATATCAATAACTTTGCCTTTTTTAACTCCATTAACAGAAACAGCATCACCCTTTTCCAATCCTGCAACATTATCAAATTCTATTAATAATTCTTGTTTATCTGCTCCAAGAGAGATACTTTTACCCCAATAAATAATCAGAAATAAAATAATAATTGCAATTAAAGATACAATACCAACTTTAAATTCAGCTTTTTTAATATCATTCACGTGTTAATGTCCTCAATAATTTTAGTAAATCTTCAGCCTCAAGAGAATCGATTTTTTTATTTAAATTTAGAACATTGAAAGTTCTATTAAAAGATGTAAGCACCACTTCTTTTTTTTCAGAACTTAATTGTTCTACTTTCTTATAATAAACCAATAGGCTATCTCGGAATTTTTTATCTTTAACTTTGTCAATATAATCTTTAAAGTTTCTTTCCGGCTCTAAAAGTTCAATACCTTTAAATTTTTCATACAATATAGGCTTAACAACATTATAAATTTTATATGCTGTGTAAAGAGCAATAATCAAAATAACAACAAACAGCATAAAGCAACCACGTGAAAAAAATTTAATTATCATCTTCTTTTGCTCTATTATCGATAACTATTGTATTTAAAATTCTATTTTTTTGAATTTTATCAATTTTAAAAACTAAACCATTATATTCAAATGCATGACCTTGCTTTGGAATATCTCCAACATAAGATAAAATAAAACCAGCAACAGTTTCAAAATCACTTTCATCAGATTTTAATTTTATATTTAAAAGTTCTTCAAACTCATCAATAGTAGTATCTCCGGGAACAGAATATGTATTATCACTAATTTTTATTGGTGATTCTGTCTGGTGTTCATCATTTTCATATGCAATTTCGCCAACAATTTCTCTTATTATATCGGTAAAAGTAACCATACCAAGCGTTCCGCCGTATTCGTCTACAACAATTCCAATGTGAATTTTTTTCTCTTGAAATTCATTTAATAATTCGTTAATAAGTTTATATTCAGGTATAAAATAAGCTGGTCTGATAATTTTTTCTAAATCAAAATTATCCATATCTTTGTTATTTATAAAAGATAAAATATCTTTAGCATAAAGAATACCTATAATATTATCGATATTATCACGGTAAACAGGTATTCTACTATGTCGTGTTTGTATTATCAAATTTTTAATTTCTTCAAATTTTGTATTTACATCAATTGCAACAATATCAACTCTTGGAGTTAGAATTTTTTTGACAGGAACTTCAATAAATGAAAAAAAACCTTGTAAAAGATTAGTTTCATTTTCGTCTAATGCACCGTGTTCTTTACCAATATCAGCTATTTCTTCCAATTCTAAATTGTTAATATTTTTCTTTACTTTCAAATAACTTATTTTTCTGGTAAAATACTCCATTAATGAAGCAATTATGTGAGTAACAGGATAAAAAATTAAAAAAATTAAAGTTAAAGGTAAAGCATATAATTTCGCAAGTAGTAAAGGATTTTTGGTTGCTATTACTTTGGGAGAAATTTCTCCAAAAATTAAAACAAGAATAGTAATAATAATTACTTGTAAAGTAACAATATAACTTATTCCAAAATAGGGAGTTAATAAATTTCTAAATAAATTAAGCGATACAATTGCCAATGCAACCGCGACAAGAGAATTACCTAAGAGAATAGTAATTAATAACTGCTTAGGATTTTTTAATAGATAAGTAATTTTATTTTTAACAAAATTTTGTTTTAATTTTTCAAGCTTTTCATTATCGAGTAAAAAAAATGCAACTTCTGCACTTGAAAAAAAGGCTGAAAATATCAAAAGATAAATAACCAATAATAAATTAAAAAGATTACTCGTATCCAATTTTAACTAGCCTAAATTGTTTCTAACTAAAAAGGTAAATCATCGTCATTTTTAACATCAGCGATTTTGTCCACTTCAGAAGCTACAGGAGCAATACTACTATTTTCAACTTGATTATTTTTTGTAGGTTTATCAAGTAATATAATATCATTTGCGTAAATATCTGTAAATCTATTTTTTTGTCCATCTTTTTCAATTTCGCTGTAAACAATTCTACCTTCTATATAAACTTTAGTTCCTTTCTTAAGAGCATTTTGAATAAATTCAGGCAAATTAAATGCTACAATTCTATGCCATTGAGTTTCATCAACCCATTCATCATTTTTTTTGTATCTTCTATTAGTTGCAAGACTGAATTTTGTTATAGGCGTATTAGAATTTTGTGTAAAAGAAGTTTCAGCATCACCGCCTAGATATCCGATTAACAAGACCTTGTTTAGTGAATAATTCATAATTATTTCCTTAAAATATTAAATGATATTTTAAAAGATAAAAAAAAGATAACAAAAAATCAATTTATTTTTTAAAATAAATAAGGCACGATAAAAAAATATCGTGCCCAAAATAAGAATTTAATTGTAGATTATCTACCAACTTGATCTAATTTTTCTTTTTTAGCCATAAGTTGTTCAGGTGTTTCAACATTATTTTCATCTTTTACAATAGCATCTGTAGGACAAACGCTTTGACACTGTGGTTCATCATAAAATCCAACACATTCTGTACATTTTTCAGTAGCAATGTAAGTATGATCAGAAGAAATAGCTGGAAAAGATTGACCACCCATAGTCCAATCATCGCCTGCTGCATAAATTGCATTATTTGGACATTCTGTTTCACAAGCTTGGCAAGAGATACATTCGTCTGTAATTACTAAAGCCATTTTTTACTCCCAATATTTTAATAATTAGACTTTTAAAAATAAAAAAATTTTTAAAATAACAAAATCTTATATAAATTACCTTGATTTCACAATTTTAGTAACAATTTTTTTACTATATAATAAATACATTCCCAAATAATAATAGTAAAGCTGACTAATAAGAGCATAACAAAATATAATATAAATTAAACAACACTTCTTTAAGAAAAATCAAAAACTCAAGTTAATTATTTTTTTCATTTTTTTTAATATCATTTCTAAGGTGTTAACTAAATATCAGATATCAATCTATTCTTTTTCTTTCTTATCCTTTGATTTTAAGGTTTCTTTATTACAAAAACCTTCTAGTAATTCCAATAATTTATCATAATCAAAGTTAGCTTTAAATTGTAATTCATTAAGTTTATCGAGTTCATCGTAGATTTCTTTTAAGTTAGGTAATATTTTTTCTGTATTAAATTCATCTTCTTCGTAATATGTTCTTGAATTTTTAATAAATCCTCGAATAAGCATCCAGTTCAATAATTCATCATAATTTTCTTTGCTGAAGTAATTAACTCCTTGATGTTCGTGAACATTTAAATACAATTTAATGTAATCATTCTTAAACATTTTGTAAAGTGCTTTGTAATCGATAACTAATTTATTATTTTCTAACTTATAAAGCATTCTAAAGAATTTGGCGATAATTATTACAAGGTTGATACGATTAACAGCATAATTTGTATCATAACCTAAATCTTTATATAATGTTTCAAGCGGATAAGCTAAATCCAAATCATCAAACAAGTTAACATCAACTTTTGAATACAACTCGGCTAATCTTAATAATGCAATATATGAAAATAATACATAAAGAGTTGATTTATCTGTATCAAAAATACCAATATGTTTTCTAAAATATTTTAGCCATGGATTTTTGTTTATAATTACTTCATCATTTACAATTTGATATAAATATCTGATACTTTTAGCAACTGTTTCACAATCTTTAATATTATCATTTAACACTTTTACAGGAAATTGGAAATCATAATATTCGCAAACAGATTTAACAAACATATTGTATTTAAATGAAAACATTTTAAGAGTTTTATTATCTAACTCATCTGAATGAATAAATTTATCCAGCATCTTTAATGATGGTTCATCAAACAAAGCTAAAAATGCTTCGTGAATAGGTTTAAATTGTGTTCTTCGAATTTCTGCATCGATATCGTAAATTCCAGTACCATTTAATTTATCGTGGATTTGTTTATATCTACCATCTGTATCATATACTTCTTTAAATTCCCAGAATAATTGATAATGGAAAGCACCAAGCTCAAAATACATACCGTGTTTATGAATATCACAACCTCTTCGTATGAATTGCAACCCACTAACATGCTCTCGAAAAATATAATAATGTTTATCATCATTCTTACAACCTAACATGGAAGCAATATTTTTGGTTTGCATTTGTCTTGAACCATCTGGCATTGTAACTAATTTATTTGTTGAAAAATTGATCCAGCCTTTTGCTTCTGCATATTTATTGTTGTATAAGAATAATGCTTTTTCGCCTCTTGCCTCATTAAAATAAGCAAATACATTTTCGTTAATGTTACCGCTGCCATCATAAAAATCAAAGAACCAGAAATTATGTACTTCGCTAAATATGTATCTCTTGCCAAAGACTGGAAAGATTTCTCTTTTATGTCTATCAATTAACCATTGATTTGGCTGTTCGTTGTAATAAGCTCGCTTATATTCCATACCATATTTTTCATGATATCCTTCAATTTGTCCATGTCCTATCATTGGCAATCCAGGTAATGTTGCCATCATCATACAAACGCCAAAATATTTACCGTCTGAACCAAATTGACGAATTGCAGTTTCTTCATCAGGATTGGACATAAAATTTACATATCTTTTCAATATTTCAGGATTAAACTCAAGTGTATTCGTAATTAAATCACGATATTTTTCATTTTCTTCTTTTTTAAGCATATTCATAAACGCAGAGTTATAAACACGATGCATCCCTAAGGTTCTTACGAAATAACCTTCCATAAGCCAGAAAGCCTCTGCAAGTAATAAAGTGTTTGGCATTTCTGCATTCATACGATCTACAACCTCTCTCCAGAATTCATTAGGCATTGCTGCATCAAATTCTTCTTGTGACATTGCATATTCAGATCTTGAAGGAATATCACCCGCATTTCCTCTTCGTGGGAACCATAGTCTTTGATAGTGCTTTTTGGTTAATGTCATAGCTGCATCAAAACGTATAATTGATGTTTTTCTTGCAACATGCATGATAGTCTGTATTAAAGCTTCTCTAACTTCTGGCAACAATAAATTAAGTTGAGCGGTATCATTCCAGGGCATTTGTGTACCATCATTACCGTGATAAATGTATCTTACTTCGCCAGTTCTTCTATCAATTCTTTGGAATACAACAGCAGCGTCACTTTTTGACCAATAACCATCTTCAATACGAACTTCGATATCTGGATGATTTGATAAGTTTTCTCCAGTAAAACGATAATTTGGAAATGGCGGATAAGGACTTTGTATAAAATACTCTGGATGCTCAACAACCCATTTGGAAACAATACCTACGTGATTTGGGACCATATCAGATGCTAAGCGAATACCTCTTATTTTACACCTCCAGTCCAGGTTATTAAAAGCATCTTCTCCTCCTAAATCTTCGGCAATAACATAATCATAAAGCGAATATGCCGATGCAACAGCATCAATATTACCCATTAAATGCTTGATTCTTTGGGATGCATAACTTCTTTCCCATAGTCCTATCAACCACAATGCATTAATATTCCAACTTTTTATTAAATCAAGTTCTTCGTCTGGTACATCGGAAAGATATTTGATATGTCTTCCATATTTTTTAGAAAGCTGATCTAACCAAACATAAGTATTTTTAGCAAGCATAATTACATTTGGCATCCATTCAAGGTCTGCTGTAAATTGTTCAGGTGCAAGATAATCCTTAAATTCATCATCAGTATAAGTATAACCAGATTTTCCTAAGGATAATTTAACATTTTGACCTTTTCCATACAAAGGAACAACAGTTGGTACATCACCACCGCCACCAAAGAATCTAAATTCTTCTCTTATATAATCAATACTACTTAAAAGCCTATCTAAAAATTCCGGATCTAATATTACTCCAAAATTTTCTTTGATGTATTTTAATTGATCTTCTAAACAATTAGGTGCATTGATTATAGGTAGCTTGAGTAATGTAAATACAGATATATTAAATTCTTCAAATGGCTTTTCATTTTCAAAAAATACTTCTGCTTTTTCAATAATTTTTTTGTAATCTTTTATTGTAGAAAGATAGCTCTCATCAAATAATTCTTTAAATTGTTTGTTTGCCGGGTTAAAATTAGCAAAAAAGAATAGTATTAACTCTTCTAATGTAGTTTCGAAATTAGATCTATTTCCATTAAATGAGTATAAATAGTGTATTGGAGTAATCTTATTTTCATAAACTTCTTTAGGTGGGAATTTAACAATAAAATCAAGTAAGACATTTTCTAAAGTTTCTGGTTTGATTTCTCTTTTTAAATAATCAATTGCTTTTGCAAAAACTTTTGGATTATATTTTGTTTCATAAACTCTAAAAATAAAATGATAAATTTCATCAAGCAATCCCATTGCATTAAGCTGACCAGGTTGCAAATAATCACTAGTTTTTTGTGAATTTATATGATGTACAAACTCCTTTACAGCACGATAGTTTGGGAAAACTACATTACCCGTTATAGAGAAAAGATCAGATTTTAAATTATATTTTTGTCTTACATAGTTTGATATATGGAAATCATATCTTGCATTATTTTCAATTACTATATTCTGATTTCTAAAAGTCAGTTTTAATATTAAATTTTGCATATCTACTCCCAATAAAACTTATTTTTTAAAATTTAAATATATAAAATTAATTGAGTATTCAAAATTAAATATTTAAACAATCTGAACTTTTTTCAATACAAATAACCAGGTTTGAAAGAATATCTAAAAAAAATTGCTAATGGAATGAATTATTTAGGAAATAAAAAAGCGACCGTCGGTAAGGGTCGCTTGAAGATTTTGAAAGTGGGCAGAGACGGAATCGAACCGCCGACACAAGGATTTTCAGTCCTTTGCTCTACCGACTGAGCTATCTGCCCAAATTTTCAAATTTGAAATACAAATATAAGTAATTTTAATATCCTTGTCAAATTTTTTTTTCATTTCTTGTTTATTTTTTGTATTTTTTTGTTCTATTTTATTTTTTACTGAATTTAAACTATATCTATGATAATAGAATTAAAAGAAATATTTTTTGGTTATACCAATCAGCCTATTTTTCAAAACCTCAACTTTTCTGTTAAAGAAGGTGAGTTTATTTTTTTGTTAGGTAACAGTGGAACTGGAAAAAGCACACTTTTACAACTACTTTATATGAACATATTACCACTTAAAGGTACTGTTCGCGTTTTAAAATATAATTCCCACACTATTAGAAAAAAAGAAATTCCCACTTTCCGTAAGCAAATTGGAATTGTTTTTCAGGATTTTAAATTACTCAACAACAAAACTGTTTTTGATAATCTTAGTTTCATTTTGGAAGCAACTGGATATAAACATAAATTTATCAAGCAAAAAGTTTTTGATACTTTGGCCGATGTTGGACTTTCCCATAAAGCTCACGTTTATCCAAACGAGTTAAGCGGCGGAGAAAAACAAAGAGTTGCCATTGCAAGGGCCATCATCAACGACCCTAAAATTCTTCTTGCAGATGAGCCCACTGGTAATTTAGACCCAGAAACATCTTTCGAAATTATTAAAATCCTCAAACGTGTTAATCTTCGCGGCACAACATGTTTAATTACAACTCACAATTATAATCTTTTAAATGCTGCGCTTTCCAATGTATATAAAATTAAAGATTTCAATATTGAAAAAGTGAATATGGATTTATAAAATTATTTTTTTACTACTTACCCAACTACTTGCCAAAAATATAAAAAAACCTTCTCTACAATAATTTATTTTCTGTATCTATTACTTTTTTCAAAAATTTGATTTTATTTTCAATATCAGCATTTTTGCGAAAAGGAATAAAATCATTACTAATTTTTAAATTATTAAACAGTTTCTCATAGTTGATAAATGTATCTGATTTTTTATATAACTTATTTTCAAAAAAATGTACAAATTTGAGTGTACGAAAACCATCAAACCAAATTCTTTTTTGCTCTTGAATTTGATTATCGTATTTCGAATACTTTAAAATATTATTCCAGCTCCCTCTAAAATCATTTTCTTCTAAAAATTCCACTATCAAAGGATGTATTTCATTAAATTTTTTGGTAAAATCATCCGCATCGGTAATAATATCATTAAAAGTTTGCAAAAATTCTTTTAATATTTCAAATATCTTAAAATCATAGACAAAGTATTTTTTTGATAATCCCTCATAGTAATTATGAATGGCTTTACCCGTACCAAAAGGTACACGATGAGAAATCCGATCTGATGGATATATAGTTGTATCTTTTATATGATAAATCTTATAATTTTTTGCTAATTTTTGCATAAAATAAAAATCTTCTGCTGCTTTTCGTTTATTCATACCTTCAATTTTAACATATGCTTCAGGTGTACATGTCATAGTTGAGCCAATTGTATGAAAAGCATAATATGAGTTTGCGTATTTTAGTGATAAAACATAGTACCTAAGATATAATTCATAACTTATAATTTCATCAATGTTATATTCAAGTTGATGTTTATAATTAACATATGCAGCATTGACATCAGAGTTCTGATAAAACTCAAATATTTTTGTAATATAATAATTATCAACAAAACAGTCTGCATCAAGACAAATTAGAACATTTCTGGATTTATTAGAGTAGTCAAAATGAAAAAGTGCATTATCCATTGCAATTTTACGTGCTATACCAACTCCCCCATTTTTATCATCAAGCTCATTACCATTGCTAAAATTATCTATTATTAGCGTATCAAAAGTAAATTTATAAGAATTTAAGAGTTTATACGTTCTCTCATTGTTATTTCTAATAGTATCTTCAACTGTTTTTGTGTTATTTACATTGAATATCACCAAAAGTTTATCAAAATATTTATCATCTTGCTTATTAAAATTTCGAACAAATTTTTCTATAAAATCAAATTCATTGAATACTGGTATTGTAACTATAATATTATACTTTTTTTTAACTTTTACATCAATAATACGATTAAAATCTATAAAATTTTTTTTGATATTTAGAGTTTCTAATATTTCTTTCATAAATAATGATATAGTTATTATTTTAACAAAATAGATATTGCTGCAAAGATAAGAAATAACGCATAAATCTTTTTAAATCTCTCTGCAGGTATTCTTATTGCAATATGAGTGCCCAAATATGTTCCAATTATTATTCCTGCTGCTAACATTGCAGCAAAGATATAATTCAATTGACCATTTACAGCATAAAGATAAACACCGGGCAATCCAACAGGCAATTGTAAAGCTGCGAGTGATGTTGCAGTGGCTTTCCTTGTATCAAAATTAAAAAAATTAATTAAAAACGGAACTATAATTATCCCCCCTCCCTTACCAAACATACCAGCAATAACTCCAGCTATAATACCTACAATAATAAAATTTAAAGTAGAAGTCTTTAAATGATAAACTTTTTTTTGCTTGCTGAATTTCAACCCAAAATATAAAAACACATTATAAAGTAAAAAAACAACATAAAGTTTTTCGAGTATTTTCACATTTATCCATAAAGCAATTTCAGCACCAAAACCAGAACCAATCATAAGCCCTAAAGAAATTATTAGGGCAATTTTCAAATCTATAAAGCCCTCTTTATAATATTTAATTACTCCCAAAATTCCAACAGGTAATAACATTGCTGCAAGAGAAACAGCATTTGCTTGTAACATACTAAAATTAAATAATACAATCATCGCTGGGACCATCACTATACCGCCACCTATACCAAATAGCCCAGAAAGTATTCCTGCAAATAATCCTAAAACTAAAAGAGCTAACAACATAATATTAATTATCCTTCAAATTTATTTTATTTAAGATACAAATATATGAAATGTTTAATTTTTACTTTGTAGAAAAAAATGTTTTTTTTATTTTAGAAATAAATATTAGGAATAATTTATATGGATATTTATACTTTTTTCAATGATCCCGTCTCTTATTCTATTGTAATTTTTTGTAGTATAATAGCTTTAGGTGTATTATTAGGAAGAATTAAAATTTTCGGCATATCATTCGGCGTAACATTTGTATTATTTGTCGGTATAATATTTGCACATTATGGAATACAAATTGAAAAAAATATTTTAAATTTTGCTAAAAATTTTGGTTTAATAATCTTTATCTACTCCTTAGGATTGCAATTAGGTGCAAATTTTTTTGATTCTTTCAAAAAAGATGGTATCAAATACAATATTTTAGCTTTAATTGCTGTTTCACTTTACGGTTTAATGTTTTTAATAATTCAATTTATAACAAAAGTTGATTTTTCACTTTTACTTGGTATTATGACCGGCGCAGTAATGAGCACTGCTACAATGGCTGCTAGCCAGCAAGCAATTTTAAATATTAATCCCAATGATACTTATAATTTTATTAATATAGGCGTTGGTTATGCTATTGCTTACCCCTTTGCAAGTTTAACAACAATCACTGGAATAATATTAGCCAGAAAATTATTTAAAGTAAATATTCAAGAAGAAGCTAAAAAATATGAACTTGAACATCAAGACTTAAATATTGAAACTGCAACTTTTATTGTAACAAACCCTGTAATTTTCGATAAAAAAATATCTTATCTAAGACAAGTAATCGGACCTAATGTTGTTGTAGTAAAGATTAAAAGAAATGATGAAATTTTTATTCCAAATCCCAATACACAACTTAAAGAAGGAGATTTACTTTTTTGTAATTTTGAAGTTACTTATAAAAAGAAATTAATGAATCTTATCGGACTTTTTGGATACGAAGATATTCAAAAAGAAACTGGTAAATTAACACAGAGAAAAGTTTTAGTTACAAATCGAGAAGTTATAGGAAAATATTTAAGCGAACTTAATGTTATTAGATTATTTAATGTATCTTTTACCGCTATTCAACGCAATAATATGGAATTTATTCCAAACGCTAAAACAATTCTTTATTTTGGGGATATTGTAAAAGTTATAGGTGATGAAAATGCGGTAAATTCTGTTTGTAATTTTTTAGGTAACTCTCAAAAAAGATTATTTGAACCAAATTTAATTCCAATTTTTGCAGGTATAATATTAGGGCTACTTTTAGGATATACACCTATATATTTACCCGGTCTTGCTGTACCTATAAAATTAGGTATTGCAGGCGGAACATTACTTGTTGCTATGATTATAAGTAAATTTACTGTTAGATTTGGTATTGTATCATACATGACACCGGGAGCAAATTATATGCTAAGACAAATTGGCTTAGTATTATTTTTAGCTGCTATTGGACTTTCTGTAGGTAATAGTTTTTTCACAAATTTATTAAGTTTAAATGGCCTCAAACTTATCTCTTACGGTATTATGATTAATATGGTATCAATTTTAACAACTGCTACAATTGGAAGATATTTATTCAAACTTAATTTTTTAGAACTAAGCGGTTTGATGGCTGGTTTTGTAACAGATTCGTGTACTTTAGCTTATGCAACTTCACAACACGATTCAGATGCTATAGGTATCTCATTTGCAACTATTTATCCTTTGATTAATTTTACTGTTATAGTGCTTGGGCAAATTTTGATATCAATCTATTATTAAAAAATATTTTTTATTTGAAATTTTTTTTTTTTAATTTGCAGCACTTTAAAAATTTTTGGAGTACAAAATGGAATTAGAACAAATCATTCGTAAAGTGCCAAAAGTATTATTACACGATCATCTCGATGGCGGTCTTAGACCTCAAACAGTTATTGATTTGGCCAAAGAAATTAAATACACAAAATTGCCTACAGAAGACCCCGGTGAATTAGCCGAGTGGTTTCATCGTGGAGCAAATAAAGGAAATTTAGTTGAATATCTTCAAGGTTTTGAACACACTTGCGCCGTTATGCAAACTAAAGAAAATCTCGCTCGTGTTGCTTATGAAATGCTGGAAGATATGAAAAATGACGGCGTTGTGTATGTAGAAACAAGATTTGCACCTGTTTTGCATACATTCAATGGTCTTACTATGAGAGATGCTGTCAAAGCTGTGCTCGAAGGCTTAGAAAAAGGTAAAAAAGATTTTGGCGTCGGTTATGGTTTGATTCTCTGCGGTATGCGTAACAGAGAAGATACATTGGAAACTGCAGAATTGGCTGTTAATTTCCGTGACCGTGGCGTTGTCGGTTTTGATTTAGCAGGAGAAGAAGGCGGTTATCCACCTAAAAGACATTTAGATGCTTTTCAGCACATCCAGAGAGCTAATTTCAATATCACTATTCATGCCGGCGAAGCCTTCGGAAAAGAATCTATCTGGCAAGCTCTTCAATGGTGCGGTGCCCACAGAATCGGACATGCTACAAGACTTATCGATGATATGATCTTCGATAAGGATGGTAATCTTATTAAACTCGGCGAATTAGCATCATATATTCTAGATAAAAGAATTCCTCTTGAATGCTGCTTACTTAGTAATGTACATACAGGAGCAATCGATAAAATCGAAAATCACCCATTTAAGTATTTCTACAAACACAAATTCCGTGTTACTATCAATACAGATGATAGACTTATGAGCGATACTACCATGACTAAAGAATTTATGATTGCTGTTAAGTATTTCGGCATTAACATTGACGATATTGAAAAAATAACTATCAACTCCATGAAATCTGCTTTTATTCATTATGATGAGAGAATTAAATACATTTATAATGTTATTAAACCTGGGTTCCAAAAAGTTCGTGAAGAACTACTTTCTTTATCAACAAAAATTTGAGTTAGAAAATGAAATTACAATTCAGGAATTATAACTTTAAGTTCGATAAAGTTGAAAGAAAATTTTTAATCCAATATTGCAAACAAACGTTAAACCAATTACCCGAAAAACAAGAGTATTTGCATATTGCGAGAATTTTTGAATCTATCTTAAATAAATTAACCAACGCAACTGATAAACAGGAAGTGAAATTTACAAAAGAAGAATTAACTAAATTTGAATTTACATTGAAGGAAAACTTAAAGTTATTAAATAACCAATTTAAAAAAGCTGGATTTTTCAAACGATGGTTTCTTAAACCAGTTATCAAACAATACTCAGCAATTATTGAAAAACACTTTAATCAATAGATTTTAAATGCTCATTAAAGGTCGTTTAATATTCCTTTACAAAGTCTATTTAAACGGCCTTTTTTAATTTTGTAGTAATAAAAATTATCTCTCACAAAACACACCAACAAAACAAAGACGAAGACAAAAAAAGCAGCTATTAAAATTCTTTGTGAGCTTTGTGCCCGTTGTGGTAAAATTGAAAAAAATTATCTCATTCAAATTTCTCATCATTATTTATTTGATAATGGAAATAATGTTTTCAGATATTTATAATCAAAAGCTTTCACTGGCAAAATTTTAAATAGAAAGTATAAAAAATTTAGCTCCTCTCCATGCAAAATAAATTGGACGTGGATTTTTTACTACCGTCGCTTTAACTATTACTTTTGCTATATCTTCTGGTTTGCTTGCATACTTCCACAAAAATTCCCATAATTTTAAATGAGAAGATATCATAACTTTGTAATTTTCATCATAATATGATTTTAAGTTTTCCACTGCTATAGTTTCCCACTCAGTTTTAATTTACAACATCAATATTAAACTTTTTTAATTCCAACCTTAGGCTATCGGAAATTCCATCAACAGCATATTTACTTGCGTGATACCATACCCCAAGTGGTTCTCCAAAACTACCTGCTATGGATGAAATATTTATTATTCTTCCCTGCTTTTGTTTTATCATGTAAGGAATTGCTTCTTTGGTAACATTTGCAAGCCCAAATACATTAGTTTTGAACTGATTTATTGCCTCATCAATTGAAACTTTTTCAAAAGAACCGTATAACCCATAACCAGCATTGTTGATAATAATATCAATCTTACCATCATTTTTAATAATATTTTCAATAACCTATTTTACATTTTGTTCATCCGTAACATCCAATTTTGCTACAATAAAGTTTTCCTTTTGCAAATTGGCTATTTTTTCAATTTTCCTTCCACTTGCATATACTTTATAGCCAGCATTTGATAATAAATTTGCAACACATAGTCCAATGCCGGCGGTTGCTCCAGTAATTAAAACATTTTTCATATAAACTCCATAAAAAAAGTCTTCAACAGAAAAACACCGCCGAAGCCCTTTTAAGTTCATTAACAAAATTATTTCATCAAATTAATTTTAATTGTCTTTGTATTATTTCCAGCTGATAATTTTACAAAATATACTCCAGACGCAAAACCACTCATATCAATATTCTTGCTGTGAACTCCTGCTTCGTATTCGGAATTATCTACAAGCCTAACCAATTCACCTTTGATATTATAAATTCCTATTTTTACAACAGATTTTTCTGGAATTGCAAACCTAATATTTGTTGTAGGATTGAAAGGATTTGGATAATTATTAAACAATTCAAATGCTTTAGGTGCTACAACTTCAATTTCAACAGGTTCATAATATTTGAAAACACCGTTATTATCAACTTGTTTTAATCTATAAACATTTTTGCCAGCTATAAAAGTTTTATCTTCAAATTTGTAGTTATTTACTACACTGCTATTACCTTTACCTTTAACAAATCCAATATTTTGCCATGAATTATTTACAAATTTTTCAATTTCAAATCCTTTGTTATTTACTTCTGTAGCAGTTTGCCAGGTTAATAAAATAGCATTATCTTTAAAGCTTATAGAAATACTTGTTAATTCAACTGGGAGAGCACCAACTGTATAATTACCACCATTATTATTTAAATAATACAATGTAACATCATCTACATTACTATTAGTGACAGATACATTTGATTCAGTTGTAAAATAATAGTATGTAATAGAAGAATGCCCACTAACATTTATACTTTTTGTTGCATTTGTTCCGCTTACTGTTAATTGTTCTATTGTTGCATTAGCCCAATCATTTGAGCCATCCCACACATATCTAACATAAAATTTTTGATCTGCTGGTGGTTCGGCACTTAAAGTTAAAGTTAAATCAAGTGTTGTTCCTAAAATGTGAGATTGGTTAATTAATTGAACAGGATCACCATCAAACTCTAAAACCGTTATTTTTGAAATATTACCACCACTATTAGGATTAGCCTGAAATAATAATGCATACTTTTTATCATTAGTCATTGAAAAATATGCAGCTTTAATATCTTGATAATTTCCGACTGGACAGTTAATATTAGAAACCGAATTTAATGCAACACTTTCATCAACTGATCCATCACCGCCCCAGCTGTACCAAGCACTACCTTCCAGATGAATTACACGGAAATAAAAATTACCATAATTTGTAAGCGAATTTGAACCAGTTAAAAACAGTAATTTGTTTGGTGAATTTGTTGCTGGACTGTTTCCTTCACCTTGAAACTTCCACTGGGCATCTAAACCACTGATACCTGTAGGGTTAGACCAACTATTACCAACACAACTTATAGCAAATGGACCACCCCATGCAAATAATGCTACATTTAACACCAGAATAATTAAAGCTAACTTTTTCATATCTACCTCTATGATTTGGTTAATGAATAATTTTTTGTGAAAATTACAAAAGGTATAATTTTTAAATTAAAAGTTAAAAAAAAATAAACTTAAAGTCAAATTATTTTTTTCATTTTTAAATAATACTTAAGTTTGTATATAATTCAAAACATTTTAACTTATCTTTTAATAAACAATGCAAATTATTTACTAATTTATTAACTCTTCCTTAATATAAAATTATTTCAATATCTATACATAACTAATATAACTTAATCATAAGCTGAACATAAAATACAAAGTAAGTAATCGTAAAGGCTCTAAAAAGTAAAATAAAATAATAACATCACAAACGCACATTTATCTACACTCCAAAAGCAAAGCAAAATAAAGTATTTTACACTGAACGGGAAATATCCTTTTCTGTAATATATTTGAACGATAAAGAAATTATATCAAACAGCATTTTCCGTTAAAATTATAGTTTTTATACGCAAATAAAAAAATTTATTAACGCAAATTACGTTAAAAATATAAATTTTGAGCGTATTCTACGCTCAGGAATAATTCTGGAAGGGAAACTGCGCTTAAATTAGCGTATTTTACGCTTAGGAATTATTCAAACGGAAATAATGCTTAATTTATTTAGTATTACGCACAATAATACAATTTTAATCGCTTTTTGCGTTTACATATATTAACTTATAGCTCATTCATTTTAATTTTAGCAAATATCACGCTCGATATATTATAAATTATTTTTAAATTACGTTTATAACAAAGTATTTTCTCCTTTAAGTATTTTATTTGTGTGTTAATTTGAAGAGAATTGCTTTTAAGATCTCGTTTAATTGTGAATAAATGCTGAGAGATTTATTATCTAACCCAAATTACTTCTTATTTACTCTGAGTTAAAAATTTTTAATTACTTTCTAATATTTTTCTGTTAGTTAATTGATAAAAAATATCAATCATAATTTTAGTATATCTGAATAATTCACTAAACAATTAAACTATCTTTTTAACTTTGTTGTATAATGATATCCAATCTTCTTCTTTAATCCTGAAGGCTGTTCAGTGGTTTCTTACTTTATTATTATCTTTGATATGAATCCTTAAATCAATAAACTCTTTATTTTCTTCAAAAGCCTTTAAAAATTTTTCAGGCACTGGTTGTTCTAAAAGAAAGGCTTCGGTAAAATTAAAATATTCTCTTCCTTCTTTGATAAAACTATCTGCAAAAACTAAAATTATTCTATCTAGTTTTGTCATAAATTTACCAGCTATAACATAAGAACTCCATTCAGTTAAATTGTAATTAATTTCTTTGTTTTTCAATATTATCAAATTTTTATCATTATCGGTAATTAAATAAAAACCTTGTGTATTGCAATTCATAAGATACAGTAGAATAAAGTGATAACCATCCATTTTCATCTTTATAACCAAAAGATTTAATCAGTTCTTCTTGTTTTAATTTCCACACACCTCTATTGAAAGTAAATAAAGTTATTAAAGACGATGAATTTTTTCTAGTTGCTTTTAGTTCTACTCTTCCCCCAATATCTGGTATAGCAATATTAGTTACATTTAACCCTAATAATTTTTCTAAAAGGTATCCAACACCTGTAGGCCCTTTTCTTTCAGAAATAATATATCCTTGTTCTTTAATATTTTGTAGTTTTTTTATTAAATCCTTTAATTACATTTTATTTTTTTCCTACAAATCACTATAAATTCATTTTTCTTAGTTGGAGATTTTACCCCTACAATATTAGAAGGACTATTTTGATATGGCATTCTTTTGTTAGGTATATTTTTAACTATTGTAGTGATATGCTCAAAACCATTTTCTACAAAAAACTCAGCTCTAATAATATCTGTTGGGATATTAATATTTTTAACAGTTCTCCTTCCTACCACATAACAAACATAAGCATTTCTTTAAACAATTTTAGCTACATTTTTATTGATTTTTCATAATCCTCATAAAAAGCAGAAAATTCTTTTACTCTTGCAAGATTTTATTTTGCTTATATAATTTATTATTTCATTAAGAACATTGCTTCTAAATATCTTTATATGATCTTTTTTCTACCCACCCATTAAATAATTATCTACTTTACTAGCTTGTTCATAGCCAAACCATTTATTTGCAAATCTGGAATATTGACCATAAGCAACTGTTGTTTTATAATCTCCATAAGGCGGTGAAGTAATAACTATATCTACACTATCCTCAGGTATTAACTCAAAAGTTATACCGTTTATTGTATCAAAGTCATAAATATAAGATTTTACATCATCGGGAGATTTATCAATAAAATCTTTTAGCCCTGTTAAATTCCGTTGTAATTTAAAATTAAAAATCTCAAAAACATTCATATCAATTTTTTTATAAACTTTTTATCTTTTACTAATTTAAACTCACCATTTTTAATAAATGATACTTCACGCAAGGTTTCGCTAAATGCAACCTTAAAAAAATTACAAATCTCTTGATTTTCTATTTGTTTTATAAAATTATATATCTTAGCTAACTTTATCAAATTATTTTCAGAAAACCAGTAATCTATATTTTTAATAGATGGAAGCTTAACCTTAGTTATATTATTCTGAATGATAAATTAAACATATAATCATTATATTAATTAATTGTATTGATCAAAGAATTCATACTAATTTTTGTTGTTTTAGCACTTGCAATCAATCTTGCAATGGGATTAAAATCAGTTCCTATCGCATTTAAACCAGCCAAATTTACTTCTACTAGGGAAGTTCCTGTTCCACAATATGGATCAAATAGTAATTTAGCATTTTTGCCGTAAAGTTCAATCAATTTCCTTGCAATTTGGGGAATCATCATAGCAGGATAGTTGTGAAAACAGTGTGTATATTCTTTTGTGTTGGCATTATAATAAAATCCCACTCAGAAGTATAAACCCTGTTGAATTCATTTAACTTATTATAATTTAATTGATTATCATCATTTTTTAATTTATATAATGTATTATTTATTATAGTCATAATTTGTATAAGTTTTTTCTTAAATTATTTTACAAATACAACTCATTTGCCACTTATTAAAAAATAATTTAGAATACATAATAAGATTAAATGTTCAATATCCTTACCTCAATTTTATCTCTTTTTTGAGCAACCAAAAGATAATCATAGAAATAAATTCAATACTTATAAAAGCAGCAATTAAAACCGTTAAAGATATATCATACAAATAACCAGCTATCGCACTACCTAAAAACATCGCTAAACCATAAACAACATTAAAGATACCATACCCCGTGCCTCTTTTTTTTATAGATGTAATATCGGCAATTGCTGCTTTCATAATTGTTTCGTGTGCACCCATTACAATTCCCCAAAAAATCATCCCTATAAAAATTAATATCACATTGAAAGAAAAAACTAATGGTAAAACTATAACTGTTAATAATGGCAATACTATAAGCAAATACAATCCAGAATTGTGATTTTCATTTTTATATTTTAAGCTATCATAACTCTTACCTATCAAAATAGCAGCAAAAGCATCTACTACCATCGCAATTGCATATAAAAATGGTATTTGGTGATCTGATACTATATTATTAACCTTTAAATGATATCCAACTATAGCAAAACTTATAAATCCCAATGTTGTTACAAATGTAAATATTGTATAATACCAGAATATTTTTGTCAAACTATCTGGCACTTGATTTTTAGTTTCTTGCTCAAATTCTGCTGGATTTTTATAGAAATTGTAAACAAAAAATAGAACAATAATCAAAATCACAAAAGGTAGCCATAATAAACTATAAGCAGTTTGATAATCGCCAATTGAATTATTTTTTGTCCCCACATACATTAAAGCAAATGTAAAAATTAAAGGTCCTACAGTTGCACCAATTTGGTCAAAAAATTCAGCAATACCAAAACCAAAACCAGTTCCAACTTGTTTTGCTGCATGAGAAAGTAAAGTATCTTTAGCAGGACTTCTTAATCCTTTGCCAATTCTTTCTAATACTATAAGTATTGCAGCAAATTGCCAGATACCTGTTAATGAAAGCATTGGCACTGTAATCAACATTGAATATCCAGCTATTGCAAATAACCAGTGTGCTTTTGTTTTATCAGAAAAATAACCGGAAATTAATCTTGTAAGATATCCTAAAAATTCTCCAATACCAACAACAAAGCCTACAATTAAAGCATTAGCACCTAATGAATTTAAGTAAGGTCCATTTACGCTTCTTGCCCCTTCATAAATAATATCACCAAGCAAACTAATAACACCAAATGAGATTATTACCAGAAAAGCTCGCTTTTGTAGTATATTCAATTTTTTAAATAATGAAAACATACCACATCCAATTTTTTTTATTTTTATTACTTAAAAATATTCAATTCTATTGACATTAAAAATATTTTTTTATATTTTTGAGATATTATATTAAGATAATTATATCCGATTTATTAAAGGCTACACTATGGATACACTTAAAATAGAAGTTAAATCTTCTGATGTTTTAAATAATTCTTTAAATATTGCAAAATCAAGCAAGGCAATTTCATCTTCCGGTAATAGAAGATTTAGAAAATTTACCCGCTTGTTTCATAGATGGATAGGACTCTTTGTTATATTTTTTGTATTTATATTTTCAATATCAGGAATAATATTAAACCATAGAGAGTTTTTTTCAAACTTAGACATCCCTCGATCAATTCTACCAAAAGATTATCATTATAATAACTGGAACAATGCAGCCGTAAAATCAATTCTCCACTCAACTCAGGGCACATTTATATATGGTAATATTGGAATATGGCTTAAAAAAAATAATAAATTCATAGATTTTAATCAAGGTTTACCGAATGGAATGGATAACAAAAATATACATTCAATGATTGAAACTCCTTCTAAAAACCTTTTAGCTGCTTCTTTACTAGGCTTATATAAGTATAATTTTAATTCAAATAAATGGGAAAGGATATATTTACCAACACAAGAACAACGCATTGTTAAATTCGTTCAAAAAGATAACAAAATTTATGCATTAACGAGATGTAATCTCTTTCAAATTTCAGAAGAAAAAAATAAAGTAAAATTTAAAAAAGTTGAAGTATTACCACCAGAAAATTATCAGAAAGATGTATCATTATTTAAAACACTCTGGCAATTACATAGTGGAGAAGCTTTTGGCATTATTGGTAAATTATTCATGGATTTTATTGCTTTAATATTCATAATACTCTCAATTACAGGTTTTATTAAATGGTATTATCCCAAACAAATAAAAAAAAATAAAAATAACAAACTTAAATTAAATAAACTAAAAAACACTTTTAAATTTAATTTAAGATGGCACAATAAACTAGGTCTCTGGTTTGGTTTCTTTGTATTTTCTTCTGCAATAACAGGAATGTTTTTAAGACCACCATTACTCATACTAATTGGCTCTAGCAAAGTTACCCAATTGCCATTTACTCATCTTGATCAGATCAATCCCTGGTATGATAAATTTAGAAATTTTTTATATGATAAAGATTTAAATGGCTGGATTATTGCAACAGATGAAAATCTTTATTTCGTAGACGAAAACTTTAAAATCAATCCTATATTAATTGATGATCATCCCCCAATAAGCGTTATGGGCGTTAATGTATTAGAAAAACATTCATCTGGTGGAATATTAGTTGGTTCTTTTTCTGGGTTATTTTTATGGTTTCCTGAAAATAATATTATTATAGATTATATTACAAAACAACCAACAGCTCCTTTAGTTAGTTCTGGCCCTCCTGTAGGTAATTATTTAGTTAGTGGCTATGGATATGATGAATTTAATAATGAATTTTATTTCGACTATAATTCAGGCGTTTTTCCATTGAATAGTAATAATAAATTCCCTGATATGACGATTGAAATATTATCAAAATCTAAAATTTCTCTATGGAATACTATGTTGGAGTTCCATACAGGCAGAATATTTAAAGCTATTTTAGGCAATTTTTATATACTTATTGTCCCATTAATTGGATTACTAATTGCGTTGATATCATTAACAGGATATTTAATATGGTTCTGGATATATAAAGGGAAAAATATTTAACTTACTATTTTCTATACTTAAACGATTTTGTATAAAAATATTTATTAAAGAAAACAGATATATAAAATAATAAATTGAGTTATCTTTATAAATTTATAAAAAATCAAAGAATTTTAATATAACTTTTTTAATAATATTAGGTAGCCAAAGGATAAGATATGTAAAATGTAGTTCCCTGGTTCGGTTCAATTTGGAACCATAAATTTCCATTATTTTTTGTAACTAATTCTTTTATTAATGAAAGTCCAACACCACTGCTTAATTCATTTTCTGTGCCTAATCTACCTGTTTTTTCTGAAATATTAAATATTTTATCTTTCATATTATCAGGAATTCCTATTCCCTCATCACTTATAACAATTACTGCATTACTACCCATAATCTTGATACTAATTTTTATATCACCTCCTCTATAGCTAAATTTAATAGCATTTATTAATAAATTACGAATAGCTGAACTAACGATTGTTAAATCAGCAATAATAAAGACTTCTTCCTTTATATCCATTTTAACATTAAGTTGTTTTTTTTCTATCAATTCTTCTAACGATGGAACTAATTCAATAATTAAACTTTTTAGTTCAATTTTATCATATTTAATATTAGATACACAAGGTTAGATTTTGCCCAGGTTAGTAAATTTTCCAGCAAATTGTAAGCATTTTGTGCAGAGTTGATAAGCATCTCAATATAATTCTGTATTTTATCATCAGAAACTTTACCAAAATTTTGCTTTATTAGTAAGGTTGAATTTAAAATTGTATTAAAGGGAGATCTTAAATCATGACTTACAATGGAAAATAATTTATCTTTTTTCTGATTTAATTCTTCTATTCTTTTACGGTATTGAACTTCATTTGAAATATCAAGGAAAGACCAAAATATCAAGAAATCATCATCATCTTTATAAATTAGCCTACCAGATAATTTAGTCCAGAATAAAGTTCCATCCTTTTTTTTATAAAGCAACTCAGCACTTTCGAAATACCCTTCTACTGTTTCAAAAAAATATTTTTTATAATTATAAAAATCTTCAATTGTATGTGTCAAAATAACTGTCTTATAGCCTAAAATTTCACCTATATTATATTGGAATAATTCTAAAAATTTCTTATTACATTTTATAATAAACCTATCTTTATTTACAATCATCTGTGGTATAACACTTAAATCAAATAGTAAACATTGATTAGAAAAAATATTTTGATATTTTTTTAATAAATTTTCATCAAGCTTATCGTTTAAATTCATATTTATTACTTGTTATTCTTTATAAAATCTTCTAATATTTTAACTGCCGACTTAATATATTCACTACATTTAGTTACTTTGTAATTTCCATCAGTGTAAACTTTTATACCTTCAGGTGTATTTAAGTTACAATTTAAAAGTTCTAAACACTTATAAGAACCATTCTGTTTTTGAAATTCATTAACAAACTCTTGTGTTAACTTATAAATATCAGGATGTTTTTTTAAGTCATCTTCATTAGAGAACTTTTTTAATGCACCAATTACCATAACAGTTCCGGTCACAGCGCCACAAGTTTCTTGCAATTTTCCAATACCTCCACCAAAACCGTGTGATAATCTTAAAAGTTCTTTTTCATGAATATCGATAACATCAGAAAAAGAACTAATAACTGATTGTGCACAATTAAAACCATTATTGAACCTTTCAATTGCTATTTGATCTCTTGTTTCCATATTTTCTCCACACAAAATTTTTTATATTATTCAAATTAAATAAATTATTAACAAAATCAAATTTTTTTCTTCTTGGATAATTTTTTAGAATTATAAGGTAAGAATAAATAGTTTTGGTTAATGAAACTTGAGTAGTTTAAAGTTACTTTTATACTTTTTCGGATTAACTTGATATAGATAAGAAGATAAATATATGAATATTTAACTAGCAGTTTTTCTGAATTTTAAAACTGCTAATGTCATTGTGATTATTGCTAATATAATTAAGGAAATAAAATTTGGTAATATATCATAAAAACCACTTCCTTTTAATAATATCATCCTAATTGTTTGTATAAAATATGCTAGTGGATTAATTTTGTTAATTATCAAAATCCATTCTGGCATACTTTCCAAACTTGTAAACAATCCACTTAACAAAATAAATACCATTAAGAAGAAAAAAGCTACCAAAGTTGCTTGCTGTTGCGTATCAACAATTGTCGAAATAAAAAGGCCTAATGAAAGTAAAATTACTAAATATACACCTGCTACTAAATATAATAATGATAAACTCCCTACAATTGGTATATTGTAGACAATTTTTCCTATCAACAAACCTATTGAAAATTCAACTAATGCTATTACCCAAAAAGGAAATAATTTTCCTATGATAAATTGATATTTTTTTATAGGTGTTACATTCAATTGTTCAATTGTTCCAACTTCCTTTTCTCTTACAATATTTAATGCACTAAGCACAAAACTTATAACTGTTATCAACATAACTAATACACCTGGTACCATATATGTTTTATAATTGAAATCTGCATTATATCTAAATCTTGGAATAACATTGATTTTAAGTATTTTTTCGTTATCTAATTTAAAATATTGCTTTTCTTCTAGCAAAGAGTTATAAATTTGTTGTATATATGCATATGTAATTGAAGTATTTACAGAGTTTATTGCATCATTCAACAATTGTATTTTTACTGGAAAGTTACCATTTATCACATTTTTTTCAAAATTTTTAGGAATTACTATAACAGCTTTTATTTTATTTTCATCTATAGATTTAATTGCAAGGTTAACACTGGGATATTTATCTACAATTATAAAATACTTTGTCCCGGCTATTTTTGATATAAATCTTTGAGAAAGTGAACTATTATCATAATCCACAAAACCAATATTAATATTTTTAATTTCATATGTTGCAGCATTTACTAAAATCAATAATTGGATAATCGGAATACCGAATATTATTGGCAACATCATTTTATTACGAAAAACTTGTATAAATTCTTTTTGTATTATAAATAAGATTGTTTTCATTAAGTTAACCTGGATTTATATTTCTTAATACTTATTGTTATGAAAAATATAACCATGAACAAAATCACTATAAAATTACTCCATAATTCTTTAAGACCATTACCTTTTAAAAGTATACCTCTTAAAGCTTCAATAAAATATCTAGGTGGTAACATTGATGATAGTATTTGTAACCATTTTGGCATATTTTCAATTGGAAAAATAAAACCAGAAAGCAGTATTGTTGGCAACATTAATGCAACTAAAGAAATCAACATAGCAACCTGTTGATTATCTACAATAACTGATATAAATATACCTATTGAAAGCGCCAATATTATATACAACAAAGTTAAAATATATAGAGTTAGAATACTACCTTCAAACGGCAGCGAAAAAAGAAATCTACCTAACAAAAAAATTAAACTTATATTTACTATTGATAAGAAAAAATATGGAATAACTTTACCTAAAATGATTGTTATTGATTTCAAAGGAGTTACAATTAATAATTCCATCGAACCAAATTCTTTTTCCTTTACAATACTAACAGATGTTAACATTACCGAAATTAGTGTTAAAATTAATGCAATTATACCAGGTATAAACATCCATGAAGATTGCAATTCAGGATTATACAACATTTTAACTTCTGTAACTAATATCGAAGAATTCAATGGTTGTTTTATAATTTCTTTTGCAAAAGAATTAATTATTGCTGTTGTGTAATTTACTGATAGATTAGAAGTATTTGCCTCAGTTGCATCTGCTATAATTTGAATATTTGCTTTTCTTTCACGTAATAATTTTTTTGAAAAATCACTTCCAATTATTATTACTTCTTTAACTTTATTAGACTTGAGTAATTTTTCTATCTCATTATCATTGTTAATAATTGCATTAACTTTAAAAAACTCAGAGAATTTAAGTTTTGCAATAATCTTTCTACTTAGTTCATCATTAGCTTTATCCCATATTCCTACGGAAACATATTTCACGTCATTTGAAATTGCATATCCAAATACTATTATTTGTATGGCTGGGATTGCAAATATAACAATTAAAGTTCTCCAATCTCTAAAAATATGTAAAAATTCTTTTTTGATAAATGCTTTTAGTGCTTTCATACTAATTTCTAACAATTTTTAAGAATAAATCATTTAAAGATTTCACTTCGAATTTTTCTTTCAATTCAGATGGTTTGCCTATTGCTTCAATTCTTCCCTGGTTCATTATACAAATTCTATTACAGTATTCTGCTTCATCCATATAATGAGTAGTAACCACAATAGTAGTTCCATTTGACGCTGTTTGATAAATACTATCCCAAAAATCACGCCTTACTTTAGGATCAACGCCTCCAGTTGGTTCATCTAGAAAAATAATTTTAGGATTGTGAATATGAGCTACAATAAATGCAATTTTTTGCTTCCAACCTAATGGTATATCGGAAACTTTTTTATTCAATAACCCTTTCAAATTAAAGTTATTCTCAGCCCATTCTGTTCGTTCCTTTATTTGTTCCGCTGTTAAACCATATATACCGCCAAAAAATCTGATATTTTCATATATTGTAAGCTCTTCGTAAAGCGAAAATTTTTGGCTCATATAACCTATTGATTTTCGTATTTCTTCCGTTTCTGTATATATATCGTAATGATTAACTTTCAATATGCCAGAAGTTGGTTTTAATAATCCGGTCATCATTCTAATAGCAGTTGTTTTACCTGCTCCATTAGCTCCTAGTAAACCAAAGATTTCACCTTTACTAACTTCAAAATTTAAATTATCATCTGCTATAAAATTTCCAAATTTTTTAACTAAATTCCTTGCATAAATAATATATTTACTATCTATATTCATTGTGATATCCATAAAAAGCAATCTTCAATTGTGGGTATAATTTTTTTAATCTTAATATTATCGAGTTTTACAATTTCTAATATTTCTTCATAAGATAATTTTGTAGAACAATGTATACTTGATCCAAATCTATTTATAATAGCATCAGGTAATACATTTCTTAAATAATCTGTAGTTTGAACAAAATCATTAGTATTAATCTCAAAAATATTAAATGGATAATCATTAATAATTTCATCTGAATTTGAAATTCTTAAAATATTTCCATCTTTTACAAAAGCTATTCTATCACATTGAGCAGCTTCATCCATATAAGGTGTTGATACTAATATTGTTATCCCCTCATTTTGATATTTTTTTAGCATCTCCCAAAATTCAACTCTTGAAACTGCATCAACACCTGTAGTTGGCTCATCTAAAAAAAGGATTTTAGGTTTATGAATTAAAGCACATGATAGTGCTAACTTTTGCTTCATGCCACCCGAAAGTTGCCCGGCTTTTCTATCTTTAAAAGGTTCAATCTGTTTATAAATTGGTTCTACTAAATGATAATTTTCTTTAATTGATGTTCCAAATATTTCTGCATAAAATTTAAGGTTTTCTTCTACTGTTAAATCATAATAAAGTGAAAACCTCTGTGGCATATAACCAACTATTTTTCTTATATTTTTATAATCTTTAACTACATTATATTCAAACAAACTTGCTTCACCAGAATCAGGCAAAACAAGAGTTGTTATTATTCTTATTAATGTAGTTTTACCAGCTCCGTCTGGTCCTATCAAACCAAAAATTTCATTTTCTTTGACTGTAAAATTAATATTTTGTAAAGCTATAACTTTGCCATAAGATTTAGTAATATTTTTTACTTCTACCGCATCCATATTTATTTAAACCTTACATCTCCTAACATCCCAATCTTCAAGCTACCATCATTTTTTAACAAAATTTTAACAGCATAAACAAGATTTTTTCTTTCATCACGATTTTGAATTATTTTAGGTGAAAATTCTGCTTGTGATGATATCCAGCTTATTTTACCTTGAAATTCCTTTAAATTATTACCATTATCAACATAAACTTTAGCTACATTACCAAGTTTTATTTGTGATAACTGTTCTTCATCTACATAACATCTGAATATAATATTATTTAAATCTGCAACTTTAATTAAAACTTTTGATGGTAATACTAATTCCGAGTATTCTACATATTTTTCCAAAACATCACCATCTAATGGCATTCTTATATAACATTTTTGCAATTGATCATCAACTTGTTTAATTTGATATTGCAATGTTTCAATTTCTCCAGTAACCAATTGATTTTGTGTTTTTACATTCTCAATTTGCTTTTCAATAACACTTATATTATTTATTATATCATCGAGTTGTTTTTGTGTAGCGGCATTCTCTTTAACTAATTTAGTAAACCTTTCTTTTTCACTTTCCAAATTTTTCTTTTGTTGATTTAATACATTTAATTGAGTTGAAATATTTGGAAATTTTGCATTTATTGTTTTTAATTGAGCCAACAGTTGTTGCTTTTTCAAATAAAGAGATGTTGTATCAATAACTCCTAAAAGTGTATTAGCATGATATCTTTTTCCTTCCTCAACATCCCATTTTATTAATTTTCCTTGCACTTCAGAAGATATTATTATTTCTGTAGCTTCAAACTGTCCATATGCATCTGGTTGATTATCTTTACTAGAACAGGATGACAAAAATACTATAATTATAATACTTATTAAAGCTTGATAGATTTTCATAATTTATTTCATCCCCATTAATATTTTGTATGATTGTATATAATATTGTTTTTCGATCTTATGTTTCTCGTAATCAATCAAGGATTGAGTTTTAGAATTTAAATCATTTAAATAATCAGTAGCCTTAGCAACTCCATTGGAAAGTTTGCTACTTGTTGAAATTAAAATTTTATCTTTCAACTCTATAATTTCATTATCTTTTTCTATCCATTTATCCAATTTTTCAATAGATGATAATATCTCATTTGCTTGTATAGTAATACTTTGTATAAATAGTTCTTTTTCATTTTGAATTGAATTTTTATTTATCTGTGCAATTTCATATTCTTTATTGCTTTTACCCCAATCAAATAAATTCCATTTAACACCAATTCCTATGAGATAATAAGTATCAAACTTATCAGATAGCATATTTAATCCAGGTTTGCCATAACCAAATTGCCCAAAGGCATAAAATTTAGGAAGGTTTTGGTTTGAAGAAAATTCAACACTAATATCATTCAACTTTTGTTTTTCATCTAATATAAAAAGTTCAATTCTTTTAATATCTTGTGTAAGTAATAGTGCTTCATCATCATAAATAATTTCCTTATTTTCAATATTTTCACCAACTAAAGCTTCAATATTTTTATAGATTTGCTTATTTGCAGCATCTATAGCATCAATTTGTTGATCAATTTTAACAATTTCTACTTTTAAACTGATTAAATCAGATTCTTGTAAAATTCCGCCTTTTATTAAAAATAAAATATCATTTTGCCTGGATAACAATAACTTTTTATGTTCAAGTAATTGAAATTTTGTTTTTTGATTGATTAGCAACATGTAAACTAATTTATTTAGCAAATCTTTTTGAGCTACCAAATTTATCTTTGCTTGAAGTGTATCAATATTTGATAGTATATTATCTTTTTTATTTTGTGTAGATATCATTGAACCATCATAAATAATTTGATTAACTTCCAAAGCTATTTTATATTGATCTTTATCCATTGTGGAAATTTTGATACCAGGAAGAGTAATAGGAATTTTTATAACATCACTTTGATAAGTTGCTTGAGCTATTAAATTAAATTGCGGAAGATAACCCGTATTATTGATTTCATTTCTAAATTGTTGTACAATTTTAGCATTAGAAATATTATCCTTTAACTTATAATTACATTCCAATTTTTTTATTAGTTGATTAAAACTAATTTTCTCGGTTTGTGAATATAGATTAAAACTAAATATTATAATTAAAAATATTAGATTTTTCATAATTCTAAAGCCTTTATGATAAATTCATAAACAAATTTTTTTCTTTGCTTAATAAACGCTTCATAGTTTGCAGTATTGTTATCAAATAAAAAATTACTTATTATTGGTTTAGCAACAACAGGAAAAATACACATAGATAAAATATTTATTAAAAGATGCTTTACTAGATATAACTTAACACCAGCTTCTTTCATACTCATTTCAAAACTTTTTATCATTAAAGTAGGATTAAGCCCAAGTTCTTTAATAATACTAAGCAAATTTTCAGGTCGTCTTGAAAGTTCATTAATAATAAAATTTGGCAAATATGGATTTTTTTGAAGCATATCAATATAACTTTCAACAAATATTTTAATTTTAGTTTTTAATGGTTTATCGGAAACCATAATTTGTTGAATGTTTGGAATAAAATCAATAAGCGCCATTTTGAAAACTTCTTTAAATAATAGCTCTTTTTTTCTAAAATAATAATGCAATAATGCTTTATTGATGCCTGCTTTATCAGCAATTTCCTGCATATTAGCACCATCAAAACCTTTCTGGATAAAAACCTCTTTTGCAGAATTAAGGATATTTAATTCAACTTCAGATAAATTTTGAATATTATTCTTAACCATTTGTTTTAACAAATTAGTTAAATTTATAAGTTAAATATAATGGTTAATTTTTTAAAAACCAAATTTTTTTTAAATTTTGGTAGTATTTATAATAAGTTATTTCATTTATAAGTTAGATATAATATTGGAATATTTAAAATGGAAGGGGAAACATTTTTTTATTTTAAATATTTGCTCGCTTCTCGGAGTGATAAGCTATTTAAATTATTATAGTACCTTTATATAAAATCATTTACCTAATTGGGATTTGTTTTAGAATAATCTCGCAATATCCATCCAATAGCTTTATTTATAAAAAATTCTTTAGAATTAAAATTATTTACAATAATTTTTTCAAGTAACGCGGTATTAGTATTTTTCTTAAAACCAAGTTGATATATAATAGAAACTCTTCTTATCCAAATATTTTCATCTATGGACCATTTTAGCATTTCTTCTTCTAGTTCAGGATATTTTTTTACAAGGTAACCAACCACTTTATCAATAGCGTCTGTAGTATCCCACCATGATTTTGTTATTATTAATTTTTTCAAATTTAAAAGGTTTGCTTTATCTATTTTGTTTAAATTTTTCTTTAAATAATGTATAGCTAGATACTGAGATTCTCTGTAGTTTTATCCCAGCACTGATATACAAAATCCCAATTTAAGTCGTGTTTTTTACTAATTTTCAAAAAAGCACCAATAAGTTCATTTAATTTATTAGATTGAATTCCAAGGAATTCGAACTGATTTCTCATATAAGCTTTCATTGGTATAGCATTATCAGGATTCGCATTTGCCTCTAAAACTTTGTAAATTTCTTCATATAACATATAGTTTATCCTTATTGAAAGTAGTGCGAAATATATAAAACAACATTAACTTAAAAGAAAGTTATTATAACAACATATTTATTTGATAAAATTTTGTAATTACTTACACTCCAACCAATCCTTAGCATCTTCCCCTAATGGTTTTTCAAATGCATATTCAACATAATCACCAACTTCTTTTATTCAGAAATTTTTATCAGCACCATCAGAAATTACATAAAATTCCATCCTCTTTCTTCTTAGGTCAAATGGCAATTTGCGTAGTTTAGAATACCATTCTGCGTTAATATCATTATAATTATAAGGTATTACCACAGAAAATTTATGGTATTAACCGCTTCCTTTTTCTAAATTAAATAATCTTGCATCCAAGTCTTTTTTTATTAGAAAAAAAAATTTTTTTGCATCTAATGTTTCTATAGTTCCGAATTTAGTTACACACAAAACATCGTATTCAGCATGCATCACTCCTTCAATTTTTGTTTTAAAATTAGACCATGCCTCACAAATATTATGATTTTCACTGTTTAATAGTTAGTAAACACGTTGTATAACTATGTTTTCAAAATAAAAACTAGCTCTATCAAAACGATTGTTTGTAATTTGAAGTATATAATTAGTTGCCAAAGAAAGTTAATTCGTATTTAAAATTTCTACTAGTCTATTATTTTTAATTTCTATAAAATTATTCAAAAGGCTATCATCTTTTAATATACTTATGATAATATTTACTAAATTAACTTTATTACAAGCTCTACAAACCAAATTATTTCTATAATTTATATTATCAGTAATTGTTTTTAAATCTTTTTTTTCTAATGTAATATTTGTAATAATTTCTTCTATAATTCTGTTATAATTCTGTAAAATATTTTTTTTAACTTAACTTTATTATCTTGAAGAATTTTATAAATTCTATTTATTTCTATGCTTTCCTTATTTTGTTGATCTTTAATATTAGCAACTCTTATAATATATTCTCTGAATTCCTCATATTTTAGTAAATCAAAACTTTGTCAAAAATTATTAAATTATTTTTTTGTATATTATATTACCTTCCAATATATCATATCCCAAAACATGGAATATTTCAGAAGCAGTTAAATCCACATTAATATTTTCATTGTTATTTACCAGCTTATCATTTTCGAAAATCCAATTTTCAAGAATTCATCTGTTATCCTGATTAGCATAACAAACAACACTGGTATATTATAGGTTTGGTTTCTTTTTCTAAATACTTCTCAAATTGCAATTTGCTGTGGTTTTTGTCCACCACCGATATTCAAATAAATTGGTTCTTTAAAGTTATCAAAATAATCCAGTAGCTTATTTTTAATTTTTTCAATATCAATATCAAATCCAGAAATATTTATACTCTCAAACTCAACATTACGGTTTTCAAGCACTTTTTTCAAACCATCCGACCAGCTATTTCTGATTGCACTGGATGTTTCTAAAAGAATAAGTTTTTTGCAATTTTTTTGTATCGCAGGAAATAAATTAGTAATATTTTGCCCAGTTGAAACGCCAAGCAATATCATAATAATCTCAATTATATTTTTTTGAAGTTTAAAAAAAAATAATTATTATATAAGATTAAAAATATTCGATTTGTAATGTTTTATATTTAGATATCCAGAGAAATAAATATAATATACCCACCCAAAAAATAGATGCTAACCATGATAACATATTATCGCTATCTATTTAGTGTTAAAAGAACTAATTCTAATAAAAATTTTCTTACTCTTTTTAAAATTCTTTCTCTAAAGATAATCCTTCTATTACTAATGATTTTTTTTGATTGTTAATTTCTATCATTATAATTATAACTCTAATTTTTTAAATAATGGTTACCATTTTTATTGAAAGAGTAAATATTAAATATTTCGAACAACAAAATAATTTTACAGCAATTTATTTTTAAATTTTTGATTTAATATTTCTTTCAGTTCATTAATATTTATTGGTTTAGATAAGAAAAGATTGCACCCTGCATCAATTGCAAGTTCTTTTTCATTGGAAAGGGCATAAGCGGTTTGTGCTATAATAAGAATATCTGAATTAAATTTTCGAATTTCTTTTGTAGCTTCATAACCATTTATTTTAGGTAGCCCCATATCCATTAAGATTACATCAATATCATCGTGATTTTTTGCTAATTCAATTGCTTCCTCACCATTAGTAGCAATATATATATTGTTTGCTAGTTTTTTCAAACTATTTTCAAGTAATACTCTTGATATTTCATCATCTTCGACAATTAAAATATTTAATCCTTTATTTAAATTAACTTCATGATTGGACATATTTTTCTCTTCATTATTGTTATTAATAATTATATTTTTTTTGATAAGGTATTGAAAAGTAAAATGTACTGCACACACCTTCTTGTGATTGAAGCCAAATTTTCCCACCTAACATTTCAACGTATGCTTTAGTAATTGCAAGTCCAAGCCCTGTTCCTTGCCTTGCCATTCTATCTTCAATATCTGCTTGCATAAATCTTTCAAAAATAATTTCTTGTTTATCTTTAGGTATTCCAATACCGGTATCCTTAACATAAAATTCTAAATAATTATTTTTTATTTCAAAACCAACTTCAATACTTCCTTTATCTGTAAATTTAATAGCATTTTTAACAAGATTTATCAAAATGGCATACACTTTTTCTCTATCGCTTTCAAGAATAATATCTTTTTCAGGCAAAATATTGTAAACTTTTAATTCTAATTTTTTATTTTCTGCTTCAGGTTTGAAAAAATCGTGAATATAATCTAATGTATCGTATAAACTGAATTGGGATAAATTAACTTTCATCATACCAGCTTCAATTTTAGAAATATCAATAAGATCGTTAATCAAATTAATTAAGCGTTGTCCACTTTTTTTTACCATATCAACATAATGATTTTTCTTTTCCTCGGATAAATTAGGCGTAAGTAATAACTCTGTAAAACCAATTATACCATTGAGTGGCGTACGAATTTCGTGGCTCATATTAGCAAGAAATGCCGATTTTAATCTATCACTTTCTTCTGCTTTTTCTTTAGCTTTAATAAGTTCGCTCTCTGTAAGTTTCAAATCTGTCACATCTATTATTGAAACTACACTTGTTAAATTATCTGGTATGATACCGACATAAATTATTGCATTTCTTACACTACCATTTTTATGAATATATTTAAATTCATATTTATTTGGAACAAGGTCAGGATTTTTTCTTTTTAATTTATGATAATAAAGCATTTTTTCTTTATCTTCTTCGTGGATATAATTCAAAATATTAGTATTTATCATTTCGTAAACTTCATAGCCTGTGACATTTGTAGTTTCTTTATTAGCAGCAATAATTGTACCATCTTCTTTAACAAGTAATGTGGCTGTACCAGTTGCTTCGAAGATAGTTTCATAAATTTTTTCTTTAAATTTACGCTCTGTAATATCCTGAACAATACCAATTGAACGAATTGGATTACCTTTTTCATCATAAAAAGTTTGGCATCTTTCATTTACCCACTTAATTCTACCATCCGGGAAAAGAAGCCTGTGGTCTATATTGTATATTGTTCTATTTTTAACAGAATCTGTATAAGCTTTATCTACCTTTTCTCTATCTTCAGGATGGATTATATTTAAAAAGTATTGATAAGATGCACCAAATTTATCTTTATCAATTTCAAATAAATTAAAAATTTCAACACTCCATGTAAGCTCACCAGTAATTAAGTTTAATTCCCAACTTCCCATATTGGAAAGATGTTCAATTTCATTAAAGAAATTATTACTAAAATTTAATAATTTCAATAATTCGTTTGAGTTTTGTGAAAATTTATTTGTCTGTTGTAATTTTAAATCTGTTATATCGGTTAATATGATATTAAAATTATTAGAATTTTCGAAAGAGATAAAAATCTTAAACCATCTATTAGAAGTTTTGAAGTATTTTTCAAATTCAAATTCTCTTAAATTACCTATATTTTCATTGAATATATCTAAAAAATAAAAATCAGATCTATTAAAATTTTCGAAAATTTCAGAAGCTTTTTTGCCAAAAATTTCATTATCCAGTTTGTAAATTTTCAAAAATGTTTCATTAGCGTTGATAATTTTATAATCAACAACTTCATTATTATTATATAAAGCTTCACAAGTACACAGTCCTATATTAGAGTGGGATATCATAATATATATTTAATTATTGATTGTTTCTTAAGATAAAAAAAAGTTTTATAATATGCAAACAAAATTTAGAAAAAAAAAGTTTAATTACTAGAATAAAAGTTTGTTTTATGATCTTTTTATATTTTTTAATTTGTTTACTTTTTTAATAGTTAATTTTTATAATGAATTTCTTATAGCTTATATAATTCTTAAATCAATAATCATTTTATTCAGGTGCTCAATCATAAATTTATTGAATATTAGGCTATTTTAATTACAATTTATTAAGTTTGAATTAAAATATTTATAGAAAGAATATTTTTTGAATTTTTTTACTAAACTTTTATAATTTTTTTTCGATAATTAATAAATAAAATTAATTTGACTTTTTGAAAATATTTCATTATATTAAAATTGAAATATTGTAAAGGTTTAAAGCCATGGTAACTAATACAATAACAAAAACAAATACATCTACCTATGGCTATAATACATCTGGACAGGTAAATAAATTAATTGGCGATCAATTTAGTATAAATAGAAATATCGTTTCGCCAATTACTTCAACTTATAATAACAAGCAAGATAAATCCGATTCTTTTATTTTTTACGGTAATCGTCCCCCTAAGGAAAATATAAACTATAACAGATTTGATATACTTAACAAAAATAAGAAAGATCAAACAAATTCAAATACAATATTAACTAAAGAAAAAACTAACACTACGCCTATAACGAAAACATTAAAATCTGAAGACAAATCTGCAACACAAGATAAAGATAAAGATAAAGATAAAGATAAACAAAATAAAACCGAAAATAATATAATTTATCAACCACCTGTTCCAAATTTAATTTTAATGTCAACACAGCAATATGAAAGATTAAAACAAGAAAATCCATATGCATTAAAAAGATTAATAGAACAAAAATTTAGATATAACTTCCCACATGCTGGCGTGGATTTATTCATGTAAACATATTTTTAGAGAGATATAAAAATGGAAGCAGTACAAAACAATGTTCGCCTAAATTACAATTACAATCTTGAGTACACAAATAAAGCTGTTCAAAATTACAGAAGAGTAGCAGCTTTAGAAAATCCAAAACAACAAGAAGTAGTTAAACAAACTCAAGATTTAACTCAACAAGCTCAAAATGAACAGTTCTCAAGAGTGCAAAAGAGTGATATGAATAATGTAAGCCGTATTAACGATGCTAACACCAACTATTCATATACTCCAATTGCTAGTCTTTCTTCACAAATGAATACTCCTGTAATAGGCTATACTGCAGCTGGTAAAATTCTTACTGAAAAACAAACACTTGGCTTTAATATCAAAATTTAAAATACAAAGCTGTTGCAATTGCAACAGCTTTTTTTTATCTTTGCTATGCAAATTTTTTCAAATGAATATGCTAAACAACGGAAAAAGAAATCTTATTTTAAAAGCAGCCGAAAAAAGGTTTGAAAGATTGGGATATGACCTTACCACTATCGATGATATTGCAAGAGATTTGAGAATAGCTAAAAGTGGTATTTTTTACTATTTCAAATCCAAAGATGACCTTTATAACATTTTACTACTTAAACAAACCAATACTTTTTTTAATAATCTAGAAAATAATCTTCCTAATTCTGAAAACCCACATATTTTTTTTTGTGAACAAATATTTTCTATCAAAAAAAATTACAAAATTCTCTATAGATTATTTTTAAGTTATCAAGATGATAAATTAAACCCTTATGAAGTAGATTTAATGAAAGATATTCAAAATAGATTTGATAAAATTTTTAATTCTCTTTTTCCTGATTGTAATGAAAACAATAAATTAGTTTTTTTAGATATTGTAATTTCTCTTTTTTATAAAACAAAATTCTTCCAATTAGATAATGATGAACATATTAATATAATTGCAGAACATATAATAAAAATTCTAAAGAATTAATTTGATTATCAAAAATTTTTTTTATAATTTTGGAACAAAAATAAAGGTAAATAAATATGAAATTAATTTTTGAAAAAAGTAAACCAAATCAAAAAGGGTTAAAATTACCAAAACTAGATGTTCCTGAAGCAGATCTCAAACAAATTCCTGAAAAATTTTTAAGAAAAAGTGAAATCCATCTTCCTGAAGTTGCCGAAAATGAAGTCGTAAGACATTATATTGAACTTTCTACTAAGAACTATCATATCGATAAAGGATTTTATCCTTTAGGTTCGTGTACAATGAAATATAACCCCAAAATTAATGAAACAACTTCCTCACTTCCTGGATTTACAAATTTACATCCATTCCAACCAACAAAAACATTACAAGGTGCTTTAGCTTTAATGTATGATTTAGGTGAGAAATTAAAAGAAATTACAGGTTTGCAAGGAATTACACTCCAACCCTCAGCAGGTGCACATGGTGAATATACTGCTATTATGATGTTTAAGAAATATCATGATACAAAAGGAAATAAACACAAAAATGTAATTCTTATCCCAGATTCTGCACATGGCACAAATCCTGCTTCAGTTGCAATTTCTGGCTTAGTTCCTGTAACAGTAAAATCAGATGAAAAGGGAATGGTTGATTTGGCAGATTTTGAATCTAAGTTAAATGAAAATGTTGCAGGAATGATGATAACAAACCCAAATACAGTTGGTATCTTTGAAAAAAATATAAAACTTATCGCAAAAAAATTACATGACATTGATGCCCTTTTATATATGGATGGTGCTAACCTAAACGCACTTCTCGGTATTGTAAGACCAGTCGATATTGGTTTTGATGCTGTACATATCAATTTACACAAAACCTTTTCTACTCCACACGGTGGAGGCGGACCAGGAAGTGGACCAGTTGCAGTATCTGAAAAACTTATTCCATTTTTGCCTCTTCCTCAAGTTAAAATAAACGAAGAAGGCGCCTACTACCTTGAGTGGGTAAATAGTAAATCAATTGGTAAAGTTCATTCATTCTTCGGAAATTTTGCCATATTAGTAAGAGCTTACACATATCTTCTTATGCAAGGTAAGGACGGAATGAAAGAAATTAGTATGAACGCTATAATTAATGCCAATTATCTACTTGCTAAATTAAAAGATCATTTTGAACTTGGTTACAAAGAAACTCCAATGCACGAATTTGTCCTCTCTGGTTCAAAATTCAAAGAACAAGGAGTAAAAGTTTTAGATATAGCTAAACGATTACTTGATTATGGTTTCCATGCACCTACAATATATTTCCCTCTTATAGTTCATGACGCTTTAATGATTGAACCAACTGAAAGTGAACCAAAAAGTAGATTAGACGAATTTGCAGAAGCTATGATAAGAATTAAAAATGAAATTTACGAAAATCCTGAATTATTGCTTAAGGCTCCCACAACAACACCAGTTAAAAGATTAGATGATGCCAAAGCTGCCCGAGAAATAGATGTAAATTATTTCAAATAACAAAAAAAGCAACCTTACGGTTGCTTTTTTATTAGAATTCATATGTTAATTGTAAGGTGATTCTTCTGCCAAAATCTGGTATTTGATTTGGTTTATAATAAGTGTTTCTATCAAAACCTTGCATATCCATATTTAATACATTCCAAACTTCACTATCTAATACATTTCTAACTTTTAATGATAACAATAAATTATTTAAATTAACAAACTCAAATCTTTGTGTAATTGCGAGATTTAAGTAATAACTAGCAGGTACTTTATATTCTAAGTAATTAGGCTGCCCAGGATCAATAGGATTTGGATCACCAACATTTAAATTAACTGGTGTTAGAATTTTTATTTCATTGTTATAATAAAATTCAGCAGCAAATGTTGTTTGTGAAGGTAATGAATAACTACCACCTAATTTAGCTAAAAGTGTAGGTGAACCTAAAGCCATTTCCATATTTGGCAATGCTGGATTACTTGAAGTTTTGTAATCTCTCATAAATGCATAAGCGTCACTTGATCTTTTTAATTGATAATAAGTTGTGTTGAACCAAGCTTCTAAATTATCTTTAATATAAGTAGCTGCAAAAGAAACTCCTGTATTATTCCAACCACTACCTTTGCTAAATGCCATTTCAGCAGGATTCCATTGATAAACAACATTACCTTTTAAATAGAAGCCAGAAAGTTGTAAATTAAGTTCTTTAATTGGATTATAGTTTAAGATTGCTTCATAATCATAAGTTTTTTCTGACTCAGCTGAACCAGTAAATGTTGCGGGGAGTCGAATAATTTCTTGTGGTGGAACTGCTCTAAATGCCTGAGAATAAATTAATCTTAGATTAAAATCTTCAGAAAATCTATAGTTCAAAGCTATTCTTGGAGTAAAATCTTTAGCTAATTTCTCAGAAAACATAAATTTTACTGTATCATTGCCTACTTTACGATACAAAATTTCACCGCCTAAATGTCTATAAACTTGGACAATATTTTGATAATCATATCTTGCACCAGCAATTACAGTTAAATCTTTAATTGGGTCAAAAATAACCTGTAACCAACTACCCATATAATATCCACGGTCAATGATACCAGAGTTCCAACCAATAAGTTTATTATTTCTGAAAAAATGCCCTTGATAATTTGCATAAACTGCATTTTCATAATTACCACCGAAGGATATATTTAACATATCACTTTTATACGGTGTCATTTGAAACTCGAGACCATACGATTTATCCAACCCAGCATATCTAAATTCTGCACCACCACCATTTTGATCTGCATATGCTTTAGTTAGATATTTACTGAAATATGGGTTAGTAAATCTATCTTTATAATTGTAATAGTTACCATAATTGTCAAGTAAAATACCATCAAATCTACCAGCTGCCATTCTTGCTTCAAAAAGAGATTTTGAAGTATTATATCTACCATCTGCATTTCTGACATATTGTGTAGTCGAGAAATCTGCAATTTCTCTATTTGAATTTAAATTATAGCTAAATTTTAAATTGATATCATATTTTTCAAGTTCCCCTTGAGGTTGCCATAAAACATATGCTGCAAATGTTCCCCAAGATCTTATATTATTTTCATTATTCCAGGTCCATGTATCTTTAGGCCAGACCCATGTTGTTGCTCTACTATGCAAATAGCTACCTAAGGTAAATTCACCTAATTTTACATTTAGATTATAAGAAGGAACTTTCAATCCTTTACCACTTTCCACAGCATTTTTTGCATCAAAAAAAAAATCATTATAATTTACAACATCAATTTCAGATTTGTTACCTCCGTCTGGATTCCATGGTCTTGCAGTTTTTCCTGTTTTAGTATCGTACAACGATTTACCATCGTACAAATACAAATTAAAAGCTAAATTATTACCATTATCAAAATTATGTAATAAAGAAAATTGGTATTTACCTACTAAAGAATTAGTAGCAATATCATCTTGTATTGTTGAAACCAGAACAGAAGTTTTTTTACCTAATTTGGCAGGATCTTTTGTAATGATATTCACAACACCTAATACTGCAACACTACCATAAAGAGCTGCACCTGGTCCTCTGATAATTTCAATTCTTTCAACATCTGATAAATCGTTAATAATATCAGCTTCAAAATCTCCAAAATGAAATCTATCATTTGCTCTATGACCATTAATTAATAACAAAACCCTTCTTGGATTATTATTAACATAAAACCCTCTGAAATCAACTCCATGGTTATGTCCTTGATAGTGCATATAAACTTCTGGAACTCTAGCTAATGCTTCAGCTAAATTTCGATATCCATATTTTTGAATATCTTGTTTGGTTATAACAGTTAAGGCTGCTGGTACATCAGACAACTTAACTGCTGTTTTTGTAGCGGTTGTAACTTCAATATTGAGCAATTCTTCCAGACTTAATTCCATTAAGTCTTTTGCTTCTTGGGCGAAAGCAAATGCAATTATCAAAAAAAACACTAGTAAATTTTTTATAATAAAATACTCCTATAATGTGAATAATTAATATTTAAATTTTTGTATAATACATAATTATGTCTATATTTTAAATTACTCGTTTAACTGATAAATTAAGCTATAATTTTGCTTTGCTTACCTATTTATAGTATTAGTAAATAACTGATAATTTAAAATATAATTATTTTATAAGTTTATAATATTTACTAAGTTAAATATAATAAAAATTAAAAAAAAAAGCAAATTTTTTTAATTTGCTTTTTTAGCAATATATTTATAACATAAATAATACTACTTTTAATTTAATGATTACTCAATTATTCTTCTACCAATTCGCCAATATTATGTTCAGCGGAAAACCTGAAGTTTAAATGTGAGAATTTTTCAATTGTTCTATCTAGTTCCCATTGGCTGGAAGCAAGGAAAACTATGCTACCGAATTTGTCTTTAGCAAGGTTTTGCCCTTTAAGGCGGGAAAATTCTTTAAATTCATCTTCGTATTTTGGGTCATAATCAACCCAAATTGCTTTTACAAAGCTCAAGGGCGAAAATCTACATGAGGCGCCGTATTCCTGTAATAATCTGTATTGAATTACTTCAAACTGTAATTCTCCAACAGTTCCCACAATTATTCTATTTGAATTAATCATTGAGAATAATTGAGCAACTCCTTCATCCGTTAATTGTTTTATTCCTTTTTCTAATTGTTTAGATTTTAATGGATCAAGATTATTTAATTCTTTAAATATTTCTGGCGAAAAACTTGGTATTCCTTTGAATAAAAATTCATCTCCTTCTGTAAGAGTATCACCTATTTTAAAATTACCTGTATCATATAAACCAACAACATCACCTGGATAAGCTTCATCTAATACATTTTTCCTGCTTGCCATAAATGAATAGGGTGCAGCAAATTTTATTTGTCTTTTTAATCTCACATGATAAAATGATTTATTCCTTTCAAATTTTCCAGAACAAACTCTTAAAAATGCTATTCTATCTCTATGTTTAGGATCAAGATTAGCGTGAATTTTAAATACAAAACCAGAAAATTTTTCATCATACAGACTTATCATTCCAACTGTAGTCTCTCTATCTTTTGGAGTTGGTGCAATTTCTATAAAAGTGTTTAATAATTCCTTAACACCGAAATTATTCAATGCACTACCAAAAAATACAGGAGATTGCTCACTTGTAAGATATTTTTCTTTATCAAATTTATCAAAAATACCAGTAATGTAATCAAAATCTTCTCGCAATTTATCAACATAAGCTGGTAAAAGTTTATCAATATCTGGGTCATTAATACCTTCTATCACAATAACTTCATCTTCGACTTTTGTTTTATTAGGTTCAAAAAGTAAAATTTTATTTTCATATATATTATAAACACCACGAAAAGATGAACCAGCTCCTAAAGGCCATGATAAAGGGACTGTTTTGATATTTAACTTTTGCTCTATTTCATCTAATAGATCAAATGGATTTTTACCTTCGCGGTCCATTTTATTAATAAAAATAATAATAGGAGTATTTCTCATTCTACAAACAGCACTAAGTTTTTCTGTTTGTTCCTCCACACCTTTAACACTATCGATAACTAATATCACACTATCAACTGCAGTTAATGTTCTATATGTATCCTCTGCAAAATCCTTGTGCCCGGGAGTATCAAGAAGATTGATAATTGTATCTTTATATTCAAAAGACATCACAGAAGTAGCAACAGAAATTCCTCTTTGCTTTTCTATTTCCATAAAATCTGATGTAGCAGTTTTTTTTATTTTATTTGATTTAACTGCTCCTGCTGTTTGTATTGCACCACCATACAAAAGGAATTTTTCTGTAAGCGTTGTTTTACCTGCGTCCGGGTGGCTAATTATCGCAAAAGTTTTTCGTTTATGAATTTCATTTTCAAATGCCATATGTAACTCTTTACTTTAATTGAAACTTAACAAAAAATAAAGCTGCCATTTTTAATGACAGCTTTTTACATTGTGGAGCTAAGCGGGATCGAACCGCTGACCTTTTGAATGCCATTCAAACGCTCTCCCAGCTGAGCTATAGCCCCAAAATTTAGTTTACAAATATATCTATTTTTTTTTATTTTTGCAAATTTTATTTTGGAACTAAATTTGTATATCGATCTGTTTCTCTTATAAATAAAGTTATAAAATGTTCAAAACTAAAAAAGATATTATTTTTTTAAATCTTGCAGGTTTTTTTATTGCTAATGCTTTGTTAGGTGAACTTATAGGTTCAAAATTAATTTATTTAAACGGTTTTACACTTAGCATGGGTATTATTCCTTGGCCATTAGTTTTTGTTTTAACTGATGTAATTAATGATTACTTTGGAAAAGAGGGTGTAAGAAAACTTACATTTATAAGTGTCGGATTAATAATATACGCTTTTATTATTTTATATATTGCTATGAATATTCCTGCTTCTCCAATCTCATCTGTTAATGATGAACAATTTAATGCAGTTTTTGGTCAATCACTCTGGATTATTGTAGGAAGTATTACAGCTTTCCTGGTTAGCCAACTCATTGATGTAATTGTTTTCTGGATAATAAAAAGAAAAACAGGAGATAAAAAAATTTGGCTTAGGGCTACTGGCTCAACAATTGTATCTCAATTTATTGATACATACATAGTTACAGGCATTGCTTTTTGGTTACCCGGGAAATTAACATTTTCCCAATTTATTACAATTTCCACCAATGGTTATTTATTTAAAATATTTTTAGCAATTTTACTAACTCCTCTTATATATCTATTGCACTTTATTGTCAAAAAATTTATTAATCAATCCTCTTAAATTTTTTTATTAAGTTTTTTTTGTTTAATTTTACATTTCAAAATTCAAAAATTATATGATATTTAATAACATAAATAACATTACAATTGAAAAACTCGTATGTCCAAACTGTAAAGAAACTATCTGGAATTTTCAAATTGACGGCAAAAACCTTCAATTAGAATATTTCGGTTCGCCGTATATTGATCACATCTGCCAAAAGCCTGATTACCTTAAAGAATTTCTTTTTATTGTTAAAAATGTTGACTTAATAACAGATACAGAACTTGAAGCTCTCGTCAATCATATTTTCAAAGAATACACACCACCTCAAAACATAAAAAAAATTTTACAATACGAATTAAACAAGAAAAACCTAAATTTTTCATTCACTGAAATTGAACCTTCACAATCTATTAACTATACTTTTGGAAAGATAATTTTTTATAACTCAAAAATTAATATTTATAATGAATTTGGGATAGATGAAAACTCACTATTAGCTAAAGGATTGCTCGGTAAGTTTGCAGATACTCCTCTTGATAAGTTTGTAGTAAGAGATAATCCAGACCTTCACAACCATTCTCATCAATTTACTTTCTATGCTTACTCGGATAAAAATTTTAAAAAATTACTCTATCAACCTGTATTTGTAAATTTTGAGTTTATTGAACTTCCACAAAATAAATTCTGGTTGATGAAAGATTATAAACAATTATAAATCATCTTTTAATGAAATCTTGTTATCCCCTCCACCAAAATTTGTTGTCAAATAAGATTTAACAATCTCTTCAGATACTTTTGAGCCTACAAAACCTGTATTTATAATTAAAATATTTGAATTGTATTTTTCCCTTGCTAATTTTGCAAGATAATTATCAATTACATTTACAGCTCTTATTCCTTTATTACGATTTGCAATAATATTAGCTCCCATACCATCTTCTAATAATAAAATACCAAACTTATATTTTTCATTAATAATTTTAGAAACTAATGTTTGTGTTAAAATCGCATATTCGTAGCCATTTTGAAGACATTCTAACAAATCAGCTTCGTAACCTATTTTTTTTATAAGTGGAACAATATTTTGTAGCAAGGACGAAGAAAAACTATCGTAACCAATAATAATCTTATTGGTTAATTTAATATCATTGGCAAATATGCCTGCTGATGAATTTTTTGTAATTTCATCAGCATAAGCAATTTGCATTTTCAATTCTGTTATTCTATCTTTAGCCAAAGGAGTAATAATATCATTTTTTTTAACAGGTATTACTTTCACTCCCTTTTTAAATAATTCATTAACGATAGTTTCAGTAATTATTTTTTTCATTAGCAATACTCATCTAATTTGCGATTTTTTAAATCATCAACAATTTTTTTCACATCCTGTGCATTATCTTTATTACAAATCAAAAGTGCGTCTGGAGTATCAATGATAATTAAATTTTCAACTCCCACAAGCCCTACAAATTTCTTTGGCACATAGATATAATTATTTTTTGAATTAAAAGAAAAATAATTTTCAGCCGTAACAGCCTGGTTATTTTCATCCTTTTGAGAAAGGTTATAAACTTCTTCCCAGCTACCAACATCATTCCAGGTAAAATTAGATTTTATTAAAAATACCTCTTTAGATTTTTCCATTATACCATAATCAATCGATATACTGGAAAATTTAGGATATACATCATTTAATATATCATCTAAATTTAAATTATCATTCAATTTTTTATTAATTACTTCGAGTAAAACAAATTGTTCTGGTAAATAATTTTTTATTTCATCAAGAATGGTATCCACACGCCAAACAAACATACCACTATTCCACATAAAATTACCAGTTTGCAAAAATTCTTTAGCTTTTTCCAAATTAGGTTTTTCGGTAAATCTTACAACTTTATAAAATTTTTCTTCAACCGGTTGATTTTTATCAATTTCAATATATCCGTAACCTGTTTCAGGTCTGGTAGGTTGAATACCTATAGTAATCAGCTTTTTATGATTATATGCAAAATTAGCTGCATCTCTTAAAATATTTAGAAAATTATCTTTTTCAATAATAAGATGGTCAGCTGGTAGAACAATAGTAACAGCATCTTTAATTTTTCTAGATACTAAAACAGAAGCCAATCCGATACAAGGAGCAGTATTTTTTCCAAGTGGTTCTGCAATAATGTTATCTTTATTTAATTCAGGTAATTGTTCAATAATTTCTTGTTTTTGAACTATGTTTGTGATTATTAAAATATTTTCAGCAGGTATAAATTCTTTAACTCTATCAACCGTTTGTTGAATCATAGTTCTATCGCCAAAAATCTGCAAAAGTTGCTTAGGTTTTTTTTCTCTACTTCTTGGCCAGAATCTTGAACCAACCCCTCCAGCCATTATCACAGCATAAATTTCCATTAAAACTCCTAATTTTTGTAACAAATTTACAAATAATTTTTTAAATGAAAAACAATATTTTTTTTATTTTCTTAAGAACATCTCAAAATAAGAACTAAGAAACTAAAATTCCCATTTTTTATTATTCATGACATTACCTACTTTACTTTTTATTAAAACCAATAATATTACACTTAGGAAATACTATACCAATAATATTTTAATATTACAACTTAATTTTCAATTTTAGTAATTTTTTAAAAAAAGGGAATTATTTTTTTAATAAATCATTAATGATAATGCCAAAAACTGTAATAAGGATAAGTGTTGATATGTTTAAATTACAATAAAAAATAAATTGCACTATCAATTATCAATTATTTTTTAGTTTAACTTTTGGTCTTGCAAACAATTTAAAATTTTAAATTCGGCTCTTAAAATTAAATCAGTAAAACTTTAAAATAAAAAAAGCCGCTTAAAAAAAGCGGCTTACTTAGTAGCGGGACTAGGACTTGAACCTAGAACCTTCGGGTTATGAGCCCGACGAGCTACCAATTGCT
>DAOSCP010000013.1:0-81161 GCA_035361425.1 Ignavibacteriales bacterium | reverse complement strand
TTATATCAATGTTTAGATACAGGATACAAATTTTTCTATCCTTTTGATATTGACGGAGATGATATATTTTATCAATCCTTAGAAAAATTCCCATGGTATTATATGCAAGATAAATGGGAATTTGATAATGCATTATCTTTTATAAGATCTAATGATTATGTTTTAGAAATAGGTGGCGGAAGAGGTTTTTTTATAGAAAGGTTACAACAAAAAAACATAAAATATTTAGGAATTGAACTAAATTCTAATGCTGTTGCTCATGCTAAAAACAAAGGATTAAATGTTGAGTTTATAAATTTAACTGAATTAGCTAAAACACATTCTAATACTTTTGATTTTGTTTGCGCTTTTCAAGTTTTAGAACATATTGCTGATGTTTACAATTTTATTGACGCTGCTGTAAAAGTTTTAAAACCTGGTGGCTTTCTGTACTTTTCAGTTCCAAATGATGATGCTTTTATTGGAATAGATTCTAACAATTGGCTCAACTATCCCCCTCATCATATGGGCAGATGGGGAAAAAATGCATTTTTAAGCTTAACAAAAATTTTCCCTATAGCTTTTTATCGTTTTGAATATGAACCATTAGCAAATTACCACTTTGATTACTATAAAAATGTTGCAAACTCTGTAATTGGGCATGATATTAGTAGAATTATTAGCAATTACATATCTAAAGTTAAGTTAAAAGGTTTTACGTTTTCCGCTATATTTATAAAAAAATAAAGAAATTTTATGAAAGATTATGAAATTATTTATAATTTAATTACCAATAATAATATACAGCAAGCCATTGAAAAATTAAATGACAAAAATAATGGCTTATCTGAAATTGATTATATATACCTTTATATTTTACTATTACTCCAAATTAATCAATTTGAAGAAGCAGAAAAAACTTTAAATAACGTTTTATCTTCATCGAATGATGAAAGACTCATTAAGCTAAAATACTTTCTCCAAACAATAGAAAATACCCCAAAAATAAACTCCGCTAACTTAAGACTTCTTAACTTGGGTTGTGGTCAAACATATCACAAAGAATGGATAAATATTGACATTTCTTCTCATAGTGAATATGTCTTAGCACATGATTTAACAAAAGAAATTCCATTCAACGATAATATTTTTGATGTTGTCTATCACTCCCATATACTCGAACATTTTCCTAAAAATTACGCACACAAATTTATTAAAGAATGTTACCGAGTATTAAAACCAGGTGGTATTATAAGAGTGGTTGTACCTGATCTTGAAGGTATTGTTAAAGAATATATCCTTAATCTTGAACAAGCTTTAAGTGGCGATCCTATAGCTCAAGAAAAGTATAATTGGATTATGTTAGAACTTTACGATCAAACTGTAAGGAATCAAAGTGGTGGTGAAATGCTACACTATCTTGTTCAGGATAATTTAATCATAAAAGATTACATAATCTCAAGAATAGGTGCTGAAGCAATAAATATTATAAATAACAAAGATAGTATAAATAAGAATTTACAATTCAGAAAAAATGATACAGAATTATCAGCTGAAGAGATAGGAAATTTTAGAAAATCAGGAGAAATTCACCAATGGATGTATGATAGATATTCTTTAAATAAACTACTAAAAGAATGTGGTTTTCACGAAATTCAAATTAAAAAATATAACGAATCTTTAATTCCTGATTTTAATCTCTATTGTTTAGATATAACACCTGAAGGATTACAAAGAAAACCAGACTCACTTTACATAGAGGCCATAAAATGAAAATAGTTCACTTATGTACACAAGATTCTGGTGGTGCTGGTATAGCAGCATATAGAATTCATAAATCATTATTAAAACTTGGTTTAGACTCAAAAATGATAGTACTAAATAAAACTACCGATGACAACACTGTTTTTAGAATAACAGATGATTATTATATCAATACACCTCTAACATTAGAAAAAGGCAATTCCATTTTCAACCACTTGCAATGGCTTTTACTTAATATTGATTTATCTATTTATCCTAAAAGACCACCAAATCTTGAAATATTTACAAACACAAGAACAATGATATATTTTGAAAAAATACCTGAAATAGTAAATGCTGATATAATACATCTACACTGGATCTTTGGTATGTTTGATTATGTACAAGGAGGTGATATATTTAAAAATAAAAAAATAGTTTGGACTCTCCATGATACGAACCCTTTTACCGGTGGGTGCCATTATACTTATGGTTGTAATAAATTTGAAAACGAGTGCTTTTCTTGTCCACAACTTGGTTCAAATCAAAAATTTGATTTATCAAATATTAATTTTCATTCAAAAAAAAATATATATAATTCTCTGAATATTAATATCGTAACACCTAGTAAATGGCTTTATTCAATTTCAACAAAATCGGATTTATTTTGCAATTACCAGCATAAAGTAATAAGATATATTTACCCACTAGACGATTTTAAGCTCTACGACCAACATACACTTAGACAACAATTTAATATTCCAACTGATAAAAAAATTATATTATTTGTAGCCGATTCTATTCAAAACCATCGAAAAGGTATCTTGTTTTTACTTAAAGCTCTTGAAAAAGTTGCTAATAACTCAAAAGATTTTATAGTTTGCACTTTAGGTAACTCACCTACTGAAATACCAAACTTTCAACAAATTCATTTTGGAAAATTATCAAATCCTAAAGAAATTGGTATAATTTATAACCTAGCTGATGTATTTGTTATACCCTCAATAGAAGATAATCTACCCAATACTGTAGCTGAATCATTATTATGCGGAACCCCAGTTGTAGGATTTGATACCGGTGGAATTCCTGAAATGGTCCAACATCTTTCTACTGGCTATATAGCACCCAAATATAATGTAGATGAACTAGCTAACGGAATTATTTGGTGTTTAGAAAATACAAACGAAAATATGAGAATCAAGTGCAGACAAACAGCGTTAGAAATGTTTGATGAAGAAAGAATAGTGAAAGAATATTTAGAGGTGTATAAAACATAATTTATTATATTCTATAATTTAGAATAATACCAAGACAACTTATTGTAAATACAAAAATTCATCATGAAAATTTATTTTTTTTCACCTCTCCAATTATTATATTTGTATGTATTTTTTTAATAATATTAGGTATTCCTATGAATACAGTTGCTTTTATTTTTTTGAATTTATTTCTTGTTTTTCTATTTTACCGTATTTCAACAAAGAATAATTTATTAGCTGTTTTTCAAAATGGTAAATGGTGGTTAACCTGGCTTGCTGTTGGTATTATTACTTTAATGGATGAATTAACATCAATTTACTATGCACCTGCCGAAGCTTATCGTTTTATCGGAATTAAGGCAATTTTCTATATAGCTTTAACTTCTGTTCTTATCAGAATTTATTCATCACGAATGGTAGAAATAGCTGAAATTCTCGAAAGAAATAATATAAAAGGTGGGGGTGTATATTCCTTTGCCTATTTTGTTCTTGGCCCCAAAGTTTCCTTTATTGCATTTGCTTCTATATTAGTAGGATATATTTTAACAGCAACAATATCAACCGTGAGTGCAGTAGAAAACGGAACTTACTTTTTTCAGCTTTCAACACCAACAAAATTTTTATTAATGGTTAGTGTTATTTGGCTCATTACTGGATTAAATATTCTTGGAATTAAAGAAGTTGCAAAATTTACTTATGCAATATTTATCTTTGCAACTTTTGTTCTATTAAATTTACTTTTAGGTAGCGTTCTTAATTTTAATGGAAAAAGTGTTGAAATACTTTCCATAAGTGCTAGCGAATTTTCAAAAGATTTTAATATATTAGCTCCATTCAATTCATTTGGCTTAATTGTAACAGGTATAGGTTCTTGTATTCTGGCATACTCTGGAATAGAATCGGTTTTGCAAACAGCATCTTTAACTAGAAGCTGGAAAGATATCAAAAAAGGATATGAATTTTTAGCTTTTACAGTGGGCATAGTTACACCTTTAATTGTACTTTTTGCAATGTCATCGGGAATTGAAATAGAGAAATATGAAACTAACTTAATACCAGCATTTGCCTATAATGTCAATGGGAAATATTTTAGTATAATTCTAAGTGCTTTAGCCTCTATTACTCTTATTATGGCAACAAATACAGCAATGGTTGCCTCTGCTGAGTTGATTGAAAAAATTGCAGATAGATATAAACTTGATTGGATATGCAAATTAAACAAAAGACAATCTCTATATCGTATTCATATTGCAAATGCAATTTTTTATACATTTATTTTATTTATTACAGCTGGTAGTCAACAAATTCTTGCTGAAATGTATGCAGTTGGTTTAGTTGCCACATTTGTAATTAATTTATTTTCTTTGATAAAATACAGATTTTCCGAAGGTTCTACAAAACACACATATAGAACATCAAGAATAGGAACTTTAATCATTTTTATTTTTATGCTAAGCGTTTTTATTTATATAATCGTTAATAGAATTTATGGTACAACACTTTGGTTAAGTATCTCATTGCTTGTTCTTTTATTTGGCATTATTTTATCACGCAAAAGAGCACCAGAAATACCTATCAGGAAACTTTCAAAAACACCTATGGATGTTTTATTTGCAATTATTGATTCTCCAGAAGAAGAAGTTCATTTATATTTTAAAAGGCCCAAAGAAGAAGATGAATTACTTAAAAACCCAAATAATATTTTTGTAAGTTTTTATCATCCAAGATTAGAGATACCCGATTCACTACAAAAACCAAATCATTTTTGGCTTTCATTGCAAGATAGAATGGATTTGTATGATATGATCTACGGTTTTCTTGAAACTCTATCATATGATTTGCCACAGGAAAAGAAAATTACAATCCATTTTGGATGGCCGTTATCATCTTGGTTAGATAGATTATCAACTGGCGTAAAAGTATTCAAAATAATGAAATTACCTAAATTGTTTCCACAGTATAAATTTGTTATGGAATATTTTCCAAAGAATATAAAATGATATCAACAATTTTAACAGCATTATTTATTGCTTGCTGTCGTATAACAGATGTATCAATTGGAACATTAAGAACCATTTTAGTTGTGCAAGGGCGTAAATATTATGCAGCCCTTGCCGGCTTTTTTGAAGTTCTCATATGGATATCTGTTATGAGCGTTATTGTTAATAAATTGGATAATCCAATTAATTTAATTGCTTATGCATTTGGCTTTTCAATTGGAAACTTATTAGGTATTACATTGGATGAAAAAATTAGTTTCGGTTATCTCCAATTAACAATCTTCTCCCCTAATCATTATCGGGATATATCAAATCTTTTACAAAAAAATGGATATGGCATTACATTAATTCCAGCACATGGTATTAAAAACAATTATGAAGTTATAATTACAATTATTCATAGAAAAAAAATAGAAAAATTAATTTCAACAATTGAAAATATAGACCAAAATTGTTTTTATACTGTTCAATATTCTAAACCCCACAAAGGTTTTTTCCCAACCAATACAAAATAGTTAATCATAAAACATTAAATATTTGCACACTTAATATATATTATGATTTTACTATATTTTTACAATTGTAAATCAATAAGTTATGGATTAAAATGTCGGAATTTAATATATTTTTTCATAAAAGTCAAGTCTTTACTTTTATTTTTTTTAAATTATGTTTGTTATACGAACTTTAATTAAATCTAAATTTATACCCTTAACATTTCTACTCCTATGATGCCGTTTGGACCGCTAATATGCACCAGGCGGCATTTTTAATTTTTTATTTTTTTGTTGCTTTTTTTATAAATTTTTAGTAAATTTGTTATACCACGATGGCCGCATTTTGGACCACAATTAATTACACAAATAATTTCAAAAAACATCAGTTCATCAAAACTTAATCCAGGAGCATAAAATCAATATGGATAATTTAAATTCTACAAATGGTTCTTATAACAAGATGGATATTTCAGATCTACAATCAAAAAAAGTAGTAGATTTATATAACATTGCAAAAGAATTAGGACTAACAGGATATCGAGAATTAAGGAAACAAGAATTAATTTATGCAATTTTAGAGGCTCAAACTAAAAAGGATGGTCTCGCCTTTTCTAAAGGTGTTTTGGAAGTGCATCCTGATGGTTATGGCTTTTTACGCTCTATAGATTATAACTATTTACAATCTCCTGATGATATATATATTTCTCCTTCACAAATAAAAAAATTTGGACTTAGAACAGGTGATACTGTTAGTGGACAAGTTCGACCACCCAAAGAAGGCGAAAGATTTTTTGCTTTACTTAGAGTTGAATCCGTTAACGGAATTGATCCAGAAAGAATTAAAGATAGAACTTTGTTTGATAACCTTACTCCTGTTTATCCTACTAAAAAATTTAATTTAGAAACTACTCCTGGTGAACTCTCTACAAGAATAATAAATTTAATTGCACCTATAGGAAAAGGTCAAAGAGGCTTAATTGTTTCACCTCCTAAAGCTGGCAAAACTGTGTTGTTACAAAAAATAGCTAATGCTATTATTAGAAATCATCCAGAAACTCATTTAATTATATTACTTATTGATGAACGCCCCGAAGAAGTTACCGATATGGAACGTAATGTTAAAACTCATGAGAATAAAGATAGAGTGGAAGTAATCAGTTCTACATTTGATGAACCAGCCGAAAGACACACCCAGGTTGCTAATATGGTAATTGAAAAAGCCAAGAGATTAGTTGAAGTTGGTAAAGATGTTGTAATTCTTCTTGATAGTATCACTCGTCTTGCTCGTGCATATAACACAACTGTTCCACATAGTGGTAAAATTCTTTCTGGAGGTGTTGATGCTAATGCATTACACAAACCCAAAAGATTTTTTGGTGCTGCTAGAGCCACAGAAGAAGGTGGATCTTTAACTATTATAGCTACTGCCCTCATTGAAACTGGTAGCCGTATGGATGAAGTAATTTTTGAAGAATTCAAAGGTACTGGTAACCAGGAAATTGTTCTTAATAGAGAAATTAGTGATCGTAGAATATTCCCTGCAATTGATATTAATAAATCCGGTACTCGTAAAGAAGATCTATTGCTTGATGTTGAAGAACTTAACAAAGTTTGGATATTAAGAAAATATCTTGCAGAGTTAGACGTTGTTGAAAGAATTGAATTCCTCATTGATAAAATGAGACTTACAAAAAATAATAAAGAGTTTTTACAAAATATGAATTCATAATTATGAATTATTTTATAAAAATTTTTTTTTCAATAATCCTATATTGCACATTTGTTTTTCCTCAATCAAAGAATTTAACAAATATCAGCAATAAAGGATTTTTTTTAAATTTTCTCTTTTTTAATGATTCTACTACATATATCACAGTTCATTTCCCTGCTAATTATTTAATTTTTAACAAAGTTGCTGATACCTATATTGCTAATTATAGTTTAGAGCTTATATTTCAAAATTTTAAAAAAGAACAAATTTTATCTTTATCAAAAGAAAATGTTTTGCATTTAGAAAATGAAAATTATCAAACCAGAAATGATTTTTTTGTCAATTTATTTTTTAATAATTACAATTTAAAAAATGCACAATTTTGTAAAATAATTTTATCTCAAAATAATTCATCTTTATCAGAAATAGATTATAAAATAACACCTAGCAAATTTTTGGTTGGTAAATTATCTGATAGTTTATTTATCCTTTCGAATCTTGGAAATTTAATTCCCTTCTCAGCTAATAGTTATGATTTATTGTTAGACGCTACTTTTTTTAGTGATACACTTACTCTTCAACAAGGTAATAAGTTGATAACTTTTAATAATTTACCAATTATTTATCTTTATAATCAAATTAATGAAAAAAATAAATCTTTAATTATCCAAACAAATCAACAAAGCAATAATAGATATTATTTAATCAAAAATTTCAATCAATTATTTTTTGAAGGTGTTGTAAATATTAAGGATCAAAAAAATAACTCAACAAATATCAATGTTTTTTGGTATAATAAACCTTTATCACTTAAAAATATTTCGTTTGCAATTGAAAAACTCTCTTTACTTTTCAACAAAGATGATATTGATAAATTAATTAAATCTGATAGTATTAAATATTCATTTTTTCAAGCATGGAAAAAATATGATAATGATACTAATACTTCTTTTAATCCTATGCTTGAAGAATTTTATCGAAGAGTTGATTTTTCAATAAAAAATTTTTCTACACTTTCTGTTAAAGATGGTTCTGAAACTGATATGGGGAAAATATATATATTATACGGACCACCAACAAATAAGGAAAGAATTCTACTTACAAATAAAAAAACAATAGAAATTTGGAAGTATAACAATATTAAAAAAAGTTTTACATTTGAAGATAATAGCGGATTAGGAAATTTTAAACTGGTAACAAAATGAAAAAATTATCTATTGGAATTACATGTGGTGATATCAATGGTATAGGCCCTGAAATTGCATTAAAAGCAATTCACTACTTCTCAAAAACAAAAAATATCAGATTTATTTTCATTGTCCCGGAAAATATTTATGAATATTACAGTAAAATCCTAAATTTACCTAATAATTTCAAAATAGTAACAGATATAGAGCAAATTAATGATAACAATAACTATATTTTTTCACTTGGTAAAATTGATACTGAATTTGGTAAACCTTCAAAAATATCTGGTGAAATATCTTACAAAGCAATAGAAACATCATACTTACTTTACAAGAATAACAAAATTGATGCGGTAACAACGGCTCCGATATCAAAAGAAGCATTGAACTTGTCTGGAATAAATTTCCCTGGCCATACTGAAATTTATGCAAATTTTGAAAAGAATAGTAAATATACAATGACTTTCCTATCCAAGAAATTCAATGCTGCACTTACAACAATTCACATTCCGTTAAAAAATGTATCGAAAGAATTGACTCAAGGTAAACTTTTCTTCACTATTGAAAATGTTGTTACCACTGCAAAAAAATATCTGAATATCCTATCACCAAAAGTTGCAATATTAGGATTAAATCCTCATGCAGGTGAAAACGGGTTAATAGGCAATGAAGAAAATGAAATTATAAAACCATCCCTTGAAAATTCCAAATATAGAGAATTTGTCTACGGCCCTTTTGTACCAGATGCTTTTTTTGCAAAAAAGTTATTCTTAAAATATGATTTTGTAATTGGTCACTATCATGACCAAGTTTTAATTCCATTTAAGTTAATAAATTTTGACCAGGGGGTTAATTATACGGCTGGTTTAAAGATCATTAGAACTTCACCTGATCATGGTACAGCTTTTGATATAACTAATAAAAATATTGCAAACCCCCAAAGTATGGTACAGGCAATAAAATATTCAATAAAATTTGCAAAAAATTCTATTGCTAAATAACATAAAATATTGTATTTTAATTTAAATTTTCATACATTATATTATCTTTATAGGATGTTTAATGTTAACAAAAAATATTTTCACATTTTTAATAACAATAAATCTTGCACTATACTCCTCGAGTTTTTCAATAGATTCAACAATATATAAGAATAATTATCAAATAAAATATTTAGGCATTGAAGAAGGTCTTCCGCACTTATTAATTAATTCAATAGGAGAACATCCAGACGGCTATTTATTTATATCTACACAAGAAGGATTAATCTTATATAACGGTTTTGATTTTTTAGATCTCCCAAATTATCAAGGTACTGAGTTACTGAATCGCTATATAAAAAAAATTTATAAAGATAACAACAATATTACCTGGTTCATTTCTTCTTATGTGCCACCTGTTTATTTTAAAAACAATCAATTCAAATCAATTTTAATTACTGATAAAAATTTTTCTTACATTAATGATATTATACATTATAATAATTTACTACTTTTAGCAACTGATAAAGGACTATATTCAATAGAAAATTATAAAGCTAAACCATCAAATCTATTAAATTCAAATGAAGAAATTATAAGTTTCTGTATAGATAATAATTATTTATATTTATCATTACCAAACAAAGTATTAAAGACAATATATAAAAATGGAAAACTAGAAATTCAACAAATTTATAATATACGATATGTAAGAAATATTTTTTTTAGAAAAAATAATCCTTATTTCATAACTTTTAATGATGGTATTTATTATTATAATTATGGTAAAATAAATCATTTGACAAAAATTAACGGTCTTGCTAGTAACACTATAAATCATGCTATATTAACCCAAAATAATGATATTTGGCTTGCTACAGATTATGGTGTTAATAAAATTGATATTAACAATAATATAACAAAATTTACAGTATCCAATGGTTTATCATCAAATCAAATACAATATATATTTGAAGATTTTGCACAAAATATCTGGTTTTGCCCACTAGGGAATAAAGTTACAATCTTTAGAAATTCATATTTTTACTCTTTCAAAAACCCAACAAGTAAAGTTAATCATAATGTATTCAGTTTTGTTGTTGATAATAATTTTTTGGTTTCTGGTACTTATAGTTATGGAATAGAAATTTATAACAATAAAGGTAAGTATATAAAAACAGTTAATTTACCTAATAGCGAAAGTAATATTATAAATTCCATTATAAAGGTAGAAAATAATTATTGGGTTGCTACAAATGATGGCATTTATGTTTTAAATCAAGATTTTAATATAGCTGAAAAAATTAGTATACCCAGAATAAGACAAGCTGGTTCATTATATTATTGTAAACATAGCAATAGAATTTATATTTCCGCAGGTTATAGCTTTTTTTATTATGATTTATCTAATAAATCATTACATAAAATTGCTAGTGATTTTATTATTACCAATATAATTGGAGACAAAAACGGTACAATCTATATTGGTACAGAAAATACAGGTATATGGATATATAAAAATAATACACTAACGAATCTATTCGGGAAAAAAGAAAATTATTCAGTTGTTGCATTATATATAGATAATTCTAATAATCTTTGGTTATGTATTGAAGGTAAGGGCTTAGTAAGATATAACAATAACAACTATTCTATTTTATCGAGTAAAAACGGTCTGTTCAATGAATTATTTTTTGCAATTGAAGAGACAGAAGATAATTTTTGGTTCAGCTGTAATACTGGTTTATTTAGAATAAGTAAACAAGATTTAAATGATTATTTTAATGGTAAGATAAATTATGTTAATTCAATATCATATAATCAAAATAATGGCATTGATAATTCAGAGTTCAATGGTGGTTATAATTTCCCATCAGCAAAAAGCAATAATTTTTTATTTTTTGCAAATGTAAATGGTGTTGTAGGTTTTGACCAAAATAAGGTTATTCTTCCGCCAAAAGCTAAAATTATCATAAGAAATTATTATGCAAATAATAATATTTATTTTTTCAAAGAAAATATTATTTTACCATGGAATAATAATAACAGAATTGAAATTTTTATAGATCCAATAATATTTAATAATTTTAATAACTATATTCTTTATTATAAATTATCAAATGAAACTGATTGGCATATTGCAGATAAAAAAGGACATATTATATATACTAATCTTAAACCTGGTAATTACGTACTGGAAATATCACTTACAGTAGATGGTAACAAAAATGTAGTTTATAAAAAATTTAATTTGATTGTTGAAGGAGTATTTTATCGTAAAGTCTGGTTTATAACATTACTTACAATTATTTTCTTTATTGGAATTATTTATTTTTGGGATAAAATTAGAACTAAAAAACAATTAGAAAAAGAAAAGAAGCTACAACAATTAGTAGAAGAAAAAACAGCTGAATTAAAAGCTGAAAAAGATAAAGCACTACTTGCATATCAAGAAGCAGAAAAAGCATTAAAAATTGCTGAAGAACAAAAACAATTAGCTGAAATTGAAAGGCAGAAAGCTATTGAAGCAAATAAAATGAAATCGGAAATTGTAAGACTTGTTGCTCATGATTTAAAAAATCCATTAGGAGCAATCCAAAGTTTTGCCTCTTATATTTTTGAAGATATTGATGATGATAAAGAATATGTATTAGAACATGCAAAACATATTAAAGAAGCAGCAGATAGCACATTAGTTTTTGTCTCTGAATTATTGAGAATGGCTCACTTAGAAAGTGGTATGATAAAACCAAACATTACCGAAACTTCAATTACATCTTTAATAAACAACATTGTATCGCAAAATGTACAAATAGCCTATGAAAAAGCTCAAGAAATTATTTTTGAAAATAATTTACCAGAAAATTTACTTGTTAAAATAGATCCTCTTTTAACATCAGAAATTATCAACAATTATATTTCAAATGCAATAAAATATTCCCCTCGAGGTGCACAAATTAAAATTAGAGCTCAGATTTTGGATAATAAATTAAGAATTGCTGTAATAGATAAAGGTCCTGGTATTTTAGAAGAAGAAAAATCAAAAGTATTTCAAAAATTTCAAAAATTAAGTGCCAAACCAACAGCTGGTGAAAGTAGCCATGGATTAGGTCTTTCAATAGTTAAACTTTTAGCTGAAGTACAGGGGGCTGAAGTAGGTTTTGAAAGTGAATATGGTAAAGGTAGTACATTTTTCGTTGATTTTGATTTAGAGAAAATTTCTTAATTTATATATTTAAATTACTTTCTTCACTAATATTATTATGCTCTTTCACAAAAAGTAGAATTATTCCTCCAATTATAAAAAAAGTAAGTAAAGAAATTATTGCAAATCTCTGGCTTGATGTAATATAACTAATATATCCAAAGGTTAAAGGTCCAATAATTGCAGAACTTTTACCAAAAAATGAATAAAAACCGAAGAATTCCGTTTTTTTGTCTTCTGGTACAAGTGCACTCATTAAACTTCTACTTACCGATTGTGTTGCACCCATTACACTACCTGCTATTGAACCAATCAAATAAAATGTAAATTTTGAATTTGAAATATATACTAAACTAATGACCATGATCCATATGACGAGAGTTATTAATAATGTTATTTTTTTCCCTATACTATCAGCAATAATACCAAAGCCAATTGCACCCAAAAGAGCTGTAATTTGAGTTATTAAAAAAAAGTATAATAATTCATCTTTAGAAAAATTCATAGTTGTCATAGCATAATTCCCAACAAAATAAATAACTGTATTAACTCCTTCGATGAAAAAAAAGAATGAAATTAAAAATAAAGCCAAATTTTTTAATTGTTTTAGATGCTTAAAAGTCCACAAAACTCTCTGAATACCTATTTTAACAGGAGATATATTAGCTGTATCGATATTTTTATTTTCTTTTAGAAAAAGAAAAATAGGTAGTGCAAAAACTGTAAAAAATATTGAAGTAAAAAGAAAAGTATAGGTAATTTTATCAATTGATATGAAATAATAAGTAAAAAGTAAAGTTACAAAAGAACCAAGATAGCCAAAAGCAAAACCATAACCACTAACTCTACCAAAGTTTGAAGGTTTAGTTATTTCTGGTAAGAAAGCATCATAAAAAACAAGCCCAGCTTCAAATCCTACATTAGCTATTATGAAAAAAATTAAACCTTTTATTATTTCGTCAGTTCTAACAAAAAATAATAGCCCAGTAAAAATAATACAAATAAATGTAAAAATTAATAAAAATAATTTTTTTTGAGACTTAAAGTCTGCAATTGCTCCTAAAATAGGGCTTATCAAAGCAACTATTAACATAGATATTGATGTTCCTAAACTCCAATAGAAATCACCAATAGGCTGAGAATTGCAAACTACTTCTTTAAAATATATGGCAAAAACAAATGTAACAACTACAATGGAAAATGAAGTATTAGCAAAATCAAATAATGCCCATGACAATATGTTGAACTTTGAGGAATTAACTATTTTTTTCGTAGGATTGCTCAATCAATCCCCTACCAGATTTTTTTAATTTGTTTTCTGATTGTAAATCTGAAAGGACTGAATCAAGAATACCATTAACGAATTTTGAAGATTTGCTATTTGAATATTCTTTAGCAAGCTCTATCATCTCATTAATGGTAACTTTGGGCGGTATTTCATCAAAATGCATAAATTCACATAATCCCATTCTAAGGATTAATCTATCTATTATTGGAACTCTATCAATTTCCCATTTTTCTAATTTTTTATTTATTAATTCATCATACTCTTTAGCATGTAAAAGTGTTTTATTTAGTAATTTATTCCCATAATTTTTGTATTGTTCATCAAATTGATCAAGTTCTTTTTTGGCAAAATCAAGAAAATTTTCACTATTAAAATAATGTGCATAAAGCAAAGATAATACAGTTTCTCTGATAATTCTACGTGTTAATGGCATAATTTTTGAAAAATTTATTTTTTGATATTTCAAATATAAGAAATTTTATTTATATTCTAATATAATTTTTTAAAATTCTAGCTAGGACTTATCATGGTAAACAATGAATTCATAAGAAATACTAAAATCTTATACATAGACGACGAAAGAACACTCCTTGAAGCTTTCAAAGCACTTTTAAGAAAACAGCCTTTTGAATTACATTTATTAGATGATCCAATGCAAGTTGAAAGTTACTTGAAACAACACGGACCTTTTGCAGTAGTACTTTCAGATCAAAAAATGCACGGTAGAACAGGAAGTGAAGTTTTAGAAATTGTAAAACAAATACACCCAGATACTATAAGATTATTAGTAACTGGATATAGTGATTTAAATGATGCACTTGAAGCAATTAATAGAGGTGGTATAAGTCAATATATACAAAAACCGTGGAATAATGCTGAGTTAATAAGACAAATTAACTATTACATAGAAAAATATAATTTGGTTTTAGAAAATAAATATCTTTTTATCGAATTAAATAATAAGAATCAATTATTAAATGAATTATTTGAAGGAACATTATCCGGAATTGTTAATTTATTTAGTAACTTTATAAGTCAAGTTAATAACGAAGCGTATCAACAATCTGAAAAGTTATCAAAATTATTAGATCACTATTTACCATTTTTTAACAATATATCAAATGAAGAAAAAATAATAATTCAATTTGCAGCTAAATTAATAAATTTAGGAATAACACTTCTCCCTTCGGATATACAAGCACAAATACAAAAAAATGGTTTAGTTGCAATTAGTAAAATTCCTGCAGCTAACAATCATCATCTTTTAGCAGCAAAAATGTTAGAAAATATTCCCAAATTGGATCAGGTAGCAAAAATCATAAAATATTTTCAAAAGAATTATGATGGTAGTGGAGAACCTAGTTTTGATTTTGTTAATGGCAAATTTATTCCATTTGGCTCAAGATTGTTAAGAATTTTGTATGATGTTATAAAATTAAGTTCAGCAAGTCAAAATACTGAAATGTTATTAAAAAGTATGAGCACGGTAAGCACTAAATATGATACTGATATTATAAGAACAATACTTGATAATATTAGTGCAGCATCTTCGGTAGAATTATCACAAAAATATGATTTTTCTCAGCCTTCAAAAACCATAAGTCCACTAGAACAATTACTTGAAGAACAACAATCATTAATCGATGAAGCTGAAGCACAGAAAAAAAGTGAAATTTTAAAAGATAAAGATAGTTTTATTTTCAAATGTCACTTAGATCAATTAGTTGAAGGTTTAATTGTATTAGATGATATAATTACCGATAGTGGAATTAAACTTATTTCAGCATATACAGAAATTACAAAACACGAACTAGATTTTCTAAGGGTTTGGAAAAGAACACATAATGATCAAATAACGAGCTCTGTTAGAGTAAAGGTAGCTAAGAAATAATCTTATCTTCTACAAAATTTATTAATTTATCTATATTATCTATTTGAGGCGAAAAGTTAAAAGCTTGTTCTTTGTATTTATTAAAAAAAGTGATTTGTTTTTTAGCATAATTCCTTGTATTTTTTTTTATAAGTTCTATAGCATCACTTAAATTAATATTTCCTTTCAAATATGATAATATTTCTTTATAACCTACTGTATTTAAGGAGTTTATATTTTCATCATAACCTAACTTTAAAATATTACGAACCTCTTCAACAAGCCCCATTTCCATCATTAAATCTACTCTTTTGTTAATTCTCTGGTATAATTCCTCTCTTTCCCAAACTAAATTTATAATGATATTACAAAATTGATTTTTGGGTAAATTTGTAATTTCAGAAAATTTTTTATTAGTTAAATAGTAAAATTCCAATGCTCTTAAAATACGTCGCCAATCATTTGATGATACTTTTAAAGAATACTCTTCATCTACTATCTTTAGTTGATTGTATAAGTATTCAACGCCATATAGTTTGAGATCTCTTTGTAATCTATTGCGTAAATTTTCATCAAAATCGCAATAATCCTGCAAACCATGTATTAATGAATCAATATAAAGCCCAGAACCACCTACAATAATAGGAACTTTACCATTATAATGTAATTCATTAATTTTATCATAAGCAAGTTTATGGAACATTCCGGCAGTAAACCTTTCTGTTGGGTCAAAAGTATCAATGAAGTGATGCTTAATTTCAAGCAATTGCTGTTTAGTCGGTTTTGCAGTTCCTATATCAAGATATTTATAACATTGGCGACTATCTGCTGAAATAATTTCAGTGTTGAAGTGTTTAGCTAAAATTATAGACAAATCTGTTTTACCAGAAGCTGTAGGACCAATTATATAGATTACTTTTCCCAAGCCTCTTTACCAATTAAAGGAACAAATTTAAAAGTATCGTATGAATATTGTTCATATCTATTTTCATCAATTCGAATAACTTTTGTCATTATCTGATAGTTACTATCGCCAACAGGAATAATAAGCCGACCACCAATTGTCAATTGTATTAAAAGCGAATTGGGAATTTTAGGGGCTGCAGCAGTAACAATAATTCCATCAAAAGGAGCATACTCTTCCCACCCCAAAGTACCATCTCCGAATTTACAAAGTATTTTTAGTGCTAACTCATCAAATTTCTTTTGCGCTTCTATTTGTAGATCTAAAATTCTCTCAATTGTAAAAACTCTTGCACCTAGCTTAGCTAATATTGCAGCTTGATATCCAGAACCAGTACCAATTTCTAATATTTTTTCTCCTTCTTTAATATTTAAAAGTTGCGTCATGTATGCAACCGTATATGGTTGTGAAATAGTTTGACCGCACATTATTGGAAGCGGATTATCTTCATATGCTAAATGTTGGAAAGTCGGTTGAACAAATTTATGTCTTTCGACTTCATAAAAAGCTTTGAGTATTTTGGTATCTTTTATACCTTTTTCGTATAATTGTTTTACAAGTTCTTTACGCCTGACTTCATACATATTTTTTTTCTTTTTAATTTGCAAATATAATAATTTTTTTCTTAATTTAAGAAATTGATTAAAATATTTTAATAATTAACTTGAATAAACAAAAATATGGAGTTAAAATGGATTTTAAACAATCACCTCTAGGGAATTTAGAGCCAACATTAGTCTGGAAATTCTTTTATGAATTAACACAAACACCAAGACCTTCCAAAAAAGAAGAAAAAGTTAGAAATTATTTAAAAAACTTAGCAAAAGAAAATAATATCGATTTTTCTGAAGATGAACTTGGAAATATTGTATTTAGAATTCCAGCAACACCAGGTTACGAAAATAATCCTACAGTTGTTTTACAAGGTCATGTGGATATGGTTTGTGAAAAGAATAAAGATGTAGATTTTGATTTTGATAATCAACCAATAAATGTTTATATTGACGGCGAATATGTAAAAGCAAAAGGAACTACTTTAGGCGCTGACAATGGAATTGGAGTTGCATCTGCAATAGCTATTGCTTTTGATAAAGATAGCGTACATGGTCCTCTTGAATTATTGTTTACTGTTGATGAAGAAACAGGATTAACTGGTGCACAAGTACTTAAACCTGATTTTGTAAAAGGAAGAATTTTATTAAATCTTGATTCTGAAGAACATGGTACATTCTTTGTAGGTTGTGCTGGAGGTCAGGATACTAAAGGTGTTTTAAAAATAGAATTTACTGAATTATCTGATGAATATGAAACTTATGATTTGATGATTTCAGGCTTAAAAGGTGGTCATTCCGGCTTAGATATTAAAATTGGTAGAGCAAATGCCATAAAACTTTTAGCTAGAATGTTGGATAAACTATATATAAATAACGTAGATTTTTACATTTCAGATATTCAAGGTGGAAGTAAACATAACGCAATTCCAAGAGAAGCTGAAGTAAAACTACACATTAAGGCAAATACTTTAGAAACTGTTAATACTCTTGTAAAAGAATTCGAAAAAGAATCACTTATGGAATATAAGAGAAATGATGGAGATTTAAAAGTTTCAATCACTAAAATTGAAAACTCAAAAAAGGCATATACAAAAGAATTAACCCAAAAAATTGTTAGAATATTGTTAGCTTTACCACACGGTGTTATATCGATGAGCCCAGATATATCTGGCCTTGTAGAAACATCAACCAATTTAGCAACAGTTGTATCTAATAATGAAAAAATTATAATTGGTACAAGCCAAAGAAGTTCTGTTGAACCTGCAAAATATTATATTTTCTCATGTGTAAGATCTATTTTTGAACTTGCGGGTTGCGAACTACTTGTTGGTGATGGTTATCCAGCATGGCAACCTAATTTAGATTCAGAAGTATTAAAAACTGCTGTTAAATGCTATAAAGAACTAGAAAATTCAGAACCTAAAATTGAAGCTATCCATGCGGGCTTAGAATGTGGAATTATTGGTGCTAAATATCCAGGAATGGATATGATTTCATTCGGTCCAACAATGCATAATGTACATTCAACTGATGAAAAATTAAATATACCATCTGTACAAAGATATTATAATCTTTTAAAACAAATATTGAAATCACTTGCACAATAAATAAAAAAGGGGCTTTTTGTTAGCCCCTTTTATTTTTATTTAAGATTTGGACCTATCATTTTCTCAGGTCTTACCCATTCATCAAATTGTTCGTTTGTTAAATATCCTAATTCAATTGCTGCTTGTCGGAGTGTTTTATTTTCTTTATGAGCTTTTTTAGCAATTTCAGCTGCTTTATAATAACCAATATGAGGATTTAATGCAGTAACAAGCATTAAAGAGTTTTCAAGGTGATGAGCAATATTTTCTTTTCTTGGTTGAATACCAACTACACAATTATCAGTAAAACTTTCACAAGCGTCAGAAATTAATCTAATTGAATTAAGCACATTGAAAATTATAACAGGTTTAAATACATTCAATTCAAAATTTCCACTAGCCCCACCAAAATTTACAGCAACATCATTACCAAAGACTTGTGCACACACCATTGTCATAGCTTCACTTTGTGTAGGATTAACTTTACCTGGCATTATAGAGCTACCTGGTTCATTTTCTGGTAATGCTAATTCACCAATGCCACATCTAGGACCAGAACCCATCCATCTGATATCGTTAGCAATTTTCATAAGAGATGCAGAAATAGTTTTGAGAACACCATGGAATTCAACTAAAGCATCATGAGTAGCAAGAGCTTCAAATTTATTTCTTGCTGTTACGAAAGGTAATCCTGTAATTTCAGCAATTTTTTCAGCAGACTTAACAGCAAATTGTGGATGAGTATTTAAGCCTGTTCCAACAGCTGTACCGCCTAATGCTAACTCATATAATCTTGGAAGTGCAGCATTAACTCTTTCGATAGAATTGTTTAACATTTGTACATAACCAGAAAATTCTTGTCCCAATGTTAAAGGAGTTGCATCCATTAAGTGAGTTCTACCAATTTTGATAATATCATTGAATTCTTTACTTTTTACTTCTAAAGCATCTTTCAATTTGTTTAACATTGGCAATAATCTTTTATGAATCTGCTCAACAGCAGCAATATGCATAGCTGTTGGGAAAGTATCATTTGAAGATTGAGATTTATTAACATCATCATTTGGATGAATAGGATTTTGGCTTCCTAAAACTCCACCAGCCATTTCAATTGCTCTATTAGCGATTACTTCGTTTGCATTCATGTTTGTTTGTGTACCAGAACCTGTCTGCCAAACAACAAGTGGGAAATGTGCATCGAGTTTACCTTCTATTACTTCGTCTGCTGCTCTCATAATTAAATCAGCTTTTTCAGGTGCTAAGACACCTAATTCTTTGTTAGCCATTGCAGCAGCTTTTTTTAATACACCCAAAGCTCTAATAAATTCACGTGGGAATTTATCTCCACCAATTTTGAAATTCATCAAAGATCTTTGAGTTTGACATCCCCAGTATTTGTCAGCTGGTACTTGAAGTTCGCCCATTGTGTCTTTTTCGATACGGTATTCCATTTTTAACCCCTTAAATTTGTTTAATTAATTACTTACCTATTATTGTAACTAACAATTTACGATTACCACCTCTATAACGATGTTCACATAAATAAATACCTTGCCATGTTCCCAATGCAAGATTTCCATTCTTTATAGGTATATTTAAACTAACGCCAGTTAGAGATGTTTTGATATGTGCTGGAATATCATCACTACCTTCAAGTGTATGATCATAATAAGGTTGATTTTCTGGTGCTAGTTTATCAAAATGTTTATTTAAATCACTTCTTACATCAGGATCGCAATTTTCATTAATTGTTAATGATGCAGATGTATGTAACAAAAATAAATTACAAATTCCTTTATCATAATTTTTTAATTCAGGCAAGTTGGATAAAATTTCATTAGTAATCAGGTGGAAGCCTTTGTTTCTAGATTTTAAAACAATTTCTTTCTGAAAAATCATTAGTTTACCCTATATCCTAATTTTTGCATAATTTTTTTTGCGTTCGATGCATCTTCTTCAGAATCGAAGGCTAGTCTAAACGTTCCACCATCCCCTTCTCTAATTTTTAATAGCTCTATATCCTTAATATTTATATTTAGCTCAAATAATGCAGTAGATATTTTGCTTATTACTCCTGGTTCATCTTTTACATATACCAGGATATCATATATAGGAGATAAGAAACCTTTATTATTTTTAGGAATAGAATCCCTTTTTATAGCAGCTGAAAGAAATTTATTATTCAAATTGTCGACGTTATCATTTTCGATATCTTTGATAATATTTTCAATATGATTTTTTAAATCATTTAATGAATAAATTATTTCATCTTTATTGAATGATATAACATTTTTCCATATATCATAACTACTGGAAGCAATTCTTGTCATATCTCTAAAACCTCCAGCTGCAAAATCAAGAAAATTTATATTATGTTCATTTGATGGCAAATTATTTACAAGTGATATCGCTAATAATTGTGGCAGATGCGAAACATATGCAACAACTTTATCATGCAGTTTAGGATCTAAAAAACGAATTCTAGCACCTAAATTTTTAATAATATTAGAAAGGGTATTAACATGCTCAGCTTTAACATTTTTAGATTTAGTAAGAATAAAGACAGAATTTTCAAAAAGAAGCGGATCCGAATTATCATAACCACCTTTTTCTTTGCCTGTCATTGGGTGTCCACCAATATAACATCCTTTTGTTGCTTTTTCATCCCAAACCTTATGGAATGGATATTTAACACCACATACATCCGTAATAATTGTATTTTCTTTAAGGTGTGGTATTAAATCATCAAATACTTTGATAGATATTTCGATAGGAAGACACAAAAAAATAATATTACAATCAACAATTTCAAGATAATTACTTAAAGCTACATTGATAATTTTTTCACTTAAAGCCTTCGATAAAACTTCAGGTTTATCGAAGGCTGATATTATAATATTATTATTAGCTGCTTTAATTCCTTTAGCAATAGAACCGCCAATTAAACCGAGTCCTATTATACCTATTTTAAGAAATTTTTCTTCCGATTGCATCAGCTATTACTCTAATTTCTTTCATCATATTAGTAAATTGATCAGGAGTTAAAGCTTGTGGACCATCAGAAAAAGCTTTTTCCGGATCGTAATGTATTTCAACAATAACTCCATCAGCACCAGCAGCAACAGCAGCTCTTGCGATTGGTATTACCTGGTCTCTATATCCAGTTGCATGTGATGGATCTGCAATAACTGGCAAATGACTTCTTTTATGTACTACAGGAATAGCAGAAACATCAAATGTATTTCTTGTATAATTTTCAAAAGTTCTAATACCTCTTTCACATAGCATTACTTTAGGGTTCCCATTTGCCAATATATACTCTGCTGACATTAACCATTCTTCGATAGTAGCAGCAAGACCTCTTTTTAACATTATAGGTTTTTCAACTTTACCCAATTCTTTAAGCAAAGGAAAGTTTTGCATGTTTCTCGCACCAATTTGTAATATATCAGCATATTTAACAACATCATCAATTTGTCCAATTTCCATAACTTCTGTAATTACTGCTAAACCATATTCATCAGCGGCTTTTCTCATCATTTTTAAACCTTCAACTCCTAATCCCTGAAATGAATACGGTGAAGTACGCGGTTTAAAAGCACCACCTCTTAGAATTTTTACTCCATTTTCACTTACTATCTTAGCAAGCTTCAAAATTTGCTCTTCGCTTTCTACTGAACAAGGACCGGCCATCATAACAACCTGTTGGGAATCACCTATTCTTATATTATTATTCAATTCGATAATAGTATTTTCTGGATGGAAACTTCTGCTTGCTTGTTTATATGGTTCTGTTACACGATAAACATCATGAACCCCATCTAAAATTTTAACTTTTCTTATATCGAAATCAGGTTTAACACCTATTGCTCCAAGAACTGTTTGTTCTACCCCTTTAGATTCATGAACTTGAAAGCCAAAATCTAATAAATGTTGTTTTATATTATTTATTTGTTGTTGCGTTGCATTTTTTTCTAATATAATTACCATAATTCCCTCAATTTAACTTTTAAATTTATAAATTTTTTTTAATATTTTTAAATTAAATCACAAAAAAAAAGCTCTGCACATAACTACAGAGCTTGATTTTTCTTATTTATTACTTTAATAACTCAGCTCGTAGTTTGTTGATTTGTTTTTTAAAAGAATAATCATAAACTAAATCATTAAAATATAATACAAAACCACCCTGAGTATTAGTATCAACTTTAAATACAGCTTGTATATTTTTTTTAGTAATTTCTTTGATTTTATTTATAATTTTAGATTTTTGTTCTTCAGTTAATTCAATATAAGAACACACTTCAACATTGAGAATATTTTTATACTCATAATATAATTCACAATATTTATCCAAAATTATATACAATATATCAATTCTATTTTGTTCTACGACAAAAAATAAAAATTTAATAGTATCTTCTGAAACTCTATCTTTAAATAATTCACTAATAATTTCTTTTTTCTTATCCATTTTGATAATGGGATTTGAAAGAACAGATTTTAATTCACGAGATTGGTTGAGAGCATCTTTAATAATTAAAATATCAATGTATGAGTTCTCGATAGTGTTATTACTCATACAATTTTCAAAATATGCTTTTGCATAACGAATTGCAACTGTTGTGTTTTTCATGACAAATTCTTAGTTAATGTTATCAATATATTTATTAATAATATCTTTGTGTTTTTCTTTATCAACTTGCTCTTTTAGGAATTTTTCAGTGGCATTGACAACAATATCTACCATTTCAGATTTAAGTTGCAAATAAACTTCTTGTTTAATTTTTTCTGCTTCAACTTTAGCATTTTCTTTAATTTTTTCAGCTTCAGCTTTTGCTTCTTGTACTAACTTTTCTCTTAATTCTTCGGCATATTTTTTCCCATCAGCAACAATTTTAGCAACTTCCGCTTGAGCATTATTCATTATTTCTTGATTCTTTTTAGCTAACTCCTCAGCATCTTTCTGAGCTTTTTCAGCTTTTTCAAGAGAATCCTTGATAAATTTTTCTCTATCCTCTAATGCAGTTAGAATAGGTCTCCAAGCAAACTTTTTTAAAATAAAAAGCAATATCAAAAAAGTTAAAATGGTGAAGAAAATCAAACCATAATTAACTTCCAATAAACTACCTTGTGCTACAGGCCCTTCTCCATGAGAAGTTGATAGCAAAAAATATATTTTATACATAATTTTACCTTGAAATTATTTTTTACACTTGCAAAAGTATATTAGAGACGGTTTCCCGTCTCTAATAACTTATTTAATTGCTAATAAGATACAAATCACAAGTGCGAAAAGTGAAATACCTTCAATAAGACCAGCAGCAATAATCATGGAAGTTCTAATATCACCAGCAGCTTCTGGTTGTCTTCCACTTGCTTCCATAGCTGAAGAAGCTAATTTACCAATACCAAATGCGCCACCAATAATGGTTAAACCAGCGCCTAAACCAGCAGCAAGATATGCAGCAATAAGTTCCATTATTCCTCCTAGAAATAAGTTTAATGTTCTTGATGGACAGACATGCCTATAAATAATGACGATAACAATGTAAAGATATATGCTTGCAATATACAAACTAATAATTCCAATGTATATATAAATAATGAAAACGCAACTGAAACAGGAGCAAATATTATCATTTTGGTTATAAATATCAATCCAAATAATGAAAGAATTACAACGTGACCAGCGGTCATATTAGCAAAAAGACGTATAGCCAAAGCAAAAGGTTTTGTAAATAATGAAAGTAATTCTACAACAAACATAATTGGAATTAACCAACTTGGTAAACCATGCGGAAGTAATCCTTTAAAATATCCAAAGAAACCATTTTTCGAAATTCCACCTATCAACATAACTAAAAATGTAAACACAGCTAAGGTTGCAGTAACAGATATACTACTTGTAACTGTTGCAGAATATGGAATTAAGCCTAAATAATTACTGGTCATAATAAAGAAAAATGCAGTAAGTAAATAAGGTAAAAATTTTTCGTAACCTTTACCAATAGTTGGCTTAGCAATTTCGTCCCTAACAAATACAATTAGAACTTCTAATAAAGTTCCAAATCCTTTAGGAACTCTATCTTTTTTATAATGATTAGCTAATTTTATGAAGGAATATAAAATAATTACAGCTGCTATCCACATAAATATTACATGTTTAGATATACCTATTTCAAGTGGATAACCAAAAAGATTAAAATGGAAAACAGGTAAATGTATTTTAATTTGTGTGAAGATTAAATCAAACTCCAATTCATATGCATCGTAAATATGATGCATAATCCAACTTGTATCAGATGCTTTACTTGCTACTGCTTCATTTGTAAAATACATTTTTCATTCCATTTTTTTTTGCAAATGTATTACTGAAACTTTAATTGCCAAAACTATAAAATACAAAATAAAAAGAGATAAAACAAATATTAATTTATCAATATTAAAAAAAATTAAAATCAGCACAACAAAAAATAAATAAAGAAGCATCTTTACAAGCATAGTACCAAATACGTTTACCATTAGATTCTTAGCATTAAATAATTTTTCTATCCATAATCCATTTATAACATCTAGCATATTAATTAAAAAGGCACCTACAAAAGATGTAAAATAAACTGAGTTAAAATTATTTTTTTTTACAATGATAACTGCAAATAACCAATAAATTAAACTTACAATTATTAATAACAAATAATAAATTTTATTTTGTTTCATTTCAAAGTTGTAATATAATATTTATATATCAATTTGTCAAGATAAATTATAAAATTTTTGCAATTAAATCATAATCCTGAACATCAATGATTTCAACATCGTAAAATTTACCTTTATATAATTTTTTATCATCATCTAACAAAGTAACAGGATCTACTTCTGGTGCTTGCCAACTGGTTCTTGCGATTTTTTCACCATCAATTTTCTCATCGTATAGAACTTTTACTTTTTTTCCAATATATTTTCTATTTTTTTCAAGTGCAATTTCACGCTGTAATTCCATTAATGAAATATATCGAGAAAATTTTGTTTCATCGTCTATATTATCTGTTTTTTTCCAGGCTGTTGTGCCCTCTTCATGGGAATACCTAAAAAATCCAACATTATCTAATTTATAATTTTCAATAAATTCCATCAATTCATTAAAATCATCTTCTGTTTCATCTGGGAAACCCACTATAAATGTAGATCTTATAACTACTTCAGGAATAGTATCTCTTATTTCATTTATCAAATCAATAATTTGCGCCTTAGATATTCCTCTTTTCATAGCCTTTAGCATATTATCAGAAATATGTTGCAGTGGTATATCAATATATTTATTTATTTTAGGGTTTTCTGCAATTGTTTTCAATAAATCTTTTGGAAAGTTAGTTGGATAAGTATAAAATAATTTTATCCATTCTATACCTTCAACTTCTGAGAGCTTATTCAAAAGATAACTTATTTTTCTTTTTTTGTAAAGATCATATCCATAATATGTAGTATCCTGGGCAACTACTAAAAGCTCCTTAGTACCGTTGTTAGCCAAGATTTTTGTTTCTTCAATTAAATTTTCAATTGGTACAGAACGGTGTTTTCCTCTAATTAAAGGTATTGCACAAAAAGCGCATTTGTGGTCGCAACCTTCTGATATTTTCAAATATGAATAATGTTTTTCTGATAATTTCTTTCTTTGGAATAAATAATCACTATATGTAGATGAGTTTAAGTATTTAATAATATCATAATATGCTTCCGTACCAAAAAAAACATCGACTTCTGGAATTTCTTTTTCTAATTCTTCTTTATATCTCTGGCTTAGACATCCAACAACAATCACTTTCTTTAAATTACCGTTCATTTTCAGTTCTATTGCATTCATAATTTCATCAATTGATTCCTTTTTAGCATCAAGTACAAAACCACACGTATTAATAATTTCAATATCTGCTTTTTTTATATTATCAACAATATCAAAATTATTATTGGAAAGCAATCCTAAAATTTTTTCACTATCGACAAGATTTTTAGCACACCCTAAAGATGTTAAATGTATTTTGCTATTACTCAACTTTTATCCTTTCATATATTTAGTAATTTTATGATAATTTCTATTATAGGAGAAATGAAAATCAAAGAATCAAACCTATCAAAAAAACCACCATGACCAGGTATAAGATTTGATGAATCTTTCACACCAGCATCTCTTTTAAATAATGATTCAATTAAATCCCCAATTTGAGCAAAAATACCAATAATTGCGCCCATAATTACAGCTTGTTGTAATGTAATAAAATCGATTACAAATTTTTGTAGAATTATCATTGCAATAATAGAGAATACAAATCCAAATATTGAGCCTTCCCATGATTTTTTGGGGCTAACCCGTGGAAAAAGTTTGTGCTTTCCACATGAAATTCCGCCAAAATAAGCTGCACTATCACACGACCATATTGTAATAATCATAGATAAAATTAATAATCCGCCTTTTTCATAGTTTATACTATCAAATTCTCTAATATTAATTAAAGAGCTTAAGAAAAACACAATATAAAATATTCCAATAAGAGAACCACCCAGGTTATATATACTTGAATTTTTATTTCTAAATAATTCGATTAGTGATAATATAAATACGATTCCCAATAATAAAATACGTAAATCGATAAAATGATAGTAAGTATTAAATAATATTATTACGGCACTCATATTTCCAATAATTAATTGGGGTTGTATATTCTTTTGTTTTATAAAAGAATAAAATTCATTAAGTGAAATTATTGCAATTACTGAAACAAAAAATAAAAATGGCAATTTTCCTAAATATATAATGAACAGTATCGCCGGAATTGCAATAATTGAAACAAGAATACGAATTAACATATTTTTATTCACAATAACTCCAATAATTTAAGACGCTATTCAATAGAATTTAAATAATTTACTATTTTATCTTTAAAGCCAAAATATCCAATAGTAAAAAAGAAAAATACAAATTGCAAAACCAAAATAATTCTTGCTCTCTTAGGACCAGCTTTTTTTACAGGCTCATTAGCAAATTCTTTTACATTTACTACTGGTATATCTTTAATTTCTTCTATTTTAGCAAGTTCTATTTGTTTAGTTAATTCAAGATAAATTCCTTGGAGAATTTCAATTTGCCTTCTTATTCTGCCTTCTGTCATAGCTAATTCTGGAGATCTTGTAATAATATTTCTTTCTCTGAATTTAACTAAAAGATTTTCAAAATAAGTAAGAGAATCCTTAACTTCATTAAATCTTTTTTCAACATAAACCCTTGTATTAGAAGCATATGATTTTCGTTCTGTTCTAATATATTCATCCAATAAATAAATTAATGCATTTGCAACATCAGCAGAAAGTTTAGGATCATTAAGTGTAACAGATAAAGCTAATACACGAGTTTTTTTATCTATTTCTGTCTGAATTTGTTGATCTAATACTTCATATAGTTCTAAAAATCTTTTTCGTTTTGCTTCATCTTTTGGTAATTTGCTATCCAATTCTATTTCAAAATAATCATATAAATTTATACTATCTTTTTTTTCTTTAGAGTAAAATTTCATTTCACCTAATTTACTTAAAACAGTTTCGCTTTTAATAATTTTTTCAAATAGATCAATATTTGTACCACCTCCTGTGGGAATACTAACACCAGCAAGTGCAGCCAGTGATGCTAACCCAGAAGCACTACTTTTTGTTTCAGGAAAAATTTCTATAGTACTTGTGTAGTAATTTTTCATAAATATTAGCGAGTAAGCAACAATAGCAATAAAAAAGATGGAATTAACAATGATTATTTGTTTCTTTTTTGTTAATAATTCACGATAAAAGTTTTTAATTTTTTTAATTATATCAGTAATAGAAATTTCGTCTTCTACAATATTCTCGGTATTTTTTATATTTTTAACTTCCATTAATACCTCTTATTTGATAGATTTAGCAAGTACAATAATTGTAACAGCACTACTCAAAATAGCTAGAACATCTTTTATAGCAGCAGCTAAATCAACATCTTCTTTAGGCTCAGGTGGTGGTATTTTAGTTACTGTTATAATAGAACCCTCAGGAACTCTTGGATTAGCCCTCAGGAAACCAAAATTAACTCTTCTAGATTCACCATTTGCTTTATATAATATTGCATAATTTGCATTATCAGTTAGCCCACCAGCTCTATCGATATAATCCATTACATCATCACCTTCAATAAATTTAAGCAAACCTGGGTTATTTACTTCACCAGTAACCAATACAACACCCGGCCTTCTTGGAATATAAATTGAATCTCCCTCTTTCAATATTATATCATAATCTTCATTTTTATTTTTTACAAGTTTTTCTAAATCTATTGATAATTTTTCGCCCATTCTATAATATTGTGCACCGAACAAAAATGCTTCTTGAGTTGGACCTTCTGCCTCAGTAATCAACTCGCTTAATTTGTAATTTAAGTATGGTAATGCATAAACACCTGGAGATTTTACTTCACCATAAATTTTTACATATCTTGGTTCTCTGTAGTTTGAATTATATTTTATTGTAATATGGTCTTTATGTTGTAATTTAAATTTATTATTAGTAGTATCCAAATTTCCATTTCTATCTAAAGTAATTGGTAAATTAATTTCAAACACTTCAGCTAACTGTGGTTCTGGATAGCCATTAATTTTATATCTTGCAATAACTGCTTTATCTCTTTGAGCTTTTTCAGTAAAACCACCAGCTCTGAGAATAAGATCACTAATTGTCATATTTGCATCAAGTTTGTAAGTGCCTGGATTTTTTACTTCTCCGGATATAACTACCCATTTATCAATAATTTTATCAACATCTGCTTTGTAAATAATGATTTTATCCTCTGGCTTTAGTTGAATATTGACAGTTTTTTTGTTTAATAATTCTTCTAAGTTAAAAGGAATAACAGAAGTTGTAATACCATCAGGATTAACTCTAATAATGTCACCTCTTTGCAAATAAGCTTTAGCTCTGAAAAGTGGGTCTTGTAAACCTCCTGCTCTGAATACAAGATCATATAAACTTAAGCTATCTGCATAAGGCAATTTTAAAGCATTTTTAACATATCCTTCAATGTAAACATATTTTTTATCTACTAAATCATAAGTAGAATAAATTTTAATTTCATCTTTTGGTTTGAGTTCAATGTTATCTTCTTTAACTCCATCAAGAGCATTTGCAAGATTCACGCTTATAAATTCTTTAGTATCATCATCTTTTGTTCTGATAATATCTGCTTTAGAGAAATATGTTTCTGGTAAAACACCACTAGCTTTTTTAATAACATCAACTAATCGCATTCCTTTTTTATATTCATAAATACCAGGTCTATAAACAGAACCTTCAATAGCAACAAAATTAGTAATTTTATTTAGAACCGGATATATTGTAATTGTATCTCCATCAAATAATTGGAAATCTGCTACTTTTTGAGTGATAATAGGATTTAAATCAACATCCTGAATTTTTCTATTGATTGCTGCATCTGTTCTTTGTTCGAAAGGAATAATTCTATCTACTTGAACTCTATTAGTATAAGCAGTAGCTTTTAGACCTCCAGCAAACTCAATTAATTTTCGCATATTCTCTTCTTTTTTCAACTCGTATATGGCAGGTCTATTAACTTCACCTTTAATAGCAATAGTTTTAGCCTTAGTAGGCACAAAAACAATATCATTGTTTTGTAATCTTACATCACCAACTAATTGCCCTTTTAACAAATAATCATATAAATCAACTGTAGCTACAACCTTTTTATTTCTAATTACTCTAATATCTCTTAAAGAACCTGTAGTTAAAGGACCTCCCACAGCATACAATGCATTAAATACAGTTCCAAAACTTGAAATATTATAAGCACCTGGTTTTTCAACATCACCCATTATAAAAATTCTAATAGGTTTTAATTTTGCAATACTTACATCTATGAACGTTGTAGGGGGGTCACTTTTTAAACCTGAGAAAAATTTAGATAAATAATTAGTAAGTTTTTTTTGCAGATCGGAGTATTGTATACCACTCACAAAAACCTGACCCGCGTTTGGGATAAATATATTACCTTGATTATCAACTGTAAATTCTCCCTGATACTCGGCATCTCCCCACATATAAAACCTTAATACATCACCGGGACCGATAATATAACCAGGATCAATAGCCCCAACCTGTGCAGGCTCGAAATCTAATGTTTTATCTTTAAATATTTTATAGCCAAAGTGTTCTAACACATCAGTAGTTTTTTCAGTTATAATTTTATCTTTTGTTGTACTAGTATCAACAATCTTAGTAGTTTGTTTATCTGCTTTATCTTGCTGCTTTTTGATAGCAACATCAAATTGTTTTGCATCAAATGGTTTACCATCTGCAACAAGAAGATATTTATCTACAAATTCATCAAAAGTAAGTCCATAACCGTTAGCCATTCTTTCAGCATCTTCTCTTGTCATTCTTCTTTTTTCAAGTTCTTTATCAAGATAAGCTTTATATAATTTATCGTAATCAATATTATATTCCATTGCTATTTTTTGTAATTCTTTACGTGTAAAAGTTTTGTTTGAAAGAGTTGCTCTTTCTAAAAACATTTTAATTTTATAATCATCTTCACTACTTGCCATTTTATTGTTATTAGCACCCACAACGAAATTATTATTAGTAAAAGTTTGTCCCAAAGCAATATTAGCAATAACAACTAATACAGAAATTGCTAAGATTTTGAATTTTTTCATATATCACCTTTATTATTTGAATAAATACTTAATAATACTTTCAGTTGTAACACCTTCTGCTTCTGCATTGAAATTAAGAATTATCCTATGTCTTAATACAATGTTTGCAACTTTTTGGACATGTTCAATTGATGGTGTAAGTTCATTGTTAATAACAGCTAATGCTTTAGCTGCATTCACAAGGAAAATACTAGCTCTTGGTCCAGCTCCCCAACGAACATTTTCGGATATAATTCTATCATCTTTGTTAAATTCTGGTCTTGTTAATCTTACTTTTTCTACTGCATATTTTATAACATTTTCTGCAACAGGGATATTATTAATTAAATTTTGATAGTTTATAATTTCAACAGCGTTTAATACTTTTTTCAATGTAACACTTTCACGGATATTTGTTTGTTCTACAATTTTACACTCTTCCTCGTAAGATGGATAATTGACTTTAAGACAAAACATAAATCTATCCAATTGTGCTTCAGGCAATGGATAAGTTCCTTCCTGCTCAATAGGATTTTGCGTTGCTAATACAAAAAAAGGTTGTGGTAAATTATAAGTTGTTCCTGCATTTGTAACCTTATATTCCTGCATTGCTTCCAAAAGCGCAGCTTGTGTTTTTGGGGGAGTTCTATTTATTTCATCGGCAAGAATGATATTTGCAAAGATTGGACCTGTAATAAATCTAAAGCCTTTCTTTTTTGTAATAGGATCTTCATCCAATATTTCAGCACCGGTAATATCAGCGGGCATTAAATCTGGTGTAAATTGGATTCGATTAAAACTTAATCCCAATGCTTCAGCTAATGTTTTAATAATTAAAGTTTTAGCCAATCCTGGAACGCCTATCAAAAGAGAATGACCTTTTGTCAAAAGAGAAAGTAATATACCTTCAATAATATCATCTTGCCCAACAATTACCTTTGAGATTTCAGCTTTTAGCTGTTTTAATTTACTATTTAATTCTTGAATCATTTCAACTTCGTTTGAAATGCTCACATTAGCTCCTTATTCATTTATTTGTAAAAATATTTTAGTTTTTAATTCTTCAATCCATTCTTGATAAGCTTTATTTCGAATACTAAATTCTGCAGCTTGTTTAATTTCATCATAATCTTTTTCTAAATCTGGAAAGTGCTCTGGAATAATATTTATTAATTTAACTATATGATAACCATATTTATCGCCACTGAGCGTAAGTTTCAATGGATTTGTAATTTCTCTCACTTTTAAATTTTGTAAAGCAGCAAATAACTGGGGTTCAATTTGAGATTGATCGAATTTACCTAAATCACCACCAAATTTATTGCTTTCCTTATCTTCGCTATATTTATTTGCATAATATTCAAAACTATTTACACCATTTTCGATGCTATCTTTAATACCTCTTAAAAAGCGAACGCTAACACTATCAACATTTTGTTCACTCTGGAATCTCAATAAAATTTGTGCAACTCTTATTTTTTCGCCTTTTCTATCTAATAATTTTATTATATGATAACCGAGTGGCGTTTCAACAATTTTAGAAATTTTTCCTATCTGTAGAGCAAATGCCACAGCTTCAAATTCAGGTAAAAAACCGCCTCTGGAAATATATCCAAGGTCACCGCCATCTTTAGCACTTTCTTTATGCTGGGAATACTTTCTGGCAAGTTCTTCGAAACTAGCACCATTTTTTAACGAATCTAATAACTTAGAAGCAAAATTATAAACATTCCTTTTACTTTCTTTTTCAATCTTTGGCATTATAAAAATATGAGCAATATGATATTTTGTAGGAACAATCGGCAAAGAATCTCTGTTATCATAAAAAAACTCTACAACTTCTCGTCTGGTTATTTCTCTATTTCCAAAGCGTTTTTCCTGAACTTTTTGTGCCATTATATTTTTTCTGGCATTTACCTTTAACTCTTTTTTTATTTTTTCATAGGACATTTTATAAATTTGTTCGAGCCTTTCTTTAGAACCAACTTGCTTGATAAAATTCTGTAACTGATATTCAACTTGTTTATTTACTTCATCTTCAGTTACAATAATGGAATCAAGTTGGGCCTGGTTATATATTAGTTTTTCTTCAATTAAACTATTTAAAACTAGTTTTCTTAAATTCGGGTCATTAGGATTAATTCCTTTTTGATAAGCATAATATAATCTTTGTAGCTCTACTTCACCTTTTGTGATAATTTCTGTGCCTACTATCGCAATTATTTTATCAATATCTTTTTGTGCATACAGAGATGTTATTATCAAGAACAAGGTTATTACAATTTTTTTCATTTAATTTCCTGGTATTATTTTAAGTTCTATAGTATTTTTTGAATACAAATTTTTTATATAACTATCAATTATCTTTTTTTTCAAATAATAAAGATAAATTTCTTTCGCTTGATTTCTTACAATTTGAAATTTTTTTACAGTATTAGGCTCAATTATATCATAAATATAATAAACTTTATAATTGTTTCCCATTTTGATTATTTTTGTTAAATTGTTTTTTTGAGTATTTTCGAATAACATTTTAATATTAGGTAACAATTCACTTTCTTCAAAGTATAGTTTATCGTAATTATCAAGTTTAGTATTATCAAATTTTTTTATAAATTCTTTTGCTTCATTTATATCATTAAAATTAGAAATTATCACTTCATAAATTTTTTGATTAGCAACAAACTCTTTTTTGTTGTTTAAATAATAATTATAAATAGCTTCATCATTTATTTTATAGTTTTTAAGACTATCATTAATAATTTTATCAATTAAATATCCAGCTGCTAATCTTTTTTTTGTGTTTTCAACAATAAAGTCATATTCATCATTAGGAATAATTTTTAATTTTAATGCTTCCTGATACAATATTTCATTATCAATCCAATCATAGATCAAATCGTTTCGAATGAATTTATCATCGCTTAAAAATTTAAGTTGCTTTTTATATAAAAAAGAATCGTTAACTCTTGCAACGTATTCCTCTTTTATAGGTTGTTTGTTATTGCAAGAGTTAACAATTAAAATGATAAATAAATATACTATTTTATTTGAAAAGTAGGTTAACTTTTTCAAATAATATTTGTGGTTGATATTTGTTTTTAAGATATTCATTTAATTCATTTTCAAGTCTTTTTTGTTCGAGATCCTGCAATCTAGCAGAAATTTCTGGTTTAGCCTCTTCAAAAGTTTTAATTCTTTTTGGGTCCTTTTTAATACATTTTAATATTGCATAGCCATAGCCGTCTCTTGAATACAGTGTTTTTTCTCCTTCGTTCATATTATTAAAAGCAAATTTTGATACTTCATTATGATTTTCATCAACAAATCCATAGTTGCCAAATTTTTTTCTCATTAAATCTTTTTCAGAGTATCTCGCAAGAGAATCAAATTCAACGCCTGCATTTATTAAATACATAATATCTGCAGCAATAGTTGAGTCTTTAGTATAGATTTCGCTAAAATTAACTTGATTATTTGTTAAATATTGATCTTTAACTTGTTCATAGTAATTATAAAGTTTTACACTATCTAAATTAATTTTATTCCATACCTCATTTTCTAAAACTTTAAATACAATCAATCCATTTAAGAAATCATTCATTAAAGATTTATACATTTCGTCACTTTTTTCAACTTCTTTAATCATTATATTTTCAAATAATCTATTAGTATAGAGTTTTATGGCTTTTTTAAGCATTGCATCATTTATAGCATCATATTGATTATCTTCGCTGTTTTTAATAAAGTTATAAACGGAGTCTACTGTATATTTTACTTTATTTAATGTAAATAAAACAACATTTCCGGAGTTCTTTTTCAAATTTGATTTATCATAATCATATGCTTTAACAGTATCTTTTTCGATGAATAATTTTGAAATTTCTCTGAAATTTTCTTGATAGCCGAATTTTTTCAAAGTAGCATCTTTTAATTTATCATAATCTCTCTCATAGCCAAGTCTCTGATATAACTTTCTAATGTTTTCTCTATCTTCTTCAAATGATTTTATAGGTTTGATATCTGTTAATTTTATAATATGAAAGCCAAATTGAGATTTAACTACTGGCGAAATTTCCCCTTTAGCTAAATTATAAGCTGCATCTTCAAATTCTTTAACCATTGCCCCACGACCAAAAAATCCAAGATCACCTCCTCGCATTTTAGAACCAGGATCTTTAGAGTGTCTTTGTGCCATTTCTTCAAATGTTACCAATCCTTTAATAATTGAATCTCGTATAGCATTAGCAAATTCAAGAGCCTTTAATGTATCGTTACTATCATTAGCAAAATCTGGAACTATTAAAATATGGCTAGCTCTTATGCTTTCTACTCTTGGTTTCTTTTCTGTAAGTTTTAACCAATAAATTCCATAAGGTAAAACTAAAGGTTTGGAAGTAACTTCGCCTACTTTCATATTGACAACTAATTCATCAGCTTCAGGTGGATTTTGACCAATTACTGTATATCCAATATCCCCTTTATGTTGTAATAGATAAGGATGTTTACAATATTCCTGAACTAATTGTTCAAAAGGAACGCCCTTTTTTAGTTTAAGTTGAATTTCATTGTTAATTTTATCTATTTGAGCATCTGTTAGAGTATCTCTATTGACTAATATTAAGCTAATTCTATACTCATATTTTCTTTCATCATACAATTTTTTGCTACCGGGCTCTATCAAATATTTAAGTTTAAATCTTTCTTCTGCTATTCGTTTTTTGTATTCGTTAAATTCTTCTACGATATTAGGATCTTTATCATAACCTTTTTCGTAACCTTCCCATAATCTCATTTTAAATAATGCATAAGCTTCAAGATAGTTATTGATAAAATTTATAGAGTCTTTATATTTCTGATAGTTAGGAGTTTTTTGTAATTGTTCTTTAACTTCTTTAACTGTAACTTGATTTTTTGCAAATTTAATAATAATATCATCATTTTTTGATTTTTGCGCAAACAAATTACCAATAATAACTACCAAAAATATTTTTACAATCATCCTGTTGAACATAAAAAACTCCTATTTATTTTTATTTTGAATTTTTGCCCAGGTATCTTTTAAAGTAACAGTTCTATTTATTATAAGATTATCGCTTGTGGAATATTTATCAATACTAAAATATCCAAGTCTTTCAAACTGGTATTTATCGAAAATTTTAGCATCTTTTATCCAAGGCTCAACTTTTGCATTTTTGATAACTTTTAATGAATCTGGGTTTAAATAATCTAAAAATGTTTTGCCTTCTTCAACATCATCTGGATTTTCAACTTTAAAGAGCCTATCATACAATCTTATTTCTGCGTCTGCACAATGATTAGCAGAGAGCCAATGAATAGCTGCTTTTACTTTTTTATTGCTTTTGTTTTCACCACTTTTTGTATCAGGGTCATATTCGCAATGAATTTCTAATATTTCTCCTGTTGTAGGATCTTTTACTAAACTTTTGAACTTGATAATATAAGCATATTTTAATCTAACTTCCTGATTAGGTGTTAATCTAAAATATTTATCAGGTGGATTTTCCATAAAATCATCTTGTTCTATATAAAGTTCTTTTGTAAAAGGAATTTTTCTTTTACCGCTTTCAGGATCTTCCGGGTTATTTACGGCTTCAAGATATTCTATATGATTATCTGGTAAATTATCAATAATCACTTTAACAGGATTAAGAACAGCAAAAGCTCTTTGAGCTCTTTTATTCAAATCTTCACGAATACAATATTCTAATAAAGACATATCAATGATATTATCTCTTTTAGCAACACCAATCATATCAGCAAAATTTCTAATAGACTCAGGTGTATAACCTCTTCTTCTTAGCCCTGAAATAGTGGGCATTCTTGGGTCATCCCAACCATCCACATAACCTTCTGTAACAAGTTGTAAGAGTTTTCTTTTACTCATTACAGTGTAATTTAAATTTAGTCTTGCAAATTCAATCTGTTGTGGATGATGCTCAACTGGAATATTATCAAGGAACCAATCGTAAAGTAGTCTGTGATTTTCAAATTCAAGGGTGCAAATAGAATGTGTGATTCCTTCTATAGCATCAGATTGCCCGTGAGCCCAATCATACATTGGGTAGATACACCATTTATTACCTGTTCTGTGATGTTCTGCATAGATAATTCTATACATAACCGGATCACGCATATTTAAATTTGGTGATGCCATATCAATTTTAGCACGAAGAGTTTTAGAACCTTCTGGAAATTCACCTGCTCTCATTCTACGGAAAAGGTCAAGATTTTCTTCAACAGATCTATTTCTATAAGGACTTTCTTTACCAGGTTCTGTAGGTGTTCCACGATACTCTCTTACCTGTTCAGGAGAAAGATCACAAACATAAGCTTTTCCTTTTTTGATAAGATACTCTGCCCATTCGTATAATTGTTCAAAGTAATCGGATGCATAAAATTCATTATCCCACTGAAATCCTAGCCATTTTATATCTTCTTTTATGGATTCTACATATTCAACATCTTCTTTGGTAGGATTTGTATCATCGAATCTTAAATTACACTTACCGTTATAATCTCTTGCAATTCCGAAGTTTAAGCAAATAGATTTTGCGTGGCCAATGTGTAAATAACCATTAGGCTCTGGGGGAAATCTTGTATGAACTCTACCGTTATTTTTTCCTTTTTTTAAATCTTCATCAATAATTTCACGAATAAAATTACTTTGCTTCTTTTCGTTTTCCATTTTAATATCCTTTAGTTAACAAAATTATAGAATTTAAATATAAATTATTATATTTAATTTTACAAATTAAATAAGTTTGAAGATATGGAAACTATCAAAGAATTATACAAAATAGGTTTTGGACCATCCTCAAGCCATACTATGGGGCCAGCTAAAGCAGCTCAAAATTTCAAAAAGAAATTTTACAATGCGGATAAAATTGTTGTAACTCTTTATGGTAGCCTTGCAGCAACTGGTAAAGGACACTTTACAGATAAGGCTATTATCAACTCTTTATATCCTACTACAACTGAAATTATATGGCGTGCAGATATTATCCCATCTTTTCATCCTAACGGAATGCTTTTTGAAGCATTTAAAAATGATGAAAAAATTGGTGAATATAAAGTTTATAGTGTTGGCGGCGGGAAAATTGTTGAAGAAGGCGAAAATTTAGCATCTAACTCAATCTATCCTTTGCAAAAAATGGACGATATTCTGGAATTTTGCGAAAAAAATGGCTATTCTTTGTGGGAGTATGTTGAATTATACGAAGGGAAAGAAATCTGGGGATTTTTGCGTGAAATATATCGCACTATGTTACAAGCAATTGAAAATGGTTTGAAAAAAGAAGGCGTTATACCTGGCGGTTTAGGATTGCAAAGAAAATCTTATCAATTTCACATTAAGTCTAAAATTACCGGGCCGCATTTGAACAGGTTTGGAACTCTTACTTCTTATGCACTAGCTGTAAGTGAAGAAAATGCAACAGGCGGAATTGTTGTTACTGCTCCTACTTGCGGTTCTTGTGGTATTTTACCTGCTGTTTTAAAATATGTTCAGGATAATTTAAATCTTTCGGAAGATGCTATAATTCGTGCTTTAGCAACTGCAGGTTTAGTTGGCAATATTGTTAAGCACAATGGTTCAATATCTGGTGCCGAAGTTGGATGTCAGGGCGAAGTTGGAACAGCTTGTTCTATGGCTGCTGCCGCTGCCTCTCAACTTATGGGCGGAACAATTTTTCAAATTGAATACGCTGCTGAAATGGGACTCGAACATAATTTAGGCCTTACTTGCGATCCTGTAAACGGACTTGTTCAAATTCCTTGCATTGAAAGAAATGTTTTTGCTGCTTCCAAAGCATTAAATGCGGCTGATTACGCTCTGTTTTCTGATGGCAAGCATAGAGTTTCTTTCGATAAAATTATTCAAGTTATGGTTGAAACTGGAAAAGATTTACCTTCTCCTTATAGAGAAACTGCAGAAGGTGGTCTTGCTAAATTTTTCCATCATTGATAATTTTTTTAATTTTTTATCAACTTTTGTTATATTTAGAAATGTAATAATTTTTGCTGGTTATGATATCACAGCTTACTAATAAAATCATTAAATACAATAATAAAAAGAATCTTTTTGCATTCTTAAAAGTTAATTTTATACTTACTACTATTTTTTTAGCGTTATTCCTACTAATTATCACATTTGAAAATATTTTCTTCTTTCACAAAAATATTCGTGAGTATCTTTATTATTCACTTATTTCAATTGTTTTTATTTATCTTTTACTCATTTTAATTTTTGCAGTAAAATATTTAATCAGAGTTTTTAAATTTGATTTACATCAGCTTGCTTATGAAATTGGATTTTTTTACGATGATATCAAAGATAGAATTGGTAATGCATTACAACTTTATCAAAAAAATCCGGAAAATTCCTTAATTAACGAAAATCTTAAACTTATCATTAATAAATTCGAAAAAATAGAGCCTGCAAATCTTATAAAGTTTTATCAAATTCAAAAAGAATTTTATGTATTTATTTCTGTATTTTTTATAGCTTTTATTTTGTCTTTTACATCTTTTCAAGATGGTTTTAAACGCATCATACACTATAGTGATAAATCTTATAATATCGAAAAATATAAATTTGTTATTCTCAAATCCGATAAAATTCTCAAATATGGCGAAAATTATCAAGTTATCTTGAAAGTTTATGATAATCTATCACACAAATATCTTACTACATTTTTCAAACCAGTTAAATTTGTTGTAAAAAAAATCAATCAACCAGATTTTGTTGATTATCAAATAAGAAATATCAAAAATGATACATTATTTTTTAACTTAAAAAATCCTGATATCGATTTTACTTTCTTTTTCGAATACAATAATGTTAAAAGTGATAAATACGATGTAAAAATTGTCAACGAACCACTAATAACAAAATCTGTCATAAACATCAAGCCCCCTGCTTATACAAAAATATCTGAATACAAAGAAATTGATAATGGTAATATCACAGTTCCTAAAGGATCTAAACTTACTTTTGATATTTTAGCATCTGAGCAAATTAATAATGCGTTTATTAAAACTCCTGCAAAATTATTTGATATGTCTGTACAAGGAAATAAAGCTATTGGTAATTTAAATATCTACAGCGATTTGATTTATAGCATCAATTTAACAAGCACTTATAATATACCTAATAAGCCAGTTGAATATAAAATTAAAGTTTTACAGGATGAGCCCCCAACGCTTAATGTAATTTTACCTAAATATACTCACAACAAAATCTCAAATAATAGACTCGAATGCTTACTCGATGTTAGCGATGACTACGGACTTAGCAAATTAACCATTAATTACAAAGTAACGGTTTCTAAATATACATCTGGTCAAAGCAATTTTTCGTCTATTGAAATACCTATTAATAATGATTTAAACAGCCAAACTATAAATTATATCTGGAATTTTAGCAAACTTGCCTTAGTGCCAGGTGAAGAAGTAACTTTTTATTTTGAAGTGTTTGATAATGATGCAATTAGCGGTTTCAAATCCACTAAATCTTCTCTTTATACTATCAAAGTTCCAGACATCGATGAAATTTTTACAGAAAATCAACAGGATTTGAATCAATTCCAGCGTAAAATTGAAAATACTATTAAAGAATTCAACGAAATTAAAGAAGAACTCAACAAAATCAAAAAGGAATTAAAACAGGATAAACCTGAACTTACCTGGCAAGAAAAAGAAAAACTACAAAAAACTATTGAAAAGTATGAAAAATTACAGCAAAAAGTGCAGGAACTAAAAAAAGAATTTTCCGATATCAAAAATAATTCTCTCGAAAATAATCTACTTTCCAAAGAAACATTGGAAAAATATCTTGAATTGCAAGAACTTATGAAAGAATTTACCAGTGAAGAGTATCGCAAAGTACTCGAAAGAATGCAAAAATCTCTTGAAAACTTAAATAGGCAACAAGTTCAAAATGAACTGAAAAATTTTGAATTCAACGAAGAAATGTTCAAAAAAAGTATCGAAAGAACGCTTAACCTTTTGAAACGAATTCAAATTGAACAGAAATTCGATGAAATAAATAAGCGTATTGAAAACCTTAAAGAACAATTGAATAATTTAAATAATAATTTAGAAAATGCTGCTAATAAGGATGAAATTCTTAAACAACAAAAAGAACTTCAACAACAAATTAAAGAGCTTAATAAACAGCTTGATAACTTAAAGAATAAAATGAAAGAATTTAACGACCTGCCAAATAAAGAACTTGGCGAACTGCTGGATAAAAATAATCCAGATGATAACGAAAATCTAATCTCACAAGCTATTTCTTCGATGCAGACTGGAAATTCACAACAAGCTAAAAATTCTCAATCTAATTTGAATAATAATTTATCCAACTTGCAAAAAGGGCTATCATCCTTAAAACAACAGATGATGCAAAAAAATCAACAGGAAACTGTTAATAAAATGCTTAAAATTATCAATAATTTGATTGATATTTCCAAAGACCAGGAAAAACTTAGAAACAAAACTAATAACTCCAGAAATGATTATACGCAATTCAGCAACTTAGCTATTGAACAATATAATATTCAGGAAAATTTGAATAGAACTTATAATATAATGAACGAATTAGCTCAAAAAAGCTTTATGATAACTCCAGAAGTTGCTAATTTGCTCGGTAACGCTTTACGTGAAATGCAGAACTCTATAAATTATTTGAGTAATGTTAATGCTTATAATTCAACTTTAAGCCAGAATCAGGTAATCAAGAATTTGAATGAACTTGCTAAACTTATGTCCAATACTTTGAAAAATATGGCACAAGGACAGAGCGGTGGCGCCGGCTCTATGTCTTTAATGCAACAATTCCAGCAAATGATTCAACAACAAATGCAAATTAACCAATTAACTCAACAATTAGCTTCTGGGCAACAACTTTCTCAAGAACAATTACAACTTGCAAGGAGATTGCAACAACAACAAGAAATTATTAGAAAATCTTTAGAACAAATGCAACAGGAAGCTAAATCTACCGGACAAAGTAAAAAATTACCCTCTAATCTGGATAAATTAGCCAATGAAATTCAAGAAGTTATTAATGATATGAGATCTAATAAATTTGACGACAAATTAGTTCAAAAGCAAGAAAGAATTCTTTCGCGTATGCTGGATGCTACTAAATCTATTAACGATAGAGATTATGAAGAGAAAAGAGAAAAAGAACTTTCACAACAAAAATACAAGGGCTCACAAAATAAACTTAAATTTTATGAGAATAATCAACCTACCAATAACAATAGTATTGATAACTTGATAAGAGAAGGCTACAACGAAGAATATTTAAAGCTTATCCAGAATTATTTTAAGTTGATAAATAAGTAGAATAGAAATTTAGTCAATATTTCGGTAAATAATAGTAGCCACAAATTTCACTAATCGTGACAAATTAAAACACACGAAATTTAAAAAACCATCGTCTCGATACTTTCCTCGCTTCGCTCGGAACACTCGACGACCAGGTGACGCTACTCGCGGTCATCGAGTGATGGCGTAGTCATCGTATAGAGATGACCTTGAGTTGATAACCATCGTATTCAGACAGAAGGCATGCCAATTCGTGGAGTTCATGGCTAAATACATAGTAATCTTTATGCCCTAAGTTTCTTGTGGTGATTATGTCTGGTAAATATCACAGCAACCATTATTTTTTTTATAATATTATTTGAATTTTTTTTAATATTTTTATTACATTAAGTTATTGTAATTTATAAATTAAAGGAGAAATAATATATTTTACAATATGCAATATTTTAAATAAACACAATTAAAGTCTATCTGCTCCAACGGATAGCATCAACTTCATCAGTTCTAATTAAGGATTGATGTTGTATGTTTAGATTTTATGATATAGATATTTTTAATTTGTCAATATTGTCAGATTTTGTCGAAAGTCGAATAGCGAAAGTCGAATAGAATAATTAGAGTGATGTTGAAACTAATTGTCAAATTCTTATTCTACCAAGGCAAATGGTAATGACAAATTTATTACCCTTGTCTGATTTCAACCGAAATTATTTGAAGCGAAGTTGACCGGTTGAAAAAGTCTAAAGAAAATCGATAAAATTAGTTAAAATTATTATTTTACTTATATAAATAAGATGCTATTTTAGTGAGCAGATAGATAATTTTTAAGATTTGGAAATTAAATTAATAAATGCATTCTAACTAGAGAATTAAATAATAAGTTAACTATTATTTTTATCCCCTGCCCTCTGCCGATAAATACTTAAACCAGTTAAAATATAATAATAACGATAAAACAAAAACTAAAACAGTAAGAATTAAAACATTATCCCATCGTTTAAGGACTATCATAAGTCCCAGCATAAAAAGGAAAAATTGCCAGGGAATTGCAATCATAATTGATATTATATCTATTCTATTTTCAGATTTAATTCCTTTTAATTTATCATCATCAACTAGTTTTCTTATCGGAGACCAAAACCAAATGGTTTTGTTTGTGTATAAAAATTTATCAAAACACTGGTTTCAATTGTTCTTGTTAGTAAAGTTCCTGCAACACATCCTATCAAAGAAAAAGTTATAGGAATGAAAAAATAAACAGTTTCAGAAGCATTATCGTTAAACATTTTTAAAAAAATTGCAGCAATCATACCGGAAAGTGTTCCGAAAGCAAAACCGTAGCCGTTAAATCTCCACCAAAACCACCTTAAAACCAATGGTAATGCCAGCCCCGCTCCCAGCCCTAAACTTAACCATCCCCAAATTTCATTAATACTTTTCAAAGTAGATGCAAATAAAACGCCCAATATCACAATTACCACAGATGCTACTTTACTATGTATCACTTGCAATTTACTGGACGCATTTTTATTTATAATTTCCAGATATATATCTTTAACCCAATAGGCCGCAGCCGCATTAATTACAGATGTAAAAGTTGACATAGCAGCAGCTAAAAAACCAGTTATCATCACTCCTTTAAAAAATGGCGGCAAATATGTTTTAATTACAACCGGTACAACAAGTTCCGGATCATTTATAATATTATGATTTATTCCATAATGAATACCCAAAACAGCAAACGATGCAATTAATGGCCATCTTAAAGATAAAAGAACAATCCAAAATAGAGAAAGTAAACCTGCATCTCTATCATTTTTGGCGGCAAAGTATCTTTGTGTGATATATCCTCCTGAGCCACTAAATCCTTCCAGCATTGTTTTTATTAAATATAATAAAATTGTAAAACCGAATAAATTATAAATCGAATAATCTCCTGTTAAATTTAAATTGAGTGGCGGCAAAATTGAACTCCACTCCTTGTAATTTACTGCAACTTTTTGAAAACAACCCGCAATTGGCATAGATACATAAAATACATCCGGCAAATTTACCGTTGTAAGAGCGATATAAACAACAACAATAACACCTATAAAAATCAAAAAGCCCTGAAAAACATCAGTCCAGACTACGCCATATAATCCACTTGCCATTGTATAAACTGTAGTTATTAAAATCAAAATTATAGTTCCTGTTTGCTCATCAATACCAAAAAACTCCGAAAAGAATTTTCCGCCACCAATCGCAAAATAACTAATAGTTCCTATAGCAAAAACTATATTTGCAACAGCGCTGATAAGTCTTGCAATTTTTCCTTGTTCATTATCGCCAAAGCGGAATTTCATCCACTCAGCAACTGTCATACACTGAGATCTTCTATTCCATTTTCCCATAAATATCATAAAAAAAGCCATAATTAAAACTAAGCCGCCACGAATTTCAATAAAAAATCCTTTTGTTCCTAATGCAAAAATTAGTGCGGTAAGAATCATAGTACCCGAAAGATCTACATTTGATGCCATTCCTGATGCACCCAAAGCCCACCACGGCAAATTTTTATCCCCAAGAAAATATGCTTCGATATTTTTAGATGCCTTTTTTTGAAAATAAAACCCAAGTGCTACTACAGAGATTAGATAAATTCCCACAATTGAATAATCTACTAAATGCACAGTTCCCCCTCAAAAATAATCATATATTGAATTTAACTTTAATTATTTTATTATTTTTTCAAAAATTTTTCTTATCTTTGATAACCAATTAGAGCTAAAAATATGATAAGACCATTAGCCGTAGAAGGAGCTTTTTACAGTAAAAGAGATCATTTAAGAAAAGATCTCGATAAATATTTTTCTCAAGCTATAACCGATTTTGAACCTAATAAGATTTTAGGTATTATAGCGCCTCACGCAGGATATATTTATTCCGGCAACACTGCGGCCTATGCCTATAAATATATTCTGGGCAAAAAATATAAAACTGTAATAGTATTATCGCCTTCTCACTATGATTATTTTGAATTTGTTTCCGCTTTTAGTGGCGATTTTTACGAAGCACCTTTTGGGAATATACCACTAAATAAGGAAATTATCGAAAAGCTCACTGAACTTTCCGGCGTAGTAAAAAAATCGACACACGGCCATATGGTTGAAGAGCACGCTTTAGAAGTACAATTACCTTTTTTACAATATGCAATTGGAGAATTTTCATTAGTTCCTCTTGTAATAGGAAATCAAAACCGTGAATTTGTTTACAAACTAGCTGATGATTTAAAACAAGTTATTAATGATGAAACCCTTATTGTGGCAAGTACAGATCTTTCTCACTTTTATAACAGAAAACAAGCTGAAATAATTGACGATTATTTTGATTTATATGTAACCAATTGGGACCCAGATGGGCTACAACTTTCATTAGAATATAAAAGATCCGAAGCTTGTGGCGGCGGCGGAGTTGTCGCTTTGCTCAAAGCCCTTGAAGATAATAAAGATGCAAAAATCCGTGTAACTCATAGGTCTTATTCATCAGATGTCAACCACGATACCTCTCGTGTCGTTGGTTATTTAAGTGCAATTATTTATGAATAAAACAAGGAGAACTTATGCCTGCATTGAACCACTATAAAACTATCTGTGATATTTACACAACATTAGTTTATGACTTTGGCAAAACAGCAAATCGACCGATTATACAACATAAAGTTGACAATAAATATGTTGGTATAAGTTTCGAACAATTCAAAGATTATGTCGAAAAATTAGCTTGTGGACTATATAACTTAGGTATACAAAAAGGTGATAAAATTGCCATACTTTCCGAAAATCGCCCCGAGTGGATTTTTCTTGATTATGCTTGTATTACTACCGGTATCATTGATATTCCTATGTATCCCATTAATACAGCCGATTCAGTTGAGTTTATTCTTAATAACTCCGAAGCTAAAGCAATTGCAGTATCCAATAAATTTCAGTTAAATAAAATTCTTAAAATACAAGATAATTTAAAATATCTTAAATACATCATTATTTTCAACGAAAAAGATAAAGACGAAAGCATATCTAATTTATACTCTTTATCCGATATCATAAAAAATGGAGAAAAATTATATTCAGAAAACCCAAATTTTGTAAAAGAAAAAATATCAACAATCACAGAAAATGATATAGCAACAATTATCTATACATCTGGAACAACTGGAGAACCTAAAGGAGTTGTTCTAACTCACAAAAATATTATATCTAATGTAAATGCTACTTTGCAAGCCTTATATATTACACCACAAGATAAAATTTTATCATTTTTACCATTGTGCCACATTTATGAAAGAAGTACTGGCTATTATGCTTGCTGGGGCGCCGGCGTTGAATATTATATGGCAGAATCTATCGAAAAAGTTCAAACTAATATGGTCGAAGTAAAACCAACTGTAATAACAACCGTTCCAAGACTTTTTGAAAGAATATATTCAAGAATTCAAAAAAATTTAGAAAAGCAATCACCTACCAAAAAGAAACTCTTCAAATGGGCTGTAGAAACTGGTATGGCTTATAAAGCAGCAAAAAAGAAAGATAGCGTTTCACTTAAATTATTGGCCGAATATAAATTAGCAAAAAAATTAATTCTTGATAAAATCAAAAATTTAACCGGCGGAAACTTAAGATATTTCGTCTCTGGCGGTGCCGCTTTAGCTCCAAATTTAGCAGAGTTTTTCGAAGCTTTTGATATTTTAATACTCGAAGGTTATGGATTAACAGAAACCTCTCCAGTTATTGCTTGCAACAGAGAAGATGATTATAAATTTGGAACAGTTGGGAAAATTTGGCCTGGCGTGGAAGTTAAAATAGCCCCTGATGGCGAAATTCTTACAAAAAGTGATTGCGTTATGCAAGGTTACTACAAAAATCCAAAAGAAACTGCCGAAGTATTAAAAGATGGTTGGTTCCACACAGGTGACATAGGAGAATTTGATGCGGATGGCTTCCTAAGAATTACTGATAGAAAGAAAAATTTATTCAAAACATCAACTGGTAAATATGTCGCTCCTACTCCTATTGAAAGCTTGTTTTTACAATGTAAATATGTTGACCAATTTATTATTATTGGCGATAAAAGAATGTATTTAACTGCTATTGTTGTCCCTGATTTCGAATCCCTTAAAGAATATGCTGATTCTAATAATATCAAATACAAAGATAATTCCGACCTCGTTAATAATGATCAAATTTACAAATTGCTTGAAAAAGAATTTGCTGGCATTCAACGAAACTTAGCAAATTATGAAAAAATTAGAAGATTTACTCTTTTAGATAGACCTCTTTCTATTGAAACTGGTGAATTAACACCTACATTAAAAGTTAAAAGAAAAGTTATCGAAGAAAAATATAGACCACTCATTGAGAGAATGTATGAAGATAGCACACAAAAAGATGATTAAAATATTTCTTTTAAATATGCTTTTTATTATCGGTTGCCATAGCGAAAATCAAGCAATTGATAATACTGAAACTAATTTAAAGTTAAATAATAATAGTGTTCTAGTAACTTTTAACTCAGATAATGCTTATAATTATATTCAAAAACAATTGAGTTTTGGACCTCGAGTTCCTAATTCTTTATCTGCATTAAACTGCAAAAATTATTTAATAGATGAACTTAAAAAATATACCAATGATGTAAGTACTCAAGATTTTAATATAACCATTAAAGGCACTAAGCTAAATTTATCAAATATAATTGCAAAATTTAATCCAGAAAGCAATAAAAGAATTATTTTGTGTGCACACTGGGATAGTCGCCCCTGGGCAGATGAAGATGAAAATCCAGATAATCACAACAAACCCATTCCTGCAGCTAATGATGGTGCAAGTGGCGTTGCTGTACTTCTGGAAATTGCAAGCCATATAAAAAATTTAAATTTAAATTACGGCATTGATATTATATTTTTTGATGGCGAAGATTATGGCGGAAAACTTGATATTGAAAACTATTGTTTAGGTTCTCAGTACTTTGCTACATCTTTAGAAAATCCGGAAATTTATAAATACGCAATACTGCTCGATATGGTGGGAGATGAAGAAGCTGTTTTTAAGAAGGAAAAATTTTCACTTCAATACACAGAAGATTTCACTAATTTAGTATGGAATAGAGCCAGGGAGCTAAATCTAACTTGCTTTGTTGATGATATCGGACAAGAAATTATTGATGACCATTTACCATTAAATAGAGTAGGAATTAAATCCATTGACATAATAGACGCAAGTTTGATTGGACATCAGGATAACAATCCAAGAAGGCACTACTGGCATACTATGAAGGATGATATTTCGAATATATCAAAAGAAACATTAAATCAGGTTGGAACTTTGTTGCTAAATATCCTGCATAATTTAGAATTTTAATTTTTTACAAGTAAAATCGCATCCCAAAATTCATTATCATCTTTTACATTAAAAGTAATCGTTTGATTGCCATTTTTTAGGGCAATTTTTTGTTTAAATATCCATTTATAAAAACCATTTTTATCAACATCCCATTTATAAATTTTATAATTTCCAGTTAAATTTTCAGATAAATTATATGTTACCTTATCGCCTTTATTTTTTAGTAAGTAATTTTTCCCAAAATAATAATATTTGTAATTATTGATACCATTAGTAGTATCATTGTCAATGACAAAACGGTGCTTGTTAGGTATCATTAAATAATCGTTAAAAGAGTATAAAATGTTTTTTGCAATTTTATTTATATTTTTGATATCAACTTTTTCACCGTAAAAACCATCTAAATAATATCCATAACTTGTTTCAAAAGTTAATGCAACAGTGGTATCTCCATTAATTAGCCAATTTTGCCCTTCAATATATCTTGGTTTGATATATGAAAATTGATCAAATGGCGGATAAAAATATTTATCATCAGTGCCAAGATAACCAAGTAATAACTGTTTTTTGTGTAATTCTTTATTTATACTTGTACTATCCGGTTTATGAAACCAATATGTAACCCTATTACGCACTTGAGAATGGGAATTAAAAACAATATCAAATTTCTTTTGTGAGTTTAAATGTAAAAATTTTTCCTTTAAGTATTTAATTTCAATTGCTGTTAGGCTATCTGGCTTATCCCAATTAATTTCCAGATTAATACCTTGTAAATTAGACCTTGAAAGCCCGTATTTTACTCCATCTGGATTTGCAAAAGGGACAACATAAAAAATGATATTATCAAGCATTTGATGATAATAACTTGAATTAGAAACTAAAAGTTTTATCATTTCATCAACAAGAAAAGAAGCTGGTGACTCGGATGTGTGTATTCTGGAATGTATCCATACTCTTTTTTTAATGCTATCTGGTTTCTTAAAGTTTGTTATTTTATATAATTTAATTGGTAAATTTGAATAAGAAAAACCAATTGTATCGATTTTTATGAATTTACTTTTCAATAAAACTTTTTCCGTGTTATATAAATTTGAATGAGTAAATGGAATAAAGTAAGAAACATATACCTTATTTTTGCTTGGAGTTATATAAAATGAGTTTTTCTTTTTATCAAGTTGCATTCTCTTGAAATTAATGTTATCATAAGAATAAAAAGGCAAAGCAGGATCTGAATTGATAAAATTGAAGTATAATTTGTTGTTCTTAATATTTTCAATACCAAAATAAAACCATCTTGAACTTGGTTTTAGAGCAGTATCAACTGGATTGGCAGGATCTAATTTTGACATAACATCAATACGAAAATCATTAGATTTAGTTTTTTTACCAATTTTATAAATTTTAAGGGAAGATAAATTAGCAGCTTCAAAACTTGTATCAATGATAATTTGAGAATATATTAAGATATTACACAAAATAACAATAAAAAATACAAAATTTCTTAACATTTTTACTATTTACTATTGATATTTATTAAAAATAATAATAATTTAGTGTAAAAAAAAATTTTTTTAAGAATAATATTTTTAAAATTATGCAGAATAGAAAAAAATATCTTAGTAATATTAAAAGAATTGTTATAAAATTTGGGACAAAAGTAATACTTTCAAATAAAGAAAGTGATAAAGAAAATTTCCAAAAATTTATAAATGATGTAGTAGAACTTAAAAATCAAGGTTATGAAATAGTTATAGTATCTTCTGGTGCTGTAGGTTTAGGATTGCAAAAATTAAATTTAAATAAACGACCAAAAGAGTTGAATAAAATCCAGGCATTAGCCTCAATTGGACAAAATCTTTTAATGAATATGTGGGCTGATATTTTTGAAAAATATAATATCACTGTAGGGCAAATTCTATTAACATATGATGTTATTCAAAACAGACAAAGATTTCTTTATGCAAGAGATACATTTAATACACTATTAAAATATGGTGTAATTCCAATTGTTAATGAAAATGATTCACTCGCTGTAGATGAGTTAAAATTTGGAGATAATGATACACTATCATCAATTACTGCTTCAATGTTGGATGCAGATTTACTTATTCTCTATACAGATACAGATGGAATTTACGATAAAAATCCTAAATTAGATAAATCAGCAAAAAGATTAACATTTATAGAAAATATTGATTCTAAAATATATAATATGATAAGTGATTCCAAAAACGATTTTTCTCTTGGCGGTATGACAAGTAAAATTACAGCAGCCAAAAATGCAATTGATTCGGGTATTTCTTGCATAATAGCATTGGGTACAAATCCAAGATTAAAAGAAATTCTTAATGGAGACGATATTGGAACATTCATAAAACCTAAAAAGTTAAAAGTTCCTGCTAAGAAAAGATGGTTAAAGTTCAACAAAAAACTCAAAGGTGGAATTATAATTGACGATGGAGCTTATAATGCACTGATAAAAAAACATGTCAGCATTTTACCAGTTGGCGTTATTAATACAATTGGCACTTTTAATGAAGGTGATTTAATAGCTGTTTACAACTTCAATATGCAATTAATAGCTAAAGGATTAGTTTATTATTCATCTGAACAAATTCAAAAAGTTAAACAAATGAAAACTAAAGAAATTCAAAAATTATTTAAATGGTTTGTTTATGATGAAATAATAGATAGAAACAATCTAATTTTATTAAATTAAAGGGCAAAAACATGATTAGTTACTTAAACACTCTAGATAACCACATATTAACAGAACAACAATATCACCCAGATGCAACAGGTGAGCTTTCCAATCTTCTTTACAAATTAGGATTAGCTTTTAAAGTTATTTCTAATGAAGTAAGAAGAGCTGGTATTAATGATATTTTTGGCTATGTTGGCTCCAATAATGTACATGGTGAAGCAGTAAAAAAACTTGATAAGTTTGCCAATGAAACTCTTATTAATGCAGCTATTTCAACTGGGCAATTATGTGCACTTGGTTCAGAAGAAAATCAGGGGGCAATTCATATTACATCTGGTAACAATCAAGGTAAATATGTTCTTGTATTTGACCCCTTAGATGGCTCATCAAATATTGAAGCAGGTATTTCCATTGGTACAATTTTTTCTATTTACAAAAGAAAAAGCCCAAACAACGAAGTAAGTACAATGGAAGATTTATTACAGCCCGGTATTGAACAAGTTGTTGCAGGTTATGTTATATATGGTTCTAGTACAATTTTGATGTATACAAGCGGACACGGTGTCAATGGCTTTACTTTAGATACAACCTTAGGCGAATTTTTACATACATACATTAATGTTAAAATTCCGGAAACATCTAATCAGTATAGTGTTAATGAAGGTTATTATCATATGTTTTCAAAAGGTGTTCAAAAATACATAGATTGGGTAAAAGAAAACGATAAAAAAACAAATAGACCTTATACATCAAGATATATAGGCACAATGGTTGCAGATGTCCACAGAATAATTCATTATGGCGGAATATTTATGTATCCAGCTACAACCAAAAACCCAAATGGAAAATTGCGTTTAGTTTATGAATGTAATCCACTTGCTTTTATCGTAGAAGCAGCTGGCGGAAAAGCTATAGATGGAAAAAATAGAATATTGGAAATCAAACCTACTGATTTACACCAAAGAGTGCCAATTTTTATTGGTTCTTCAAATAATGTTGATAAAGTAAAAGAGTTTATTGAAAAACATGGATAGAACAATTAAATTATTTTGCTTAATCATATTTTTTAATCAGTTAGTATTTAGCCAAAATAAAAATATCGAATATCTTTTTGATAGCATATTAATTGTTGCCTCTAATAAAAATATTGAAGAAGCAAATGAATATTTAACGAAAGTAGCGTGGGAAAATCGCGGAAAAAACCCTAAATTATCATTAAAATTACTATATCATACTATTTCAAACGCCGAAAATAATCAATATACCTATATATTACCCAAATTATATAATTATTTAGGTATAATTTATAGAAATCTGGGGAATTATGGTTTTGCTCAAGCTTCTTTTTCTAAAGCACTGTCTTATGCCAATTCTTTAAATAATAAAGTAGAGTTGGGGTTTGCTTATAATAATACGGGCGAAATTCTGTATTCAGTTCGTGAGTATCAAGGTAGCAAATATTATTTTGAACAAGCAGAAAAGGTTTTTACAAATATAAACAATATTAATGGACTTGGCTATGTATATAATCAATTAGGTTTATATTATTATGAAAAGGGCGAATATAGAAATTCTATTAATTATCTTCATAAATCACTTTCTTTGAGATTAAAAAGTAACGATTCCGTTAATATTGCAGCCACCTATAGAAATTTAATAAATTCTTACTTAAAAATTAATAACCTAGATTCCGTAGCATATTTACTCGTTAAACTTCAGATTTATGCTCAAAAAATAAAATTGCCAAGATTATCTACTGATATGCTAGAAGCTTTTTCAAATTACTATTTTCAAATAAACAAACCCGATAAAGCTATCCAATATGCTAAAGAAGCCTTAGTAAAAGCCAGTGATATATCATACTGGAAAGGTATAATGAATATCACAAAAACACTTTATAATTATTATTACAATAAAAAAGATTACCAAAATGCGTTTTATTATTTAAATTATCATCTTTTAGCTAAAGATACACTACTTAATCAAAATTCCTTAAAAGATGTCTACTATTATTATAACCAATATGCAAGTAATAAAGAATTACAGCTTAATAATGAGATTAAGTTCTACAAAATATTTTTATATACTACAATAACTATCTTTGTCGTTTTAGTAATCATATCCATTTTTTTCTATATCAAATATAAAAAATTATATTCAAATACTTATAAAAGAGTATTAGAACTTGAAAATACATTAGAAGATGTTAAAATTAATTACGAAGAAGAATTGAAAAATAAAGATAAATATCTCAGTATTATTGCACACGACTTAAAAAATCCTATATCCGCTGTTAAAAATATTTCAGAAATGATGATTAATAATCATAAAAAATTTAGTGAAAGAGAATTATTTGATAACCTACATCTAATTAAAAATACATCAAACTCTTTGTATAATTTACTTATAGATTTATTAGAATGGTCACGTGCAAATACAGGACAAATATCAATAAATCCTGCTATTATAAATACAGAAAAAATTATTAACGATGTTCTAAACTATCTAATCTTACAAGCAAATAATTTACAAATCAGAATTTCTGTTGATATCGAACCCAATACATATGTTTATGCTGATTATAATATGTTAAATACAATTTTACGAAATATAATTTCTAACGCAATAAAATTTACTCCTATTTCAGGACAAATAAGTATTAAAGCCAAAACTGATAAAGATCAAACAATTATACAAATAGCAGATACAGGTGTAGGTATTCCCAAAGATAAATTAGAAAAATTATTTGTAATAGAAAAATCACGTTCAACAACTGGCACAAATGGAGAAACAGGTACTGGTTTAGGTTTAATTTTAGTTAAAGATTTTGTCGAAAAAAATAATGGGACAATTAGTGTACACAGCGAGTTAAACAAAGGAACTATTTTTACAATCACTTTACCCAATAGTAAATCATAAAAGGTGTAATATATGAATATTGTTTTTATCGCTTCCGAATGCCATCCTTTTGCAAAAACTGGTGGTTTAGCTGATGTTGTAGGTGCTTTACCTATAGCATTAAAAAAATTAGGTCATAATCCTATTGTAATTATTCCAAAATATCAAAGTATTGATATTAACAAGTACAATCTTGTAAAATATCAAGATTTATTAGGTGTCTGGATGGGGAATAAATTAGAGTGGTGCAGTGTCTGGAAATCATCTTTACCCGAAGACATTGATGTATATTTGATAGAATTTGATGCTTATTTTAATCGTGAAGGATTTTACTGTGATAATCAAATGAATGATTATCTTGATAATCCACAAAGATTTTGTTTCTTTACACGTGCTGCTTTACAATTTTGTATCGATAACAAAATTCATGTTGATGTTTTTAGTTTCCATGATTGGCAAACAGCACCTGGTGCTTGTTATGTAAAAACATGGCACTGGAATAATCCATACCTTGCTAATGCTGCCTCTGTTTTAACAATTCATAACATTGGTTATCAAGGTAAATATTCAACTTTTGGTTACGATTATCTTGGTTTAGGTTGGGAAAACTACCACGCTAATGCCTTTGAAGATTTTGGCGGTATTAACTTACTCAAAGGTGGTATATTTTTCGCTGATGTTGTTAATACTGTTAGCCCAACTTATGCAAAAGAAACTTTAACTGAACTCGGTTCTCATGGACTGCATTCATATTTAGCTAAAAAAGGCGATAGATATGTTGGCATTCTAAATGGTGTTGATTATGAACACTGGAACCCTGAAACAGATACTTACATTCCGATGCAATATAACATCAATAAAATTGATAAAAAAGCAATAAATAAAAAAGTTTTACAAGAGCAATTCTTGCTCGAAGTCAATGATAATATACCTATTATTGGTATTGTATCTAGATTTGCACATCAAAAAGGTTTACACTTATTATTTGGAACAATTGAAAAAATTATTAACGATATGGTTGTTCAGTTTGCTATTTTAGGCTCTGGAGATAAAGGATTAGAATCTTACTTTGGACATTTACCAGCAAAATATCCGGGGAAAATTGCCTCTTACATTGGATATAACGAAAGATTAGCACATTTAATTGAAGCAGGTTCAGACTTCTTCCTGATGCCATCCATATATGAACCTTGTGGGCTAAATCAAATTTATTCGCTAAAATATGGAACTTTGCCAATAGTTCGTGCAACTGGAGGATTAGAAGATACAGTTATTCAATACGATGAAGAAACAGGAAATGGAACTGGTTTTAAATTCCATGCAATTGATCAAAACGCTGTTTATTATACAGTTGGATGGGCCGTTAGTACATATTATGATAGAAAACATCATTATAAGCAAATGCAAAAATTTGCAATGCAACAAGATTTTTCATGGGATAAAAGTGCTAAAGAATATGTTAGTTTATTTGAAAGAGCAATTGCGATTAAAAGACAAACTTATTATATATCATAGGAATGTAATTTTCAAATATAAATTTTGAAGATTATAATTTTTTAACAATACTAATAAAAAACGGCTGCTATAATTATGGCAGCCGTTTTTTTTAATATTTTGTAATATTTATTTCGAAAAATTGTTTTTTAAATAATAACTTAATTATAAAGCTATTCCTACCAATAAATACAGTCCCCAAATAGTAAAACCAGCTGTTAGTGGAATTAAAAAATTATCATCTGCCCAACCATAAGAAATATTTTCAGCTATCATTGCCAAAAAACCAGCAATAAAACCAATAATATATTCATCTATAGAATATCTAACTTTTGGAGATAATAAAACAACCACCATAGCAGAAACAAAAAAAGCCAAACTACCTTCTAAACTTTTCATTAAAAATTTAGTTTTACCAAATCTTCTTCCTATCAATGCCGCCATTGTATCAGAAACAATAAGAATTGAAAATGCAGTAACAAAAATTATTTTAGGAAAAATAGCAACACATAAAACAGCAGAAAGCAAAACATAAGAAGCACCGTTTAAATTTCGTTTAGTAAGATCTTTTTCATGCTCTCTTAACATAAAGCCGAATACATAATTAACAAATCTTCTAATGGAGGGAATGTAAAACCGTCCAATATCCATAAATACAGCAAATATTGTCATAGGTACTAGAATATACAGAGCAATATCTTTTGGTATGAACCAATAAATAATAGGGATTAGTAAAGATGTAAGATGAATTAACTTTCTCAAAACTTCACTTCTGTAATCAATATTTTGAATTTGTCCAATCATAATGCAAATTTATTCCTGTTCTTTATTCTCATCACTATTATTTTCAGAATTATTTTCAACGGTATTTTCAGTATTACTTGTTTCTTTTTCTTTTTTCCTTTTTTCTAAAAGTTCTTTAACATGTTCAGGTAATTCTTCACTTTCACTTGATTTAATAGATTTAGAATTATTATTATCTGGCAATTCTTCACCTTTAATAATTGCATCAATTTCTTCAGCATCAAGAATTTCTCTTTCTAATAAATATTTAGCTAAACGATGTAGAATATCTATATTTTCCTTTAACAAAGTCATAGCTCTATTCATAGCATCATCTACAATTCGCTTAACTTCAGCATCAATAGCTTCAGCTGTCTTTTCACTATAATCTTTATGTTTAGTAATTTCTCTACCAAGGAAAATTTCTTCTTCACGAGAGCCATAAGCTAAAGGACCAAGTTTTTCACTCATACCCCATTCGCAAACCATTTTTTTAGCAAGTTTAGTAGCTCTTTCAATATCATTTTGTGCGCCCGTATTAAACTCACCAAAAACTATTAGCTCAGCAGCTCTACCACCTAATAGGCTAGCAAGATGTGCTTCGATATATTTTTTACTATATGAGTGTCTTTCATCCATTGGTAAATATGTTGTAACGCCAAGTGCACGACCTCTTGGAATAATTGTAACTTTGTGTACAGGATCACTTTCTGGAATTAATTTAGCAACTAAAACATGTCCACATTCATGATATGCTGTTGTTTTCTTTTCTTGTTCAGACATAATCATACTTTTCCTTTCTACGCCCATCATAACTTTATCTTTAGCTTCCTCAAAATCACTCATTGAAACTTTAGTTTTATTTTTTCTAGCGGCTAGTAATGCTGCCTCATTTACTAAATTAGCTAAGTCTGCTCCAGAAAGCCCTGGTGTACCTTTAGCAAGAATTTTTATATCAACATCAGAATCTAAAGGAACTTTTTTAGTGTGAACTTTAAGTATTCCTTCTCGACCTTTAACATCTGGTCTATCGACAACAACTTGCCTATCAAATCTACCTGGTCTTAATAATGCAGGATCTAAAACATCTGGTCTATTAGTTGCAGCCATAACAATCACACCAGAGTTTTGTTCAAAACCGTCCATTTCAACAAGTAATTGATTTAATGTTTGTTCTCTTTCATCATGCCCGCCACCAAGCCCTGCTCCTCTTTGTCGCCCAACAGCATCAATTTCGTCAATAAATACTATACAAGGAGCATTCTTTTTTGCTTGTTCAAATAAATCTCTTACACGGCTAGCACCTACTCCTACAAACATTTCAACAAAATCAGCACCACTTATAGTAAAGAATGGAACTCCAGCCTCCCCTGCAACTGCTCTACCTAGCAATGTTTTGCCTGTTCCGGGAGGTCCTAACAACAATACGCCCTTAGGTATTTTCCCACCTAATTTCTGGAATTTTTCTGGCTCTCTTAAAAATTCAATTATTTCTTGTAATTCTACTTTTGCTTCATCTGCACCAGCTACATCTTGAAAAGTAACTTTATTCTGGCTATTGTTTATTAATCTTGCTCTACTTTGTCCAAATGTAAACAACCCTTTAGAACCAGCTCCTCCTCCTTGCATTCTTCTCATCAAGAAAAACCAAAAAAAGATTAATAAAGCCCATGGAATGATTGTATAAAATAAATTAAGCCACTGGTTTGATACTTTTTCAAAAGTATAACCAATTTTTTTCTCTGACCATATATTTTTCTCTTCTGCCAAAACAGGTTCAGGCAAAAACAATTGGAAACGATTTATTTTTAATTTTTTATTTTTCTGTACACTTATTTGAGTATCTTCTTTTAATTTACCGTAAACTGTATAGTCGTTCAAATCGGATTTTTCAATTCTTAAATATGCAATTTTATCTTCATTTAACAATTGTTTATATTGTTCATAACTTATATTATACCCTGATGAACCATCACTACTAAGCTGCAAAAAAACAACTGCAGCAAGGATAACTAATCCCCAACTGACCACACTTTTTATTATTTTATTCCAATCATAATTTTGATTATTTGGATCTTGATTGGATGTCAATTTTTTTCTTGGACGCTTTATTTTTTGTTGCTCTTTGTTTTCCATTTTCTTATCTTTTTTCTTGTTTTCCATAACTAACTACCACTTTTTAATTGATAAATTTCAGGTAAATTTCTATATTTTTGTGCTAAATCCAACCCGTAACCAATAACAAATTTGTTAGGGATATCGAAACAATAATAATCAATATTAACGACATATTTAATTGCTTCTCGCTTTACAAGTAGAGAAACTATCTTTAAACTTTTTGGCTTTAACCCTAACAACAAATCTTTCATGTACTTCCACGAAAGCCCGGTATCAACAATATCTTCAACAACAATAACGTCCCTACCTTCTATTTTGCAGTCAATATTTTTTAACAATTTTACATTGCCCGAGGAAAGTTTAGCATCTCCATAGCTGGAAAGCTTTAAGAAATCTACTTCACATTCAATAGTTATATTTTTCATTAAATCACTCATAAACATAAAAGCACCATTTAAAGTACAAATAAATACAGGAACAGTATCCTTATAATCATTACAAATAATTTCTGCAACTTCTTTTATCCTCTTCTGAAGTTGTTCGTCACTAATATAAATTTCAAAAACATCATCTCCGATAGTTATAGTTTTGTTTTTCGGTTGTAACATATTTTTAACACCTTTTTTGTTTCATCATTAATTTTATAACGGTTATCTATTCTATAACCAAGCACAGCAATAATGTTATGCTTATCTGCCAACACCCAGATATTTTTTTTCTGGATAATTGGTACTTTTATATTATTTAAAAAATCAGAAATTTTTTGTTTACCTTTTGATCCTAAAGGAAAGAAAAAATCATCGATTCCCCAGCGTCTTACAACTAAATTCCTGCTTTCAATTTTATCAAAATCAATATATTCTTCGTTATCTTTCTTGTTATTTATATTAACATCATTTATATCAATTATATTTACAAAAATATCAAAAAAATTTGTATCTAAGAAAAAATTTTTAAAACCTATCAGAAATACTTCATTTTTGTCATAAATAAAATCTTTATAAATAACAATATATTCTCTATCATTGAGTGCAATGAAACCGTCGGGTAAACTCAAGGTTTTAGATACTTTGGAATTTATAAGAGCGAATAAACTATCAAGATGTTTGGAATTAAGTTCTAAATTTAGCTTCTTTTTGATAATTCTTTTTATTTGTAAACTATTCCAATAATTTTTTTTAATAAACAATGCATTTTCGTAAAATTCATAATCTATAATATCTTCAAAATCAATCTCAATATTTTTAGAAAGATTAAATATTGCATTGTCGAAGCGTGGATTTAATTCATTTTTTATTTTAGGAATTATTTCATTTCTCAAATAATTTCTTTGATACAAGTTATCAAAATTAGTTTCATCTGTTACATAAGCAATTTTATTTTTTTCAAGATACTGTAAAATTTCATTTTTAGAAAAATTAAGAATTGGCCTTATAATATTATTTCTATAAACAGGTATTCCTTTTAACCCATCAATACCAGCACCTTTAATTAAATTGAGTAACACTGTTTCGGTATTATCATTTAAATTGTGTGCTGTAGCAATTTTATTGCAGTTAAATTTTTTAGCGGTATTCTCGAAACTTTTATATCTTAAAATTCTAGCAGCCTCTTCTACAGATGTTTTGGTCTCTTGTTTATATTTTATGACATCAATATTTATAACTTTTAATGGGATATATAAGTTTTGGCATAATTCAACACAAAAGTTTTCATCTCTTTTAGCAGTATCTCGTAAATTATGGTTGATATGAATAGCAGAAATATCTATTTCTAAACAATCTTTAAATTCATTTAAAATATGCAAAAGAAAAACTGAATCTGCACCACCACTCAAAGCAATTAATATTTTATCTTTAGGTAGGATTAATTGATACTTTTTATTGAAATTTAAGAACTTTTCTTTGAGAAAATTTTCCATTTAAAAGCCATGTTGTTTAAGCCACTCTTCTGTAATCTTGCTTTTATTTTCGACCTTTCCTAATTGTTTTTCGACATACTTACCTATAACATCAAACTCAAGATTTACAAAATCATATTTTTTATAAAATTTGAAAATTGTATTTTCGAAAGTATGCGGTATAATTGCAACAGTAAAATTATTGTCATCAAGTTTTGCAATTGTTAAACTAACCCCATCGATAGCTATAGAACCAACGTGAATGAGATACTTTGAATATTCTCTATCAAATTGAATTGATAATAATACTTCGCTACTGTTATTCTGGATATTAACAATTTGACCAGTAGTATCAACGTGCCCATAAACTATATGGCCACCGATTTTTTTATTTAGTGTTAGTGAGGTTTCTAAATTAACAAATTGATTTATGGAAAGATTTTTTAATGTAGTTTTTAAGAGAGTTTCTTCAACTGCAAACACAGTAAAAGAATTATTATCAAATTTTGTAACTGTCTGACATACTCCATTAACAGCAATACTATCGCCAATTTCTATATTTTCTAACACTTTTGAGCATGAGATTGTATACTCAACACCATTAATTACTTTTTGTATTTTAATAACCTTACCAATTTCTTCTATTAATCCAGTAAACATAGATTACCTTCTTAAAACAATCATTAAATCATCACCAATTTTTTCAAAATGGGAGATTTTGTGTGTGATAGCTCTCCTGATATTCTTAATATTTAAATTACCAAAAATCGATGTTCCTTCGCCTAAAATTTTTGGGCTTACAAATGTTATAATATCATCGTAGAGCTTATTTTTTACAAAGTAAGTAAAAATTTTTTGACCACCCTCAACAAGAATAGAAGTGATTTTTAATTTACCAAGTTCAACTAAAGCTTCTTTTAGGTTTAATGTTCCATCTTTATTTTCTCTTACTGGTATAAGAGTTATATTTTTTTCTTTGAGCTTTCTAATTTTATTTTTTTGTATTTTATTTACTTTTTTAGAATGAATAATAATAATATTATCAGTATCCTTAGTAAAAATAGTTCTATCAAGTTCAATTTTTAATTTAGTATCCACGATAATTCTTTTGGGATTTCTTCCTTCTGTTAACCTAACAGTCAATTGTGGATTATCAATTTCTACAGTATTGGAACCAACCAATACAGCATCATATTCACTTCTAAGTTTATGGACAAATCTTCTTGAAGATGCAGATGATATCCAAAAAGAATCATTATTTATATCGGCAATTTTTCCATCTAAAGTCTGGGCTATTTTTAATGTTACATAAGGAATATTTTGAGATATAGATTTAAAAAAGAACCTATTTAAGAATTGTGCTTCCTCTCTACAAACACCAACTTCTACTTCTATTCCCGCTTCTTTTAATTTTTCAACTCCTTTACCACTTACAAGCGGATTTGGATCTAAAACACCTACAACAACTCTTTTTATTTTATTTTCAATTATTTTATCAACACAAGGAGGGGTTTTCCCATAATGAACGCAAGGCTCAAGATTTACATAAAGAGTAGAACCTTCTAAACTACATTTAGCATTATTAATTGCATTAACTTCTGCATGCGGACCACCATAAAATTCATGATAGCCCGCACCAATAATATTATTATCTTTTACTATTACACATCCGACTAAAGGATTAGGACTTACGTTTCCTTTTCCTTTTTTAGCTAACTCTAAAGCTAGTTTTATGTAAGATTCATCATTCAATTTTCTTACACTTATATATTTTCTACTTTAATAATTTTATATTCAATTATTCCTGCTGGAGCTTTTACCTGAACATCTTCATTAACTTTTTTTCCTAATAATCCTTTACCAACAGGAGATGTGATTGAAATTTTTCCAGCTTGAAAATCAGCTTCTTCTTCTGAAACTAATATGTAAGTATATTCTTTATTGTTCTTCTTATTCAAAACAGTTACTTTTGATAAAATATGAACTTCATCTTCTGGAAATTTAGATGTATCTATTACAACAGCTCTGGATAAAAGATTTTCTAATTTAGATATTTTTAATTCATGTAAGCCTTGAGCCTCTTTTGCCGCATCATATTCAGCATTTTCAGAAAGATCTCCGTATAATCTAGCTTCTGCTATTCTTTGAGCTATTTCTTCTCTTCCTACTGTTTTAAGGTGTTTTAGCTCATTTTCTATTTCAAGAATTCTTTCTTTTGTTAAATATACTGGACCCTCTGCCATTTTATTAACTCCGTTATTTAAATTAAACAAAAAAAATCGCCATCTCATTTGCTTGTAGGAGATGGCTAAATTTTATAAAAATACTATTCTAATATACAAAATTTTCTAAAAAAAAGAAACAATTATTTTTTAAAAAATTTGATTTCTCCCAGATTATAATTACCAAAATTTACAACTGTGTATTTGCCATTGATAAAGTTTTCAAATTGATTTAAATTTTGTTCACTTAATAAATATCCAGATTGCCCTCCTGGAACACTTACATACATCTTATTTTTTGAAAAATCATAAATTAGTTTAAATGCTGGAGATATTTTAGCTTTAAAATCACTGTTGAATAAATACTCAGTATTAAATAATGTAGTTCCATCACCATTTACAGGATATTCTGGAGTTTTTATAACAAATGACATAAATTTATTCTTAAGTTCAAATAAATGTCTTGGCGAAATTGTATGTTTTTTTCCCCATTGCCACAGTGCAAGTTCAGCTCCAAATTCTTCTGTTAATAATTCTATAGCTTTTGCCATGCTTTCTCTTATAATAAAATCTCTATCTTCAATATTTTTAGTCTCAATATTATCAAATAGTATTGAATTCCCATCTCTGCACAGCTTTTGTATTAAACGTAACGGCATATTAGCAAGGAAAACATATTCATTGTAAAAACCATCTCCTAAATCATCTTTTAATGTTTTCTCGATAAAAACATTTAGAAAAGTGTGAAATATCAATGGTGATTGCAAATCTTTATCAATAGAACCATCCCATGCAGCTAAAAGCTCAAGTGCAATTTTTAAATTATTATCTTTTATTTTATATCCATTAAATGCATTTAAAATATAATCTTTCAATTCTAATGCATACGGAGAAATAATATCATTTTGATAAATTATACAATCTTCGATACTATGCTTATCTTTTGATTTTAAGAGTTGTTCAATTCTTTTAATACGTGAATCTGGTTCCCAAAAATTTGTTATATGATAATTAAAAGATTTAATTACCTTATTATTTGCTGTTGCGATAAAACCTTCTGGCGGATTAAATAAAAATGGCATTTGGTCATCTGGAACAAATCCTTTCCAATCATTTGCAGATACTCTTCCATCAAAAGCAATGGTTGTAGAATTTGTTGCCCTAATTGGAATTTTTCCAGCCATAATATAGCCTATATTACCAGTAACATCTGCATATACATAATTTTGTCCAGGTGATACATAACCTGTAAAAGATCTTTTGAAGTCCGAAAAATTTCTTGATTTATTAATATCAATTAGTGTTTTAAATTCAGTAGAAGGAATTAGTCCGGTCCATCTTATACTTAAATCAGCAATATTTTCTCCTTTAAAACCAGCAACAAATTCATTATATTTAGCAAGTTGAGAAATAACTGGTCCACGATGTGTATAATATTTGGTAAATATGTAATTTTTTTTCAACATTTTGATTGTATCAATCGATGTAAATAAATTTCTATCCTTACCATCAACATTATAAGTATTCTTTTGCCAATCAATATTTTCTAGATAAAAATCGCAATCATCTAACATTAAATTTGTAATTGCCCACGCTATGGAATTATTTGTTCCAACAATGACAGCTGGAATTCCAGGAATTGTATAACCCTTAACATTCCATGTTGGAGTTTTTATTGATGCAAAATAGAAAAAATTTGGGTTTCGTAATACTAAATGTGGATCGTTACATAAAATTGGCTTACCTGTAGCGCTTTTATTTGCAGAAATAACCCAATTATTAGAGCCAATATGAATAGCATCAAACCCCAGTATTTTTCTTACTTTGTAATCAATCTCAACAATGTTGGATGTAATTTGCTGCGATTTTATTATTGTTGTATCCGATTTTAAATTAGCTATACCATAATTTTCATCAAGTATAAAATACTTTGCTTTTTCTCCCATTTTTAAATACATCTTAGTCAAAATAATATCAGACCACCAACTTAAATTCATTTCCCAAGCTACCAATTTGGATATAATAATTGGATAGTATGGCTTCCATTTTAATGGTCGATAAGCAAAAATATTAAATTCTATTGAGAGTTTTTTATTATTTGAATTGATATAATCATTAACCCCTTTTGTATAAGCAATTAAATATTTTTGATAATCATATGGTAAAAGCTCGTAACTTTTTATAGCAACATCTTTGATGCCAATGGTTCTAAAAAATATGTCGATTGCAACAGTAGAATCTCCAAAAGCCTCACTCAACATACCAAGACCAGTTCTTAACATCAAATCCATCTGGAATAATCTTTCACTGGCATGAACATATCCGAGAGCATAAGCTGCATCTACGTCATTTGCCGCCTGTATTTCTGGATGTGCAAACCTATCAAACTTTACACTGATATTCTGACTTATATTTTTAGTAATTACTTCACCGTTATACTCTGGATATGTGTTTTTGATAAAAATTAGCCCATATATATAACCTAAAAAAGCTATCAGTATAATGAAAATTAAAACTACAGATATTACTTTTATTATATTTCTCATTTATCTAATCTTTTTGTGATACAATCCGTCTTCTAATTGAGTAAATTCTAATTTTTTCAAATATTCTATATGTTTTTGGTTATAAGTTTTTATAGTTAATTCTTTTATATTGTGCTCTACAAAAAATTTGTTTTGTTTTGAAAATAAAAACTGTGCATTTTTCAAATCTCTATAAGCTGGAATAACATAATCGAGTAAAATTTCTGCAGTTATTTCATTTGTTTTGGTATATACAAATAATCCAGCTGGCTGCAAATTTCTTAAAAGAATTACAGAGTTATTTTTTTGTGCTACTTCTAATGAAAAATCATTAAAATATTTTTTGATATCATTCAAATAAAAATCAACAAACTTCTTCAAGTATACATTATCTGGTTGAATTTCAAGAATATCGAAAAAGTTTTCTGTTTTTCTCATCTGAAAAAGATAATAAATATCAATAATTGTAATATATCCATTAACTGCAGCAACAGGATACACACTATTAATTAATCCATAAACTGTAAAAGCAAATGCACCAATTAAATTTAAAATTCTAAGCCAAAGCAAGTTACTCATTGAAAGTGAAACTGCAACTGTAATTGAAGCAAAATAACCGATAATTTCTACAATTACTCTATCCATTTTTTCTCTCTGATTTAGTTTTCAAAAATTATTGCTAATAACATAGTTATAGCTGTTGATTTATCCATTGTGCTTGTTTTTATTCCCTTATCTGCTTCTAATAAAAAATTGAAAATTTGTTTTAATTTATCAAAATTAAAATTATTTAATGCTTTTAAATACTCTGGCAAGAAATAAGGATGTATTTCCAGTTTTCGTGCTAACTGTGTATTATCTTTCTCAACGTTTTTTAATTCCATTAGATATAAAAGTGTCAAAAAGTATTTATTTAACATTGTAATAATAACAAGCGGCTCAGTTCCAAATTGAATTAAGTGCCTGGATATTTCCATTGCTTTTGCAGCATTTTTATCAGAAATAGCTTTTTGCAAATCAAATATAGAATATTCTTTTCCAGCAGCAACAATTTTAATAATATCTTTTAATTCAATCTTTTCTTTGTCAGTGCAATAATTAATGATTTTATCAATTTCATTTTTTAAATTAAATCTTTCTTCGCCAGCAAGTTCAACAATAGTTGATGCAATATCAATATCTACAAACTTATTGTATTTTGTAAATTCATCCTGTATCCATTTTTTTAATGCATCACCCTTTAAATGATTAAATTCAAAAAGGTAATTTTTTTGTTTGAGTAAATCAAATAATTCTTTGGTTGTTTTATCATCCTTTGGAAGTTTTTCGGGAAAAACAAATATCATATATGTAAATGATGAAGGATTTTGAATATAACTAATAAATTTTTCTCTTAAATCATTCTTTTTTCTTTTCAATTGACTAAAAACTTTATTAAACTCTTTTATAATAATCAAACGGTTAGATGTTAAAAAAGAAATTTCATCAGCACTATCAATAATTTCCGATAAATTAGCATTTTTGGAATTAAAAACTTCAACATCCATTTCGGATAAATCTTTTAAATTTTCAAGATTTCTAATCTCAGTAATTGCTTCGTCAATTGCGTATAAATCTTCACCTGCAAGAAAATAAATTGGTTGCAATTTAAAGGTTGAAGTAGTGCTTTTCATTTTACATCTTTAAAATTTATTGAAATTATTTTAATATCTTTTAATGGTTTGCCATCAGTTGGACGGTTAAAATAAAGTTTATTTTGATCTATTTCAACGGATGCTATTTTATCAACTACATCCATTCCTTTGAAAACTTTACCAAAAATTGTATATTTACGAGGCATATTTGGCCTATCAGAAAGCATAATAAAAAACTGAGATGAATTAGTATTCGGCCCTGCATTTGCCATAGCAACAATACCTCTTTTATAACCTTCTTTATAAACTTGATGCAAAGTATCAATTTCATCTTCAAAATTTGCACCATAAATAGATTTACCACCTTCCCCGGTACAGGTAGGATCTCCTGCTTGTATTACAAAATTTTTTGATATTCTATGGAAAATAACACCATTATAATATCCAATTTGTGCAAGATTATAAAAATTTGTGACGGTCATTGGAGATAATTTAGAGAAAAGTTCAATTTCAATTTTACCAAAATTAGTATTAAGAATTGCAATTTTTTTTATCTCTGTTGCAATTAAACAAATATTAACTAAAACAATTAGAAGTATTATTTTTTTCATAACCTAACTCTTAATAATTCAAATATTACAAATCATCAATAACAAAATTAGTTTTTTTTTTTTATTTTTACAATTTAAATATTTATTTGTTGAAGATATGAAATTCCATTTAAGCGGATTAACAAATTTTTACAACGATATTTTTTTTATCCTAAATAGCGATACATCGAAATTATCAAATATCCACAATCAGATACAAAAAATTTATAAACAAATTTTTAGCGATTTGAAATCAAAGAATATCTCCTACGATCAGATGACCGAAACAACACAATTAAATTTAAAATTTCTTGAATACATAAACGAAAGAAATAATTTCGATTTACTCGCAAGTAAAATAAAATACATACAAGAAACTGTAAAACAAAAAGTTATCAACCAAAATACTTCTGTCTTTGTTAAGGTTTTTCCATCCAAATACAATTGGAAATTAAAATATTCCAAAACTATAATAACAATTGAGTTAAATATCCCTTTTGTTATTGCTGAAAATTCCATTATAGAAAATATTATCGATAAAATTCTAAAAAGAGATAAAAAAATTTCTGATGATGCAGTTTCTCAATTTATGATAAGCAATTCATATAAAGAGTTTGCCCAAAAATTTTTATTATCACACACAAATCATAACAAAATTTTCGAAGATGGTTACGATTTAAATGAACTTTTTGATACTATCAATTGTAAATATTTTAATAACGAAATAAAAAAGCCCACTTTGAAATGGAATAAAAGATTAACATATTCAAAATTTGGAGAATTTAACCCTTTAAAGTATCAAATAACACTATCAGCAGTTTTATCTCACAAAGATATACCAAAATTTGTAGTGGAATATGTTATGTATCACGAAATGTTGCACATAAAATACCCAATGAAATCCAGTAATAAAGGGCTACATATTCATCACAGTGAATTCAAAGAAATGGAAAAAAAATTTACTGATTATGAAAAAGCTGAACGTTATTTGAAAAATTTATCATTAATCTTAAGAAAAAAGATTTAAATAGTATTAAATATTTTGATTTTTCTTTAAATTTTTATACATTTGTATTTAATCACAAAATAAAGGGATTAAATTATGGTTTCCTACAAAGATTTAGGCTTAGTTAATACAAAGGAAATGTTCAAGAAAGCTATGGAAGGCAAATATGCTGTTCCTGCTTACAATTTCAATAACCTTGAACAATTACAAGCTATTATCACTGCTTGCGTTGAAACAAAATCACCTGTAATTTTACAAGTATCATCTGGTGCAAGGAAATATGCTAATCAAACTCTTTTAAGATATTTAGCAGAAGGTGCAGTAAAATACGCAGAAGAACTCGGATACAAAATTCCAATTGCTTTACACTTAGACCACGGCGATACTTTTGAATTATGTAAAAGCTGTGTTGACTCTGGTTTTTCTTCAGTTATGATTGATGGTTCTCATCATCCATATGAAAAAAATATTGAATTAACTGCACAAGTTGTTGAATATGCACACAAATATGATGTTACTGTTGAAGGCGAACTCGGAGTACTTGCTGGTATCGAAGATGATGTTGTTGCCGCTAAATCAGTTTACACAGATCCAGATCAAGTTGAAGATTTCGTTAAAAAAACTGGCGTCGATTCATTAGCTATCTCAATAGGTACATCTCACGGTGCTAATAAATTCAAACCAGAACAATGCACAAGAACTGAAGACGGCGTATTGGTTCCTCCTCCATTAAGATTTGATATCTTAGAAGAAATTGAAAGAAGATTACCAGGGTTCCCAATCGTATTGCACGGTGCTTCAAGTGTTAATGTTGAAGCTGTTAAAATTATAAATCAATATGGCGGAAAATTAGAAGATGCTGTTGGCATTCCAGAAGATCAACTAAGAAGAGCTGCTGCAAGTTCTGTATGCAAAATCAATATTGATTCTGATGGCCGCTTAGCATTCACTGCTGCTGTAAGAAAACATTTTGCTGAAAATCCATCTCATTTTGACCCAAGACAATATCTTGGACCAGCTAGAGCAGCTTTAATTGAATTATATAAACATAAAAACATTAATGTATTAGGTAGTGCTGGTAAAGCATAAAATATAAGACACAAAAGCTCGGTGAAACCGAGCTTTTTTTTGAACTATTTCCTCCGATTTATTGTTTTTGTATATAAAGAAATCGGAGGTTGTTTTGGTTATTGGTGTTTTGAAAGAAATTTACAATGGCGAAAAAAGAGTAGCTCTATCTCCAGAAGTTACTCAAAAACTTACCAAATCAGGTATAACTGTTTTAGTTCAAAACAATGCAGGCTATGAAGCTGGATTTCTAAATGATGATTATATTTCTGCTGGTGCGAAAATAATCACAGATAAGATTGAATTATTAAATCAAACCGATATTGCTATAAAAATCCAAAGGCCATTGTTTGATAATACTCTACAAAAGCACGAACTTGATTTAATAAAAAAAGATTCTTTTCTGATTTCACTTGCCTTTGTTCTAAACTATCCGGAAACTGCAAAATTAGCAGCTGAAAAAAATATCAATCTTTTAGCACTCGATTTAATACCTCGAATAACCCTTGCGCAAAGTATGGATGTTTTAAGTTCACAAAGTAATATTTCTGGCTACAAAGCAGTTTTGTTATGTGCCAACGAACTAAATAAAATGTTCCCATTAATGATGACAGCAGCCGGAACTATTACTCCAGCTAAAGTTGTAGTTTTAGGAGCAGGTGTGGCTGGACTTCAAGCAATAGCAACAGCTAAAAGATTAGGTGCCATTGTAGAAGTTTCGGATGTAAGACCACAAGTAAAGCAAGAAGTTGAATCTCTTGGTGCTAAATTTATTGAAGTGCCCGCAGAAGATAATTTGCAAGATGAAGGCGGTTACGCTAAAGAACAATCTGAAGAATTCTTAAGAAAACAAAAAGAATTACTTTTCAAAAAAATTACTGAAGCCGATGTAGTTATCACAACTGCACTAATACCGGGGAAAAAAGCTCCTGTTCTTGTTACTGAAGAAATGGTAAAAAACATGAAAAAAGGTTCTGTAATTTTAGATATGGCTGTTGAATTTGGCGGAAATTGTGAAATATCAGAAATTGATACAATCACAGAAAAATATGGAGTAAAAATAATTGGATATAAAAACTTACCATCTTTGGTTCCAAAAGTATCATCAGAATTATTTGCAAGGAATATTCATTCTTTATTGAAATACCTATTAGATAAAGATAATAATTTAAAAATCGATATTCAAGATCAAATATTATCATCAGCTCTTGTTACATATGATGGTAAAATTATAAATGAAAGAGTTGCTAAACTAGTGCAACTAAATTAATTAGTTTAACCATTTAGTTAAATCAAATAGTTAAACTTCTAACTATTAATACTAAGGAGAATAAAATGGATTTTGGAAATCTTATTATTTTAATTTATATTTTTGTATTAGCAATTTTTATTGGTTTTGAACTTATCAATAAAGTGCCACCTACTTTACATACTCCACTTATGTCTGGTTCAAATGCAATTTCTGGTATAACAATAATAGGTGCTATTATAAGTACTGGTCATGGAGATATTTTTCTTGCAAAATTATTTGGCTTTTTAGCAGTAATTTTTGCAACAATAAATGTAGTTGGTGGTTATTTAGTAACCGATAGAATGTTAAAAATGTTTAAAAAGAAATAGGTAGCATCATGGAAATGAATTTATTAAATAATCTCATACTTATAGTTTATCTTGTATCATCAATACTTTTTATATTTGGCATAAAAATGTTGAGTGCCGTAAAAACCGCAAGAAAAGGAAATTTACTCTCGGCAATTGGAATGTTCCTTGCAATAATAGTTACGCTACTCAATAAAGAAATAATTTCTTATGAGCTAATACTTTCAGGTATTATTATTGGTACTTTTATTGGGATTTTAATGGCAATCAAAGTACCTATGACAGGTATGCCACAAATGGTTGGAGTTTTAAACGGATTTGGCGGTATTGCTTCAACTTTTGTTGCTATTTCAGAGTTCTATAAATTACAACATCATTCAGAACTTGAAAATACTGTTGTCTTAATAACTATAGCATTATCAATAATTATTGGCACCATAACTTTTTCTGGTTCATTTATAGCTTTTGGTAAATTACAAGGAATAGTAACAGGAAAAGTTGTAAAATATAAATTTCAACATCAAATCAATCTAATATTATTATTGGCGTTGATTATACTAAGTATATTATTCGTAAATAACCCAACTAGAAATGAGCTAATTACAATTGTAACACTATTATCACTTATATTAGGTATATTGCTTACATTACCAATTGGTGGTGCAGATATGCCTGTTGCTATATCACTTTTAAACTCTTATAGTGGTTTGGCAGCAAGTGCAACAGGATTTGTAATAAATAACTATATGTTAATTATAGCCGGCTCGTTAGTAGGGGCATCTGGAATAATTTTAACAAATATCATGTGCAAGGCAATGAATAGATCTCTTCTTAATGTAGCAATGGGCGGATTGGATAATGCAGGATCAACTACATCAACAACTACCACACAAAACATTACAATTAAATCTGTTGATTCTGATGAAGCTGCCATGATATTTGACGCTGCTCAAAAAGTAATAATTGTACCCGGTTATGGTATGGCAGTATCTCAAGCTCAAATGGCTGTAAGAGATTTATTCCTTACACTAGAAAAAAAAGGTATAGATGTTAAATTTGCTATTCATCCTGTTGCTGGTAGAATGCCTGGTCACATGAATGTACTACTTGCCGAAGCAAATATACCATATGAAAAACTTTATGCTATGGAAGATATAAACGATGAATTTAGTAATACAGATGTTGTTTTTGTTGTTGGCGCCAATGATGTTGTTAACCCTGCAGCAAGGAATAATCCTCAAAGCCCAATTTATGGTATGCCTATACTTAATGTTGATTATGCAAAAACTGTAATTGTAAATAAAAGATCTATGAATCCAGGATACGCTGGAATTGATAACGAACTTTTCGGATATCCTAATACTTTAATGTATTTTGGTGATGCAAAAGAAGCTATCACTAAATTAAATAACGCTATTAAAGAATTGTAATAAAATTGCCTTAGGGATAATAATTTTTCCCTAAGGCATAATATTTTAGAAGTTTATTGTAAAACTCAATCCTACATTTTCAAATACCATAGGTTTTTCAGATTGGTATGGCCAGTTCAAATTATCTGTTCTTAATTTTATCCAACCATACTTTATACCTGCATTAAATAAACTATAAAACACTGGTTTGGCCCCTGCTGGAAGATTTTTAAAAAATCCATCAACAATTTCCCAACTAATTTTTTCGAGCAGCTCACTTATTGCTACTTTCCAGAATACAATTCTTGGATATATTACTTGTTGATTATAACTTACTCCTATACCTACATTCCAAAGCTTAACATTTACTCCATATACATTAGTATAAGAATATCTGAAATTGCCCTCATATCTATTAAGAAAAGCAACAAAATGCGTATCGGTATAATCCATTTTATTATTGAATTTTACTTTTGATAATTCATAAAACTTCTTTACCGTTGGTTGAAATGTAAAGAAATCAAATTTATAGCCCCAATCTGTATTTTCTTGAAGCCCTAAACTCCATACATCATATTTTAATTTATTATTATTTTTATCATTCATTTGCCAACCTTTATAGCTAAATCTCCATAAATCAATATTTGATTTTATTACATTATCTTTCTCATATATTTGCTCTTCTCCAAAATTCATAGATAAAAAATTTGTTCTTTGTATATTATCTTTAAATGGCATACCTTTATAGAAATTATTGCCATATTCAAAATTTAATTTTGGTGAAGTTATATACTCAAACTTTGTTTTATCTTTGCTTTTCTTTTTTAATTTATATTTGTAGATTTTTATTTCAAAATCTTCATCATCATCCTGATATTCTTTTTCTTTTACACCAATTGATTTGCCTAATTTATCAATATATCTAGATATAAAATCATCGTCTTCTGGAAATGCTTCTTTGCTCATGGTAGTATCATTCAAACTGTAACAATAAACATTAAGAAATGATACAACGATTATTAAAAGTGTCGTTTTCATTTTTTCTCCTTTTTTAAAATTCGTCTTCTTCTGTATTTTTATCCCAGTTAATATATTTTTTATCTTCGGTTAATTCCCAAAGTCTTTTTTGAATGATTTTATCTTTATTATTTTTTCGTATTGCAAGAATATTTTCAAGTTCCTTAATTCTTGCCTTCAACTCTTGTACTTCTTCTCTTCTTGCTTCTTCTCTTAAATCAAATAAAGTGTCAAGAGTAAGCTCTAACTCTGCAAGAATTTTTTGTTTTTGTGATGGTTCTGCTACACTATATTTCCCTGCAAGAATAATAGATCTTATTTCTTCACTAATAATCGGAATATCTCTTTTTACTCTATAATCATTTGGTTTAGTTTGATTTAATATCAAAACTTTTGATTTTGATAAAATAATTTTATTAATATCTTTCATTGTTTTATAATAAACCTTTTCATTTTTGCTATAGATAAAATCAAGATCAGTAATAAAACTTTTATCTAATAACAGTAAATTTTCATAAACATAACTCGAATCTAATGTTCTATCACTACTTATTTTAATCTGTGGAATTTGGATATTTGGCACTTGAATTTTAGGTATTGTAATTTTAATATCCTCTACAAATATATCTTCTCCCTGTGCAAAAAGAGATGATAATGTTGATATAATAATTATCCAGATTATTAGTACTATTTTTTGCATTTTATACCTCAAATAGATTTACAAATTTTAATAATTTATTTGATTATCGATAATCTCTAAATCTTGATTTATGTTTTCATATTCATCATCGTAATTTATATCTTCAATGAAAGTTAGTAGTTTTTCATTAATCTTATTTAATTTTTGATCAATAATATCATCATCCCAAAATTTGTTATGCATATCTTTACTTTTAGTATTTTGTTTCTTTATAGTTTTATACTTTTTGTTAGTTGAATATTCAGCTTCTTTATTGATACTTTGCTTAACCATAGGAATTGTATTAGTTAGATTTTCTTGTTTAATATCACTGTTATGATCGAAATTAAATAAAAATATAAAAAAGATTATAATAACCGCTGCAGCAGCACTTAAAATACTTTTTGTTTTCCAATTAAAATTAATAAATAAAATTTTTGTTGAATTTGTATTCTGGAAGGTATTTTCTAATAATTTATTAAAATCTATCTCAATTTCTTTATTTTCTTTTTTAGTATATAAATTTGCAATTTTAAGATAATCATTATATGTATTTAAACATTTATCACATTGGTTAAAATGTATTAAAAGTTGATTTTCTTCATCGGTAGAAATTTCATTATAAACTTTTTTTATTATTAGATTTTCGAAATATTTACAATTCTTTTCCATATAAAGCTACCAATTCTTTTTTAATTTTTTTTAATGCATAATTCATATGACTTAAAACAGTGTTTAATGGTTCATTAGTAATTTCAGCAATTTCTTTAAATGAGAGTTCTGCATCATTTCTGAGTAAAAATACATTCTTTTGTTTTTCGGGCAAATTTTCAACAATTTTATTAATAATTTCAACTAATTCTTTTTTTATCAAAATATCAGAAGGTAAAGAACATTCATTATAGTCATCAAAATTATCAATACTATCAATCAAATTATTTTTATGAGATCTTAAATAATCTATGCAAGTATTATGTGCAATAGTAAATAACCAGCTAGCAAATTTATCATCGCCATTGAATTTATTTAAATTTTTCCAGGTCTTGATTAAAATCTCTTGCATTACATCGTTTACATCTTCTCGGTAATTAATCATTTTGAATACATAAGAAGTTAATTGGTATTTCCATTCCTTAATGAGTGAACAAAAAGCATATTGGTCACCACTTTTGGCTTTATTAATTAAATCTTCAGTCAAAATATCAACCATAATTTTTTAACTTCTATATTAGTAAACGATAAACTTTGAAATTTATTGTATCTTAAATTAAATTATTTTCATAAAAACTAAAATAATTATCCCAGCTTACAATGAGATGATCAAGAAAATGAATATCAAGGTGTTTTGAAGCCTCTTTGATTTTTTGAGTAAGTTCTTTATCCGACTCGCTTGGAGTGCAATTATTGGAAGGATGATTGTGAACAAGAAAAAAACCAGCGGCGTTTTTTTGAATAACATATTTAAATAATTCTCTTATAGGTACAATAACTGAAGAAATTGAACCGGCTCCAATTTCCTTTTCTTCTATTATAACATTTCTTGTATTGACAAGAGTTACATAAAATTTTTCATGAGGAAGAGTTTTTAATTTCGCTCGGTAATACCTAACAACAGTCTGAATATCAGTAAAAGAAGTTTTATTGATATGATAAGGGGAAATTTCTACCCTTTTTCCTATTTCAAAAGCTGCAAGCAATTTAGCTATTTTAGCAGCACCTAAACCTTTTAGAACTTCACTCTTTTTATCATGATTAAACTCAAGAACATAATTCTGTAAAGTTTGATACAACATAACCAGGTTATTATCATTCTCAAATAATAGTCCCTGAGCAAGCTCTAAGACATTTTTTTCTTTTGTACCAGTATTAAGAATAATAGCGAGAAGTTCTGAATCTGTTAACTTATCAGCCCCGTGAGTTAAAAGTTTTTCACGGGGCCTTTCAGTTAAGTCAAAATCTTTAATTTTCATTATGGTTCAAGTAATGTTTTTAATCGATAAACAAATTTATCAATTTCCAATCTTGTGCGTTTTTCAGTAACAGCAATAAGCAATCCACTATCGCCTTCATAGAATCTAGCTAAATCTACACCGGCTAAAATATCAAATTCTAACAAACTATCAATCAAGACTTTTGGTGGTTTAGTTGTATCAATAACAAACTCTCTAAAGAAAGGCTTATTATATTTTAGTTTAACACCTTTAATTTTAGAAAGTTCATCTGCAAGGAAATGGGCTTTATGGTAACATATTTCTGCTAATTCTTTAAATCCCTTCTTACCTAATAAACTTAAGTAAATCGTAGCAGCTAACATACACAAACCCTGATTAGAGCATATGTTAGATGTTGCTTTTTCTCTTTTAATTTGTTGTTCTCTTGTTTGTAATGTTAATACAAAACCACGATTACAATCAACATCAACAGTTACACCTGCAAGTCTACCCGGAATTTTTCTGATTAAATCTTGCTTTACAGCAAAAATTCCAAGATATGGGCCACCATAATTTAATGGATTACCTAAATAATGAGCTTCTCCAGTAACAATATCGGCACCATAATTTCCCGGAGCTTCCAAAATACCCAAAGATAAAATATCCACAGATACAACAAATAAAGCTTTCTTATCGTGTGCAATTTTTTCAATGTCAAAGACATCTTCAATAAGCCCATAGAAATTTGGTTGTTGAATAGCAACCGCTGCAACATTATCATCAACTAAATTTTGAAGTTCGTCCAGATTTATAGTTCCATCAACAACAGGAATTTTTACAATTTCAATACCCATACCATATGCATAAGTATCCAGAACTTTGCGATAATGCGGATGTAAATTAGCAGGAATAACAAATTTATTTCTTCTTGTATGGGCTGTAGCTAAAAGCATAGCTTCAGCCAAAGCAGTTGCACCATCATACATTGACGCATTTGCTACATCCATTCCAGTTAAATCACAAATCATAGACTGGAATTCGTAAATAGCTTGCAAAGTTCCTTGTGATACCTCGGCCTGATATGGAGTATAAGCAGTATAAAACTCAGATCTTGAAAGAATTTGTTTAATAGCTGCTGGGACATAATGATCATAAGCTCCAGCACCTGCAAATACTGCAAGATTACTTTTATTTTTACCGGCAAGTTTTTCTAATTCACTAAGAGCTTCAAATTCCGAAATACCTTCAGGTAAATTCAACTCACCTTTAAATTTGGCATCTTCTGGAATGTTGGAAATTAGTTCATCGAAAGTTTTTACACCAATTTCATCAAGCATTGCTCTTCTATCGTCATCAGTATTGGCAATATAAGCCATAGTAACTCCATTATTGACCTATTAATTCTTGATATTGTTCAGCAGTTAACAAACTATCTAATTCAGCAGGATTGGATATTTTAACTTTAATCATCCAACCTTCACCATAAGGATCACGATTAAGCAAAGCAGCATCAGCAGATAATGCTTCATTAACTTCTAAAACTTCGCCTGATACTGGTGCATAAAGATCACTTACAGTTTTAACAGCTTCAACAGTACCAAATACTTTTCCAGCTTCAACAGATTTCAATCCAGGATCAATATCAACAAAAACAACATCACCTAATTCACCTTGTGCAAAATCTGTAATTCCGATATAGGCAACATCTCCTTCTACTCTTGCCCATTCATGGTCTTTTGTGTACTTAAGATTTGTTGGGACATTCATTTTAAGCTCCAGATTATTCTTTAATGCGTTCTACATATTCGCCTGTTCTTGTATCTACTTTAAGAACATCGCCTATTTCAACAAACAATGGTACTTGAATAACAGCACCTGTCTCCAATGTAGCAGGTTTCATTACATTTGTTGCAGTATCGCCCTTGAAACCAGGTTCTGTATGTGTAACTTCTAAAATAACAAATAAAGGAATTTCAACAGAAATAATTGTTTCACCATCAAATAAAACATCTATTTCTGTACTTTCTTTTAAATAAACTTCTTTGCCATCGAATAATTCAACAGGAATGTTAATTTGGTCATATGTTTCTTGGTCCATACAAACTAAATTATCGCCCTCTCTGTAAAGATATTGGAATTTTTTTCTTTCTACTCTTACTGGTTCAATTTTTTCACCTGAGCGAAATGTATTTTCCAATACTCTACCTGTTTTAAGGTTTTTTAATGTTGTCCTAACAAAAGCACCACCTTTACCAGGCTTAACATGTTGGAAATCAATAATATTGTAAAGATCATCTTTAAATCTGATAATTAGGCCAATTCTGATATCTGATGTATCAGCCATATAACTCCCTCTATTTTTTTTGAAAATATAATTTAATAATAAAATAATTAATTAAAAAATTTATTTAAAAAGTTCCGAACCACCCATTTTTTCTTTGATAAATTTTACTTTATCGTCATCTTCAATCACTTGTTTTATGTGATTTTCTTCTATTTCAACAACAACACTGCTTTCCAAAAATTCATTTAGCTTATTTTCCAAATATTTTTTTTGGTTATCACTCAATAATACTTCGCCTGATAATTCTATAATAACTTTATTTTTATCAAAATTTTTTAAATTACATTTTTTCAGTAAATCGCTCAATATTTTTTGGTCTTTTGCAAGTTCTTGCAGAAATGTTTCCCAATTTTTTGGTTTAACAACATCTATTTTCTGAGTAACTTTGCTTTCTTGTGATTGAATATTATTATTTTCAATTTTGGGACTGGTATTATAAGTAACTTGTTTTTCTTCAATTACCCCATATGATGAGCTGGGAAGATTAATATTATTAGTTGTAATCAAACTTATGAGCTCGGTTATTGTTGCTGTACGTTCAATTAAAATCAAATTTGAAAGTATTACATCAAACAGTATTTTTTGATTTTGGGAAATCTTCAATTCATAATTAGATTTATTAAGGAAATTTATCATTTTTAGAATATCAACGCTACTCAACTTTTGTGAAAATTCACTAAATTTATCAATATAATTTGTGCTTAAATTATTTAATTTATTGGTTAATTTAAATTCCAAAATATTTTTAAGAAACGCAATAGTTTCGTTAATGAACTCGTTATAATTCCATCCATTATCATAAACAATTTGTGAAATTTCAAAAACATCCTGCAAGAATTTATTTATAACAGCATCTATAAGCTTAAATAAAATATCTTCATCTATAAGTGCAAAATACTCCTTTAGTTGCTCGTAAGTAATATTAGATTGGCAATAAGTAGCAACCTGGTCAAAAATACTTTCTGCATCTCTCATAGCACCATCAGCTTTTTGTGCTATAAGGAACAAACTTTTATCATCAGCCGTAATATTTTCATTCTGGCAAATAATTTTTAGTTGTTTTACAATATCTTCAATTTCCATTCTGCGGAAATCAAATCTCTGGCATCGTGATTTAATAGTTGCAGGTACTTTGTGAATATCAGTTGTCGCAAAAATAAAAATCACATATTCCGGCGGCTCTTCCAATGTCTTAAGTAGTGCATTGAAAGATTCAATTGTTAACATATGAACTTCATCTATAATATATATTTTGTATCTAGATATTGTAGGCGGATATTTTACCGTTTCTAGTAAAGCCCTGATATCCTCTATTCTCCTGTTGGATGCAGCATCAAGCTCTAAAATATCGTAGGTTTGAGAATTTTCGAATGTTACACAAGAATTGCATTTTCCGCAAGGCTCAAAACCATCTGGAGTTTCACAGTTAATAGCTTTTGCTATTAGTCTTGCAGTTGTTGTTTTACCTACTCCTCTTGGACCAGAAAATAAATAAGCGTGGGCTATTTTACCATTAGTAATTGAATTTTTAATGGTTGTTACAATATGGTCCTGACCAATTACTTCGCTAAATTTTTTTGGTCGGTATTTTCTTGCTGATACAATAAAGCTCATATTAAAAAGTTTGATTTATTTGATTTTCAAATTTAATAAAAAATAAGATAAAAAAAAATTCTTGTTATCTTAACATTCATTACTTTATAATTGTTTTATTACTAGAAATTTCTTAAGTTAGGAAGGTAAATTGACTTATAATCGGCAAAATAAAGGGAAAATACAATTCGTCGATTACCAATAGGTATACAAACATTTGAAGAAATTAGAAGTGATAATTACTTTTATGTAGATAAAAATAAAGAAGCACATGAGTTAATTACTAATTATGGAACTGTTTTTCTTTCTCGTCCACGTAGGTTTGGCAAATCATTATTTGTAGATACACTTAAATGTATATTTG
>DAOSCP010000012.1:0-91318 GCA_035361425.1 Ignavibacteriales bacterium | reverse complement strand
ATGGTTTTGTTTTAATTTTCCATTAGTACCTAAACTTTTATAATTCTATTTCCATTCTTTCTAAACAATACGATAAATTATTAACTTCTGTGGGTAAAACTCCCTGGGCTACAATAGGAGCAAGAATTTATGTAGATATGAGAGATAATCCATCTTCAAACTTTATCAAATTAGATGGTGAAAGACCTGTAAGATTATTTTTGAAAGATCTTGGAAAAGATTATCAAGTTAAAGTACAAAATAACGAAAAAGAACGTAACTCTTTAACATATAACGAAAGAGATTTACGCAAATATTTGACTTATTATGTTTACACTTACAAAGAAATTTATACAAAAACAATTTATCAAGAAGCGTCAAATAAAAAACAATTTACCCAATGGGTTCATCCAGATATCGTTGGGGTTTATTTTCATATTGATAAGTGGGAAAATGAAGTTCTTGAAATTGCTGGATATTTTGGTAATCCAGGTTTGAAACTTTTCTCTTTTGAATTGAAAAAGAAGTTAGATTTCAACAACTTAAGAGAATCCTTTTTCCAAGAAGTTTCTAATTCATCCTGGGCAAATGAGGGATATCTTGTTGCTGAAGATATTTTAGAATATGATGATTTTTACAAGAATTAAAAAGGCTTTCAAATTCTTTTGGTATAGGAGTTATATCTCTGGATGTTATTAATCCCGATGATAGCCAGGTGCTTTTTCCTGCAAGAGAAAGGGAATATGTTGATATCGATACAATGAATAAAATCGCTCAAATAAATGATAATTTCAAAGAATTTCTTAAACGAGTTAAAATAGATGTATCCAGCAAAGAGATACGAAAAGAAAAATATGATAAAATATATTCACTTGAGCAACTCGAAAAAAAAGGCTAAATTTTAAGTAATTTTTGTTATACTATTATCTTTTATAAATAAAAATCAACTTTTGAAAAATAAATATTCAGTTTGGTAAAAGTTATCAAAATTGTGTATAGATACTATTATTTTTTGTGGTAGAAAGTAAGTGTTTCAATCGGTTTTTTAAATAAATTTTATAATTTCTTTGATTTTGTTGGTATCTATTCTTTCATGTTTAGTGGACTTGCTATCTAGCTAAATTGGAATAATTGAGTTTTTTGTGTTTTAAATTATCAATTATTAGCACAAACTCACCTTTTAAATTATTATTTTTTGCAATTTCAAAAACATCTTTTATTCTTCCACGAAAGTAGGTTTCATTAGTTGTTGTAAGTTCATAAGCTAGAACAACATAGGTATTTGGAATAAAAAAATCAAGTATTTCGCCAAGTAGTTTTTGCAATCTGTAAGGGGTTTCCATCAATACTATAACTTCATTAAGTTTAGAAAGTTTTTTAAGTTCTTGCACTCGTGCTTCTTTTTTTGCCGGTAACCATCCATAAAAAAGAAATCTTCTTAAATCAATCCCAGAGCCTACAAGAGCTTGTATAACTGAATTAGGTCCGGGTATTGGAACAATTTGAATATCATTTTGTATTGCTAATTTAACAAGAAAGTTGCCTGGGTCGGAAAAAAGCGGAGTGCCGCAATCGGAAATTAGAGCAAGTGATTTACCTTGTTTTAAAAGTGCAATAATTTCGTTTGAATTTTCTTTTTCGTTATGTTCATTAATTTGTAAAAGTTCTTTTTGTATATTATAGTGGTTAAGTAATTTTTTAGCTTCTTTGAATTCTTCGCAAATTATAAAATCTACTTGTTTAAGAATATTGAGGGCGCGTATAGTAATATCTTCATAATTGCCTATAGGAGTAGAAACTAAATATAATTTACCTTGTTTCAAAAGTTTATCCATAATTGATTAAAAAATGAAATATATTTTTTGTATCTTTGTAATATACAATAATTTTCATTAAGGAAAAAATGAAAGATATAATATTTTTACCCGGGATGAACTATCAAGTTGAAAAATTTACCAGCGATTATGAAATTAAAGATAAAAAAATATTAATCGTTGGGGCAAATCCGCAGGGCATTGTAAAATATTTTGATAAATCTAATCAAATTGAAGTAATTATTGATGATTATGAAAATTTTATTACTGCAATGGATGATTTATCCAAAGAAAAAAATGTTTCTGTAAAGATGATGGAATATTCAGCAACAGACTATAATAAAGAAACATTTGATATTATTTATGCTCAGGCATCAATTTCCAGAGATGATAAAAATCAAATTATTAAAGAGTTGAAGAAAATTGCTAAAAATGATGCTATTTTTGTCATTGGGGAAGTAGTTCATTTGCAGGAAAAAATCCCAGGTTTTATTGATGATATACTTGCAAACAATGGGCTGGCTGCTGATTATGTCGAAAATATTGAAAAATATTATATTGAAAGAAAGTTTGATATAATAGCAAAAATTGATTTAAGTTACAGTTTGAAAGAATTTTATAAGGAATGTATAAAACTTTTAAATGAATTAAAAGAAGATGATTATAAAGAATTAAGTATTCGTCTTTCACATGAGGCAAATGCCTTTCTAAAATATGGTGGGGATAAACATCTTGGGTTTTTAACATTAATCATGAGGAAGCAAGCATGAAATTAAAAAAAAGTGATATTATTGAAGTTGAAATTATTGATTATGTATTTGGCGGAAAAGGAATAGCTAAAATTAATCTTGATAACAATGATAATAAATTTGTTGTTTTTGTAGATAGCACTTATCCAGGGGATAAAGTTTTAACTGAAATAAAAAAAGTAAAGAAAAATTATGCCGAAGGTAAGTTGGTTGAAGTTATTGAAAAATCTCAATATCGTGTTGAGGCTGTTTGTGAACATTATGGTATTTGCGGTGGTTGTAAATCTCTCGATTTAAATTATCATTATCAATTAAAATTTAAAGATGAGCAAATTAAAGAAATTTTTCAAAAAATAGGTTCTATTAATATAGATACAATAAAGTTTTATGATATTTTAGGATGCGAAAATAATTTGTATTATCGAAATAAAGTTGAGTTTTCATTTGCCCCAAAAAGATGGCTTACAAAAATAGAAATTGAATCAAACATTGAGTTTGAAGATAGAAACTTTGCTTTAGGATACCACATACCTGAAAATTATGATAAAGTTATTAATATTAACAAATGCTATCTTATCGATCTTGTTGCCAGTGAAATAATGAATGAAACAAGAAAATTTTTTTTTAATAAAAATGTTAGTATTTTTGATACTAAAACACATAGTGGATTATTAAGAAATTTAGTGATTAGAAAATCGTATCATACTAATGAATTAATGGTTAATTTAATTACAAGTGCGTTTGAAGAAAATTTAATGGAAGAATATAAAAATTTACTAATTGAAAAATTTCCACAAATAACAACAATTGTTAATGGGATAAATGATAAAAAAGCAATGATTGCAATTGGCGATAAATATTACACTCTTTACGGTTCTGGTTATATCACTGAATACATAGGTAAATATAAATACCAGATAAGCCCAAAATCATTTTTCCAGACAAACACTCTGCAGGCTGAAAAATTATATAATAAAATAATCGAACTTGGTGATTTGAATAAAAATGATATAATCTATGATCTTTTTTGTGGAGCTGGTACAATTACAAATTATGTTTCCGATTATGCAAAAAAAGTTTATGGGTTCGAAATAGTAGATCAATCTATTGACGATGCTAAAGAAAATGCACATATGAATAATGTTTCTAATGTTGAATTTATTTGGTTTGACTTGAATAAGAGTTTAATTCCGGTTATGAAAGAAAATAATATTGAACAACCAGATGTAATTTTAGTAGATCCGCCTAGAAATGGTTTACATCCAAACACTATTGATGATATTTTAAAAATTAAACCTAAGAAAGTTGTTTATGTTAGCTGTAATCCGGCAACTCAAGCACGAGATTTGAAAGAATTGAGTAAACTTTATAATGTTAAAAAAAGTCAAGCTGTTGACATGTTCCCTAATACATATCATCTGGAAAATATTGTGATATTAGAAACTAACTAATAAAGGATAATGCCATGTTACAGATAAAAACTTTCGTATTTAATATTTTTGTCGAAAATACTTATGTAGTATATGATGATGGAACTAAAGAAGCTATAGTTATAGATGCAGGTTGTTATGATGATTACGAGTTTAATATGTTATTAGATTTTATTTCGAAAAACGATTTAAATTTAAAGTATATCATCAATACACATTGCCACTTAGATCATATTTTGGGAAATTTGAAGTTAAAAGATAAATTTCAACAAGTACCACTAATTTATCCTAAAGAAGATGAATTTTTAGTAGATACATTACCAAGGCAAATGGAAGCTTTTGGACTTGAACCATTAAAATCAATTCATGCGGATATTTATATTACAGAAGACTTAAAACTTTCTATTGGTAAATATAATTTTGAATTTATCTTTACGCCTGGTCATACACCTGGTGAATTTTGTATCTATTTCCCTGAGGAAAAAATTCTTTTTTCTGGTGATGTATTATTCAAAGAAAATATTGGTAGATGGGATTTATGGGGAGGAGATAGAGATACCTTAATAGATTCAATTGTCAAAAAGTTGTTTACCTTGCCCAAAGATGTGGTAGTATATCCTGGCCATGGAGAATCTACTACAATTGAATATGAGCAAAAATTTAATATTTATTTTTCAAATTTTCATTGAGGTAAATAATGAAAACAAAAACTTTTAAAAACTTATTACTAATTTTACTCTTTATAACTCAAAATAATTTAATTGCTGGTGACAAAATGATAACAGAAAAACTTAAACAATTTGTACCTGTTGTTATTAAATATGATCATTCATTATTAAATGAAAAAGATAAGCAATGTTTAAAATATTTATATTATGCATCTAAAATTATGGATACAATCTTTTTAAATCAAGCATTTTCTAAAAACTTTCAAATATTAGATGAGTTGCAAAAATTAAATACAGAAGAAGGTAAGGCAACCTTAGAATACTTTAAAATTATGTTTTCTCCTTTTGATAGACTTGATCATCACAAAGCATTTTATGGCAATTATGTTAGACCACTTGGTGCAAATTTCTATCCCGAAGATATGACAAAAGAGGAATTTAATAATTTCATAAAAGCTAATCCGGATAAAGAGAAAGAATTTACATCTGAATTTACCGTTATTAGAAGAATTGATGGTAAATTGGTTGCTATACCATACTCAGAATATTATAAAAATTACCTAAAAAAAGCAGCAGAATATTTAAGAGAAGCTGCAAAATATACAGATAACCAAAGTTTTAAGAAATATTTACTTTCCAAAGCAGATGCTTTTTTAAGTAATGACTACTATCAGAGTGATGTTGATTGGATGGATTTAAAAGATCATCTTTTTGAGTTTGTTATCGGACCTTTTGAAATTTATGAAGATGAATTATTCAACTATAAAGCGTCATTTGAAGCTTTCCTTACTATTGTTGATCCTAAAGAAAGTGCAAAATTAAAACAATTCGAAGCATTACTTGATAAAATGGAGCAAAATTTACCTATTGATGATAAATATAAAAATTTCTCGCGTGGTAAACAATCTCCAATGTATGTTGTCAATCAGATATTTTCTGCTGGGGATACTAAAGCAGGGGTTCAAACATTAGCGTTTAATCTTCCTAACGATGAAAGAGTAAGAGCCGCAAAAGGGTCTAAAAAAGTTATGCAAAAAAATATCCATGAAGCAAAATTTGAAAAAATATTATTCCCAATTGCACAAATAGCTATTAATGAAAATGATTTAAAATACGTTACTTTTGACGGCTTTTTTAATCATACTCTCATGCATGAAATTTCACACGGTTTAGGACCTGGTTTTATAAAAGTTAATGGAAAAGATACAGAAGTAAAAAAAGAACTTAAAGAATTATATTCTAAAATTGAAGAATGCAAAGCTGATGTTTTAGGAATGTATAACAATATTTATATGATTGAATTAGGAGTTTATCCAGAAAACACAAGAAAAGAGGTGTGGGCTTCATTTTTGGCTAATATTTTCAGAAGTGTTAGGTTTGGAATTAATGAAGCACATGGTGCAAGTAATGCTATAATATTTAACTGGATGTTGGAGAAAAAAGCTTACAAATATGATAAGAAAACTCAAAAAGTAAGTATTGATTATACAATAATTTATGATGCGCTTAAAGGATTAGCAAAAGAACTTTTAGAAATTCAAGCAACAGGTGATTATGCAAGAGCTAAAAAGTTAATTGAAAAATATGGAAAAGAATCTGAGCCGCTTAAAGTTATTAGGAAAAAAATGGTCGAGTTACCAATTGATATTAAACCAGTTTTTGAAATTGAAAAGGAATTTAATTAAAACTTAGGTGATATAATCTGGTAAAATTATTTAAAATATCTCACAACGGTCACCAAGTTCACAAGGAATTGAAATAACTGCTTTTTTTGACTTCATCTTTGTGTTCTTGGTGTGCTTTGTGTGAGATATTTTTTTTTCCCACAACGGACAGGAAGAAAAATATTTGTGGAATTATTCTTGATGTTTCGTGAGATTGGTGGCTAATTGCTTTGTGCTTCGTAATAGATATTTCTATAATATTAAACAATATGTTTAATCTTCATATTAATTTAGCTGTAAAATTTAGCAGAGTAAATATTAATAACTTAGTTAGAAATTTTATTTTTAAAATTTGTTAAGAATTGTGTTTTAAGTTCCTTATATTTAGGCTTTATGATATCAAGAATTTTAACCATTAATCCCATCAAAAATAGAACTAGTATAGCAAAAAGAACAGCTTCAATTGGTCCGAGTTTTCTATAAAATAAATAGGAAAGGCCAAGGTTTATAGGTGAACCATAAACTAACATCAAATGCACTATGTATATTAATAATGTATTTTGTCCTGCTAAAACTACAATTCTTGGAATTTTATCAATTCTTAATGTTAATAGAGTAATAATACCACTAAAAACTAATACTATTCCTATTCTATTAAAAACGAGAAATGGATTTTCCCAGAAAGTGTTGTAACCTTTAACATTATTTTCAATCATTATAGATATTAGTGAAGTTAAAATTAATAAAAGTCCCCATAAAATTATTTTTATTCCAAACCATTTGGTTTTATAGACTTTTGGGTGTTTTGCCAAAAATACTCCTAAAAATGATCCTGCAAAAATATAAGAAAGCCATGGGAATATTGGAAATAAAGTATAAATGCCATCAGGATTCTGCGGTCCGTAATAAAAATATAATGCAATAGGTAGTGGTAAATAATTGGCCCATTCGATTTTTAACGTATAGTGAGATATTAATGCTACAAAAATTGATAAAAATAAAAAAGTATAATATGGGTTTAATTTTAGTTTTTCAACTACATAAAGGACAATAATGATAGATAATATACCTACACCTATAACTTGTAATGCATCTACTTTGAAGAAAGTAAGCCATTGTGCTGTTGAAATTTTTGAAAATTCTGATGGAAAAATAGTTGGTATATGAATTAAATAACCAAGAAAAAGTAACAATAGAAATCTTTTAATTCCTTTACTAACACGCGGGTTTTCATTAAAAGGTAGCTCTTTTTGCAAAAAAAGGTAAGTAAACGCGGCACCAGATGTAAATATAAAAATTGGAGCGTTTAATCCACGGAAAAAATTCCATATATTAAATAAAGGATTCAATCCAGTTCGATATTCATTACTAAGTAGTGCATCAATTGTATGGCCTTGAACCATCATAAAAACAGCAAATGCACGTATTAAATCTATGAAAATAACTCTTGTTTTTCTTATTACTTGATCTTGACTTACTGTTATCATAAGAAAACTTTCATTTTATTACAAAAATAATGAAATTTGAGTAAATAAAAAAATTGCTATTTTAAAGAAAAATTTTGATTTGGAATGATATTTGATTATTTTTGAAATATCAAATCAGGAGTAAAAATGGGTTTATTTGGTTCAAGTCAGTTAAGAGAAGAACTTGATAATGCTCTCAATATTATTAAAGAGTATGAACAAAAAATCGGAACTATTGAGGCATTAGAAAATAGAATCAAAGAAGCAGAAGAGAAAGAAAAAGAAATACTCACAAGAATTGATGAAAGAAAAGAAGAAGAAGAAGAATTAAAACAAATGATTCAAAGATTTTCGAGTGAATTTGAAAATTTTGAATCCCAATTTAAATCTTATGTTGAAAAATATAACAATGCTTCCAAACAATACGAAGAGTTGCAAGATAAAATTAATTTAGCTGAAAAAGAACTATTCGCAAGAAAAGAAGATCTATTTAATGTAAATAATGAATATAATTACAAAAAATCTCAAATTGAAAAGCTGGAAAATGAAATATCGGATTATAAAAATACTATAAATGAATTTGAGAATAAATTAAATGAACTAAAAGATAAAATTAATGAGCTGGAAAGATTAGAATCAACAAAAAACTATTCAATTGAACAATTAACTCAACAAATAGAAAAATTAAATATTGAGGCTAAAGAATTAGAAAGCCATAAAGGATATATGGATAAAAAAATCGATGCACTTAATCATAAATTCCTGGAGCTTTCTGATAAGAAAAATGAATTAATTGAAGAATTGAGTGAGGTTAAATCGCAACTTTCTGATCAGAAACTTTTAGTTGAAAAAGAAAATAAAAATTTAATGTTGATTAAAGAAGAATATGACGCTATTGTTGCTAAAATTGGAGAATTGAAAAAACAAGAATTTGAGCTAAATGCAAGTATTAATAGCTTAAATGAAACTTTACAAAATAAAAAAGAAAGAATAGCTGAATTAAATCATAATATCGAAGAATTAAAAGCAGCTGAATTTAATACAAAACAGAGAAATTTAAGCTTCGAAAAAGATTTTACAGAACTTATACAAAAATTATTTAGCGATGTTAATGAACTCGAAGATAGAAAAGCTAAATTAAGAAAATCTATTCTTGAAAGTGAAATTGATAATACTAGACTTGAAAAAGAAATTATCAGTAAACGTAAGGATTTAGAAGCTCTTAAAGAAGAGTTATTAAATGTTAGAGAAAAAATTACAGAACTCAGAAAGAATGAGCAAATAATTGCTCAAAAAGTGCAAGTTCTTAATAAAGAAGAAAATGAACTTTCTCAATTTGTAACGAAACTGAAGAATGAAATTGACCATAAATCAACCATTAAGAAAAATTTAGAAAAAGAAATTGAGTCTTTAACAAAAACATTGAATGAAATAATACTTTCTCATGCATATTCAACTGGTGAATCTTTTACAAAGCCAAAATCTCAGCTTGATAAAAAAAGTTTATATACAGTTCCTGATAATAACTATGATGAAGATTTAAATAATGATGATACTATTTTAACAGCAAACTATAATGATAAAGGTGTAACTTTAATAATAGGCGATAACGAAAAGGTAGCAGTTGAAGCTGCAGATTCTGATGATTTTATAAATGAAAATAGTGAGCAAGAGCAGGTTAACTTTGCTGATGTTGACGAAGAAATTAATGATGAATTAGTTGAACTTGTTGATAACATTCAACAATTACCAGATGAAAACAAAAGAATTGACGAAGTACCAAATATCGATAATTTTGAAGATAGTAATGAAACTGAACAAGATATTGATATTAATATAGATGATTTTGATTTATCTGAAGCTATTGAAACCGATGAGGATGAAACAATTCCAGATAATTTATTGGATGAAAATTTTGAACAATTTAATGAAAATACAAATGTTGAGGATGATTTATTAAACAGTATCAACCCGGAAGAACAAAGTAATTCTACAGATAACATTCCAGAAAATATTTTAGGCGAGATCGAGAATATTGATCTAACAAATGATATTACATCAGATTTAAATGTTCCCCAAACTGATGATTTAATCTCTCAACTGAATATCGATGATAATTTAAGTTCTAAAGTTGATGATCAAAGTGGAAATAATCAATTGATTGATAACTTTGATACAGAGATAAATATTTTAGATACAGATTTAAATGTTGAACAAGAAAATACTCAAGTTGATTTAAATTTAGAAAGTTTATTAGAACAAAATGTTGATGAAAAATTAAAGCAACAAGAAGAAATTAAAGAAAAGGAAAAACCAAAAGAGAAACCAAAACCAAATTTGGATATTAATATTGATGATGAAATAGCTAAGTTATTAAATGATTCTATAAATTTAGATGATTAATTATAGTTTATAAATCAAAAAGAATTAAAAAGGCAAGCAAAAAATACTTGCCTTTTTTTATTATATAAGCGAACTAATAGGCAAAATGAGGAATTGTGTTTAAATATAATTATGATAATGATTATTGTGAAATTATATTACAAAATAGTTAAGTATATATTAAAATAATATTAATTTGTCTAAGTTTTAACTTTCAATACTTGATTTTTTTTCTAAATATTTTAAATTTATCTTAGAACGTCCAACATACTATCATCAACAAATAAACGGAGTAGAAATGAAATCACCATTTTTTAACGAGTTCGCAGTAAAAAGCCATACGGCAAAAACAATTTCTGATGAGTATTTTGAAAAAAATGTTACCAGTTATTATGGTAAGAATGTATTCAATGATGAAGCAATGAGAAGATATTTACCTTATAGAGTCTATGAAAAATTACAAAAAATTATTCAAACAGGAGAACCAATAGATGATTCACTTGCTGAAGGTATAGCGCATGGTATGAAAGAGTGGGCACGTGATAATGGAGTGACACATTATACTCACTGGTTCCATCCATTAACAGGCTCTACTGCTGAAAAACATGATGCGTTTCTTTCTTTTGATAATAATGGAAAACCAATAGAAAGATTTAGTGCAAGTAATTTAAAACAAGGTGAGCCAGATGCCTCAAGTTTTCCAAGTGGCGGATTAAGATCTACATTTGAAGCAAGAGGATATACCGCATGGGATCCTACATCACCAGCTTTTATAGTTGAAAATGCTAATGGCAAAACACTCTGTATACCAACACTCTTTCTTTCTTATACAGGTGATGTTTTGGATAAAAAAACTCCATTGCTAAGATCAGGCCAAGCATTGGATAAAGCTGCTGTTGAATTACTTAAACTTTTTGGAAAAGATGTTAAAAGTGTTACTACAACTGTAGGTCCTGAACAGGAATATTTCTTGATTGATAAATTTTATGCTAATAATAGACCAGATATTTTAATTACTGGTAGAACATTATTCGGTGCAAAACCTCCCAAAAGCCAACAAATGGAAGATCATTATTTTGGTAGTATTAAGCCGAGAGTATTAGCTTTTATGCAAGAAGTAGAGGTTGAACTATATAAATTAGGTATTCCGGCAAAAACAAGACATAATGAAGTTGCCCCAGCTCAGTTTGAAATTGCACAAATTTTTGAAAATAGCAATTTGGCAAATGATCATAACCAAATTGTTATGGAAGTTTTAAAGAAAGTTGCAGATAAGCACAATTTTTATCTTTTACTTCATGAAAAACCATTTGCTGGAGTGAATGGTTCAGGAAAGCATGTTAACTGGTCAATGTCAACATCTGATGGACAAAATTTATTAGCACCAGGAAATACATCTTTAGAACAGTTACAATTTTTAACATTTTTAGTATCAGTTATTAAAGCTGTTTATGAATATGGTGATCTATTACGTGCTTCAGTTGCTTCAGCAGGAAATGATCACAGACTTGGTGCTAATGAAGCGCCTCCTGCTATTATGTCTGTATTTTTAGGTGAGGAACTAACTAAATTTTTAGATCATATTGAAAATAACCGCGAAATGTTATTTACTAATAAAGAGAAAATAGATTTAGGTATACCAAATTTCCCGCTAATTTCAAAAGATAATACTGATAGAAATAGAACATCTCCTTTTGCATTTACAGGAAATAAATTTGAATTCCGCGCTGTTGGTTCTTCTGCTTCTATTGCTAGAGCTACTTTTGTAATAAATGCTATTGTTACCGAAGCTATTACTCAAGTAACTGAAAAAATTAAAGCTAAATTAAGTGTTAATGATGATATTTATGAAGCAGTTATTGACACTTTAATTGAAGAAATTAAAGTATCTAAACCAATTAGATTTGAAGGTAATAATTACTCTAAAGAGTGGCATGAAGAAGCTGAAAAACGAGGCTTGCCAAATCTTAGAACAACCCCGGATGCATTAAAAGCTTTCATATCTGATAAAGCTAAAAAATTATTTGAAAAGCATAATGTATTAAAGCCTCATGAGCTTGAAGCTTTATATATGGTAAATTTGGAAAAATATATCAAAATTATTGATATTGAAGCTAGAACTGCTTTAGGTATTGCAAAAACCCAAATTTTACCTGCTGTTATTAATTATCAAAATATTGTATTGAATAACCTTAAAAATTCTAAGGATATCCTTGGGAATATCTCTGATGTAAAATTGAATTATGTTAATAAATATTCTAAATTAGTTGATGAATTGTTAATAAATATCGAAGCTTTGGAAAATTCCTTAGAAAAACTACATGATACAGAGAATGAAGAATTAGTAGCCAAAGCACTTTGTGAAGATATATTAAATGACAAAATGTACAAACTTAGAGAAACAGTTGATGCCTTAGAAGAAATTACAGATTCTCAAGTTTGGCCATTACCCAAATACAATGAAATATTATTCATTTACTAAACTTAAAGCTGCCCTGCTAAAGGGCAGTTTTTTTTTGCTAAAAATTCCTGTATTTTTGTAAAAAAATTATGGAATTTTATGAGAATAATTATTTGGGTAGTGATAGTTATGAATTGTTTAATTTTAGCACAAAACTCATTCAATAGTTTTTTGAATGAAGTTAATAGTATGCCAATAGAAAAAAGGCAAGCTAAAGTGGATAGTTTTTGGAATGAAGCAAAAAAGGTTGGGATACCTTATACTGACAAAGAATTTGCAACTTTTTTGTATAGAAGCACAGCAAATCTTACTATTAAAGTGGCCGGTGATTTTAATGGTTGGCAACCCAGCTCATCAAATTTTGCTAAAATTGAAGGGACTGACTTATATTATAGTACTTATAAATTTACAGAAACTGCAAGATTAGATTACAAACTTATAGTTAATGAAAATTGGATATTAGACCCGAATAATCCAAATTATTGTTATGGTGGTTTTGGGCCTAATTCCGAACTTGCTATGCCAAAATATGTAAAACCTTGGGAAATAAAAAGTTATCCAAATACCAAAAAGGGAACTACTGAAACTCTAACAATTTATAGTAGTTATACAAATCGAACTTATACAGTTCGGGTTTATTTACCATATAATTATAATTTATCTGAGGAAAGTTTTCCAACAGTATACTTTAATGATGGAGATGAATATTTAACTTTAGGAGAAGCAAAAAATATTTTTGATAATTTGATTGATAGTAGCTTGACACCATCAATTATTGGAGTATTTGTAGTCCCTACAAATCGTAATGATGAGTATGCTTTTGCATTAAAGGAAAGTTATACAAATTTTGTGGTAAAAGAATTAGTACCTTATATAGATAGCAAATATAGAACTATAAAATCAGCAAACAAAAGAGCAATTATAGGAACATCACTTGGTGGGAATATATCTGGATATATATCTTTTAATTATCCAGAAGTATTTGGATTATCAGGGTGGCACTCACCTGCATTTTGGGTAAATAATCAAGAAGTATCAAACCTTTATAAAAATAATGATAAAAAGGATATTAAAATCTATACTGTTTTTGGTACATATGAAGGAAGCAGCATAAGTGGAATTGTTCCTCCTTTAGTTGAAAATTTGAAAAATAAAGGTTATTTAATAGGCTCTTCTGTCTATGATGAGGGGCATAGTTGGGGATTATGGAAAGCAACTCTTGACGAAATATTGATTTTCCTCTTTAATGATGTAGTTTCCAACAAAAGTGAAATTTTTGATATAAAAAAAAACGATATTAAAGTAACAGTTTATCCAAATCCTGCTAATCCAGATGTAAATATAAAATTTTACAGTAATAATTTAAGCAATATTAAGATTAATATTATCAGTATAGCTGGTAAAATTGTTAAAAGCTATAATATTAGGGAAATTACAAACGGTGAGAATAATATAACAATTAAATTGGATAATCTTCCATCTGGATTGTATATTTTAAATTTCCAGTTAGGTAAAGATAAAGTAAATAGAAAGTTGTTATTGTTAAGATAAAAGCGGATTTAGAGAGTTATAAAAATTTTAATAATTAACAAAGAAAATCGGTCGCCGAGTATTCCTATGAAGTAAGGGAATTATCGATACGACCGATTTAATAACTTTATACCATTTCTCGATTAAAATAATTAGTGTGTAATAATTCATGGGCTTTATGGCTACCAGGCTCACCCAGGAATTCTTGATAGAGCTTAATTATATCCGGATTTTCATGTGATTTTCTGATAACAGATTTTTCATCAATAGAGTAAATAGCATTCAGTCTTTCAACAATTTTGTGAGTATCACCGTGAATGTAAGGTTGTCCGCCACCATTGATACAGCCACCAGGACAAGCCATTATTTCTATTAAGTGATAATCGGCCTCACCACTTTCAATTTTTTCAAGGATTTTACGAGCGTTACCAAGTCCGGATGTTACAGCAATTTTAACTTTAGTACCTTTGATATCAATAGTTGCTTCTTTAATCCCTTGCAAGCCGCGGACTTCTTTAAAATCAATTTGTTCTAATTTTTCATTAGTTATCCATTCATAAGCAGTTCTTAGGGCAGCTTCTACAACGCCGCCTGTTACACCGAAAATAGCGGCAGCACCTGTTGAAGTTCCTAAAGGGCTATCATAGTTGCTAGGTTGCAATTTTGCAGGATTTATTCCGGCTTCTCTAAACATAACAGCTAATTCTCTTGTAGTGAGAACATAATCAACATCTGGAATGTTATTGCGTTTAAATTCATTTCGTCCAGCTTCGTATTTTTTTGCAAGGCATGGCATAATAGATACAACTATGAGATCTTTAGGGTCAATGCCAATTTTATTAGCATAATAAGTTTTAGCAATTGCACCGAACATTTGCTGTGGGGATTTACAGGTAGACGGAATATCAATTAAATCAGGAAAATTATGTTCGAGGAAATTTATCCATCCTGGACAACAAGATGTAAGCATAGGTAATCTTCCGCCTTTTGTAAGTCGTTGAATAAATTCGTTAGCTTCTTCCATTATGGTGAGATCGGCACTAAAATTGGTATCAAAAACTGTATCAAACCCGAGCATTCTTAAGCCTGTAACCAGTTTTCCGGTATTAGCAGGATCAAAGTGGTCAAGGCAAAACTCTTCACAAATACCAACACGAACAGCTGGTGCAGTTTGTACAATAACTTTTTTAGACTTATCATTTAATACTCGCCAAACATCGTTAATATATGATATTTCTGTTAAAGCAGCTGTAGGACAAACATTTACGCATTGCCCACAAAATGTACAATTTGTATCAATAAGAGGTTTTAAATTAGCAGGGGCAACGACGGCCTCAAAGCCCCTTTTATAGCCGCTTAAAGTTCCAACTGTTTGAAGAATATTGCAAGCAGTTTCGCATCTACGACACATTATACATTTGTTTAAATCTCTTTTAATTGCTTTACTGGAGATATCAATAGCATAATTTTTCTTTTTTCCTTTATATGATATTTCTGTAATACCAAATTCTTTTGCTAAGGACTGAAGTTCACAATTACCATTTTTAGAGCAAGTTAAACACTCAAAAGGATGATCTGATAATATAAGTTCAAGAACAGTTCTGCGAGTATGAATAACTTCGGGAGTATTAGTGTGAATTATCATACCATCTTTTACTGGGGTTGCACAAGAGGGCATCATTTTACGTCTTCCATCAACTTCAACATCAACCATACAAACACGACATGAGCCAATATGATGTTCGATATTAAAAGCTTCAAGGTCCAGATGACAAAGGGTTGGAATATAAATATCTTCTAAGTTTTTTGTTGCTTCAAGTATTGTTAAGTTGTTATCACATTCAACTTTGTTGCCGTTTATATAAATTACTGCCATGGTTATCTCCTTTTTATACTACTTCTATTGCATTGAATCTGCACTTTAAGAAACAAATACCACATTTTGTGCATTTTTCGAAATTGATAATATGTTTTTGGCGGGGGGCACCCATAATAGCACCTGCAGGACAATTTTTTAAGCAAACAAGACATCCGGTACAATTATCATTAATTCTGTATGTAAATAAGTTTTTACAAACACCTGCTTTACATTTTTTATCTTTTATATGTGCTTCATATTCATTTCTAAAAAATCTTATAGTAGATAAAACAGGATTGGGAGCTGTTTGCCCAAGCCCGCAAAGAGATGCATTTTTTACAACTTTAGCAAGATTTTCTAATTTTTCGATTGCGTCCTCGGGAGCGTAACCTTCAGTGATACTTGTAAGAATTTCGTGCATTCTTTTAGTTCCAATACGGCAAGGTGTACATTTTCCACAAGATTCGTGTGTTGTAAAATCAAGATAATATTTAGCAACATCAACCATACAATTATCCTCGTCGATAACAATCATACCACCGGAACCCATCATCGAGCCAATTTCAGTCAAACTTTCATAAGAAATAGGAACATCAATATAATCTTTAGGAATACAACCACCAGAAGGACCGCCTGTTTGTACAGCTTTTAATTGTTTACCGTTTTTTATACCGCCGCCAATTTCATATATAATTTCTCTTAAAGTAGTTCCCATAGGTACTTCTATAAGACCGCCATAGTTAATATTTCCAGCTAAAGCAAAAACTTTTGTTCCTTTTGACTTTTCAGTTCCAATACTTGCAAACCATTCAGGGCCGTTAATTATAATAGGTGGAATATTTGCAAAAGTTTCTACATTATTAACAACAGTTGGTTTTCCCCATAATCCTTTTTCGGCCGGAAATGGTGGTTTGGTAGTAGGTTCACCACGTTTACCCTGAACAGATGCTATTAAAGCAGTTTCCTCTCCGCATACAAAAGCACCGGCGCCATATTTTAATTCTATATCAAAATCGAAGCCACTACCAAGTATATTTTTTCCTAAGAGTCCATGTTCACGTAACTGATCAATTGCTACATGTAATCTTGCAATAGCAGAAGGATATTCCGCACGAATATAAATAACACCTTTATTTGCACCAATTGCATATCCACCAATTGTCATAGCTTCCAGTACACTAAAAGGATCACCTTCAAGAATTGATCTATCCATAAAAGCGCCAGGATCTCCTTCGTCTGCATTACAAATTATATATTTTTCATCGCCTTGCATTTTGTGGCATAATTCCCATTTGATACCAGTTGGGAAACCTCCACCACCTCGTCCTCTTAAACCGGATTTTTTAATTATGTTTATTACATCCATAGGAGATATTTCTAAACATTGTGCTAAAGCTTGATAACCTTTAACAGCGATACATTCTTTTAAATCTCCTGGATTTATTACCCCTACATTTCTAAGAGCTATTTTGAATTGTTTTTTGTAAAATGGTATTTCACTTCTTCTAGGAATACGTTTTTTTGTTATTGGATCAACATAATACAATCTATCTAGTTCTTTACCATTAATTAAATGTTCTTCTACAAATTGCTTTATATATTCTTCCTTAAATTCTGTGTAAAAATTTTCTTCTGGGAATGACATTAATATTGGTCCTTTTTCACAAAGACCGAAACAACCGGTTTGAATTACATTAATTTTATCAGATAATCCTTTTTCTTCTAAAGCTTTTTTTAAATTATGATAAATAACTTTACTTTTAGCAGATGCACATCCTGTATCGCCGCAGACGAGTATTTCTCTTTTATATTTAGTTTTTTTAGCTTTTTCTGTATCTTCTAAAACTTTTTGATCAGCATTTCTTAATACAACAAGAGATTTATATTTTTCGTATAGTTCAATAAGTTCTTGTTTATTTTTAATTTTTTTCATAGATAGCTCCATTATGCTTCTTTACAATCTTTAATTATTTTACTAACGTCACTGGTTGTAACTTTAGCATATACTCTATCTCCAACAACTACAACAGGTGCTAAGCCACAGGCGCCAACACATCTTACAATATCAATAGAAAATTCCATATCTTCTGTAACCTCCTGCGGTCCAATTCCAAGCTGATTGGTGAACTCTTCTAGTATTTTTGAAGCTCCTTTTACAAAACAAGCAGTTCCTAAACATATATTAATTTTGTGCTTACCTTTAGGTGTTGTTGTAAAAAAATTATAAAAGCTGATTACTCCAGAAACTTCAGAATGATGCAAATTCATTTTTTTTGCAACAAATATTTGAACTTCTTCAGGCAAGTAACCAAAAATTTCTTGTGCTTTGTATAGTACTTGAATTAGATGTCCTTTTCGGAAAGGATCATTTTTTGTAAAATTTAAAGATTTAATGTAACTTTCCAGTTCATCAAACATTTTTTTTGCTAATTCATTTTGGCAATCTACTTCATTGCCTTTAAAAGCGATTGTTCCTGTAATTTCCAAAGCTACCCCCAAATAATTTTGTTATATAGTTTACAAAAAATGATATTAAAATTTTACTTGACTTTATAATAAAATATGATTAATTTAAATGAATTAATATTAAAAAATAAAAATATATAAATTTAACATTGTTAAAAATTTTGTTAAGAGATACATTTTTTTGAAAGCTTATAAAATGATAATTTATTTTTTAGTTTCATAAACTTAATTTATCTGCAATAGTATAGATTAACTACAAAACGAGAAATCACTTTCTATATAAAAAATTCATTTTATAATATCATCTATGAGAATATTTTTTTTGAATTTACTAGAGAACCATAGTTTCTAATGAATTTTTTCTTACTATTTTATAATTTAATGTTAGTTAAATAAAATTATTTTTTTGTAAAAATATTTGAATAAATGAAGGTTTTAATGTATATTTAATGATGAATAATTTTATTTTTTTAAATTATTTTATTGTTTAAATTAAGTAAAAATATAACATAATCGAGGTTTATATGGAACTCATTAAATCATTAAATTTAAGGGCGAAATTAAGAATTTCGTTTGGTACTGTTATTATTTTGGCTATTATTAATTCAATTTACTTTGCTGTTCATCTACTTGATGTTAAAGATAATAGCCAGCTTATTAATGAACAAGTTGTAAAACCATTGGTAAAATGAACAAAATTGCCAACCTTAGAACAGAGTATGAAAAATTAATAAGAGATCAATTACTATTTCCAGAAAATTTACAAGAACTAAACGATAGAAGAGAAAAAAATAGTGCTGGTATCAGAGCGGCATATAATGAGCTCGAAAAAATGTTAAGTACAGAAGAACAAAAAAAATTATTTAATGAAATTTCTGAAATACGTAAAGAAGTAGTAAATCGAAGAAAAATCTATGAAAATTATTTAAAAGAGGGAAATATTGACCAAGCAAAATTATATTTAGGTAATGAATTTAAAGAGATTTTATTAATTTATGCAGATAAATTAGAAAAATTTACTGAGTTACTAAATTCCGATAGTGAAAAACTTGCTCAACAAAATTATGATATGGTTAGTGATTTCACTAGATCAAATATATTTTTAGCTTCTGTAATTATAATTATCGCGCTTATTATTGCTCCAATACTAATTAAAATGATTACTAAACCAATAAATCAACTTTCAGAAATAAGTCAAAAAGTTGCCAATGGAGATATAAATGTAAAATTAGATGTTGATACAAATGATGAAATAGGCTTGCTTGCAAAATCGTTTAATGAGCTTTCTAATGTAATAAAAACATTGATAAACGATGCAAATAAATTCTATCAAGAACAAAAAGCTGGTGATATTGATTACTTTATAGATGTAAATAAATATAAAGGCGCATACCGCGAAGTTGCAAATAGTATAAATGAAGCGGCAAATTTACATATTCAAAATATACATAAAATATTGAATATATTGCATAAATATTCAGATGGTGATTTTAGTGTTCAACTTGAAAAATTACCAGGTAAACAAATTGTAGCTAACCAGGCAATGGATAAGTTGAGAAAGAATTTAGCCAATATGTTAATAATCTTGAACGAAATGAGTAAAAGAGTAGAAAATTATGATTTGAACTATAGAATAGACCATACAGATTTAGAAGGTGAATTTAAGAAAAACGCTGAAGGATTGAATAAGATGATAGATATAGTAAGAGAGCCGATAAGAAGGATGGCAGAGAGTGTAAATGTAGTTGCAAGTAGTGCCAACCAGATAAGTAGTTCAACAGAACAGATGGCAGCAGGTGCACAAGAAAGTAGCCAGCAAAGTATGGAAATTGCAAGTGCAGTTGAGCAGATGACAAAAACTATATTTGAAACTGGTAAAAATACTACCAAGGCAGCAGAAAAGACCAAAGAGACAGAACAAATTGCACTGGAAAGCTATAAAGCGATGCAAGAATCAATAGAAGGAATGAATAGAATAGTAAAAGTAGTTGAAGAAAGTGCTAATGTGATAATGGAATTAGGCAAGAGTAGCGAAGAGATAGGCCAGATAATACAGGTAATAGATGAAATAGCCGATCAAACCAACTTACTAGCATTAAATGCAGCAATAGAGGCAGCTCGTGCAGGCGAGCAGGGACGAGGTTTTGCGGTTGTAGCAGATGAAGTAAGGAAATTGGCAGAAAGAACCGGAAAAGCTACAAAAGAGATAGCGGAGAAGATAAAAGGAATTCAGCAGAATACACAGGTTGCAGTAGAATCAATGAAGCGTGGAACAGAAGAAGCCCAAAAAGGAAAAGAAAAGATAGAAGCAACCGGTAGAGCATTTGATAAAACATTGAGCAATACAAGAGAGTTGAACGATTTACTTTCACAACTTGCTGCAGCAGCAGAAGAACAAAGTTCAACAAGTGAACAGATAAGTAGAAGTATAGAAGGAATAACAACAGTAATACAGGAGACATCACAAGGAATCAACCAGATTTCACAGGCAGCAATAGATTTAAGTAATTTAACAGTTAATTTACAAGAGATGATAAATAAATATAAAATTTAATTAAATGTTGAGGCGTAAAATATTAGATGTTGTAAAGCAAAAAGTGTAAAATGAATTAAAAATATATAACGGTTGTTGCAATACGCGGCAACCGTTTTTTCAATTTTGTAGGTATTAAATATTTTTATTTAAAGAATTATATTTTTTTTTGTATATTAACAAATTGATTTTATTTATATAGGTAATACAATGAATAAAGTAGTTGTTTTTGGTCCTGGACCAATGTTTAAAGGTGGTATTGCTAATTATACAATTTCACTAGCCAAAGCACTTGATAAACTAGAAAATACAAAAGTTTATATCGTATCATGGACAAATCAATACCCTTCTATTATTCCTCGTGATTTTGTCGATAAAAGTAGTAAAACTGATTTACTTGAAGGAACGGATATTAATGTAATTTATGTTACTGATTACAATAAGCCAAACAGCTGGAATAAAACAGTTGAAATTATTAAGAATATCGATCCTCAAAAAGTAATTTTTCAATGGGCTATTGCTATCCAGGGATTGCCTATGGGATACATAGCTAAAAAATTGAAAAAAACAACCAAAGCAGAAATTATTTTCGATTTGCATGTTGTCAAGCAAAAGGAAAGTAGTATTATTGATAAAGCTATGCTTAAAGAAGCTCTTAAAATTCCTGATACATTTATTGTCCATGCTTTAAAAACTTATGATGAATTAAAAGAATTATTCCCAAATAAAAATTATTATCTTTCTTACGATGGTATAAGATCAAATGAACCAGATACCAAAAATGTGTTAAAATTATATCATCCAATTTATGATATGTTTACACCTGACCCTAATCTCGATGTTGAAAAATTGAAACAAGAAATTGGTTTAAATAAATATGTATTTTTATTTTTTGGATTCATTCGTAAATACAAAGGCTTGCATAATGTAATTTTAGCATTTAACGAGTTGCTAAAAAGAAGAAAGGATGTTTCTTTACTTATCGTAGGTGAAAGTTTCTGGCATACTTTGGATAAAAGAAAACTTTCAACAAAAATAAAAAAAATTATTTTTAATGTATTGAAAAAAATTCTTCTAAGAAAAAGTGATGATGAATCTAATTACAACCCCCTTGCGTTGGTAGATGAATTGAATTTGCACGATTATGTAAAAATATTCAATCAATACATTCCAAATGAAGATGTTCATAAATATTTCCAGATATCCAATGTAAATGTTTTGTTTTATCTAACCGCAACGCCTTCTGGAGTAGAATCTATTTCTTACAATTTCCATATGCCAATTGTTGCTACAAAAGTTGGGCATTTTCCGGAAACAATTCAGGAAGGCTATAATGGATATCTTGCAGAACCAAATGATATTATATCAATGGCTGATGCTATGGAAAAAGCAATTACTAATCCTATAGATCGAAATAATGTTAAAGCAACTGCTGAAAAAATGAGCTGGGAAAATTACGCTAAAACTATAATGAAGGATATCATATGAAATATGATCCCGTAAAAAATATTTTTGAAAAATTTATCAATAAATCGCCAATTTTTAGAAAGTCATTTTATAAAATATTGGATACACTTTTTTTAAGAGCCTGGTATATACATAGGGAGTTAAAAGAAATTCGTAGAGTATTTAAAAATCAAAATATAAATATATATGATGCTGGTTGTGGTTATGGGCAATACAGTTATTATTTGTTAAAAAAATTAACACCTTGCAATATTGTGTCTGTTGATATTAAGGAAGATTGGCTAAATAACTTAAAGCCTTTTTTCCAAAAATATAACAATATAAAATTAAAAGTTGAAGATATTACACAAATTAACGATGAAAGTATTTATGATTTAGTTTTATGTGTTGATGTTATTGAACATATTGTAGATGATCAAAAAGTTTTTAATAATTTTGCAAAGATGCTTAAAAAAGATGGCTTTGTAGTGATTAGTACTCCATCAATCTATGGCGGTAGTGATGCACATGATGAACACGATGATAGTTTTATAGAAGAACATGCGAGAAATGGTTATTCCTACGAAGATATTGAAAATAAAGCAGCCAATGCAGGATTAAAAATTCATAAATTTAAATTTTCCTATGGTGCATTTGGTTCGTTATCGTGGAAATTAGCAATAAAATATCCTATTTTAATGGTAAATTTTTCAAAAATAATGTTGTTATTTTTACCTTTTTATTATGCAGTTTTTATTCTTCCAATTTTACTATTAATGTTTATCGATACACAAGTAAATAACAAATTAGGTACAGGAATAATAGTAACATTAAAAAAAATATAGGTTTATAAGATGGCAAAATCTAATACACAAAAGTCCAAATCGTTGGGGCAACAGAAATCTGGTTTAGAAACATTTATTGACAATATCAAAAAATATGATAATTATTTTGCGTTAGGAGTTATATTAATTTTAATTCTTTTTCATTTTTATCCATTATTATTTGATGGTAAAACATTTGTATCTGGCGACATACAAGCGACAAGTGGTCCTAAATCAGATTTACCACCTGAATACCGATTGTGGAACCCATACATCTGGTCCGGTATGCCAGGTAGTAATGTTGTTTTTTGGTATAATTTAATATCTATGATAACAAGTTATGCAAGAACTATTTGGGGAGCATTTTTTTCAGTTCCATATGCAAACTGGTTATTTTTTGTAATTTTACTTGGTTTTAATACATATCTTTTGATGAAATTTATAACAAAGAAAAGAACTGTAGCTTTATTTTCATCAGTTTCAACAATATTTAGTACTGGACTTATTCTATATATTATGATTGGGCATGTTTCTAAAACGGCTGTTATTGCGTGGTTTCCTTTAGTTCTTTATTTAATATTCAAAATGCAGGAAAAAATCAAACTTATACATTTTGCTGTTTTAAGTTTTGCATTAACTATGCTTTTTAATCCATGGCATGTGCAGATGATTTATTACATTTACATGTTTTTAGTCTTATATTATTTGTATTATATCGTATCATATTTAATTAACAAAGAACAGGATAAATTAAAATCTCTTATAAAATCTGGACTTGTATTAACTGCTGCTACAATCGTAGGTTTAGGGATTAATATCTATACTTATTTGAATCTCTACGAATATTCAAAATATTCAACACGTGGAACAAAAAGTATTTTAGAGCAAAAGATTGATAAAATTAAAGATCCACAACTGAAAGAAGAAATAAAACACGCCGAAGATGATCAATATAGATATATGACCAACTGGTCATTTTCTGTTGAAGAATTAACAACATTTTTTATACCTTCTTTTTATGGGTTTGGTAATAGCACATACGAAGGCGAATTAACAAACTATCAACCATACAATGTTAATACATATTTTGGACAAATGCCTTTTGTTGATGTTCCTCAATATATGGGAATAATTGTTACGGTATTGGCAATTTTGGCATTTGTGATTGACTGGAAAAATAAATTTACAAGATTTTTATTAATAGTATCTGTTTTAACTTTATTCATATCATTTGGTCGAAATTTACCAATCATTTATAATTTATTCTATTATTTTGCACCAGGATTTAATAAGTTTAGAGTTCCATCATTAATACTCTATCTATTACAAACAGTTTTCCCAATACTTGCGGGATTAGCATTAAGCAAAATTATAGATTGTATCAAAGAAAATAAACCTATTTTCAAATTAGATATTCTTCAAAAAGTTTTATATGTATTTGCTGCTTTAGTAGTTTTAGTATTAATACTTTCAGGTAGCTTAAAAGATTTATATATTAGTTGGATAAGTGGAATTGAAAAAGCAGCACAATTAAAACCTCTTTACACTTATATGGCAGATATGTTTGTAGCTGATTTAATAATTTCTTTAGTACTTATAACTTTACTAATAGTAAGTTTATTCTTATTGATTAGCAAAAAGATTAACTATTTCGTTTTTGTATCTCTATTATTGTTATTTACCTTTATAGATTTACATCGAATAGCAAAAAGGGCAGAACATTATACAGATTACGAAGAATTTCAATATCAGTTTACAGAGCCAGCATATATTAAATACTTACGTGGCCAACCAAAACAAGAGCCATACAGAATTATTAATATTAAGCAAGATGGTTCCTTAGGTTCATTAAACAATAACGCAAATTTCCACGAAAAATACAGAATTGAAGATATTTACGGTTACTCAGCAATTAAACCAAGGTTAATACAAGATTATATGGATGTTATAAGTCCAATTAACGAAACTTTCTGGAAGTTAGCCAATGTAAAATATATTATTTCCGATAAGGCTTATAGGTTTGATAATATTAATTTAGAAATAGCTTCAGTTGTCGATGGCAATGTAATACTGGTAAATAAAGATTTTATTCCGAGAGCTTATTTTGTTGACACTGTAAAAGTTGCAGATGAATTGGAATATTTATATTTAGTAAAGGATAATGCTTTTAATCCAAAAACAACTGCATTTATACATACAAAAGATTTTGATTTATCAAAAGTGAAAGTAACAAATAATAAAAGTTATACAAAAACATTAGCTTATACTCCTGATAAAAGAGAATATGAATTATATGCAGATGATGATAATTTCCTCGTAATAAGTGATACATATTATCCAACTGGTTGGAAATATTCCTTAGATGGTAGAGAAATTGAACCGATAAGAACAAATCACGCATATCGAGGATTTTTGATTCCTAAGGGCAGGCATAAATTAATAATGAGTTTTGAACCAACATCGTTTTATATAGCAAAATATGTAGCTTTAATATTAAGTTTAATTATTTTAGGAATAATTATATTATATTTTGTGAAATATCTTCAACAAAAGCAAATAGAGCAAGAAAAATCGATAAGTTGATTATGAAAAGTCTATAAATTTATAGATGCAAATAGGAAAAGTTAAACGGTCGTCTAAATATGTTATACTCAAAACACATTAGATGGCCGTTTTTCTTTTATTCCTTAGAAAATTTAAAGCTTTATTATTCTCAAAATTAATAAGCTCTTTACTAAAAAAGTAATTGCTGTAAATTCAAATAAATTATACAATAATATTTAAAAATGAATAGTATTGTGTGGATTTTAAAGAAACAATATAAGTAAAGTTAAATTTTCAAATCTAATAAATCATAAAAGTATTTATTTATATCTAAATAAGGAATAATGTTTCTTTGAAATTACTATCTTATATATATAACTTTCAAATTATCAAAAACTAATGATTATATCCTTAATTTCAAGCAAAAAGTTTATTAAAAAAGTTTGTTGAACTATTTTTCGGAACTTTTTTCTTTTGATTCCAAGTGATAACTAACCAAAAAAACAATACCTATAAAAACAAGAATTGTAAAAAATTGTAAGGATGGACGATTAAAAACATCATTTAAAATATCACCCAAAGCTATACCTGCACCAATTCCAATTGCGAATAATCCATATCTTAAATATTTATATTTGTTATCGGGATTAGTTGGTTTTGTAAACAAAGCTTTGATTGTTTCTGCATCTAATCCTCTTTCTATTAAATATTTTCTTTCTTTAGATGAAAGATAAAATCTTATAATGACATAAGCAAAGAGTGATAATATTGTTAAAATTGGTATAAATAATGCTAATATGCCTTCCATTGTAACCTCTAATTTAATATTTATTTAATAGTTTTGACTATATATTTTTTTATAGGTTACAAAAAATTTATTTTTTAGCAAAAAAAACTATTAAAATTCCCCATATCATTAAAATTACATTTTGGATAGGCATTTGGAGTAAGAGTGGAAGTGAGTATACAACAGCTACAGATGGTATCCAGATTATCCAGTTTAGTAGTAATACAACAAAATAATCTTGCTTAACTTTTAATATAATCTCAGAAAATATTGAAAGTTGAATTTTGCCTTTTTCTATCCAGCCATAACAAAACAACATTGTTGGAACAGCCCAAAAAGGAGTATATAAAAATTCATCTATTAATACTTTTGTAAATACTATTGAAAAGTTATTACTATTTCCTATATAGATAGCTAACAATGTGTAAAAAAGGTTTATTTCAAACCCTTTATAAAACCAAAATAAAAATTGCATAAAAACTTTTTTATAATCGATTAAGTAATTTTTTTTGAAAATATAATTTAATAAATCGGGAACAACACCACCAGAAAAACCTGTGGTAAACATTATCAGAATTACACCATATTTCGCTTTAGCATTAGCTAAAAATTCAAATAAAAATTTTAATTGGGGGATAAAAAAGTATGATATAAAAATAAGTAACGCTATAACTTGAAGAAAAATAATTGAAAAAATATTTTGAAAAAAAGAATTTTTTATTTTAATTAAAATTGTTTTCATAATAATTTTATAAAATTTATGATATATTTTTTACTTTTACTAAATACAATATTATTAGCTTTTGACGTAGATACATTAAATTTCAAAAATTTATTACTTCAAACACAACAAATTGGTATCTATTCTTCTCTTATTTTAGATGACTCATCAATTTGTACTTTTGGTGGAGATGGTTCAATAAATATTTTGAGAAAACAAACAGTAAAAAAAGTAAGTGATTTCCACCGTGGCGCAATTCTTTCAACTATTTATAACCCAACAACAAAAAATATAATTACAGCAGGTTGGGATGGTAAAATTTATTCTTACGATTTTCAAAGAGATAATAAATCAACTATTTATAACAATACAAATACAATCCTTAAAATTATTTCATTACCAAACAATAATTTAATATTTACAAATAATAATAAAGAAATAATACAACTTCAATATATTAACGATACACTATTTAAATTAGAAACGAATATTCAAATACAAGAATATACAACGGATGAACTTTATTATAATCATTACACCAAAGAAATTTACAATATAATTAATTCTCTTTTCGGTTGTGAAATGCAAATTTATGATAATAATTTGGAATTAAAAAAAATAATTTATTTTGATAATAATTTTTATTCAGCTTATGCATTAAATGATACAATAATATTATTTGGTGATGAATACGGTAACCTGAGTATTTTTTCAACTATTGATTATCAAGTGAAAAATTCAATAAATATATCTAATAATAGAATTGTTAAAATAATTCAAAATAATAATATATTAGTAATATTAAGTTGGGATAATACTGTGACACTTTATGATTTTGAAAAAGAAAAAATAATAAAAAAGTTATACATTCAAAAATCATGGATAAGTGATATAAACAAAATAGAAAATAATCTGTATATTTTTACATTAGATGGTTCTATATATAAAACTATTCTAATGTAATTACTCCGCCTGCCAAAAGATATTCAAAATTATTATCATAAATAACGAGAGATTGTCCCGGAGTTACTGCACTTTTAGGTTCTTTAAATTTTAGTAATATTTCATTTTCATTTGATATTAATACTTCAGTTGGAGTACCAGGGTCACCGTATCTAATTTTTGCAACAACTTGTTGGTTTTCTTTTAATAAATCACCTGTTTGATAGTTAGGAAAGTTTGCTTTAACTTCATAAGTTAACAAATCTTCATAGTCACCTAAATAGACTATATTCAATTCTTTGTCAATTTTTGTTACAAAGATGGGCTTTCCAAGAGCAATGCCAATGCCACGACGTTGTCCAACTGTGTAATTATGAACACCTTTATGTTTTCCTACAACTTTATCTTTATAAACAAAATCTCCAACTTCTACTTTAATGTTATTTTCTATTAGTTTTTGGTTGATAAAATTCGTGTAGCTACTATCATTTACAAAGCATATTTCCTGGCTATCAGGTTTAGATGCATTGTGTATGCCATATTTTTTTGCAATTTCTCTAATTTCTGGTTTAGTAAATTTAGCAAGAGGGAAGATAGTTCTTGATAAATCTTCTTGAGTTAATTTCCATAAAAAATATGTTTGGTCTTTAAATTTATCAAGAGATCTTTTAAGCAGAAATTTATTTCCTACTTCTTCGATAATAGAATAATGCCCAGTTGCAACAAAATATGCGTCAATTGAATTAGCATAATCTAATAGATATTTCCATTTTATTTCTCTATTACAAACTGTACATGGGTTAGGGGTTCTTCCATTTATATATTCATTGATAAAATTTCCTATGATTTGGTTTTCAAATTCACTACTAATATCTTTTGTAACGTGTGAAATGCCAATATTATCAGCAACGCAGCGAGCATCCTTAAGAGAACAACAACCTAATTCGAATGTATCGTGATTTACTAATTCTAAATGTCCCCATGTTTTTAAAGTTATACCGTAAACTTCAAACCCCATTTCTTTTAATAATGTAGCCGCTACAGATGAATCAACACCACCACTCATTCCCAATACAACTTTATTTTTATTCACAATTTTACCTTTCTTTTTTTTAAAAAATTCATTAAATTCAATTTTTAAAAATATATATTTTGTCAGAAATTTAGAATAAAAAATGAGAACAAAAATACTATTTTTACAATTATTAATATTATTTTGGGGTTGTTCAAGTTCCAAAAAGGGAATGAATGAATTACCAAATTTATCAAACATCAATACTTATCATGATTATATAACCCAAAACGCACCAGATAATAAAGCACTCAGGAAACTTGAACTTTTACTTGGTTACTATCAACAAAATCGTGATTTTCAAAGTATGTTAACAACATATAATAGATATAAAGTTCTATTTGATACAAGAAATCCTAATTTTGTTGATATAACTAATTTAATAAAAAATGATGATTTAAGATTTGTAGTAAAAAAAGATGAAATTGAACCTAAAATGCTAGGAATTACTCCACGTAATGAAATTCCAGAGAATAATGCAAGATTATTTTTCGATATAAATCAAGTTGATAGTTCATTTTCAGATGATGGGAATATTTTAGTGTTTTGTGCAGATGCTAATGTTGTAGGTAATGCACACCGGTTGCATTACAATATTAACGGTAATAGTTGGGGTAATACAGATATATTTATTTGTTATAAAAAGAAAGATAATAGTTGGAGTGAGCCCTTAAACATTGGAAAGAGAATAAATTCACCTTATACTGAAAGAACTCCGTTCCTTTCAAAAGATAATAAGTATTTATTTTTTGCTAGCAATAGGCCAGGGGGTTTTGGCGGTTTTGATCTTTATATGTCAAAAAGGTTATCTAATAAATCGCTTGTTGAGTGGAGCCAACCAATAAATCTTGGTAAATATATTAATACACCAAAGGATGAATTTGCATTTCAAGAAATAGCGAAAAATTTATACAAATATTTTTCAAATGTAGATTTTGAAAATCCGGAGCTCTTTAGAACTTATTTAGCGAAATATATACCGATTATTTATTTTACGGGTAAAGTAATTGATAGTAATAATGTTCCACTTGATGCAAGAATTTTCTATAACAATTATGATTCATTACTACCTCATAAAGGTTCTCTTTTAAATGACTATTCTTCCGGTCTTTTTACAATTAAAATGAATGCCGGAACTCAATATCACTTAATTATCGAAAAAGATGGATACTTTACTCAGTATGACACTTTAAATTTTTTGTCTTATAATGATTCTATGCAAATTGAAAAAACATACAAACTTTTTGCTAGACCAAAGCCTATTAAAATTAAGAAAGATACAATAATTGTTAAAAAAGTTGATACTATTATTGTAAAAAAAGGTATTGATTTAGATAGTTTAACTTTAGCTAAATTACAAAAATCTAAAGAACAGGATGATAGTATTAAAATTTTAGATTTTGATGATTATAAATTTGTAAGATGGAATATTCTTTCAAATAAAAAATTCTATATAGTGCAGGTTAGCTCGTGGGATAATTTAAATAAAGCATTAAATGTTGCGAAAAATATAAAAGCAAAAGGTTTTCCAATAGCAGTAAGAAAAGCTAAATTATTTGGGAATAAGTTATTCTACCGTGTTCAAGTAGATATTGTTTTCAATAGCCTTAAAGAAGCTAATGATTATGCAAATAAACACTTTAAAGAATTATATGATGATTTTACAATTAACAAAAAATATTATAAAAAAACATTAAGGTAAAAGAAATGGTGACTACAAAAAAAACTATTTTTATTACAGGAGCTTCCGCTGGAATTGGAAAAGCAGCGGCTTATAAATTTGCACAAAATGGGTATAATTTAATTCTTTCTGCAAGAAGAATATCTTTATTAGAAGAGATTAAAAAGGATATTGAAACTAAATTTTCAGTAAAAGTTTTTGTCGGAGAATTGGATGTAAGAAATTTTAATGAAGTAGATAATTTTGTAAGAAATTTGCCAGATGAATTTAAACAGATTGATGTTTTATTTAATAATGCAGGTTTAGCAAAAGGACTTGTAAAATTATATGAAGACGAAGTGGAAAATTGGGATGTTATGATTGATACAAATATCAAAGGGTTACTTTATGTTACAAAATGCGTATTACCTTTAATGCTAGAAAGAAAAAAAGGGCATATTATTAATATGGGTTCCATTGCAGGGAGAAATCCATATACAAAAGGAGCTGTTTATTGTGCTACCAAACATGCAGAACTAGCTATCACACAATCTTTGAGAGCAGATTTATTGGGAACTAATATTAAAGTTTCTACAGTTGATCCAGGTATGGTAGAAACAGAATTTAGTATTGTAAGATTCAATGGCGATACTCAGAAAGCTAAAGATGTTTACAAAGGTCTTAAACCACTTGTTGCAGAAGATATTGCTGATATTGTTTTTTGGATAGCTTCTACTCCTGAACATGTATGCATAAACGAAGTTGTTGTTACACCTACTGCACAAGCTAATGCTTATTATGCATACAGAGAAGAATAATTTTATCATATTTATAATGTGATTTTGAAATTTATATAAAGAGGTCGTAAATTGATATATTAAAATTATACAACGACCTCTTTGTTTTTTTTATAGCTTTTGAATATTTATTAGAAAAGATATAATTATGATTTTATGATTTAAGTTCTTCTAGTGGATTATGATTATTCTTTTTATCTTTAACAACAAGTGTTGTAGTAGGTGCTTTACTATTCAAACTAAACATAATATCTTGTCCATGGCATAAGCCCATAATAATATTTAATTCTGTGCCATTTTCATTTAAATATTTTGCTTGACCTTTTGGATTGCAAGCCATTCCTTTAAAATCGGAGTTTTCAAACAGTTCGCTTTTTTCAATACTATTAATTCTACAATCTACAGTAAAAACTTCAAACTTATCTTCAAGCATTTGTTTTAATTTTTCAGCTTCGTTTTTCATGGATATGCAATTAGCGATGCCAATTTTTTTTATACCTTGAAGTTCAGCAAATTTTTTTAATTGTGAAATTCTGCCATTATTAGGTCTTGAAAGTTCAACATTTTTTAAAAACTCCATTTCATTTTTTGTATAAAATTCTTTCATAATATCCTCAAAATTTTTTTTGATATGATTATTATTCTTATTTTTGGTTACAAATTAAACTTTTTTAGTAAAAATATTGTCTAATAAAATTGATATTTAAGGAGAATACAAATGTTGAACAAAAAAATATTTATAATATTACTTTCTTTTACTATTTTATTTGCCCAAAGAACTACTGGTTCTCAAAATTTTGCTAATATAAAGGCTACAATTAAAGGAATTATCAAAGATACTATTACAAATCAACCATTAGAATATGCTAATGTTATACTAACATCACAGAGGACAAAAAAAATAGTTGGTGGGAATATATCGAATTCCAATGGTGAATTTATAATTTCTGATGCTCCATTGGGCAGACATTTATTGGAAGTTAAATTTATTGGTTATAATAAATATGTAAAAGAAATTCAGATTACTCCCCAAAAAACCGAATTGGATTTAGGTGAAATTTATTTAATACCAGCAGATAAAAAATTAAGCGAGGTTGTAGTTACTGGTAAAAAAGAAATGATGGAATTTAAATTAGATAAAAGAGTTTTTAACCTTGATGAAACTACTCAAAATTCAGGTGGTAATGCTGCAGATGTGCTTCAAAATGTTCCTTCAGTTAGTGTTGATATAGATGGTAATGTAAGTTTACGTGGAAATTCCAATGTAACTATTTTAATAGATAACCGTCCAGTTAGTTTAATGGGGCTTTCTAATGCTGATGCCATGCAACAACTACCAGCTTCTGTGATTGAAAGAATTGAAATTGTTACTAATCCATCTGCTAAATATGACCCAGATGGCACAACTGGAATTATAAATATCATTACTAAAAAAGATAATGTTCAAAATTATAGTGCTTTAATAAATTTGAACGTTGGTAACAACTCAAGATACAATGGTTCGCTTAATTATAATTATCGTTATAATAGCTGGAATTTCTTTACATCTTATAATTTTAGAATTATGAATATGAATTTTAATAATAAATCTGAAAGGACAAACTTTTTCCCAGATACATCTTTGTTTAACCAATATGGCGATGCAAAAAGAAAAATGAATAATCATAATATCAGGCTTGGAACAGAATACAATTTTAGTAACGATCATTCGCTTCTGTTAAGTTTATCTTACAATATTTTCAATAGAGAAATGAATTCTAAAACATCAGTATTGAATACAAAAATGCCAATTGAAGACTATTCCTCTTTTTCACATAACGAAAACGAAAATAATGGTTTCAATATTAATTTAAATCATAGAATTAAAACTAATAAAGATGGAGCAAATTTAATTACAAATATTAACTTATCTAATTTTGAAGAAGATGGCAACAGTAACACAATCCTTAATGGTATATTCCAGAATAATAAATTTCAGGGCTATACAGATGGAAAAACAAATGTAAAAAATTATACACTTCAAAGCGATTACACACATCCTATTGACGATTTTACACAATTTGAAACTGGATTTAAAATACAACAAAATAATCGTTCAAATGATAATCTTATTGCAAGATTAAGCTATTCCAATAAATATAATAATTTTGATTTTATTGAAGATTTTTATTCTGTTTATGCAACATATGGCTCTCGATTTGATAATTTTAAATTTCAATTGGGTTTAAGATATGAAATTGCTAAAATTGATTTTAATCAAAAAACTCAATCTATGAAAGTAAAAAGAGAATATAAAAACTTTTTCCCAACAATTCATCTAAGTTACGATATTACAACAACAAATTTAATTCAACTTAGTTATAGCAGAAGATTAAGCCGACCTAATGATAGACAGCTAAATCCGTATATTGACTCTACTGATTATCCTATTATTAATACTGGTAATCCTAATATATTGCCAGAATATTATAATTCATATGAGCTTTTACATTCAATTATATTAGGTCCATCATCTATTAATACATCTATATTTTATAGAAATACTGATGATAATGTAGAAAATTTAAGATATTATTATCCAGATGGTTCAATTGTAAATATGCCTAAAAATTTGAGTAAACAAGAATCTTATGGTTTTGAAATAGTTACACAAAATAATTTTATGGGTTTTATACGTGCTAATTTGAGTTATAGTTATTACAAGTTTGTTATCAGGGGGGGGTATTTGGATAATCTTGGCAATTATCAAAATCTTTCTACAAATAGTTTTAACTGGAATGTTAAACTAAATTCTACAATTACTATTCAAAAAGGATTTGATATTATGTTTAATATTTCATATAATTCTCCAAGAACTATGGCGCAAGGTAAAAGTAGTGCATTTATACATAATGACTTATCGATGAGAAAAAATTTAATCGGTGATAATTTAATATTAACATTCAGAACTTTTGATCCATTTAAATTAATGAAGTTCGAAAACACAATAAATACACCTTATTACACATCATTTTCATCCAGAACAAGAACAACTACAGCATTTTTTATTGGGCTTTCATATAAGATAAATGATTTCAAAAGACAAAAAACTAACGAAGATATACCAAGAGACGATGATATGCAATAATCCATTAGATTAGTTCGTAGTTAAAAAGATAAAATTATAAGAACCGTGTATTAAAATAATAAAGGCTATCTAGATGCTTTCTGCTAAATGTATATCTAGTTGGCCTTTTTCAATAATTCATTTACTCCAATAATTATGTACTAATTTTTGTATTACTGATAAACTAAATTACTTTTCTTTGACTTTGTAAGAAATAATACTTTTCAGAGGTGTTGAGATGATATTAAGTAATTATACATTTACGATATTTAATTAGTAAATTATAAGTAGAATATTCTTAATATTATATATATAAAATATAAAGATACAAGTAATATTCCTTCCCATCTATCAATGGTTCTTTTTTTACCGGTAAACATTGTAACAAAAAGAAATATATGTGCTAACAAACAAATTAAGATATCTAAATTTACCATATATGTTAGTTTTATCGGGTTAATAATTGCTGTTACACCAAGAATCCAGAAAGCGTTGAAAATATTTGAACCAACAATATTACCAATAACAATATCGGATTGTTTCTTGTAAGCGGCAACAGCTGATGTGGCAAGCTCTGGTAGGGATGTTCCAATTGCAATTATTGTAAGACCGATTATAGTTTCGTCAATTTTAAAATTTTTCGCAATGATAACCGAAGAATCAACAATTAAATTACCTCCAATTATTAAACCGGCCAATCCAATAATAATAAATAAAATTGCTTTAATTAAACTTAATTCTTTAACTTCAACTTCTTGTGTATCATTTGTAGATTTGATTAAGCTAAAAATATAATACATAAATATTATAAAAAAAGAAAGTAATATCAGACCATCTCCTTGTGTTATAGAATTACTTGTGTATTTTATAATATTAGAAGGATCTTTATCTCCTAAACGACTTATGTTTTGAAAGTTGTTGAAAAATATATCATTAGCAGTTATTCCGATTACTATAATTCCAAGTAAACTAAATGGTATCTCATTAATAATAGTTGGTTTTTGTGCTTTCATTGGATAAATAATAGCAGAAATTCCGAGAATTAATAAAATATTCAGCGTATTACTTCCAATGATATTTCCAATTGCAAGGGAAGTATTTCCATTAAAAGCAGATAATACATTGACAATTAATTCTGGCGATGAAGTTCCAAAACCCACTATAGTCAATCCAATTACAATTTTAGGAATATTAAATTTGTATGCAAGACTTGAAGAACCATCCACAAAGTAAACAGCACCTTTAATTAATAGAATAAAGCCTATTATAAGTAATAAATAATGCATAATTTTTTGAAAATTTATTGGATTGATTTTAAAATATAATAATAAAAACTTATAAAAAAAAATATTAGATTAAACTAAGGTTCTAATATATCTCATAATACTATATTGTAAAAGTTTTTAAATTATTTTACTTAGATGATATTTACAATATGAAAACAAAAAAATTGCATATTTGCAATAAAATCAATATTTTGCATATTAATCTTAATCGGGGATTGTAAAATGAAAAAATTGCTGATATTTTTTTCTTTGTTTGCGATTTGCTTTGCAAAAAAAGATGTTATAAAAATTAATTATCCAAATAAAAATGCTAAAATCATTTCAGTTAACAAACCTATTTACATAACAGGTATAATCAACAATACTTATGTTAAGGAATTATTTGCAAATGGAAAACCTGTTAAAATAGATAAAGATGGTGGTTTTGTAATCTATGATATGCCTAAAATATTACAAGAAAAAGATGCTAATAATTATTATAAAGCAATTTATGAATTTAATATTATTAAAAATGATGGTGAAGAAATTAAATATGAACATCCTATTTTTATTAAATACCCAAAAATTAGCTGGAGCGATGAAAAAGTTCAAATAGAAAATATAATTGAGCCAACGGGGGATGTTGTAATTCGAAAAAATGATGAATTTACTTTAAAATTTCGTGCAACTCCTAATATTGATTTTTGGATAGAAATCGATGGGATTGATAAAAAATTCAATGTTTCAAGAGCTGATTTTATTGATAAGCATTATTGGGCAGATATTGTTTTTGGTGAAGGTTTTGGAACTAATAAAGATACAATCGATGGTTTATATTTTGCAAAATTAAAAATAAATAATGAATTGGATAAAGCAAATATCCATATATGTTATAAAAATGAGCAAATAATCGAAAGATATACCATTAAATTTAAACTTACGGTAATTGATAAATCAAATCTTTTTGTAATCAAATCATTAAAAGATAAAAATGATAATCCAATAATTTTTCGTAATGCACCTGGTGGAGGATACAAATTATTTCTACTCCCCAACACTAAATTAAATGTAATTGGAAAAATAGGGGGGTGGTATAAATGCGAACTAAACGATAATTTAATCGGCTATGTTTCAGAAAGTAATAGTGAAATTTTGAAAAATTTTGATGTATTTTTACCAATTCATTTAAATCACATTAGACTTGAAGAAGATAATGATTTTATATATTTAAAAACTGATACTCCCGAGTGTTTACCTTATGAGGTTATAACATTTGACAATAGTGTAACAATTAGGCTTTTTAATACAATTAATAACATTGATTTTATTCGGGACTTAACTTATCCATCTAAATTAAATTATATTGTTCATTCACAGGAACAAAATAAAATAACAACAATAAATTTTAGGTTGAAACAAAAAGCTTTGTGGGGATATTCTGTTAATTTTGTAGATAATGTTATGATATTTAAATTTAGAAAACCACCTACAATAGAGAAGGGAAAAATTAAAAATTGTATTATTTCTATAGATCCGGGCCATGCACCTGATCCTGGTGCAGTTGGAATATATGGATTAGCCGAAAAAGAAATTAATTTAATTCTTTCTAATCAACTTAAGAAAATGCTGGAAGAGAAAAATATTAAAGTATTTATTACAAGAACAGAAATAGATAAGGGTCCAGAACTAAGAGAAAGGAAAAAAATAGTTAATTATTTCAATCCACATATATCAATCAGTATTCATAATAATGCGGTGCCGGAAAATGTAAATCCAATTTTAAATAATGGTTCATCTGTATATTATTACTTTAACCATTCGAGAAAATTTGCTGAACTAATTCACAGTAATTTTATGAAAAATTTGAACTTAAACAATTTTGGTCTTTTTTGGGATAATCTTTATATGTGTCGAATTCCTGAAAGTGTATCGGTTTTAGTTGAGCCTGCATTTATAATGTTGCCAGAGCAGGAAAGATTGTTAAGAGATAAAAATTTTCAAAATAAAATTGTAAAATCTATATATGATGCTATAATATCTTATATTATGGAGAATGCTCAATGAAAAAATGGTTTTCTTACTATAATCCATTCAATTTTAAAATAGTGTTATCAGTAATAGCTTTAGGAATAGCTTATTATTTGTATTATTATACGGATGAACTTATACAAAATCTACAAAATAGAGAATATAAATCTGCTCAATTATACGCTAATGCATTAGAATATATAACAACTTCAGGGGCTACCAATCAATCTGAGTTTACATTTATTTTTGAAAATATCATTCAAAAGATTGATTTTCCTATTATATATACAGACAAAAGTGATAATATTGATATTAAAAATTTACAATATTCTGTAAAAAATATTATCATAGATTCAAATTTATCTGAAAAAGAAAAAATGATTTATTTGAAAGAAATAATGAGTGATATGGATAATTTACATCAGCCAATAGAAATTAAGTATAATGATATTATTATTGGTAAATTGCATTATGGAGATTCGTTTTTAATAAAAAAATTGAAAATATATCCTTATTTGCAGTTTATGTTTATGGGATTTTTCATGATAATCTTCTATCTTTTATTTAATTATATGAAGTTGAAGGAGCAATCTAATATTTGGATAGGTCTGGCAAAAGAGACTGCACACCAGTTAGGCACACCATTGTCATCGCTTATGGGATGGAATGAATATCTTAAACTAAATTATAATAAACCGGAAAAAGTGCTTGATGTTACCACTGAAATTGATAGAGATATAGAAAGGTTTAATAAAATAACACAAAGATTTTCTAAAATTGGTTCTAAGCCAGAATTACAGGAAACTAATATTGTAAATATTCTTCACAATATAGTAAATTATTTTACAATAAGATTACCACAGAAAGGACAGAAGGTAGTAATTTCCGTAAATGCACCTAATATGATACTAGCCTATGTAAATCCAAATTTATTTGAATGGGTTATAGAAAATCTTATAAAAAATTCCCTGGATGCGATTGGCTCTAATAAAGGAGTTATAACAATTGATGTTGAAGATAATATAGACCATTATATTATTGATATTACTGATACAGGTAAAGGTATTGAACCAAAGAAGAAAAAAACAATTTTTAGACCTGGTTATACAACTAAAAAAAGAGGTTGGGGATTAGGATTAACACTTTCTAAAAGAATAATAGAAGAATATCATAAAGGAAAGATTTTTGTTAAATCAACATTTGTAAACCAGGGAACAACAATGCGAATTATTATGTATAAAAAAATAAAACCTAAAAATTCATTTAATTTATTGGAAATATTTAATAAATTTAAGAATTAAATTTTTTTTGAGCCCATAAAAATTCAGCAAAACCTAAAACATCCCAAATACCTTGTCCGGCTAATACTTCTTTTCTCAATAATTTAACTATTATGATTATTGGGAAAAGGGCAATACCAATTTTATCACGTCTTGTTCCAGCCTTGATGATTTTTAAATTCTTTGCAAGAAGGGTATTAGCAATTTCAACTAAGTTATAAAGTCTAATATGTGTTTCGTCATCGCTAAAGTGTAAAGTGCCTTTTAAAGATGGCAAATTTAATGATTTAACAGATGGGTATTCGATGTAAATATAGCCACCTTCTTTTAACTTTTGTGTAATAATTGATAAAATTTCTAATCCGTTAGTAAGATGTTCCAAAATATGGTTCATGATTATAACATCAAAAAAATTATCTGGGATTTTTTTTAAATTTGTAGGAGTGAGCTCAAAGTGATAAAACTCTTTCATTTGCATTAAATCATATGCATCAAGATTATATAGTTCTTTATCGATTCCATAATATTCACAATTTGGGAAATATTTTTTTGTGATTGTAGGCGAATGATTTCCACAACCTACATCTAATAATTTGAAATTTTTATCTTTAAATAATTTATAAAATCTTTTGAATTTAACAGGGAGTTCTAGTCTTTTAATTATCATTTATTAACCTATAGAAAGATATTTCATTTCATCTTTAAAGTTACTAAATAAAATTTTTTTAACCAAAGGATATTTTTCTAGATTAGGTGAATTTTCGAGCATAATTTGAATAATTTGATTAGCAGTGTTAATTAGATATGAATCATTGGATAAATCGAATAATTTAAATTCTGGTAAACCAGTTTGTTGAGTGCCAAGCAAATTACCAGGACCGCGCATTTTTAAATCCAATTCTGAAAGCAAGAAACCATTAGTTGTGCTAACCATCGCTTCAAGTCTTTTAACTGTTATTTCATCTTGAGAAAAGTTAAAATTTTGTGGATCGATAATATAATTTGTTGAATTTGTGATATTTGCTTTGGAATAAATATCATTTGTTGTTACAAGAACGCAATAAGCTTCTTTGTCAGATCTTCCAACACGCCCACGTAGTTGGTGTAATTGAGAAAGTCCAAAACGGTGCGCATCCATTATAATTATAATATTTGCATCAGGGACATCAATACCAACTTCGATTACTGTTGTTGATACTAATATATCTAATTCTTTATTAGCAAATTTTTGCATTATTTCGTCTTTTTCATACCACTTCATTTTTCCGTGTATCAAACCAATTCTGAATTTATTTAATATAGTTTGTTGTAGTTCTTGATGTAATAAATTTGCAGATTTTAATTCCAATTTGTCCGATTCTTCTACCAGTGGAGCTACAATATAAACTTGATAATTATCATTTTGAATTTTATCAGATGCAAAACTATAAATTTTATCTAAGTTATCATGTGACCTAAGATAAGTTTTAATCGGTTTTCTATTGGCAGGCATGGTTTGTATAATAGATAAATCGAGATCGCTATAAATTGTCATTGCCAAAGTCCTTGGTATAGGGGTTGCTGACATAAATAAAGTATGTGGATTTTTACCTTTTTGAATAAGTTTAGCACGTTGTTCAACACCAAATCTATGTTGTTCATCAATAATACAAATAGCTAAATGATTAAATTCAACATTTTCTTCAAGAAGTGCATGAGTTCCAATTAATATTTGGATTTCGCCGTTTTTTAGTTCTTCTAAAATTTTTAGTTTTTTCTTTTTGGGTGTGCTACCTATTAATAATTCTATTCTAATATTAAAATCTTGCAAAAATTGGGTAATTTTTTTATAATGTTGGTTTGCTAAAATTTCTGTTGGGACTAAAAATGCAGCCTGATTATGCTCATTTATTGTATAAAGTATAGCGATAAGTGAAACTAAAGTTTTACCACTACCAACATCACCCTGTAAGAGTCTATTCATTGACTTGTTGGAAGTTAAATCCTTTTTAATATCATCTAAGGCGGATAATTGACCTGTTGTAAGTTTAAATGGTAATTTTGAAAGAAATTCTTCGACTAATTTTTCGTTTAATATAATTTGATGAGTAAGCAAAGAATGATAATAATTCTTTTTAATTTTCATTAATAACAGAAAAAAGAAAATTTCATTAAATTTTAATCTTTTCTTGGCGGCTTCTAATAATTTAAAATCAGTGGGGTAATGAATATTTTCGTAGGCAGTAGCTAAATCTACAAAATGGAAATTATTTTTAATTTCTTTGGGTAAAAAATCAATTAAATAATGCTTATATTTATGTATTGCGTTTAAAATAATTTTTCTTAAATATGCTTGATTTATATAGGATTTTTTAAAAATTTCAGGTTGACTAAAAATGGGAATTATTTTACCTGTATTTAAACTATTCATTTCTCCTGCTGTATATTCTTCAATTTCTGGATGAACAAATTCAATATCATCAAAACTAAATGTTGGTTTGCCGGAAATTATATAGTAGTTATTTTCAACTAAAATTCTACTAAAATATTTAATACCATTAAAAAATAAAACTGTAAAATTTCCAAATTCATCTTTGAATTGGCATTTAAGAAGTTGACGGTTATTGGAAATATTTTTAATTTCCTTGTAAATTAATTTACCAATTATAGTTGGTTGGTCACTATTTGAAATAGATGTTTGGATAATTGTTTTGGTATTAACAATTATAGAGCGATCCAGATACCTAATTGGAAGAAAATTAATCAAATCAAATATAGTAAAAATTCCAACAGAGTTGAAAATTTTTGACCTTTTAGGTCCAACCCCTTGTAAATATTGAATATTCGTAAATAAAATATCATTCATATCGAAAAGAAAAATAATTAATAACAATATACTTAAAAAATATTTATTAATCAAAAAAGCCTCCCTAAAATCAGGAGGCAAATAAATTAGAATAAAATAATATTTTATAATTTAACATTTGATTTTACTTCATCAGCTAAATCAGCGGACACAATAATTCTTCCACATTGTTCACATGTAAACATTCTTCTATTGTTAATTCTTATTTCTGTAAGCTTTTGGGAAGGAATTTTATTATAGCAACCAGAACAAGCACCACCAACTACTGTAGAGATAGCTAAACCGCCTTTAGATTTACGAATACGAGAATATAAACTTAAATCACCTTTATGAACAGATTTAAGGACTTCTTCTCTAAGTTTTAGTAATCTAGCTTCTTCTTTAGAATATTCTTCAACTATATTGTTTAAGTTTGCTTGCGCTTCAGAAATTTCAGCTTGTTTGTTTTCGAATTCTTTGGTAAGTTCAGCAATTTCGGATTTTAAGGTTTCGATTGTATTTTCGAGAGTTGAAATTTCATTTGTAAGAGCAGTAATTTTATCTTCGGCAGCGTCAATTTGTTTAGTTAATGCATCATATTCGCGATTTGTTCTAACAGTTGTTAGTTGTGATTTGTATTTTTTTTGGTTTTCTTTTAATTCTTCAATTTCATTTTCATTATCATTAATCTTCTTTTTTGATCTTTCTTTGAGTAATTTTTTTTCTTCGATTTGATATTTTAAGGAGTTTACTTCAGCTTCTAATTCATTGATTTTTTGTGGAAGGTCTCCTCTGAATTCTTCTAACTTATCAAGTTCGTTATCGATAAGTTGAAGATGATACAAATTTTTTAATCGTGTAATCAATTTTATATCTCCTATATTTGATAATACTCTATCGGATTAGTTGAAATACTTGAAAGATGTATTTCAACATTATTTATAATATTTTTAAGATAGTTATAAAGGTAAATAATACCTGGATATTCTGTTTCGTAATGACCAGCGTCTATTAAGTAAATATTATTTTGCGCATTGTGATAAGTATGATATTTAATATCAGCAGTTACAAAAACATCACAGTTATTAGCAATTGCAGCAGTTAATAAATCTGCTCCACTCCCACCACAATAAGCAACTTTTTTAATTATATTAGATTTACCTTTTGTATATTTAAAATTTTTGAGATTGAGTTTTTCTTTTAAAAGTTTAGAAAACTCTTCAAAAGTTAATTCTTTAGTGAGTTCACCAACTATACCAAATCCATAGTTTTTATCATCGTTAAGAAGAGGGAAAATATCAATTGCAGGTTCTTCATAAGGATGTGAATTATATATTGCTTTTAAGATGTTATTTAAATTCCATTTGTTAGCAATAACTTCAATTTTTTCTTCAGGAACTTCATTGAAAGATTTTTTATTTCCGATAAATGGATTAGTAAATTCTTCGGGTTCAAATGTTCCAGTTCCACTAACTCTATAGCTACATTTTTTATAATCTCCAATAATTCCAGCTCCTTGTTTAAACATAGCTTCAGATACTTTTTCAACATAGTCACTTGGTGTGAAAACGGAAATTTTAATCAAAGAATCAGGCAATTGTTTGAGAAATGTAACATTTTTTAATCCTAATAATTCAGCAGCTGCTATATTAATACCTTTTTTTGAGGCATCTAAATTAGTATGTGCAGAATAAATATTTAAATTATTATTAATTATATCTTTTATAAGCTGGGCTTCTTTGTTTCTAAAGTTTAATGTTTTAATTGGTTCATAAATTAGAGGGTGATGTGTTATTATTAGATTTGTTTTAAGATTGAGGGCTTCGTTTAGTGTGTTTTGCGTCAGATCCAAACATAAATAAATGCCGTGGACCTGTTCTTCAAAACTTCCTATCTGCAAACCTGGGTTATCAAATTTTAAAGCTGATGAGATAGGTGCTATTGCCTCAATATGTTTAATTACATCTTTTATAATCATATATTAGAATGGAAAAATAAGCAGTCAAATATAAGAAAAATATTACTAACTAAAAAAAGAAATTTTAAAATAACTGTAAAATATTTGTAAATTAATTATAAATTAAAGTTATCGTAATATTTAATTAATATTATGAGTTTTTGTAATTATTCTCCACTTTCAAGTATATCTGACATTATAAAAATATAGGTATCAAGCAATATCAAAGAATTTATAACAGCATCATTTGGGGTAATATTCCTTACTACATTGCTAATATTTTTTATTGGTTCTCTCATTGATTCAAGTTTAGTTATACAATCTGTTATATTAAAATTTTTAAGATTTTTATCTTTTCTATATATTTGAAAAGCTTGGTTCCCAATTAAACGGATTAGTATATTTTCTACAGATTCAAAAGGAATATGATTTTTTGCTATTTCTTTCATTGGAATAAATAAAGGGCAGCCTGAAAATGGTATAATAAGATTAAGTATGCTTAATGCAGTTTGTTGTATTGTAGTTGCTTTCGTTAGTGTATAAGAATCTGTTTGAACTGTTACAATAACATTATCAAAAGAATTAAATTCGGAAAAGAAATCTATAAAATAAGAAATATTAAGTGCAAGGTTACAATATTCATTTACATCTTCATTTAAGCAAGCAGAACAGTTTATAGAATTTGCTTTAGCCCACGAGTAGTCCTCTTTTGTTAGAGGTACTGCAATATCATTATCGTTAATAAATTCAATATAATATTCTTTGGAAACATTATTTTTTTCGATTACATATCTAAAAAATTTGTCTTTCATAACTATAAATTAATAATATTATAAAAAAAAGCAAAGTAATTTTTACTATTTAAATATAACAAATAATTATTGCAAAAGGATTTTTTAATAAGCGTTGATATTTGAAGAATTATAATTATAAAAATTTATAAAATTAAACAATTTATTGTGTAATAAATAAAGAGTTATTTTATTATAAATCTTTGATATTTTAAGATAACTAGTTGAGTTATAATAAAATTTTGATATTATTTTTTTATTATTTATTTTTATCTAATGGATAAATCTAATTTTGAAAGTTATATCGTCCCAGATCTTTTAGATAAAAATTTAATTTTAGTGTTTGTTGGAACGGCGCCAAGCAGGATATCTGCCAAAAAAATTTGTTATTATGGTAATAAAAATAATAGATTTTGGTCTACACTTTTTGAAATTAAATTAGTAGATAAATTAATTATGCCCGAAAAATATCAAGAACTCTTAACATATAGAATTGGTCTGACAGATATTATAAAAAGGCAAGCAGGAAATGATAATGAATTGAAAGTTTCTGAGAATGATATAAAAGAATTTGAAGCAAAAATAAAAAATTATAAACCTAAAGTTATTGCTTTTACGAGTAAAAATGCATATAAGTTTTATTATGGGAAAAATTGTGATTACGGATTACAATTAGAAGAAATGTTTGGAGCAAAGGTTTTTGTCTTGCCTTCTACTAGTCCACTCGCTTTCAAGTTTTGGGATATAAAATATTGGAAAGAATTAAAAAAAATTATATGAAAGTTTGCTATGACGATAAATTCTATAGATAATCTGCAAAATGAAGCTTTGGATAACCTCCATTCTTTACTAAAATTACCAAAAGATTTAATTGTAACTGATGAGTATAAAAATATATTAAAGTTAATAATTGAAAAAAAACAAGAAAGCGATGTTATATTTATCACTGGGAGTGCCGGAACTGGTAAATCTACACTTTTAGAAATTATCAGAAGATACTTAAAAATAAAAGGATACAATTCTGTATTTTTATCTCCCACAGGTATCAGTGCTTTAAATATAAATGGACAAACAATACATTCATTTTTTAGAATAAAACCAGGGCTATATATCGATGATGAACAGATTTTTGTTAATGAATATACGAAAAAAATTGTAGATAAATTGGAATTCTTGGTTATTGATGAAATTTCAATGGTAAGAGCAGATCTTTTGGATTTGATTGATAGAATACTTCGTTTTTATAAAAGAGTTAACATTCCTTTTGGGGGCATTAAAGTTATTTTTATCGGTGATTTAATGCAATTGCCACCTGTAGTAAGTTCCGAAGAAAGTCCATTGTTTTTGAAAAAATATGAATCCCCATATTTTTTTGATGCAGATGTTTTTAGTAGTATTGATCTTGTTACAATTGAATTACGGTCAATTTTTCGTCAATCAGACGAAAAGTTTATTAAAATTTTGCAAAATATTCGTGTTGGTGAAATTATAGAAGATGATGTTGAATATTTAAATTATCATTGTTATGAGCAAAAAAAAAATATTAATGAATGGGGAATTTATCTTGCTAACTATAATGTAGTTGTAAATAATTTAAATAAAAAGAAGCTGAGTTTGCTCCCTGGTCCATTATACAATTTACAAGGTATCATTAAAGAACATTTTCCTACAGATGCTTTGCCGGTTGAAAAAGATTTGCAATTAAAAGAAGACGCTTTGGTTATGATGCAAATTAATTCACCAGGTGGAGATTTTGTGAATGGAAGTGTTGGAAGAGTAAGAAGTATTGCTCCAGATAAAATAATTGTAGAAATTAGTGGGAAAAATTATGAAATTGAAAGATACAAATGGGAATATATTACTTATGATGTAGATAGCAACGGAAAGATAGTACAAAATATAAGGGGAACATATTCGCAATTTCCGATAAAATTAGCTTGGGCAATTACTATCCACAAAAGTCAAGGGAAAACATTTGATATAGTAACAATTGATTTTGGAAAAGGTAGTTTTGCGCACGGTCAAACTTATGTTGCATTGAGTAGATGCAGAAGTATAAATGATATTAAATTTTCCCGTCCCTTAAAAGGCAAGGATTTTCTTGTTGATGAAAAGATATTAAATTTTATACACAATAAATACAAAATAAGTTTTAAATTAAGATGAGGTTAAAATGGAAACTTTTGATATTGTAGTTCTTGGCGCTGGTCCAGGAGGGTATGTTGCTGCAATAAGAGCAGCACAACTTGGATTTAAAACAGCATTGGTTGAAAAGGAAAATTTAGGTGGAGTTTGTCTTAATTGGGGATGTATTCCAACGAAAGCATTATTAAAAAGTGTTGAGGTTTTGGAAAATATAAAAAGTGCAAATAAATTTGGTATAACAATTGAAAGTTATAAATATGATTTTGAAAAAATTATTCAAAGAAGCAGAGTAGTATCAACTACAATTACAAAAGGTGTTGAGTTTTTGATGAAGAAAAACAAAGTACAGGTTATTAAGGGATACGGTAAAATTATTTCCAAAAATCAACTAGAAGTTGTAAATAATGGTGAAAAAAGTTTAGTTAATTTTGAAAAACTTATTATATCAACAGGAGCAAGACCTAGGACTTTTTCTACAATTCCTGTAGATGGAGAAAAAATTATAACATCAAAGGAAGCAATGACTTTAAAAAGTCAACCAGAAAGTATGATAATAATAGGTGCAGGTGCTATAGGTGTTGAGTTTGCTTATTTTTATGCATCACTTGGAACAAAAGTTACGATTGTGGAATTATTAGACCATATTTTACCTCAGGAAGATGAAGAAGCAGCAGCATTGCTTGCAAAAAAATTAAAATCTCTGGGTGTAGAAATCATTACATCAGTTGGAGTAGAAAAAGCAGAAGTTATAGGAGATGATGTTACAGTTTATTTGAATAATGGTCAATCAATTAAAGCACAAAAAGTGTTAAATGCTATTGGAGTTACTGGTAATATTGAAAATATAGGATTGGAAAATGTTGGAATTAAAACAATTAAAGGAGCAATTATTGTAAATAAAGATAATTATCAAACTAATGTTGATAATATTTATGCTATTGGAGATGTTATAGGGGCACCCTGGCTTGCGCATGTTGCATCGGCAGAGGCTATAGCTTGTATTGAAAAAATTAAAAAGATAGAACGTCCTGCAATTAATTATGATGTTATTCCTGGATGTGTTTATACTCATCCACAAATTGCAAGGGTTGGAATTACTGAAAAAGAAGCAAAAGCAAAAGGTATAGAAATTAAAGTTGGTAAATTCCCTTATTCTGCTTCAGGAAAAGCTACGGCTTTAGGTGAAAGAGAAGGCTTTGTTAAATGTATTTATGATGCTAAATATGGAGAACTTTTAGGTGCTACAATTGTGGGACCAGAAGCAACAGAACTAATTGCGGAATTTACTCTTGCAAAATCTAATGAGTTGACTTATAAAGAAATTTTACATACAATTCATTCGCATCCAACATTAAGTGAAATGATTATGGAAGCAGTTGCAAACGCTTATAATGAAGCAATACATATATAATAAATAGGAGAAAAAATGAAACTAGCAGTAATTGGAACAGGTTACGTTGGTCTTGTTAGCGGTACCTGTTTTGCAGAAATGGGCAACAATGTTATTTGTGTTGATAATAATCCCGAAAAGTTGGAAAAATTACAAAATGCCGAATTAACAATTTATGAGCCAGGATTGGATATATTATTTTATAGGAATATTGCTAAAAAAAGGCTTACATTTACTAATGATTTAAAGTATGCAGTTTTGAATTCTGATATTATTTTCCTTTGTTTACCAACCCCCCAGGGCGAAGATGGTTCTGCAGATTTAAAATATGTGTTGGGTGTTGCTGATGATATAGGAAAAATTTTAGCAGAAAATCAGGATAAAGATTTTAAAATCATAGTTAATAAAAGTACTGTACCTGTTGGATCAGCACAAAAAGTAAAAGATGCTATTGCAAAACATAATGTAAGTAATTTTGATGTTGTATCAAATCCAGAGTTTTTGAAAGAAGGTTTTGCAGTTGAAGATTTTATGAAACCTGATAGAGTTGTAATCGGCTCAGAGAATAAAAAATCTTTAGAGATTATGAAATCATTGTATGAGCCGTTTGTCAGACAAGGTAATCCTATATTTGAAATGGATACTAAAAGTGCAGAAGTTACTAAATATGCGGCAAATTCCTACCTTGCAATGAGAATTACTTTTATGAATGAACTTGCTAATTATTGCGAAAAAGTTGGCGCCAATGTAGATATGGTTAGAAAAGGAATGGGGGCAGATCAAAGAATAGGAAAAAGATTTTTATTCCCTGGTATTGGTTATGGTGGTTCTTGTTTCCCAAAAGATGTAAGAGCATTGATTAAATCTGCACAAGAAAATGGTGCTAATTTAAATATTTTAAGTGTTGTAGATGAAGTTAACAATAAACAAAAATTAGTTTTAGTAGAAAAAATCTTAAAGTATTTCAACAATGATATAAAAAACAAACATTTTGCAATTTGGGGACTTTCATTCAAACCGAATACAGATGATATGAGAGAAGCACCATCAATTTATATTATTAAAAAATTAGTAGAACTTGGTGCTAATATTACAGCATATGACCCTGCTGCAATGGAGCAGGCTAAATTTTATATAAAAGAACAAATTAACTATACGGACGATATGTATTCTGCACTCGATAATAAAGATGCACTCCTTATATTAACCGAATGGAATGAATTTAGAAACCCAGATTTTGATGTAATTATAAAAAAATTGAAGAATAAAGTAATTTTTGATGGTAGAAATGTTTATGAAATGTCTCAAATGAAAGAATTAGGTTTTGACTACTTTAGTATAGGTAGAATTCCAGTATTGCAAAAGGGAGAAAAATAATGAAAAAAGTTGCTGTTATAACAGGTGGAGCTGGTTTTCTTGGTTCTCACCTTTGTGATAAATTGTTAGCAGAAGGGATGAAAGTAATAGCTATTGATAACTTGCTAACAGGAAATATTGAAAATATCGAACATCTTTTTGGAAATCCTGATTTTACTTTTATAAAACATGATGTTACAAATTACATTCATGTACCGGGGCAAGTAGATTACATTTTACACTTTGCCTCACCTGCCTCACCAATTGACTATTTAAAATTACCAATTCAAACTTTAAAAGTTGGTTCTTTAGGTACACATAAGGCCTTAGGCTTAGCAAAAGAAAAGAAGGCTAGATTTTTATTGGCTTCAACCTCCGAAGTATATGGCGATCCTATTGTTCATCCGCAAACAGAAGATTACTGGGGAAATGTTAATCCTATAGGTCCCAGAGGAGTTTATGATGAAGCAAAAAGATTTGCCGAAGCTATGACAATGGCTTATCATCGTTACCATGGTGTTGAAACTCGTATAGTGAGAATATTTAATACATATGGCCCAAGAATGAGATTGGATGACGGACGTGTTTTACCTGCCTTTGTTGGGCAAGCCCTTAGAGGCGAAGACCTTACAGTTTTTGGAGATGGTTCTCAAACAAGAAGTTTTTGTTATGTTTCTGATTTAGTTGATGGTATCTATAGATTACTTTTGAGTGATGAAGTTGAACCTGTAAATATTGGCAATCCTGATGAAATTACTATTAAAGAATTTGCTGAAGAGGTATTAAAAAATATTAATACTAAAAGCAAAATTGTTTACCATCCATTACCAGAAGACGATCCTAAAGTGCGAAGGCCAGATATTACAAAAGCTAAAAAGGTTTTAGGTTGGGAGCCAAAAGTTGGAAGAGCCGAAGGGTTGAAAATTACAATAGAGTTTTTTAAAAAGAAGTTAAATATACAGTAAAAATTCTTTTGTATTTAAATTTAAAAATTAAAATTAAAACAACAAGGCTCGGCGTTCCGCCGAGCCTTTGTGTTTGCATTATTTCATTAGTATCATCTTTATTGTCTTGGTAAATTTATCTGAATTCATTCTTACAAAATATATACCTGATGGTAAATAAGAAGCATTAAAGCTAATATTATATGTGCCTGCTTTTTGATATGTATTTACTAAATCTGTAACTTTTTGACCAACAACATTATAAACAGATAAATTTACAAATCCATCAACTGGCAAAGTGTATTTTATGCTTGTTGTAGGATTGAATGGATTTGGATAATTTTGGTATAATTCATAATTTGCTGGTTTATAAGTTTCAACAGTATTTTCATTTGATGTTACATTTGAAGGCATATAGACAATACTTCTTGTTGATCTTAGGCCAATATTTCCAATAGAATCTAAAGTTTTATTTGCAATATTATATTTAAATAAATCTGCATATTTTAATCCTTCTGGTGGAGGAATTATATATAAGTTACCATTGCCATCGCTAGCCATTCCGCCTATTATTCTATTGTTATTTTTTGTAAATACTCTTATTGTATCACCTGTGGTTAAATCAAATTCATATAGTGCATTTTTAATATTGTTAATTGTTGATGTTAATGAAACATAAAATTTGTTGGTGTGATAATCATAAACTACAGCCTGGAATGGATACAATTTATTAGTTATTTGTTCAAAAGTTAAATCTTTTAAGTTAACTTTTACAAATTTTTTCGATTGAGTAACAGCAAATAATTCACCTTTATCATTAAATGTTGCATAGTTTAATTGTTCTGGCAAATTTCCAACCTTGTAATATCCATTATTGCTTAAATCATATCTAAATAAAGTTTGGTAATTCATAAAACCATAAATTTCTCTATTTAGTGGGTTTACAGCAATAAGAGGAAGTTGTGCTTCTGTTGGGAATGAATAGAGTAAAGTATTTTGTGCATTGTTTTTATTAACAGTATATAATTTAAATGGAGAATTTGGAGTTGCAACAACATAAATTTGATCATCAGTTACTTTACCAAATTCTTTAATATTGGCAATTATTGGAATAGCTAAATCGTTACTTCCAACAGTTATTTTTAGTGTATCAATAAAGTTACCAGCATTATCAAGGCTTATTGCAAGAGGTATTGTAAAATAATTATTGTTTAACAAGTTTGTAGGGAGCGTAAAATTAGAAGGAAAAGATATATTTTGATTATTAAATTTCAATTCAACATTATTAACTTGGGTAATATTACCGGATGCATTTGCTACTTTAAAGTCAACGAATAAAGTATCATTAAATGTTTTAGGTAATATCGGCGTAGAAACAGTAGAATGGGAATATAAAAATCCTCTTTCAAGATCAAATTTAGCTAAATCATTAGATACAATTGTAATATTTCTAATATTTATTGTTTGTCTTATGCCATCATAATCAACAGAAGAAGGGAAAGTAACAAATGTATATTCTGTTTTATTAGTAGAACCTGGGAAAGGATCACCAGCATCACCGCTATTGCCACCATCGGAAGTTGATTTTTCCAATTGATAAAGTCCATCAGCCTGGATTAAAGCAGCAATATAATGTCCTTGGTTTGTATGATTTGCAGGGTTAACACTTGCATGTATCCATTCGTAATCATTTTGAGTTTGAACATTTTCATCAATTCTGTAGATAAAGACACCTTCACCTGGGATTCTTTCATCTATACCAGTTTTTTTTCTATATTCAACAAGATAATATGTTTTTGCAGTAGAACTCGTTGACTGATAAGGAATTTTATAAATAAGAGAGGTATCATTTACTGGTTTAAGAATTATATCTTTTTTAGAAGAAGTTAGTAATTTAGGTGAAATTATACCATATTTAACGAGATTATACAAATCTGGTCTACAAGGTTTAGAACCATCGTTAGTTGTTGCTCCTAAATAGCTACCTGAGGCCATTAAAGTCCAGTTACCAAGCCCTTGAGATTGATAGCCTTCACTATTATTTGAGTGTCTATCGTAAGTATCAATAAAATTAAAAAGAGAATGTCCTAATTCGTGGCAGAAAACACCTGGTTTAACAGCTGTAGTACCTGTATAGATTTCAGGGCAAATGGAATAACGATTAACTTTTTTTCCATCGTAAGCAGGGATATAAGTTCCCCAACCAGCATGAGACCAAATTGCATTTGCAGCGCCTACTTCTGCACCAGGTCCAGCATGAACTATAATTAACCCTTCAATTTTACCATCGCCATCATTATCATATTGAGTGAAATCAACTTGTGCATCTATTTTAGCTAAAACATCAGTAACAAATTCTGATGATTTTGTATGACCATAATCTGAGCCAACATAATATGAATAAGTTTTATCCATTCGTATCCAACCTAAAACACTTGGTTTATTTTGGGTAATAATTTTGGTTTTTCTATATGTAACACTTCTGTAATAATTTGAAACAGACCACGGATTTGCAGAGGTTGTATCAAAAGCTAAATTATCAAAATATGTTGCTGGTATTTTAGCAACATTATCACTAAAATCAACAAGAACAACAAGAACATTAACATTGCCGGTTAAAATATTTGTTTGATCTGGATTAAAGCCAGCTTTTTTTAATTTTGCTTTAAATTCTGGTTTAGGCCAGTTAACTTCCCAGTTTTCATATTTATCAGGATTGGCAAGAACATCAGGAACGGGGACTAAACCTTTATTAATTTTTTCTAAATATTCTGGGTATGGTGGTGCTTGTGCTAAAAGATTGAATGAAAAAAACAAAAAACTCATTAGCAACAATAATTTTTTCATTTTCACTCCGTAATTAATTTGTTTTGTAAATTTACATCAAAGATTTATTAGAAACAAATTAAATTTTTTTATTACCTTTTTTTTGAACATTTAATATTTTTAAAGCTGATTTGTAAAAATCTTAATTTACTTCAATCCTTATAAAAGGTTTTGAAATCTACAGCCCAAAATACATACAAGTAACAGATTATGAATATTACCCTAATAGTAATGAATAACAAAAAATAATATTAAAAAATTGCAATCTTTTAATTTTATCACTTTGAATTTTGATTTCAAAAACTTAACTTTGTAAATTAGCAAAAAAATTTCTTAAAGTTATGAAAGTTTCAGATTTTATAAAAAGTAATGATAAATTAAGAATAAGTTTTGAAATAATTCCCCCTTTAAGAGGTGGTAATATTTCGGATTTACAAAGAATTATCCAGGATTTGGCCTTATACAATCCACCATTTATAGATGTCACAAGCCATTCTGCAGAGGTAATATATGAAGAAACTTTGAATGGTGTTCAAAGAAAAGTAAAAAGAAAAAGGCCAGGCACACTAGGGATTTGCGCACTTATTCAGAATAAATATAATATTGATGCTGTTCCACATATTTTGTGTAATGGCTTTACTAAAGAAGAAACAGAAGATTTTTTGATTGAATTGCGATATTTAGGAATTCAAAATGTGCTTGCATTAAGGGGGGATGAACCATCTTTTAAAAAAGAAGTTTCATCAGGTAGATCTATTAATAATTACGCTATTGATTTAGTAAAGCAAATTAAAGATTTGAATAATGGTATATATCTTGAAAAAGATTTATTAAATGCTGAAAAATCAGATTTTTGTATTGGTGTTGCTGGATATCCAGAAAAACATTTTGAAGCACCTAATTTAGATATTGATATAGATTTTCTTAAAGCCAAGGTTGACGCTGGTGCAGATTATATTGTTACTCAAATGTTTTACGATAATGATAAATTTTATAATTTTGTTGATTTATGTAGAAAAAAAGGGATTAATGTGCCTATTATACCCGGACTTAAAATAATAACTACAAAGACCCAATTAACAACAATTCCTAAAAATTTTTATATTGATATACCAAATGAATTAGTTAATAAAATTTATCATGCACAACCTGAAGATGTTATGAATATTGGAGTCGATTGGTCGTTAAAGCAAATTGAAGATTTATTTAAAAATGGATATAATTTAATTCATTTTTATGTTATGTTGAATACCAGACCTATTAAAATATTAATGGATAAATTAAAACTATGAAAACATTTATTGGAAATTTTGCTATTAAACAAGTTAATTGGGGGATAATTGGGTGTGGTAATTATGCAGAAAATACATTTATCCCAACTTTCCAAAAATTAAAAACAGCTAAAATTAAAGCTGTTTATAGTAAAGATAATGAAAGAGCAAAATTTATTTCACAAAAATACTCAATCCCAGAATATTATAATAATCTTGATGAATTTCTAAATTGTAATATAGATGCTGTTTATATATCTTCAAGAAATGATGAACATTATCTACATTTAAAGGAAGCTATTAAAAAATTTAAATATATTTTATGCGAAAAACCATTGGTTTTAACAAAAGAACAAGCCGATGAAATAGCTAATTTACAAAATCAATATAATTCATTTGTGTTTGTAAATTTACCATATCTTTATCATCCATTATTAAATAAAGCCAAGGAATTGATTGATAATAACTTTATAGGCAAGGTTTTAAAAATTGATGTCGATTATTTAACCAATTATCCACCTAATAACAATTATCGTTATGACGCTAATGCTGGAGGCGGACCTGTTTATGATTTAGCACCTCATTTGCTTTCTTTGGTTCGATTTTTATTGGGGGATTATGATCTTTATAGTTCGTATGTCGGAAATTTAATTTACAAACAAGAAATTGAAGATTTTGCATCTATACAATTAAAATTACAAAATGATGCTTTTGCCAACATCACTTTAGGATTTTGTGCTAAAAAGCCACTTAATTCTATCAAAATTATTGGACATGAGGGGTATATAGTTATTGATGATTTAGTTCACAATAGAACTGGTAAAGCAAAAATGCTTATACAACAAGAAGGACAACTTAAGATGCTTTTTAGAAAAAAGAATAATAATCTACTACTTGAATTAAGAGATATTCAACGAACAATTCTAAATCGTAAAGAGTATGAGCCTTTTACTTTCCAAACTTCTATAAATGATGTTAAAGTTATTGTGGAAATTCTAAATAATGCAAAAAAAATATAAAATAATAGAAATTGGGAAAAAATTTTACGATAAAGGATTTGTCAGTGCTTATGATGGCAATATTTCGCTGAGAAATGATAATTCCTCTTTTTATATAACTAGAACTGCTAAATGTAAGGGTGAATTAGATTTAAATGATATTGTTGTGATTGATTACGATGGGAATTTAATTAGTGGAGAACATCGACCATCCACAGAATATAAAATACATTCAATTTATTATCAGAACAGACAGGATATAAATGCTGTAATTCACGCTCATCCAGTATACTCATCAGTTTTGGCAGTTATTAATATCGATAGAATTGAAGTTGAAATTTTCCCTGAAGTTTATTTAAATATTGGCGAAGTTGGAATATGTGAATATCAAACTCCATCTACTAAAGAGTTGGCGCAAAGTTTGCTGAAGCATATTGATAAAAATGTTGTTATTCTCCAAAATCATGGTATAGTTGTTGCAGGTAGAAATATTGAAGAAGCTTATTTTAGGTTAGAAAAATTTGAACATTTTGCTAAAATTTATACAGAAGTTCTTAAGTTTGGAAATATTAATAAACTTTCCGAACAGCAATTGGAACATTTAAAAATTATTGCACAAACAGTTTATAAGAGTTAATTATGATAAATCTTGCATTAATTGTTGGCGGTGTATCATCTGAAAGAGAAATATCGCTAAAATCTGGTTTTGGTGTTTATAATGCTTTAAAGGATAATCCAAAATATAATTTAAGAGTTATTGATCCTGCATTAGGTATCAATCAATACGAAAATAATGAAGATTATTTTACAAAAAAATTAGATGTAATTGAAAAATCTAATTTTGTTAAAACTTTTTCACTTGAAATATTTAAATCTATTGATGTTGCCTTTATTATCTTGCACGGCACTTATGGTGAAGATGGATTAATCCAAAGTATAATGGAAACTCTCGGTATTAAATATACTGGTTCTCGTTCTTTTTCTTGTGCTTTATCAATGAACAAAAAAATTTCTAAAATTATTTTTGAAAAAAACGGAATTCCTACTCCCAGATGGTTAGCTTTTGATTTAAATTTACAAAAAGAGAGTATTTATAGTGAAATTGAGAAAAATATAGGTTTTCCATTTATTGTAAAACCAAAAAGTGAAGGCTCATCTGTTGGTATGACTATTTGTAATAATAAAGAAGATATGGAGAACTCAATTCAATATGCTGCTAAGTATTCAAACGAAATAATAGTTGAAGAGTTTATTAAAGGCCGTGAGTTTACAGTTGGTGTTTTAGGCGATGAAGTTTTACCTGTTTTAGAAATCAAACCTAAACACGAATTCTATGATTTTGAATGTAAATATACAAAGGGAATGACAGAATATATTGTTCCTGCGGAAATTCCGGAAGAAATCAGCAAAAAATTACAAGATTTAGCATATAAAGCAGTTCATTCGATTGATACTTATGGTTTTCCGCGAGTGGACTTTATTGTTGATTCATTGGGCAATCCCTATTGCCTTGAAATTAATGCTTTGCCTGGGTTAACAGAAACCAGCTTGTTTCCTAAAATGGCAAACGCTGTTGGGATTTCATATGAACAATTAGTAGAAAAAATTATTAATTTGGCTAGATAATTTATGGCTAAAAGACAAAGTTTTTTAACAGCACGAGTAAAAATTTATATTTTTATTTTAGTATTTATAATTTGTACATCAATAATACTTTTTAATAAATCGGGACTTTTAGCATACTATCAGGCACAGCAAGAAAAACAACAATTAATTGAATTAAAAAAACAAAAAGAAAAAGAATTAGAAGAGTTAAGATACAAAGAAAAAGTTTTCCAAAATTTAAACTCTAAAGAGGCATTAAAGATAATTGAAAAACTTGCACGCGAAAAATACGAAATGAGTAAACCAGACGAAAAAGTTATCAAAATTAAGGAAAAATAGTGGAGTTGATAGATAAACCTTTAGCCGAAAGAATGCGTCCTAATAAAATAGATGATATAATTGGGCAGGACCATTTGATAGGCAATGGAAAACCTTTGAGTGTTATTGTTGAAGGTAAATTTATTCCTTCTTTTATATTATGGGGACCTCCAGGTTGCGGTAAAACTACAATTGCCCGAATTATTTCAAACAATTTTGATGCCGATTTTTATCAAATCAATGCAGTTTCTTCTGGTGTTAAAGAAATTAGAGATATCATTGAAAAAGCTAAACAGAATTCACTATTCCAGAAAAAAACAATTCTATTTATAGATGAGATACATCGTTTCAATAAATCTCAACAAGATGCATTGTTGGATTCTGTCGAAAAAGGTTTAATTACGCTAATTGGAGCTACTACCGAAAATCCTTCTTTTGAGGTTATTTCTCCTTTACTTTCTCGTTGCCAGATTTACAAATTAAATCCTTTATCATTTGATGATTTAGTTAAAATTATCGATAAAGCACTAGCGTCAGATGAATTATTGAAAAATAAGAATATCAAATTTATTGACAAAGAATATCTTGCTTATATTTCAGGCGGGGATGCGAGAAGTTTACTAAATACATTAGAGATGGTAATTAATTACAATAATGAAGATGAAATTGTTGTTGACAAAGAAAAAATTGATCTTATTATACAAAACAAAAAGTTATACTACGACAAAGATGGCGAAGAATATTATAATCTAATTTCCGCATTTATCAAAAGCTTAAGGGGAAGTGATCCAGATGCTGCTCTTTATTATATGGCCAGGATGTTAGAAGCAGGCGAAGATCCTTTGTTTATCGCAAGAAGAATGATAATATTGGCCTCTGAGGATGTTGGAAATGCGTCTCCTAATGCTTTATTACTTGCAAATGCAACATTTGATGCTGTTAGTAAAATAGGCATGCCGGAAGCACGAATAATTTTATCACAATGTGCAACTTATCTTGCATCTGCTCCCAAAAGTAATGCAGCATATCTTGCCATCGATAAAGCGCTTGAGGATGTTAGAAATGGAAAAATTTATCCTGTGCCTACTTATTTAAGAAATCCTGTTACAAAACTAATGGCAGATTTTGGATATGGTAAAGGATATCACTACGCACATGATTATGAAAATCATTTTTATGAGATGAATTTTTTCCCAAAAGAGATGGAGAATACTCAATATTATTACCCTACAGAATTAGGACAAGAAAAAAATTTAAAAGATAGATTAAAAGCATTATGGAAAAAATTCAAAAAATATTAATTTATTTGATAATTTCAGCTGCTGTATTTGCTCAAACTGATTATATCTTGAAATCAAAGCACCTTGTTGTTGTTGTGAGTGAGAATTGGGAAGATATTAATGCTAAAATGTATTTATTTGATAAAGTAGATGGTGATTGGATAAAGAAAATTGATAATATTGATATTGTTTTTGGTCATAAAGGTTTAGCCTGGGGAAGGGGATTGTTATCAGATGAGTATATAAAAGGTAAAATTAAAAAAGAAGGTGATAGCTGTGCCCCAGCAGGAATATTTAAAATTTATCGTGCATTTGGATATTTACCTAAAGATTCGTTAAAATTAAAAATTGATTATTTTACATCTGATACAACAACTTTTTGCATAGATGACCCTAACTCTCAATTTTATAATATGTTAGTTGATGTTGATACAATTAAACAAATAGATTGGAAAAGAAAAGAAAGATTAAAATTAAAATCTGATGCTTACAAATATTGTATTGTAGTTGAGCATAATACAGAAAATATTGTAAAATATGGAGGTTCTTGTATCTTTATACATCTTTGGATAAAAGATAAAAAAAATCCAGAAAGATATGAACCAACTATGGGCTGCACATCTTTAAGTGAAGATGCTGCTCTGGAATTATTACAAAGTTTGGATAGTAAATTAAATCCTATATTAATACAGGTGCCCAAAAAAGAGTATGAAATTTTAAGAAAAAAATATAATTTCCCAAATATTTAATTAGGAGTAGAAATAATGGAATTATTAAATGCTTTTATAACATCAGAGGCATTGCGAACATTATTAATTTATTCATTAGTGATTTTAATAGGTATTTTATTAAGCCGAATAAAAATTTATGGTGTTTCTTTTGGAATAGCATTTGCTTTATTTATTGGTATATTTTTTAAAAGTATAGGTTTTGATGTAAATAAAGAGCACTTAGAGTTCCTTAAAGAATTTGGATTAATCCTTTTTGTTTATGCACTTGGTTATCAATTAGGACCTGCATTTTTCAACTCATTTAAAAAGCAGGGGATAATTTTTAATCTTTTTGCATTTTTTACAGTTTTTATGAGTGTTCTAGTTGTATTGATGCTTAAATATATTTTCAACTTAGATATATCAATTGCTGTTGGTATTTTGCAGGGTGCTATAACAAACACCCCGGGGTTAGGTGCTGCCCAGCAAGTTATTAAAGAAATTGGACAAAATACTGAATTGCATTTAAAAAATTTAGGACTGGGTTATGCTATTGTTTACCCATTTGGTATTTTGGGTATTATACTCTCAATAATTATTATAAAAAAATTATTTAATATTGATACTAACAATGAATTTAATAAGATAAAACAAAAAGAAGATAAAGTTCAGATTGTAAGAAAAACTATAAAAGTATCTAATCAAGAATTAAATAATATATCAATAGGAGAATTTAAAAATAAAGTAAATAAAAACTTTGTTATATCTCGTATTGAAAAAGATAATCAGGTTATAACTCCTAATAAAGATACAATTGTGAGATTAAATGATTTATTAGCAATAGTTACAGATAGTAATTCAATAGATTATATTGTTAACTTTATTGGTGAGGTTGTAGATAAAGATTTGACCAAAACAAACGCACAGGTGACATCTCGTAAGGTTATAGTAACTCATAAAGATGTATTAAATATACCATTAAAAAATCTTGATATTATTAATAAATATGGTGTTACAATTACACGAGTATACAGAATGGGATTGGAAATTTTACCTGATCCTAATTTATCTCTACAATTTGGTGATATTATAAGAGTTGTAGGAGATGAGGATGGCATTCAAGAAATTGTAAAAGCTTTTGGACATTCTCAAAAGAAGCTTTATGAACCAAATATAATTCCAATTTTTTTAGGTATTATTTTAGGTATAACACTTGGTTCTATTCCTTTTAATATTCCTGGATTACCAGCTGCTTTTAAATTAGGAGCTGCAGGTGGAACTATTATTGTAGCATTATTACTTTCCAAATATAGTCCTTATTTAGGTATAAAAAATTATATGACCCCGGGCGTTAATCTCATGCTCAGAGATTTAGGAATATTATTCTTTCTTTCAAGTGTTGGCTTGAATGTTGGAGCGGATTATTTTGTAATACTATTTAGTAAAGTTGGAATTCAATACATAAGCTATAGTTTAATTATTACAATGCTTCCACTTTTGATATTAGGAATTGTTGCATATAAATTTTACAATGTGAATTATCTTTCATTAATTGGAATGATGGCAGGGGTAACAACAGATCCGCCTGCTTTAGCTTATGCACAATCATTACATGGTAGTGATCATGCAGCTTTAACATATGCAACAGTTTACCCATTTGTAACTTTTTTAAGAATACTATTTGCACAACTTTTGATTTTATTATTTTTTTGAAAAATAGAAAATTATATTATCAAAGATTTAATAAGGCATTGATCAATAGGATACTTAAATATAAATTAGAAATAAAAGTTTGAAACATGATTAGAAAAATATCTATTGTTGTGTATGTAACTTCTGACATTTATAGTAAATTATTGAGTATAAACATCCTAAATCAATAACTTTAGAAAGCATATTTTTTATACTTGATAAAAATATAGTGAAATCGTTGTATATTAAAATATATTATTAATATTTTATGTAATATATTAATAGTTGCATTTTAATGGTATTTTTGTTTTAACAAATTGAGAATTTATATGTTTATCTAAAAAAGTTAAATCGAAACAATATAAAAATATAGAAACCTTAGAAAAGGCAATTCTACTTAATGCAGTATTATTGCTAACCTTAAATATTTCAACTACATTTAAGGTAATTTTGTAATTTGTTTTTTAGCTTTCTTGCTTGAAAGAGAATTGAAAGTAAGAATAAGACAAAGTAATCTTGAATTTTCAGCCGATAAAATTAAACAAGCTTTTAATTCAATGATGTATAGAGAAATAGTTGTTGATGAAAATACATTTTTTGCAAAATATGAAAACGAACCGTTTGCATCTAAATTGTTTGAAATTCTTAAAATCAAATTACCAAACAGCTTATTAACTAAAGAACAGGTCTTTTAGTATTTGAATTCTGTATAATATTGTTTTAAATATCTTTCTTCCAACTATTTTTATTAATTCAATTAAAATGGAAAAGTGTAGTGACAACTTTTTACATTTTTTTATAATCAATATTGATTTCCAATAAGTTATAAATTCCAACTGTAAAAGTCAGGAAAAATGATATATCCTTTTATAAAAATGAGTTTTTGGGAGAGGGATAGTAATTACTGATAAATATACTAAACAATAAGATTTATTAAAAAAAAATTGATAATAGAAAAAAATAATATTATTTGAAAGGGAAATAATTATAACTTTATTAGTAAAAGCTTATTAATCAAGTATAAAAGATTTCATAAAAAATATTGTTAAAGGCTAAAATATAAACTATATATAATAAATGTATGTGTAAAATAATTCTAAAAATAATTACATCTTTATATTTTAAGTGTATAATAGAAAAATTTACTAATAGTTTGTTATTTACTAAACATAGTTAGATATGATTTTAAAAGTATAAAAGGAGATCTATTATGTTAAAAAAATAATGGTTTTCTTTTTGCTTAAGATTATATTGTTAAGTCAACCAATAATTCCCAATCCAGATTATTGGGTAGCAAGCGGAACAGATATTACTCCTGGACAAATTCATTCTATAGCAGTTTATGGTAATTTTACATAATCTTGGTGGAAATTTTAACTATGTTGGACCAAATACCGGCAATGGTGTAAAATTAAACAGATTATCAGATTTCCATAATATTAATTATCCTAAAGTTGATGGTGAAATTTAGTGTGTAACATCAGATGGTAATGGAGGGTGGTTTATAGGTGGTAAATTCACAAAAGTAGGTAATGAAACAAGAAACTGCATAGCACATATACTTTCTAATGGTTCAGTTGATTTAAATTGGAAACCTGATCTAGTAAATACAGGAAGTGGTATAGCTTCAGTTTATACTATAGCAATCGGGGGTAATAGTATTTATATTGGTGGAATTTTTACTTCAATTGCTGGGCAACAAAGAACTTATATTGTCAAATTAAGCATTGCAACTGGTAATGTAGATGAAAATTGGAAACCAAATTCAAATAGTAGTGTTTATACAATAGTAGCAGATGGTGATTATATTTATGTTGGTGGATCATTTTCATCTATTGGTGGTAAACAAAGAAATCGAATTGCAAAATTAAACAAAACCAATGGACAGGCCGATGGTAGTTGGTCCCCAAATGCTGATAATACCGTATATTCTTTAATGTTATATGGTGAAGATGTATTTGTAGCAGGTGCTTTCACTTTAATTGGAGGTAAATTTAAATACAGAATTTCTAAACTAAATAAAACAAATGGTACTGTGGATGAAAATTGGATTGCAAATGCAGATAATACTATTTATACAATAGCCACCAAAGGACAAGATATTTTTGTGGGAGGAGATTTTGGATTTATTTCGGGACAGCAAAGAAACAGAATTGCAAAATTAAATATAACTACTGCTCAGGTAGATGATAATTGGAAACCTAATGTAGATAAAACTATTAAAACAATTGTTGTTAGGGAAAGTGAAATTTATGTAGGGGGGTATTTTACTCTTATTGATGATAAAATAAGAGGCAGAATAGCAAGATTAAATTTTAATGGTCAGTTGGATGAAGGTTGGAAACCTTATGCTAATCATAATGTTTATGCTATAGATGTTTATGGTGACGAAATTTATTTGGGTGGTTCGTTTACATCAATTGGCGGGCAACCAAGAAAAAATCTTGTTAGATTAAATTATATTCCCGCCAATTAGATAAATATTGGAATCCGGAACCAAATTACTCAGTTTATAGCATAGCATGCGATGGAAATGATATTTATGTAGGTGGCGTTTTTACAACAATTTGTGGTCAACCAAGAAACCATCTTGCGAAATTAAATATTACCGATAGGATGGCCGATGCAAATTGGAATCCTAATCCTTATGATCAATTCCGTAAAGGATGGGTTAATACTATTGCTATTAGTGGTAATGATTTATTTATTGGTGGTGGATTTAGTGAAATAGGTGGGCAATTGAGATATGGCATTGCAAAATTAGATAAATATACTGGTTTGGCTGATCCTAATTGGAAGGTAAACGCATATAAAACAGGTGATTTTGCTTCAGTTAAATCTATTACTATTAGTGGAAATTATGTTTTTGTTGGAGGAGATTTTAGTTTAATTGAAGGAAATGCTAGAAATAATATTGCAAAATTAGATATTTCTTCTGGTCAAGTTGATATAAACTGGAATCCCAATGCTAACGGGATAGTTAATACGATTGCTACAAATAATAATGATATTTATGTTGGCGGTGAATTTACTGTAATTGATGGACAACAAAGAAACTTTATAGCTAAATTATCAATATCTATCTCCATACCTGATTTTAATTGGGATCCCAATGCCAATGGTATTGTAAATACGATTGCTATTGATGGTGATAATATATATATTGGTGGTAATTTTGCTTTGGTTAGTGGATGGACAAGACCAAAAATTGCTAAATTAAATAGTATAAATTCACAATCTGATAATTGGAAACCAAATCCAAATGATAATGTAAATACGATTACAATTAATAATAAAGATGTATATGTTGGTGGAATATTTACTCGAATCAATGGAGAATTACAATCCAATTTTGCTTTTTTTACTGATAAAATATTTTTTAATGAACTTGAAAAGTTTAATATATATAATTTTGATATTTTACCTAATTATCCAAATCCGTTTAATCCAATAACAACGATTAGTTTTATAATGCCACAAGCAGGTAATGCAACAATTAAAGTTTATAATAGTATAGGAGAGGAAATTGCAACACTATTAAATGAAAGAGTTGAGGCTGGAATGCAACAAATACATTTTAATGCAGGAAATTTACCCAGTGGTGTATATTTTTATACAGTGAATACAGAATATGGAATTAAAACAGCAAAGATGATGTTGGTAAAATAAACATTAAAAGTTGAGATTGGGTTTACATAAATGAGTATAAAATAATTGATAACAAAAGTCACTTTTTTAACAAAGGCAACTTTTTTATTAATTCAATACATGATTGGATTAGCTGAAGTTTTCAATTATTGCTTTTTTCTGAATTTAATCTTTCGATATATAAAAAATGTCTGGTATCACTTACGAAGTAGGTTTGGTATACATGCATAGCTCGTAGATGTTTATTATTGCATTATTGCTGTGTATTTAGATAATCGTTTTATTTTTTAATTCTAAATAATGATATGTGGAATATGATTTAATTATATATTAAATAACTAATTAATTTTGTTTATTGCTAATAATATTTTTATTTTTGTAATGTACTAATTTTTTAAAAAAAATTATGAGTTAACCATGGGGAGTGTGGCAAATAAAATTAAAGAGTTGCAAGAAAAGCAAAAGAAAATTCTTGCTATGGGCGGACCAGATAAAATTGAAGCCCAACATAAGGCTGGAAAATTATCCGCTAGAGAAAGATTAAATCTACTTTTTGACAATGGTTTTTATGATGAACTTTACAGTATGGTCGAACATGAATGTACAAAATTTGGATTAGCTGATAAGGAATTTCCTGCAGATGGCGTTGTTACAGCTATAGGTGCTATTGATGGAAGGCCAGTTTGTGTTGCTTCACAAGATTTTACTGTAATGGGAGGTAGTGTTGGTTGGAAACATGCCTGGAAAATTTCCGAAATTGCACAGCAAGCATTTAAAAACGGCATGCCGCTTATCACTATAAATGATAGTGGAGGTGCAAGAATTCAAGAAGGGGTTGATTCATTAAGAGGTTATGGAACAATATTTTATAATAACACCTTGCTTTCTGGTGTTGTACCACAAATTGCTATAATATCTGGGCCATGCGCAGGCGGTGCAGCATATTCCCCAGCTTTAATGGATTTTATTATTATGGTAAAAGGTACTGGTAAAATGTTTATTACTGGTCCTGATGTAATTAAAGAAGTAACAGGTAAAGTTATTGATGTTGAAGAATTAGGCGGTGCTATGGCACATGCTGTTAAAAGTGGTAATATCCATTTTGTTGCCAACGATGATAATGAAGCTATTGAAATATGTAAAAAGCTTTTATCTTATATACCAAATAATAATACAGAAGATCCACCTTATGAACCACAAGAAGAAATTGAACTTGTTGAAGACGAATATTTGAATTCTCTTTTACCAGACGACCCTCAAATGCCTTATGATATTCATTCATTACTTGAAAGAGTTTTTGATAAAGATTCTCTTTTTGAAATTCAGAAAGAGTTTGCGCCTAATATCGTAATTTCTTTTGCAAGATTAAACGGAAGACCTGTTGGAATAGTCGCTAATCAGCCCAGTTATTTAGCAGGTTGTTTGGATATTGATAGCTCTGATAAAGCAGCAAGATTTATAAGATTTTGTAATGCGTTTAACATTCCTATTATTACATTTACAGATACACCCGGTTTTATGCCCGGTATCGAACAAGAGTATGGTGGTATTATTCGTCATGGGGCAAAAATGCTATTTGCTTATTCTGCTGCTACTGTTCCAAAGATTACTGTAATTTTAAGAAAAGCATACGGTGGTGCATATCTTGCAATGTGTGCTAAAAGTTTAGGGGCTGATAGAGTTGCAGCATGGCCTACTGCTGAAATTGCAGTAATGGGTGCTGAAGGTGCTGTATCTGTTCTTTATAAAAAAGAAATTCAAAAAGCTGAAAACCCTGAACAAAAAAGAAAAGAATTAATTGAGCAATATAGGGCTGAATTCGCAACGCCATATCAAGCAGCTAAAAAAGGTATGGTTGACGCAGTTATCGAACCAAAATATACTAGAAATTATATTTCTATTGCTCTTGAAGCTTGTACAACAAAACGAGAATTAAGACCTCAAAAGAAACACGGATTAATTCCTCTATAATGGAGTTTTTATGGAATATTTAAATAAGATATTGCCAAATTTAGAATCCTCATTTTATTTGATGATTATTGGAATGAGTATTGTTTTTGGCGTTTTGATATTGTTTTCTTTAATTATTTGGATTATGCAAAAAATTGACTATAAGTTTTCAAATCTTCCAAGAGCTACCTATACCGAAAAAGATATTGTTGTTGAAAATGTTAATTTAAAAAAAGAGGATTACAGGGAGCTAATAGCTGTTATAACGGCTGCAATTGCGGCGGTTGATACCAAACACCGATACATTGTAAAAAAAATAAGATTTATAAAAGAAAAACCTCGTAATTGGGTTTCATCTGGTAGAAGTGAATTATTAGGTCATAATAAAACTAAAAGAAATTAATTTGGAGTTTTACCATGAAAAAACTAAGAATAAAAGTTGATGGCAAAGTTTACGAAGTTGAAGTAGAATTATTAGAAGATACTGATAGTAATGATCCTTATTTCCATAATAAAAATGTTGCTATGCCATCAATGCCTCAAGTTGTTCCACAACAACAAATTCAAAAAAGTCTTGAAAATTTACACGAAGCTTTATCAGGAAAAACAATGCTTTCTCCTTTAAACGGGGTAGTTGTTGAAGTTTGTGTTAAACCTGGGGATACAGTTAAAGTTAACGATACTCTTGTTGTTGTTGAAGCTATGAAAATGAAAACAAATATTGCTTCCAAATATGATGGTGAAATTGAATCAATTAATGTTAAACAAGGTGATAGAATTGAAGCAGGCCAACCATTAGTAACATATAAATAATGGTGTGATATGTTTGAAGTATTAACTAAATTTATAAATGGTACAGGCTTTGGCTTGTTTACTACAGGCGAGCTTATAATGATATTAATATCATTTATTTTAATGTATTTAGCTATTAAAAAAGATTTTGAACCATTATTATTGCTCCCTATTGCAATGGGTGCTTTTATAACTAATTTGCCCCTTAATGGTTTACTTAATGAACCCTCTGAATTGAATGATTTTGTCGGTGGATTGTTTTATTATATATCCTATGGTATAAAATTGGAAATATTTCCTCCTATTATTTTTCTTGGAATTGGTGCCATGACAGATTTCGGTCCACTTTTAGCAAACCCAAGAACATTTTTATTAGGTGCAGCAGCACAATTTGGAGTATTTGCTGCATTATTTATGGCTGTGATGTTAGGATTTAATTTAAACGAAGCAGCTGCTATTGGTATCATTGGTGGTGCCGATGGTCCTACAGCTATATTTTTAACTTTAAAATTAGCTCCTCATTTGCTCGGTCCTATTGCTGTTGCTGCTTATTCTTATATGGCTTTAATTCCACTTATTCAACCACCTATTATGAAATTTATGACAACAAAAGAAGAGCGTATGGTTGTTATGGAGCCACCTAAACAGGTGTCAAAAAACATAAAAATTATGTTTCCAATTATTGTAATGCTTCTAACTACTTTAATAGTTCCTCCTGTGGCACCGCTTATTTTTATGTTGATGGGCGGAAATTTATTAAGAGAATCTGGCGTAGTTGAAAGATTGAGTAATATGGCACAAAACGAACTTATTAATATTGTTACATTTTTCCTTGGCGTTTGTGTAGGCCTTACAATGAAAGCGGAACAATTTTTAAGATTTGATACAATAAAAATAATTGTTTTAGGTGTATTTGCTTTTGGTTTTTCAACTGTTGGTGGTTTGATATTAGGGAAAATTATGTTTAAAATATCAGGTGGTAAAATTAATCCTTTAATTGGGTCTGCAGGAGTTTCTGCTGTTCCGATGGCTGCAAGAGTTTCCCATAATGTTGCACAGGAAGAAAATCCACAAAATTATTTAATTATGCACGCAATGGGGCCAAATGTTGCTGGTGTTATTGGTACTGCGGTTGCGGCTGGGGTATTATTATCATATTTTGCTAAGTAATTTAAATTTAATAGTTATAGCAAAAATATTATATTTACAATAATTATGTTAACAATATTTATATACGCTATTGTGTAAAAAAAATAGCGATTAGCTTATCAATATTATATTTTAGTTGATATATTATAACAACTTAAAATTAAATTTTTGTATGACAGCTGAGCAAAAATACAAAATCGTTTTAGAAAAAATATATTTTATTTTAATAATCCCGAATTTCAAGAAAATTTTGAAAGTTATATCAATTCTATCAGTGAAACCCTATTAGTATTAAAAAATAAAATTGAGACTGAAGGTTTAAAGAAAGATATAATTGAGAATTTTTTAGCAGAAAAGGAAAATGGCTTAATTGCAATTTTGGCTTTAACAGGATTTACGCTTGAAAGTTTAAAACGTTTGATTACAATTGTAAGAATTGTAGAAAATAATGAATTACCCAAACTTTTGTTAAAAAATAAATGGTATGATAATCAGAAACTAGATAGTATAGGTTGGTATGTGAGAAAAGCTGATTTACATAGAATGGTTACTGCTTTTGATGAAGTTTTTACTTTTCATTAAGACGAATTAGATAGATTTAAGGACTATTTGAAAAAAATTACAAATGATAGAAAAATATTTAAATAAAATATTGCAAGGTGACAGTTTAGAGTTATAAAACAAATCCGTGATGATTCTATTGATATAACCTTTGCTGATCCGCCATTTAATTAAAGAAAAATTATAATACTTATAATGATAGTCTAGATTTGCAAGAATATTTCAATTGGTGCAAAACCTGGTTGATAGAATTGGTGCAAATTACAAAACATACAGGTTCAATTTTTGTCCACAATATTCCTAAATGGTTAATCTATTATACAAATATTTTAAATGATGTTGAAGACTTTAAGCACTGGATAGTATGGGATGTTCCAACTGCACCTATGGGTAAAACATTGCAACCATCACATTACGGTATTTTATTTTATGAGAAAAATTCAAAAATGTTAAAATTCTATGAAATTCGTTATCATCATAAACGAGATCGAAAATCAAATTATCTTTCGAAAGATTATGGTGGAAAAATGGCAGTATTGTATCCCTTCGGGCCGTTAGTTTCTGATGTATGGACTGATATACATAGAGTCAAACATAATAAGTATCGTGATGAACATCCATGTCAATTACCAGTTCATTTACTTGAAAGACTCATATTAATGAGTACAGATGAAAATGATGTTGTCCTTGACCCTTTTGTGGGAACAGGTACAACTGTAATTGTGGCAAAAGACTGGTAAGACAATTTATAGGCTCCGATTTGGATGAAGACTATATTAAGATAACACAAAATAAATTTTTAAAAGAAAAGGCAAATTCAAAATTAGGCAATTGCTGGGTTAGTTTTTATCTTGATAACGTGGTAACAATTAGAGATTGCGATTGGAATTATTTAAAAAAATATTTTGTTTTGCCGGAAAATCCCGAAGAAATAGATTTTACTCCAATAAAATTAAAAACTAAAGCTGATATAACAACACCTAAAAAAGCAAACTTAAATCTAATTCGGAGTAACTTTATTTATTCGATAATGAAAATTTTTATACAAATTATTGATTTATTTTCTCAACGTTAAACTGAAAATTGACATACCCAAAAATATTATCAAATAAAATTATAATTCAAATATATCCAGAATATCGCCAATGAGATTGTATAGCTCAATATTGTTATAATTATTCCTGGTATCAAGAACTCTTTAAATGTTATTCTCACTCCTAGTTTATCTGCACTTTCTATAACTATCAAATTTGCCATTGCTCCGATTATGGTTGCGTTACCTGCTAATGTTGAACTTGAAGCTAATGATAACCAGAGAAATGGATTGTGATTATTTTTCAATAAGGGAAACATCAACAAACAATAGGGTACATTACTTAAAATTTGAGAAAGAAATAATGAAAGGCCGTGTATTGTTAATATTGATGCATAATTTGCCTCTATCTTGTATCTATTAAGTATATAATTCAAAAGTCCCTGGTCTTCTACAGCGTGAACTAATATAAATAGTGATGCAAAAAAAACAAGTAAGACCCAATCTACTTCTTTTATAATTTTTGATGGTTTCTCTTCGCCAAGCAAAAGTATCAAAGCAGCACCTATTAATGCAGCCAATGGTATTGATACATTTACTCGGTGTCCAATAAAAAATAATATTACTACACCAATGAATATAATTATTGAACGTGTAAAATTAGCTTTTACTGTTGGGATATGCTTTCTTTTAAATTTTTCTTTCCAATTGATATTTCTAAATAATAATCTGATTACAAAAACAATCAAAAACATACCAATTATTGATATAGGTAACATCAATAGGAAAAAATAACTATAAGTGATACCAGATTTTAATCCCACAAGCATATTTTGTGGGTTACCGGTAATTGTCATTGCACTCCCAATATTGGCCGAGAATATTTCAGCAAAAAGAAAAGGTTTTGGATCAATTTCTAATTCCTCCGCAACCTTGATAATAATAGGGGTAAATAATAATACCACAGCATCATTGACCAAAAATGCTGATGCTATTCCAGTCAGAAAAGTAATCAAAACCAGAAAGCTAAATGGAGAACGGGAAAAAGTTAGTATGCGGTCAACGATTAATGAAAAGAAACCATCCAACTCTAAAACTGCAATAATTATCATCATTCCGATAAGTAGCGCAATAGTATTATAATCGATATAAGAGACAGCTTTTTCTATATCAATAATACCAAATGCAATTAGTGCTATAACTCCAAAAAAAGCTGCAGATGGTCTATCAACTTTGACTTTGGGTAATGTAGTAAAAATAATTCCAATATAGCTAATAATGAATATTATTGCCGTTATTTGTGATGATGGCATATTCAATGAATAAATAATTAAATAACAAATATAATTATAAAATCATAAATAATAAAATCAATTACTCTCTTATATGTCCATTGCCTAAAACAATCCATTTGTAAGTTGTTAGTTCTTCCAATCCCATTGGACCGCGGGCGTGAATTTTATCTGTTGCGATGCCAATTTCTGCTCCTAAACCGTAAACGCCGCCGTCTGCTAATCTTGTTGACGCATTTACCATTACAGAAGATGAGTCAACAACTTTTAGAAAATTTTCTGCTTCATAGAAATTTTCTGTAATAATTGATTCTGTGTGGCCGGAACTATATTTATTGATATGGTCAACTGCGTCATCGAAACCATCAACAACTTTAACTGCTAAAATAAGATCGAGATATTCAGCCTCCCAATCTTGATTAGATGCTAATTTGACATCTGTAACTATTTTTTTTGTTTTAACACAACCTCTTATTTCTACATTGTGTTTACGTAGTTCATCTATAATTGAAGGTAAAAATTCTTTTGCTATTGATTTATCAACCAGTAGAGTTTCCAATGCGTTGCACACAGATGGTCTTTGAACTTTGCTATTTATAATGATTTTGTTTGCTTTGTTAAAATCTGCAAATTTACTTACGTATATGTGGCATACGCCTTTGTAATGTTTTAAAACTGGAATTCGAGATTTTTCAACAACACTTCTTATTAAACTTTCTCCGCCTCTTGGAATAACGAGATGTATGCGTTGTTCATCTACGAGTAATTCATCGATTGCGTTATAGCTGGTATCTTCAACATAACCAACTAAATTATCTGGTAGTTTTGCTTTAATTAATGCCTTTTGAATTTGTACCATAAAAGCGAGATTTGAGTTATAAGCGTCAGAGCCGCCTCTTAAAATTGCGGCGTTGCCAGATTTTATTATAAGTGCTGTTGCGTCAATTGTTACATTTGGCCTTGCTTCGTAAATCATTAATATAACGCCAATAGGAGTTCTCATTTTGCCAACTTTGAAACCTTGTGGTCTTGTAACAATATTGTTGATTGCTCCAACAGGGTCCGGTAATTGAATAATCTCTTCAAGTGATCGTATTATTCCATCTAATCTTTTATTGTCAAGTTTAAGTCTATCTATAAGTGCTTTGCTAAGTTGTTTTTGTTCTGCATTTTTGATATCTAACTCGTTAGCATTTAGTATTTTTTCTCTATTTATATCAATAAAAGTAGATAAATTTTTAAGAAAATCATTTTTCTTTTGTGTAGATGATACTTTTAAAGATTCTTGATAAGCTTTAAAAACTTTTTCGGATAACCTACTCATAACTTTTCTCTAAATTTATTAGATAATTTTTGATTTCTACTCCGCCGGCATAACCACCTATCTTACCATCTGAGTTAATAACACGATGGCACGGAATTATAATTGGAATTTTATTTTTGTTATTTGCGTTTCCAACCGCTCTAAATCCTTTTGGGCAACCAATTATTATAGCAATATCTTTATAAGATACTTGTTTAGCATAGGGTATTTTTAAAAGTTCGTTATATACAGATTTTTGAAAATCAGTTCCTTCGATTTTTATAGGCAAAGTAAAGGATTTTCTTAAACCTTTGAAATATTCATAAAATTGCTGATAGATTTCATTTTCAAAATTATTAGATGATTTATTAAAATCATTATCAAATGAGTTAATAAAATCTATTTTTTCTATTTGGTTATTTTCATAGAAGATTTCTAAAGAAATCAAATCAAATTTTATTTTAAATATTTTTTTCATAACTTTGTTTTTTAGAAATATAATAAAAGATTGCTAAAAATTCAAGGGGGATAAATGAAAAAGTTACTATATTTTGCAATTATTTTCATTGCGGGGTGTTCTTCAGTTCCCAAAATTCAAATTGATGAAAAACCTATCAAAGATGTTATGGTTGATACAAAATATTATCCAATAGCTAATGAATTAAATATAAGTGAAGATAGTTTACTCACTCTATTTAGCAAACAAATTTATCTAATGAAACCGAAGGAAGTTGATGCTTTTATTAAACTTTTATATCGTGCTGAACCAAATTTGCAAGAACGGATAAAAATCATTGCTAAGAAAAATTTAGGGCAAGATTATAAAATTTATCTACTTGGTGAGTTCCCTATGGAAGTTTATCCCGATATAAAAATTGGCGGATTATATCCAACAGAAATTTTAGGAACTCAGCCAACTTTTACATTAGAAAAAAGTGACTGTGTTGTTTTTTGTGAACATACTTATGCTATGGCTCTTGCTAAAGATTGGAAACAATTTTATGCATTTTTGCAAAGAATTAGATACAAGGATGGTGAAATATCTTTTTTAACAAGAAATCATTACACAGAATATGATTGGGATAATAACAATAGCTGGCTGGTAAAAGATTTTATGGATGAATTGCCGCTAAAATTTACTAAACAAGTGCACTCAACAATTAACAAAGCAGCCTTTTTTAAAAGATACAATATAGGCCAGGATACTCCACCCGTTGAATTTGATTGGAAATACATTCCTCTTGAATTTATTGATTCCACATTGCATACACTTAATACAGGAGATTTTGTAAATTTTGTTCGTGGTTTTGGAGATGATGCTTCAACTTATGTTGGGCATACGGGAATTATTATTCGTGAAAACGATTCTGTTTATGTTATCCATTCAACAGAGCCTAAAGTTCGTATAGATAATTTAAAGGAATATGTAAAAAACGCACAAAAATTAAATCTGGAAAAGATTGAGTATAACAAAGTAAATTCAAAGAAAAAACCACTTCTCTACGGCTTCAGATTCTTGAGATTAGAAAAAAATCCATATGAAAATTTAAGAAAAATAGATGGTCCACGGGCGCCCGTCGTTAAAATATATGGTAATTAAGTTTTAGGCAAGATTTCGTATATTGAAAAATTTTCTCGCTTGTATTTAAATTTAGGAAATTTAAAATAATTATAATTTCATTTAATTGGATTAGCATATATTTACTCATTCTCACACAACATTTTGTAACACAATTGGTTACATGAGAACGAATGGAAAATATAATAATGCGCTAATGATTTCTCTTGTTCTTATGTAACTCACTGAAAAATAATAAGATATATGAGAAGTATATATATGAATAATAATTATTTTACTGAATGTTTGCGTTCTTGTGTAATATATTGAATAACAATTAGATATGTGGGAATGAATTGAAATATATTTTGTTGGTTGTGTTATATTTATCGTTCTTACATAACTGCTTGTAAAATAATATGATACGTGAGAATGCTTTGGGTAACATATAATTTGATTTATAATGCAATATTGGATGCAAAAATATTTTTTAAGTTAAATGTGTTTGGAAATTATACATTTGTAACGAATAATACCGGGAGATATTTTATTTGTATATTCCCTTTATTTTTTTTGTATTCCCAAAAGACATTGAATAATCTTTCTGCTAAAAAGCCTAAGCTTCTTTTTTGATAAGGGTCATCAGGTAACTGAATAATTGATAATAGTTTATTTAATATAGGTATAATCCAATTCATATATTCATCAAAATATTCCCATTTGCAAATAAACATATTGAAAGGTGAAAAATAATTTTGTTTCATTATTTTATCAAATGCAGCAAAAAAATCTGGATAATCATTTTTTATTAGATTATACAAAATATCAATATGTTCATTGGAATGATATTTTGCAAAATGTTCATAAACGGAACGATTTCCCAGTGAATAGGGCTCAGCAAGAAAAATAATATTATCAATTAATTGAGATTTGAGTTGATCTTCAAAATAATTTAAATATTTAACAAGTTTGGTTGTGTTGCTGATTTTAACATAACTTTCAAAAGTTGGAAAATTATTTTTTAGTTTTAGGTAAAAAAGAGTTTTGTTTAAATTGAATTTAATTTTTTTATGGAAGTATTTAAAATTAAAATTATTGAAAAAATATCGTCTATAATGATTAAGGCCGATATATTCACATTTATAATTTTGCCATACCCAATATAATGCTGTATACTCATTTAAAATATCATTAAGTTTAGAAATATTGTTGCCGGTATTATCGTGTAACATATTTAATGTTTTATTGGATATATCGCAACCAGCTTGAATGGGTTGATATAAATCGGTTGTATAAGTAAAAGCTTCTTTATGATATACTACAAATATTTTTATTTTGTTATTCATAAAAAATAAAATTTTGAGTGTAATATAAGAAAAATTAAAAAATAATAGTAGCTTTTATAAAGGGAAAGGCAATTAAATTAGAACTCATCCTAAATGGACGGAAGCCGCCAAAATCCCACGCTATTCTTGATGTTCTTAATCTATAACCAAAAGTTAGTAATCCGCTCAATTTATCTTCTTTGAATGCCTTAAATATATTAATGTACTCTAACACAAAAGAGTCATTGTTTTTTAATATGTATTCAGTGCCAAGCATATAAAAAAATCGTTGAAGTTAGAAAAGTCTTCTTCATTTGAACCATTTTTTGAATACATTAGACTAAAACTAAAATTCAATTTTTCTGGTATTGCTCTGTAGGTTGATACATTTCCTATTGAATAAAAGCTGTTTTTGATATTATAATTACCAAGTAATGAATTTGCAAAAATATCATGTTTATATATATTTTGTTTAAAACCTAAGGTAAATGTGTTTGAAACAGCAGTAGTATTAATTGGGAAAAAAGAGAATATAACTAATTGTGTAGAGTTAGTAGGAGAATAAGAAATAGCTATAAAAAGGAGTTCATAACTTGAAAAATAGAATGAGTCTTTAGGAATTGTATATGCGGTTGGCATAATAAATAGATCGTGGTCGCCTATTTTATATTCTTGTGCAAAAAGATGTCTCATTATATAAAACAATATTATTATTGATAGCAATTTCATTGTAATTTATATTTGATTAAAATTAATATACTAAAATAATAAAATAATAAAAAATTAATTTATAAAAAAGCTACTAACTGCATAAGTAAAAAGTAGAAAGCAATTAGTAGCTTATTGGGGGGGGAAAAAATGGTAATTATTTAACTTCAAATTTGTTAGCAGGGGCTTTAAATTCAATTTTTCGATGAGTCCCATCGCAAAATGGAGAGTTTTTAGTGCCGCCGCATCTGCAAATAGCAATTGTTTTTTGTTCAACTGGAGTTTCTTTACCATCTTCAATTTTTGTTATAGTTTCTCCTGTTATAAGAATTGGGCCATTTTCTTTCAATTCAATATTCATAAAAACCTCCCTATATTTGTTTTTTTGGGGTATCTTTTATTATATTGAACAAAAAAATAAAAAAATTTGTTCAATTATTTGAAAAAATTTTGAGAGTATTATGAAAAATAAAATACCATCTGAAAAATTTATTAATGATTTATCTTTTATATTTAAAAATTTTCAAGATGTTCTAGTTAGTAGTGGTGAGCAGGATAAAATAAAATACCTGCCATGGATAAATAAAAAGTTATCGTTGCCCGATATTAATCATTCAACCAATAAAATTAGTCAATTATATTCTATATCTTTCCAATTATTAAATATGATTGAAGAAAATATAGCCGTTCAATATAGAAGAAAATTAGAAAATAATAACAATTTTAGTGAATTAAGATATCTTTTCCCAGGTGTATTTAATAATGTAAAAGATATTGATAAAAATGCTCTTATGGAAGCTTTTGATAATATAATAATCGAACCAGTTTTAACGGCTCATCCTACAGAAGCTAAAAGAACTACAATTTTAGAGCATCACAGAGAACTTTATTTGCAATTAGTTAAATTAGAAAATCCTATCTGGACTCAACAGGAAAAAGAACAAATCAATAAAGACATAAAATCGATACTGGAAAAACTTTGGGGCACCGGGGAGATTTATCTTGAAAAACCAGATGTTATTTCTGAAGTCAATAATATTCTTCATTATCTTGTTAATGTATTTCCTAATGTTTTGCCTACTTTAGACCAGAGATTTAAGTATTTTTTATGTAAATATGGTATAGATGAAGATTTTATTCTTGAATATAATATTTATCCGCACATTTCTTTTGGCACCTGGGTAGGTGGTGATAGAGATGGCAATCCCAATATTACAGCTGAGATAACTCTGAAAACTCTTGAATTATTAAGAACAAATGCTCTTAAAATTATTTACAACTCGTTGTATAATCTTTCAAAAAGACTAAGTTATACTGATGCTATGCTTTCGGATATTCATATTTTGGAAAATAAAATAAATGAATATAAAAATAAACTTACAGAACGTTTGAATTTAATTTCACACAAAAATGATAATGAAACAATAAGGCAGTTTATAAATTTAATGTGTTTAAGATTACCAATTAATATTCAGAACAATAAGTTTAATAAAATTGAAAGTTTTGATTTTGCTTATAAAAATTCTTATGAGTTGCTTGATGATCTTTATTTTTTGAACGATGTTCTCAAAAAAAATAATTTAATAAATGCTGCTAAAACTGATTTGAGAAATGTTATATTGCTGGTAAAATCTTTTGGCTTTCATCTTGCAAAATTGGATATCAGGCAAAATAGTATCTATCACGAAAAAGTAATTGTTGATATTCTTAAAAAAACTGTTGATATTGATTATTTAAGCATGAATGAAGACGAGCGTAAAAGATTTTTAATCAATGAATTAGAAAATATACGTCCTTTTACTAATAAAAACTTATCTTACGGAAAAGATGTTGATGAAACATTAAACTTAATGCATAATATATTTGATTTTATGAAAAATTATTCAAAACATGCAATTGGCTCATACATTGTCAGCCTAACTCAAAGTGTATCCGATTTGCTTGAAGTTTATGTTCTTGCATGCGAAGCTGGATTAATAATAAAGGAAAACGGTAAAATATATTCACTTATAAATGTTGTTCCTCTTTTTGAGACGATAGAAGATCTTCAAAGAGCTCCTGAAATTTTGGATGAATTTTTATCTTTATCTATTATAAAAAATTCTCTAGAATATCAGATGAAATTGAATAATTATAAGTATCCAACTCAGGAAATTATGGTAGGTTATAGCGATAGTAATAAAGATGGTGGTATAATAACAAGTAGATGGGAAATTTACAAAGCACAGGTAAAACTGAATAAAATTGCAGAAAAACACGGAATAAAAATTAAATTCTTCCATGGAAGAGGTGGAACGATAAGTAGAGGTGGCGGACCAACTCATAAATTTATTGAAACTATTCCTGATATTTCATCTGGTAAGTTAAAAATCACTGAACAGGGAGAAACTATATCTCAAAAATATTCGAATTTTCTAACAGCGGTTTATAATCTAGAATTATTTTATGCCGGCGTTTTTCAAAAATACTTAAATGCAAATAATCTAGTTGATGAAAAAATTTATGATATTATGGAATTGTTGTCTAAATATAGTTTTGATAAGTATAGAAGTCTCGTTAAAGATAAAGATTTTATTATATTCTTCAAACAGGCTACTCCTATTGATGTTTTGCAAAATATTAAAATTGGCTCAAGACCTGCCAAAAGGACAAATGTCGATACAATAGAAGATCTTAGAGCTATTCCCTGGGTTTTTAGCTGGAATCAAAATAGGTTTTTTATTCCCAATTGGTACGGTGTAGGTAGCGCCCTTGAGAATTTAATGCTGAACTATCCTGAGACTTATAATTTTATATGTGAAAATGTTTCATCTAACGTGTTCCTTGAGCAATTATTTTCAAATATTGAAACGGGGATTGCATCAGCATCGTTAAAATTTATAAAAAAGTATTCTCAACTTGTCGAACAAAGTGATATAAGAGATAAATTTTTAAAGGATATTGTGGATGAATATTGGATGACAGAAAAACATCTTAAAAATATTTATAAAAAAGATTTGAAAACAAGACATCCAAGATTATATGTTACAATTAATTATAGAAATGAACCGCTCGAAGTTTTACATAATATACAAATCAAATTACTTAAAAAATGGCGTAAAGCAGTGAATAATAATCAACTTTCAAAAGCAGAAAAGATATTAACACAGTTGTTGGTAAACTTAAATGCTATAGCAAGTGGATTGAGAAATACAGGGTGAAAAATTATTTAATGCTTACATTCGAAGATATTAAACTTTTGTGACTTTTGTATGGTTGATTTTTATAGTAATGCTCTGGAACTTATACAAGCGTGATTAATAGCAAAAAGTGATACGTAAATGTGGAGTGTATTTAAAAAAAGAAAGCGGAAGGAGAGGGATTCGAACCCTCGGTACCGTTTGAACAGTACGACGGTTTAGCAAACCGTTGGTTTAAGCCACTCACCCATCCTTCCGTAGCTTATATTTTTATTTTGAACTACAAATATAATACAATTTTTTTTTAAAATCAAGAATTATTTTTGTATTTTTCTTAAAATATAAAAAAAGATTTTCAAATTAAGAGGTTTTCTATGAGAATATTTGCAATTTTATTAGTAATAGTTAATTTTGTTTTTTCTCAAACAATTGATGGAAGTTTCAGGTGTAGCCAGAATAAAATAGCTAGATATCAAAATAAAACTTTACTTCCCAAAATACAAAATAATTTAAGAAATTATAATGTTTTAAGTTATAAAATTGAAATAGATTTAAGAAATAATTATGCATCGCCACAAACAAAAGCCTTTACAGGGAGTGTTCAGATAAAATTAAAATTTGATACTGTTGCTAATTACTTAGAATTCGATGCAAGTAATAACTCATTGGCAATAGATTCCATTAAAGGAAAATTAACATCATTTACACATTCAAGCAATATTTTAAAAGTTAATCTAGATAAATATTATACAATAAACGATACTTTAGAGTTTACAATTTATTATAAACATAGCGATGTTGTTGATGGTGCTTTTTATGCAAATTATGGTTTTGTTTTTACAGATTGCGAGCCTCAGGGAGCAAGAAAATGGTTCCCTTGTAATGATACACCCGATGATAAAGCATTGGCTGAATTAATTGCTCTTACTCCTTCTAATGTTTTACTTGGTTCCAACGGAATTTTGATAGATTCTGTTAATTATGGAAATTATATAAAATATCACTGGAAAAGTAATCATCCTATTGCTACTTATTTAATTGTTATATCTTCAAAAGCAAATTATAAATTAGATATTGATTTTGTAAATGATCCATATCAGGGCAAGAAAATACCATTAAGATATTATTATAACTCGGGTGAATATATTGGCGAAGTGCTAAAAGGTAAAATTAGAGAGGCATATTTATATTTTTCTGAAAAATGGTATCCACATCCGTTTGATAAAAATGGTTTTGCAACTTTGAGTAGTGAATTTGCCTGGGGAGGTATGGAAAATCAAACTATAACTTCTTTATGCTCAGGTTGTTGGGATGAAAATTTACTTATACATGAATTTGCTCATCAATGGTTTGGTGATTTTGTAACATGTAAAACCTGGGCAGATATCTGGGTTAATGAAGGTTTTGCAACTTGGGCTGAAAGTTTCTGGAAAGGAAAAACAGAAAATGGTTATATTTATGATATCCAGAATAAAGCAAATTATTATTTGAAAAATAACCCTGGGTATGCTATTTATAATCTTGCATATGTGAGCGGAACTCCTAATGTTAATGTTTTATTCAATTATGCAATAACATATTGTAAAGGTGCTTGTGTTGTTCATCTTTTAAAATATACGCTTGGTGATAGTCTATTTTTTAATGTGATAAATAAATATTTCAATACTTACAAATACCAGAGTGCAACAATAAAAGATTTTTTTAATATTGTAACATCTGTAACAGGTGATGATTACAATTGGTTTATGGAGCAATGGATAAAAAGGCCTAATCATCCAATTTATGAAAATGCTTATGATATAATTGATAATGGAGAAGGTTCAACTGTGCATTTCAAATTTTATCAAACAAATACGCAATTTTATATTATGCCCGTAAAATTGAAATTTAAGTTTCAGGACCTGAGTGATACAACAATTAAAGTGTGGAATAATTATAATGGTGAAATTTTTACATTTAATTTTCCTAAAAAAGTTACACAGGTAATATTTGATCCTTTAAATGAAATGGTTTTGAAAAAGGCAACAACAGTAGTTGGAATAGAAGATTTATCCAGCCAGCAAGAGGAGGAAACCGTAAAAGTATATCCTAATCCTTTTAATAACTCATCATCAGTATCTTTTAAATTAGCAAAATCGGCAAATGTTAGTATTATTTTGTATGATATTTTAGGTAACAAAGTTTTAAATATCATATCAAATCAACACATGCCAGCGGGAAGTTATCAATACCCAATTCAATTAAATAATTTTTCATCAGGAGTTTATATTTTAAGCTTTATAAAAGATGGGGGAGTGAAAAATTTTAAGATAAATTATATAAAATAGTTGTATTATTTAATAAAAAATATTAATTTTAATTTTTAATATTATTAATTTATGGGGGTACTAGTTATGGCACAATTAGCTCAAGTAATTGCTGTTGACAAAGATAAATGCGTTAATTGTCATCAATGTATTCAAGTTTGCCCTGTTAAATATTGTAATGTTGTAAAAGAAGAAGGTTATGTTGATGTTGATCCTGATTTATGTATTGGTTGTGGTAACTGTATTGATGCTTGTACTCACGATGCTAGAATAGGTATTGATGATTTTGACAAATGGATGAATGATTTGAAACGTGGTGTTAATATGGTTGCAATAGTTGCCCCCGCTATAGCTGCTAATTTCCCACATCAATATTTGAATTTTAATGGATGGCTAAAATCTATAGGTGTTAAAGCAATTTTTGATGTAAGTTTTGGTGCAGAACTTACAATTAAATCTTATTTAGAGCATGTCAAAAAAAATAAACCAAAAGCTGTTATAGCCCAACCTTGTCCTGCTTTGGTTACTTATATTCAAATTTATCAACCAGAATTGCTACCTTATTTAGCTCCCGCTGATAGTCCAATGGCACATACCATGAAAATGATAAAGGAATTTTATCCAGAGTATAGCAATCATAAAATTGTAGTTATATCTCCTTGTGTTGCAAAAAGAAGGGAATTTGATGAAATTGGATATGGAGATTATAATGTTACGATGCGAAGAATACAAGAATATTTTGATGAAAAAAGAATATATCTTTCAAGTTATCCTGAAGTTGATTATGATAATCCGCCAGCAGAAAGAGCAGTATTATTTTCATCCCCAGGTGGTTTATTAGAAACTGCAATAAGAGAAGTGCCGGAAATCAGAAATAGTGCTAGAAAAATTGAAGGTCCACATATTATTTATCATTACTTTGAAAAATTACCAAAAATGATTCAAGAAGGTAAAAATCCTTTACTTATAGATTGTCTTAATTGTGATATGGGTTGTAATGGCGGAACTGGTACACTTTCAAGAAATAAATCAATTGACGAAGTAGAATATCTTATTTCTGAAAGAAGCAAGGAAATGCAAAAAAGATATGAAAGCAAATTGACAAAAAAAATATCCAAATCTAAGATAAGAAGTATTATAAATAAGTATTGGAAAGAAGGCTTATACGATAGAAGTTATAAAAATTTATCAAATTTATTTAAAAATAAAATTAAAATACCGAATAAAAGTGAAATTGATAAGCTTTTTGCAGTTATGAAAAAAGAAACTAAAAATGATATAATAAATTGTCCATCATGCGGTTATAACAATTGTGAAAAATTTGCAATAGCTGTATATAATGATATTAATAATAAAGAGAGTTGTTATGTGTATAATCATAAAATGGTAGAAAAATCTTTAGAGTATATTGAACGAAATTATGATAATGTTGATAAGATAGCTTCAGGTGATTTATCAGTTAAATTTTATGATGAAGGTGATGAAAGAATTGCTGTTTTCTTTAAAGATTTAAATAAATCATTTGATAAGGTTCGTGCTTTAATAAAAGAAGTTTTAGAATTGAGTGAAAATTTAGCTGCTGCATCTGGTGAAATTTCTGCGAGTGTTGAACAGATAACAGTTGGTATTAGAGAACAAACTAATAACACAGATGAAATAAACAGAGAAATTATTGAATTAAATAATTCTTTAAAAATAACTTCTGAAGCTGTAACCGAAACATTAAGAAAAGCTGAAGTATCAACAAATAATGCAGAAAATGGTAAAAAAGTAATAGATAATAACATTCAATCTATTTCGGAAATTTCTAAAACAGTATTTGAGGCTGCCAAAACGGTTGAACAATTGGGTAAAAATAGTGATCAAATTGGTCAAATTGCCTCAGCTATTGATGAAATAGCTGACCAAACAAATTTACTTGCATTAAATGCAGCAATTGAAGCAGCTCGTGCAGGTGAGCAGGGAAGAGGTTTTGCTGTTGTAGCAGATGAGGTAAGGAAATTGGCAGAAAGAACCGGAAAAGCTACTAAAGAAATTTCAGAAATTATTAGATCAATTCAAAATGAGACTAAATTAGCTGTTGAAAATATGCAAAAAGGCACAGTGGCTGTTGAAGTTTCTCAGAATTTATCTAAGGATGTAGAAAGTAAAATTAATCAAATAAAAGATAATGTCATTGATGTGGCTAAGAAAGTTAATGTAATATATGAAGATAGTTATAGATTAAGTGAAAAATTATCAACTATTGCACAAAATGCAGAACAAATTTCAATTATATCAAAAGATAGTAGTTATGGCGTGGAACAAATAGCTAAAGCAATAAATGATTTAGCAATGGTTTCTCATAACTTGAATAAAATGATAGCCCAGTTCAAGATTAGCTAATAAAAAACTGGCCTTTTGGCCAGTTTTTTAATTATTCGTATCCGTACTATTATGAATAATCTCGTCGTTTTGGCTTTCTTCCGTGATATCTATAAAAGTAAGTTCTTTAGCGTTTTCTATGTAATCTACTTTAATAACGGCATTTTCTTTAAAGTGACCTAAAAGAATTTCTTCTGCTAAAGGATCTTGAATGTATTTTTGTAAAGCTCTTTTTAGAGGTCGTGCGCCGTATTTAGGATCGTAGCCTTTTGTTACCAAAAATTCTTTTGCTTTATCCGTAAGAGCAAGTTCTTTTTTAGATTCTTTGATGTTTGTAAACAATTCTTTGAGTTCAACATCGATAATTTTAATAATATCTTCTTTTGCAAGTGAACGGAATACAATAGTGTCATCAATTCTATTAAGGAACTCGGGGTTGAAGAGTTTTTTCATTGCATCTTCAACTGTATCTTTTAAGTTTTTATAATCATCAGTTTGTGATGGTGGAACAAAGCCATAAGAGAGTCCCTGTGCGCGAATATCTTTAGTGCCAACATTCGAAGTCATAATGATAATAGTGTTTTTAAAGTCAACTTTACGACCTAAGCTATCTGTCAATATACCATCATCCAGAACCTGAAGTAATATGTTAAAGACATCCGGATGGGCCTTTTCAATTTCATCAAAGAGAACAACAGAATAAGGTTTTCGTCTTACTTTTTCGGTTAATTGTCCGCCTTCTTCGTAACCAACATATCCAGGAGGTGAACCAACTAACTTGGAAACAGAGTGTTTCTCCATGTATTCCGACATATCAATTCGAATGAGTGCATCTTCAGAATCAAATAAATAGCGTGCCAGAGCTTTTGCTAATTCTGTTTTACCAACTCCTGTAGGGCCTAAAAAGATAAAACTACCAATTGGTCTTTTGGGATTTTTTAATCCGGCACGGGCTCTACGGATAGCACGGACTAATTTTTCGATTGCTTCATCTTGTCCGATAATGTGTTCTTTAAGAATATCGCCCATTTTAAGGAGTTTTTCGCCTTCTTCTTGTGCAACCCTTTTGACGGGCACGCCGGAAATCATCGAAACAACTTCGGCGATATCTTCTTCGGTAACATCAAAAACAGTGTTTTGTGATTCAATTTCCCAATTTTCTTTTGCTTGTTCTAGTTCAGCAAGTAATGATCTTTCAAGATCTCTTAACCTGGCAGCTTCTTCATAATCTTGAATTTTAACAACTTGTTGTTTTTGTTTTCTAACTTCATCAATTTTATTTTCGATATCAATGATATTTTGAGGAACTTTTAAATTATGCATATGAACACGGGCGCCTGCTTCATCGATAACATCAATTGCTTTATCGGGCAGAAATCTATCTGATATATATCTTACACTTAAATTTACTGCTGCTTCTAAAGCTTCTTGTGTATATCTTACTTTATGGTGTTCTTCGTATTTATAAGCGATATTTTTCAAAATAGTTAAAGTTTCTTCAGGAGTTGGTGGATCAATGATTATTTTTTGAAATCTTCTGTCTAAAGCGCCATCTGTTTCGATGTATTTACGATATTCATCAAGTGTGGTTGCACCAATGCATTGTAAATCGCCACGAGCAAGAGCAGGTTTGAATATATTGGATGCATCAAGAGTGCCGGACGTTCCGCCTGCGCCAACTAATGTATGTAATTCATCTATAAAAAGAATTACATCTTTGGCTTTTTCTAATTCACTCATTAAAGCTTTCATTCTTTCTTCGAATTGTCCACGGTATTTAGTACCTGCTACAAGTCCTGCTAAATCTAATGTTACCAATCTTTTATCTTGTAATACACGAGGAACTTTCTTTTGAACAATTCTTAAAGCTAATCCTTCTGCTATAGCTGTTTTACCAACGCCTGGTTCACCTATTAAAACAGGATTGTTTTTCTTTCTTCTACTTAAAACCTGAGCAACTCTTTCGATTTCTTTGTCTCTACCTATAACTGGGTCTAATTTATCTTCCAATGCTAATTTGGTAAGATCTCTACCAAAATTATCAAGAACAGGTGTTTTAGGTTTTTCTTGTTTTTTTATTTCCGGCTTAGGCGGAAAATTGAGAGGTTTATTAATATTTTCTTTATTAATTTCATCGTTTACAGATGAATAAGTAACATGAAATTGATTAAGCACTTGAGTTGTCATGCTATCTTCATCTTTCAAAATGGAAAGTAGTAAATGTTCTGTACCAGCTTTATCGACTGATTTAAACTTTGCTTCGATATTTGCAAATTTTAGTGCTCTTTCAGCTTCTTTATTAAGAGGTAAAGAACCTAAACTTAAAACACCTGAATTGTATCTTACAGTATCCTCGAGTACTCTTTTAAGTGCTGGGATATCATCAACAAGATGAGTAAGTATTTTATATGCAGTAGAATTTGGTACTCTAAGCATAGCTAAAATAATATGTGTGGGGGATATATAATCATTTCCCAGTCGATAAGCTTCTTCTCTGGCAATTCGAATAACGTTCTGGCAATTTTCTGTAAAGTTGTTATCCATTTTATAAACCTTTTCTTTTTATAACACCAAATATAAATAAAATGTTCAAATAAAAAAACTTTATTAATGATAAAAAAAATATATAAAAAGGCAAGGGGGCTTTTAAGTGCCTACTTGCCTTTGATTAAGTGCATTAAGAAATTATTTGTTATTTATCATCTTCAACAGTATAAGTTGTAGTTTCTGGTCCTTGAGATTGTTGATCTGTAGTATTAGCATTATTAGCGCTAGCACCACCGTCATTAGGAGAAGCCTGGCCAGCTTGATACATTCTAGTTGAAACATCTTGCCATAATTTTTGTAGAGCTTCTGTTTCAGATTTCATTGCATCAAAGTTATTGGATTTAATAGCCTCTTCAAGTTTAGTAGTTTGTGCTTCAAGTTTAGCTTTATCATCAGCAGAAATTCTATCGCCAAAATCAGTAATTTGTTTTTTAGTAGAGAATACTAAATTATCGGCAGTATTTCTAATTTCTGCTTGTTCTTTTTTCTTTTTATCTTCTTCAGCGTGTGCTTGAGCTTCTTGTTTCATTTTTTCAACTTCTTCTTTAGAAAGACCGCTAGAAGAAGTTATACGTATGCTTTGTTCTTTACCGGTAGCTTTATCTTTGGCGCTAACGTGTAAAATACCATTGGCGTCAATATCAAAAGTAACTTCAATTTGAGGAATGCCTCTTGGAGCAGGTGGAATACCATCAAGATGGAATCTTCCAAGAGTTCTATTATCTGCAGCCATTGGTCTTTCACCTTGTAATACATGAATTTCAACGCTTGGTTGATTATCAGATGCTGTTGAGAAAACTTCACTTTTCTTGGTTGGTATTGTTGTATTAGCAGGTATCATAACAGTCATAACGCCACCAAGAGTTTCGATACCTAATGAAAGTGGAGTAACATCAAGTAATAATACATCTTTTACTTCACCGGCTAATACGCCACCTTGAATAGCAGCACCAACCGCAACAACTTCATCTGGGTTAACACCTTTGTGAGGTTCTTTCTTGAAAATTCTTTTTACTAATTCTTGCACTTTAGGTACACGAGTAGAACCACCAACTAAAATAACTTCATCGATTTGATCAGCTGTAACCCCAGCATCTTTCAAAGCATTTTGACATGGTATAGCTGTTCTTTCTACTAAATCATCTATAAGTTGTTCGAATTTAGCTCTTGTAATAGTTAAGTTTAAGTGTTTAGGACCATTAGCATCAGCAGTAATAAATGGTAAATTAACATCAGTTTGCATACTTGATGAAAGTTCAATTTTAGCTTTTTCTGCAGCTTCTTTTAATCTTTGCAAAGCCATAGGGTCTTTGCGGATATCAATACCTTCTTGTTTTTGGAATTCATCAGCAATGTAATCGATTAATCTTTGGTCGAAATCATCACCACCTAAGTGAGTATCACCATTTGTAGATTTAACTTCAAATACTCCTTCACCAATTTGTAAGATAGAAATATCAAAAGTACCGCCACCTAAGTCATATACTGCAACTAATTGTTCTTTATTTTTCTTATCAAGACCGTAAGCTAAAGCAGCAGCTGTAGGTTCGTTGATAATTCTTTTTACTGTTAGGCCTGCAATTTCGCCAGCGTCTTTAGTAGCTTGTCTTTGAGCATCGTTGAAATAAGCAGGAACTGTGATAACAGCTTCGGTAACTTCTTCGCCTAAATATTCTTCGGCAGTTTGTTTCATCTTTTGTAAAATCATAGCAGAAATTTCAGGTGGAGAATATAATTTATCTCCAATTCTAACTCTTGCAGTATTATTATCACCTGCTTCTACTTTATATGGTACTTTTTTAATTTCTTCTGTAACTTCATCTATTCTTCTACCCATAAATCTTTTGATTGAGTAGATTGTATTGTGAGGATTAGTTACAGCTTGTCTTTTAGCAGGTTGACCTACTAATCTTTCGCCATTTTTAGTAAATGCTACAACAGATGGTGTAGTTCTGCCGCCTTCTGAGTTTGGTATTACAACTGGCTCATTACCAACCATAACGGCAACGCAAGAGTTTGTTGTTCCTAAGTCAATACCTATTATTTTTCCCATTTTTTTGCTCCTTATTAGTGCATATACAAATATAATTAAAATTAGTAATTTAGTAAAATTTGAAAAATATACTGTAAAAATGTCAATTTGTATGACAAATAAAAGAGCTGCACCGAGGCAGCTCGTTGATTATTTAATTTCAATTTGTTTAACTTCTGGTTTAACAGGTTCAACTTTAGCGATTTTAATTTTTAGTAAACCATTATCGTATGTTGCTTCAATCGAATCTTTGTTAACATCATCGCCTAAATTAAAACTTCTTGAAAATGCTCCGTAAGCTCGTTCTTTGATGTAATATTTTTTATCTTTTTCTTCTTTCTCTTCTTTCCTTTGCCCTGAGATAGTTAGAATGTTATCTTGTAAAGTGACTTTGATATCATCTTTTCCAAATCCTGCAACTTCAACATCTACGTGGATGTATCCATCTTTTTCGTATAAATCAATTTTAGGTAAATTGTAAGATGCTGGAGATGTAAATACATCTGTAAAGTATTTTTCAAATTCTTTGAAAGCTTTTTCAATTTCGCCGAATGGATTATACTTTACGAGTGCCATAGTACACCTCCCTTGTTTTAGTTTAATTATTTAATTTCAATTTGTTTAACTTCTGGTTTTACAGGTTCAATTTTAGCAAGTTTAATTTTCAAAACACCGTTTTCGTATGAAGCATCAATATTATCTTTATTAACATCATCGCCTAATGTAAAGCTTCTTGAAAAAGCTCCATAAGATCTTTCGCATACGTAATATTTCTTATCTTTTTCTTCTTTTTCTTCTTTTCTTTCGCCTGTGATAGATAACACATTATCTTGCAAGGTAACTTTGATATCTTCTTTGTTAAAGCCTGGTACCTCAACATCAAAGTTTAAGAAACCATCTTTTTCATAAACATCGATTTTAGGTAAATAAGATTTTTCTGGTGTTTGAAAAACATCTACAAAGTATTTTTCAAAATCTTTAAAAGCTTTTTCAATTTCACCGAATGGATTATACTTAACGAGTGTCATGGTACACCTCCTTATTTTATTTCTATTGTTTTTATTTCTGGTTGAGCTGGAACAACTTTATTAAGTTTAATTGTTAATACACCATTTTCGAAAGATGCTTCTATGTTATTAGTATCTATTCCCTCACCTAAAGTGAAATTTCTTACAAATTTACCACCGTGTCTTTCGGTTAAGTAATATTTTCTTTGTGAGTTGTTTCTATCAAGAGCTTTTTCGCCGCTTATAGATAGAAGATTTTCTTTAAGTGTAATTTTTATATCTTCCTTTTTATAGCCAGGTACTTCCATTTCTATGAAGTAGTTTTGGCCTTCTTCGTATAAATCAACTTTTGGAAAGTTTCCATAATTCTTTTTGTTATTATGGAAGCTTGTAAAATTTTCTAAATTATCGATATCAAAGAATGGGTCATAAAATAATCTTTTCATTTTATCCTCCTGATTTATATTATTTTCAATTTTAGTTTTTTTGTTTTTAAGTTTTTTCGTTTTCACCATCTATAATGCAAACAGCGTGCCAAAATTACAAAAATTCTTATAACCAACTGTATATCAATAAGATATAAAAATGTAATCTTCTGATGAGTATATTAAAGGGTGTGTCATAAAAACTGTAACTATTGCATACTGTATGCAAAAATTATTTAAAGTATGTCATATATACAATTTGTAGTAATTACTAATTTCTTATTCTGAGCTATGTAATCTCTAAATTATTTTCCACAACGACCTATCGAAACGGAAGATGAGAGATGAAATCGGCCCTCTCGATACGCTCTCTGCTTTGCCCCGAGTACTCTACAACTGGGGAACACTACTCACGGTCATCGAGTGATGACGTAGTCATCGTATCGAGATGACCGTGAGTTGATAGACATCGTATTCAGACGGAAGGCGGCAATTTGTGGAGTTCGTGGCTAAATACTTTGTGTTTTTTGTGTGCTATATGGGAGATAATTAATATTTCT
>DAOSCP010000011.1:0-91544 GCA_035361425.1 Ignavibacteriales bacterium | reverse complement strand
AATATTTTGGTATTGCTGGTGCTAATGGATATTATGATGCAATTCTTCAGTATATGGATATTTATTTTAATATTACAAAAAGAATTAAAGATTATAATATTGGTATATCAGTTGCCAAAAAGGCTGTTGAGTTAAATATCAAAAATGCTGATAATTTTTATCAATTAGTTTATGATGAATCTATCGGGATTGAGCCAGATGAAAATATTAAATTAAAAGAACTTAAGAGAAAAGTTGCTAAAGGTAATATAACAGCCTTAAGAGAGTTGATATTTTTTTATAATAATCAGATCAAAAAAGTTATTGATATTTATACAAATTATAAAAATAAAATTGAAAGTGAAATTATAAGTTATAAAAAAAGAATTTCTGAGTTAGAAAACATTATCCAAAATCTTAAAAACTCATCTTCTGAACCAAGAGAGATTGAAAATGTTGCAGAAATTGCACAAAATGAACCAGCAAAAAATAATTCCACTGATAATTCTTTGCAAATTAAAAATGAAGAATTAAGAAGCGATTTTGAAAAAAATTATTTTGAATTTAATGGCATTAAAATGATTTATGTGCGAGGCGGTAAATTCAAAATGGGTTCTAACGAAAGCGAAAGTGAAATGCCAATTCATCCTGTAATATTATCATCTTTTTTTATTAGTCAATATCCTATCACTTTTGATATATATGATGTATATTGCGAAGATATGGGAATTCAAAAACCAAATGATATGGGATGGGGTAGAGGTAATTTACCAGTTATCAATGTGAGCTGGGAAGAAGCTATGAAGTTTTGTGAATGGCTTACTAATAAGTCCGGTAAAATATATCGACTTCCTACAGAAGCAGAATGGGAATATGTAGCAAGAGGAGGGAGATATTCTCAAAACTTTATTTTTAGTGGTAGTAATAATCTTGATGAAGTGGCATGGCATAGTTTGAATTCTGGTGGTAAAATACACCCTGTAGGGCAAAAGAAACCAAATGAATTAAATATTTATGACATGAGTGGCAATGTTAATGAATGGTGCTATGATTGGTATGCTGAAGATTATTATAAAAATTCACCATTAGAGAATCCCACAGGACCAGATTTTGGTATTGAAAAGGTTTTTCGTGGTGGTAGTTGGTCTACTAATGATAAATTTTGTCGCGTCTCTAATAGAGGGTTATTCCTTCCCAATGGTCAATTTAAAGATGTTGGCTTTAGAGTTGTATCAATAATATAATTAAATATTTATTATTATGTTATCTATCAATCGAGTTTTTCCTATTCTACATGCTATTAAAATAAAGTAGGAATTGTTTTTTCCCAGATATTCAACTTTTTTAAAGTCTTCTTTAGATACTATAGCAATATAATCTAATTTTGAACTTTTTACAGTTGATATTAAGTTTTCCATTTTGTTTATAATGTTTGAAGTGCTTCTTTCACCTTGGGAAATTAACTCTTTGGCAAGATTAAGTGATTTATATAAAATTGTTGCTTCTTCTCTTTCAACAGGAGATAAATAAATGTTTCTTGAACTCATTGCAAGTCCGTCTGCTTCACGAATAATAGGTGATATAATGATATCAATATCAAATTTTAAGTCTTTTACCATTTTATCAATAATAAACGCTTGTTGAGCATCTTTTTGACCAAAAATTGCTAAATCTGGTTTTACGCAATTAAAAAGCATTGTAACAACAGTTGTTACACCTCTGAAATGTGTTGGTCTGAATTCTCCCTCAAGTATTCTTGATGCCTCAATATTTTCAACATATGTTTGAAAAGTTTTAGAATACATTTCTTCAGCAGTTGGATAAAAAACAGCCACCACTTGTTCTGTTTCCAATAAATTCAGATCTCTTTGGAAATCTCTTGGATATTGATTAAAATCTTCATTTGGAGCAAATTGTGTAGGATTTACAAAAATAGATACGATAACAGTATCAGTATATTCTTTTGCTTTTCTAACAAGTGATAAATGCCCTTCATGTAAGTAGCCCATAGTTGGAACAAAACCGATTTTTTTCCCTTGTTTTTTTAATTTATTGCTAAAATTATGCATTTCTTTGATAGTTTTTATAACTTTAATTTGTGACATTGTTACCTCACAATTTTACTTGATTACGTTTGCAAACATATAAAATGTTACTACATTTTGAAATTTATTATTTGAAAAAATATGCACACTTTTTTTGATGCGACCAGAAAATCCTTTTGTATCTAATTTTATATCAACTGTTGTTTCTTCGCCTGGCAAAAGTTCTTTTTTGGAAAAATTTACAACAGTGCAACCGCAAGAAGGGTTAATATTACTAATAATAAGTGGTTTTTTACCGGTGTTTTTTAATTTTAATGGATAATTAATGATTTCTCCCTCTTTAACATTACCAAAATCTATTTGCATATCGGAAAGTTCCAGTCTTGGGAATGATTCTTTTTCAATTTCGGGGTCAATAATATTTGCGTTTATATATAATATTAGTTCTTTATCAATAGGGTCATTGCTAAAAATCCAAAAGCTTTTTTTTACATAGCCACTATAACCATCAGTTGAAAGTTTTATTTTTAATTCAGTTGACTTACCGGGTTCTATAACATTATTTCCTAATTCAAAGTCTGTGCAACCACAACTTGCTTTAATCTGTTCAATTTCCAAATCTTCGGAGCCTATGTTGTAAATTTTAAAAGTATGAGTTAGAACAGTTCCTTGTTGTACTTTACCAAACGAATGTTCATTTTCATCAATTTTAATTTTAGGCCCAACGATAAATTGACAATATAAAAATAATGGAAGTAATAGAAAAAATAGTGTTAATCTCATTATCTCCTCAATTTAAAATTTTTTAAATAATTTGGTTCTACAAGCATTAGATCAGCTGGTTGTAAATTATCTATGTTTTCATAAAGATATTTTGCTAAAAAGCTTGCTTCTGGTGAAAATATTATTGAATTAATTTTATCTATTCCATTAACTTTTCCGAAATATAATTCATTATCATTGAATTCAATTGCTGTTTTTTTTATAACTTTAATATCTTCTAATTTTTCAATTGCTTTAAAACCTTTAATTAAATATTTTGCAAAATAGACTTCTTCGGTATCCGCTTGATTTATAATATTAATGATGTTTCCTACTGGTACAAAATGAGATATTTGAAATGCTATAACATCAAATGTTGAAAGTGTGTAGATTAGTATGTTTAGGCCTGTTGCAATCCCTTTAGCAGCAGCCATTCCAATTCTTAGTCCGGTAAAAGAACCTGGTCCATTTGAGAAAGCTATCGATTTTATATCCGAGGGTTTTAATGAAAAATTTTCTAAACAATTATTAATTGCATTAAAAATTTTTTCAGAGTGAATATTTTTAATTCTTATATTTTGGGTGATATATTTTGTTTCATTAAAAAATATTGATACAGAACATATATCATTAGATGTATCTATAGCTAAAATAGGGGTATAATTTTGATTATTCATATACAAATTTATAATTTCTAAGATTATTGTTATATTCTATTGTTATTTCCCAGGAATTTTCAGGTATTAAATCTGGATATAATTCAGACCACTCAATAAAAACTATGGTATTTTCTTCTAAAAAATAATCTGTTAAACCTATATCATATAATTCTTCAATATTATTAATTCTATAAAAATCAATATGTATTATTTTAAATTTTCCGGAATATTCATTGACCAATGAAAATGATGGGCTTGTAATATTATCATTAGAATTTAATGCTAAAATTTCTTTTACTAAGGTTGTTTTTCCGCTTCCTAAATTACCATTAAGTTTTATGATAATATTATTATATTTACTTAATTTTATTTCAATCTGTTCTAAAATAAAAGAAGCCACAGAAGTAATGTTATCAAGTTGAATATTATTAAAATTTTTAATCTGCATTGAATAAAGAGATTATATTATTAACAATTTTTGGGTTATAAATATTTGTTTTGTTTTTGATTTTATTTAAAAATTCAACAAATTGGTGTATTTTTAATAAATAGGGCATTTTATTAGTATCATAGTTACTATTGCCTTTAATAAAATGCTTATAATCAGTTAATTTTTTTTCATCAATATATAAACCTGGAAACTCTAAATCAAAATTTATAATAATTTTTATTATTTGAGATCCTAAAGGTAAACTGCTTGGATAAGCCTTTAATTTTTCTGGAAAACCAGAACCATCAAAATTTTTGTGTTGATATTTGAGAATATCGCCAACAATCTCAAATGATGGAATTGTTGAAATGTATTCAGCAAATTCAAATTGAGATTTAAGAAAGTTATTATCTTTATAAATTTCATTAATTTTATTATCTGCTTTATGAGAATAATTTACTGCGCATGTACAAAGATGTAGTGCAATATTTGTAGCCCATTTATGATTTGCTGCTATATCTAATTTATTAACAATTAACGAACCTAATGAAATTACTCTTGATGAATGTTCTTTAAGTTGGGGATTGGCGCTTGTAAGATAACTATTAAAGATTTGTACTATTTTAACAATTGTTTCGTTATAAATTTCGTCAAGTTTTTTAGATTTTAATCTGAGTTCGGAGTATGCAGAGTCTAATTCTTTATTCTTTTTTACAAGTTCATTATATAACAATTTATTGTGAGTTTCTAAATTATAAATTCTTATGGATTCGGCAACAACCTCTTTTAAGTTAATTTCATCCCATGGTTTTGATATATATTTTGAAATTTGTGCCTGGTTGATACTTTCAACAGTATCATTTAAATCAGAAAAGCCTGTTATGAGGATTCTTTGAGTATCAGGTGAAATTTCTTTGACCATCTTTAAAACTTCGTATCCATACATATCAGGCATTCTTTGATCAGAAAGAATAACAGCGAATGGTCCATTTTCTTTTATATATTTTTCTGCTTGTGTTGGATCCTGCAAAAGGTGTATTTCGTAATCTGATTTTCTGAAAATAGATTTGAATGCTAAGAGCAAACTATTTTCATCATCAATATAAAGTATTTTTTGGTTTGGTTCAAATGTTACAAGCATCTTTGAAGTCCTTCTTTTATCTTTCCAAGTATATAAATACTACCTAAAAAAACAATAATATTGTTACTTTCTTTATTAATAAATTCAGAAATAAAACTTTCTACATTATTTAATATACTAAATTTATTTTCATTTCCAAACTTTTTTTGTAAAAATTCTTTTGTTGCCGAGCGTTCATAATCTATATCACAAAAATAAATAAAATCAAAATATTTTTCAACAATTGAGAGCATATTGTCGATATCTTTATCTTTCATTGCGCCAAAAATTAGAATTCTTTTATCGTAATTATTATGAATATCTTTAAAGCTTTCAATAAATGCGTCTACGCCATTTGGATTATGTGCACAATCAAAAATTACATCTGGATTTTTGTGATAATATTCAAACCTGCCATTCAAGTTAGTATTAACTTTTACATTTTGTAATCCTTGTATAATTGTTTGTGTATCAATTTCAGGGAAAAGATTTTTGACGACAAGAGTTGCTAAAGCTGAGTTTTTAACCTGATATTTACCATTTAATCCATTGTAATATTTAGTATCTTCATTTTGTTTAAATGTGAAAAAATTCTCGTATATGTTAACAAAATCTTTGAGTAAAAATAAATTTGAGTATTTTTCTTTGGCAATGGATGTAATTACATTTTCGGCTTCTGGATATAGAAAACCGCAAAATGTCGGACGATTTTCTTTTATAATACCAGCTTTCTCATATGCTATTTTTTCTAAAGTGTTACCTAAATATTCGTGATGATCAATAGCTATGTTGGTTATAACAGAGCCAAAAGGAGTTATAATATTAGTTGAATCTAATCTTCCGCCTAAGCCTGTTTCTATTACAGCATAGTCAACATTATTGTCAGCAAAATATTTAAATGCTAATAATGTGGTTGCTTCAAAAAAAGTGAAATTATTTTTGTAAATATATTCAAAATGGTTATCGATAAATTCTTTGATATAATTATCATTAATTTCATTGCCATTTATTTTAATTCTTTCATTAAATTTTATCAAATGGGGAGATGTATAAAGACCTATTTTATAGCCCTTTTCTTGTAAAATACTTGCAATAAAACTGCTTGTGCTACCTTTACCATTAGTTCCTGCAATGTGAACACATTTTAGTTTATCTTGTGGATTACCTAAATAGTTTGCTAATTTGAGAGTATTTTCTAATCCTAATTTAATACCAATTTTCTCAAGTGAATAAAGTTTCTCTATGTAGCTGTTTGAATTCATATAATTCTATAATTTAATAATATTAATATTGCAGCTCCAACAATAATACGATAAATTATAAATATTAGAGTAGTTTTTGTTCTTAGATACTTAATTAAGAAATCAATTGCAAGATATCCACTTATAAAAGATACAATTGTTGCAACTATAACACTTATTGCTCCCTCATTAACAATATATGGTAAGCTTTCTTTTAATTCTAAGAGGCCAGAAGCCAAAATTGCTGGAACACTTAATAAAAATGAAAATCTAGCCGCAACATCTCTTTTAATGTTTAAAAATAATCCAGCAGTTATTGTTGAACCTGATCTAGAAACACCAGGAATTAAAGCTAAACATTGTGCTAGCCCTATTATTACTGCATCTTTCCATCTAATTTCTTCAAAACTTCTTTTATTTTTTGTTAATTTTTCTGCAATAAACATAATGATTGCTACTATAATTAACATAGAGGCGATAAGATAAAGATTTTTTGTTATTTCGCCTTCTATAACCTTTTTTAATGCTAAGCCAATAATAACAATTGGTAGAGTTCCTAAAATAATTAACCAGCCCAACTTTGAATTTTGCGATTGATTACTGATTTTTTTTCTTAAAATTAAATTATCATACATAAAATCTTTTGCAATATTAAATAAGTCCTTAAAGAAATAAACTAAAATTGAAATCATCGTTCCTAATTGAATTATAGCGATAAAATGTGTCCATCTTTCTGGATTTGTTTGTGATATTTGATTTAATAATTTACCAGCGATAGTAAGATGTCCTGTGCTACTAATAGGAAGAAATTCAGAAATTCCTTGAACAATTCCTAAAATTATTGCGTGTAGAATATTATCGTATTGCATATTATATCCTTAATTTATTTAAAATCTTATACCAAAGTTTAGTTCAATTGAAAAATTATTTAGGTTTACTTCCAAGTTTTGAGCTAATAATGTTGGAAAAGGAGAAGATATCTTTAAAATTTTAGCAAAATTAAACCTTAATCTTGGGGAAACTAATAAGGAAAATGTATTATCCTCATCATTGGATGCAACTAAATCACTCAAAATTATTACTTCAAATCCATCTGTTTTAGCTTTTTGTTTTTTATTTAAAGAATATGTAATAGTTTGATCAAAGAGAAAGATGTTATATCCTAACCCTATTCCATAATAAATATTTGGGCTGTAAGGTTTTTTTAAAATAAAATCTGCTCCAAACTTAAAAATTTCAAGTTGATAGTTTAATAAATAACTGTTAGATTTTGTTAAGGAAAGATAGTTAAAATTTCCTTCTGCACTCGTAATAAAATCATCAATTTCACAAATTGATTGTTCTATTATCACATTTACGGAGGGCATAAGCTTGTTATTATTTAAATTGTAATGATTTAAATAATCACGAACCCCTTTTCTTAATCCGTAATTGATACCGCCATATATACTGGTATAATTTTGTCCAAAAGTTATGTTACAAGTAAATAACACAATAGATATGAGTAAATTTTTCATTTCTTAAAACTCATTCCAAAAAGTTCTTTTAGAGTAATATCTTTGTATTTAAAATGAAATTGCAAATAGAAAACAATACCTAAAAATATTTGTATGAAATATCCTGTTATATGCATTAAAAAAGAATAAGATGACGCTGTAGTTAAATCAAATTTGTAAGAATAAATTAAAACATTATTTGTAATTATATGAAAAGAACCAAAACCACCAGGTGTTGGAATAAAAATACCAATAGCGCCAATACTCATTATTGCAAAAGCATCAAAATATGATAAACTAAAATTATTAAGCATCCAAAATCCAATGAGCGAATTAAATCCATAGTTTAACATAAGCATTAAACTTAAGAACACTATTATCATAAATTGCTTTAATGATTTTACAGATGAGTATCCTAAAATAATTTTATCAAAGGATTCTATAAATTTTATACGTAAATTATCATTTTTAATAATATTAAATATTGAAATTATTTTTTCTTTCGATTTTGCATTCTTAGTAAGATAAAAAATCAAAAAATTTAGTGTAAGAATTATGCTAATTGTAATTAATAATCCGTATTTTAGTGATGGAATATAATTAAATAAATTATTTCCCAATATCATTCCAGCAATTATTATAGAAATAATAAAAAAAATCATATCTAAAATTCTTTCAAGTATTATTGACCCAAGTAAGAAAGATTTTGGTGTTTTTGTTTCAATTCCTGTTACTATTGCCCTTGTAATTTCTCCACTTCTTGGAATAATGCAATTAAAAGCGTAACCAATAAGAAGACTTTTGAAAAGGATATAAGAAGAGATATTTTTATTACCATTTATAATTATTTTTAATCTGAGAGATCTTATATAGTGAGATGTAATTGTGAAAAAAATTAACAATATAAAATAAAAAATAGATATTTGTGATATATTTTTTAATAATTCATTTATATCTATTCCTTTAAAAGCAAAAAATAAAAGAATGAATGCCAAAAAGAATGGAATAACTAATTTGTATGATTTTTTAATTTTATCGTAAATCAATAACTTTAGCACCTTCTATATTTTCAAGTGAAAAAAGAGATTCATTAATTTTGGTATTAAGTTTTAAGTTAGAAAATTTTATAATAAAAGGATTATTATCTTTATCTATAAAATTTATCTTTTCTATAGTTCCGTTTTTTAACCATATCGTAGCATCTTTATAGAGTTTATTATTAGTTTCTTTAATTGAAAAAGTGCCATCTTCTATTTTAATAATTTTAGCTTTACTTTTAACATCTGCGAAAAAATTATTTAAGTTAAATTGTAATGAATTATTATCAAAATTATCAATGACAATTTTATTCCTTTTTTTGTCAAAATTCCAGAATGTTATACCGTCAGTTACGAGTAAAATATTTGTAAAATCATATCTATATTTGTTGGGTGATTTATAGAAAAAATTTCCTTCCAAAGTTTTATTTGATATAATAGTTACCTGTGCCGATATATCTTTTGCAGCTAATACTTTATTAATAAATTGAATTAATTCATTTGATTGACAAAAAGAAATTAAATTCAGTAATGCGAAAAAAATTAAAGTTTTGAGCATTGTTAAATCCTATAATGTTCTAAGAATAATATCAAGTTCATCAAGATTTTTAATTATTATTTCTCGTCCTCTTCCACCATCACTTTGTCCAATAATGCCAGCCATTTCTAATTGATCCATAATTCTTGCAGCTCTGGAGTAACCTAGTTTAAGTTTTCTTTGTAAAAATGATGTAGATGCTTGTTGTGTTTCTACAACTATTTTAGCGGCTTCTTCAAAAAGAGGATCGAGATCTTCCAGTAAAGTTGCACCGTTATTTTCTTTTTCATCTTCTACTTTTGGTAAAAGATATTTTTTGGAAAATCCATTTTGCTTAGAAATAAATTTAACTAATTTTTCAACTTCATCAGTAGATATAAAAGCATTTTGCAATCTTATTGGTTTAGGAGTGCCGTTCGGGAGATATAACATATCGCCTTTACCAATGAGTTGTTCGGCACCATTCATATCCAATATTGTTCTGGAATCAATTTTGGATGCAACTTGATAAGCAATTCTGGCGCTAAAATTAGCTTTTATAAGACCAGTGATTACATTAACAGATGGTCTTTGTGTTGCAATTACAAGATGAATTCCAACTGCACGGGCAAGTTGGGCAAGTCTTGTTATAGGTTCTTCAACTTCTTTACCGGATGTAATCATCAAATCAGCTAATTCATCAATTATTACAACAATATATGGTAAGTAGTGGTGTTTTATATCATTTTTTAGTGCATATTTTTGATTGGTTTGTATTTTTTTGTTATATTCATTTATGTGTCTTACTCCAGCATTAGCAAGCATATTATAACGCATATCCATTTCCTGAACGAGTGCTTTAAGGAGTTTTACTGCGTTTGTTGAGTTTGTTACAATATCTTCATCAATTTCAGGGGATATAGCTAAATAATGATGTGAAAGACTTCTATAAACGGACATTTCTACTTTTTTCGGGTCAATGATAGCAAATTTTACATCTTTAGGATGTTTTGAATATAATAGGCTTGTTAATATCATATTCATACCAACACTTTTACCAGCACCAGTAGCACCAGCAATAAGTAAGTGTGGTATTGTAGCAAGGTCGGTGATATATATTTCGCCAGTGATAGTTTTTCCAAGTGCCAGAGGTAATTGGAAATTTTTATATTTATCTGTTTGTAATTCCTGAATAACTTCTCTTGCATAAATTGTTTGAGGTGCATTGTTAGGTATTTCTACACCAATAGCACTTTTTCCGGGAATAGGTGCAATAATTCTAATTCCTTTTGCTGCAAGAGCCATTGCTATATCGTTTTCCAATCCGAGTATTTTGCTAATTTTAACACCTGGCTCAGGAACAATTTCATACATTGTTATAACAGGTCCTGGTTTTACATCAATCTTTTGTATTTTTATACCAAAAAGAGAAAGTTTATTTTTTAAAAGTTCAGCATTTTTATAAAGTTCTTCTTTAGAGATTTTATTGGTAGATGGAGGAATAGGGTTAAGAATATCTATATCGGGCATAGTATATTCAATTTCTTCTTCCCACGGTTCAGGTAGGATACCTAATTCATCTTTTACAGGATTTAAATTATGACTTGGCTCATTAAAATCATCTTCGGTTTTGGGGTTAAATTTATTGCCTAAGTTGGATTTTTCTTGAATAGTTAATTCTTCAGTTGGGTTTAGGGTAGCAGTTTCTTCTTCGTTAACAAATGATTGAGCAATTTGGGGATTATTAATATCTGAACTTTGTTCTAAATTATTTTGAGATAATTTTGCTAAATTACTATCATTTTCAACAATTTTTTCTTGTTCAAGAGATAAAGCATTATTTTGATTATTTGATTTTGGAGTTGAACTCTCTTTTATTTCATCATTTAAAATAAGATTATCATCAATATTATTTAAATTTTCAAGTAATGATTTATCGGAAATTTTGAAAGATGATTTTTTTGAGTTATCAATTTGTTCGGGGACCTGGAATTCGTTATTAGAGTGTAAATCGCCAATAATTATTTTTTTATTTGCATTTGGAATATCTTTTTGTGGTGTATTGTTAACTTCAAGATTTGATTTATCTTCTTCTGAAATATTATTTAAAGGAGGATTTTCTGTAGCATCATCATTTAAAATATTAACTTCAGGTGAAGTAACCATTTCTGCTTCTATAAATGGAGGAATATTTTCATTTGGTTCATCTTCTTCAAAAGGTAAAATAACTTTTTCACCTTCAAAAATTTGTAGGTCAATAGTTGGTTTAGGAGAAGATGGCTTTGGGATATTTTTAATTCTCTGAATTGTATCTATTTCTTTATTAACTTGTGCAGGTTGAACTGGTTCAATTTTTATAAATAGGTTTTTAATTTTTTCAAATAGTTGTTTGAATGATCTAACAATAAATTTAAATTTTATATTAAAAGCAATGATTAGAGTAATAGCAAAAATTGTAATGAGAATTATAAGAGAGCCAGCAAACCCTAAATATAATTTTGCAAAATATCCTAAGTTGGCACCTACATTCCCAAACAAATATTTTGTGGTGAAAATATTGAATTTTGAGTTAATCAATCCAAAAAAAGTAGCGAATATAATTCCTAAAATTAAATAAACATTAGAAAAATAAAATGGTAGTTTGTAATCTTGATTTTTGTATATAAAATAAGCAAAAGTTCCAATAATTAGAGGAAAGGCAATTGACCAAATACCAAGTAAATAATTTATTAAAAAATATGAAATATAAGCACCAGTAATACCTAACCAGTTCGATATTTCATCAATTCGTTTTTGAGTTTCTGGTGTATTATAAGCCAGGTTAGTGATTTCTTTTTTTGAATCACTAATTAAAGTACTATTATCGGCAGGTGAATAAGAAACAAGACTTAAAAATATTATAATAGCAATTACATAAAGTAAAATTGCAATTATTTTTTTCTTTTTTTCGAGAGATATTACAAAGTAATCGTTATTAGTCATTTTGATACTTGGAAATGTTTAATTTTTTTATTTTGTTTACAAACTTAGCCATATCAAAAATTATACCATCGATTATATGATCAGGCACGCCATCAAAATGTTTAGATTGAAAACGCATATCACACTGGTCATTTACGTAATCAATTACAACAAACTTATTTGTTCTACATAGAGCAATTTCGGTAGAAAAGAAATCCATTTTTGTAATTTCGGCAATTTTTTTTGTTATTTTAAAAAGTTCTTTAAGTTTATATTTTTTAATTTCTTCGTCAGTTAATATAGTATAAATGTGTGTTAAATCATCCCACCAGGATATGTGAACAGTGCCAAAAGCATAAATTGAACGGAACCAGGCTCTTTTATCATCAATATATTGTGGAATGATTTTTTCTTGTAATAAGTATTTATCATCTTTAAATGTTTTTCTTTCTTCTAACACATGTTGCAATTCTTCGGCTCCAGTTACAACACCTAATCCACCGCCAGTTGTGTTCGCTGGTTTTATAACAAAGGGTCTTCCTAATCTTGCTAAACTATCAATTGAAATAAAAATATCATTTATGTGGTTAAATGGTGGTAAAATAATTGTATATGGTGTATTAATACCAGCATTAATTAATTCAAGATGCATTGTTGCTTTGTCATTAGAAAATTTAACACGATCATAAGGATTGATAACATATATTTTCTTATCATATGTTAAAGATGCTAATTCCGCAAAACTTTCGTCTGCATCACTTGCTCTATCTAAATAACAATGGAAAAAAAGTTGATTATTTTTAACTTTTTGGGTTACTTCTTCAATATTATATTCTCTTATTATAAAAGTCTTAAGTTTCTTTTGATGAAAATATTCTTCAATTTTATTTACGAAATTATAGTCATATTCCCAAACCCATGAAATAGCTAAATCGTAAATTTCCATAATAATTTTTAATTGTTTGGTAAAATTCTTAAATTTTAAAGTTTAATTTATAAAAATAAATAAATTATTAGATTTTTGGAAATTTCTTTTATTCAACAATGATGAGTAAAAAAATGAAAAAAGTGTTTTTATCATTATCTCTTATAATATTATTTTTAGCTGGATGTATGCCACCACAACAACAAAATTATGAAACTCTGGGTAAATTATCATATGATAGACTTATTAAAAGGTTAGAAGTTAACAGAATGAGAATAAGGCATTTTATTGCTAATGGGAATATAACTATTAATTCCAGTGAATTTAATCAATCAACTAATTTTAGAATTATGATAAGCCGAAACGACTCACTTTTTATGAATATTCTGGGACCTTTTAATATAGAAGTTGCTCAAATTTTACTTGTAAAAGATGAATTAAAATTTTACGAAGTTCTTAATAATAAACTTTACATTGCAAAAGCTAATAATGAGGTTATCAATAAGGCATTTAAAATTAATTTACCAATCTCACAAATTCGTGAATTATTTCAGGGAACCGTAAATATTGGGCAAAATATTAATAGAAAAGTTCAAAATTTTGAAGTTGAAGATGATCATTATCTATTTAAATTTATAACAAGAGATTCTTTAAGGACTGAGATATATAAGATAAAAATTAGCAATCTAGCAATTTATAATTATCAAGTAGTTGAAAATAAATCAAATAATTTATTGTATGAAGCAAATTATGATGATTTTGAAATCATTAATGGCACGCCAATTGCTAAGAAAATAGATATATACGACAAAGAAAACAATCAAAAAATATTAATCAAGTATAATAAAGTTGATATCAATAAAAGTAAATTTTTTATTGAATTCGATATTCCTGATGATGTTGAAATAATAAATCTATGAAGATAATTAAAATTTCATATATAGTTTTAGTTATTGTTTTATTCAATTCTATTATTTTAAGTCAATCCCAAGTGGCTGAAAAGAAAAAACAGCTTTCAAAATTGAAATCTGAAATTAATGAACTTAAGCAAAAAATTGATGAGTTTAATAAAATTGAAAAAAAATCGTTAGATGATATTCAAAAATATAATATACAAACTAATCAGCTACGAAAACTAATAAAACAATTGGTCGATGAGGAAAATAATAAAATTGGACAAATTGCTGCTCTGGAACTTTCAATTGCCGAGACAGAAAAAACGATTAAAGAGTTGAAAACAAATTATGCTAGTTATATCAGATGGTTATATAAAAATGGTAAAAATATTGACCTTGTATTGTTACTTAATGCTGAATCAATTAATAATACTATTTTAAGATACAAATACTTGAATAAAATTACTGAACAAAAAAAGAAAGATTTAATAAAACTCTCAGAGCAACTTGTTCAACTAAAAGAGTTAAAAGTACAATTAACCAACGAAAAAGAAGAAAAAGCTGAAATTAAAAGATTAAAAGAACAGGAAGAAAAAAGGTTAAGAATCGAACTCAACAATCAGAAAAAATTACTTGCAGATTTAAGAAGAGATAAGAATAATATTCTTAAACAGCTTCATTTAAAACAACAATCTCATAATAAGATACAGGAACTTATAAATAGTTTACCAGATGAAAATATTGTTGTGAATAAACCAGGTAATAAAAAAGTAGATAAAACACAAAATAATACTAAGAAAAAAGAAGTTAAAAATAATCAAACTAGTAGGACTGATAATAATGTTATAGTAGAAAATACTGCACCAAAAAATAATTTTATCTCACCTGTTAGAGGTTCTGTGTATAGAAATTTTGGCTCTATTTATAATGCTAAGTTAAATACAACAACAGTAAATTATGGTATTGATATTAAAGTTTCTGAAAATACTCCTGTAGTTGCTGCCAGTGATGGAAGAGTTTCGAGAATTGAAACTTTACCAGGTTATGGTAATATAATAATTATAAGTCATAATAATGGAATTCGTAGTGTGTATGGGCATATTGCTAATATTAATGTTGTGGAAGGTCAATATGTTAGACAAGGGCAAAAGATAGGTGTGGTTGACGAAAGTCTTGAAGGTTATATTTTGCATTTCGAAATTTGGGAAAGAAAAAATTGTATAAATCCTACACCTTACTTATCTTTAAGGTAAATATATGAAAATAGGTATAAGTTGTTATCCTACATATGGTGGTAGTGGAGTATTAGCTACTGAGCTTGGTAAAAATCTAGCAAATTTAAATCATAGTGTCCATTTTATCAGTTATTCCAGACCTTATAAACTTACTAATTTCCATCCAAATATTTATTATCATGAAGTAGTTAATAATCAGTACCCCCTTTTTGAGTTTTCTCTATATACTTTATCCCTTACTAGTAAAATGCTTGATATTTATAAATTAGAAAAATTGGATATTTTACATACTCATTATGCTATTCCGCATGCAGTAAGTGCTTATCTTGCTAAGCAAATATTAAAAAAACAAAATAAAAAAATTAATATTGTTACAACATTACATGGCACAGATATAACTCTTGTTGGATTAGAGCCTTCTTTTAAAGAGTTGGTAAAATTTTCAATTGAGGAAAGTTGTGGAGTAACAGCGGTTTCAAATTTTTTGAAAGAAGAAACTTATAAACATTATAATGTCAATAAAGAAATCAAAGTTATCTATAATTTTGTTGATACCAATATTTATAACCCCAAAATTAAAAATAATTCTTTAAGAAATAGATTTGCTAATGAAAATGAAAAAATATTAGTTCATGTCTCTAATTTTCGACCTGTAAAAAGAACGCTTGATATAATTGAAATTTTTAATATTTTACAAAAAAAACTACCGGTAAAACTTTTATTAATAGGTGATGGCCCTGATTTAACAAAATGTGAGGAATTAGCAAGAAAATATAATATATTAGATAAAATTTATTTTTTAGGCAAACAAACTGCCATTGCTGAATTGATATCTATTGGGGATGTTCTTATTTTAACATCTCAAACTGAAAGTTTTGGGCTTGCGGCATTGGAAGCTTTAGCTTGTGGTGTGCCAGTTGTTTGTTCAAATGTGGGAGGGTTACCAGAAGTCGTGATAGATAGAATTAATGGAATATTAGTTGAAGTTGGCAAGATTTTGAATTTTGTTTCGGCTATTGAAGAAATTCTTACTAATTCAATATTTTATAACTTACTTAGTCAAAACGCTATAGATATTGTAAACCAAAAATTTAGAGCAGATTTAATTACAAGGCAATATGAAGAATATTATCAACATATAATAGATAATTGTAATGAATAAGATAGAAAATTTTAATTTTTATATATTTGGTGCAGGTAGAATTTCTTATACTTTAGCTTATTTGTTAAGAGAAAAATCATTATTCCTTAAAGCAATTTATGATAGAAATTTAAATAATGCCAGAACTCTTGCAAAGTTTATAGGTATAAATAATTTTACTGATAATTTAAGTCATTTATCTATAGACAATAATTCAATTATTCTTTTATGTATATCAGATAATGCACTTGAAGATTTTTCACAAATGATACATGAAAAATTAAATTTACAGAATGACCCTTTTTTTGTACATTTTTCTGCTGCATTATCTTCTGATGTATTATTGAAAATTTATAATGCTGATAAAAAGATAGGTTCGTTCCATATCATGCAAAGCTTTCCGGAAAAAAAAAATTATAATATTGAAAATTGTTATGCTGCTATCGAAACAAATGATAAAGATTTAGAATTTATTTTGAAGAAATTGGCGAAAAAATTAAACTTAAAAACTTTGGTTCTTGAAAAAAAGGATAAAGTCTTATACCATTTGATAGGAGTGCTAGCCTCTAATTTCACTGTTGCAAATATGTATATCCTTAAGCAAATTTCGGAAAAACTTAAAATAGACGAAGAAAAATTATTTGATATCATTTTTCCTATATTAAATTCAACAATTAGTAATTGTAAAAACTATGGCGTTTTGAATTCACTTTCGGGTCCTGTTGTAAGGGGAGATTGGGAAACAATAAATAAACATAAAAGTGAAATATCAAAATTAGATGTTCGATATCTATCTGAATATTATCATTTGTTATTAGAAATACAAAAAGATTTATTGAGTAAAAAATGAAGAAGTTGCTTATAATTTACGCAATTTTTATATATTTTGTAAGTAGTATCAATTGTAGTGAAAGGAGTGGTTTTAGCATTATAAATAATGATAAAAAAAATATTTTATTAACATTTGCAGGTTGGAGTGTTAAATTAGAATGGGCTGAAAATTGGTCAAAATGTATATCTAGTGCTATGAATTTATCAAATTATCAAATTATATCTGTTAAAGGACCTGATGATGTTTTTTTTTAAAAATAAAGATAATATTAATGTTGATAGTTTAGCAACTTATTTTATTGTGAGAGATTACGATACAGTTATTGTGATTGCTCATTCTAGTGGTTCTTATGTTGCACAAAATTTTTTCCATGTGTTATATCAAAAAGATAAAGTAAAGAAAAATAAAAATAAGTTTTTTTATTTTAATTTAGATGGGGGAGTAGGGGATAATGACAATCAAACTCTATTGACAAGTGAAATTGCTAATTATTTAAATAAAATTCATACCGTTTATGTTTATGATGAATTATCAGATACATATTCTCCTAACTTTCAAGAGATGATAGAAATTGGTAAAAATTACATAAATGCGGAAACAATAAAGCTAATTCCCAAAGAGCAAATTTGTAATGCAAAAGCTAAGTGGTGCTTACATGATTACCTTATAAATTTATATCCATTTAACAAAGATAAATTTGATTTAGAAAAAGATTATAATTACATTAAACAAGAAACAGTAAATGTTGAATATTTAAGGTATTTCAAATGGTAGATATCAAAGATATAAAGAATAAACTCCAAAATATGAAACCAGTTCTTGGTTATGATGACTATGAAATATTTTCTGTGATGTTATTATTAACAGAGATAAACGATAAATTACATATAATCTTTGAAAAACGAGCAGAAAATATCAAACAAGGAGGCGAAATTTGTTTACCGGGAGGTAAATATAGTAATATTGATGGTTCACTCGATATTACTGCTGTAAGGGAAACTAAAGAAGAAATTGGGATTTCTGAAGATAAAATAGAGATAATTGGGAAACTTCCACCTTTTGTAGTTCCAATGGGTTTTTTAATTGAAACATATATTGGATTTACCAAAGAAAATATTTATGAATATTCAATAAATAAAGACGAAGTTGAATTATTATTTTCTTTACCACTAGAGTATTTCTATCAAAATAATCCACAACAATATGAAATTGTAATAGATATTAAACCATATTTTGAAAAAAACGGAGAAAAAGTAATTCTTTTTCCCACTAAAGAATTAGGATTACCACCTAAATACCATGAAAAATGGGGCGGGATAAAAAATAAAATTTATTTGTATAAAACTGATTATGGCCCACTTTGGGGAATAACAGCAAAAATAATTTTTGAATTTATTAAGATAATAAGAGGTTAAGAAATGCATAATGTAAGTATTTATTCAACAATTCCTTTTATTTTAATGCTTCTTTCAATAGCCGTTTTCCCGTTAGTAGCGGAAAAATTTTGGGAAAATAATAAAAATAAGCTAATAGTTTCGATTGTTTTATCAATTCCTGTTGTTATTTATTTGTTGATACATAATTTATCTCATGAAATAATTCATACAATATTTTTTGATTATATCCCTTTCATAATATTATTGGGCTCGCTTTTTATAATTACAGGTGGTATTCATATTGGCGGTAATCTGGTTGCAAAGCCTATAGTGAACACAATATTTTTAGGTATAGGAGCTGTCTTAGCTTCATTTATGGGAACAACAGGGGCAGCAATGTTACTCATAAGACCATTAATAAATACAAATAAAGAAAGAAAACATAAACAACATATAATTTTGTTTTTTATTGCTATTGTTGCAAATTGCGGTGGATTATTAACACCATTAGGAGATCCACCACTTTTTATGATGTATTTAAGGGGAGCTTCTTTCTTCTGGTTCTTTAAATTATTTCCTGCATGGTTGTTGGTAAATCTTGCATTATTAATAGTGTTTTATTTTTTAGATAAGTATTACTATAATAAAGAAGCTGAATTATCGCATCATAAAGATGTAGAGCACAAAAAAGAAATTATTATAACAGGTAAAATAAATTTCATCTTCTTATTAGGTGTAATCATGGGTATTGCTTTCTTGAATAAATCTTATTTACCTTTTATCGAAGAAAATCCTTGGTATTCATATATCAGAGAATTGTTTTTAAGTTTAATGGCAATTTTGTCAATGAAATTTACGGGTAAAACTGTAAGGAGACAAAACCACTTTTCATGGCATCCTATTGAAGAGGTGGCTTATTTATTTTTAGGTATATTTTTTACAATGATCCCATGTTTGATATATTTAAATGCTAATGCAAAAAATCTTGCAATAAATACACCTGTTTTATTTTATTATTTAACAGGTTTATTAAGTTCTTTTTTAGATAATACTCCTACAGCAGTTACATTTTATGAATTAGCCAAGGGTCTTGTACAAAGTGGTAACTTGGTAGCAGGAATTTCGGAAAGTTATATGAAGGCAATATCTTTGGGAGCAGTGCTATTTGGTAGTATGACATATATTGGAAATGGTCCTAACTTTCTTGTTAAAACGATAGCAGAGCATTATCATATCATAATGCCAGATTTTTTTGCTTATATTTATAAATTTTCTTTGATAATACTTTTACCAATTTTTATTTTATTAAGTTTTTTAATTTTTTAGAAAAAAAAATATTGACAAAAAAAAAATATTTTGTATATTGCAGTTGGGTAAATAATTTATTTAATTAAATTAAAATTTTTTTACAAATCAAACAATGGGGTGTTACCATGGCAGCAAAAAATCATGAAATAGCTCAAAGGCTATCTATTTTAACCTGTACTTTGCAAAAAGTTACTAATGATTTAGAATCAGATTTTACAGCAAAGTATAATTTAACTCCTTCTGAGTTCCATTTTCTTACACATTTACACATTATTAAAAATGTTAACATTAAAAGCATTGCTCAAGCAATGAATATTTCCTATGGCAGAATTTCACATATCTTAAATGCTTTAGAAAACAAAGGTTTTGTAAAAAGAGATTTCAATAAAAAAGACAAAAGAAATATTGTTATTTCATTGACAAATAAAGCAAAAGATATGATTGAAAAAGCACATGCACAATATATGGATATGCATGGCGAAATTCTCAAAAATTTTGATGCAAAAAAATCAGAGACTTTAGTTAATACATTAGAAGAATATTTGAACTCTGTAAAAAGTTTTATGCAAAAATAAAAACTAAGGCGGCTTTTTCAAGCCGCCTTTTTTATTTTAATTTTGTTTTTATCTCATCTATTCTTTTCTTTATGTATTCAGGATTAGGAGATGAAATAGTTTTTTTCCTATAAATAGGATTGCTTTCTAAAATCTTATAAATTTCATCTTTTGTTAGATTAACTTTGAGATGAGATAATATATCATCTGTTATATCTAATAATTTTAGTTTGTGATTTTCTATATATTTAATAATCATACCTACTTGCTTATGAGCTGTTCTGAAAGGTATTCCCTTTAAAACTAAATAGTCTGCTATATCTGTTGCTATAGAGAAATCATTTTGAATTTCTTTAGCAAATCTTTGAGAATTTACTTCAAGAGTAGAAATAACACCATTCATTATTACTAACGAGTCATTATATGTATTGTAAGAATTCCATAATAGACTTTTATCTTCTTGCAAATCTCTGTGATAACTCATCGGCAAAGCTTTTAACAACATTGAAAATGATGTATAATTACCTGTGATTAAAGAAGTTTTTCCTCTAATTAGTTCTAGCATATCCGGATTTTTTTTCTGTGGCATAAGTGAGGAGCCAGTAGAGAATTTATCGCTCAATTTAATTAAGTTGAATTCTGTTGTTGACCATAAAATTAAATCCTCTGCTAATCTACTTAGATGCAACATAGCATTATTACAACTATTAATAAATGAAAGCATAAAATCTCTATCCGATACTCCATCCATCGCGTTATTATAGTATGACTTAAATCCTAATGATTTAGTTAAAAATTCGATATCTATTGGTAAAGTTGAACCAGCAAAAGCACTTGAACCTAAGGGACAAATATCTGCCAGTTCATATGAATGTGCAAATTGTTTTTTATCTCTTTCAAGTGCATCATAATAAGCAAGAAGATGAAATGCTAATGATATTGGCTGTGCTCTTTGTAGATGTGTATAGCCAAAAATCAAGGTCTCAGTGTGTTTTTCAGCTAAATCAATTAATGATTTTTGTAATTCAACAATATTTTTTTTGATAATTTTTATTAATTTTTTACACCACAATCTCATATCAGTGGCAACCTGGTCATTTCTACTTCTTCCGGTATGAATTTTACCTGCAACATCGCCTATTATATCAAATAATTTCTTTTCGATAGCAGAATGGACATCTTCAAATTCATTTAAATCAAAATAGTTAGGAATATTTTCGTAGTTATAAACTATTTGTGATAAACCTTTGTGTATTAATTCTAATTCTTCTTTTGTAATTATTCCTATTTTATGTAGCATACTGGAATAAGCAAAATTCACCTGAATATCTTCATAGAATAAATTAATATCAATAGGAAATGAAGTAGAAAATTGTAAAGCAGTTTTTTCTAAATGTTCTTCAAATCTTCCGCCCCAAAGCATAATTAACCTTTATTGTTTAATGTTTTACCATAAATTTGAGCAGCTGTTTTATAAGGCAATCCATAAATGTTAATAAAACCTACACTTGCAGTATGATCAAATTTGTCTCCTTCTGAATATGTAGCTAAATCTTCTCTATAAAGACTATATTTAGAATAACGAGAAATTGTTATAATGTTACCTTTGTAAAGCTCAACTGTAATATCTCCTTCAATATATTCTTGAGTTGAATCAACAAAACTCATTAAATGACCAAATATAGGAGAAAACCATAGACCTTCGTAGATTAATTCTGATATTTTGGTTGCAACAAGTTGTTTAAATCTGAATGTATCTTTATCTAATATCATTTTTTCTAATTGAAAATGTGCATGATGTAAAATTACAGCAGCAGGTGCTTCGTAAATTTCTCTTGATTTGATACCTACAACACGGTTTTCAATAATATCCATTCTGCCAACTCCGTGTTTTGCACCAAGAACATTTAATTTTTCAAGAATTTGAACTCCATCCATTTTTACATCATCGATTGCAACTGGAATTCCCTTTTCAAAAGTAATTTTAATGATATCAGATTTATCAGGTGCATCCTTAGGATCAACAGTTAATTGATAAGCATCCTTTGGAGGAGCATTTTTAGGGTCTTCTAGAACGCCACATTCTATAGCTATACCAAAAATATTTTCATCTATTGAATAAGGTTTTTCTATTGATGCTTGCACTGGAATATTATTTTTCTTAGCATATTCAATTTCTTCTTCTCTACTTTTGAATTCCCACTCACGAACAGGTGCAAGAACTTTTAAATGAGGGGCTAGAGAATTTACACCAACTTCAAATCTAACTTGATCATTACCTTTACCTGTACAACCATGGGCTACATATTCAGCACCTTCTTGAATTGCAACTTCGGCTAGTTTTTTTGCTAATAAAGGTCTACCAATTGCACAAGCAAGAGGATATTCATTTTCGTATAGTGCACCAGCTTTAAGTGCTTTCCAGACATATTCTTCAACAAATTCTTTTTGTAAATCAACAATTATAGCTTTTTTAGCTCCTGTTTTAATAGCTTTTTCTTCAAGACCTTCAAGCTCTGCTTTTTGACCTAAATTACCTGTAAAAGTAATAATATCTGCATCATATTTATTTTGTAACCATTTTACAATAACGGATGTATCTAATCCGCCTGAATATGCAACGACAATTTTAGGTTTGGACATTTTTATTCTCCTTTGAATTTATGTTTGTTCATTAAATCTTTTATCCAATTTACAATAGTTGTAATATTTTCTGTTTTATTAGGAATAACTAATACAGTATCATCACCAGCAACGGTTCCTAATATTTCAACTTTATTTAATCTATCTATATAATGAGCTACACCTTGTGCTCTACCTGCTAACGTTCTGATAACTATTAAATTATCATTATGCTGAACTGTTAAAATTTCAAAACCGACAAGTTCTGCTAATTTTTTACCAGATTCATTTGCATCAAGAATATATCTTGGGCCTTCTTCGGTAATAATTCTAATAACTCCCAACTCTGCAAAATCTCTACTTAAAGTTGCTTGCGTTGTTTTTATTCCTTCTGCATTAAGTAATTTTAAGATAACATCATGATTTGAAATAAATCTAGTATTTAAAATTTCTTTTATAATTGCCTGCCTTTTTAATTTTGCACTCATATCAAATCCTGTTTTATTTTAATAATTTTTCTAATAATGCAGCAAATTTATCAACATCATTAAAAGTAATGTTATAAGGTGGTAGAATTCTAATTATCTGCTCACCAGATGTCCCTACAATAAAATTATTCACAAGTAACTTTTTTGCAAGTTCCTTTGAATTAATATCTTTGGTAAATTCTATTCCAATCATTAGCCCTTTTCCACGAATTTCAATTATTTTTTCTGATTTGATTTTGTTTACCTTTTCAAAAAATTCATTACCAAGTTTGATATTTCTTTCTAAAACTTGATGTTTTAATTTATTTAGCACTACAGATGATGCAGCAAGTGCAACGGGATTACCGCCGAAAGTTGATCCGTGCATACCTGGTTTTATATAATCACCTACTTCCTTGCTGCAAATTGTAGCCCCTAAAGGAAAACCATTTGCAATACCTTTCGCTAATGTTATAATATCTGGTTGTATATTATAATGATTATGTGCAAAGAATTTTCCAGTTCTTCCCATACCAGATTGTATTTCATCGACAATTAGTAAAATATTTTTTTCTTTACAAAAATTCGAAATATTTTCAATAAATTCTTCATTTGCAACAATTATTCCGCTTTCTCCTTGAATAACTTCTAACATTATAGCGCAAACTTCATCATCATATACATTTTCAACAGATGAAAAATTATTAAAATCTGCAAAAACAAAACCATCAAGAATTGGTTCGAAATTTTTCCAGAATTTAGGTTGACCAGTTGCAGAAAGACTACCGTAAGTTCGTCCATGAAAACTTCCATTAAAAGCAATAATTTTGTATTTATTTTTATCTGCTCCCCAAGCTCTTGCAAATTTTATAGCAGCCTCATTAGCTTCTGTACCAGAATTAGAGAAAAATACATAATTTAAATTTGCAAGATGTGCTAATTTTTTTGCAATAACTTCTTGTAACTCAATATTAAATAAATTGGAGATATGATTGTATTTATTCAATTGTTTGATAACTGCATCTTTTATTTCAAAATCATTGTATCCAAAAATGTTGACTGCAATTCCTCCTAAAAGATCTACATACTTTTTCCCTTCGTTATCGAATAAATAAGCACCATCGCCATACATAAAATTAACATCATATCTAGAGTAATTAGGAAGTAAGTAGGATTTTTTTTGTGTCATAATGCCCTCCTTTAAGTTCTATAACTGCCATTTATATGTACATATTCGGTAGAAAAATCACAGGTCCACCATGTCCCCTTAGCTTCCCCTATATTTAAATTCACATTAATGGAAAATTCTTTTTTAGAAAGAATAGATTTTGCTATATCTTCATCAAGTTTAATTGCATAATTTAAATCTAATACGACATGATCATCAAAAGCTATTGAGATTTTTTCAGGTATAACATCTGCTCCGCTATTTCCAATTGCAGAAATAATTCTGCCCCAATTAGCGTCTTCTCCATAAAGTGCAGTTTTAACAAGGGGAGAATTTGCAATAGCTTTTGCGACTTTATCAACATCGTTTAAGTTTTTTGCACCAAAAATATTAATTGTAACAAACTTTGTTGCGCCCTCACCATCTTTGACAATTGATTTTGCCATCGTTTGGCATAAATCCAATAAAGCTGTTTTAAATAAATTGTAATCATTATAATTATTTTTTGAAATTTCAATATTTGAAAGTCCATTGGCCAACATAATTACCATATCATTTGTGCTTGTTTCACCATCTACAGAAATTTTATTAAATGATAAATCAACACATTCGTGAAGCATATCTTGTAAGGTAACATGATCGAATTTGGCATCTGTAGTTAAAAATCCTAACATTGTAGCCATATTAGGCATAATCATTCCACTTCCTTTGCAAATAGCGCCGATTTTAACAGTACCTTTAGATAATTTAACTTCAACTGCAAAAGATTTCATTACTTTATCGGTAGTCATAATACCTTCAGCAGCTAAAAAACCACCTTCAGAAGAAAGCCCCTTTGTGATTTTTTTAATACCTGGTAATAGTTTATCCATATCTAATAATTTACCAATAACCCCTGTTGAGCTTATTAAAACTTGATTAGGGGATAAATTTAAAACTTCGGCGCAATATTTTTGCATTGTAAGAGCGTCTTCATAACCTTTTTGACCTGTACAAGCGTTGGCATTACCGGAATTTATTAAAATTGCTTTTATTCCATTTGGATTGATTTTTATTGTTTCCCTTGATATTATTACTGGTGCAGCACATACTTTGTTTTGTGTAAATGTCCCAGCTGCCACACAATCATAATCGGAATATATCAAACTTAAATCTTTTTTCTTTTTTTTCAATCCGCAGTGAATACCATTAGCCTTGAATCCTTGAACTGTTGTAATTGTTCCATTTTCGATATAGTTATACATTTTAACCTCACAATAAACTTGTTGTTTGCTCAAATTGGAAAAATAAATTCATATTTTGAATAGCTTGCCCTGATGCTCCTTTTACAAGGTTATCAATTGTGCTATTTACAACAATTGTGTTATCTCTAACATCAAAAAATATATCGCAGAAGTTTGTGTTAGCGACCCACTTAATTTCTGGTGGAGTATTCCGCAATCTTATAAAAGGTTTATCGTTGTAATGCTGATAAAAAGCGTCTTTTATATCATCTTTTTTTACAGAGTGTTTTAAAAATATATTACAAGTTGAGTAAATTCCACGAGTTATAGGTAATAAATGAGTTGTAAAAGCAAAATTACCTTGAAATCCAAATTTTTTTAATTCTTGATGTATTTCAACTTCGTGTCGATGTTTTAAAACATTGTAAGCTTTAACATTGCCATACATTTCACTTAATAATAATTCTTGTTTAGCAGATTTACCAGCACCGCTTGTACCAGAATAGGAAACAACGCTTATAGATTCAATCAAATCTGAAAAATTATTCACGATTGGGATAAGTGCCAGCAATACAGATGTTGGATAACAACCTGGATTAGCAATTAAATTTGACTTATAATCTTTAACAATTTCGCATAAACCATATGTTTTTATATCAAGTAAATTTTGATATTTGTGTTCAAAATTATACCACTGGGTATATAATTCCTTATTATCTAATCTAAAATCTCCGCCTAAATCTATGATTAAATTTTTTGAAGTTATAATTTTAGGAACAAGATTATGCGATTCCTGGTGTGGTAATGCAAGAAATACAACATCGTATGAATTGCTAAACTCATCTACATGAAAAATTGTTTTATCATTTGGTAAAATATTTTCAAATTCGGGAAAAATATCTAATAATTTTTTCCCAGCAGATGAATTAGCAAAAATATCAAAATCTGAAACGTATTTGTGTTTCAATAAAAATTTAATTAACTCATAACCAGTATAGCCTGTGCCGCCTATTATTGCTACCTTTTTCATATATAATTTTGTAATTTGTTAATTCAAATATACAATAAAATTTGGCTTTTATTTTTAATCTATGCAAAAATATACAAAATAATGTATATAATTTGCATAATAATGCAATAAAATGGATAAATATACAATATTAATTTTATTACTTTATAATAAAAATCTAGTAAAAATTTTTTTAGGTTAAAAAAAATAATTAAATTTGAATTTTATAAATTTACTTTTTAAGATGGTTGCTGTTATTGGAGATATACATAGTTGTTATAATACTATAAAAACACTATATAAAAAAATTATAAACAAATATCCAGATATTGACATTTATACTACTGGAGATTTAGTTGATAGAGGAAATTTTGCTTTTGAAACAATAAATTTTATAATTACCAAAAATATCAAGCCAGTAATGGGCAATCATGATTATATGTTTCTTTCTTACTTTAGAGAGCCGGGTTCTCTGATGGCTCAAAATTGGCTTTATAACAATCCTTATAAAACTATAATGTCCTATAAGAATTTAATGAATGAACTTCAACAACATCTGGAATTTATTAAAAACCTTCCAATTTATTACAAAACAAGTGATTGTTTTATCTCTCATGCTGGCATATCGGAATATTTTAAAAAAGATTTTGGTGAAGGTGATTTAACAAAAAGTGAAATATTCTATCCGGTATTGTATAACACTAAAGAGTTAAGTATTGGCATTATGTGGACAAGAGATAAACTCCTTAATATTGGCCAATTACAAATTGTAGGACATACTCCCCAAACAGAAATTAAATATGATGCTGATTCAAATACCTATTACATAGATACAGGTTGCGTCTATGGAGATAAACTTACAGCTGTGATAATAGATAACCACAATTTAGTGGATTTTCTTGAAGAAGAAGTTCATATGGCGGATATTAAATAATTAAAAATTGTTTTTTTTTTAAAATTTTTATTATATTAATATTTGTTATTCCCAAATATTTTATAGGAGTACTCTATGAAAAAGCTAATCACCACCATAGTATTACTAGTTTTTAATTTAAATGGTTTTTCACAAGATATTAACTTTATGGAAATGAGTTTAGAAGAATTGCTAAATCTAAAAGTTGAATCTGCGTCAAAACTTAAAGAACCGCTCGAAGAAACACCTGTTCCTGTTACTATAATTACACGTGATATGATAGTAAACTCAGGTGCAAAAAATTTAAAAGATTTGTTGGTTCTATATGTACCAGGATTTACTTTTTCTCAAGACCACAATGAAGTAAATGTTGCTGTAAGAGGAGTTTATGCTTCTTCCCAGCAAAAAATTTTAATTATGAGAGATGGCCACAGATTAAATTGTAGAGCTTATTCAGAGGCAAATCCCGATTTCTCTATATCACTTAATAATGTCAAACAAATTGAAATATTGAGAGGTCCGTCATCATCTCTATACGGTAATGTTGCGCTTACAGCTGTTGTTAATATTATAACATTAAGTGGTAAAGAAGTGAATGGATTACAAGTTAATGCTGGAACTGGTAATTATGGTCAACTTTCTACCAGTGTTTTGTATGGTGCTAATTATAATAATGCAGATTTATTAATATTTGGCTCTTTTTATAAATCTAATGGCGAAGAAAGAAATATACCTGCTGCTAATAATTTTTCAGCAGTTAATAAGGATGGTAAAGTACTCTTAAATGCTTTTAAAAATAGACCATCTTATGATTTTGGATTAAAATATACATTTGGAGATTATATTTTCAATTTTTCTAGCCGTTCTGGTACATATGTAGAACCTTTTTCAGGTGGTGGTAAAACTGGTGAAATTTATGATTATAAATCAGTAAAGTTATTTGATGAACAAGGACCTGGGTTGACTTCTTCAGCATCTCACGCTGGCTTAATTAAAAATTTTTCTATTAACAATGATTTAGAACTTATGTTAAATGTTTATTACGATGCCAATAAGATACATGGTATAATTGTTGCAAATTCATTGGACACATCTATTACAGGTCTTAAATGGAATGAATATGATTTAGGATTTACAGCACAATTAGGTTATACATATGAAATTGGTTTGGGTAAAGGGAATGCCCTTATTGGCTTTCAAACCGATTATATGTATTTAAATGATGCTTTTATGACATCTGGTAAATCTGGTAAATTTACAACTTATATTAACGATTTAATGTTTCCAGGAAGGGAAGTAATTTATTCAACTTTTGGTCAGATTAAACAAAAGTTGCTTGAAGATATTATATTAAACTTAGGTTTTAGATATGATTATAAAGTAAGAAGAAAAGGTGATCCTGTAGATAATTTTAGTCCTAGATTAGCTGTAATATATAATCCTAATGAACGCTTCCAATTAAAGTTATCATATTCACAATCATTTGTTGATGCTCCTTATTGGTATAGATATAATATTTTGAAATCTTATGCTGGTTCGGAAAATTTAAAGCCTGAATATCTAACATCTTATCAATTTACTAATTCAGTTTCATTTTTTGAAAATAAATTAAAAAATAATTTTACAGTATTTTATAATCATTTGAAAGATTTTGTCTATAGAAATAATAATGCTACTGGAACTTTAGCAGATCCTTTCTATATTAATGCTGGTATGTTAAAAAATTGGGGAATTGAAGAAGAAATAGCTTATTTAGAAGAAAATTATAGAATTAGAGCTAATGCTACTTATCAAAAGGTTATTGATTTTAAAAATTATGATGTATTTAATTATAATGTTAAAAATGTTCCTTCAATAACCGCAAATTTAATATTCGATGTTAATCCTATTCCTTCAATACTTAAGACTTTTTGGTATAATTTAACTATTAGATATATCGGAGAACAAGAGTCCCCATATAATGTTACATTTCCTAATGGTAGAGCTTTTATCGATCCTAATTATAAAGTAAAATCTGCAACTCTAGTAAACACTGCGTTAAGAGTGGAAAATGTATTTGATAATTTTTCATTTAGAATTTCAGTAGATAATGTTTTTGATGAAAAATATGAACAAGGTGGAAGTGTTATTCATCCTTATCCACAACCAGGTAGATGGTATTTGCTTGAAATAGGTTATCAGTTATTCTAAAAATAAAAGGGGCTAAATTTCAGCCCCTTTTTTATACCAAATCCTTTTTGCAATTGCAAGAATATTCTGCTTGTATAGTAAGATGAGTAATTTCATATTTTTCTATTAAGTAATCTTGAATTTTATCATAAGTTTTTGTTATTTCTTCAAGATTGTTGCTATCATATTCAGCATGAAATTCAATGTGAGTATTTTTTTCATCTAATTGCCAGCAATGTGCGTGGTGAATATTTTTCAATTGAAATTTATTTTGTACATCTAATATTATTGCTTGTAAGTCAATATTTACAGGTGCTCGCATCAGGAAAATTCTTGTCGTTTGCAAAACAATTTTCCAGGATGAATAAATCATATATGAAGCAAGAATTATAGAAAGTAGCAAATCAATCCAGAGAATTCCGGAAAAGCGAATAAATAATGCGCCAGCAATAACTATGATACTTGATATCACATCTGTAGCAAGATGTAAGTAGGCTGATTTTACATTTAAGTTATGCTTTGCATCTTTTGAAAGTAAAAGAGTTCCTAAAGAATTTGCAAAAACGCCAAAAAGTGCAACATAAATCATAATTCCAGTATCAATAGTTCTTTCTTTTCCAAAAAGAAGAATAGATTCTTTTATCAATAAAACGCCCATTACGATTAGGGTAGTTGAATTAACTATAGCGGCTAAAAGTTCTAAACGTTTATATCCAAAAGTATATTTTAAGTTCTTCGGTTTTTGAGCAATTTTATTGGCAAAGTAGGTTGTTGCTATTGCCAGTGCATCAGAAAAATTGTGTAATGCATCTGAAAGTAAGGCCATAGAACCGGATATTATTCCGCCTATGATTTGCACTACCAAAATTGATACATTAAGTAAAAATGTTACAAAAATTTTTTTGCTGCTTAAATTAACTTCATTATGATTGTGGTGATGGTGTCCCAAAGCAGATTATCCCTTGTTTTGTTCTATAAATTCTTTAATTTCATCAACAGATGGTACACGGCCACTTACTATAACTTTTTCATTAATAACCAATCCGGGTGTACGCATTATTCCGTATTGAATAATTTCATCAAAATCAGTAACTTTAATTACTTGTGCTTCTAAGTTTAATTGCAAAAGTGCTTCTTGAGTTCTTGCTTCTAAAGTTTTACAATTTGCACAACCGCTTCCTAAAATTTTAATTTCCATTGTTTAATCTCCCAATATGTTATTTAAGTTGAATAATTATTTAATATTGCACACTCTTTTGGCTACAATATCATTCAATTTTTTTATTTCAGCTTTAGTAAGTTTATATGCTTTAAAAAGTAAATCAAAGTTCTGAATAATCAAATTAAATCTTTTATCTTTTGATGATTTATTAAAGCTGCAAATCTGGAATTTGTTATTTTTGGTAAGTTTTATTAATCCTATTTCTTGTAAAATTTTTAAATGTTGTGTAATCGTTGGATAGCTAAATCCTAAAAATTCTACTATATCACAAATACAAACATCTGCGTAATAGATAATTGATAATATTTTCAATCTTGTAGGATCTGATAGTGCTTTAAATATATCGGCTGTATTTTTCATTAAAATAGTCCGTAAATTGTTCCTGCAAATGTTGATAATAAGATTACTAATATAGCATAAAAAGTTGTTTTTTTCAAACCAAGAATCTTATTAATAACTAGTAAACTTGGTAAAGATAAGGATGGTCCAGAAAGAAATAAAGCTAAGGCTGGTCCTTTTCCCATACCGTTTGCCATAAGACCTTGCAAAATAGGAACTTCTGTTAATGTAGCGAAATACATAAAAGTTCCTATTATGGATGCAAAAAGGCTCTGTAAAAATCCATTACCGCCTAAAATAGTTTTTATAAAATCCCCAGGAATTATACCTTTATAATTTAATCCCCATTGATTAAAACCAAAAAGAAAACCTGCAATGATTGTTCCTAAAGCAAGATATGGAATAATTAGTTGTGCATACTCCCAGGCTGATAAGGTCAAATCTTTTATAATATTGCTAGATTTTAGAGAAAAGTAAGAAAAAGCGATTATAGCAGCCGAAACAGGTAGTATTGGCTGTATTTTTTCGCTTATACCTAAATTTATTGAAAAAATTGAAAATATGATTGTAGTTAGCAATATTGTAATAATATGCATTAGTTTTATGCCAAAATATTTATAAACAATAAATAATAAGAAAGCAAATGCTAAGTAAGATACAAGCCATTTGATTTTTATTGTAAAGCTTAGAATGGATAGAGAATCATTGCTAAACCAATTTAAAAATAATAAAATAGTAACCAATGATATTAAAACCATCGCATTAGCTAAATTAGTAATTGATGTAGAGGTAAAATTTTTTGTATCACTAATATTATTATTTTCCTTAAATATAAATTCCATAAGAATGCCAATAAATATACTAATTATGATTGATGAAATTGCCCTTACAATACCTAATTCTAATCCAAATACTTTTGTTGTCATTACAATTGCAATAACGCTAATTGCAGGGCCAGAATATAAAAATGTAACAGCAGGTCCTAATCCTGCTCCTTTTTTATGTATGCTACTAAACAAAGGTAAAATTGTGCAACTACAAACCGAAAGAATGGCACCAGATACGGAGGCAATTAAATATGCAAGATACTTATTCGACTTTGTACTGAGATATTTAATTATAAATGCCTGATTAAGTAAATTTGTTATTGCTCCAGCTATAAAAAATGCTGGTATTAAACATAAAACTGTATGTTCTTGAGCATACCATTTTAAAAGATGTATGCTGGCAAGAATTGCTTGTAAAACACTTTCGCTGAGTGGAAGAATGAAGATAAATACAAATAAACTAACAAATAGAAGTAATTTTTTAGAGAGATTTAAAGACATTGTTATACCTCAAAATATTTAGTTGAATACCTAAATATAAATAATTATCCAATTAAATCAAAATTATTTTAAATTGCGTTAGATTACAATCTATATCGATAAAATATATTTAGGTATATAGCTAAATAACTTAACGAAATACTTAGTCTATATTTATTTTAACACCTTCTGTACAATTTTTGCACATTGGAATTTTTGACCTATTGGTCATAATTGCTTTGCGGAAATTTGTGAATTTTTGATTTTTCCAGATTGAAGGGAAATTATTCTCTTTTAAATTGCCCATAATAAAATTAGCATCTTTATCAAAACAGCAAGAAACTATATTTCCGTCCCAGGTTATCACTGCAGTTCTCCAGATAGCATAGCATTTGTTTTTGAATTTACCTTTAATTTTCAATTCTCCACTACTATCGATAATGTATCTGCGATATTTGGGGTTAGATGGTAAAAAATATTCTGCACTTTGTTTGGAATATACTTGCATAGTTTTTAAAGTTACTTTGTTTAAGCCATCCAGTTTAGAAAGTTCTAAAATTTGTGGAATTTGGTGCTCATTTTGTTTCATTACTATGAACTGAAATTCAATATAAGGATATTTGCAATTTTGGGCTATCTTTTCATTAAGCAGATTTTTTAATCCTTTAAAAGCTTTTTCAAAAGTCCCACCAACGCGATAATTTTGATAAGTATTTTCATCTAAGCCATCTATGGAGAATATAACTTTATCTATTTTTGAGGCAATTAACATTTGGGCAACTGTTTCAGTAACCAATATTCCATTTGTTGAAATTGCTACATACATATTATACTTGTGGGCAATACCGACAAGTTCAGGTAGATTTTTATTGACTAATGGCTCTCCCTGGAAAAATAATTGCAGGTAGAAAACTGTCTCAGAGATTTCTTTACAGTAGTTTTCAAAGTCAATTAAATTAATAATTCCTAATGGACGAGTTAATCTTCCTAATCCAGAGGGGCATTCTGGGCATTTTAAATTACAGAAATTTGTTGGCTCAATAGTTGCAGAATATGGCTTGCCCCATACTATTACTTTACTTGTTAGGTTTGATAAAAAATAAGAAAATAATACCTTAGTAATATTTATAATTCTTTTTATCGTAAGGTATTTTAACAGACCAATTTCGTATTTTCGAAAAATTTTCAATTTAAATTATTAAGTTGCTACTGCAAAAATAAAAAATATATTACACTTTTGATTGCTTTTCTTGATAAATTTTTTCAATCCATTCGAAAGCAAATCTTAGATGAGGTATTACAATTGAACCACCAATAATAAGAGCAATATTCATAGTTTCGTATAATTCTTCTCTGGTGGCACCTTCTTCAATAGCTCTATCGAGGTGATAAAAAATACAATCATTGCATCTGAGAACCATAGAACCGACTAATCCCATTAGTTCTTTGGTTTTTGCATCAAGTGCACCGGAATGATATGCTTTGGTATCTAATGCAAAAAATTTTTTAAAATCATTATTTCCGCAATTGAGAATTTTTTCATTCATTTCTAATCGATATTCTTTTGTTTCTTTGATAGTGCTTTTCATAAATTACTCCTTTGTAATAATTTTTTTATTATTGAATTTGATTTTAATATTTACTATTTCTGAATAACTATTAGTTCTCACAGGTGGCCCCCAGCCGAATAAACCAGATGAAACAAAAAGTATTGAATTTTTTTCTTTCAAATATCCCCAACTTTTTTTGTAAATGGCTTTTGTTATTTCGGAGATAGGGAAAAATTGTCCATTGTGCGTGTGACCAGAAAGTTGTAAATCTATATTATGTTGCACAGCTTCGCTAAAATCTTGTGGTTGGTGATCTAATAAAATTGTAAATTTAGAAGTATCTATATTTTTTATGATACTAGTAAGTTGTTTACGAGGTTTATCAAATCTCATAATAGCGCGGTCTTGTCGTCCAATTATGTAAATTGAGTTTTCAAGTAAAATTAAAGAGTCAATCAAAATATTTATACCACACTTTTGTATTTGTTTGAGTATCATATCATTATCTGCAAATAAATCGTGATTGCCATTAACAAAATAGATACCTTTAGAGGCTTTTAACTTTTTCATTGTTTGATAAAACTCCATTGTATCTACCGATTTTATACCATAATCAAATAGGTCCCCACCGATTAATACTATATCTGGTTTTAAGTTATTTATGGTATTAATTACATTATCCATTTTTGTTGGTTTTATTAGATTTCCTAAATGTATATCAGAGAAGAAAACAATGTTTAATGATTCATAATTTGCTTGTTTGTGTGTTTTGATGTTTAAGTTTGTTACTTTGGTATTGTAAAAATTTGAATTACCGTAAAGTAGTATTGCAATTATTGATGTAATGATAAATCCCATAGCTATTTGTTGTATTTTTCTTGTTAAAATGTTTTTTAATAATTTTTTTATTATAAAGAACAATATTCCTATAAAAAAGAAATGAACCACAAAAACAAACCACCAGATACCAATTATTTCAAAAAAATAAGATATTTTGAGACTTATATTTTCTGTAAATCTTCCAATAAAATAAAAAGAAGCAAACAAAACTATGATAATCTTTAAAGTTTTTTTGTTTATATCAAATACATTTGTTAAATTTTTGTAAAATATGTAGTTTAATATAAAATAAACTAAAAAAACAGTTGTAAAAAATAAAATTGTTGAGCCCATTAAATTTCTCTTTTCCAATAAACATTATTAGAATTATCAATTGTTCATCTTTTTTCAAAAAAGTTTGATATAAAATTAGAAAAATCATAAATTAAAAAAAACGAAAATAAAATTTATGAAAACATTTATTAAAATCATACTTGTAAGTTTTTTGTTTATATCAAATTCTTTTTCTCAAACAAAAGATGCTTATAATGATAATTTAAGCAATCCCAAGTTTTATTATGATGTATTTAATTATTATTATGATGGGAAAAAAAATAGATTAGAGCTATTTGTATCTATGCCTTATAATCAAGTGAGATTTGTTAAAAAGAATAATATCTTTGAGGCAAAATATAGAATTGATTTTACTGTTTATGATGAAAAAAAATCAAATGTTATTCAAGAAAAATCCTGGTATGAAACAATTAAAGTAAATGATTTTAACACTTCTATAAATCCACAGAATTTTATGTTGAGTAATAAAACATTGTATCTAAGACCAGGGAACTATATTTTTGTTTGCAATATCGAAGATCAAGAAACTAAGAAAAATTTATTATATGAAGACGTCTATACCGTTCGTAACCTAAATAATAACTTGGCTCTTAGTGATGTTATGTTTATACGCAAGCTTGATAATAATAGAATATTGCCTAATATTTCAAGGAATATAATATCAAATCAAAATTTAGTAAATTTTTATTATGAGTTGTATTCGGATACAAACACAAATGTAGTTGTAAATTATTCGATTTTTAAATTTGATAAAAAAACAGATGAATTGATGCTTAACTATCAGGAAAATATTGAGTTAAAAAAAGGAAATAATCAAATAGTTAAGGAATTGAAATTTAAAGAATTAAGTTTGGGTACTTATAGACTTGAACTTGATGTTGAAGATGTAAGCAGAAAAATAAAATTATCAACATATAAAGTTTTTACATCTTTTTGGTATGGGATGCCAGAAAATATAAAGGATTTAAACAAAGCAATAGAACAGATGATATACATAGCCCCGCGTGGCGTTATCGATGAAATACAAAGTGCTAAAACGGAGGATGAAAAAAAGAAAATATTTGCTGATTTTTGGCGTAAGTTAGATCCTACACCGGGAACTGAGGAAAATGAAATTTTTAATATTTATTATCAAAGGGTAGCTTTTGCCAATGCAAATTTTTCAACATATAGAGAAGGTTGGAGAACAGACTTTGGTATGGTTTATATACTTTTAGGACCACCAGATAATATTGAAAGACATCCTTTCGAGTTTGATACAAAGCCTTATGAAGTTTGGAGCTACTATAGATATAATTATACTTTTTATTTTGTTGATGAAAGTGGCTTCGGCGAGTATAGGCTTGTTTATCCTTCATATGGAGATTGGACAAAATTTAGACCATAAAATAGAGGAGTTATGATAGTAATTGTAACATTAAATCCATTGCTTGAAAAAAAATATTTTTGTGATGATTTTGAACTAAATAATACTTTTCGAGTTGATAAAATTAAATATTCTGTCGGTGGTAAAGGTATAAATATTTCGAGAGAGCTTAATTATTTAGGAGTGCCAAATCAATCCTTTACATTTTTAGGTGGCGAAAATGGAAGATATATCAGAAAGTTATTGACACACGAAAAAATTAATTATGTTGCTGTTCCAACTAAAGCACAAACAAGAGAAGCTGCTGTTATTATTGACAAAAAAAATAATTCTGTTTCAACTGTTATGGAAAAAAAATATGAAATTTCCAGAGCAGAAATAGAAGAAATGAAAGTTAAATTGGAAAAAGCAATTTTAAATTCTAATATGCTTGTTTTTGCAGGAAGCTTACCTAATGATGATACATTTGAAATTATTGATTGGGGCACAAAATTAGCAAAAGAAAATGATAAACTTGTTTTATTTGATACTTATGGAAATCATCTAGATAAATCATTAAATCTTCCTGTGGATATTATTCATAATAATGTTGATGAATTGGAAAAAGCATTGAATAAAAATTTATCTACTGAAGAGGATATTATAAATTTAGCAAAAGAATTAAAGGATAGGGGAATAAAAATTTCTGCCATTACTAATGGTAAACATCCTTTTATAGTTAATAATTTTGGTTTTTTGTATAAAGTATATCCACCAGCAGTAAATGAAATACATCCTACAGGTAGCGGTGATGCGTTTGTAGCTGGGCTAATTTATGGAATTTTCAACTCTTTACCTATAGTTGAATCTCTTAAAATTGCAACTTCACTTGGCGCAATAAATTCTACAAGAATTGATGTGTGTAATATAACATACAATGAATTAGAAAATTTTGATAAAGAAAGTATTAATATTGAAACAATTGGCGAAAAAATGAATACAATTTTTTCATAAAAATAATTTGACTATTAAAAAAAAATTTTTTATATTTGTAGTTCAATAAAGTAAAAGATAGGTAAGGTATAAATATGGCAAATCATAAGTCAGCAAAAAAAAGAGTAAGACAAAACGAACGTAGAAGATTAGTAAACAAAATGGCCATTTCTAAACTCAAAACATTCACTAAAAAGTTATTAGCTACAACTAATAAAGAAGAAGCTGAACAACTTTTTAGAGTTACTACTGGTCTTCTAGATAGATATGCTGATACAGGTAAAATTCACAAGAATACAGCAGCTAGAAAGAAATCTCAACTAGCAAAATTTGTTAAAAGTTTGTCAGCATAAAAAATAAGCTGCTCCTTAGAGCAGCTTATTTTGTTTTACAATATATTTCAAATCTTTGATATGATTTCCGCCTTTTATAATTAAACCGGATCCACATCAATTAATAACCTGATATCTTCATTTTTATTTTGTTTATTGAATTCTAAAATAGTTTCAAAAACGGATTTTTTTAAGAAATACGAATTATTATCATTTATGGGATTGTTTCGTAATATAATTTGATACCTGTAATAATTGTTTAATTTGAAAATTGGTGCTTCTGTAGGTTTTTTGATATCTAATTTATATTTGCTAAGAAGGTTATATAGTAATAATGAAGCACTTTTGGCTGATTGGAGATTTTTACTTTTTATTTCGAACTTTATAAATTTATAATATGGAGGGTATTTAAATTTTTTTCTTTCGTCTAATTTTTTTTCAACAAATTCAAGATATTTGTGTGCAATAAGGTAAGAAAATATATCCTGTTGTGGTTTATATGTTTGTACGATAACTTCGCCTTTTGTTAAATCTCTACCGGCTCTTCCTGCTACCTGGCTTAAAATTTGCATTGTTCTTTCTTCGGTTTTGTATTCTGGAATAGCAAGTAATAAATCTGCATTAATTACTCCAACCAGTGTAAGATGTGGAAAATCCAGCCCTTTTGAAAGTAATTGTGTACCAACAAGTATATCAATTTTTCGATTTTTAAAATCATTTAAAATATTAGGTAGTTTATCTTTATTGGAAATACTTTCGGAATCAACTCTAACTATTTTAGCATCGGGGAAAATTGTTTCTAATTCATCTTCGATTTTTTCAGTGCCAGTGCCAAGCATGGTAAAATTATTGGAATGGCATTTATGGCATTGATGTTGAAATTCAAAATTATAACCGCAATAATGGCATTTTAATAAATTTGTTGTTAAGTGATAAACCATTGTAACAGAACAGTAAGGGCACTCATGTGTATTACCGCAATCTTTACAAATAACACGAGGAGCAAAACCTTTTCTGTTTTGTAAAATTATCACACCTTCGTTGTTGCTTAATCTATTTTCTATTTTATCAATAATAATTTTACTAAAATATTCATAATTTGAATTTTTAGACTTTAAGTCGGTTATAATTATTTCGGGTAATTGAGTATTTTTAACGCGTTCGGTGATCGATAAAAATTTATACTTTCCAATTTTGCAATTATAATAACTTTCAAAAGATGGAGTTGCACTTCCAAGAATTACAGGGGCATTGTATAATTTAGCTTTATAGATTGCTAAATCTCTTGCGTTGTAAGTTGGCATTTGTTCTGTTTGTTTGTATCCTGAATCGTGTTCTTCATCAACGATGATAATTCCAATGTTTTCAAGAGGGGTAAAAAGAGCTGAACGAGGTCCTATTACTATTTTGTATTTATTTTTGAGTATTCCTTTCCATATATCATGTTTATAAGAATCTGACATTTTGCTATGAATAAATGTAACAATGTTGCCAAAATTATTTTGAAATCTTGCTGTAATTTGTGGAGTTAAGGAAATTTCGGGAACAAGAATAATTGCATTTTTATTTCTTTTGATTACTTCATTTACAAGTTCAATATAAACTTGAGTTTTTCCACTTCCCGTTACGCCGTAAAGTAGAAAAGTTTGAAATTTATTATCATTAATTGATTTTTTTATTTCATCAAAAACAATTTTTTGTTGTGGTAAGAGTTCTAAAATTTTATGTTCTTCGGTGTAAATGTTATCATATTTTCTGCTTATGGGTTTTTCTATTATTTCCAGAATATTTTTTCTCTGCAAAGATTTAATTGCATTTGCGGTTGTATTAGCAATTTCAATGAGATTTTGATATTCAATTTCTTTGATATTGTTATTAATGATGAAAATTCCTAATTCAATCTGTGATAAACTTCTTTTATCTAATTTTGATAAAATATCATAAATTTCATCTTTTTGTTTTAAGATTTTTACAAACTTAATTGTTTTTTCTTTAACGTTTTTTTCATGAATCTGTGTTGAAATTTCTAAAGCTTTCTGATTTTGTAGTTCCTGTATGATACCATTGATATTATTTTTATTTACAATTTTTTTTAATTCTGAAAGCGAGATTTTATCAATGGTTGATAGGATTGAGATGATTTTGTATTTGATAGAATTTTCTTTTGCCGGCAAAGATGACATTATGTTGTGATCCGGTACGATGATGTCTTCTAATTTGATATTTATTCCAGGGAGTGTAGCCAGTTTTAAAACTTCGCCTAAGGGTGTTAGATAATATTCCGAAATAAATTTATAAAATTGTAATTGTTTTTCTGATAAAACGGGTTGAATATCAATGACATCATAAATTGGTTTAATTTCAAAATCTGTTTCTACGGAATTAATTATATTAACAACAAAACCAGTGATATATTTATTTCTAAAAGGTGCAATAACTCTACTACCAATTTTTACAATGTTTTCAATTTCTTCCGGGATGTTATAATAAAAATTTTGATACAATGGTATTGGGAAAGCAACTTCTGCAAACATACTTAAGCCTTTTTTAAAATTTGTTTGATAATTTTGGGTTCAACTTCAATAACATCACCTGGTTGCATGTTATCAATTGTTATATTTAAAATTCTATATCTTACAAGCCGTAGAGTTGGAAATCCAACTTTTGCGGTCATTTTTCTTATTTGTCTATTTTTACCTTCAACAAGAGTTATTGAAATCCAGGATGTTGGAACATTTTTTCTGAATCTAATAGGGGGAATTCGTTCTGGTAGTGTTGGTTCTGGAATTATTTTTACTATAGCAGGTAGAGTTTTGTAACCATCTATAAAAACGCCCTTTTCAAGTTGTTTACAAGCTTCATCGGTAATATTGCCATCAACCTGAACAAAGTATTCACGTTGGTGGTGCATTTGGGGGTCTAATAAAATAGTTTTTAATTTATTATCATTGGTTAGTAGTAACAAACCTTCGGAATCGTAATCTAATCTACCGATAGGGTAAATATCTTTATTGAAATGGAAATTTAAATCTTTTAAGGTTAATTTATCATCAACTTTACTAAATTGAGAAAGCATCCTGTAAGGTTTGTAAATCTTATAATATCTGAACTTTTGTATCATAATGCATTGTTATAATTATTTAAATTTTATTTGTAAATTTACTTTTTTATATTTGAAATTTCAATTTATTTCTTAGAGGATTTTATGATAAATCAATATCAAAAAAAATACAAAGAGGAAACACTCGAAAAAACTCATGCTCCTGTAAACAAACCTAAAATGTATAAAATTAAAATACCACTTGGGAAAAATTTTGCAGATGTAAATAAATTAATGCGTGAGCAAGGCTTGCATACAGTATGCGAAGAAGCAAGATGTCCGAATAAAAGCGAATGTTGGTCTCATAGAACGGCAACTTTTTTAATTTTAGGCGATATATGTACAAGAAGTTGTGGATTTTGTAATATCAAAACCGGAAAACCAAAGGGGCTAGATTTAGATGAGCCAAGGCGTGTTGCTGAAGCTGTTTATAATTTACATTTAAAACATGTTGTAATAACATCTGTTGATAGAGACGATCTTGAGGATGGAGGAGCATCTATCTACAGTGAAACTATCAAATTAATCAGAGAAAAATTACCTAATTGTACAATAGAAATTCTTATCCCGGATTTTAAAGGGGACGAAAAAGCATTTGAAATAATTATGAAAAATCCACCTGATATTTTAAATCATAATCTTGAAACTGTTAATAGAATGTATCCTGTTGTGCGACCACAAGCTAAATATCAAAGAAGTTTAAATTTGTTGAAATGGTTTAAAGATAAAGGATTAATTACAAAAAGTGGTATTATGGTTGGTATTGGGGAAAGCAAAGAAGAGATATTTGAATTGATGAAAGATTTAAGAGATGTAAATTGTGATATTATGACAATCGGGCAGTATTTACAACCATCAAAAGAGCATTTGCAAGTGCATAGATATGTTGAAATTGAGGAATTTAAAGAATATGAAATATACGGTAAAGAATTAGGATTTAAAGATGTTTTTTCCGGTCCGTTTGTGAGAAGTTCTTATCATGCTGAAAGACATGCTGAATTGGTTAGCGTAAATACAAAAAATAATTAATTTACCAGTATTGTTTTTGTTTAGAATATAATAGAAATTTCAGAATTTTCCAATATTTTTTTTTTGGAATTCAAACTTTATATAAAGATATCATAAATAATTTTTAATAAATAAAGGAGCTGTTTTATGGCTACATACCAAAAAATCACTGTACCTACAAATGGAGAAAAAATTACATTTGAAAATGGAAAACTTATTGTTCCTGATAATCCTATTATTCCATTTATTGAAGGTGACGGAACTGGCCCAGATATTTGGCGTGCATCTCAATATGTCTTTGATGCTGCTGTTGAAAAAGTATACGGAGGTAAAAGAAAAATAGCCTGGATGGAAGTTTACGCTGGAGAGAAAAGTAATGATGTTTATGGACCTAATACCTGGCTTCCACAAGAAACTTTAGACGCTATTAATGAATTTCGTATTGCAATAAAAGGGCCTTTAACAACTCCAGTTGGCGGCGGAATTCGTTCTATCAATGTTGCTTTAAGACAAATGCTTGATTTATATGTTTGTTTGCGCCCGGTAAGATATTTCAATGGTGTACCTTCACCTGTTAAACATCCAGAACTTGTTAACATGGTTATTTTTAGAGAGAATACAGAAGATATTTATGCAGGAATAGAATTTGAAAACGGTTCTCCAGAAGCTAAAAAAATAGCTGAATTGTTAAAAGAATTAGGCGTAATTAAAAAAGTTAGATTTCCACAAACAACATCATTTGGGATAAAACCAATTTCCGAAGAAGGAACTAAAAGATTAGTTAGAGCTGCTATTAGATACGCAATTTCCCACAATAGAAAAAGTGTTACTCTTGTTCATAAAGGAAATATAATGAAATTTACAGAAGGTTATTTCAGAAAATGGGGCTATGAAGTAGCTAAAGAAGTAGAATTTGCTGACAAAGTTGTAAGCTGGGATGAATGTAATGGTAATCCACCAGAAGGAAAAATTTTAATCAAAGACGCAATTGCTGATAACTTTTTACAACAAATTTTAACACGTCCTGCTGAGTATGATGTTATAGCAACAATGAATTTAAACGGCGATTATATTTCTGATGCTTTAGCTGCACAAGTTGGTGGTATTGGTATTGCTCCAGGTGCAAATATTAGTTATGATAGTGGTTATGCTGTTTTTGAAGCTACTCATGGAACTGCTCCTAAATATGCAAATTTAGATAAAGTTAATCCGTCTTCTGTTATTCTTTCTGGTTGTATGATGTTTGAATACTTAGGGTGGACTGAAGTTTCAGAAGCTATCGAAAAAGCTATTGAAAAAACAATTGCTAACAAAACTGTTACTTATGATTTTGCTAGATTGATGGAAGGTGCCACCGAACTTAAATGCTCTGAATTTGGAAAAGAAATTGTAAAGAATTTATAAAATAACTTTTTCATAACAATTTATTTCTTATGATTTATAAAGGGGCGCACATTTGTTTGTGTGCCCTTTTTATTTATATTTTATAAATAATGTATTAGCAAAATGATTTGTTATTTAATAATATATATTTATAAATACTTAAGTTAATAAAACATTATTTTGCTTATGATTTTCTTTTTTGATAATTATGAGAGAGAATATCGAGAATTTTTAATTCAACCGACAAAATTGATTTAAAAATTTTGTATTTTAAACTTTTCAAATAACAAAACTTTTTAAAACTAAGCGATAAGGAATTATGAAAGATAACTTTTTTCGACTAACTGTTTAATTGTTAAAAATGAAAAAATAGCCGAAAACGGAGAATATAATTTAACTCTGGAAAGATATAGAGAACCTGAAATAAGAAAAAATGTCAAGTGACCAATGGTGAGGTTGGGGGATGTGTGTGAAGTTAGTTCTGGAGATTCTGCTCCTCAAGAAGATAAATATTTTATTAACGGCAAATATCATTTTTTTAGAACTTCAGATGTTGCTAGAGAACACATAACCAGTAATCTGACTAAATGTAAAGATTATCTCAATGAAGAGGGTATTAAAAAATTTAAATTATTTAAGAAAGATACAATCTTATTTCCCAAAAGTGCTGCATCAACCTTTTTGAACCATAGAGCTGTTTTAGTTGTTGATGGTTATGTTTCAAGTCATTTAGCTACTATTTATCCAAAAACTGAAGATGTTTTATCTAATTTTATTTTCTTAATGTTATTAAAGGTGGATGCTAAAAATTTGACATCAGATCAGAATTATCCATCCTTGAAATTAAAAGAAATTGAAAACATCCACATCCCCCTTCCGCCACTTGAAGTGCAGGAGGAAATAGTTTCCATTATTGAGGGCTACCAGAAACTTATAGATGGTTGCAAGCAAGTAGTTGAAAATTGGAAACCGGATGTAGAAACTGAACTCGATGAAGAACTTAAAATTTATCTTGAAGCTCATCCAGATGAAAAAGAAAAGCTTAAAGATGGCTGGCAATGGCGAAGTTAAGGGAGGATTGCCTTTTTAGAATTGAAAGTGGTGGTACACCTAATACTACAATAAGAGATTATTGGGATGGGAATATTTCTTGGGCAACTTTAGTTGATCTTCATGAAGAAGGAATATCGATTATTACTAATACAAAAAGGAAAATAATTGAATTAGGCTTAACAAATTCTTCTGCAAAAATAATTCCTGAGGAATCAGTTATTGTTTCTACAAGAGCAACAATTGGAAAAGTGTGAATCAATAAAATTCCATTGACTACAAATCAAGGATTTAAAAATATAATTATTAAAGACAAGAGTAAGGTTAATGTTGTTTATTTAGCGTATATAGTTAAAACTCTTACTTCTGAAATGGAATCACTTGTATCTGGAGGGACATTTAAAGAAATTTCAAAAACAAGTTTTTCTTCGTTAAAAATCCCCCTTCCCCCAATGGAAGTGCAAGAGAAAATTGTTGAAAAAATTGAAAAGCAAAGAAAAATTATTGAGGGCTGCAGGGAATTAATAAAAATTTATGATGAAAAAATTAAAAAAGTAATAAATAAAGTTTGGGGAGAGGAGTAAAAATAAATTTTACTCCCCTACAGTATAAGAGAAAATTAGTTTATTTTTTATATATTATCCGAGGGCAACATCTAAAAACATCATTATTGCAAAGCCTATAATTGTTCCAATAGTAGAAAAATCGTTAACATCTTCTTTTTGGCTTTCTGGAATTAATTCTTCAACAGCGACATAAATCATTGCTCCTGCTGCAAAAGCTAATGCATAAGGCAAAAGTGGCTTAACAAGGAAAACTAAATAGGCACCAATAACACCAGCAATTGGTTCTACAATACCGGAAAGTTGTCCATAGTAAAAGGCTTTTAAGCGGGATAATCCTTCTCGTCTTAAAGGAATGGATACTGCTGCGCCTTCTGGAAAATTTTGTAAACCTATACCTAAAGCAAGTGATAAACCACCTACCAGAGTAGCAATATCCGGAGTATTAAAAAGTGCTCCAAATGCTACGCCAACGGCCAAACCTTCGGGTATGTTGTGTAATGTAATAGCTAAAACTAATAAAACGCTTCTTTGCCAGCTAGTTTTAATCCCTTCAGCTTGAGTTATATCATTGCCAAGATGAAGGTGGGGTAAAGTTCTATCAACAGCGAAAAGAAAACCTGCTCCGGCTAAAAATCCTATAACTGCTGGTAACCATTTTATTCCGCCAATTTGTTCAGACATTTCTATTGCAGGTGCAAGTAAAGACCAATAACTTGCAGCTATCATAACTCCTGCGGCAAATCCTAACATTAAGTTAAGTATTTTGGCGTTGATACTCTTAAAGAAAAAAACTAATCCTGAACCTAAGGCTGTTACAAAGTATGTAAATAATGTTGCAAAGAGTGATAAAATAACTGGATGTATTTCTAATAATTTTTCAAGCATATATTGGTATCCTTTTCATTTTTTGGTAATAAATTTAATAATTCTTAATTTTGTAATAATCAAAATGGAATTATAATGAAAATACTCGAAAGTTTCAAACATCATATTCGTTTATACAAATATTTTTTCAAATTTAAAACAAGAATTATCATTGGTTTAGTTGCAACTTTAATTATGGGGTTGATGGATACTGTTTTAGCTGCTGGTACCGGTATTTTAATGAATATAATGACAGAATTAGGCAAACTTTCTTCAACTGATAATATTTCTTTTTATGTAACAGTTCCGCGAACAAATATTCCTATTCATGTTACGGGATTTATAACAATAATTTATGTTGCTCTGGTTATTTTTGTATCGGTTTTGATAAAAGTGAGTTTTGTCTATTTACGCGAGTATATGATGAATTCCGCCGCCCAGAAAGTGTTACTTCATTTGAGAAATGAAATATTTTCAAAAATTTTACGTTTACCAATGAGCTTTTTTGATAAAGAACGCACTGGAAATTTGATGTCGAGAATAACAAGTGATGTTGGCAATGTAGAAGTTGCATTGAATTCTGGAATTTTAACAACTCAAAATTTTATTTACACTGTGATATTTACTATTGCATTGTTTATAACTAGCTGGAAATTAACACTTTTAACTATAGTTTTATTTCCGATTTTGGGAGTAGTATTGAAATTATTCGGTGATAGAATTAGAGCTTATAGTAAAAAGTTATCTATTAATGTAGCTGATATCACATCTTTTTTGCAAGAAAATATATCTTCTATAAAAGTAATTAAAAGTTTCGTAAGAGAAGATTTAAGAGAAAAACAGTTTTATGAAAAAGTAAGAACCAATTATTACTATTCAATGAAAAATGTTCGAGCTGTTGCATTATTAAAACCAATTAATGAAGTTCTAAGCAATTTAAGCATGATAATTGTGATTTTTTTCTGTGCTTATGAGTTTGTATCGGGCAATATGAAAATTGATACAATAACAACATTTATTGTTCTGGTAACTATGTTGTATAAACCATTAAAAGAATTAGGTAATCAAACGACTATTTTTCAAAAAGCATTAGCATCTGCGATGAGAATTTTTGAAATTTTAGATTTGAAAGAGGAAGAAGAAGTTGAAAATCCTGTTAAAATTGAAGTAGAAAATATAAAAGGTGAAGTTGAATTCCGTAATGTTTACTTTAAGTATGAAAGTTCAAATGAATATATACTCAATAATATATCATTTAAAGTCAAATCTGGTAAAACATTAGCTTTGGTTGGTGCAAGTGGTTCTGGTAAAACAACAATTGTAAATCTAATTCCAAGATTTTATAAAGTAGAACGAGGAGAAATTACAATTGATGGTATAAATATAAATCAAATTCATAAAGAAGATTTGAGGAAACTTGTAGGGCTTGTGCCACAGGAAACAGTTTTATTTGCCGATACAATTTTTGAAAATATCCGTTTAGGCAAACTGGATGCAACAGAAGAGGAAATTTACGAGGCTGCAAAATTTGCTAATGCATATGATTTTATAATGGAATTACCAGATGGATTTAATACTTATGTTGGCGAAAGAGGAACTCAACTTTCAGGTGGGCAAAGACAAAGAATAGCAATAGCTCGTGCCATCTTGAGCAATCCAAAAATTCTGTTATTGGATGAGGCTACATCCGCACTGGATAATGAATCTGAACATATTGTCCAGGAGGCTCTTGATAGACTTATGAAAACGAGAACATCAATTGTGGTGGCTCATAGACTTTCAACCATTCAAAATGCTGACCAAATAATCGTGCTTGATAAAGGTGAAATTGTAGAAACTGGAACACATCAAGAATTACTACAAAAAAATGGATTTTATTACAAATATTATCACATGCAATTCAGGGAGAAAATTTAATGAAAATTCGAAACATTATTTTGGTAATTCTTATAACTGCAAGTTTATATGCAAAGTCTGGTCAGCTTTTTTATAATCTGGGTGATTTTAAACTAATTTCTGGTAAGGTAATAAAAGAGTGCAAAATTGGATACAGAACTATTGGAGTTTTAAATTCAGATAAGAGTAATATTGTGTTGTATCCTACCTGGTTTGGTGGAACATCGGAACAAATTGAAAATTTAATAGTTAAAAGAAAATTTATTGATACAACAAATTTGTTTATCGTTATAGTAGATGCCATTGGGAATGGAATATCGATATCACCTTCCAATAGTAAAGAACAACCTAATGATAAATTTCCTGAATTCAAAATAGAGGATATGGTAAACTCTGAGTATTTATTGTTGAAAAATGTTTTTGGAGTTGATAAAATTTATGCGGTTATAGGTGGCTCGATGGGAAGTATGCAAGCTTTATATTTTGCAGTGATGTATCCTGATTTTATAGAAAAAGTTGTTGGATATGTATTTAGTCCAAAATTAAGCAGTTATGATTTATTACAAATGAACTTTATGAAAACAATAATCGAAAAGGGCACCAAACATAATATACCAGATGATGAAATTATGCAACTTGTAGATATTTCAACTGCAATACAAGCGAAATCGCCATCCGGATATTATAAAGATAAGGACGAAAGTGAATTTGAAAAATATTTTTCAAAATTTTTTGAGAAAAAAGATAGAATTTTTACAAAATATAATTATTACTATCAATTAAAAGCAATGATAGAACTCGATATATTTAAGAAAATGGATAATAAAAAATTTAACCAAATCAAAAAATTGCTTATATATTCAACAAGTGATCACATATTATCCCCTAAATATGCAGAAAAGATGGATAATTTTGATAACACACAATTAGTTAAATTAGAAGATGATTGTGGACATATGGCCGTTGATTGTAATTTTTCATATGTAAGAGATTTGATAAATAAATTTTTGGAAAAGTAATAAAAGATTAAACTTTCCTAAATTAATGTTAGTAAAAAAAATCGGTCATCTTTCTCAATTCCTGATTGCAAGGAATCTTAGACGACCGATTTTTAATAAATTTGAGTGTATTATTTATACAGCAAATTGATAATTAGTTACTTATTAGAAATTTCTATTATTAAGATTTACGCATATAAAAGTTAAATCTTTCTGGCATAGTGGCGCCTGGTTTTTTACGAGAAAATTCTTTATTAGTGAATTTTTCAATTTTTTCGGCACGAGTTTTAGCATCATCTGGTGCTAAGTATTCAGTGTCAAAGATATCGTATTGGGGTTTAGGTTGAGCAGCTAATTTTTTAGCCATTCTTACAATAGCAAAAGGATCGTAACCTGCATTAGCAATTAGGATTGCGGCACCTTTATCTGCTTCTAATTCATAGGCTAACAATCTTTTGTGAACAATTTTTTCGTAAGTTGCTTCTGCTATTTGAAGTAAATCAGCTTCTACTTCGGCGTACTGTTTATCTTTTTCATCCATTTCATCATCAGCAAATTCATCATCTAACTCTGAGAAAGCTTCATCAGAATTTATATTAACTATTCTTTGAGTAATTTCTTGTAGACCGTGTCTTTGAATTATGTGTGTCATTTCATGAGCGATAACAGCGGCAATTTCAGCTTCATCGGAACAAAGGTTAAGAGTTCCTTTAGTAATAAAAATCATTCCGCCTGGGCAGGCAAAAGCATTGAAGGTATTGTCATCTAAAATGTAAACATTAAAGTCAAAATTATAAATTTCGTTTTTATTTGCAATGGCGGTGGCAATTAAATTAACATATTTTGTAAGTTGTGGATCTTTGACTAATCCTTTGGAAGCTAATCTTGCGGCTACGGTATAACCAATTTTCAATTCATTTAAGTCTGCATCGTAAGATGGGATTTTAAAATCTGCATCGGATAAATCTAACTCGCCAACATTGTTAGATTTGGTATATTTAAAAGGAACTAAAAAGCTATTGAATTCATTAGGAGTAAATTTGGTATTTGGGAATTTGATTAAATAATCTACATTTTGTAAATCAGCAGCTTTGAATTTTTGTGCAAAACCTTTAATAGCAGCAGTAATAGCAACTTTTGAAACTTTTACAGGGACATTACTATTTGTGTTTGTTGTTGTTTGAATTGGTGATGATGATAAATTTTGTTCAGAAATCCAGCCAATTCTACCATCTGGGAGCTTTACTTTCATCCATCTAGCATTTTTTTCTAAGACTTCAACTTTAACATTAGCAGCAATAACATCCATTAAAGGATAGAAACTTCCAGCACCTTCTCTTAAATGGTTAGAAGGTTTGGATGTATACATTATACTTTGGGCAAAAGTAAAGCTTACAAATAATATTATAAAAAATAATTTTTTCATATTTTATCTCCTTAAATTATAAAATCAAATTAAAGAAAAAAATGATAATTGTCAAGTTAAATTTATGTTATCACTTTGTTTTCATTTCATAAACTCCATCCCAATTATCTTCAACGCCATTTTGAATAAGTATTTCAATCCTATTCAAATAAGTAAGGGATGGTCCATCATTATGTTTAATTTTTAAGACTTCGTTAAAAAGTAGAGTAGCTTTATCAAAATTAGTTTTACGATACTCGTTAAGTGCATTTTGAAAAAAATCGATATATTTATAATTAAAATTGTTATCTTCTTTTAATGCAATAAGTTCATAGATTCTAATTGGTTTGGATTTTCCTTTTACTTTAATGAAATCGAGTTCCCTTGCAATTATAAAATCTTTTGCTAAGTTATAGGTTGATTCGCTAATAATGATATTTGTGCCAAATTCTTTGTTAACGCCTTCCAATCTTGAAGCAAGATTAACTGTATCGCCGATAGCAGTGTATTCTAATCTATTAGTATTGCCAACATTTCCTAAAATAAAGCTACCGGTATTTAATCCAATTCTTGTAATAAAAGTTGGTTTATCTTGTTGATTAAATTGGAGGTTTACTAAGGTAATTTTGTTGTGAATATCAAGAGCTGAAATACAGGCTTGTAAAGCGTGATTACCTGTTTTAATTGGGGCGCCAAAAATAGCCATTATAGCATCGCCAATGAATTTATCCAGCATTCCATTGTTGGCTAAAATAATATTGGTGCAATCTGTTAAATAATTATTTAAGTAGGATATTAATTCTTTAGGTTCATATTGTTCTGAAATTGTAGTGAAATTTTTAATATCAGAAAAGAAAACAGTACCTTCGTATTCATCACCGCCTAATTCTATTTTGCTTGGGTCTTTGACAATTAAATCAACAACCACTGGAGAAAGATATTTGCTCATAGCTTCTTTAAGATATTTCTTTTTTTGTCCTTCTGTTATATAGCTAATGTATGCAGAAATAGAAAAAGAAAGTATGATAGAAATTTCAATGTTTATAAGTGGAATCCAAAGAAAATAATACTTGAAAAGTAATAGCGAAAGTAATAAATATCCAACACCTAAAAATATATTGAAAATTAAAGAATATATTACTTTTTTACTGTAAAAATATAAGTGAGTTGCTAAAAGAATAATGATAAATAATATGAGTATCTCTACAAAAACATTAACAATCTTAATATGATGTTTCTTATTTAAATTACTAAGCATTGTGGCATGAATTTCCATTCCGGGATAATTTTCAAGATAAGTAAAAGGAGTAGGTTTAAAATCATGTAAGCCTGCTGAAGTTCCACCAACAATTATAAATTTATCTTTAAATATTTCAGGACTTAAAATAGGGGTTTGATTATTCATCAAAGCAATTTCAGATTGAATAATTGCAGCGGCTGTATAATACCTAAATACACCGTCATCAGGTCCGCCTTTGCCATACCAAAAATAGAAGAATTTACTATCAGAGGTTTTATCAATTTTTGCTAAATAATTTATAAAATCTTCAGGTTTTATATTATTTCCTGCACAGTATAAAGCAGCTGCGAAATTGAGTAAATATTTATTTTTGTATTGATAAATAAGTTCAGTTCGTCTTGCAATTCCATCTTTATCTTCTTTGAAGTCAACAACTCCTAAATATTTGCAATTTGTTTGAAAGATTTGTAAGGGTGCAATAACATTATTGTAATTTTTTACATAAAAATTTGGAGTTGGTAAAGTTAATAATTTAGTTGGAATTAAAGGGTTATATTCCAATCCAATTTGAACATTAAGCTGAGTGGCTATGATGGCATTTTTAAATTTATTGATAGCATCTGCAAAATATTCATCAGTTGAAGAGATATCCTTTTGCGTAAAAATTATATCGAAACCAACAGTTTTTGCACCAGCTCGTTTGAAAAAATTTAACATCAAGCCATAAAATTCCCTTGGCCAGGGCCAGGATATTCCATTATTTTCATAATAAGCAAGGCTGTTATCATCAATAGCAATAAGGATAATATTTGTATCAACCAGTTGAGGGTTGTGAGCATGTCTAAATCTGTAATCGAGGGATTTATTTTCCAGCGTTTCGGTTACATTAGTTAAAATTATGATAATCATTATAAAAAAAACGGTGAGCGTACATACAATAAATTGCAAATATCTTGAATTATTAAAAGATTTGATAAAATTATTTGGTAAAAATGTTCTCATAATTATCTATAAAAAGGGTAATTCAAATTTAATAATATAAATTGTTATTTCAAAAAAAATATTTTGACAATAAAAAGCAGTCTATAAATAGTCTTAATTGATATAATTTTACTTATAAAGAATTATTTTGAACAATAAAAAAGTTATATTATAATTATGTTTATGAACAAAATTTATTAAAGAACAATAGATTTATTTTTTAGTTATCAATAACAATTAAAGGTAGAGAAATTAAAAAAAAGCCGCTTCCCAACACGGAAGCGGCTTTTGTTTTAGAATGAATATGAAAATGTAACTCTTGGTTCAATTCTTTTTTGTGGTTTATATCCTATAATTTTACCATCTGTTTTACCACCTTCTCTTACAGGTGTAAAATTCCAGATGTATGCCATAGAAACTAGCATAAATGAATAAGGTTTATAACCGAATTCAGCAAACATTACTGTATTTTCATCAGTTTTGAAGATAGCTGCTTCGCCATCAATATTAATTTTATCATATCCAGCTCGTGCAGCATAACTTTCGCCTAAATTAGCAGTAGCATCAATGTGTAAAATTCCACTTTTTGGAATATCAGGAATTCTTTCATAGCTACCACGAGCAGTTATAACTTTTGCTAAAGAAGCATATAATTCACCAAAGTATCCGTTTTTGCCTTTAATATTATCAAGTGTGCGTGCTTTGCCAAATGTTTTATTTCCGATGTTGTAACTATTATATCTTTCAATTTCATAAAATGAATTGAAATAACCAGGTAAGTATTTGTCGCCATTAATGCGATATTCAAATTTAGTTCCAAAAATAAAAGCATCTGTAGCTGTAATATCCAATTTAGCACCTAAGGCACTACCATTACCATAATTTAATATTTTAACAAAATCATAGTATGCTTTTAAATTAACCATTGATGATTTAACAATTGGGAGAGTAATATCAAATCCAAATGCAGAAAGAGTTTTTTCGCCATATGTAGTAGTTTGATTACCTACAGTAACAGTTGAGTCGAAATCGGCTCTTTTATCCATATCTATAACATAAGAACCACCAATTTCTAAATTTCCTAATACAGGAACTTCTGCCATTGGAGTGAATTTTAATGGTCGAATGTAAGCTCTTAATCCAGCTAAGCCAGCCATACCAAAATTTCCGTAAAGCATTTCTGCACCGAATTCGTCAGTATCGAAAGCTAATTCCATACCAATTTTTCTTGAATCGATAGATGGTCTATTGGAATAATTTGAAATAATTGTTCCATTACCGAGATTTACAAAGTCTAAAGCACCTAATCTTATATAAAATGGATCGCCTTTATAGCCGTATCTAAAATATCTTATTATAGATATATAGTCGGATGTTTCGTTAAAGTTTTCTTTTCTAATACCATCATTATTAAATTCAAGGCGGAGGTCCAAGCCAATACCTACTTTAGAAAAAGATAATTCTGGATTAATGGTTACTTGATAGTATGGTTTACCATCAATCCAGGTTAAACCAGTTCCACCACTTAATACAGATTGTTGCATCTTTTGGTTAGGGTTCTGTCCAAAAGTTAATGCAAATAAAGCAACTAACAAAAATAACTTTTTCATTTTTTTCACCTATTGTTTGTTTTTGTATAAATGCATGAAAAATTCTTGAGCATTAATAATTTCATCTTTAGCTTCTGCTCTAATATATTGGCCATCTGGGAGTAGAATTCTCGCCTTTTGGTTATCTTTTAAATAAGTAAAGAGAATATCATTAATAATATGCTTTTTAATGTCTTTATTAATGATTGAGAATGCTGTTTCAACTCTACGATTTAAATTTCTTTCCATAATATCTGCGCTGCTTAGATATAAACTTTCTTTACCATTATTATAGAAATAGTAAATTCTGTGATGTTCAAGAAATCTTCCTACAATACTTCTAACAGAAATATTTTCACTTAATCCTTTGACGCCGGGTTTAAGACAACAAACGCCTCTAATAATAAGATCAATTTTTACGCCATTATTAGATGCTTCATACAATGCACAAATCATATCGGGGTCAGTTATAGCGTTACATTTCATTATAATTCTTGCTTCTTTGCCTTGTTTGGCATGTTCAATTTCATTTTTAATTAAATCCATGAGTTTTTGTCTTAAACACACAGGAGCAACGAATAATTCTTTATAAGTACTTTGAGATGAGAATCCAGTAAGGTAATTGAAAATATCTGTAACATCATCGCAAATATCAGGATTTGCAGTGAGTAAAGATAAATCTGTATAAATTTTTGAAGTAACTATGTTATAGTTTCCTGTTCCAAGATGTACATATCTTTTTATGCCAGTATTTTCCTTTCTTACAATAAGCGTCATTTTAGCGTGGGTTTTCAATCCAACAAGGCCATAAACAACATGTACACCAACTTTTTCAAGTTCTCTTGCCCATTTGATATTATTTTCTTCGTCGAATCTTGCTTTAAGTTCAACCAAAACTGCAACTTGTTTTCCATCTTCGGCTGCCTGTTTTAAGTATTCAATTATAGGAGAATTTTTCCCAACACGATATAGAGTTTGTTTTATTGCTAAAACATTAGGGTCTTCAACTGCGGCTTTGATAAAATCCAAAACTGTATTAAATGAGTGATATGGGTGGTGTAGCAAAATATCACGATTAGAAATTGTATCGAATATATCTTCAGCTTCTTCTTTTGTGAGAGCATTTACTGGATGATATGTTTCTTCTTTTGCATGTGGTATAGGTAGATCGTATAATTTCATTATATCGCTCATACCAAGTGGACCATCAATAACATGAACATCTTCTGGTCTCATTTGTAAATTTTTAACAAGAGGATCTATCATGAATTGAGGCATTGTTTTTTCAACTTCAAGTCTAACAACATTACCAAATCTTCTTCTTAAAATATTTTCTTCTATTACACTAAGTAAATCATCTGCTTCATCTTCTTGGATCTCGATATCTGTATCTCTGGTAATTCTAAATTTATGTGCTTCCAAAATTTCCATACCGGGGAATAATACGTGTAAATTATTTTTAATATAATCACTAAGCCAAATAAACTTAATTTTTTTAGATCTTACCGCTCCAGTGCTTATAAATTTATCAACTTGAATTAATCTTGGCAAAGTATTAGGAATTTTTACTCTTGCAAAGTGTTTTTCACCATCAGGTTTTTTAATTTGAATTGCAAGATTTAAACTCAAATTAGATATATACGGGAATGGTCTACCGGGGTCTACTGCTAAAGGTGTTAAGATTGGATATAATTCTTTTTTGAAATATTCGCTTAATAATCTTTTTTCATTTTCTGTAAGTTGATTATATTCAAGAATATGTACATCATTTTCTTTCAATTGTGGAATAATTTCCTTATTCCAGATTTCAATAGATCTGTTTACTAAAGGTCTAACTTCCATATCTATAAGTCTTAACTGTTCAATTGGCGATAAACCATCAAAAGCGGAGTCGTAAATTTTTGCGTCTATCTGTTCATATAAACCTGAAACTCTAATCATATAAAATTCATCAAGATTGGAGTGGAAAATTGATATAAATTTAATTCTATCTAATAAAGGCAAGCTTGGGTTTTCTGCTTCTTCTAATACTCTTTTGTTAAATTTTATCCAGCTTAGTTCGCGGTTGAAAAAATTATTTTTGTTGTTATATTTAAGTAAATTTTCATAACTTAGCATTTTAAAACCTAATTTATTTAGCAAAATATAAATATAATTATTTCATTTTATAATTGCAAATTTTATGTTAAAAGATAAGCATTGGTATTTAAAAAATATTTTCAAATACGAAAAATTTCGTGATGGGCAAGAATATATAATAGATCTTATATTAAATAACAAAAATATTTTAGCTATATTGCCAACTGGTGCGGGTAAATCTTTGATTTATCAAATTCCGGCTATTATGTCTGAAAAATATTCTATTGTAATTTCTCCATTGATTTCTCTTATGCAAGATCAGGTCTATAACTTAAATTCAATAAAAGAGTTATCAGCATATATAAATAGTACTTTAAGTAATCAAGAATTATCGGATATATATAATAAAGTATTGGATAATAAAATCAAGCTGCTTTATATTTCGCCTGAAAGATTAGAAAATAATAAATTTCAAAATTTTATCAGTAATTTCCCACCAGATTATATTTTTATTGATGAAGCACATTGCATTAGCCAGTGGGGTAATAGTTTTCGTCCATCTTATAAAAAGATAAAAGATATAATTTCTTTAGTAAATCCAAAAGCTATTGCAGCTTTTACGGCATCAGCTACACAAGATATTATTAATGATATTGTTAACAGTCTTGGAGTTAATGACTTAAAAGTTATAAAAACTGGCTTTTATCGGGATAATATTTCAATTAATATATTCAAGAATTTGAATAAAAAACAAAAGCTAGTTGAATTATTAAATTCCAATCAATTACCTGGTATTATATATGTTGCTACAAGAAAATTAGCCGAGGAAATATCTTTTTATTTAAACCAACTGGGATTTAAAAATGAATGCTACCACGCTGGATTGATTCCAAATGTTAGAAAAACAATACAGGAAAATTTTTCAAAAGGTAAATTAGATTTAATCGTTGCCACTAATGCTTTTGGGATGGGGGTTGATAAATCCGATATCAGAACTATTATTCATTATAATACTCCTAATAATTTTGAAGCATATTACCAGGAAATAGGAAGAGCAGGAAGAGATGGAAAAACATCAAAAGCATTTCTACTTTACAATAAAGATGATGATTTTTTAAATAATTTTTTTATCGAAAACAATTATCCTGATGATGAAATTATTTATAAATTCTATGATTTTTTATATGATAATGGCAATATTGCACTTGGTTCAAAATCTAGTGAAATGCTAATGTTTTCTAATTCAGCTATTGAAAGATATTTCCACAAAAGTTTATCCGATAGTATAATAGATATTTTGCTTAATTGGTTTGAGCAATATAATATTATAGAGCGATTAAATTACAAAAATCAGCTAATGATAAAAATAATTTTTTCTAAGGATGAAATTAAAAAATATCTTATAAATGAAATTGATGAGACTAAAAAAATTATAATGTCCAATTTAATTAATGTATATAAAAATAAAGTGTTTGAAAATTTTGTGCCAATTAGTCTTTCGGAATTTGCTCATTGGATTGATATCAAATACAGTTTAATAGAAAATTATCTTTTAGAATTAGAGAAAAAAAGTATTATACAATTACAAAAAATAAATTCCGATTTTTGCTATATAACTTTAAAAGAAAGAGAAAAAAATCCTGATTTAAAATTACTTTCCAATGAAGTTGCAAAATTAAAAACCAATTCTATTAATAATTACGAACAATTTAAAGAGTTTATATATTCATCAAAATGTAGAATGAATGCTCTGGTTAATTATTTTGGCGAAAAGACTTCAAAAAACTGTGGTATATGCGATAATTGTTTGAATATATCAGATTCATTAAATTTATCTTTCGTAGATTTTATCATTAAAAGAACTCTTGAGATTGAGCCAGAACTTTCCAAACAAGATATTCTGGAGATTATAAAGGGGCGGAGTGAAAATATTTTTTTCCCAACTTTTGGGTTGGCACAGGGTTATTCAGAAGATATTTTAATTGAAGTTTTGAAGAGATACAATCAAAGTAATAAAATCAAAAAAGCAAAGCTTATATATAAAAAAGAAGATATTGAATTATACAACGAACTATTAAAAATAAGAGAAAAAAAGGCGATTAAGTTTAATCAAACTCCAGAAAAGATTTGTTCGGAAAAAATTCTTGTTGATATAGTATTAGCAAAACCTAAAAATATTTTTGAACTTTTAAGTATAGATGGTTTTGATAAGAATAAATATAATAAAATTGGCGATGATGTATTGGAAATTATAAACACTAAATATAAAAATTAATTTTTTATTAAAAAAATCTTTTACATTTTAATTTACATTAAAAATTCATAATTTTGTAGTTTGAATATTTTGAGGTTTTAATGAAAATTTTAGTTACTGGGGGAGCAGGTTACATAGGTTCTCATGTTGTCAAGTATCTTGTTAATAATGGTTATGATGTTATTATTCTGGATAATTTGGTAAGAGGGCATAAGGAAGCAATTCATCCAAAGGCAGAATTTATTCAATGTGATTTGAGAAATTATTTTGATCTTTTTACATCATTAAAGAATAAAAAGTTTGAAGCAGTTATACATTTTGCAGCATTTGCTTATGTTGGAGAATCGGTCGAAAATCCACAATTATATTATGATAATAATGTTGTAGGAAGTTTAAATTTATTAAATGTAATAAAAGAACTTGATGTTAAATATTTTGTATTTTCTTCAACTTGTAGCGTTTATGGTAATCCTGATAGAGTGCCTATTTCAGAGCAAGAAAGCATTAAACCTATAAATCCATATGCTAAAACAAAAAAAGCAATTGAATATGCATTGGAAGATTTTTCTGTAGCTTATGGAATTAAATATACGGTGTTAAGATATTTTAATGCTGCAGGATGTGATTTTGATGGAGAAATTGGAGAAAGTCATTATCCCGAAACTCATTTAATACCATTGGTATTGGATACAGCAATTGGAAAAAGAGATAAATTAAAAGTTTTTGGCAATGATTACAATACACCAGATGGAACTTGCATACGGGATTATATTCATGTTAATGATTTAGCAGATGCACATATGAAAGCTTTACAATATTTAATTTCCGGAGGAAAATCGACAGTTATCAATTTAGGAACAGGAGAAGGAAATTCTGTATTGGAAATTATTGAAAGTGCAGAAATGATTACAAATAAAAAAATAAATTATGATATAGTTGAAAGAAGGCCAGGTGATCCGGCTATTCTTGTTGCAGATAATACCAAAGCAAAATCCTTATTAGGATGGCAACCAAAATATAACTTAAATGATATAATATCAAGTGCCTGGAAATGGTCAAACAATAGGAGATATTAAATTATGAAGAAAATTTTAACCGATATACCAGATGTTTTTATCATACAACCAGATGTTTTTGAAGATGATAGAGGTTTTTTTAAAGAGACATATAACATTAAAAAATATATGGATTTAGGAATTGGCAAACAATTTAAACAAGATAATATATCTTTATCAAAAAAGAATGTTCTCAGAGGATTACATTATCAAGTTGGAGCATATGCACAGGGGAAATTAGTACAAGTTTTGCAAGGGAAAGTATTAGATGTAGCAGTTGATATTAGGTTTAAATCACCAACTTTTGGTAAATATGTTGCAGTTGAATTAAGCGCAGAAAATCATTTACAGATGTGGATACCAGCCGGTTTTGCTCACGGTTTTGTTGCTTTTGAGGATAATACAATTTTTTCTTATAAATGTACAAATGTTTACTCAAAATTACACGAAAGATGTATTAGATATGATGATGAAACATTAAATATTGATTGGAAAATTAATAATCCTATTGTTTCTCAAAAGGATCTGGAAGGAAAGAAATTTGTAGATATAGAACAGGATTTTATTTATAAAAAATAAATTTAAGAGGAAATATGTCCGATACAAGACTAACATTCCAGGATTTGTTAGGTGTTCAACCTGAAACTTCATCAAGCGAAGAGATGATTAATTATGTTGCCATTATAGGATGCGGAATTATTGGTAGAGGTATAGCTTGGACTGTATCACAAGCTGGTATTGATGTTCTAATAATTGAAAAAGATGAAGATTCACTTCAAAATGCAAAAGACAAATTAAATGAAGCTATGGATCGCGAAATTCAGCGTTGGGCTATGACGATAAGCGAAAAAAAATCTTTATTAAGCAGAATAACTTGGTCTACAAATATTCAAGATGTTGAAGAAGCTGATTTAATTATAGAGGCAGTTGATGAAATTTTTGAACTTAAATGCGAGATATTTAGAAAAATTTCCGAGATTTCCAAGCCTAATACTATTCTTGTATCTAATACTTCAACATTTAGTTTATCCGAAATAGCAAAAGTTACAAAACAACCTGATTTAATAATTGGTATGCATTTCCAGCATCCTGTGCAAAAAGTTGCATTAGTAGAATTGGTAAGAGGACTTGAAACATCAGATGAAACTGTAAATAAAGTAAAGTTATTCTCATCAAGAATTGGAAAAACAGCTGTTGAAGTATTTGAATACCCTGGTTTTATCACAACAAGATGTATAATACCATTTATTAACGAAGCTATGTATGCATATATGGAAGGCATAGCATCTGCTACTGATATAGATCTTGCACTTAAATTAGCATATAATTTACAGGTTGGACCACTAGAATTAGCAGATACAATGGGCCTTGATGAATTATTGGCCGTAATGGATTCTCTTTGGAAAACATTAGGAGAACCAAGATTTAGAGCTTGCCCAATTTTGAGAAGATTGGTAAGAGAGAAAAAACTTGGTAAAAAAGTTGGAGAAGGATTCTTTAAATATAATGCCGATGGCAAAATAATGATTTAGGAGGAATGAGAATGAAAGTATTAGTATTAAACTGCGGAAGTTCATCAATAAAATATCAATTTATAGATACAAATAATCCTGAACCTTTAGCTAAAGGTTTGGTAGAAAGAATTGGAATGAGTACTGCTGTGCTCACACATCAAAAATTAGGTGATGAAAAAATTAGAATAGTAGGGGAAATATTAGACCATAAAATTGGTATCGAGTATGTATTAGCTGTTTTGTTAAGTCCTACACATGGTGTTATAAAAGATAGAAATGAAATCGATGCAATTGGACACAGAGTTGTACATGGAGGGGAATCTTTTTCGGAATCTGTATTAATTACTCCAAATGTTATTCAAGCTATAAAAGATAATATTGAATTAGCACCACTGCACAATCCTGCAAACATCAAAGGTATAGAAGCTTGTAAAACATTATTACCAAATAAACCGCAAGTTGCAGTTTTTGATACAGCTTTCCACTCAACTATTCCACAATGCCATTATACTTATGGCTTGCCAATGGAATTGTATAAAAAATATAAGATAAGAAAATATGGTTTTCACGGAACTTCACATAAATATGTTGCAAGCAGGGCTGCTGCAATGCTTGGTAGACCATTAGAAGAATTAAAAATTATCACAGCCCATTTAGGTAACGGAGCGTCTATTACTGCGGTAAAAAATGGTAAATCTTACGATACTTCATTAGGCTTTACTACACTTGATGGGTTATTAATGGGTACACGCTGCGGTGAGTTAGATCCTGGTGTTTTACCTTATATTATGGGTAAAGAAGAATTAACTGTTTCAGAAGCTATAACCTTGATAACTAAACATAGTGGTGTAGTGGGTGTTAGTGGTGTTGGTAGTGATATGAGAGAAGTTGAAGAAGCTGCTTTAAATGGTAATGAAAGAGCACAACTAGCTTTAAATATTTACGCTTATAGAATTAAGAAATTTATTGGTGCATATATTGCCATTATGAATGGTTGTGATGCAATTGTATTTACTGGTGGGGTTGGAGAAAATTCAGATATAATCAGGGATATGGTTTGTAAGGATATGGATTGGCTTGGAATTAAACTGGATGCTGAAAAAAATAAAACTCGTGGTTTTGAAATTGATATGTCAGCACCTGATTATAAAATTAGAGTTCTTAGAATTCCTACAAATGAAGAATTGGTTATAGCTTTAGATACAGCTGAAATTGTAGAAAAAGAAATGAAAGAAAGAAGCGAATAAAAGTATAGTTAATTATTTTAAAAGCACACAATTTTGTTATTGTGTGCTTTTTGTTTATTTTAAACTTTTTAAATAAAAAATAATTGTATATATGAAAATATTATATTTAGATTGGGCATCTAAAGGTAGAGATGCAGATATTTCTGAACCGGTATTAATATATTTAGAAAAATTTTTTGGGCATAAAGTAATTAGAGAAAGTATTTATCAATTTGAATTTAAATTGATTAAATATAGGCCAGATGTTTTAATCCTGGCAAATGCTGTTGGGGCACCTAATAATTTCCTTGCCTGCAAATTAGCCAGTCTTATGGGAATAAAAGTTGTAACAATGATTTCTGAAGGAGATTGTCCCGATTCTAAAGATGCTGCTCAAATGTTTTTTTGGGGGTGGAATAAAGACTTTAAACTTTATGAAGATTTACACCTTGAATGGTCAACAAAAAATTATGAGATTATTAAAAAGTATATCAAAAATATTAATTTTGATATCATAAAAGTTTCTGGTGCCACTGGTTTTGATAAATATAAGATTCTTCAATTTATGACTAAAAATGATTTCCTTACAAAATATAAAAAAGAAAAATTTAATAAAATAATTTTAATCGCTAGTTGGGGATTCGATTTGTATTTTACAGATTATCTTGAAAAATATAAATCTGATATAATTAAAAGATTTGGGAGTATAGAAATTGTTGAAAAAATAAAATCTAACCGTGATGCTATAAACTCAATCTACAAAGAACTTATTGAAAAGAATCCTGATATCTTATTTATTCTAAAATTTCATCCAGGAACATTTAATTTTGATGAAACTGAATTTAATGGTTTACAAGATTATGAAAATGTTGTTTGTATTCATAAAGAAGAAAATATTTTTGATTTAATAAATGTTTCCGATTTACTTATTGCTTTTGAAAGTACTACTGCTATGGAAGCCTGGTTGCTAAATAAAAAATCTATTCTTGTAACACCTAAATTTGGTGATTTTGAACGTTCTGAGATCTCAAATGGAAGCCCAATTGTTAAAACTTATAGTGAGTTACAGTCTTTGGTCAATGAGTTTTATTCTACCAATAATATTGAAGTATTTGAAAAGTTAGCTGATACAAGAAATTATATAATAAAAAAGATTATAGAACATGACGATGGAAAAAATCACATCAGAGCTGCAAAATATATTCAAGAGTTTATTGATAAAAGTATTAAAAAGAATATAGATTATATATTTGTTATCAAACATATATTGCTAGCACTTTACCGTGAATTTATTATTTCATTTAAATTGTACAAACTGCCGTTTTTTAGCAAATTTAAACAAAATTTATGGTTAAGAAATATGTATGATAAAAATGAAAGATTAGCAATAAAACATTTATATGAAATAAGTTTGGATAAATTTTATAAAAATTATGGTAATGATGTTTAATGAAAGGTGATAATCAAATCCACAAAAACAACTGGTTAAAGTCAATTTTTGTCCATGGTAAGTGGTATATTTTTTCTAGTTTTTTTACAAAAGGTATTAATATTCTTCTTATACCTGTATATACAAAATATTTATCCCCATCCGATTACGGAATATTGAATACCTTGATTACAATTTCCATTTTAATGCCAATATTTATTTCACTTTATCTCGATTCTGCTTTTGGAAGATTTTTCCATGAATATAAAAACGATTTTTCTCAACTTCAATCACTTTTTTCAACTATCTTTAAATTTGTTTCTATATGGGGGCTAATATTATCTTTAATTTTTATTTTCTTATCGCAGTTCTGGATAAAAGATTTATTAGAAGTGCCTTTTTTCCCTTATGCTTTATTAACTTTTATCACACCATTATTTCAACAGTTAGGAAATTTAGGTGCTATATTTCTCAAACAATCATTACAAGCCAAACAAACAACAATTGTAGAAAGTAGTTCAATTATAATTAATACAATTGTTACTTTGATTCTTTTAATACCATTTCAATTTGGAGTTTTAGCAAGAATAATTGGTGGGCTAGCTGGTGCATTATTCATTTTTTTCTTTTATTTTTATTATTTTAGAAAAGAACAATTATTAGTAAATAAATTTGATAAAAATATATTAAAAGTATGTTTGAAATATTCTCTACCACTTTTGCCTATGGCTGCAAGTGGTTGGATAAATTCTTTTTCGGATAGAATAGTATTAGCAAAATTTTCATCTTTGCAAGATGTTGGTTTATTTTCATTAGCATATCAGGCCGCTATGATTTTATATGTTATAATGGATGCGATTACTCAAGTTCAGAGCCCGCTTTCTATGTCTGGATTGGTTAGTGAAAAAGAAAAAACATTAAAAAAGCTCGGTGTTTTTATTACTATGCTATTTATAATTATGTCTATTATGCATATTTTTTTAACTTTTTTTGCAAAAGAAATAATTTTACTATTTGCTAACAAAAGATTTTTCCACGCTTATAAAGTAATAGGGATTATAGGCACAATTTATGTTTTTGGTGCATTACAAAGACCAATTGCGGATATTATCAGTTTTCATAAAAAAACTTATATTTTAAGTAGTGGGGTTTTCATTTCTGCTACTATAAATCTTATACTTAATATATTATTTGTTCCTAAATATGGTTATTTCGCTTCTGCATTTGTTACCTGTATTTCAACTTTATTTTATGTATTATGGCTTTATTATTGGGTTTTCAAATTTGAAAAAATATATTTGGAGATATATAAAAACGCTATAGTATTCTTGTTTTATGTATCAATTTTGAGTATTTATTATATTTTCTTTTATGATAAAGTAGGTGTGAAAATTTTTATAATAAAATCTTTAGTATTTATTCTTACAACAATTGTTTTTTATATTTTCAGTATCAAATGGTTTGCAAAGGAAAAAGAATATAATCCAATCAACACAATTAAGAAAATATTACGATGAAAAGAAGAATTTATTTTATAAGTCGTAAACTTGATAATTCTAATAGTGGCGGGATACTATTAAGGAAAAAAAATATTGAACTACTAGAAAAAAGTGGTTTTGAGGCTTTAAAATGTTCATCTAATAAAGAATTTTGTGATTTTTATGAGGATTATAATTTTAATAACAAATTTCCACTAATTTTGCAAAGATTAGGAATTTATGATGATTACATGACAGATTGGGCAAATAAATTATATAATAAAATTAATAATCTCCTAACAAACGAAGATATTGTATTTTGCACGACAGGGGGAGAACTTTCAACTCTTAAAATTGGGTATTTAGCTAAGAAAAATCAAAAGTGTAAATTTGTTATACATTTTCACGATCCAATTTTGCATTTGAAGTATGATGGAGAGCAATTTATAAAATTAGCTGGTTTTTATTTCAAAAGATTAAAAGCCTTTAAGAAGTATTTATCTGAAGCAGATTTAATAATTACAACATCCAAAACATTTTATAATGCATTAATTGAAGAATATGGTGTATCAAAAAGTAAGATCATAAATAATTATTTTGGTTATATTTATAAAATTGAAATTCCAAAAGATAAAAAAACTGATAGAGATAAAATAAATATCGTTTATGGTGGTGCATTCCAGAAACTTCAATCGCCAGAAATTTTAGCTGAAGTAATATCAGAATTCAAAAATATCTATGTTTATTATGTTGGTAATTATAAAAATTATGAGCCTTTAAAAAAATATTTTGATAAAGAAAATATTACTTTTCTTGATAGTATGAGTTATATTGATTTTGCAAAATTTATGCAATTAAATGCAGATTTAGGTTTTGTTCCATTGGTTGGTGATTATTTAAAATTTTGCGTTCCATCAAAAATTTATGAAAATATAAATTTAGGAATTCCTATACTGGGATTATTACCATATGGAGATGCGATGAATATCATTAATGAAAATAATTACGGTAAAGCATTTTATTATAAAGACACTGAGGGGTTTCGTAAATTTTTAGAAAATTTATCAAATGAACCTGAAATTTTGAATTCTTATAAAGAAAAAATTTATATTGATAGAGATAAATGGCATATAGAAAATTTATTTGTTGAAGTAATTGATAGGTTGAAAAGTTTATGAAAGTATTATTCTTTTATGGAGCGATGCCACATTATTTAGTCCCTGTATTAAATAGATTATCTGAACACATTGAAGTATATGTTTGTATTCCAGAAGTAAAATCAAAAACTGTTGGCGATGGTGTTAAAACAGTTGATAATGGTTTCAAGTTTAATGTAATGTATTCTAAGGAATATATTACTTATTATAAAAAAGTTTTTATAAAGAATATTTACACAATTTTACAAGATGTTAAACCTGATGTTATTGTTTTGGGTTGGCCTTATATTTTGTCAATAGTTTTATATCCAAAATTTTATTTTTTTCTTAAAAAGAATAAAATAAAAATTGTTTTCAGGGATATACCTTTTCAAGTTCCAAAGTTTTTAGAACCGTTAAATATTTTTAATAAATTCATTATAATTGATGAGAATAACAATCAAAAGATATACAAAGGGATAAGTAAAATCAGTCTGTTTTTTCTAAATTTAATTAGGTTGATTTATGTAAATATAGCTGATATACATTTGTATTATTCATCTGTAGGTTTTGATATTTATAAAACTTACTTTTTTAAAAAGGAAAAAATGTTTCTTCTTTCAAACTCACCAGATACTGATAAATTAAATGAAGTATATGAAAAACTAGTAAAGCAAAATTTGCAGGTTATAAATAATTCTATTATTCATGTTGGCAGATTAATTAAGTGGAAAAAAGTAGATTTACTAATAAAAGCTGTAAAAAAATTAAAAGATAAATATCCTGATATAAAATTAAGAATAATAGGTGATGGACCCGAGAAAAATAATTTGATAAAATTAGTTGATGATTTACAATTAAATGATAATGTTGAATTTTTAGGTGCTATTTATGATTCTGAAAAGTTAGGATATTATTTGATTACATCTCAAATTTATGTAATTGCTGGAATAGGAGGGCTTTCTATAAATGAAGCTATGGTTTTTGGTAAACCAATAATTTGCTCTGTTTGTGATGGAACTGAAAAAGATTTAGTTTTTGAAGATTTTAATGGAAAGTATTTTGAAGTTGATAACGAAAATGACCTTGTAGATAAAATTGATTATCTTTTACAAAATAAAGATTTAATTGAAAATTTTGGAAATAATTCAAGAAAAATTATTTTAGAAAAAGTAAATATTAATAAATTGGTAGAAAATTATTTAATAGCATTTAATAGTATAAAAAATGAAAATATTAATAATAAATAAATCCTTTTCAAAAGGTGGGGCTGCAAAAGCGGCAAATAGAATTACAGAGGCAATAGCAGAGTATGATAACTCTAATGATATCAAATTTATTTCTGATAAAGATTTACCTTTATATTCCTTTCATAAGCCAATTAATAAAACCTTATTTAGTAAATTAACACATTTTTTTAGAATTCTAATTGATTACATACCTCGAAAATTATTAACTAACCTTTATTATGGGCGATATTCTTTCTGGTTTATTGGGAAAAATTTAAAAAAAGTTATTGAGCAAGAAAAACCGGATATTGTTCATTTTCACTGGATAAATGAAGGCTTCATATCACCAGAATTATTTGAATATTTATCCAAAAAAAACATTCCATATGTAGTAACGATGCACGATAGTTGGTATTTTACAGGAGGATGCCATTCTCCTTTTGAATGTGAGAATTATAAGATTAAATGTTATTATTGTCCACAAGTAAAATGGGATGGTATTTTTATTTTTGCATTGAAACAGATGAAAATTAAAAATGATATTTTTAATAATTTATCTACAAAAAAGGTATTTGTAGCACCAAGCGTTTGGCTTAAAAATCTAGCTTTATCAAGCAAAGTTCTGAAATTTAATAATGTTATAAATATACCAAACCCAATTAAAATTGATGATTATACTAACATTTCAAAAATAGAAGCAAGAAAATCATTAGGCTTAGATAATTCGAAAAAATATTTTATTTATATAGCAGCTGCTAAAGATAAAAATAAAGGTTTTGATTTATTTGTTGAAGCAGCGAAAAAAATTAAAGATGAAAAAATTGCATTTTTAATAGTTGGTCCTACGATAGAACTTGATAGCAGTGTACATTATAAAAATTTTGGCTACATCAAAGACGAAAAATATTTACAAACTATATTTGCAGCAGCTGATTTTACAGTTGTTCCATCCAGACAGGAAAATCTTTCAAATGTTATAATGGAAAGCCTTGCGTGTGGAACTCCTGTTATTGCATTTAACATAGGTGGTAATGGTGATATGATTGTTGATAATTATAATGGCTTATTAATTAATGATTTATCAGCTGATTCTTTGGCGAAAGCAATTGAAAACGCTGCAAAATTTGAACAATATGAAGTTATCTCAAGTAATGCTAAAACTACTGTTAAAGAAAAATTTGATTATCCGATTGTTGCAAAACAATATCTGGATGTTTATAAAAATTTAATGGAGAAAAAAGATGGATAGATTAGAAAAACATTATACAGAAAAATATGAAAATGCAATAGAACCAAAATTAATTGAAATCAAAGATATTCCTACAAATAGATTAGAAGCAGCTATTAAATTCATAACTGAATATTTTCAAAAAGGTTCAATCCTTGAAATTGGGGCGGGCAATGGCGATATTGCTTATTCATTGCAACATCATGATTTGAAATTTGATAAATATTATTTAAATGAAATATCAGTAAGCAGAAAAAAACTTTTACAAAAATATTTTAACAATGATAAATTTGAAATTGTTGATTTTAATATTGAAAATGAAAATAATTTTAATAATAAGGTTGACGCAATCATAATGATAGCTTTGATTGAGCATTTAATAGATCCAATAACAGCACTTGAAAATTGTTATAATTTATTGAATGATGGAGGCTTTATTTATATTGATACTCCTAATATTGCAACTTATTACAGAAGGAAACAACTTCTTTTTGGTAAATTTCCATCTACAGCTTCGTTGCAAGAAGGAACAATAACTTTTGAAGGTAAACCAGTTGATTTATTTGATGAAGGCCATTTACATTATTTTACTTATAGATCTCTTACAACAATTTTAAAAAGAGTAGGCTTTAAAGAAATAATATGGCTTGGCTATTGTAATAGTAAACAAATTTTGGGTAAAAAAATTATGTTTCGACTTGCAAAAAAATTTCCAACTATGTTTTCCGATGTAGTAATAATAGCAAAAAAATAATTTCTTTTTTTTAGAAAAAATATTTAATTTATAATATATATTTATTAAAATTTTGAGGATAATATGGCAAAATTAGAATGTTTTAAAGCGTATGATATCAGAGGAAAAGTACCTTCTGAATTAAATCCTGAATTAGCTTATGATATTGCAAGAGCATTTGTGAAATTATTGCAAAATCCAAAAAAAATTGTTGTTGGATACGATATTAGAAAATCATCTGAAAGCTTAGCCGAAGGATTAATAAAAGGTTTTAATGATTTAGGCGTTAATGTTGTTAACATTGGTCTTGTTGGTACGGAAATGGTTTATTTTGGGACACCATATTTAAAAGCTGATGGCGGTATAATGATAACAGCCAGCCACAATCCGCCAGAATACAACGGTATGAAATTTGTAAGAGCAGGTTCTGTGCCGGTAAGTTCTGACTCTGGTCTTAAAGATATGGAACAATGGATATTAAATAAAGAACTACCGGAACCAACATCAAATAAAGGTACAGTTGAAAAAATTGATATTTATGATGCATTTATTGAAAATTTGAAAAAATTCTACGACCCGGCAAAAATAAAACCCTTAAAAGTTGTTTGCGATGCTGGTAATGGTTGCGTTGGCTTAGCTTTGGAAAAAATTGAAAAATATTTACCAATTGAAATGATAAAAGTACACTTTGAACCAAATGGCGATTTCCCAAATGGTGTTCCAAATCCAATATTACCAGAAAATAGAAAATATTCAATTGATGCTATTAAACAGCATAATGCAGACTTGGGCGTTGCGTGGGATGGTGATTATGATAGATGTTTCTTCTTTGATGAAAATGGCGAATTTATTGAAGGCTATTATATTGTAGGATTACTCGCAAAATCAATTTTAAAAACTAATCCAGGTGCAAAAATTGTTCATGATCCAAGATTAGTATGGAATACATTAGATATAGTAAAAGAAAATGGCGGAATTGTAGTGCAATCCAAAAGTGGCCATGCATTTATCAAAGAAGTTATGAGAAAGGAAAACGCTATTTATGGTGGTGAAATGTCTGCTCATCACTATTTCCGTGATAATGCTTATTCAGATAGCGGTATGATACCATTTTTATTAGTAATACAATTGATGAGTGTTGAAAATAAAAAGCTTTCTGAATTAGTTGGCGAAATGATAGAAAAATATCCTTGCCCAGGAGAAATTAATTCAACTGTAGATAATCCCAAAGCAGTAATTGAAAAACTTGATAAACTTTTTGTAGATGGTAAAAAAGACTATACAGATGGGCTTTCTGTTGAATTTGATACATGGCGTTTCAATGTAAGAATGTCTAATACAGAACCACTAATCAGGTTAAATCTTGAAACAAAAGGCGATAAAAAGCTAATGGAAGAAAAAACAGAAGAATTGCTGAAAATTATAAGAGAAAAATAAACTAAAGAAAAAATAGCTCCACAAAGATTGGAGCTATTTTTTTTTGCATATATAAAGTATTTATCGTTAAATAAAATACAATCTAAAATTAAAAGTGTGGAAAAATCCACATTGGTTGTTTGAATATCCACAAAATTAATATTAGTTTAATTTGTTTAATTTATAAAAGAAATAACTTTATATTCAATTAATAAAATTTATTATGTTATTATAAAACAATTAAATAAATACTGTAAAATAATGTTAAATTTGATAAAAACTAATTTTGGCATAATTCTTGCCATAATATATACAGATACCCAAATACAAATGGTAACTACCCCAAAACCATTGTAATTTACCCCAACCCCAGGCCTTACCCAACCTGGGGATTTTTTTATTTAAAATCTAATTTTTTTTTAGTATTTTTATTTTTTGAAATAATTTTTGGTTCATAAATGAGTTTCAAAGAACAATCATTACTTTTTGAGAAATTATTTAAAATTTCAGACAAATTTTCCCAGAAGGAAAAAGAAAAATATAATATGTTGCTTAAGTTACATAAAGAAGATGAAGATTTAGATAAATTATCATTAGATTTTTTGAATGAATTACTGATTAAATATAAAGATAATTCTAAAAAAGAGAGTGCTAAAAAGAACTTAGAAAATTTATTCAAAAAATAAAGGTGTGTTTGATGCAAAATTATATCAAAAGAGGATTGGCATTTTTAAGTTTTATACTATCGGGCGGTATATTACTATCAACTGCACAACCATCAGTTTCATTTTGGGATTGTGGAGAGTGTGCGGCTGCATCCCATAGCCTTCAAGTTCCACATCCACCTGGGGCGCCATTTTTTATTCTTTTAGGAAGATTATTTAATATTATCAACCCTGGTAATAATCCTGCATTGAACACTAACATATTATCTGTGTTTGTCAGTGCTTTATCTGTAATGTTGTTGTATTTAATTATTGTAAAAGTTATAGAAATTTATCGTGGAAAAGAATACGATTCTGTGCATAGTTATCTATTTGTGTATCTTTCTGCATTTATTGGTGCAATGGGATTTACCTTCACTCATTCATTCTGGTTTAATGCTACAGAAACTGAAATTTATGCAACAAATACATTTATATTTGCTTTGATTATGTATTTTATATTTCGATGGTATGAACGAGCAGATAAAGAGGATAATTTGAAATATATTTTAGTGATTGCATATCTGGTTGGTATATCTACTACTTTAAGGCTATTAGGTGTTCTTGCATTAACCGGCGTTTTAATGTTAATATTTTTCAGAAAATTTGTAAATGATGAAAAAGCTTTAAGACAATCATTTTATATATTACTCGCCCATATTGGAATTATGTTACTAATTGCTATTTATATTTGGGCTAATGAGGTTGGTGTTGAACCTATTATGCCAGAAGAATATAAAAGCTTCGATAAAAGTTTTGTAGGTATTATGGTTTTTGTGTCGTTGGTTGTGATGGGTATTTTTTATAAAAAGATATTTAATAGAAATTCCATTTACATGCCAATTATAGCTGGCGGATTAGGTATTACTTTTGTTTATATGTTAATTGTAAAACACATTCCTGATTATCTAAGTAAATTAACAGGAAATGATTCAGTTTCTTCTGCTATTATATTTATTTTGTTTATGTTGGGTTTAGTAATATTGGCTTGGTATCTTCAAAAAAACAAACATAATATTGCTTATTTTATAACATTATTTACATTTTTTGTTATTCTTGGCTATTCTTCGTATGCAATGATTATTATTCGAGCCAATAAGCCAAATCTTCCAATGAATGAAAATCAACCAGATAATTTAAAAGATTTAGTTCCATACTTAAACCGTGAGCAATACGGAGATTTCCCAATTTTTAAAAGAAGGTTTTCGTTTGAGCCACATCAACAAGGTATTTATTATAACTACGGTTCCGATTTAGAATATCTCTGGAAATATCAGATGAACCACATGATGACAAGATACATTTTGTGGAGTTATGCTGGTAGAGAGTCGTGGTATCAGGATGCTGGTCCTAATGTCTGGCCATTTAATGGAATTGCAAACTTTTTCTTTGGCAAAATTTTTAATTTGAGGTTTGCAGGTACAGCTCAAGATTCCTACTTCGGTATTCCAATGTTACTTGTTCTACTTGGGTTATATTTTCATTTTAGAAAAGATTGGAAAACTGCATTTGCTTTATTTACAGTATTTATTTTTGTAAGTTATTTTTATGCTTTTTACCAAAATCAACAGCAGCCACAACCAAGAGAAAGAGATAAATTTTACGCTTCTCAAGGATTTATCCTTGCAATATGGATATCGTTTGCATTGTATGTTATGATTGAATATATATATGAAAAGGTTAAAAATGTTAATTTGAGGCCATATCTAGCCTATGGAGTTTTGGCTTTTGGATTTATTTTTGTGCCTGTAAGAATGATGTCTGCTAGTTATTATACACACTCAAGAGCTAATAATTTTGTTCCATGGGATTTAGCTTACAATTTATTGCAAAGTTGCGAACCTAATGCAATACTGGTTACAGCAGGTGATAATGATACTTTTCCACTATGGTATTTGCAAGATGCTGAGGGAGTAAGGCAAGATGTTAGAATTGTAAATTTAAGTTTATTAAATACTAATTGGTATGCAAAACAATTGAAAAATAATACTCCGCACGGTGCTGCTAAAATTAAAATGACTTATACAGATGAGCAAATTGATCAGATGATGCCAACAAGATGGACAGCAAAAAAAGATAGTATTATTATACCACTAAATGTTTTAGAAAATTATTATGGAAAAAACATCCCGGCTGATGCGCCTAAAGTATTTCGTTTTACTGTAAAACCAACAATTGGGGATTATGGTATAAGAGTGCAAGATATTTTATTGCTTGATATTATCAAAAATAACATTGCAGAAAGACCTATTTACATTTCTACAACAACCGGTGGAGATAGCAATTTAGGTTTAGATGAATACTTACAATTGCACGGATTAGCTTATAAATTAGTTCCAGAAAATGTTTACAGAACTGGTAATATCGTTAATGAGCCAGTTATGAGAAAAATGCTGTTTAACGAAGAAACATTGCAGACCATTTTCTATAAAAAAGATTACTATTTAGGCTTCAAGTTCAGAGGACTTGATGATAATTCAAATCTTTTCTTTGATGATAACCATTTTAGAATGATGCACGGTTACAGAGGTGCTTATTTAAATCTTGCAGGTTATTATTACAATAAGTCAATGAATGATAAAGCTATTGAAACTTTGGATTTTATGAACAAGATAATTTCTGTTAACAGAGTTGAGATGGAGGATAATTTATTCTATAAAATGGTAATGCTTTATTATTCATTGGATGCAAAAGATCAATTTAATAAATATGGTAGTATTTTTGTTAACACTGTAGTAAATAAACTTCTTACCAGGAAAATTTCTACAGAAGAACTTGATTATTTCAAAGTTTATGATATTCTTGCAGATATATATTTGAAACTTGGTAAAAAACAAGAAGCATTAAATAATTTCCAAAAATTGATGAAAGAATATCCAGATTCATATGGTTTGCATAATGCTTATGAGAGGTTAAAAAATAGCTGATGCATTGGATATATTTAATAATTGCAAGTGTTTTTGAGATAGGGTGGCCTTTTGGATTTAAAATGGCCACTTTATCTACATATAAATATATTTGGATTATTTTTGCTGTTATATCTATGGCTTTAAGTGGTTACTTTTTGTATCTTGCTCAACAAAAAATTGATATATCTATTGCTTATATTATTTGGACTGGGCTAGGAGCTGCTGGAACTTTATTAATTGGGATTATTTATTTTAACGAACCGTATTCTTTACTTAAATTATTTTTTTTCTTTATGATATTAACCGGTATTATTGGGTTAAAACTTACTTATTAAATTGAGGGAATATGAATAATATTGTAGAATTTTCAAGAATAAAAGATTTTAATTCTAAACTTACATTAAAAGGTGATAAATCAATTTCCCACAGGGCAGTATTTTTTGCGTCAATGGCTAAAGGGGAATCTGTTATTGAAAATATTTCCAGCTCTGCAGACGTTGAGTCAACAATAAATTGTTTTAGAAATCTTGGTGTTAAAATAGATATTAAAGATGGTAAAGTAATCGTAGATGGTGTAGGTAAAAATGGCTTTATAGAACCTACTCAGAAACTTGATGCGGGCAACTCTGGAACAACATCAAGATTACTTATTGGTTTACTTTCTGCCTGTGGTATTGAAGCTGAGATTATTGGTGATGAATCACTTTCAAAAAGACCAATGAAAAGAATTATTGAACCGTTAACATCCTTAGGTGCTTCAATCGAATCAAATAATGGGTTTTTGCCTGTAAAAATTTATAAAAATGGTAAAATTCAAAATTTTAATTATGAGTTGACAATTGCAAGTGCTCAATTAAAAACTAGTTTGATATTATATGGTTTGCATTGTGATTTAGAATCACAAATTATAGAAAAATTGCCTTCTCGTAATCATACTGAGGTTATGCTTAATTTAAATGTTGAATTAAACAATGGAGTTAATTACATAAAATTTAGCAGTAAAAATTATCCTGAAGCTAAAGAATATTTTGTACCTGGTGATATTTCAAGTTCTGCTTTCTTTATTGTATTAACTCTTTTAAATAATAATTCTTCTTTGTTGATTGAAAATGTTAGTTTAAATCCAACAAGAACTGGTTTTATTGAGTTATTAAAACAAATGGGCGCAGATATTTCAATAATAGATCAAAAAGTATCATCGGGTGAGGTTTTTGGAAATATTTTTGTAAAATCATCCAAATTGCATAATATTAAAGTTCCAGAAAATATTATTCCAAATATCATTGATGAAATACCAATCCTTGCAATTGCTGGTGCTTTTTCTGAGGGGGATTTAATTGTAACAGGTGCAGAAGAATTAAGAGTAAAAGAATGTGATAGAATTAATGCAATATGTTACAATTTGCGAAAAGTTGGAATTAATCTTGAAGAATTTCAAGATGGTTTTAGAATTAGTGGTCAACCAAATCAAAATTTCTCTAAAGTATTATTTGATAGTTTTGATGATCATCGTATTGCGATGGCTTTTGCTGTATTTTCTATGATAAATCAAAACGGTGGCAATGTTGATAAGTTTGATTGTGTAAGAATTTCAAATCCTAAATTTTTAGAACAAATTAAAAATGTTATAAGTTAAAAGATTAAATTAAATGGAAAAATATAGATTATTATTCTTAGGCGATATACAAAGCTTGCAAGCAATTGAGTTTTTAGAAAAGAATTTTGAATATCTTAAAAATACATACAAACCAGATATTATCATAGCGAACGCTGAAAATGCGTCAACTGGTAAAGGTTGTACAGAAGTAGAAGCAAATCATTTGTTTAAGTTGGGAATTAAAGTTCTTACAGGTGGTAATCATTCATTTGATAAACCCAAATCTCAAAAACTTCTGGAAACTAACGAGTATGTTTTAAGACCTAATAATTTCCCTGTTGGCACAATTGGAAAAGGTTATGCAATAGTAAATTTAAATGATAATGTCAAAATTGGAGTTATAAGTCTGCAAGGCCGCGCTTTGATGGATGCAATTGATTGTCCATTTAGAAATTTTGAAAATTTATTATCAAATGAATTTAAGAATATTAAAATAATTTTTGTCGATTTCCACGCTGAGACAACTGCTGAAAAGTATGCTTTTTTCAAATATTTTGATGGTAAAGTTACTGCAATTGTTGGTACACACACGCATATACAAACTAACGATGAGCAGATATCTGAAAAAGGAACTGCTTATATTTCTGATGTTGGTATGGTAGGCCCATACGATTCTGTTATTGGCATTAAACAAGAGGCCGCTATCAATAGGCTTTTATATCAAACACCACAGTATTTTGTTCCAGCAGAAAATGATTTTCAAATATGTGGGGTTGTTGTTGATTTTAATATAGATGGTAAAGCTTTGCAAATAGAAAAAATATTTTATCCAGGATTAATTAAAATAAGGGAAATATAATGCAATTATTAGATGGAAAATTAACTTCACAACAAATTACAAGTGAAATTAAAAATGAAGTTATTTTATTGAAAGAAAAAACTGGTAAAGTACCAGGATTAGTTACAATTTTAGTTGGAGATAATCCCGCTTCTAAAGTTTATGTTAGTTCAAAGCATAAGGGATGTGAAGAGGTTGGTTTTTTATCAATTTCTGAAAAATTACCTGTTGATATATCTCAAAATCAACTTTTAGATGTTATTTACCAATATAATGAGAATCATACTATTAATGGAATTCTTGTTCAATTACCTTTGCCTAAACATATTGATGAAAACAAAGTTATTGAGGCAATTCTACCAAGCAAAGATGTAGATGGTTTTCATCCTATGAATGTAGGTAACCTCGTAATAGGTAGAGAATGCTTTAAATCCTGTACTCCTGCTGGCATACAGGAATTGTTAAAAAGATATAAAATTGAAACATCAGGTAAACATGTAGTAGTTGTAGGAAGAAGTAATATTGTAGGAAAACCAATTGCAAATATTATGTTGCAAAAGCAGGAGTTTGCCAATTCTATAGTTACTGTATGTCATACAGCAGCAAAAGATTTATCATATTATACAAAACAAGCAGATATTCTTATAGCTGCAATCGGTAAACCAAAAGTTATAACCGCAGATATGGTAAAAGATGGTGCAGTTGTAATTGATGTTGGCATAAATTCTGTAGAAGATAACAATACAGAAAAAGGATATAAATTAGTTGGTGATGTTGATTTTGATAATGTTGCACCTAAGTGTGCATATATAACACCTGTTCCTGGAGGCGTTGGGCCTATGACTATTGCTATGTTATTGCAAAATACATTATTATCATTTAAAAAAGCAAATAATTTAATTTGAGGTGAAAAATGGAAATTAAAACTCTAAAAAAAGCAGAACTTGAAAAAATTCTTAACAATGTTGAGAAAGAACAAGGATTTATTGAATTTTTAAACACTATCCAATTTAAATACAATTTTAATGATGCAAAAGATAAATTTCTTGCATATTTTGATGAATTAGTTAGCAAAGGGCTTGGCAATGTAAAACCTGTTGATAATGAAAAGCTTGCCAAAATGATTGATCATACATTACTTAAACCAGAAGCTAAAAATGATGATGTTGTTAAATTATGTGATGAAGCTAAAAAGTATAATACAATGTCTGTTTGTGTAAATCCAACAAATATTAGCCTTGCTTACGAACAATTAAAAAATTCTGATGTAAAAGTTTGCACAGTTATTGGATTTCCTTTAGGTGCAAATACAAAAGAATTAAAAGCATTTGAAACTGAAGATGCTATTAAAAATGGTGCTTCTGAAGTTGATATGGTTCTTAATATTGGGAAACTCAAGAGTAAAGATTACCAATATGTTTATGAAGATTTAAAAGCAGTTGCTGATGTTGCAACAAAACATGATGTTTTAAGTAAAGTTATTCTTGAAACTTGTTTGTTAACGGATGAAGAAAAAGTAATAGCTTGTATGTTAAGTGTAATGGCTGGGTTAGATTTTGTCAAAACATCTACCGGATTTAATACTGGCGGTGCTACTGCTTATGATATTGCACTTATGAGAACTATTGTTGGGGATGAAATTGGAGTAAAAGCTTCTGGCGGTGTTAGAACTCGAAACGATGCTGAAACAATGATTGCTTTCGGTGCAAATAGAATTGGTGCTAGTGCAACTGTTAATATTATTTCTAATCAATCAGGTACAACATCTGGTTATTAATGGAAGAAAATTACAATAATAAACCATTATTGTTAGTTACTTTGATTATACTTTTTTTGATTGCAATTTCTTTTTTAGGTGAATTTAATTTTGGCAAATTAAGAATAAAGAAAATTGATTTTTTTGCAGATATTCGAAAAGATACCATTGAGAATTATGAAAAAAATTTGGAAAATTTATTAAAAGAAAATACTATTAATGTAAATAACACTGTTAATTCTATAGATGAAGATAGTTTTGCAGTTTATCAAAATAATTATTCATATGTATACCTGCAAAAATTTTGGAAATCCTTAAAAGATGAAGAATATAACTTAAAGCCTATTCATATTGCTTATTTTGGTGATTCTGAGATTGAAGGAGACTTGATTACAAGTGACTTAAGGTATTTGATACAGGAAAAATTTGGAGGTAATGGAGTTGGTTTTTTGCCATTAAGTTCAGTGGATGCAGAATTTCGTAATCAAGTTTCCTTTAAATTTGATGAAGAAAATATACAAATAACATCGTTGAATAAAACCAATAAAAATTATGATTATGGTATAAGTGGTGCTGTGTTTGAACCTATCAGTGATTTTACAGTTAAATATATAATTCATAACAATCAATCAAATTTTGATATTTTGAGAGTTTTCTATAAAATTTCCGATAGCACTTCAACACCTTACTTTTATATAAATAAAAATAAGATAGAAATTATTGCTAAGGATGATCATCTTTCACAATATGTTACAGATATTAAAATTAATACTAAACAACTCGAATTTATTTTTCCAGCCAATCAATCAAAATTTTATGGTATTTCTTTAGAACAAAGAAAAGGAATTTATGTTGATAATTTTTCACTTCGTGGTTATTCCGGTGCAACCCTTGATTTAATTCCTATTGAAAACTTAAAAAGATTCAATAAATTTATGAATTATAGGCTTATTATATTACAGTATGGCATGAATGTATTGAGTGATGAAATTAAAAATTACACTTATTATAAAATGAAAATGATAAATGTTATCAAACATTTTAAAAAAGCATTTCCAGATGCTGATATATTAATTATTAGTGTGGGTGATAAAGGTAAAAAAATTGGGAATAAATATATCACAGATGCAAATATATTTAATTTAATAAAATCTCAAAAAGAATTGGCAGAAGAGACAAATGTAAGTTTTATAAATTTATATGATTTAATGGGCGGTTTTAATACAATAGTTAATTGGGTTTCTAAAGGTTATGCCGCACCCGATTATGTCCACTTAAACAGAAGTGGAGCTAAAATAATTGCAAAAAAAATTTTTGATATAATTTCAAATTATAATTACAAAATTACCAGTGTGGTGGGAAATTGAAAATTGTGTCATTATTACTGATATTTTGTATAAATTTTTTATTTGCAATAGATTCGCTTGTTGCCAAATATCCATTTATAAAGTTTGATGATAATTATATTAAATATTTTTCACAACCATTTTTTTATAATAAATGTAAACAAGGCAAACTAAAAATATTACAAATTGGTGATTCGCACCTTGTCTCTGGTGATTTTTCAAAAGGCTTGCTTCATACCTTAGAAAAAAAATTTTGTTTATGTAGTGCAAAATTAGATTATGAAGATAATGTAAAACTTTCAATAAAAAAAGGGAAAAAGTTAAAATTCATTACCAAAAAAGTTCATAAAGAAACAAATTTAATTTATAAAACTGATGATACTTGTGGTATTTATTACTATTGTATCGCAAAATCTGGAAAAACTTTTGAGTATTTTTCTAAAAATATCAACTTACGAAATATTATAAAAACTTACGTTCCTGATTTGGCAATAATTTCACTTGGAACAAATGATTTGGTGGCAAACTATAAACAGGACGAATTGATTAAATATATTTCTACTTTGGTGGTCCAATTAAAAGATATCAACTGTGATGTTATACTTGTAACTCCAATAGAAGCTATTAAAAAAAATCAAAGAATGAACAATATCGATAATATCTTAAATGCAATACGAGTAGTAGCAGAAGATTATAAATTAGGACTTTATGACCTTTATAGTATATCGGGTGGAAAAAATTCCAGATATATATGGTTAAACAATCGTCTTTCTAGAAAAGATTTAATACATTTTAATCCTGAAGGTTATTACTTGCAGGGAATTTTATTAGCAAATGCAATAATTAATAGCTATGGAAATAATTAAATCATTTTATAACAGTTTAGATTTAAATAAATTATATTCGTTATTCTTATACAATCCTCAAGAGCCGTTAATATTCAGTAGTGCTGCATTTTTAATTTTATTTACATTATTTCTTATCTTTCACAGAATCTTTTATAAAAGTAACAAGCTACGCATTATATATATTACATTATTTTCAATCTATTTTTATTACAAAAGTAGTGGTTATTTTTTCTTTTTGATTATATTTACAACAGTAATAGATTACCTTGTTGCATTTAGGATATACAATACAGAAATAGCATACAAAAGAAAGTTTTATTTACTGGTGAGCCTTGTTTGTAACCTTTCCATACTGGCATATTTTAAGTATACAAACTTTTTTATAGATACATATAATTCATTATTAAATGGGAATTTGCAATTTTATGATATATTTTTACCTGCTGGTATTTCTTTTTATACATTCCAATCATTAAGTTATTCAATAGATGTTTATAGAAAAGAGATAAAACCATTAACAAGTTATATTGATTATCTTTTTTGTATATCCTTTTTCCCACAATTGGTTGCTGGACCTATTATAAGAACATCTGTAATGATACCACAATTAGAAAAAGAATATTACATTAATAAAAGTGATTTTGGACAGGCTGTTTATTTAATAATGGCTGGGTTATTCAAAAAAGTTGTAATAGCAGATTTTTTAAGTGTAAATTTTGTCGATAGAATTTTTGCTGAACCTTTAAGATACAGTGGAGTAGAAAATTTATTTTCTGTATATGCATATGCTATTCAGATATATTGTGATTTTTCTGGTTATTCGGATATGGCAATAGGTTTAGCTTTATTGCTTGGAATTAAATTACCTGTTAATTTTGATTCACCATACCAATCTATAAGTTTAACAGAATTTTGGCGTAGATGGCATATATCCCTTTCAAGTTGGTTAAGAGATTACTTATATATTCCACTTGGTGGCAACAGAAAAGGGAAACTAAATACTTACAAAAATTTGATAATAACTATGTTGCTTGGTGGATTATGGCATGGCGCAAACTGGAAGTTTGTATTATGGGGGTTCATACACGGGTTTTGGCTTGCAATTGAAAAATTATTCAACTTACCAAAATTTTATGAAAAAAATCCTTTTACAAGATTTATTGGTTGGTTAATTACTTTCCATATTGTTTGTTTTTGTTGGATTTTTTTTAGAGCAAATGATTTTCAACATGCAATCATGATGCTATACCAAATATCACATGGAATAAATTTAGAAAATTTAAGAATGTTTCCAGAAGTATATAATACAATATTGTTGGTAATGCTAATTGGTTATGCGTTACATTATATAACAAAAGATATTGAAGATTTATTCAAGTTAGCATTTACAGAGTTAACATTCTCATTACAAATAGCTTATGTTTTAGTAATTTTATTTATAGTTTTACAATTTAAAACCAGTGATATACAACCCTTTATTTATTTCCAATTTTAGTAAAAAAATTTGCAAATAACATATTTTTTTATTATTCTTACATTAAATAATAGTTAAAAGTTGTTAAATGATAATTGATTTATTGATTGAAAAATCTTTTGATGGTTACAATTCAAAAATTCCAATCTTTCCAGAATGCGATTTCTGGACAAAAACAGAAGATGAAGCAATACAAAGAGCAATTGATTACATAGAAGATAATAAAAAAGTAAACCCTAAAAAAATTAAAATCGATAGAGCTAGAATTGAAGATAATACGATTATTTACAAAATAATTATTCATGATTATGCAGCAAAGTAATAGAAGTAGAACTGAAAAAAGAGTCAATAAGTTAACAAATGTACTTTCAAAACGACAATTTGATTTGAAAGTTGTACTAGAAAATATTCATGATCCACATAACGTAAGTGCCATTTTAAGATCTTGTGACTCTGTCGGAGTGCCTAAAGTATCATTACTTTATTATATCGAAGAATTTCCTAAAAAGATAGGTAAACAAAGTTCAGCTTCAGCGGGCAAGTGGGTAGAGACAGAAAAATATAAAAATGTTAGTGAATGTTATTCAAAATTAAAAGAAGAAGGTTTTACAATAGTTGCAACAGATTGTTCACCAGAGGCTGTTTCCATTTATGATATTGACTTTACACAAAAAATTGCAATTGTAATGGGAAATGAACATAGGGGAGTATCTGAAGAAGCATTAAAAAATGCTGATAAAAGAATTTTTATACCTATGTTTGGTATGGTTCAAAGTCTTAATGTATCTGTGGCTACTGCAGTTATTCTTTATGAAGCACTTAGACAAAGACTTATAAATAAAAAATATGATAATTCGCAATTAACAGAGGATGAATTTAATAACATCCTCGAAAAATGGTTAAAAAAATAAAACATGAGAGGTACAAATGAAAAGTATCAAAGGAACAAAAACAGAAAAAAACCTCTTAGCTGCATTTGCTGGAGAATCTCAAGCTAGAAATCGCTACAATCTTTTTGCTGAAAAGGCAAGAAAAGAAGGTTTTGTTGCGGTTGCTGATGTTTTTGATGCAACTGCATTAAATGAGTATGAACACGCTAAAATCTTCTTTAAATATTTAGAAGGTGGAGATGTTGAAATTAATGCTAGTTATCCAGCAGGAAAAGTAAAATCTACTTACGATAATTTACTAATGGCTGCTAGTGGTGAAAATCATGAATATGAAGTACTTTATCCCGAATTTGCTAAAGTTGCCAAAGAAGAAGGTTTCCCAGAAATTGCTTCTATGTTTAAACTTATAGCAAAAATCGAAAAACATCATCAAGAAAGATTTGCAGCATTAGCAGAACATATTAAAAATAGTACATTATATCGTAAAACTGAAAAAGTTAAATGGCTTTGTCTCAAATGCGGTCATATTCATGAAGGTGAAAGGGCCCCAGAACATTGTCCTGTTTGTAACGAAGATAGAGCATATTTTAAGCTTGTCAATGAAGTATTTTAATAAAGGGGCAAAATTGCCCCTTATTTATTGGTTTACAAATCTATAATAATTTTCAAGAGTTAATGCTAATTTTTCGGAGTCTGATGAAATTATATAAAGATTTATAAGTTTTTCATAATTGTTTTTTAATAAAAATACGAATTCTTCTGTAGTTGTTGGATAATAAATATTAGAATCAAATAGTTGGGCTACAAAATCGTAATTAGTATTGATTGGTGTTTTGAAATATTTATCAAAATATTTTTCTTCTTTGGAAATTGGTAGTAAATTGAATATTCCACCACCTTTATTATCCAGAATAATGATATTTAAGTTTATTTTGTTTTCTAAAGCTATTCTTAGAGCTGTCAAATCGTAATTAAAAGATAAATCGCCAATTATAAGATAATTATTTTTTTGATTTTTAGATATTCCTAAGGCAGTTGCAATTAGTCCATCAATTCCACTGGCACCACGATTTACATAGATTTTATGCTTTTTATCATTTTTATCCGTAAAAATGTTAATGATTCTTATTGGTAGACTGTTACCAATGAATATATTACTTTCATCGGGGATATTTTCAAATAACTTTAAAATAAAATTTATTTCATTATTCTCTGATTGGTTCAAAAAGAAAGTTTTCTTGTTTTCAATTCGTGAATTTTCTTCAATGTATTTAACTAAAAAGGTATTATTCTTTTGCAAGTTAAAATTTGAAAGATATAAATTAATAGCTTTATTAAATTCAAGTGGATTAGCTTTGATAAATAATTTATGAACATGTGAATTTGTATTATAGCTTAATTCTTCATCAATTATTATGATATTTTTAGTGTATTTATTTAAAAAATCATTTAACTTTATGGATGTATTATTTCTGCCAAAAATAAAAACAATGTCAGGAGAATTTTTAGTGAGGAAATCATCGTTTCTTAAAATTGCTTCATAATTATTAATTACATTTTTTAAGTTATAAAATCTCATTGAAGATGATGCATCTGCAAATATCGGAAAGTTTAAATATTCTGATGTTATATTTATTTCGTTTATGAAATCATCTGTATACACATTTGGATTTATAACAATTATACCATTTAAACTTTTAATTAAAAATTCAGAAATAATTCCAATATTAATAGAATTGGATGTATCAATTAAAAGTGATTGTTTGTTTATATTTAACAATTCGTTTAATAGATTAGAATCAAAAAAAATATTATAACTAGAAGGTTCAAGAGGCTTTCTAAAAGGTAAATTTAAATGTACTGGGCCTTTTCGTTTATAAAAACATTGTAAAAGTGTATTTTCGGCTATTTGTTTAAGTGTGTTTATACCTACGGATGATAAATCTGGTAAAGGGAATTGGTAAAACCAGTTAATATGGTTTGCGAATAAATTATTTTGATTTATAGTTTGATTAGATTCTGTAAATAATTCTTCGTAAGATCTATCAGCAGAGCATATTATTAAAGGAATACGACTTTTATAAGCCTCAATTATAGCAGGATATAAATTAGCAACAGCAGTACCAGAAGTTGTTGAAATTAAAACAGGAGAATTGGTTGATTTTGCTAGTCCGAGCGCAAAATAACCTGCTTGTCTTTCATCTAAGATAACTGTCTTTTCAATATTGCTTATATCTTCTAAAGCACAATTAATAGGTGTGTTACGACTTCCCGGAGATACAACAGCATATTTAACACCAAGTTTTGATAAATAATTAAAAAAGATATAAGACCATAAATAGTTATTATTGTAATTATACATTTATTTCAGTATACTGGTTATAGTGTTGATTTTATTAAGAATTTCGTTATATTCTTCTTTGATATCTGATTCTTTTATAAATCCAGCACCAGCGTATATATTTAAGTTATTTTCTTCTAATAATCCACATCTTATTGATACAGCTAATTCGATGGAATCAAAGGAAATATAACCATTGATACCGCTATATAGTTCTCGATTAAAAGGTTCATTTTGTAAAATTATATTGTATGCTTTTTCTTTGGGGAAACCACATACTGCAGGTGTTGGAAATAAATCTTCGATAATTGAAAAAATATCTTCAAAGTTTTTAACTTGAGTAGTGAAAATTGTTCTTAAATGGACAAGATCGCTCATTATTTTATATTTTTGTGTTTCATCAATATTGATATTTTCAGAATATTTTTTTAATATATTATGAATAAAATTGCTAACAATTTGTTGCTCAGTTCTAAATTTATCACTTTGCAAAATACTTTGGTAATTAGAATTTAATTTTGCTGTACTCGCTAAAGAATCTATTATAAGATTATTGTTGATATAAGTTAAAAAATTTTCGGGTGATGCACCAAAAAATAATGCATTATTTTTTCTTAAAGCATAAATATAAGTATTTTGTATTTGTTGTATTTTTTCCATTATAATGGATGGTTTTAACTCATTAACAATATATGTGTTTTTAATTGCTGATACAACTTTAGAAACACTATTATTTTGAATTTCTGTAACTATATTTTTAACATATTCTTCGAATTGTGATAAATTTGTAATTTTACTTTCTTTAATTGCTATATTTGAATTATTTTTAGGAGAGAAAGTTTTTAGTTTATTGATTAGATTATTATAATTTTGTTTGTTAATAATTTTGTCATCGGATTTAAATGTAAAGTGAACAATTTTAGTACTTTGAAAATCTCTGTAAATTAAATATTTGGGTATAAACCAATTATTCTTATGAAATGATGATGAGCAATTTTCATTTTTACTAAAAGCAGAAGCACCGAGTAAAATAGGTATTCGATGTAATTTGTTAGAATTAAAATTGATAAACTTAAACTTTAAAATTTGTTTTAGTTCTGATATATTATTTATAGAAAAGAAATTATATAAACTATCTATTGCTAAAATTTCAATTTTAGTTTCTGGTGATTTAAAATAATATGAATTATCAAAAATATCTAAATAGTAATGTAAATCATATTTGAGGTTTAAATCCGATATTTTAGGAATTATTTCCAATATTTTTCTCAATACTTTATTATTGAAGTAACATTATAATCTTTTAATAAGTTTCTACCGTTTAGAGCTTCTAATTCAATTAAAAATGAAATTTGAGAAATTTTTCCGCCGAGTTTTTCGACTAATTTACAAGCAGCAAGCATAGTTCCACCGGTAGCTAATAAATCATCATGTAAAAGAATATTGTCGGAACTTGTAATAGCATCTTTATGTATTTCAATTTTATCAGTGCCATATTCGAGTGCATATTCTTCGGCAATTTTTTCTGCTGGTAGTTTATTTGGTTTTCTTATTGGAACAAAGCCGGCATTTAATTTATTGGCAAGAAGAGAGCCAAAAATAAAACCTCTGGATTCAATTGCAACAACTTTTGTGATATTTTTATTGATAATAGAATTGTAAAGTTCATCTAATGCATAGTTAAAAGATTTTGGATCTTTAAGCAAAGTTGTGATATCTCTAAACAAAATACCTTGCTTAGGAAAATCTGGAATGTTACGGATAAATTGTTTTAAATCCATTTTATCATCCTAATTAATTAAAAATAAAAAAGATTGCAATCAATTGGATTTATATTTCCAACTGTGCAATCTTTAAATTAAATTAGTTATATTTTATTGAAAATCTGCATTAGAGTAAACATTTTGAACGTCATCATTATCTTCAAACATATCAATAATTTTCATAACTTTTTCTGCATCTTCGCCGGATACACCAACTCTATTTTTAGGTACCCATTGCAAAGAAGCATTTTCAATTTGTATGTTCTTATCAATTAAAGCTTTTCTGACAGTTTCAAAACTTTCAATTGTAGTGAACATTTCAAAATAACCTTCATCAACTTCGCAATCATCAGCACCGGCTTCAATTGCTACTTCCATAATTTCATCTTCTGATTTTCCGTTAAGAGGACCAGTGATAACACCTTTTCTATCGAACATCCATGCCACAGAACCTTCGGCTCCCATGTTACCGCCGTATTTGCTAAAAATATGTCTAACTTCAGCAGCAGTTCTATTTTTGTTATCTGTAACAACTTCGACTAAAAGAGCTACTCCAGCAGGAGCGTAACCTTCATAAGTAATTTCTGTATAGGTTACTCCATCCATTTCGCCAGAAGCTTTTTTTATAGCTCTTTCAATATTATCTGCAGGCATATTAACAGCCTTTGCGTTATCGATTACTAAGCGTAATCTTGGATTATTTTCTGGTATAGGGCCGCCTTGTTTTACAGCAACTGTTATTTCTTTTATCAACTTAGTAAATATTTTACCTCTTTTTGCATCAATTGCAGCTTTTTTCCTTTTAATTGTAGCCCATTTACTATGACCTGACATAAAAACCCCTTTAGTTGCTATTCATAAATAATTTGTTTAAATTTGTAATTAAAATTTTAGATTTACAAATATAAAAAAAAAGTTTAATATTATGCAAAAAAATAAAACATTTGAACTTATAGTTTTTGATTTAGATGGAACTTTAATGAAATCTGATGCTACAATTTATAAAACCATGTTGCAAACATTTGAAGTTTTGGGCATAGATTATCATATTCCATATGAGGATTTTATTAATTTTATAGGTTATCACTTCAAAGATATTTTTGATTATTTTAATATCGAAGTTAATGATATAGAACATTTCATTAATGTTTATAAACAAAGATATTTCAACAATTTAATGTATACAGAACTTTTCCCAAAAGTAAAAGAAACTCTCGATATTATAAAAAATAGAAATATTAAAACAGCTATTTTAACAACAAAAGCGCAAGACCAGCTCGAAAAAATTATAGAATATTTTAATATGAATAAATATTTTGATCTATTAGTTGGCAGAAGACCAGAAATGAAAATTAAACCTAGCCCAGAGCCGTTGTTGTGGATTATTAATAATTTAAAAGTAAATCCCGAAAATGTGTTAATGGTTGGAGATACCGAATTGGATATAGAATGTGGAAATAAGGCAAATACTTATACTTGCTATGTTGATTATGGATATGGTAAATTAAAAACTTCCAAAGCAAATTATTCTTTAAGTTATTTTGATAAAATTTTGGAGTTGTTATGAAAAAAATGATAATTTTCATAATTGTATTTAATTTAAAACTTTTGTTTGGGCAGGATGCAGGTTTAGGATTTGGTCTTAATTTAGGAGAACCTATTGGAATTGGTTATAAGTATTGGCTAGATAATAAATCATCAATAGATGGAGTATTGGGATATTCTTATTTAAAGACAAATGGGGCAATGGATTTATCGATAGTCTATAATTTAGTAAATTATAATTACATTTCCATATACGAAAAGAAATTCCACTTTAATTATGGATTGGGATTAAGTTATTCAACTAATTTTTCTGGTGATTATATACTGGGAGCCAAGGCAAATGTTAAGTTATTTTCGTATATAATAGAGTCGCCAACTGATTATTATTTATATGTAAGTCCAATCTTAGGATTATTTCCCAAAGTAAATTTATATATGGATTTTGGTATAGGGGTGAGGTATTATATAAATTTATAAGAACTTATAATAAAGTTTATTTTTATTTGTAAATAATATATATTAATATTTGATACTTTAAAAAATTTTCTGTAACTTTAGTGTCGTTGTAAAATCAAATTTAAAACAAGTAAAGAGGAGAATACAATGAAAAAATTAGCATTATTATTAATGTTATTGCTTAACATTTATGCTCAAAATGATTAGAATATTTTTGGTTATTACCAAACATTTTTTCAGTACAATGATGGTTATGATATTGTATTAAATAATACCGTTTACAAAGCTTTCGATGTTAATAATCCAACTGAGCTAGCCCTTAGAAACTTATTACCTCCACAGCTTCAAGGTGATAATGTAAGGTTTAGAAATACCAGTAAAAATACTTTTAATATGCAACAATTAAATTTATTTTTTTCAAAAGAGTTTGAAGGTAAATGGGGTAATTTTAATTCATTTGTCAATTTAGAGTTAAATAATAATTTTAATTTAGAAAAAAATTATGGTAATATAAAGTTAGAAGAAGCCTGGGTTCGATATAGTTATAATGATTATTTCACAGTTAAAATAGGTTTATTTATACCAGCTTTTAATAATTTTAATGAAATTAAAAATAGAATGCCTATTATTCCTTATTTATTCAGACCATTGGTATATGAAGCATCCATTAATGAAATTATAGCAATTCAGAATTTCGTTCCAACTAATGCTAATGTACAAATCCAGGGCAATGTTGATGTAACGGAAGATATTACAGCTAATTATGCTATTTTTGCAGGTAATAGTGAAGAAAAATATATTGCACCAAATCCATCTGGAGTTATTTATAGAGGACAAGATACAACTAAGTTTAAGATGGTAGGTGGAAGAATTGGGTTAAAGTATAGAACATTAAAATTTGGAATATCTGGTACTTATGATAGGAATAATTTGGCAGATTTGTTCGAAGGTTCTAATTTAAATCCTAATATAGTAAGATATAGATTTGGTACAGATTTATCATTTTCATTTAATGATATATTATTTGAAGCTGAGTTAATAAGTGTTAAGGGTGAATTAAAAGCAGCACATAAAGATTTTATTAAAAATTATTCTAAAAATGTTATTGTAAAAAAATATAGTGATTTATATAATTTATCTAATGAATTAGATAATTTAAATGATACATACAATAATATTAACTTACCTTCTCCATCTGACCCTAATTATATCAATTTAAAGAAGCAAAGGATGTTATTGTTAAGCCAGATCCAACAAAAACAATTACAATTACAACAGATGTTTACACAATTACAAAAAGTTTCAGAAAATAGATTATTTTTAGGTGATACATATGATAAGTTGTTTTATTATTTATCATTAGGTTATAATATTACAGATGAATTTATGCCATATGTTAGTTATTCTTATTATGAGGATGGATTAGATGCAAGATTTAAAGATGGAATGCAACAGTATTCATTTGGTATAGTTTACCGACCTATTACAGAGGTTGTATTAAAAGCACAGTGGACACAACAGAATATAGATAAAATTAATTATAAATCAAACTTTTACCATGCCGGTATTAGTGTAATGTTCTAATTATGGAGGAAAAAATGAAAATTAAGAAATATTTACTAATATTCTTATTATTATTTACTAGCAGTTATGCAGAAGTTACAATTATAGGAAATAAAAGCACTAATATTACAATTACCAATGCAAATAGTGCATTTGATTATTTTACAATGGCGAAGGGTAATTTGAAAGTATTTTATTTAAAAAGTGGCTCAGCAAATGATGAATTTTTTAGTTTTATAGGTAAAGATTTCAATGAAATGAAAAAAATCTGGATGAGATTGCAGCTTACTGAAGGTAAAATAGCAGTTGCT
>DAOSCP010000010.1:0-94163 GCA_035361425.1 Ignavibacteriales bacterium | reverse complement strand
AAGAGCTTTTAAACCATATATTAATGATGAAATTATTATTAAATTTTTTGAAGAACTAGGTGTAAACTAAAATCTTGTTGATATTCCAATTTTCAACACTTTGTATGTTACATCTTGATAATTTCTTGATAAATTTGATCCATAATTATCGCCGATATCTTTCCACCATCCATATACATAGCCAAAATCGAAGCTTGTATAGTCTGTTAATGAGTACCCAAAACCAAAAGTTACAAATTTTTTATTGAAAGTTGAATTATCGGATTTATATGCTGAGTTTTGTGTAATGAAACCAGCCCTTAGTCTTAAACCGATATCATAAATATGATGTTCAGCACCAATGTTGATATCATAAATACTTTGTAACTCATTAATTATTTTGTCATTGTATTTTTTTACAAAATCCTGAGATAAACCTTCTTTGTTTTCTATTTCAATTTTGGAATAATCTATGTATTTTAAATCTAATGCAAATAATGTATTAAATTTAAATGTTGATGCTGAAATAGTGATATTATACGGTGTAATAATTGAATATTTTACTTTGTCTGTATATTGATATGGGTATTTTAACGGTATATTATTAAATACTGCGTTTGCGTTTTCTGAATAATTTTCTTCTATTTCATATTTTGTTGGTAAGCCTAATGTAAACCCAAATCTAGCAATATTTTTTAGTTGATAAAGTAGTCCAAACTTAAAACTAGTAGCGGCTAAGTTCCATTTTATTTGTTTTTCCATTATAAAATTATTAAAGTTTGTACTTTTGGGATCTGAGGGATCAAGTGTAATGCCTGAATAAATACCATTAATATCTTCTTCTTTGAATGAATTCGATTGTTTGTAGTTTCCGTTAATAAAATCTATATCTATACCAAAAAATAAATCTTTATCTATTTCAAGTGAACCTGCTACTGATAAACTTCGTAGATTTCCATCTTTTCTGTTGTCAATTGTTTGCAAAAGATCCTTTGTCAGTGGTGACGGAGAATTCTTTGGCCTTAGTATCAAAAAATAGGGGATATCTGTTGTATCAGATAGATTTTTGGTTAGATAGGAAATGTATGTAGAATTAGGATTTATACTTCTATGTTTATTAATTTCTGTAAAATCTTTGTTGATATTGTAGGAGAGACCTAAAACAAAACTACCCCTAATTGTTGGAAATGGATAAACATATGTAATGTTAGAGAGATTTATATTATTTAAATCAGATGTTGTTTGTGTATTAAAAAATTTTACTTTGTTGTTAAATGTATAAGAATCCAATCCAAAAGAGAATTCTTGTTTTTTTATCAAGCCTAAACCTGCTGGGTTAAAAAAGAAAGCGGAATAATCATCACTAACAGAGTTAAATGCATTTCCCATACCAATACTTCGTGGGCTATATCCTAATCCATGATATGATAATCTTAGCCCATCAGATGTTGTTTGTGCTAATAATAGTAATGTAAAACTTAGAATAAATAATATTTTTTTCATTGTTATTTCCCTCTACTACCATCAGAATTTCTTTCAGATCTTTTGTTAGTGTTTTGGTTGCTATTGGTATTGTTTGTGCTTTCTGTTTTAGATTTACTTGATGAATTATCGTTTCTATTACTATTAGCTACTGGTTGAGGTTCATTTATAGAAGTATTACTCGATGAAACGGCAGGTGCTGAATAACTACTACTTGAATAGCTATTGCCAACATTACTATTAAAATAATTAAATTCAATTAGCCACCAAGGTTTAGTATCATAATAATAAATTGAATTACCATAAAAAGAATTATTATTTTGATGATAACGTGTGCTATCGTTATAGTTGTATTCAATAAATTCGTTTTCTGTAATAGCTAATTGCGTATAACAACCATTTATAAATAAAATTAAAAATATGATGTATGTTAGATAAAAGTACTTTTTCATAATTATTTCCTAATTAGATCTATATTAGATCTATTGCTTCTTTCCTGTTTTGTAGGTTCTGGAGCTTTTGGTGGTTCTGGGTTACTACGATTTTCCAAGCCTCTATTATTAATTTCTGGTTTTGGTTGATTTCCAGTATTTGATGGTGTAATATTTCTATTTCCACTCTGGTTATTTGGTGTATTTTTTGACGCATCATCGTTTCTGTTACTTCTATTGATAGAAGGTTGTTGAGCATTATTTGACGGTTTATTCTGCTCACCACGATTAGAGTTGTTATAATCTCTATTACTTCTTGTATTTTGATAAGATGGTGTATTGGATGATGGCAGTGACGAATTTGAAGAATTTCTAGAACCATCATCATTTCTATTAATGTTGTTGTAATTTCTAATATCTTTTGGTTTTTCATCTTTGGGTTTGTTATCAACATAAATGTAAATAGGGGGATACCACCACCATGGTCTCCAATAAAAGTCGGAGTAATAATATGGTCTATACCAGTAAGGATAATTCCAATGCCACCATCTCCACCATGTTGGTGTGTAATTATAGTAATATTCGTAATATTCATAGTTATATGGTGTTAATAGGTTATCATAAAAGTAATTGAATGAGTATGATGGATAATAATAAGTCGAATAAACTCTTGGAAAATAATATGGCTGTGCTAAATCTTCTAAATTATTAGATGATGAATTGTAATTTGATTGATTATTATAATCAAGTTGTTGCGTACTTCCCTTAGTATCATAGGACGTAGTATTAGGGGCATTATAATTGTTATAATCCCTAAACTCTATTTGTGTGTAACAACCAGAAATAAAAATGGCCAATATTGCGAGATATGTAAACTTATCTAGTTTCATTGTTTATGTTTGATATAACTTTTATTTTATTATATATTTCGTTTATTGCATAAAAAATTATAAGTATACAAATTACAAAGCCTAGCATAATTATATCGTTAGATATTTCAATGTTTATAGACTTAACAAATTGAAAAAGTATATTTAAATTTGTGAAAAAATTAACTTCCTTTTTTGTTGTTATAATATTACTATTTTGAATATTTATTCTTAATATAATAAATAAAGTTGTTAAAACCAAAAAAATAAATCCAATTATTGATGATAAAACAATTGTATCTGTTCTATCTTCTTTTTTCTTTTCTTTATATATATTATCGAGAATTATTTGAGAAAAATTAGCAGGGGCTTCATAAATATCAAGTGACTTTAAAGAACTATGAATTCTTTCATATTTAGTAAAAAGATTATAACATTCGGAACATTGTTTTATGTGATTTTCTAAATAGTATTTATCTTGATAATTTAATTGATTATCAAAGAATTCATTAATGATTTGAGAAGTTAAATGTTTCATTGTTTATATTCCTTAATAAATTTCATGCTTAATATTGGTTTTTTCTGCAATGCTTTTTAATAAATTTCTTGCACGATGTAATGTAACTTTAACATTAGTTACAGTCATACCAGTAGAACTTGCAATTTCTTCAATAGACATCTCATCAAGATAAAACATAGATATAACAGCACTATATCTGACTGGTAATTTTGCCAAAAGATTATTAATGATTTCACTAAAATTTGTAATATCAGAAAATTGCATATCATTGTCATCATATAAACTTGATAAATCATTAACTGGTTCGTCGTTATCATCAAACTCAATATCTATAGTTTCAATATTTGTTTTATTATTTGCAATTTTTGTAAGAGCTGTGTTATAAACAATTCTATAAAACCAGGATGAAAATTTCGATTCCCATTTGAAACCAGGTAATGCTTTGTATGCTTTAAGAAAGCTATCTTGCAAAGCTTCTTCTGCATCTTGTTGATTTTTAATCATACGAACTAATAATGAAAATGCTTTATCTTTATATCTATCGATAATATATTTAAAGTCTTCGGTGTTTCCCTTTAAAATGGAATTTATTATTTCCTGATCGCTTAATTTTTTCATAAGATTTTTTTATGTTAAAAAAATATAACTATAATTAAACTATTATGCAACTTAATTATTAAGACATAAAGAAGTTAGAAAAAGTTACAAATAAAGATTGATAATAATAAATGTTGGTTATTTGGAATGATAAGTCAAAAAAATAGAGCAATTAATCTTTGATGTAAGAGTATTAAATGATACCAATTTTATCTTTATTTTGAATATAAATTACTCTTGTATTTTCCTTGGTTAATTAAAAAATTATTATTTGGAATAAAAATTGATAAAATGTATTAAATAATATTCTTTTAAAAAAAATAATAAATAGTAAACATAATTTATTTTGAAAAAATTATGATTTTTTATATATTTAATAAATATTATTGTTACTATGAGGTAATATGAAAAAGATATTATTCCTTCTTTTTAGTTTTATAATATTATTTGCTCAAAGCACAGCAAATTATACCTTTACATCATCAAATAATGGTAGCTTAGTTGATATGACTGATGCAGAGGTCATTCTTTTACCAACTAATGCTACAGGAGATTTTGCATCACAATTACACGAAATTAGCTTTCAGTTTGTATTTATGGGAATTCCATACCAGCATTTTTCTGTAAATTCTAATGGATTGCTTAGATTAGGTACAAGTTTAATATCAAATACAGGTATTAATGATCTAGCAACAACCTCTAACCTTCCTTTAATAACACCCTTTTGGGATGATTTGAACCAAACTGAAAATCAGGCTTTAAATCCTAAAAGTAGAGTATTAAAAAAGGTAATTGGAAATGCACCTAATAGGATTTTAGTAGTTGAGTGGAGAGATTTTGTTATATCAAAAAATGCTCTTACTGATAGCCAGACTTCTACATTTCAATTATTACTTTATGAAACTGGTAAAATAGAATTTATTTATGGAAAAATGCAAATAGCTGCAGGAAGTAATATTGTAACAGCTTCAATTGGTTTTTCATTTTCAAAAGCAAACACAAAGTTACTATCAGTAAAGAGTTTATCTCCATATACAATTGGAACTACAACTACAGTAACTAATAATTTAATAAATATAAGTGATGCTGGTGATATAGCAGAGTTGAGTTCGGATAGTGATGGACAAAGAGTAGTATTATCTTTTACTCCATCCAATGCTATACCCAATCCTCCAACTCAATTAGTATTTACAAACATATTGGCAACATCTTTACGATTAAATTGGAATGACGCAACTAATGAAAAGGGATATATTATCTATAGATCTATTGATGGAGTTAATTATACTCTAATTACTGGTTCTCCACTTACGGCAAATACAACTACTTATCAAGCTACAGGTTTGCAAACAAATACTAAGTATTATTTTAAAGTTTATTCGATTACAGAAAGTAAATTAAGTACTCCCCTTATAGATTCTTGTATCACTTTGGCACCTTATGTTAATGGTTTAATCAAAATTGGTGAGCAGGGAGATTATATTAAAATTCAAGATGCTCTTAATGATATGGCTTTAAAGGGCGTTAATGGTACAACAATTTTGGAAATTAATGATGATTACAATAAGGCTTTAGAAACATTCCCGATTAATTTACCATATATTGTTGGTGTTAACGAGGATAATAGAGTTATTATAAGGCCATCAATCAATAACAAAAATTTCGTTTTGCAACCACCAACAGCAAATTATACTATAAAATTTAATGGTGCTAAATATTTTACTATTGATGGTAGACCGGGAGGAGTGGATACTATCAATTTAATGCAAATAAGTACTATTGGTAATTATCCAGCAATACAATATTTAAATAATGCACAATATAATAATTTAGTTTACCTAATTATCAAAGGAAATAATGCAAATACTTCTGGTACAATGGGAGTAATTAATTTTTCAACAACAACAAGTGGAACAGGGAATAATTATAATAAAATATCTAATTGTGAGGTTACATCTAATACATCTTATCCAAATGTACTAATTTATAGTTATGGTTCTTCTACAATTTCAAATCAATATAATATAATCGAAAATTGTAAATTTTATAATTGGCGTCTGACAACTACACAATCTGCTATATTATTGTCAAGTTATAATAGTTCATGGTATATAAGAAACAATCATTTTTATCAAACTGATCCCTATTCAGGTGTTAATAGTGCTACAATAACAGCAATCACAATTACATCTGGTACAAATTACATTATAGAAAACAATTATATTGGTGGTAGTCAACCATATGCAAATGGTTTGTGGAAAATTACAGATACATCAACAACCAGTAGATTTGTTGGTATCAATTTAGGTTTTACTGCAAATGTCGGAAATAATCTTATTGCTAATAATAAAATTAAAAATTTTAATTTTCTGACATCATTAAAAATAACAACAGGTGGAGGTACTTGGTGTGGTATTCAAATTACATCAGGAAAGTTCAATGTTAATAATAATGTTATTGGTTCATCTGATAGTGCTGGAAATATTAAACTTATTTCAACTCAGCCCACCTGGATGGTTGGAATGAATTTATCAGGAAGTAATACCGGTGTTACAGATACAGTTTACAACAATATTATTAGTGGATTAGCTAATATTGGTATAGACTCTATTTCAAGCGGAACACTTAAAGGTATTCAAATTGCTGGAACGGCTAATAAATATATTGCTAATAATACAATTGGTAGTATATCAACACCTAACTCTTTGTTTGCTGGAGAAGAGAATAAAACATTTTTAGCAACACATATAATAGGGCTTGATGTTTCTTCGAGTGCTACTAATGTAATATAATGCAATAATATTTATAATCTTAGTAACTTTGGAGTTTCTGTATCTTCTGGGTTGACATATGCTATTAGAGTAACAAATGGATTATTAAATGATATTACGCAAAATAATATTTCAGATATAATTTCATACAATAAATACCCTACAGGTGGTGGTAGTACTCCAACTGCAGGAATTTGTGCTACAGCTGGTACTAATAATTTTATTTCTAAAAATATTATTAGTAATATTGAAAATAAAATTCCAGCTAGTATATGGATTGCAGGTATATTATCTGGTACAAATAGCACTATTTATTCAAATAAAATTTTTAACTTAAGAGGAGATAATAATTCTAATATTGTTGGTATTTATAAAACAGCAAATAACTCTTTAATATACAATAATATGATAACATTAGGAGTTAATTTATCTAAAAATACATCTTTAAAAGGAATTTATGATGCAGCAGGTAGTAATAAATATTTCTATAATTCTATTTATTTAGGTGGTATAGTAGATAGTGCTTCATATTCGACTTATGCATTTCAAAGTGATGTAGCTAATGTTAATCGAGTTTTCAAGAATAATATTTTTGGTAACTTAAGAAGTCACTTTAAAGGTAGTGCGAAACATTATGTTATTCGTTATGGTGGTAGTTCTACAAATCCTACTGGATTAATTTCAGATTACAATATTTTTATAAATAAATCAGAACCAATTGGGTATTATAATGGCAATGTTAGAAATACTATTAATGATTGGAGAATTGCAGTAGGTTCTAATAATGATCAGAATTCAAGAATTTATTTTCCTCAATTTATTGATACTTTAAACGGAGATTTACATCTTATTGTTGATGCTATAGACCCTAATTTACAAGGTTTTCCAATTTTAGAAGTAGTAGATGATTTTGATGGTAATAGCAGAGATCCAAATAGCCCTTATATAGGTGCTCATGAAAATATTAGTTTCCCTTTACCAGTGGAGTTATCATTTTTCGATGGTAAAATTGATAATAATAAAATTTTATTAAGTTGGGAAACAAAATCAGAAATTAATACTAAAGAATTTGAAGTACAAAAACTTTTAAACGAACAATGGATAACAATTGGTAAAGTAGCAGCTAATGGTAATACTAATAAAACAAATTTTTATAATTTTATAGATAATTCTTTGATAATGAAAAATCAAGAATATAGAATAAAAATTATAGATAATGATGGTAAATATAATTATTCGTATCAAATAAACGTTAATGGAGTTTTGCCATTAAAATTTAGCCTTGAACAAAATTATCCAAATCCATTTAATCCAATGACTAAAATTAGATTTACTATACCTGTTGAATATTCAAATAATGTAACATCACTAAAAGTGTATGATGTATTAGGTAAAGAAATAGAAACGCTAGTAAATGAAGTTAAAGAGGCTGGTAATTATGAAGTTACTTTTGATGCTAGAAAATTAGGTAGTGGTATATTTATTTATCAATTGCAAAATGGTAATATGAAAATAAGTCGTAAAATGATATTAAATAAGTGAAAAATTAGCAAAATATTACAATAAAAAAGCCTTCTCAATTTTGTAGAAGGCTTTTTTTGATTCAATTATTTTATTTATAACCTTCTTGGTGAACATCTTTAACAGCTCTACCGGAAGGGTCTATCATATTTTTAAAAGATTCATCCCATGCTAATGCTTCCGCAGTACTACATGCAACTGATGGAACAAATGGAACGCATTTAGCAGCATCATCACCGGGGAAGAATTCTTCAAATATTGAACGGTAAAAATATTCTTCTTTTGTTGTTGGAGTATTAATAGGAAAACGATATTTTGCGTTGGCTAACTCATCATCGGATACAAGTTTGGCGGTTTCAGCTTTTAGTGTATCAATCCAGCTATAGCCAACTCCGTCAGAAAATTGTTCTTTTTGTCTCCATGCAACAGATTCGGGTAAATAATCTTCAAATGCTTTTCTTAAAATCCATTTTTCTATTCTTCCAGCGGGGCGTTTATCTTCTGGATTAAGACGCATTGCAACATCCATAAATTCTTTATCGAGAAATGGAACTCTGCCTTCTACTCCCCAAGCTGCCAGAGATTTATTAGCTCTTAAACAATCATACATATGAAGTTTTGAAAGTTTTCTAACTGTTTCTTCGTGAAATTCTTTTGCATTAGGTGCTTTGTGGAAATATAAGTAACCACCAAAAATTTCATCTGAACCCTCACCAGAAAGAACCATTTTAATACCCATAGATTTTATAACTCTAGCCATCAAATACATAGGAGTTGATGCTCTAATCGTAGTTGTATCGTATGTTTCAATATGGTAAATTACATCTCTTATTGCATCTAAACCTTCCTGGATAGTAAAATTAATTTCGTGGTGAATTGTTCCAATATGTTTAGCTACATCCTGAGCGTGCTTTAAATCTGGTGCACCTTTTAATCCAACTGCAAAAGAGTGGAGTTGTGGCCACCATGCATCTTGCAAGTCCCCACTTTCAACTCTTCTTGCTGCAAATTTTTTTGCTACTGCAGAAATAATTGAAGAATCTAAACCACCTGAAAGCAAAACTCCATAAGGAACATCAGACATCAACTGCCTGTGAACAGCATCTTCTAAGGCTTTTCTAAGTTGTAAAATATCACTTTTATTATCTTTTACTGCATCATATTCAAACCAATCTCTTACATACCAGCGTTTGGGTTCTTCATCTTTACTGTAATAATAGTGCCCTGGTAAAAATTCCTTAATTATTGTACAATAACCAATGAGTGCTTTCATTTCTGAAGCTACATAATAATTGCCATATTTATCCCAACCTTGATATAGTGGAATAATACCAATGTGATCTCTTCCTATTAAAAATACATCATTCTCAATATCATATAAAGCAAACGCGAAAATTCCATTTAAGTCGTCAATGAAATTAATACCTTTTTCTCTATATAAAGCTAAAATAATTTCACAATCTGAATTTGTTAAAAATTCATAAGGTTTTTTGAGTGTTTTTCTTAATTCCCTATGATTATAGATTTCACCATTGACTGCTAAAACAACTTTTCCATCTTTTGTATAAAGAGGTTGTTTACCAGATTGTGGGTCAACAATAGCTAATCTTTCATGAGCCAATATAGCTTTATCAGATGCGAAAATTCCTGACCAATCTGGACCGCGGTGTCTTAATCTTTTAGACATATCAAGTGCTTGTTGCCTTAAACTTTCATTATTTTGTTTGATGTTAAAAATTCCAACTATTCCACACATATGATTTCCCTTTTAGTTGTTTTTTATAAAACTTTATAGTTTAAAAAATATTAGGAAAAAAGCAAGAGGATATTATAAAAAAATTTAAAAATACAAACAAAGTTGAAAATTATTAAGGTTATTAATAAATAATTTCACTGATTTTGTTTTATAACTTTAATTTACACAAAGGGGAATTAAATTATTGAAAGTTTTAAAATTATAAATATATTTCTTATATTTGTAACTCACAAATATAAGGAAATTGAAAGATGTTTAGAAATTTTCTTCCTAAAGAAGTAGATTTTTTTGAATTTTTCCAGGAACATATTGACTTAACTATTAAATTAACTAATGAGATTAATGAAATATTTAAAAATCCTTCATTAGTGGAACAAAAACAAGATGAAATTAGAAAATTAGAAAAAAGACTTGACCACATTGAAGTTAACTGCATTGAAGCATTACACAGAACTTTTATTACTCCTTTTGAAAGAACAGAAATTTATAAACTCATTAAAAGATTAGATGATATAGCAGATGCTTTAAATAGTGCTTTATCTAGAGTTTATCTATATGATATTACTACTATCAAAAACGAGGTGTTTTTAATTCAGGATTTAATTGTATCTTCTTTGTATGATATTAAAGAAGCATTGAAATTGATTGAAGATATGAAGGAAATAGAAAAAATTAGAACACTCTGTGATAGTGTGAGAAAAAAAGAAACAGAGGGTGATAAAATTTATAGAACTGCGATAAAGAGTTTATTCCAAAGTGAAAATGCTGTTGAAATAATAAAATGGAAAGAAGTTTTAGATAAAGTTGAAAAATCTTTAGATAGATGCCAGGATGTAGCAAATATAATCGAAGAAATAACAATTGATAATGCTTAAGAGGAATAATTATGAATGATACTATTTTTTGGGTAGTAGCAGGAACTATTATTGTAGCTCTATTATTTGATGTTATTAATGGTTTTCATGATGCTGCTAATTCAATTGCAACTATTGTATCTACAAGAGTTTTGAATCCTAGATATGCTGTAATTTGGGCTGCTTTTTTTAATTTTGTTGCGATGTTTGTATTTGCTCCTAAGGTAGCAAGTACAATTTCAAAAATTATAAAAATAGATCAAACTGATATAACTTTTGTTTATGTTGTATTAGCAGGTCTATTAGGTGCAATATTCTGGGATTTAATAACCTGGTGGTTTGGATTGCCAACATCTTCATCTCATGCACTCATGGGTGGATTAGCAGGTGCTGGTATAGCTTATAGAGGATTGGATGCCATTCATTGGTGGAACCTTGAAAAAGCTATGTTATTTATTCCTTTAGCACCAACTCTTGGATTAATAGTAGCATTTATTATCATGTTTTCAACATACTGGCTTTTAAGAAAATGGCGACCTTATACTGTTGATAAGGTTTTCAGAAAGGGACAATTAGTTTCGGCTGCGATGTATTCATTGGGTCATGGTGGGAACGATGCACAAAAAACTATGGGGGTAATTACAGCACTTCTAATTGCATACAATTATTTTCCTTTAAATAAACAATTATCACTTACAGATACTCCATCATTATTAATTATTTTTTCATGTCATTTGGCTATGGCAATTGGTACTCTTATGGGTGGCTGGAAAATTGTGAAAACGATGGGTATGAAACTTACAAGACTTAAACCTGTACACGGATTTGCTGCCGAAACTGGAGGTGCTCTTACAACTTATTTAGCTACATTTTTGGGAATCCCTGTTTCTACTACACATGTAATAGCTGGTTCTATTGTTGGTGTAGGAATGACAACTGGTATGGGCGGTATTAAATGGAAAGTTGCTTATAGAATTGTTATCTCATGGTTTTTAACGATACCACTATCTGGTCTAGTAGCAGCTATTTGTTTTTGGATAATAAAACTTTTTATTTAATATATGAATATTCTAAAGGATAAAAAAATAATTTTGGCTGTTTGTGGAGGAATTGCAGCTTATAAAACTCCAATTTTAGTCCGTGAATTAATAAAAAATGGTGCAATTGTTAAAGTTGTAATGACACCATCTTCAAAAAATTTTGTAACAACATTAACATTAGAAACTTTAACGAATAATATTGTTATTTCGGATATATTTAATTTACCATATAATCATAAAACCTGGCATATTGATTATGCAGAGTGGGCCGATTTAATTGTTGTTGTCCCGGCGACCGTTAATACTATTGGAAAAATAACCAATGCAATTGCTGATAATCCTGTAACAACCTTGGTTTGTGCAGCAAGAAATAGAGTTTTGTTCGTCCCTGCTGCTGATATGTATATGTATAATAATACTTTCTTCCAGGATAATTTAAAAAAATTAGAACAACAAGGGCATTATGTACTACCAGCAGAAGAAGGATTTTTGGCAAGTGGTCTTTCTGGAATTGGAAGAATGCCCGAAATTGATAAAATAATTGATACTATTAAAATATTGATTTTATCAAAAACAAAAGATTTAATTGGTAAGAAAGTTTTGGTTTCAGCTGGTCCTACTTATGAAGATATTGATCCAGTAAGATATATTGGTAACCGTTCCAGCGGTAAGATGGGATACGAAATAGCAAAAGCTTGTTATCTCAGAGGGGCAAATGTAACTCTTGTAAGTGGGCCATCTCATGAAGAAATCTATCCTGAAATTAAAAGAATAAATGTCCGTTCTGCACTTCAAATGAAAGATGCTATTATTGGTAATATTCTAAATCATGATATTATTATCATGGCTGCTGCTGTTGCAGATTTTAGACCTGCCGATGTTGCAAAAAATAAAATCAAAAAAGACGATAGTAGTTTTGATTATTCTATCAAACTTGAAGAAAATCCAGATATTCTTTTTGAAGTGAATAAATATTTAACCGAAAATAATCAAAATGTTTTTAAGGTAGGTTTTGCTCTCGAAACAGATAATGAATTAGAAAATGCTAAAAAGAAAATGAATAAAAAAAATCTTGATATGATTGTTCTTAATTCTTTGAATGATAAAAATGCTGGTTTTGAATTTGAAACTAATTCAATTACTATTTTAAAGAAAAATTCAAATAATTTAATAAAATATCCACTTTCTCATAAATTCGAAATAGCAAACATTATAATAGATAATATAGTAAATTATGAATAAAATAATTACACAAATAATTGAAACATTATTATTTCAAAAGGATTTAACAGGCGATAATTTATATATACCTAAAGACGAAATAATTAAATATTTTACTAAAATCCACCAAATCCAAATAGAAAAACCGCAAGAAATTCATAATAAAATAGAAAACTCAGAAATAGCAAAAAAAGTAACATCTCTATCTGAAATAAAAACTATTGAAAAGGAATATCAAAAAGAATTGCCAGATACAGCCCAAAAAGTGGTTAAATCTGTTTCTATCCCTAAATTAAATATATTAACATCAGCATTGGAAAATAAAGATTATGAAAATATTAAATCATTAGATGAATTTAATAAAGCAATATGTAATTGTAAAAAATGTCAATTGGGCAATACAAGAACAAATTTTGTTTTTGGGGAAGGTAATCCAAATGCTGATATTATGGTAATTGGTGAAGGACCAGGCGCTGAAGAAGATGCTCAAGGAAGGCCATTTGTTGGAAAAGCTGGACAGTTGCTTGATAAAATATTGGAATCAATAAAATTTAAAAGAGAAGATGTCTATATTGCAAATGTTGTTAAATGTCGTCCGCCGGGGAATCGTGTCCCACAAGATGAAGAGGTTGCTCAATGTTTGCCTTACTTGATTAAGCAAATTAAATTAGTAAATCCTAAAATGATATTATGCGTTGGGCTTACTGCTGCTTCTTATCTTTTACCAAAAAAAAATACGCTGCAGCAGTATAGAGGACAATTTTGGGATTTTATGGATAAAAAACTACTTGTTACCTATCATCCAGCAGCATTATTAAGAAACCCAAATCTTAAAAAAGATACATGGGAAGATGTTAAATTATTCCGCAAATATTACGATAACAACATCTTAAAACAAAAATCAATATTTGAATAATATGGCAAAGAAAAAAGATAATAAATTACAAGTTCCAGAAATTTCGTTACCCGTTGATCAAAATATTGAAATGAATGTAATTGGGTCGATGCTATATGATAATGATTCAATACCTCGAATTATTGAAATCTTGCCAATTGATGCCTTTACCGAACCTATATTTAAGAAAATTTATGAAATTATTGTAAATTCTTTCGAAAAAAATAGAAAAGTAGATGTAATTACTGTTATAGATAATTTATCAAATGATCCACAATTTGCTAAAAACATAGACCAACATAAAGAACTATTATTAAACATAACATCAAATATTATTTCAACTATTAATGTTGATGAGCATGCTTTAATACTTCAAGATAAATATATAAAACGTAAACTAATTAATACTAATATTGAAATAGCTAAGTCTGCTCAAAGCTGGCAAGGTGAAGTTGATGAGTTATTAGATTTAGCTGAACATAAAATCTTTGAGATAGCAGAAGAAAAAATGAAAGCAAACTATCGAGATATGAAATCTGCTATCACAGAAGCTTACGAATATATTGAAGTTGTTCATTCCAAAAAAGATCATAATGTTTCTGTAAAATGTGGCTTAACTAAATTAGATGAAATAACTGGAGGATTTCACAAATCTGATTTAATTATAGTTGCGGCAAGGCCTTCAATGGGAAAAACTGCTTTTGCTTTGTCAGTTGCAAAAAATGCAGCATTGAAATATAATGTTCCAGTTGCGTTCTTTAGTTTAGAAATGTCAACTATGCAATTGGCTTTAAGATTGATTTGCGCTGAGGCAAGATTGGATGCTCATCAAGTAAGAACCGGGAAATTACCAAGTTCGGAATTTGCTAAACTAACTAAGACATTGTACAAATTATCGGAAGCACCTATTTATATTGATGATTCACCTTTGCAAACAGTTTTAGATATTCGTGCTAAAGTAAGAAGAATGGTGGCTGAAAAAAAAGTAGGTTTGGTTATGATTGATTATTTGCAGTTGATTAAATCAGCCGGAACAAGTAAAGAAATAAGTCGCGAACGTGAAGTATCAATGATATCGAGTTCGTTAAAAGCTTTGGCAAAAGAAGCCAATATACCAGTAATAGCGCTCGCACAGCTAAATAGATCTGTTGAACAAAGAAGTGATAAAATTCCACAGCTTTCTGATTTAAGAGAATCAGGCTCAATTGAACAAGATGCAGATCTTGTAATATTTCTTCACAGACCGGAATATTATGGGATTAAACAAACTAAAGATGGGCAATCTACAGAAGGTATTGCTCAAGTTATAGTTGCCAAGCACAGAAATGGCCCTACCGATGTTGCTAATTGCAGATTCTTTAAAGAATATGCTCTATTTGATAATCTTGTTAATGCTAATTTAATTGAGCAAAATACACAACCACAAAAGAATAATCCAGGATTTTGATGTGATATAAATCAATTCAATATCAGATATAAAACAATAAAAACGCCTAAAAATTCCAAATAACAATCCTGATTTAAAAATAATATTAAATAGGTTACTCATAAATTAATATTTAAAAATTGCACTGGTTGAATTTATCCTACCTAAATAGTTTTTGTCCTAAGAATTGAATTCTTCATAATGCAATCAAATTTTTGTAAGTCTTATAGTGTAAAATATTAACTATATAGTAAGAATAATGTTAATTTTTACTTTTGTTTATTTAAGTGATGACTGATAATTTATTGATATACAATTAGATATAGAGGGTAATTGTAAAAATTATTTTAAAAAAAATGTAATATTTAACTTGACTAATTGAATAAATTAAGTTAAATTTGCAAGGTAAGTGGTGAAAAGTGTGTAAAAGTGGAGAAAAATCCCATTAATGTTTATAGGTAGTGCAAATACTTCGTTAGATGCTAAAAATCGTTTTATTATTCCTGCTAAATTTAGAAAACATATTAATCCAGATGAGGCTCAAAAATTCATCATTAATAAAGGTGTGCTTAATTGTATAGATGTTTATCCTTTAAGCAGTTGGAGAAAAATTGAACAAAAACTATCAAAATTAAATCCGTTCAATCCTAAAGATGCTAAATTTTTACGAATATTTACACTACATGCTAACGAGTGTGAAGCTGATAACCAATATAGAATTATTTTGCCACAAGTGCTTTTAGATTACGCTAATATTGAAAAAGAAATTTTAGTTGTTGGTATGGCTGATAAATTGGAATTATGGAATCCTAAAGAATATGAAAAGTATTTGAATATATCTTCAGATGAATATGAAATTTTAACGCAAGAAGTTATGGGTGGCGATTTAGATGTCCCAAAATTTACATAAAAGTGTATTATTAGAACAACTAGTTGATAATGTTTTTACAGATAAAAATGGTGTATATTTCGACGCTACTTTTGGACGTGGTGGACATACTGAATATTTAGCTGCTAAACTTGATAACAGTGCAAAAATTATTGCTTGTGATGTCGATGAAAAAGCATTCTATTTTGGAAAAGAAAAATTTAAGGATGACCATAGGATAATATTTTACAATACTAATTTTTCAAATATTGATATTATTGCCAAAATAGAATTTGTAGATAAATTTGATGGAATAATAGCTGATTTGGGAGTTTCTTCCCCTCAGTATGATGATGTTGAGTATGGTTTTACTTTTAGAGATAAAGCACCGTTAGATCTTAGGTTAGATAAAAGTATAAACTTGACTGCTGCAGATGTTCTCAACGATTTTGAACAAAATAAAATTGCTGATATAATATTTCAATTTGGCGAAGATAAAAATGCTAAAAAGATTGCTAAAGAAATTGTAAAATTTCGTGAAAAAAATAAATTTGTTTATACTACTGATTTGGTCGAAATAATAAAAATTATTGTGCCACCAAATTATCTTAATAAAACTCTTAGCAGAGTTTTTCAGGCGTTGAGAATATATATTAACTCTGAAATGGAAGTTCTTGAAAAATTTGTTAAAAAATCAATTGATTTATTAAAACCAAATGGAAGATTAGGTATTATTACATTTCATTCTTTAGAAGATAGAGTTGTAAAAGAAATTTTCAATAAAGAGAGTAAAGGTTGTATTTGTCCTCCTAATTTTCCAGTTTGCGTATGTGGCAGAAAGCCTAATATTAGATTGTTAACAAAAAAGCCCATTGTGCCAGATAACGATGAATTAAAAAATAATTTTAGAGCTAGAAGTGCAAAATTAAGAGTTATAGAAAAACTATGAGTAAGCAAAAGAAAAATATATTATTTAACATCATTTTAATAAGTTTGATAGTTATAACTATAATATTTTATGTTGTAATAAAAATTGAAATTCAAAATATAGAGAAAGAAAAATTAGATATTGAGCAATCTTTGAAAGTTCTTAATGATGAGCAAAATATTATGCTTGCTAAGATTCAAAAATATCAAAGTGCTGAGATTGTAATACCTATCGCGACTCAGAATTTACAAATGATAAAAAATTTTAATGTTGATGAGGTTGAGTTAGTTAAAGATGAATTTATCAATTTGATGAAGGTTATTGAAAAGAAATATGAATAACCTCAGAATATTTAGTACTGTCATATTGTTCTTTGTAATTTTGATTATTATAATTGTAAGATTAGTAAATCTTCAAATAATCCATCATGATGAATATTTATTTAAGGCCGAACGTCAACAATTCAAAACTAAAGAAGTCTATGCAAACCGTGGTTTAATTTGTGATGTTAATGGTGATATTCTTGCTTATAATATAAATGTTGTTGATTTTTTTGTAGATACCAGAATGTGCGATGCAAAGAAAAGAGAAATTATTGCAGATAAATTTTCATCAGTGCTTGGGATTAAAAAGCAAGAATTATTAGATAAGATTAATTCATCCAATAGAAATGTTTGTGTAGCTAAGGATGTTACTTTAGATAAGGCTTTAGAATTAAAGAATTTTGTAATTGATGGTTTATTTTACGAAGAAAAGCAGTTGAGAGCTTATCCGTTTAATAAGTTAGCATCGCATATAATTGGATATGTCAATAAGGAGTTAACAGCAGTTGATGGAATTGAAAAAGTTTATAATAAATATTTGAGTGGACAGAAAGGATTAATTTATTATGAAAGAGATGTAAGAGGCAGAATTGTACAAATACAGAATGATTTAAGTGTTCAGCCTAAAGATGGTGCAGATGTTTTCTTAACAATTGATAGAGTTTACCAACAAATACTTGAAGATGAATTAGATAAGGGAATAAAAAAATTTTCTGCCAATTATGGAATTGGGATAATAATGAATCCTCAAAATGGAGATGTTTTAGCTCTAGCGAGTTTGCCTTCATACGATCCTAATGATTATGGGAAATATTCAAATGATGAAAGGAGAAATAAAGCTATTACTGATCTTTATGAGCCGGGTTCAACCTTTAAATCTATTGCATTGGCTACATTTATAGATAACAATCTAGTAAAGGATAATGAGATTATTGATTGTTCTCAACCAATTAAAGTTAGTAATGTTACAATTAAAGATGACCATGGTGTTGGTGCTGTTAGGCCTATAGATATTTTGGCACATTCTAGCAATATTGGAATGGCTAAACTTAGTACACGCATTGGAATTGAAGATTTTTATTATTATTTAAGAAATTTTGGTTTTGGAAATATTACTGGTTTGGGGTTGCCTGGAGAGGTTAACGGTATTTTACCAAAACCTAATAGTATTAATCAATTTAACAAAATGTATATGTCTTTTGGCTATAATGTTTCTGTTACTCCGATACAAATGATAACTTCTTACTGTGCATTAGTTAATGGAGGAACTTTATATAAACCAAATATTGTAAAAAAAATTGTATATAAACAAAGTAATAAAGTCGAAGAAATTCAACCACAAATTGTTAGAACTTGTATTTCTAAAAATACATCTGATAAAATTAAAGAGTACATGAAAGCGGTTGTGGAATATGGAACAGCGAGAAGAGCTTTTGAAGATTTTAAATTTGTTGAAATTGGTGGTAAAACTGGTACTGCACAAATTATTGAAAGCGGAAAACATACTAATTTAAGGCATAATTCATCTTTTATTGGTTTTATTCCTTATAATAACCCTAAATTAGTATGCTACATTCTAATTAGCGATCCTAAAGGTGGCTTTGCTGGTGGACAAGTTGCAGCACCTGTTTTTAAAAATATTATGCGTAAAATTCTTATAATAAATGATGATTTATTACCGAAAGATAAAAAACAACTTGCGATTAAAATTGATACAAGTTTGTTTGATATAAATACAACAAATATTATGCCAAAACAAAAAACAAAAACTAAAAAGAAGTAAAATATGGAGCTTTCTTACTTACTAAACTATATCAAAGCTATTCAAGTTGTTGGAAAAGTAGAGCAGAGGGATATTTCTGGAATAGTTTATAATTCAGCTAATGTAAAGAAAAATTCTTTATTTGTTGCTATTAAAGGAACTAAAGTTGATGGACATCGTTTTATACTTGATGCTATCAATAAGGGTGCAGTTGCAGTGGTCTTAGATGACGATAATGTCGTTCCGGATAATATTTTTGAACATAGTAATGTTACCAAAATATTAGTTAGTAACAGTCGTAAAACGATGGCTCAGTTAGCTCATATTTTTTATAAAGAGCCATCCAATAAGTTAAATGTTTTGGGAATAACGGGTACCAACGGTAAAACTACCACTACTTATATAATCAAAAAGATTATTGAAAAAAATCATCAAAAAGTTGGGTTAATTGGTACAATTGCCAATTATATAGGCGATAAAAAAGTAGAGACAAATTTAACTACACCTGAATCTGTTGAATTATGTGATATGATGAAACAAATGGTTGATGAAGGTTGTAATTTTGCCGTAATGGAAGTTTCATCACATTCGCTGGTTTTAAATAGAGTAAGTTCAATAAATTATAAAGTTGCAATTTTTTCTAATCTTACTCAGGACCATTTAGATTTTCATCAAACAATGGATGATTATGCCAAAGCTAAAAAGATTTTATTCGATGGATTGAGCGAATCTTCTTTTGCTGTTGTTAATAGTGATGATGAGTATTCTAAATTTATGGTAAAAGATACAAAAGCTAAGATTATAACTTATGGTTTTTCAAACGATGCAGATTTTCAAATTGTCGATTTTCATAACTCTATCGATGGACTAACTTTCAATATTAAACATAATAAAGATGTTTATTCTATAAAAGCGAAGTTAATTGGTAAATTTAATGCTTATAATCTAACAGCTGCTTTTGCTTCTACATTTGTTTTAGGAATAAATCCTGAGATTATTGTATCGGCTATTAGTGAATTTGAGGGAGTTCCTGGTAGATTTCAAGTGATAAAAAAAGCATCAAAAACAGTTGTAATTGATTATTCTCATACACCCGATAGCCTTGAAAAAGCATTGTTTACATTGAGAGAATTGGCAAACAATCAACACAAAATATATTGTGTTTTTGGAGCAGGTGGAGATAGAGATAAAACTAAAAGGCCAAAAATGGGGAAAATAGCTTCTGAGCTTGCTGATAAAGTCATTGTTACTTCAGATAATCCAAGAACAGAAGAGCCTTTAGCTATTATTGAAGATATTAAAGTTGGAATAACAAAGGATAATTATGAAGTAATTCCAGATAGGGAAGAGGCAATTAAATATTCAATTATAAATAGCGAAAATAATGTCATAATTTTGATTGCCGGGAAAGGACACGAAGATTATCAAATTATTGGTACTCAAAAAATTCATTTTTCCGATTATGAAACAGCAAAGAAATATTTAGAAAAATTATGATAGAATTTAACTTAAAAGATTTAGCTCATATTCTTAAAGCGGAAGTTTTTAATCCAATGTATTTTGAACCTTTTGATAATATTTCAACAGATTCAAGAATTATTAATAATAAATCAATATTTTTTGCTTTCAAAGGTGAAAAATTTGATGGTCATAACTTTGTAAAATCAGTTTCACAGGCAGGTGTAAAATCTGTAGTTATCAATAAAGAGAGAATTAGTGATTTTAAAAATTTAAATATTTCAATTTTTGCTGTTGATGATACTATTAAAGCATATGGCGAATTAGCAAGAGTTTATAGAAATAGAATTAAAGCTAAAGTTATTGCAATTACTGGCTCCAATGGAAAAACTACTACAAAAGAATTATTAGCCCATATTTTGAGTGGTCAGTATAAAGTTGTTAAAACTTTAAAAAATGATAATAATCATATTGGTGTACCAAAAACTATTTTAAGTGCAGATAAAGATACTGATTATATTGTTTTGGAAGTTGGAACAAATCACCCTGGTGAGATTGAATATTCTGCTAAAATTGCTCAACCTGATTATGCATATATTACAAATATTGGTGATTCACATCTAGAATTTTTAAAAGATAGAAATGGTGTACTTGAAGAAAAATATAATTTATTCAAATATACTGTATTAAGAGCCGGTAAAATTATTGTTAATCTGGATGATCCATTGATAAGAAAAAAAACCGAAGGATTTATTGAATGCATTACTTTATCTTTTGATAGAAAGGCTAACTATGAAGGTGAAATAATTAATATTGATGAATTAGGAATTCCAACTGTTAGAGTTAAAACTTATAATGGTATCATAGCTGACTTTAAAAGTCCTTTATATGGTCTTGTTAATGGGAAAAATTTATTTGCTGCTGTATCTATTGCTATAGAACTTGGTTTACATGTTGATGAGATACAAAAGCAATTAGATATTCCATTATCAGTTGAAAATAGAATGAATGTTATAACAAAGAAAAATAGCATTATTATTAATGATTATTATAACTCAAATCCTTCATCAATGAAAGCAGCGTTAGAATATCTTGGTTTTCTAAAAAAATACAAGTATAAAATGGCTATTTTAGGCGATATGTATGAATTAGGAGAATATGCTATTGATGAGCACAAAAAATTGTCATATCTGATAAATGATTCAGATATTGCGCATATATGTTTAATTGGTAATTTTATGAAATATTTGGTATCAGAAATAAGCCCAGTTAAAATTGTAAATTATTTTGAAAATAGAGATGATTTAATAAAATTTTGCCATGATTTAGATATTAACGGGAAAATTATACTTATTAAAGGTTCCCGTGGTATGAAAATGGAAGAATTTGCAAATATTTTAAATAAAAAAGGGTAGTTATGTTATACTATTTTTTTACATGGATTAATAAATTATTTGAACCACCTGGATTTGATGTATTTAAATTTATTACATTCAGAGCAGCAGTTGCAGCTTTTACAGCATTTTTTGTATCGATTTATTTAGGTCCTAGATTAATTAAAAAATTGCAAAAAATGCAAATCGGAGAAGCAAAAAAAATTGATGGACCACAAAGCCATTGGTCCAAAGTAGGAACTCCAACAATGGGTGGTATTTTAGTTATTTTTACTGTTACTTTAGCTACTTTGCTTTGGAGCGATATTAAAAGTATTTATATTATTCTTGCTTTGTTTGTTATATTATCTCTTGCTGGTTTGGGATTTTTAGATGACTATTTAAAAGTTATTAAAAAATTTAAAAATGGTTTGATTGAAAAATATAAATTATTAGGACAGTTTATTGTATCTTTAATTCTTGCATTAGCTATTTATTATTTACCACAATTTGCGGGAATAAATTCTCAAACAACTGTTCCTTTTGCTAAGGATATGAATTTGGACTTTGGAATTTTTTATATTCCAGTTATTATATTCATTATAACAGCTACTTCAAATGCTGTAAATTTAACAGATGGATTGGACGGGCTTGCAATTGGGACATTTGCAATAGTGGCATTAGCCCTTTCGTTTATATGTTATATATCAGGAAATATTAAATGGGCCGATTATTTTAATATTATATATTTACCCGGAAGTGGTGAACTAACAATTTTTGCAGCTGCTTTATTTGGTGCTGCTATTGGATTTTTATGGTTTAATACTTATCCGGCACAAATATTTATGGGAGATACTGGATCTTTAGCTCTTGGTGGTGCTCTTGGAGTGATTGCAATTTTAGTTAAAAAAGAATTGTTATTGCCATTATTGGCTGGTATTTATTTTATTGAAACTGTATCTGTAATTATTCAAAGATACTATTTTAAGTATACAAAAAAGAAGTATGGAGAAGGTAAAAGAATTTTTAGAATGGCGCCTTTACATCACCATTTTGAAATGAAAGGATGGCCAGAACCTAAAATTGTAATTAGATTTTATATAATAACAGCTATACTTGTTCTTTTAAGTTTAACATCATTCAAAATTAGGTAATAATTATGAATATCAAAGATAAGAAAGTTACTATTCTCGGTGCAGTCAGAAGTGGTACTAGTGCTGCTTTACTAGTTCAAAAATTAGGTGGTATACCGTTCGTTAGTGATATGGCACCTGAAGAAAAATTAATTGATGAAAAAATAAGATTACGAGAAGCAAATATCCAATACGAATTTGGACAACATAGCGATAAAGTATTTGATTGTGATTTTATCATTACTAGTCCAGGTGTGCCTACTAATTCTCCAGTGATTCAAAAAGCTCTCGAAAAAGGGATAGAAATATATAGTGAATTAGAATTTGCTTCATATTTTTGCAAGGGGAAAATTATAGCTATTACTGGCTCAAATGGTAAAACAACAACTACAAGTTTAGTACATCATTTATTAAATTCTGCTGGTAAGAAAGTGTATTTAGCAGGTAATATAGGATTTGCATTTTCAAATATATGTCTTGATGTTAAAGCAGATGAATGTGTTGCTTTAGAAGTTTCGAGTTTTCAATTAGATTGGAACAAAAAATTTAAACCTTTTGTTTCAGCGATTACTAATATTACTCCAGATCATCTGGATAGATATCCTTCATTTGAAGCATATAGAAATGCTAAACTAAGTATTTATAAATATCAAGACGAAAATGATTATGTTATCCTAAATTATGATGATAAATTTTCACCAAATGAAATTGATAATCATAATGTTAATATGATTTATTTTTCTTTAGAAAGGAGCATGAATAATTCGATCTATCTTGATGGTGACAATATAATCTTTAAAAAAGATGGTAAAATTGAGTTTAGTTGTGATAAAAATATTTTACAGATAAAAGGTTTGCACAATGTTGCTAATGCTATGGTAGCTATAGTTGCAGCCAAATTAACTGGTTGTTCTAATGATGATATAATTAAAGGGCTTTCATCTTTCGATGGTGTTGAACATAGATTAGAGTTTGTTAGAGAAATTAATGGTGTTGAATATATAAATGATTCTAAATCAACCAATATTGATTCACTTTATTATGCATTGAAAAGTTTTGATAAACCAATATTTTTGATACTTGGAGGAATTGATAAAGGTAACGATTATAATATTGTTAAAGATTTAATATTAGAAAAAGTAAAGAAGATATATGCAATAGGACAATCTGCAGATAAAATCTTTAGCTTTTTCCGACAAGATATTAAAGTTGAGATAAAAAAAGATTTGAAGGAATGTATTGATTCTGCAATTAGTGAAGCAAGAGAAGGGGACATAGTTTTATTATCACCTGCTTGTGCAAGTATGGATATGTTTAAGAATTACGAAGAAAGAGGAAAAGTCTTTAAAGAAATTGTAAATAGTTTATAATGAGAAAATTAGGAATAACATTATTTTTGATGGTTCTTGCTCTTATGTTATTTGGTTCAGTTATGGTTTTGACTGCAAGCTCAACTTATAGTTCATTTAAATTTGGTGATCCTTATGTTTTTACAAAAAGTCATCTTGGAAAAGTTCTTTTTGCGTTTTGTTTGCTAATTATATTTTCGGCTATTGATTATGAATATTATAGATATTATAGCAAACTTGCATTGTTCTTTGGAATTTTGTTACTCATTGCAACACTATTATTTGCGCCTAATATTAAAGGTGCTGAAAGATGGATAAATATTGCAGGTATTAGATTACAACCAACTGAAATTGTTAGACCTTTGCTTTTTTTACATCTTGCTAATATGATTGAAAAGAAAGGAGATTTAATAAAAGATTTTAAAGGTGGATATGTTTATTTACTCTTTTGGGTCTTAGTTGTTGCAGCATTAATTGTAGCTCAACCTAATTTGAGTAATGCCACTTTAATTGTGTTGATTTCTTTATTGATATTTTTTGTTGCTGGAGCAAGAGTTAAACATATATTAACTACTTTATTAACACTGGGTGTTTTCGGGCTTTTAATTATGTTAGCTATGCCGCACTCTCGTGCAAGAATATTAGCTTTTGTTACAGGTATAGCTGAAAAAAAAGCAGGAAATATACAAGTTTATCAGGCTCTTATAGGAATTGGAAGCGGTGGAATTACAGGTGTTGGTCTTGGAAATAGTAGACAAAATAATTTATTTTTACCAGAGCCTTTTGGAGATTTCATATTTGCAATTATTGGCGAAGAACTCGGATTTATTGGCGCGGTTACACTTGTTTTGTTTTACTTCGCAATCTTTTTTGTTATGATACTTATTGCTAAAAAAACAGAAGATAAGTTTGGTAAATTAATTGTTTTATCCTTTGCTTATATGATTATTACCAGTGCTTTTGTAAATATTGCTGTTACTATTGGTATTGCTCCAACTACTGGTATACCTTTGCCATTTGTGAGTTATGGTGGCACATCAATTATTGTGTTATCTATTGTTATTGGTATTGTTGTTAATATTGCTTTTGCTAATGAAAGAAAGTTATCTCAAAAAATTTTGGTTAACATAGAGAATTTAAATGGATAAAAGAATTAAAATACTTTTTGCTGGTGGTGGAACAGGAGGACATCTTTATCCCGCTATTGCAGTTGCTGAGGAAATTCAAAATTTATATCCACATACTGAAATAGCTTTTATTGGTTCAAAAGATAAGATTGAGGGTAGAGTTGTTCCTACTTTAGGATATCAGTTTTATCATATTTGGATATCTGGTTTTCAAAGAAAATTGACTTTGCAAAATTTGTTATTTCCTGTAAAGTTAATTTCTTCATTAATAAAATCTTTGTTTATTTGTATGAAATTTAAAGCAGATATAGCAGTAGGATCAGGTGGTTATGTCTCTGGACCAGCTATATGGGCTGCTAAGGTAATGGGTGCAAAAATTGTATTATTGGAACAAAATACTTATCCAGGTATTACTACCAGAATTTTAGAAAAATTTGCTGATGAGATTCATGTTACATTTGAAGAATCGATAAAATATTTAAGATTTAAAGATAAAATTAAAATTAGCGGTAATCCGGTAAGAAATTCTTTAAGACTTATTGATAAGCAAGAAGCTAGAACCAAATTAGGGCTTAAAGATAAATTTACAATACTTATCACTGGTGGTAGTTTAGGTGCAGCTACAATAAATAAAGGAATAGCTGAAAATCTTGAAAAAATTAATGAAATGGGCATTCAGTTGATTTGGCAGACGGGTAAGTATTATTATGAACAATACAAACATTTAGCTCAGGAAAATATAAAAATAATGGATTTTATAGACGATATGCAAGCAGCTTTTTCAGCTTGTGACTTGGTTATTTCTCGTGCTGGTGCTAGTGCAATTAGTGAGATAGCAGTTTTAAAATTACCTGTAATTTTGGTGCCTTCTCCAAATGTTGCTGCTAATCATCAATATTATAATGCTAAGTCTTTGGCGGATAAAAACGCTGCTATATTGATTGAAGATAAAGATTTTGTTAATGAGATAGTGCCTACATTGTCGAAAATATTCAATAATCAAGATATTTTAGTAGAGTTATCAAAAAATATTGAAACATTTGCTAAACCAGAAGCTACTAATGTAATAGCTAATTCAGTATTAAAAATTTTAAAAATTTAGAAATAAATAAAACCTTTTTTTAAAAATAAACAAATAATATGCCAAGGTGGAAAAATGTTTGGAAAAGTTAAACACATTTATTTTGTAGGTATTGGTGGAATTGGAATGAGTAGCATTGCCGAAGTTCTTATCAGTCAGGGCTTTACCGTTTCTGGTTCTGATAGAGCTGAATCTGATATTACAAGAAGATTGCAGGATTTAGGTGCACAAATATATATCGGGCACAATGCTGAAAATATCAAAAATATTGATGTATTAGTTTATTCTTCTGCTGTGAGTGAAGATAATCCAGAAATTCAAGAAGCATATGAGAGAAAAATTCCTGTTATCAAAAGAGCTGAAATGCTTGCAGAATTGATGAGGCTAAAAATTGGAATTGGAATAGCGGGTACTCATGGCAAAACTACTACTACTTCAATGGTTGGGTTAACTCTTACGGAGGGCGGTATTGATCCTACTATCATTGTTGGTGGTAAATTAAGTGGTTTAGGTGGAACTAATGCTAGATTAGGTAAAAGCCAATACATTGTTGTTGAAGCAGATGAATTTGATAGAACATTTTTAAAATTAACACCTGTTATTGCAGCTCTAACAACACTAGAGGCAGAACATCTTGATACATATAAAGATCTGGAAGATATTAAGGGTGCATTCATAGAATTTGCAAATAAAGTTCCTTTTTATGGTTTTTGTGTTGTTTGCCTAGATGAACCTGCTTTACAGGATATAATTCCACAAATTAACAAAACAATTATAACATATGGACTTTCAACTCAAGCAGATGTAAGAGCAGTTGATATTAAATATAATTCGAACACTACTACATACAAAGTTAAATACTTTGGTAAAGTTTTAGGAGAAATAAAGTTAAATATTCCGGGTGAGCATAATGTAAAAAATTCTCTTGTAGCTGTTATTATAGCTCTTGAGATGGGAGTACCGTTTGAAACAATTCAAAAAGCACTTGCTAAATTTACAGGTGTTTATAGAAGATTTGAAGTAAAATACAATCAAGAAATTATGGTTGTTGATGATTATGCACATCATCCAACAGAAGTAAAAGCTACATTAAATGGAATAAGATCTGGTTGGGATAGGAGATTAGTTGCTGTATTTCAGCCACATCTTTATACTAGGACACGAGATTTTTATGCCGAATTTGCTAGAGAATTTCTTAACTCAGATGTTTTAATTTGTACTGATGTGTATCCTGCAAGAGAAGAGCCAATTGAAGGTGTAACAGGTAAACTTATTGCAGATACTGCTAAAAAATATGGTCATAAACATGTTATATACGAACCTGATAAAAATAATATCCCTGCTCTACTTAATTCTATTAAACAAGATGGTGATATTATTGTTACGATGGGTGCAGGAGATATATGGAAATTAGGTGAAAAATTTATAGAATTAATTAAAAAATAATGAAAACACAAACTAAAATACTTGGATTTTTATTATTCTTTTTGTTGCTAATTGGAGTTTTTTATTTATCTCTTATCGTGAATGACGATACACATGAAGATGAAATCAAAGTTATCCAACTTATCGGTTGTGATTTAATAAGTAAAGAAAATTACTTAAAATTTGCAAGATTAGATAAATCAGATAATTATAAAGATATTAACTCTATTATTATTCGTGATCGATTTATTAAACATCCTTATATTAAAACTGTTACTGTGCAATTTACTGATAAAAATATTTTAACTGTTAAAATAACCGAAAAAAATATAAAATGTTTGATTTTAGGAGATACTATTACCAAAGCAATAACCGATAATTTTGAGTTTATACCATATTTAAAGGATACAAGAAATAATAACTGGATAAAACTTACAAATTTTGATGAAACATCAACTAAAATATTTACTATAAATAAATCAAATAATATTGTTAAAATATTCAAAGTGCTTGATATAATGCAAAATATTGATCCAGAATTGCTTTCAAAAATTGTTAGAATTGATAATGCTAAAAATCAATATTTAACTTATTATACATCCGATAACAATATCATAAAAATGGAATACGATAAAATTGAAAAGACAACATTTATACTAAGTAAAATTTATTCAAATTACATTAAAAATATAAGTAATTCATATATCAATATGTTATATGATAATTTTGTTTACTTCAGTAGTAAAATACCAAATGATAGTGTAAAAAATATAGGAATATAAATATGAAAAGAGAGATAGTGGCCGGTATTGACCTTGGTACTACAAAGGTATGTGCTGTTATTGGTGAAATTAATAGTCAAGGAAAAATTGATATTTTGGGTTTTGGTAAAGCTGATAGTAAAGGTATTACCAAAGGAATGGTAACTAATATTATATCAACTGCTGAAGCTATTCAAGAAGCTGTTGAGATTGCTAATAATCGTGCAGGAATTAAAGTTACTAATTTCAATATCGGTGTAGCTGGTGATCATATTAAAAATTATAAATTCAAAAATTATGTTACTATTGTTAACAAAGAAGTTGGTATTACAGAGGATGACTTAAAAAGGCTTGATAATGATATCCGTAGCATGAAAAGAGAAGCTGATAAAAAAATATTACATATCATACCAGAAGAATATATTGTAGATGATACATTTAATAACATCGATAATCCCATAGGTATGCAAGGTAGCAAATTGGAAGCTATTAATAATGTAATTATGGCAGAAGTAAGATTTCTCGATAATATTCAAAGAGCGGTTGAAAAAGCTGGCTATACAATAAATAATTTTATTCTTCAACCATTAGCTTCAGCTAATTCAGTTTTGGAAAAAAGCGAAAAAGAAGCAGGAGTTTTATTAATAGACATAGGTGGTGGTACAACAGATATCGCAATTTTTGAAAACAATAAACTTAAATTCTCAAAAGTATATGGTATTGGTGGTAGAATGGTTACAAATGATATTCGTGAAACACTTAATTTAGTTATGGATACAGCAGAAGAAATCAAACTTAAATATGGTTATGCTAGTTTAAAAGCAATTGTTAAAGAGCAAGAAATTATTGTTCCTGGAATTGGTGGAAGAGCTAATGTTCCTATTTCCGTCTCAGTTTTAACTGAAATTATTTATTATCGCATGAGAGAGCTTTTTTATTTTATTAATAAAGACATAGAGTCATTAAATTATAAAAAAATTATAAAAGGCGGAATTGTTCTTACAGGTGGAGGATCTTTACTCAAAGGATTAACTGAGCTCTCGGAAGAAATGTTTGGTTTTCCTGCTAGAATTGGAATCCCAATAAATTTAGGTGGTGGGCTTTCAAGAGAGTTGGAATCCCCAGAATTTGCAACAGCAACTGGATTAATCACTAAGTTTGAGGGGTTAACTTCTCATAATCCAATTGTACTCACAATAGAAAATAAAAATAGTATTAAACAAGAAGTTAAACCTTCAGTAAATGTTGATTTTAATGAAAATATTGTAGAAGAATTACCAGTTAATTCAAATAATCAAGATGTTAGTAACCAAAAAGATAGTAACAAAAAATCATTCTTTAAAAAAATAATTGATTTTTTTGAACAATTATAATTAATAATAGACCACAACAGGGAGGAATCATGATACCTGAAAATTTAGATGTAGTTATTGAAGAAAGATTACGCGATAATGCCTTAATTAAAGTTATCGGCGTTGGTGGTGGAGGCTGTAATGCTGTTAAAAATATGATTGAAAGAGGTATAAGCGGAGTTGATGTTATTTCTGTAAATACTGATGTTGTTGCTTTAAACTCTAATCCTGCGCCAATTAAAATACAAATTGGCAAACAGCTTACAAAAGGATTAGGTGCTGGTGCTAATCCGGAAGTTGGAAGAAAATCAGCTGAAGAAAATAGAGCTGAAATTGAGGATATTCTCAAAGGTGCTGATATGGTTATTGTAACAGCTGGTATGGGAGGTGGTACAGGCACAGGTGCAGCTCCTGTTATTGCTTCTGTTGCTAAAAGTATTGGTGCTTTAGTTATTGGAATTGTCACAAAACCTTTCCAATGGGAAGGACCTGCTAGAATGCGTAATGCTGAGGCAGGTATTGCTGAATTAAAACAACATGTTGACAGTTTAATAGTGATTCCTAATCAAAGAATTGCTAGTTTGGCAGATAAAAAAATTACTATTAAAGAAGCTTTTAATAAGCCCAATGAAGTTTTATATTTAGCTACTGTGGGTATTACTTCGATAATTAATGAAGAAGGTTTTATAAATGTAGATTTTGCTGATGTTAAAAGAGTAATGTATCAAAGTGGAAATGCATTAATTGGTGTTGGAACTGCTTCCGGTGAAAATAGAGCTACAAAAGCTGCTCAAATGGCTATTTCATCTCCTTTATTAGAAGGTATCAATATCAAAGGTGCAAAAAATTTACTACTTAACATCACAGTAGGAGAAGATTTTTCGTTTGATGAATTAGAAGAAGGTAATAAAGTTATTCGTGATGCCGCTGGAGATGGAGTTGATATGATATTTGGTGTTACTTTCAAAAATGATATGACTGATCAAGTTACTTATACTTTAGTGGCTACTGGTTTTGATAAAAAGGATAATAAATCTAGTACTCCTATTATTACCCCTAAAACTCACAAATTAGATCATGTGTTACAAGACCAGGGATCATTATTCCCGATTGAAAATAATAATGTTTTAGAAAATCAAGTTATAAATTTTACATCTAAAAATACTAGTTCTATAAAACCAATTCCAGTTGCAGAAGAAATTGCTTATAACCCAGAAGATTTAGAAAAACCTGCAATTGAAAGATTAAAAAAAGATAAACCAATGAATCACTTGAATATTTCTAGCACAAATACTATAAATTTTGCAAGTAATATTTCAGATTCTCAGCCAGAAGATTCTGCTTTTTTAAGACAAATACTTGATTAGTAATAATTAAGGGCTATCTCCCTGTTGTGGTTTAGATAGCCCTTTTTTCAATTAAAAATATTTTTGGAAATAAGTAAGTAATTCATTAACTTCATCTAAACTATTCCCTTCAGCATATATTCGCACAAGTGGTTCGGTTTCGCTACATCTGATTAAAACCCATTGAGTTGGAGAATCAAATATAAATTTTATTCCATTAATAATACCGCGACTGTTTGTATATGTTGAAATATTAGTTATGTTTTTATCCATTACATTTTTTAACTGTGAGTTATAGATTGAGTGAAGTATTTTTAACGAATCACCTTCAAAGTGGTGATCTATTCTATCATAATAGATTACATCAAACTCTTTTCTTTTGGCGTTAACAAAATCAGATAATTTTGTATAGCCACTATCTGCTAACATTTGTATAAACATAAGAGATGAAAAAATACCATCTCTTTCAGGTATATGGAATCCGAAGCCGTAACCTCCACTTTCTTCACAACCAACAGCAACATTACCTTTAACAAATTCTTCAAAGATATATTTGAAGCCTACGGGTACTCTTATAACTCTTCTTAAATCATTTCCTAAATACTTTTCAATTTTACCAGTTACAGATGAACTTACAACTAAATCACCTTGAAAGTTTAATCTATTAACTACATAATCCATTAGATATAAAATTTGTTCTTGTGCACTTAACCATTCTCCATTTTCTAACATAACACCTAATCTATCAGCATCACCATCTGTTGCTAAACATAAACTAAAATTACCTTTTTTTAATTCATTTGATAATTCCAATAAATTTTTTTCTATACGCTCAGGTAATCTTCCATTAAAATCAGATAATGGTTTATTATAAATAACTGTAGAATCAATTGAATTTATTTCTAGTATTTTCTTTATATAATCCTGACCTGCACCATACATCGAATCTACTAAAATACTAAGGTTTGCATTTTTTATAATATCAAAATTTATTTTTTCTTTTATTAGTTTTAAATATACATCGAATAAATCGATTTTTTTATAATTACATTCGGTGGGAATACTTTCTTCATTAGATAACAATTTTTCTACTTTTAAAGTCTCTTCTGTAAAAAATGGGCCTCCATAATAATCTTTAAATTTAATACCATTGTATGATGGTGGATTATGACTTGCTGTAATCATCACTCCGGCATCGAGCGAAAGTTGTTTTATAGCTCCAGATACAAAAGGTGTTGGTGTGATTTTATCAGATAGGTATGATATAATATTGTAACTTGAAGTAATTTTAGCAAATATTTCAGCAAATTCATCTGAAAATTTTCTTCCATCATAACCAATTACAATTAAAATATTTTTTTTTGAGTTATATCTTTGTAAAAGATATTTAGAAAAAGAATGTGCTACTTTTGCAATTGAATTTGGAGTAATTTCATCCCCGATAATGGCTCGCCAGCCATCTGTTCCAAATTTAATTTCCATTAAATCCCCCATAATTATAATAATACAAGTAAAACTATTAGTGAAGTTATAAACAAGTAGAATATAAACCTATATATATCGTAAAAGTCTATTTTTAATTTATTCCAAAAATAGGCAATTACTATCATTATTAAAATTAATAAAAATGACCCCAAAAATACACCTGATAGGTTTAATGACCCTTTATACAAATCAACCAGGGAATTACCATTCAGAAATTTTCTATACATTATTTGTAGGTGTAACCAATAGACCAATAAAGTTTCTTTACTAACTATTATTATAAAAGATTTACTTAAATCAATTTTGTTGCATATTATGTATGAAAGTGAAAATAATACCAATAAATATGATATTCTTAGTAAGGTGAACAATGGATTTGCTTTGAAACCTGTATCAAAAAAAATTGGATTATAAAACCAAAGAGTGTGCGATATAAAAAATTAAAATTGTACCTAATATAAATGAATATTTTATAAGTTTATCTATATTTTGATCTTTATATTTATCATAAAGATAACCCATAATATTTCCTGCAAAAAGGAAAGCAAACCAGGGAAAAATTGGGAATAAAGATTTATATTTATTGTTAAAAATTGTAGCTAGTGATATATGAAAATAACTTCTAAAATCTATTTGCCATATGATAGGTGTAAAAATAATGAATACTAAAAATAAAGTAGTGATAGTTTTAATGTATATTGAAGTATTTTTTAATGAAGTACGTAAAATTAATAATACAAGTAAACCTAACCCTATACATTGCAAAACATCGAAATTGAAAAGTGATATAAGTTTTTTTTCATCTAATTCAAAAATTATTTTTTGTAGTGAAAAATATGGTAAATGTAAACTATAGCCTGCAACTATTAAAAAAAAGATTCTTTTGAGTTGTTTAATAAATTCATCACTAAAAAAGAACAGGTTATTCAGTTTGTTTTTGCTTGAAAGAAAAAATGCAAAACCAGAACTAAAAATAAATGTAGGTGCAACTAATCCATTAATAAAGTTAAGAAACAATGATGATGCTTTTATATGTGGAAGTACCATTTCATTAAAAATATGTACTTCAATCATCACAATAAGAGCAAAACCCTTGAGAAAATCAACATTGATAAGACGTTTGGTTTTCATAATTTCCTTTTTTTTGATTTGTAATTTATAATAAAAATTTGACTTTTAGAAAAAAAAAATATATATTTAAAATATAAATATCTTATATATGGGAGGTAGTATAACACAATATTTATGGTCAGATTCTTATTCTGTAAAAGTTCCAAATGTTGATGCTCAACACAAAAAGCTTATTGAAATGGTTGAAGAGTTGCAAACAGCAATGAAAAATGGCTCTGGTAAAGAAGAACTTGGAAAAATGCTAGATTTTCTTGCTAATTATACAGTTCAACATTTCAAAGATGAAGAAGATGTAATGAAAAAATTAAACGTTGCTGGCTTGGAAGAACACAAAAAAGAACACGAAGATTTTGTAAAATTTGTTTCTGATACAATACAAAAATTCAAAAAAGATGGTGCAAGTTTAAGCATGTTAATTACAATACATCAACAAGTAGGCGAGTGGCTTGTTGATCATATCTTAAAAAAAGATAAACAAATTGCCAATTACGTTAAATAAAAAGAAAGGAGAAATTTATGGCAAATTTTAATTGGTCTGCAAATTTATCTGTAAATGTGCCCAAAATAGATGCACAACATCAACAACTCTTTAAAGCTTTGACAGATCTTCAAGAAGCAATGAAATCTGGTAAAGGTAAAGAAGAAGTTCTAAAAACAATTGTTTTTTTGAGTAATTATGTTGATAAACACTTTGCTGATGAAGAAGAATTATTGAAAAAAAATAATTATCCTGATTTTGAAAAACACAAACAAATTCATGAAAAATTTAAAAATTTTATAAAAGAACAAAGACAAAAAGTTTCAGCACAAGGAGCAGATTTAAGTATTGTAATTCAGCTACAACAGCAATTAGGAGATTGGTTAATATCCCATATAGCTGGTGAAGATAAAAAATATGCACCATTTATAAAACAACAATAATATTTTATAAACAATATATGTTAAAAAGCTACTCATCAAAAGGGTAGCTTTTTTATTTTGATGCCAATTAAAAATAATTGTTAATTTTTGTTAAAATTATTATATTTCATTTCATTCTAATTTAATTTATTATAGGAGTAGTTTTTATGAAAGAAATGCAAAAAAAATTCACAGATTTATTCTTTGTTGTTTTGTCTTTACCAGCTACTGCTATTGGATTTGCTTTATCAGTTCAAATTCAATGTTTAGGTTGGATACTTAATACTCAACTTGGTTACGATTTACATCAAATTGGTTTAGTTTGGTTAGCCGGACCACTTGCTGGAATATTGGGCCAGGTAATTGTTGGTATTATTAGTGATAATACATGGTTATGGGGTGGAAGAAGAAGACCTTATATTATTATTGGTGGTTTAATTGGTGGTTTAATGTTAATTCTTCTTCCAAATCTAGGTGCTATAAAAAATGCTTTACATCTTGAAGGTACTACTTTACTTATTGTAGCTACTGCTATTGCACTTATCTTTGATCTTTCAATAAATGTTAGTTTTAATCCTACAAGAACTTTAATTACAGATGTTACTCCTGAAGGAGAATTAAGAACAAAAGGCTACGCGTGGATGCAAACAATTTCAGGTTTCTTTGGTGTTCTTGCTTACTTAATTGGAGCATTTGTTGGAAATATTCAACTTATTTATATGGCAATTTTTATTGTTCCTTTGTTTACTGTATTACCAACATTTTTTATCGAAGAACCAAAAGAACTAGTTGCAACTGGAGAAAATGCAGTTACTTCTGAAACTAATTTACCCGAATTCCTAAAAATTTGTTTTGCTCATGCTTTTACATGGGTTGGTATTCAAACAATGTTTATTTATACTTTTGGCTTTATAAAAGAAGTTGTTATGGGATATAAAATTACTCAAGAATTACCATCTCAATTAAACGATCAAATAGGTTTAGCTACGGGTATTTCTTTTGCTATTTTAAATACAATTGGTTTTATTTTTCCCAAATTTGTTTTAGAACCTGTTAGCAAAAAAATTGGTAAAGTTTGGACGCATAAATTAGCAATTTTAATAATGGCAATTGCTTACTTGATTACATTTTTATTTATTAAAGATAAAGTCGGCTTATTTGTAATGATGGCATTTATAGGTATTGGATGGGCTTCTGTTGTTTCAATCATTTTTGCAATAGTTTCCGAGGTTGTAAATAAAGCAAAGATGGGATTATTCATGGGGCTTTTTAACCTTGCAGTTGTTATTCCACAAATAGTAGCTTCTTATCTTGGTGGTTGGATTAATTCTATGCATGATAAATCATATATCTTTCTTATTAGTTCAGTTTGCTTAGGTATTTCTTTTGTTATATGGTTATTTGTTAAAGATACAGATAAAAAATAATTATATTCTGGATAAACTGTTATGAGAAGTATTATTTTATTACTAACAAATATTATGTTATTAGCACAACCAAAATTTGATTATGAGAATTATAAAATTGTAGTAAAACAAAATCGTGAAGTTTCATATACTAATTCTAAAGATGCATATTTCTATACTACAACGCATCTCGATAATAATGAGATGTGGTTTGCTGGCTGGAATATTGCAGGTGTAAGAATTTTTAATGATTATAAATTATTTGCTGATGGAAAAGAGTTGAAAAAATCAACTTCAACAGTAGCTGTTTATCCAGATAAGTTTATTAGGAATTATGAAAATGCCACAGAAAATTTTTCGATGATTGATAGTCTGCATTTAATTTACATATCACTTATGGCTAAAAATGCAAAACAAATAGGATTAAAGTTTGATGCTAACATATTAAAATACATTAAAACTGAAAATGGAATAGCTTTTTATGCAGTAAAAGAAAGTAATTTATTTGTTGGTGTAACAAATCGTAAAACAAGAAATATTAAAAATAAAAAAGATTTAGTTTATTCAAATAGTAATGATGATGCTTTTATTATTGTTTGTGGAAATTCCTTTGATGATGTTAAAGCAATAATAAATAACAATATTTCAAAATTAGATAATTTACTTTTACAAAGAAGGAATAGAATTTCACAGATAATGGAAAATGCTTATGTTGCCTCTGAAGATGCAAAAGTAAATTTGGCTATTCCATGGTTGACGGCTACATTAAATCAACTTGTTACAAATCAGCAAGGAAAAGGAATTTATGCAGGATTGCCCTGGTTTAACCAATATTGGGGCAGAGATATGTTTATTTCCTTTGTAGGTACTTGTTTGGTTAGTGGAGACTATCAAACAGCAAAAGAAATTTTAATAAGTTTTGCTAAATTCCAAAATTTAGATACTAGTTCAAAATTCTATGGTAGAATTCCAAATCGTGCACAGCCAACAGATATTATTTACAACACTGCAGATGGTACACCGAGATTTGTCATTTCTATTTACGATTATTTAAGATATACTGCTGATTATTCGATTTTAAATCAGCTTTACGATAATGTTAAAATAGCAATTTTAGGAAATATCAAACATTGGGTTGATGATAATGGTTTTATAACTCATGATGATGCAGATACCTGGATGGATGCAAAAAAGGATGGTAAAATTCCGTTTTCTCCTCGTGGTATTGCTGCAAATGATATTCAGGCTTTGTGGTATGATATGTTAAGTGCAGCTCAATTTTTTGCTAACTATAAAAATGATACAGATTTTGCTAATTTATGTGTAAATTATAAAGAAAAAATAAAAGCTAATTTCATAAAATATTATTATTCCGATGATTATAAATACCTTGCAGATAGATTAGATTCAAATTACAAACAAGATTGGAAATTTAGACCAAACCAACTATTTGCCTTAGATCTTTTAAGTGATACAATAATTAAAGCAAATATCACCAGACTATGTTGGGAAAGATTAACTTATCCTTGGGGAGTTGCATCTTTGTGGCAAGAAGATCCCGATTTTCATCCTTACCACCATTGCGATTGGTATTTTTTTGATGAAGCGTATCACAACGGTATAGTTTGGCTTTGGTTAAATGGAATTATGATGCAAAGAATGATTGAATACGGACAGTATAACGCAGCATATAAACTATTTGATAATATGAATTATCAAGCTATTGTTCAAGGTGCAGTTGGTTCTTTGGCTGAAAATGCAGATGCTTTACCAAGAGAAGGTAAAAATTGGGCCAAAAGAAGCGGAACATTTTTGCAAGCCTGGTCAAATGCCGAACATTTAAGAATTTGGTATCAATATTTTCTTGGTTTTCAACCAGATCTTTTAAATAATACAATATATATTAAACCTTCCATACCAGATAATTTCAATGTGCTTTATACTTCTGTTAAAATTTCTGAAAGTAATATCAAGTTCTATTGCATGAAAGATAAAGATAAAAAAACATTAACTTATTTTTATACAGGACCAGAAAGAAAATTATCAATTCAACTTCCATTTTATGAAGCTGTGTCATTTACTATAAGGAATAATGAAAAAATAGAAGTTGTCTATAACAATGATATAGCAAATTTTAAATTAACTACTAAAGAAGGCCAATTAACATTTGATTTGAAAAAAATAGAAAAAATGAAAAGTTCTCAAAATAAAATGTTTGAAATATTCCACAATATAGATTTTGTAAAACCACATTTAAGAAAAGATTTGAACATATTTAAAAGAATTAATAATTAGCAGGCAAAGAAACAGTAAATATCGTTCCTTTACCAGGTGTGCTTTCAATATTTATTTTCCCGTTGTGTAATTCTACGAATTTTTTAATCAGGATAAGACCGAAACCTGTTCCTTTTTCACCTTTTGTACCATGTGAACTTTTAATTGTAAGTGTATCCAATAATTCATTAACTTTTTCTTCATTCATCCAATTCCATTATCTTCAATTTTTATAATGTTGTTAAGCCCATCATAAAAATATCTTATTGTTATCAAATCATTTTCTTTAGAAAATTTAATAGCATTGGAAATAATATTTCTAAAAACAACTTGGAGTAATTGTGGGTCGCCATATATTTCTTGAGTTTGAGGTATTAAGATATGAAGCTTTATATTTTTAAGTTGTAGCTGTATATTTAGCAGGTTGGTTATATTTTGGAACAATTCGAATAAATTAAAATAAATAGGTTCATATATAATTTTCTGAGTTAATGATTTGCTCCAATAAAGAACATTTTCGATTAAATCATAGAGTGAAACAGATGCTGAAATAATATATTCTAAATACTTGAATATTTCTTGTTTAATTGGATAATTATTTTGTTTTATTTCTTCAAGGGTTAATTCGGTAAAAGATTTTATAGCAGCAACAGGATTTTTCATATCATGAGCTAAAGTAATAATTAATTGCTCTAATAGTTCTTTAGATTGTTCTAGTTCTTTTCTTACATTATTAATATCATAATATTGTGAAAGAATAAAGTCATTCATTTCTTCTAATTTTTTATTTGATGCTTTTAGATCATTTTTCTTTTTGATAATTCTTATAAGTAAGATTGTGATTACTATTAAGCTTAAGGTAATAGAGAGAAGTATAATTTTTAAGTAAAAATTATTTTTCTGTATTATTTCTAAATATTTTTTATTTTCATACTCGAATATTTGTTGTGACAAGTAATTATTGTAAGCAGATGCATTATTTTCATCTGTATAATATTTTAGTAATTCAAGAAAGTATGCTTGTTTTTGATAATCTTTTAACCTTTTATAATTTTCTGATAAAAGTTCAAGAGATATTAATATATTTGGGTAGTATTTTTGTTGAATAAAATATTCAAGTGACTTTGAAGCTAGTTCTATACTTTTATTAATATCAGTATGTTGCAAATAATAGGCAATATATAAATTAATTTCAATTTTCTGAAAATTATTTTTTTGAATAAATGGTGTATATTTATCAAATTCTTTAATATAATATTCTGCAGTTTGAAAATCCTTTTTTTTACATAATGTGAAAACAATTTGTTTTAATGATGAAAGAATAGAAAATGTATCAGTTGTATTTTGTCTATATTTATAAGCTTCTAAAAAGTTTGAGTATGCTAAATTATAATTATTTAATGCTAAATAAGCTTGTCCATATCTTTGATAGACATATGCAATTCCTATATCAAAATTGATACTTAAAAATGTTATTTTTGCTTTTTCTAAATATTTAAAAGCATAGAGGGTATCACCTTTAATGATAAAAATATTACCAATGTTGTTATAGGCGTATCCTAATTCCTTTTTATTATTATATTTTTCAGCTTTTTCTAATGCTTGTATAAAATATTTTTCTGCTAAAAATAAATTATTTATATTTCGATATATAACTCCACAAAAATTATAATAGGTTGGCAGCAAGTGTTCTAAATTGTTCTTTTCGGCTAAATATATTGAATATTTGCTTAATTTTAATGCTAACAAAGGATTTTCATTACGATATATCCATCCAATTTGAGCAATAGTATCGCACTGTTTTTCGATAGGTAGATTATTAAATTTGTTAATGATTAAATCATATTCGTCAGCATAACAAAAGGAAATGAAAATAAATAAAAATGTTAAAATTTTGCTTTTCATAATCAATAAATATAATAAATTTTATTGAATAAAAAAAACAAAAATAATAAATAATTTTTTTATTTTCTGATACAATTTTCTGAAAATTAGGAGTTATACATGAATAAAACAGTTCTTTTATATATTTTTCTATTTACAAATATTTTATTCTCACAAGATGTTGTTTTAATCTCAGAGGGTTTTAATAATGGTGCTACAGCTCCAACGGGTTGGGTTTTTAATGGTATTGGTAGTACTTATACTACTACAGATAATTATGGTGCTGCTTCACCTTCGTTAAAATTAGATAATACCGATGATTACATAGAAACTCCTTTAATTGCAAAGCCTACACAGCTTTCATTTTGGTGTAAAGGGCAAGGAACAGATGCTAGTTCATCATTAAAAATCTATCAATTATTAAATGGAAATTATCAATTATTAAATGAACTGAAGCCATTGCCAACAACAGGGCAAACTTTTACTTACAATTTAGATACCAACGCTACAAGAATCAAATTAGTTTATTATAAATCTCAAGGTAATCTATCGTTTGATGATGTTTTAATTATGGGCAAGCCAAGTAACAATAATAGTGCAGTTATAAATTTAAGTAAAAATAAATATTTTCTTTTTTCATATATTGGCGCAAGTTCGGATGTAAAATCTTATCAAGTAAGTGCAAATAATTTATCCAATAACCTAATAATAACAGCACCTTCAAGTATATATCTTTCTTTGGATGGAAATACCAATTGGGTCAATTCTTTGCAATTAAATCCTGTTAATGGTAATATAAATAATACTACAATATATTTTAAGTTTGTACCAGTAACAATAAATAATGCAGCATTTAATATTTCGCACACATCTGGTTCTATAACTCAGGATTTAGTGTGTTATACCGTTGCTGGAGATACATCAAATCCTTTTAACTCATTAAAGGGGACCTACAAAGGTAAAACATTGCGTTATCTTTTGCATAATTTAATAAAAAACCACACTAACATAGGGTACGATAATTTATGGTCTAGATTTGTTTATACAGATAGTAAAGAAAGTGGAAAGGTATGGGATATTTATAGTGATAATCCATCCGGTGTTCCAGCATATGAATATGATTTCTTTTCAAATCAATGTGGTAATTATAATTCAGAAGCTGATTGTTATAATCGTGAACATTCCTGGCCTAAGAGTTGGTTTAATGACCTGAATCCAGCATATGCTGATCTCCATCATATTTACCCAACAGATGGCTATGTTAATAATAAACGAAGTGATTATCCATTTAGTAATGTTATAAATCCAACTTATACTTCTTCTAATGGTAGCAAACTTGGTAGTTCATCCTGGAGTGGATTTAGTGGAACTGCTTTCGAACCACGAAATGAATTCAAAGGTGATTTAGCCAGAACTTATTTCTATATGTCAACAAGATATATCTATGAAGATAATGGTTGGGCTACTTCTGATGCTACCGATAAAGCTGAGATAAAACCGTGGGCTGTTTCATTATATTTAAATTGGAATAGCAACGATCCAGTATCACAGAAAGAGTTAATTAGAAATTGTGCTGTAAAAAATGTACAAAATAACTGGAATCCTTTTATTTTTGAACCAGCATTAGCAAGAGAAATTTGGGATACTACAACAGCTCCTACTGTAATTAGTGCTCAATCTCTTAATAATACCGATATTTTGCTTACTTTCGATAGATTTGTAGAGTTGAATTCATCGCAAAATGTAAATAATTATCTTATAAATGGAATTGGAAATCCAGTATCTGCAATAAGAGGTTATCAAGGTGATCCTGCAAAAGTATTATTGAAATTTAATAATTTAATAGCAGGAAATAACTATACAATTGTAATTAACAATGTTGCAAATTTAAATGGAAATCTAATTGCAAACAACACCGAAATTTCTACTGGTAATATTTTACCTGTAGAACTGAAAACTTTTAATGCAATTCCTAAAAATAATGGTATAGTCATAACATGGGCAACAGCATCACAGATTAATGTTGATAAATTTATCCTTCAAAAATCTCATGATAAATTAAATTGGTTGAATCTGGCTACAATAAAAGCAAAAGGAAATTCTAATACTGTTGACGAATACCAATATTTTGATTTAACTAATACGAATGGCAAGTTTTATTATCGACTATTATCTATAGACAATGATGGTTCGATTTGCTATAGTGACATTATTGAAACAGAGATGAACCTTAATTATAAATTTATTTCAAAAGTTTATCCTAATCCATTTAATCCTATTGCATTTTTGGAATTTACGTTGCCAGAGCATAGTGTAGTAAATATAAATATTTATGATATATTAGGAAGAAAAATTATAAATATAGCCCAAAATTTACACTATAATGCAGGAGTTAATTTAGTACAAATTGAAATGGATAATTATTCTAATGGTACATATTTTGTAGAAATTGTTGCAAAATCATCAGGTAAAGTATATATTAACAGGCATAAAATATATATTATAAAATAAGTTATTTATTATTCTTTTTTTATTCAAAATTTTTTTATAAATTAATAATTACAAAAAATTTAGTGATATTATGGTAAATGATACATTTGTAAAAGATTTATTGAATAACCCTATTGTGGGTTATGCATATCATAAAATAATACTTGATGAAAATGGTAAACCTATTGATTATGAGTATATTGAAATTAATGATACATTTTGCGTTTTAACTGGATTAAAATAAGAAAATATAGTGGGTAATACGGTTAGAAATTTAATTCCTGGTATTGAAAAAGATGAATTTAATTGGATAGAATTTTACGGTAATATTGCATTAGAACAAACAAAAACTCAGTTTGAACAATTTTCTCAACCGCTCAATAAATGGTATAGAGTTTATGTATATTCTAATGAATATTTGTATTTTACTACGCTTTTTATCGATATCACCGAAATGAAACAGTTTTATCAAGAATTAGAAATTGTTAATAATAACTATAAAAATTTTCTTAATTCATTAAACGAAAATATATTAATATTTGATTTTAACGGTAAAATTCTATTTTTGAATGAAATTTTTAGCCAAAGTTTGGGATATAATGTTGATGAACTTATAGGAAAAAGCCTAAAAATTATTTGGCCACAGGTTGATTACAATTTAGAAGAAATGAAATATAATTTAGAAGAGAAAATATCAAAAGAATATATATGGCAGTTGCTTGATAAACATTATGAGACTTTATACTTTAATGTAAGAATTAGTGAAAGCCGCTGGTATGGTGAAAAATGTATTTTTTGTTTTCTCAAAGATTTATCATTAGAAAAAGAAATATTTAGAAATTTTGATATAATTTTTAATACAATTACTTCATCCCTTTTAATTGTTAATACCAAAAATTTTGAAATTATTGAAGCAAATAAAGCATTTCTAATTCTTTCGGAATTATTATTTACAGATGTAATACAAAAAAATATATTTGAGCTTAATATATTTAATGATAAAGATATAAAAACTCTAATAGAAAAAACATTGACAGATGGTTATTTCAATGGATTCAAAACGGAAATTTCAATTTCATCAGGGAAATATACAGTTGTTATTCATACAAAAGTAATTTTTTTGGTAAAAAATGAGTATATTTTATTTAACATAAATGATATTACAGAACTTGAGAAAAAACAACAAGAAATTATAAAATTACACAAACAAAATGAGGTAATCTTAAAGAGCTCGCCTGTTGGTATAGCCTTAGTAAAGAATAGAAAAATAATGTGGCATAATCCATTATATGCTAAAATATTAGGTTTTGATGAAAACATTAATTTAGCCGGCCAAAGTGCCGAAATTATGTATCAAAGCAACGAGCAAATGCAAAAAGTAGGAGAAGAAATTAATAGAAATTTAAAAGAATTCGGCTATTTTGAAAGTGAAGGTGAAATAATAACGAAAGATGGTAGAACAATCTGGATAAAAGTTATTGTATTACCTGTTAATATCAATAATGAAGAAAATGAAGTTCTTACTACAATTGAAGATATTACAAAGACAAGAGAATTAATACATGAACTGGAAAATGCTAAAAAATTAGCAGACGAAGCTAATCAAGCTAAATCTATGTTTTTAGCTCATATGAGCCATGAAATTAGAACCCCTCTTAATGGTATTATTGGTTTTTCAGAATTACTCTTGCATACAGAGCTCGATGAAGTCCAAAAGCAATATGCAACTTTTGTTAATGAAGCCGGTGAACACCTTTTAACAATTATTAATGATATTCTCGATTTTTCTAAGATTGAAGCTGGTATGTTAGAATTAAATGTAACAAAGAATAATTTTGTTGAATTTTTAGAAAATGTTATTGAGTTAGTAAAATTCCAGGCATTAAAGAAAGATATTGCTTTATTGTTAAATATTAACTATAATTTTCCTCTATATGTATATTTTGATGAAGTAAGATTGAAACAAATTTTAGTTAATTTACTTTCAAATGCAATCAAATTTACTCATGAAGGTTTTGTTGAACTTAAAGCTGAAATAATTGATAAAGATGAAAATGAGTTTGCTGTTTTCCATTTTGAGGTTACTGATACAGGTATTGGCATAAGCGAAGAAAAACAAAGTAGTTTATTTACCGCTTTCAATCAAACAGATGCATCAATTTCTAAAAAATATGGTGGTACAGGGTTAGGGTTAGCTATTTCTCAGTTACTTGCTAACAAAATGGATTCTGAAATTAAAATAAATTCTAAATTAGGTGAAGGTTCTAAATTTTATTTTGATGTAAAATTTAAAGTTTCAAAAGCCATTTTTTTAGATACAGTTAAAAAATATGATGATTTGAAAATTACTGTAGTTAATTTTGATGATTTACATTTAAAATTTTTATGTACAAGGCTTAGGCTGATGAATATACAGTGTAATTCAATATCAAGTGAAATTGAATTTGGTTATCAAATTGATAAAAGTGTAAATATATATATTTATAATTTCGATAATATTGTTAATTTCCATAATTTTAGAAATATTGTAAGACCAAGAAATTTAATAATTTATATAACAAAAATTATCGATAAATCAATACAACAACAGCTGGATAAAATACCAGAAATTAGAGCTTTTGTATATCATCCCATCAAAATATTTGAACTTGAAGAGTTGATTAAAAAATCTCTGGAAAATAATAGTGTCAACATTTCTTATCAAAAAACGGAAAGCTATATTACAAACAATACTGTTAATATTTTAATTGCAGAAGATATGCAAATGAATATGTTTTTGATTAAGACTATAATTAATAAAATGCTACCTAATGCAAAGATTTATGAAGCAACAGATGGTTATCAGGCTTGTGATATTTATGCTAAAGAAAAAAATAATATCCATTTAATTTTGATGGATGTTCAAATGCCCGGAATGGATGGTTTGGAAGCTACAAAACAGATTAGAGAGTTAGAAAAAAGCTACAGTTTGAAAAATGTTCCTATTATTGCATTAACTGCCGGAGCTTTAAAGACAGAACAGGAAAAAGCTTTTGCTGCAGGAATGAATGATTTTCTAACAAAACCTGTACAAACTCCAAAACTTGCTGAAATTTTTGCTAAATATTTACAGAATACAGAACAAACTAGTATTGAAAAAAATCTTTTCTATGATAAACAGGATATGATTTTAAGATATGGCAATAATGACCAAATATTTAAAAAAATTATAAAACTTATTCTTGATGATATGCCTTCAAGACTTAAAATTTTAGGTGAAAATATTGAAAATAATAACTATGCTGCAATAAAATTTATATCTCATCAAATAAAAGGTTCTGCTGCTAATTTGTCTTTAAAACAATTACATCGAGTTGCTCATCAAATCGAATTAACTGCTTTTGAAAATGGTAGTATAGAATCTATTAAAAATGATTATAATCAACTAATAAAAATTTGGGAAGAGACTGAAAAAGTACTTAGAGAAGAAATTAAGGAATAAGGCATATTTGAATTTTGGCAAATATTAAAATAATAAAAATATAGCAAATGTCTATTTTTCTTCAATACTTGAGATTACGCCGTCTTTCATATAAATATTGACATCGCCAATTGAACATAGTTCTTTATTATGCGTTGCAATTATAAACATTATATTATTTTGGGTTTTTAAATCAAGAATAATTTGATTGATAATTTCGCCGTTTTTACTATCAAGGTTGCCGGTAGGTTCATCTGCAAATACAATTTTAGGGTTGTTAATAATAGCTCTCGCAATAGCAACGCGTTGTTGTTCGCCCCCAGAAAGTTCAGCTGGTTTATTGTTTAATCTGTGAGATAGATTTAATTGATTTAAAATATCTTTTGCTTTTTCAAAAGATATTTTTTTACTTTCTCCTGCTATCATAGCTGCTAGAGCAACATTTTCTAATGCTGTAAATTCTGGCAAAAGATGGTGAAATTGAAAAACAAATCCAATATTATGAGATCTAAATTTATTTAATCGTGTTTGAGATAAAGATGATAATTCCGTGCCTTCGTAAAATATTTTGCCGCTATCAGCCTTATCAAGCGTTCCCAGAATGTGCAATAAAGTACTTTTTCCTGCACCAGATGCTCCCAAAAGCATATAGATTTTATTACCCAGAAAATTAAGGGATATATTTTTTAAAACCTCAATTTTTTCTCCATTATTATGATATGATTTACTTATACTTTCACATGCTAAAATATAATTATTCATACTATTCCCATTTAATTGATTCTACTATATTGGTTCTATATGCAAGTTTAGCCGGATAAATTGATGCTATAAAAGAAAGTAGTAAAGTAACAAAAATTATTACAAATATTGTTAAGATATCTAATTTAATTGGCATAGCATCTATGATAAATTTATCTGGATCTAAAGGATAAATTTTGTAATAAATTTGTAATAGGCATAAAGATATACCTAAAATTGTACCAATTATACTTCCAAGAATACCGCTAATTAGTCCTTGTTTATAGAAAATTTTTTGAATTTGATTTTCATCAAGGCCCAGAGTTTGTAATATTGCAATATCTCTTTTCTTTTTTAAAACAGTCATTGTAAGTGATGCTAAAATATTAAAGCTAGCTACAAATATAATCAAAGATAAAATAATAAATGCAGCCCATTTTTCCATTGACATCATTTGATATAATTCTTTGTGTAAATCATACCAAGTTAAAACTTTAATATCTTTTGGAAAAACAGAATACAATTTATTTTTAAGATCTTGTGAATTTTCGATATTATTTAGCCATATTTCAAAACCATTTGGGGAATTTTCATCAACAAAACTTAAAATTGTATTAAGTGTGCAGTAAGCATTAAGAAGGTCATATTCTCGATTATGTGTTTCAAAAATGCTAGCAACTTTGAAAGATTGTGTTTTAGGTAAGAAAGTATATATAGCTGCTGTTCCTAATTCTTTAAATGAAGATAGAATTACTGTATCAGTTGGTAGTGTTTCTAATCTTGTGGCTAATGGCATGCCAATTGATAATTCATTTTTATCAAGATTAATTTTTCCAGTTATTATTGAGTTTTTGTAACTTTTATTATTTAAGGTATCATATCCTTTTAAATTTATAACATAATATTTGCCATTACGGAAAATTAAAGATTTTTGTTCGTAGAATTTTGTAAAAAAAGTGACATTAGATTGTTGTTTTAGAAAATTGGATATACTATCAACTTTGTCATAATCTGTTGTTTTAAGTCTAATTTGTAAATGTGGGTCGATATTTATTAGCATATTAGTAACATGTTCTGTAAAACCATTGTAGACAGATATGACAACAATTAGTGCTGCAACACCTATCGATATTCCTATAGTAGAAATTAAAGATATTATTTTGATAAAACCATTGCTATTTAAAAAGAAATATTTACTTGCTATGTAATTATCAACTTTCATTAAATTTTAATATCTCAATAATTTTTAATTTAGAAATTATAGAAAGTGGAATAATAGTAAAAAGTATAGTAATTAAAAAAGCTACGATACTTACAATCAAGTAATTTGAAAATTTAATTGAAATATGAACAGTATCGATAAAATAAACAGAAGATGGAATTGTAATTAAGTTAAATTTTAGTTGGATATAACTTAAAATTAAAGCTATAATATTACCTATTAATATGCCAGCAATGCTGATAAAACAACCAAACAAAAGAAATATTAAAGAAATATTAGTATTTGAAAGTCCTAATAATTGCAGAACTGATATATTTTTTGTTTTTATTATTATATTGATAATTAATGTGCTTATAACATTAAAAACAGCAACAATAGTGATAAAAAACATTATTATAGGAATTGGTTTCTTTTGAAATTCTATCCATATAAAGATGTTTGAAAATAGATCGTAAATACTTCTTGCATACAAAGGATAAAAAGCTTTTTTGTTGATAGCAGCTGTTAAGGAATCAATTTGGCTAAGGTCCTTGACTTTAAGTTCAATTCCGTTAATTTCATTAGAGGAGATGCCAAAGAGATTTTGTGCATCATTTAATAATACAAAAAAATAATTATTATCATATTCTGCTATACCAGTTTTAAAAATACCTTGGACATAAAAATTAAAAATGTTAGGTGGATTTTCTAAAGAAGGTGCTTGATTATTTTTAATAGAAATTAAAGTAATTTTATCTTTAATTGAGATAGAATATTTATCTGCAACAGTTTTGCTAATAAAAATAGGATATTCAAGGTTATTAGAAGTAATCGATGTAGTGGTTTCTAATAAAGCTGAACCCAAGATGTCATTTAAATTTTGAGGCTTTATTCCTTTAACGATAATGCCATCATAATTTTTTTTGTATTTGAAAAGGCAAAATTTGCTTGCGTTGGGAATAATATGTGAAAATTTATTTGGGAAATTTTTATTGAGAAAATCAGTAGATTTTGTTAAGTCAAAATTATTATTACTAAAACCAGTTATAACAATATGAGAATTTAAAGAAAAAATTTTACTAGTAATGCTTTCTTCCAGCCCATCAATAATTGAAAGGGTAAGATTAAGAGCAATAACGCCGATTGCAATACCACCAATTGCGAAGTAAGAAAAAAAATTAATTTTGTTATTATACTTATTTAGTATAAAAGAATAAAATAATTTGAAGATCAGAAGCAGTTTTTTCATAAAAAAAATCAAAAATTTCAAAATAAATGTAAAAAAAATTTGACAAATAAGGAAAAAAATATTATATTTTAATTCTAAAATTTGAAAATTTAGAACGGGGCATAGCGTAGCCCGGTTAGCGCGCCTGCTTTGGGAGCAGGAAGTCGCAGGTTCAAATCCTGCTGCCCCGACATCAAAATGATGCGCCAATAGCTCAACAGGATAGAGCAACAGCCTTCTAAGCTGTGGGTTAGAGGTTCGAGTCCTCTTTGGCGTACAAGCTAAGTTTAATATGGTGGAATTAGCTCAGCTGGTTAGAGCATCAGATTGTGGCTCTGAGGGCCGAGGGTTCGAATCCCTTATTCCACCCCAAATTAAAACAGTTAAAAGTTTGTATTGGCCCCATCGTCTAGTGGTTAGGACACGGCCCTTTCACGGCTGAAACAGCGGTTCAAATCCGCTTGGGGTCACTTTCCTAAGCTGCTTAAAAGCAGCTTATTTTTTGCTCTATAAAATTTGTAAGTTTGGCCCCATCGTCTAGTGGTTAGGACACGGCCCTTTCACGGCTGAAACAGCGGTTCAAATCCGCTTGGGGTCACTCCTTTTTCAAGCTACTCCTATGCTTTGTTTAGGCTCCCCATGTGGGATGCCTTTACCTTGATAATTCAAATCAATTTTTAAAATTTTTTCTAAATCAAATTTCTTCAATTTTCAGTGGGTTAACCTAAAATTTTATTAAATGTGTCAAGTATTAAAACAATTAAAATCAGTTTGTTTTGAATAATCTAATCTGTTTTATCGTGCTTGTTTTGATATTTATTAAACAGCGTGAATAACTTTATTTGATGATAGCTGCTGAAATCTTACCAGGGCAAAGTCTATCTTATTGCTGAGATAAATTATGAGATTATTAGACAAATTCTATTTTATCACTTTTAAATTGGAAATCAATCAACTTGATTAATTATATTTTATCGACTTAAATTATCTGTTAACAAAAAGATAATTTCAGCAACTGAGAAATCTTAATTGATTATATTTTCTATGTGCTTTGCGATTTTAATTTATCGAAAGTTTCGCGAATTCTAAAAATTGTAATTCCATAAGCTACGGCAACATTAAGAGATTGCTTAATGCCATACTGAGGAATTTCTAAAGCGAAATCGCAAAGCTCTATAACTTCGTCTTTTACGCCTTTTATTTCATTTCCTATAATGAGGCAAACTCTTTTAGTCAGGTCTAACTTTTCAAAATCATAATGAGGAATTGATTTTGAAGTTTGCTCAAGAGACCCAATTAAATAGTTTTCACTTTTTAACTTTTTGATAAGTTCTACTATATCTTGGTAATATTCCCAACTAACACTATCTGTTGCACCTAAAGCAGTTTTTAGTACCTCTTTATTAGGTGGATATGGTGTATAGCCGCAAAGATATAATTTTTCAATCATAGCTCCATCGGATGTGCGGAAAATTGCACCAACATTGTAAGCACTTCTTATACTATCCAAAACTACTGTAACAGGAATCTTTTTTGCAAGGTGTAATGTATCCAATTTTATTCTATTTTGTGCAATTTCATCGTGTGTAAGTTTTCTCAATTTTTAAACCTCTTATTTTATGATAATATCGTTACTTAGCTCATTTTGATCATTTTCTTGAATAGGGAAATAAGTAATTAAAGGTTCAGAAATATCTTCAAGGGCTTTAATAATTCCTTCTGCTAAATTATTTTCTTTGAAGAAAGGGATAATGTCATTAATAACATTATCCCAAAAATTTGGTTCAATTTTGCTATTTATTCCTGCATCACCAAGAATAGTAACTTCGTGTTCTTTAAGAAGTATAAGTAATAAAACACCGGTTCTATCTTTAGTTAAGTGTAATTTATTTTTATAAAAATCTTTAACAGCAATTTGATAGCAAGATTTCCTTTTTTCAAAAAATCCTTTTTTATTTTTAATTATGATTTTAATTTCAGCAGAAGTTTTGCTTTCAATTTCTGAAATTTTATTAATGATTTGTTTTTCTTGCTCTGGTGTAATTGTGCTTTTTTTCATCGTTAATTCAATAATTTATGAATGATATTATTATAAGTATTATCTACTTTTAATAGAGTATCTTTGTAAATTTTATCAACATCATTTAAAAATTTATTGGCAAATTCTTTATCCTTTAGAGATGAGATATTAATGATAACATTTAAATAAGCTCCTTGTGTAGCAGTTTTTAATAAAAGTAGCCCAACGCCAATATCAGAAAGCGAGTTTTGATTACCTATATTTGATATTTCTATAAAATTATCGATTATTGAGTTTGCATTTTTGATAACTTCAAAAGGTATTTCAGCGGCTTTAATAGTTGCTTTTTCAATTTGTTCACTTCTATAGGCTTTTTGTTCATCGGTTTCTTTTGGAAGAGAAAAAGCTTTCATTACTTCATCAAAAGATTGATTATCTTTTTCAGCTAGCTCAATAAATTTATTTATAAAGGGTGTAACTTTTTCCTTAAGTTCAATTATTTTATTTTCAACATCGGCGTATTTTTTTTTGCCAATAGTTAAGTTAGTAACCATAACTGCAAGAGCAGATGCTAAACTTCCGCATAGTGCAGATACATTTCCCCCACCAGGAGTTGGCGAATTAGATGATAAGGTATCAAGGTATTGTTTTATAGTTAGATTTTCCATATTAGCCTCATATCATATATTCAATAATTTTTTGATTAGGAATAAATTCATTTAAAGTGCTTAGGCCTAATTTATCAATAACTAGTTGAATTTTTTCTTGTTCGGTTAGATTTTTACCATTAGAGTAAAAATCTGCTGTATCGAGCATAGCTTTAAGTGGAACTAAACCAACAATTTCGCTGCCGAAAGTTTCAATATTTTTTTCGTTTGCCATTTTTTTAACTTCTTCAAAAACAGTATGCATTCCTGTAATATTAAAGTCTTTTAAATTGATAGAAACTTGAGTAATATTATATTTATCGAGAAAAACTCCCATAGCTTGCACGGCTTTGAATTTACCGGGAATTCTTTTTGTTTTTCCAAATTCATCTCTAATAGGTTGCCCGTTTTCATCTCTTAAAATTTTACCACTTTCACGAATAGTTTCCGAAATTTCGTTTGAAATACTTATATCAGTGGTTTTTAAGTTGATATTATAAGCTATAAGGAAAGGACGTGCTCCAGTAACGGTAGCACCGAGTTTTGGATTAAACTCAGGTTTTCCGTAGTCGGGTTGCCAATTGGGGTCTTTTAATTTTTCTGGTAAGCCTTCGTATTCGCCTTTTCTGATATCCGAAAGCAGTTTGTAGTGTTCTTTTCTTCTGGCTTCTTCGTAAAGATAAATAGGAATATTCAATTTTTCAGATACAATTTCGGCAAATTTTTCGGAGATTTCTACACAATCTTTCATCGTAACACCGCTAACAGGAATAAATGGAACGATATCAATAGCACCTAATCGTGGATGTTCGCCCGAGTGTTTAGTCATATCGATAAGTTCACCAGCTTTTAAAGCTGCAGCAATTGCTGCATCAAGAACGCCTTTTTTGGTTCCAACAAAAGTAATAACAGTTCTGTTGTAATCTGGATCTGGTTCAACACTTAAAAGTTTGGCATCAGGAGTTTTTTTAATTTCGTCTGCAATAGCATTAATAGTTTCTAGGTTTCTTCCTTCGCTAAAGTTTGGTACGCATTCTACAATTTCCATAATATTTTCCCTTTTTTTGTTAAGGCTTTACATTTAGGTATTTTTTTTGATAGACTAATATATAAAAAAAATTCTTAAGAAAAAATGAAAAATAAAATTTTAATAATTATTATTGTAACATTTTGTGCATTTAGCAAAGCTTATTCACAAGATGCACTAAAATTATTTGATTCTCAATTAAAACAACTTTACAACAAATATCAAAAGATAGAGTATCAAATTATAAATAATAAAATATTAAATAATGAAGTTGAGGATGTAAGAATAATAATATCCGAACCAATCATCAGTTTTATAGCTAATATTCCGGTTGAGGTTAAGTATCGTAATACAAATAATTATAAGAAAGATTTTATATCTGTTAAGCTGGCAATATATGATAATGTTATAGTTGCTGCAAAAGTTATTAATTTGGGAGATAAAATATCATACAGTGATATTAAATTAGAAACTAAAAATATAATTAAACTAAATAATGATTATTATAATAATTACGATGATATAATAGGAAAGATTGCCAAAATTAAAATATCAGAAGGGCAAATCATAACAAAAATAATGCTAAAGGGAGATGCAATTATTAAGTATAACGATAAAGTAAAAGCTATTTTGCAAGTTGGAAATGTAGAAATTACGTTCGATGCTGTTGCTAAAAATGATGGTGATATTGGGGAAATAATTAATATCCAGGATAAAAAAGGACAAATTTTTAAGGCAAGAGTTTTAAATAATAATACTGTTATGATAGAAAGATAAAATTATAGAATTAATCCTAATGGCATAAAAATTGATATTTATTAAAAAAAAGGTTTAAAAATGAAAAAATTATATTTAATCATATTATTAAGTAGTATATTATTTGGACAAAGATTAAGCGAGTATTCAAAACAATCTTTGTTTTCAGATTATAAAGCAAGCCAGGTTGGAGATGCAATAACAATATTGGTTGTTGAATCTTCACAAGCATCAAACAGTGCTGAGTCGAGTAGTGGTAGAAATAGTGATTTAGGAATGAATTTTTCGGGATCAATTGATCAAACTCAATTGCCTAATATCAAAGGGACGGTAGGTAGTAAAAATAATTTTACCGGTAAAGGAAGTACAAAAGCACAAGGAGTAATTACTACAAAAATTAGTGCTACAATAGATTCAGTTCTTCCTAACGGTAATTTATATATAAAAGGCAGCAGGAAATTAATTATAAATGGTGAGGAACAATTAATTTCAATTAGCGGAGTAGTAAGACCAATTGATATTAATTCAGACAATACTGTTTTATCTACAAGTATTTCTGATGCAGAAATTGTTTTTGAAGGTAGTGGAATGATTAGAAATAATCAAAAACCTGGTTGGATAACAAGATTATTCCATTGGCTATTTTAGGGAGTATCTGATGAAAAACAAAATAAAAATAATATTGATGGTTTTGTTTGTAATAAATGTTGTATTTGCACAAAGGATAAAAGATATTGCTTACTTCAAAGGTGCAAAAAATGAGCAAATAATAGGTTATGGGCTTGTTGTTGGATTAGCTGGAACAGGTGATTCGTATAGATCTCAATTTACTATACAGTCAGTAACATCCATGTTAAAAAGATTTGGTATAACTGTTCCACAAACAGATTTAAGAACAAGAAATGTAGCAGCAGTAATGGTTACAGCAAATGTAAATAATTTCTTAAAAGAAGGTGCACAATTTGATGTTACTGTTTCAGCTATGGGAGATGCTATTAGTTTAAGTGGAGGAACATTGTTGATGACTCCTTTAACCGGCAAAGATGGTGTTGTATATGGTAGTGCACAAGGACCAGTTTTTACTGGTGGTTATGATTTTCAAACAGCTACTGGAAGTAGAGCAGCTAAAAATCACTCTGCTACTGGAAGAGTTCCTAATGGCGGAATTGTTCAAATTATTATTCCAAATACAACTATGGAATCAGCAGGCGAATTGAGTTTATATTTGAAAAATCCAGATTTTACTAATGCCAATTCAATAGCCAATGCTATAAATACTTCAATAGCTCCTGATATTGCAAAAGCAATAGATGCAACAGAAGTTTTAATAACTGTTCCAGATGATCAACAGGAAAATATGGCTGCTTTTATGGCAAGAATAGAAGCCCTTACGATTACAAATTTCGATACACAAGCTAAAGTTGTAATAAATGAAAGAACGGGCACTGTTGTAAGTGGTGGAAATGTTATTATAAATCCTGTTACTATAATGCACGGCAATTTGAATATACGTATTAGTTCGGAAACAACAGTCAGCCAACCTAATCAATTTACTCAAGGGCAAACTGTAATTACAAATGCACAAACGCCTGTTGTAACGCAAGAATCAAATGGCGCAATTGCTATTCAAAGATCTGCAACGGTTCAAGAAGTTGCTGCAGCTCTGAATGCTTTAAGAGTTGCACCAAGAGATGTTATTGCAATATTTCAAGCATTAAAAGAATCTGGTGCATTAATTGCAGAATTAGTTATTATTTAATGAGGTATTTATGAATATTACAAATATAAATAATCAGAATATTACTGTAAATAATGATATAAAAGCAAATTCCCGTTTTACTCCTGAACAAAAAGAAAAGTTGGCAAAAGCTGCAAGAGATTTCGAAACAATGATGACTTCGATGATGGTTAAATCTATGTTTGAAAGTAATGGAGGAATTTTTGGTGATGAATCAAATTCCGGTGCAAGCATGTTTGATGGCTTTTTTATCAATGAGCTTTCAGCTAAAATATCGCAAGGAAATATGGGAATTGCTCAATCTATTTATCAAAATATGACAAGTGAAAAATTACCTGATAATCCACTTTATAGAAAAATTATTGAATTTCGTGATGAAATGAGAAAAATCCAAAAAGAAGAAAATCCCATAGAAAATAGTTTAAGCTATAATAATCCACTGAAAGTAACGAGTGATAATAATGTGATTCCAATTAAGCCTACTAATACATCTCTTGCAAGAGTTAATCAATATGATGAAATTATTAAGCAAGCTTCACAGAAATTTGGTGTTGATGAAAACTTGATAAAATCTGTTATTTTAGCTGAATCTGCGGGAAATAGTAAAGCTGTATCCAGTGCAAAAGCAAAAGGGCTTATGCAACTAATGGATGGAACTGCAAAAGATATGGGAGTTAGAAATCCTTTTAATCCTGAAGAAAATATAATCGGAGGAACAAAATATCTTTCATTTTTAATTAACAAGTTTAATGGTGATTTGAAAAAGGCAATTGCTGCATATAATGCAGGTCCTGGAAATGTTGAAAAATATGATGGTATACCACCATTTAGAGAAACAAAAAATTATGTTAATAGAGTTTTAGCATATTATAACCATTTTACAGGTGAACAAAATGAAAATGTCTGAATACATCCAAATACTTGAAAGAGAATTACATATCTTAATTAAAATGTTAGAGATAGTAAAAGAAAAACATGAAGCAACTATAAAATTGCAAGGTAAAAAAATTGAAGAAATAGTTGCTAAGGAAGAAAGACAAATATTGGCTCTTAATAATATTGAATATGAGCGAATTAATTTCCAAAATATGAAATTAGCTGCTAGTAAAATAGATTTAAAGGATAAGAAGGTTTTATCTTTTATTAAAGCAATTAAAAATGAATTTACACCAGATGAGTTAAAAAGTGCTATTGTTTTGCAAGATAAAATAAAAAAAATGATTAAAGAAATTCAAAAAATTAACGAAAATAACTTATACATCACTAATTATTCAATCAATTTTACAAAACAATTGATTGATACAATTTTAGGTGGAAAAAATAAATCAATATTAGATAGAAAGGTATAAAATGCTTAGTAAAGTATTTGACATAGGTAGAAGAAGTTTGTTAGCTAATCAATATGCAATGAATGTAACTTCTCACAATTTAGCCAATGTAAATACGGAAGGCTATACAAGGCAAAGAGTTGTTTTTACAGCTGAAAATCCTGAGTATAAAGGATTTTTAGAGTGGGGAAGTGGTGTAAAAATTCAAGAAGTTACTAGAATTAAAAATGATTTAGTAAATTCCCAATTGCTGATTTATAATGGTACCTATACAGATGCAAATAAAAAATCAGAATTGCTATCACAAATGGAAAGCTTACTTTCTGAACCTTCTGAAGTAGGAATTTCTAAATTAATGAATACATTTTTTAATGCTTGGGCTGATCTAGCAGCAAATCCGAGTTTATCTGCATATAGACAAAATCTTATACAAGCAGCTGATAAACTTTCTAATAAGTTTAAACTTTTGAATAGTGGTTATGAACAATTAAAAGTTGATATAAAATATGAATTAGAAGAAAAAGTTAAAGATTTGAATGCAAAGTTAGGGCAGGTAAAAATATTAAATCAAAAAATATTTGAAGCAAGGCTGCAAGGTGTTGTTGCTAATGACATGCAAGATCAAAGAGACAAACTTGTTCAAGAAGTTGCAAAATATGTTAATACAAAAGCATCTATTAATGATAAAGGGCATGTTAGTTTATCATTAGGAGGTGCTTTTGGGGTTGATGAAGGTAGTTCTAGTGAATTTAAAGTTGTAGAAAGTACGGATGGTAAACTTTCAATAGCATTAGTTGATGATGATAATGCTAAAATTACACTTAAAAGTGGTGAACTTGCAGCTTTGGTTGATGTTTATTCTAATATTATTCCAAAATATAAACAAACAATTGATCAAATGGCAAATATAATTGTTAATAAGGTAAATGAATTGCATGTGCAAGGTTTTACATTACATCAACCACCACTGGGGGGTAAAAATTCAGTTAATGATCCTAATGCTATAAAATTTTTCGAAGGATATATTAATGGTGAATTAAAAATTAATGAACTAATATTACAAGATGATAGATATATTACGGCATCATTAACATCAGCACCCGATAATGGCGAAAATGCTTTGAGAATAGCTAATATTGCTCAAAGTAATGTAATTTCTGGAACAACATTAAATGATTTTTATTCTAAATTTATTGTTGAATCTGGAAATGATGCAACTACAAATTTGCAAAAGGTTGAAGCCAATAAAGCAATTTTGCAACAATTGCAATTGCAAAGAGATAGTTATGCCGGTGTATCAATAGATGAAGAGATGACTAATATGATAACATATCAAAGATCTTATCAAGCATCAGCTAGAGTAATTAAAGCTGCTGATGAATTATTACAATCACTATTATCAATGGTGTAGTATGAGAATTTCAGATAGGTATTTAAAAAATAGTTTTCTTAATCAACTAACTACGAATAAAGACCAGGTTGCTAAATTACAAAGACAAATTAGTACTAATACTACTATTGAAAAACCTTCTGATTCACCAACAGGTGCGGCAAGAGTTGTGCGATTAGTAAAGCAATTAGACCAAAATGAACAATATAGAACAGCTATTAATAGTGCACTCGAATTTACTAATGAAAGTGCAACCACTTTGGATTTAATGAAAGAAAATGGCGTTAAAATATCTACATTACTTGTAGAAATGAAGAATCCTGTAAATAGATTTGTTTATGGTAATTATAAGGAACAGGTGAGAAATGTATTGGATATATTTGTAGAACTTTCAAATTTGAAACATGAAGGTAGATATTTATTTGGCGGTACAGATTCATTAAAACAGCCGATTACTAAAAATTCCGATGGTTTTATTGAAATAAACTCTGACTTTTTGGATGGTAGGCAAATGGTTAAAATAGCCGATAATATCGATCAGCAAATCAACATTAGTGGCGATGAAATATTTAAAGGTTTTGCAAACTTTACAGGAAATCTTAGTACTTCAGAAACATCTATAACTTTAAATAATAAAGTTGAAGCATTGGATGGGAAAATTTATGATGGTGTTGCAACTTTCACTAAAACTGGGCCAAATTCATATAGTATGACATATACAATAAAAGATGGCTCAACAGATATTTATACATTAAACCAAAATATTCAATATGATGAAACAACTGGTAAAATAACCAATATAGATGGTACAACACCTAAATCTGTTATGATTGATATTCCAGCTAATAATATTAGTTTTGTTTTTGATACCAGACATATAACATTTTATGAAAGACCAACAACTTTAAAACTTACCGATGGTGGCCCAGATGTTTTTAATTCTCTTCTTAAAATAGAAAAATTAATTGATAATAAAGAAGATATACCTTCTGAATATAATAAAATATTTGATAAATTTACTGCTAATATTGTAGATAAGACGACAAAAATAGGAAATATATATAATAAGTTAAAAGATACATTAGTTGTTCAAGATACAATGAATGTTGAAATTACGGATTTGCTTTCTAAGACAAAAGATACAGATGTCGCTAAGGCAGTTGTTGATTTGCAATATTTTGATTATATATTAAATCTTGCTTATAAATCTGGCAGTATGTTATTGCCAAAATCTTTAATGGATTTTATTTAATTTACATTGGCATAATATTTGTTAATGAATAAAATAATCAACAAATTCAGTATAAAAAAATGGAAAAAGTAAAAAACAAATTAGGTGAAATTGAATATTCAGACGAAAATGTCATTACATTTGAAGAACCTATTCCTGGTTTTGAAGAATTTAAAAAATTTATTTTTGTAAAATTAGAAAGGGAAGAAGAACTATTTCAAATGATTTATTTTTTGATATCTGTTGATCAACCTGAAATATTTTTTCCTATATTGCCAATTAAATTAATTGTAGAAAATTATCCTAATGTAGAAGAATATGAACCATTTGGAATAGTTAAATTAAGCTCTAAGATAAGCCAGATAACAATTAATTTAAAATCACCAGTTTATATTAATTTTACAACCAATAAAGCTAAACAAAAAATATTGGATGAATTTGATTATCCTATTGAATATCAACTATTTGTAGAAGAAAAATAATATGCTAGTACTTACAAGGAAAGAGGGTGAAAAAATAGTAATTGGTAATGATATAGTAATTACTATACTTTCAACCAATGAAAATAGTGCTAAGATAGGGATACAAGCACCAAATAATATTTCAATTTATAGATATGAAATTTACGAAAAAATTAAAACTTTTATAAAAGAAGCAAGTAGTAATAGTGAATTAATCTTTGATACAGATAAGACAGATAAAGTGAAATTAAATAAATTAAATCGTTAATAATTCTAGGGTAACAAATGTTTATCATAATAGGTTCTGTATTAGTATTTTTGGGTATTATTGTTGGTATGATAATGGGGAATGGTAATCCTTTGAATTTAATTGTACCATCTGAGTTTGTTGTATTGGGAGGTGCCTCAATAGGAAGTTTGATTATTATGACAAACGGTATGGATGAATTTAAAAAAGTAATTAATACAATTCTTGGGACTTTAAAAGCCCAACATAGTTCCAAAAGTGATTTTTTGGAATTGCTTAAAGCATTTAATGATTTATTTTTAATTGCACAAAGAGACGGTCTTATTGCTATTGAAAAACATATTGAAGCTCCCGAACAAAGCGAAATACTTTCAAGAAATAAAAAATTTATATCTAATGAGTTTTATAGAAGCTTTTTCTGCGATACAATGAGAGTAATGCTTTCTGGTGGTGTGCCTCCCCATGAAATTGAGGCTCTTATGGATTCTGAAATTGAAACTTTTGAAAATGAACGCAAACCTATTATAGGTTATATTCAAACACTTGCTGATGCTTTTCCCGGTTTAGGTATTGTAGCAGCTGTATTAGGCGTAATTAATACAATGGGTATTATTGATAGAGGTGCTGCAGAAGTAGGTATGAGTGTTGCCCACGCATTAACTGGTACATTTTTAGGTGTGTTAATGTCTTATGGTATTATTGGGCCTATTGGAAAGGTGGCTGAACATCAAATGGAACATGAGGTTAGGTATTTGGAAACTATCAAAGCCTGTTTAGTTGCTTACGCAAAAGGTAATCCTCCTATTATTGCAGTTGAAATTGCAAGAAGAACAATTAGTTCAGATCATAGACCATCATTTAGCGAACTTGAAAACTATATACGTGGTAAATAGTAATGGCTAATGATAATCAAATAATAATAATAAATAAAAAAGGTAAGGGACATGGAGGACATCATGGCGGTGCTTGGAAAGTTGCTTATGCAGACTTTGTTACCGCGATGATGGCTTTTTTTATAGTAATGTGGATTCTTGCTCAAAGCCAAGAAGTTAAACAACAAGTAGCTTCTTATTTTAAAGATCCTGTCGGCTTTACTTCCAAAAAAGGAAAATATATATTAGATGGCGGAGGAGGTTCCCAGAAAACTATAATGTTAAGGCCAGAATTAGTTAGTTCTGGAGGACAAGGTAATGCTGAGGCAGTAGCTCAGCAAAGGCAGCAAATGGAAGAAATTAGTCAGGAAATTATGAGAGAAATTGCTCAATCCCCTGACTTACGTGAATTAATGGATAAAATCTCTATTACTTTTGATGAACAGGGCATGAGAATTGAAATTATTAAAACTGATGATATTTTTTTTGATGTAGGTGGTTCAACTTTAAAAAAAGCGGCAAGGGATTTAATTGCTACAATTGGAAAAAATTTAGCAAAATTGCCTAATAAAATAGTTGTTGAAGGACATACGGATTCTAGACCATATCCTGGCAAAGGTTTTGGTTATTCTAATTTTGAATTAAGTAGCGATAGAGCAAACTCTGCCCGTAGAGCTTTGATGCTTGGAGGTGTAAATTTAAATCAATTTGAAGAGGTTAGAGGTTTTGCTGATAAAAAACTAAGAAACCCAAAAGATCCATATGACGCACAAAACCGTAGAATTACTATACTAGTTAAATATCAGTAATATGAAAGAAAAAGATAAAATACTTATAGTTCAAGACGACGAAGATACTCGTTTTATTTTAGAAAAACTTTTACAGTTAAATAATTATGATGTAAGGGCTGCAAAAGATGGCCTCGAAGCTCTACAAATTATTTCTGAGTATAATCCTAAAGTGATCATTGCAGATTGGACTATGCCAAGGATGGATGGTATAGAACTTTGTACGAGACTAAAAGAAAATCCTGCTACTAAAGTTATTTACTTTATTCTTCTTACAGCCAGGGCTTCAACTAAAGATGTTGTATCTGGCTTTGATAGTGGTGCAGATGATTTTCTTGTTAAACCTATTGATAATCAAGAGATTCTTGCTAGATTGAGAGCTGGAATTAGAATTTACGATCTTCAAAATGAATTGCAAAAAGTGCAACATTCTAAGGCACTTGTTGAATTAGCTTGTACTTTAGGGCATCAAATTAATAATCCGCTTTCGGGTTTAATATTATCATTTAACAATATTAAAGATGAGCTTAAAGATACTCAAATTGATGCTCTTAAAGATGATATTATGATTATAGAAAAAAGTATTGAAAGAATTAATAATTCTGTTAAAACTTTAATTAACTTGCAAAATCCTGAAATTATCTCTTATGCAGGTGATAATAATATGATTAAAATATAAATGATTGAAAATATCAAACGTATTAATTTTGATGTATCATTCAATAATTCTTATTATCATCCAGCTGGTACTTTTTATTTTCCTATCAAAAAGCCATCAAAAAAATTTCGTTTTGATGTAAACGATAATGTTATTATTTCACCTGCCGCAGAATATTTAAATAAATATAAATTACTACTTTCGAATTTAATTATAGATGAAAACAAACGAATTCTATTTGAGTTTAAGTTTAATGACATAGAATTTTATACACAAATATTTTTTGAGTTATTCTTTTTTACATCAAGAAAAAACTATATAATAAAAGCCAATTCTGTTTTAAATCCACTCTCCCAGTATGAAATTAGTTTAGCTGTTAAAAAAACTGCAATTAAGAAAAATTTTGATGTTAAAACTCCCGATTTTTCATTCTTTAAAAATTTAATCCTTGATATTGATGAGTTAAATATTTATGATTCTATATCAAGATTAGATAGTCCTGCAATTCAAACAATTATAGATAACTATGAAAAAGTTTTTTATAATGAGATGCAGAAACTTACGCAAATAATGTATAATTTAATACAATATTTGGGACTTTTAGAACTTAAAGAAAATTATACTTTCCCTTCTGATAATTATCCAAATATCCTTTTAGATAAGATTACTCGTTTAAAAGAGTAATTTTATTTTAATTTTTTGCTAAATTTTATTATTTTTAAAAAAATAATTATAATATATGAAATATCGAATTTCATCACTTGATGCGTTACGAGGATTAGCTATTTTATTGATGATATTTTCTGGTAGAGTTCCCTGGAATGGTGCATTGCCCGGATGGATGTATCATGCACAATTGCCGCCTCCCACTAACAAATTTAATCCTAATTTCCCCGGAATTACCTGGGTAGACTTAGTTTTTCCTTTCTTTCTTTTTGCAATGGGATGTGCTATCCCTTTGGCGCTTAATAAAAAAATAAGTAATAATACTTCTATTTTTAAAATATTATTCGATATTTTTAAAAGAACTTTTCTTTTGATTTTTTTTGCTATATTTTTACAACATACAAAACCATATGTAATTTCTTCGCCTGATATTTTTTATAATAATATTATTGCTTTAATAGCACTTATTGCTATGTTTTTTATTTTTGGAGATTATAAAGGAAGTTATTCAGATAAATTAACTAAATATCGAATTTTTACTATTTTAAAGATTATAGGCTGGTTAGTAGCGTTTTATATTTTGTATTCTAATACATACAAAGATGGAAGTGGATTTAAATTAAGCAGGAATGATATAATTATATTAGTAATTGCTGATAATTTCCTTTTTGCTTCTTTAATATGGTTGATAACAAAGGAAAATATTTTATTAAGAGTCGCTATTTTGATTTTCTTTATTGCCTTAAGAATATCATCCACAGTACCAGAAAGTTGGATAAATATTTTGTGGAAATTCGATTTGATAAAAGATATTTTTATAATAGATTATTTAAAGTATTTGATTGTTATATTACCAGGTACCATTATTGGTGATCTTATCACTAAATTTGATAAAAATACTGCTGAACTAAATAATACTCAATGGAATAAAAGTAAGTATATATCTTTGATGTTTTTATATTTAAGTTTTGTTTTAGTATCTTTGATAGGTTTTTATAGTAGATATATTTTTATCACAACAATTATTTTAGTTTTGTTAGCTATAGTTACAAATATATTATTAAAAAATATAAATAATGATTTCGAAAAATTAATTGCAAATTCATCTCATATAGCAATATTTTTAATAGTTCTTGGGGCAATATTAGAGCCTTTACAAGGAGGAATTAAAAAAGATCCGGCTACTTTTAACTATCTGATTTTAACTACAGGTTTAGCAATTGCTACTTTAATGCTTTTTACCATATTATTTGATTATATCAAATTTTCAAAATATTTTGGTATATTAATAGATAATGGAAAAAATCCTTTGATAGCATATACAGGACATTCTCATATTCTGTGGCCACTACTAAGTTTAACGGGGATAGATATTATTCTTAATAATATTTTTGTCGGGCCATTTTTAGGTACAGTAAAAGCGTTTTTGCTAACATTATTGGTTGCTTAATAGTTAAATTTTTAACAAGAATTAATTACTATTGGAAAACATAATGTGAGATATACAATGAAATCGGGAATTCAATTATTAAAATCTGGTTTATCAATTATTGATAATAATTGGGGTGGTGTTTATAAAACAGGATCATATCTAATTATAGGACCTAAAAAAAGCGGTAAAACTATCATTTCTTTACAACTTGCAAAGTATTATTTGTCAAATAATTACTCTTGTATATATTTTACGAGTCTTAGAACTAAAGATTTGATGATAACAGCCTCAACTATTAATTTAGATTTGCAATACTATGTTTCTCAAAATAAAATTATTGTTATTAAAGCTACACCACCAAATGATATTTTTGAAAAGGAAAATCCAGATCAAGAACTTAGTGATTATTTTAAAGACATTTATCAACTTGTTCAACAGTATTCGCCAGATATCTTAATATTTGATGAATTAACTCCATTTGTTGGTTTTTTAAATCTTTCTAATCTCGAACAAAGTTATGTTGATTTAATCGAAGGACTTGAAGGAATAGGAACAACTAATTTCTTTGTGGTAGGCGAACCTGCTACACAATATGCTAAAGACATTGTTAATACATTATATAATTCATCTACTGCAAAAATTGTATTGCAGAAACCAATGGAAACTATTTCTGCAAACTTGAACGGTAAAATTTCTATTATTCCTAATATTGGGCACTCAGAAGGTCTTTTTGAGGCCTATTATAAAATTATACCAGAAAAAGGGTTTAATTTCATTGAAGATTTAGATAGCAGACAAGATAGTAGAGATATAACCCCCAATAATAGAATAGAGCCACAATATGATAAAGAATTTGAGCGTAGAAATATCGAAGTAAGTATCTCTAAATCTAATTTAAAAATCGAAAATGAACTTAAATTACAACAATCAAAATCAGAACAAAGATTTTCTAAATTTATATCACTTTCTAATTTTGAAATTAAACAAGATGAATATATACATTCTAATGTTTATAACTTTGAAGATTTTTTCTTATTTGTAAGCAATCAACTTTCTCTTTACAAAAATACGGGGCAATCTTTTGATATCTATGCTTTTAAGCTTGATAGTTTTGCTATTGAAGGTAAGTTAATGTCTATTAAGCAATTAGCTAACACAATAAGACTTTCTGTAGATAAAAAAGATAAAATAACAATTCATAATGATCTAGTTATATTAATAATTGTTAAAAGTTTGCCTGATAGTTTTCATCGGTTGCTTGCAAATATGATTTCTAATTTTCCTGTTCAAGATGAAAATTTAATAAAAAATATTTTAAGATACATTTCTGTTCTTAAAGTAGATAATGTTCTATCTTACAATACAGCAAATGAAATTTTCAAATATATTTTTGAATAAGCTATGAAAAAGATTATTATATATTGTTTCATATTGGCATTACATTTTGTTGTTGCTCAAGTTCAACCAGAATTAAAAAGGCAAGCACAAAGTTTTATGAACTCCGGCAGATATGGCGAAGCTATAGAGCTATTGAATAAATATATTCCTCTTAATCCGCAAGACCACGAAGCTTACAATATGAGAGGACTTTGCTATGAAAAAAGAACTCAATATGAAGAAGCAATTACTGATTACAGAAGAGCAGCCAAATTACAACCTAATAATAAAACTTATAGTGATAATGTCGCAAGAATAAGAAATAATTGGAATGAAATTATAACTAAAAGAATAGAAGGTTATAAAAGAGATTTAGTAAGAAATCCAAATAATTATAGTACATATTTAAAGTTAGCCAGTTCTTATAAAGATCTTGAAAAATATAATGAAGCCGAAAAATGGTATGATGATTATAATAGCAAAAAACAGTTTTCGGCAAATGAAGCAATTGAATATGCTGATATGTTAATAAAAATCAATAAATTAAAAAAAGCGGAAAATATTATTACTATCGCTATTAATGCTAATCCAAATGATCATAGACTTTATAGTAAAAGAGGTTGGATAAGAAATTGGCTTGGCGATTATAAAAATGCTATTGTTGATTTTGAAAAAGCTCTTTCATTTAAACCGTTTTTCAAAGAAGCTCAAGATGGATTAGATAATGCTAAAGGGAAAGGTTATAATTTTACTATTATTGAAAAAGATACTGGAAGAGCTCGTTTTGAATTTGCTATTGATAAATATAACAGAATTTTACAAAAATATCCCAATAAAGATGACATCAGATTTTTACTTATAGAAGAATTATTAAAATATAAAAGGATACAGGAAGCACAAACACATTTACTTTATCTTCAAGAAAAATATTCTAGTAATGAAAAATATCTTGAATTATGGAATAGATACGAAGCACTAAGAGATACCACCTTTAACCAGCAAGTTAGATCCTTAAAAGATAAAATTGCCAAAAATCCCAATGATAAAAGAAGTATTTTGCAACTGATGAGATTATATGCAAATAATCAATTGTATGAGCCAGCTATTGAATTGGGAGAAAATTATATAATTAACAATTTTGACTATGAAGTTGCTTACGAAACAGCTTTGTATTCATCCTATAACCTACAATATGATAAAGCATTGTCAATATTACAAAAACTAACCAGTTTCCAACCAAATAATTCCAATTATTTATTACTTTATGCAAAAATTTGTATTTGGAAACAAGAAAATTTAGAAGATGCAAAAGAGAAACTTAATAATATTATTAAAAAAGAACCTAAAAATTTTGAAGCAATTAAAGCTCTTGCAATGTTGTATATTATTTTAAAAGATTATAATTTGGCTGAACAGTATCTCGAACAGGCAAGAAAGTTAGATTACGATAACTACGAACTTCGAAAATTATATTATATTGCATATCGCAATCAAACTGAAAATAATAAATTAAATGATTATGATATTGTAAATAATTTGCAACTAGAAAATCAAGATGAATATCTTGATAATGAAAAAATTTTAATCTCAATGATGAATAAATATCCTGATGATGAATATTTTACACTAAAATTAGCTAATTTATATCTCATAAATAAATCTTATTCAGATTATATTCAAACTATTGATAAAATTATAGATAAGGACAATTATTTTGAATACACATTGATAAAAATTAAAAATTTACAATGGGAAAAACAACATAGTAAAGCATTAGAACTAATTTCACAATTAGAAAAAGAGTATCCTCAAGATGTGAATCTTAAGTATTTAAAACTCCAGTCATTATATGAGATGAAAAACTACAAAAGTTCAAAAATTATAACTGATGAATACAATACAAAATTTCCCAATAATTATACTTTTAATTTATATGCCAGTTGGTTTCCCGGCGAGTATTATACAAAATTTAAGTTTGCACCTTCTACATTTCCTACTTTTATGAATGTTGTACCAGAAATTTTCACATTTTCGGATAATCAATATTTTCAGTATCAATATCAAGGTGCAAGATTTGAGCTAGGTATAAATAAATTTATGAATGCTGCATTTACATTGCAACAAGGAAAATTTTCAAGCACCGAGCCTATCAACTCAACATCAAATAAATTTGTTAACTCCAAAATATTACTTAATTTTATGCTAAGTAATGAATTATCATCTTCTATAACAGTTGGAAGTATTAATTTTGGTGATAGGACAAAAAAACTTTTTACACAACTGGATTTCAACTATAAAGAAAGCGAGTATGATATAAATGCAACATTCTTATCAACTGATGCAAGATTTTTGGTATATTCACCTAAACTTTTATTCTACCAGTTAAATACGATATATTCTAAAATTTATGGCTCTTATAATATTACCGAAGATACAAAATTATCTTTATCAACCTCACTTATTATTGTTGATGGGCCAGTTTATGCATATCAAGGAGAGGATACATTAAAATATAAAAATAATGGTGGAAATGATATAAACATTCGGCTTTCCAAAAAATTTTATCCTGAATTAAATATAGGTTATGAGTATTATTTAAATAAATATGTTCATACTGTAGCAGAATATTATTCACCTAAAAATTTTGAATCTCATGGAGTATTTGGAGAGTGGAAAGCCTATAACGATAAAAATATCTCTTTAGTTATAAACGGTAAAGTTGGTTATGTTTTTGCTACAGATTTTATTGTTAAGGAAATAAATTTATTAGGCTCATATAAATTTAATTATAATTTTTCATTATATTTAAATGTTAATTTTGGCAGTTCTGCAAGATATGAAACTGCTTACAGTTCAAGAATGTTTAATTTATATTTAGTGTGGTCATTATGATAAATATTGATGTTATTCTAACCCCAGTTTTTATTAACAAACATAATACACAAAATAATATTATAATAGTTGTAGATGTATTAAGGGCTACTACCAGCATAACAACTATGCTTTATAGAAATGCAAATTCAATAGTTCCAATTAATAGTTTTGAAATATTTGGTATTAATAAAAAAACAATTACTCAAAAGTTTCTAGAAAGTAAAGAATTTGAAGAAATAATAAGAAAGTTTAAAGAAGAACATCCGGAGTTTATACTGGCAGGGGAAATAGATTCTCTAAAAATTCCTAATTTCGATTATGGTAATTCTCCCAGTGAGTTTTACCAAGCTGAGTTTAATGATAAAAAAATTCTTCTATTTACAACAAATGGGACACGAACATTAAGATATTTTGAAAACTATGAAAATGTATTTGTCACCTCATTCTTAAATTATGGTTTTATAGCTGATGTAGTTGGTATGATGAAAAAAAATATAACAATTGTTTGCTCAGGTGATAATAATAATATTTCTTATGAAGATCTGCTTCTTGCTGGTGCACTAATTCAGGAATTTCATGAGATTTTCAATTTTAATGTAAGATTAACTGATACAGCAAAAATATCTCTTTATAACTATTTGCATAATGCAAATAATTTGTCAAAAACATTAAAAGAAACATCACATGCACTTGAATTAATGGAAAAAGGTTTCTTTAAGGATATTGAGTTTGCTTCAAAATTAAATATTATGAATATAATACCATTTTATAAAGATGGAATAATAACTTCATTATGAAAATTATTTTTATATTTTTATTATTTATTTCAATATCTTTATGTTACTCGCCAGACCTTCCCGACACTTCTTATATGAAAAAACAATTCTATCATTATTTAAATAATATAACAAAATATTATGGTAACCTCGAATTAATGAAAAAAAATCTTGATTCAGCTTATACCTTAGCTTTATATTTAGAAAATTACGAAGCAGGCATTTTATCTGATTATTATTTGCAACTTGCCAGATATTATTATACAAAAGGAGATTTGTCGCAAACTATAACTTATTATATGTTGTGTATTAGAAATTCTAAAAAAAATTTAGAAAAGTTTGCCACTAATAATTATACTTCTCTTATTGATTTATCAAATATATATTTTGATATGGGGTTTTATACTAATTATTTAATAAATATTTATAAAAATCTTTTTACAATTAATTTGAGTGATAAAGATAGGTATTTATATGGTATAGCTTATAATAATATAGGACTAATCTATGAAAAAAATCATATAATTGATAGTGCGTTAATATTTTTTGAAAAAGCTTATAAGTTTAGAAAAGAAAACATTAAAAATCAAGATTCTTTACTATATCTGGGTCATTCCTTGATTTATATTGCAAGAAATCAAATAAAACTTGCAAAATATAAAGAAGCAGAAAAAAATTTATTGATTGCTAAAAACTACTTTGAAAAATATCTTTCCTTAAACATTCCATACGATGATTTAAATAGAGAAGCTAAATATAGATTAGTCAATTCATACTTGTTACTTGCAAAATTGTATTGGATTAAAAATGAAAAAATTAAATCATCATTATACTTAAAATTAGCTCTTGATTTTATTGAGAGAAGTGCAAATATTATAATAAAAGATGATATATATATATTACTTTCTGAACATTATATATTTATTAAAGAATACAATAAAGCTGAAAAATATTTGCATTTGGCAAAGGAATTATCTTTAAAGAATAATATAGTTTTAAACTTAATAGAAATATATAGAAATTTAGTGCTACTTTATAGATTAGAAAATAACTTTGATAAATATATTGAGTATACAAATCAATTAAACAAGTTAATAAAAAAGAATACAGAGATAATTTTTACTACGTCAGCAAATTTAATACAGCTAACAATAAACGAAAGTGAAAAATTAGCTATAATACAAGAAAAAATTAAAGAAAAAGAAAGAATACAAAAGAACTATATTATTTATCAAATATTATTTTTAATAGTTTCAATTTTAATAATAATTTATTTTATTTTGAAAGATAAAAAGAAAAAAGATTTAATAAAAAAACTACAACATGAAAAAGAAAAACTTGAAGATTTAAACAAGAGAAAAATTGCCTTTTCAAATTATCTTGCACATGAATTTAAAACTCCACTTAATATCATAAAAGGTTTTACTCAAAAATTATCAGAAGAATTACCAAATAATGTTAAAATTATAAAAATTATAGAAAATGTTGATAGGCTTAATAATTTTATAGATGATTTTATAGAGATTTCTAATATTAATGATGGTAAAGTTAAATTTGAATTATCTTTTTTTTCTGTTAATGATAAAATAAATTTAATCGTACAAAAATATGAAAGGATAGCACAAGAAAAAGCCTTGGATATTAAATTTATTTCTGATTTGAGCAATGATTTATACATTGAAACAGATGAAAAAAAGTTTTATATAATACTCAATGATTTAATAGATAATGCAATAAAGTTTACAGATAAAGGAAAAGTTGAAATAATAGTAAATACAGTGAAACTTAAAGATGATACAATCGATTTTATTATAAGAATATTAGATACTGGAATTGGCATAGACGATTATATTTTAGAAAATATTCAAAATCATATATTTGATTTACCAAATAAAGGTTATGATAATTTTGGTATTGGGTTAAGTTTACCAATTATTTTTAGTTATACTAAAACGTTGGGTATAGGTTTAAAATTTAATTCTAAAAAAAATATAGGTACTGTTGTAGAACTTAAGTTTGAAAACATTATATACAAAATAATAAAAAAAGAAAATATTGATAACTTTAATACGATTCTAGGTGAAAATGAATTTAGTAATATAGAAAATATTAATTATGACAATTTTAGTACTTATGATGACTTAATATTACTGCATAGATTGACTTCAGAAGCTATAAAATTTAAAAACTTTTCGAAAATTAAAGCTACATTAGAGTTGCTCTACAAAATTCAAAGTAATCATAGAGAATTTAATAAAATATATAATAAATTAAAATATTATTATGAAAATTTTGATTATGACAATATTTTTATTATATTAGAAACGCTAAACAAAATTTTATTTGAAATAACAAAAGAGAGTAATGATGAAAGATAAGTTATTACTTGTTGATGACAATCCCGTTAATTTACAACTATTAGTTGAATTATTAGAAAGCGAATTTGAAATTTATCTGACAAAAGAATCTACAGAGGCATTTGAACTAGCTAAAAATACACAACCAGATTTAATTTTATTGGATATTTATATGCCCGAAAAAGATGGTTACCAAGTATTAGAAGAACTTAAGAATGATAATATGACAAAAGAAATTCCTGTGATTTATATAACAGCAAAAAATCAAGTTGATGATATTGTAAAAGGTTTAATGCTCGGTGCTGTAGATTATATTACAAAACCTTTTAATTTGTATGAGGTTCAAGCAAGGATAAAAAGGCATATAGAGTTAAAAAAAGCAAAAGAAGAAATTTTACGAGTAATAAAAATAAAAGAAAAATTCTTTTCAATCATAGCGCATGATTTAAAAAGCCCAATATCGAGTTTTGTTACATCACTTGAAATATTAGATGAAGGTTTTTATGAAATTGTAGATTCTGAAAAAAAAGAAATAATTCATTCTCTTGTTAAAACATCTAAGAATTTATTTAATATGCTTAATAATTTATTGATATGGTCACAAGCCCAAACCAATGGAATAAGTTATAATCCTCAGATTACAAATTTAAAAGAGAATATTGATAATCAATTAGAGTTATTAAAAGAAGTAATTAATGCAAAAAAAATTAAAATTATAAAGGATTATGATGATTTGCTTGCAATTGTAGATAATAAAATGTACGAAACTATTATAAGAAATTTAGTAGCAAATGCAATTAAATATTCCAATGAAGGCGGGGAAATTACTATTTCTGTAGTTGATGATGGGAATAATATTTTAACATCCGTCAAGGATTGTGGTATAGGTATGAAGCAAGAAGAGAAAGATAATCTATTTCATATTAATAAAGTAACATCAAGACCAGGAACTAAGGGTGAAAAGGGAACGGGACTAGGTTTGTTGCTGTGTAAAGAATTTGTTGAAAAACATAATGGAAAAATTTGGGTAGAATCAGAACCAGGAAAAGGAAGTAAGTTTATTTTTTCAATTCCAAAGAACCAATAAAAATGGGGCAATTAAAGCCCCATTAATTTTAAAGATCTGATATTACATCAATGCCTTTTGGTGTTGGTAAGTAAAACATAACAGGTTGTACTTCACCATTTTTCCTTACAACTCGCTCAACTCTTTTTTTGATTAGTACGCTATGTTCAATAAAAATGTCATCTTCGATAATACTACCAAAAATATAACTTGTACCTTTTATTAACACATTTTTGCCAATTCTAGTGGGAAATTCATCGCTACCGGTTACATTTACACTTGATTCAATTCTTGTATTATCTCCAATGATAATGTTTCCTTTTATTAAGTCACCCCAAAGAATTTCGACATTATTTCCAACTATTAGTTTTTGATTAGGATAGCATGAAAGTAAAGCATTTTCATAGATTGTTACATTTTCTCCTAGAACAATATTTCCATTGAGGAAAGCATTTTTCTTAAAAGTATTATTGTAGGTCAACTGAACACCTTTACCGATATGTACACCTTTGCCAATAAATATATCAAGTGGCATACCTTTTTTGTCTAATTCAATTATTTGTTCGATAACAGTTTCGTCGATAAAGAAATCATCAGGGTCTTCAATTTCTATGATATTTTTTAATAAATTATATGCTTTTTCACGAGCTATTTTTTCCATTTCTTTGAGTACGGCTTTATTATTGAAGCCAATAAGTACATATTGTTCAGCAGGGCTAACAGCACCAACTGTGTAATTATTTTTATTAAATAAATCTATTAAGTCAGTAATATAAATTTCATTTTGTGCGTTATTAGTATTTAAATAATAAATAAGTTTTTTTAATGGAGCAGATTTGAAAGCATAAACACCACTATTAAATTCGCGGTTTTCTATTAATTCTTGTTTTCTGTATGAAAATTTGTGCCCTTTGTATTCTACGATATAGGGTTGATTATCTGGTAAAGCTAAAATATCTTTGTGTTCAATAATTTGAATTACATTGCCGACTAAATCAGGACAAGGTTTGCCATCTATATCAAAATCTTTAGCTCTTATAATTCTTCCATATTGATTTTCATTGACATCACCTTCATAAATTCCTGTTAGAACCATCATATCATAATTTGAATTTATAAATTTTTTCCTGAATAGGTCAACTGTTTCGGAATTTAATAATCCCATATCGCCAGGTAAAACATATATAATACCATCAAATAGATTGAAGTCAATTTTTTCTAAAGCTACCTGGACAGCGTGTCCTGTACCTTTTTGTTCTTCCTGAAAGGCATAAGTTGTATTAGGTTTTTTACCTAATTCTGTTATTACAGAATCAGCTTTAATTCCAACAACAAATACCATATTAATATCACTAACAGCCTTTTTGCAAGCATTATAAACTCTTTCAACAGTGGTTACGCCCCATATTCTGTGTAACATTTTTGAAGTTTTAGATTTAATTCTTTTGCCATGTCCTGCTGCTAATACTATAGCAATTTCATTGATGTTGTAATTCAATGGTGATGAGAATTGACTTATTAAATTATCCACTATTAAATTTGCCATTTTTATTATTCCTAAATTGTTATAAACTTTCTTCGCTATTTTCTTGTGTAGATTTACAAGATTTTAGCATGATTAAGCCAACAATACCAGATATCAATGATGCTAGCAAAATACTTAATTTTGATGAATCTATAATATTTGAGTCTGTAAAAGCTAAATTAGTAATGAAAATGGACATTGTAAAACCAATTCCAGCTAATAAACTTACCCCTAATAAATTTAACCATGTCATATTTTGGTAGAGTTCCGATATTTTAAATTTAACTAAGATAAATGTAAAGCCAAAAATTCCAATAGTTTTTCCTAAGAATAATCCAAGAATTATGCCTAAAGAATTTGTATTATTAAAACTTGTTAAAATATTAGAAGGTAGTATAATAGCTGTATTTGCTAAAGCAAAAAGTGGCATTATTAAAAAGGCGACAGGTTTATGTAAATAATGTTGTAATTTATATGATATGTTTTTATTATCATCTTTATTAAAAGGGATAGCAAATGCTAAAAGAACTCCTGCAATTGTAGAATGTACGCCCGATTTAAGCATAAAATACCACATAAAAATACCAGCTATTAAGTAAATAGATAATCTATTAATTTTTAGACGGTTGAGTATTAGTAATGCTGCAAAAATACCTAGAGATATAAATAGATTTGTAAAATAAAGAGTTTTTGTATAGAAAATGGCAATAATAATTATAGCGCCCAAATCGTCGATTATAGCTAGTGCGGTTAGGAATACTTTTAAGGAAAATGGAACATTCTTACCAGCTAAAGATAAAATACCTAACGCAAAAGCAATATCAGTAGCCATAGGAATGGCAAAACCTGAAGAATATGGTGTTCCATAGTTTAGACTAGTATGGATTAAACCCGGTATTAACATTCCGCCTATAGCTGCAACAATTGGTAATAATGATTTCCTAAAATTTGAAAGTTCCCCTATATAAATTTCTCTTTCAATTTCTAAACCAACTAATAAAAAGAAAATTACCATCAGTCCATCATTTATCCAATGTTCAACTGAAAGTTTTAAATCTATATTAGCAAATGAGAGATCCAAATAAGTGAGCCAAAATTTATGATAATCAATACCTATAAAAACATTTGCCATTAATAATGAGAAAATAGTGCAGAACAGTAAAATGAAACCACTAGCTTTTTCACTTTCCAAAAATTCTTTGAACAAATTTAATTTATCTTTCATTTGCCACTCCATTATATATTATAAAACTAAAATTCATCTGTCGAGATTCTTTCAATGTTAGCACCAATGGATTGCAATTTAATTTCGAATTTTTCGTAACCTCTATCCAAGTGATAAATTCTAAGTACTTCTGTTTTACCTTTAGCTGCTAAACCTGCAAGCACAAGTGATGCACTTGCACGTAAATCTGTTGACATTACTTTAGCACCTTTAAGTTTAGCAGGTCCATGTACAATAGCGGTATTTTCTTTAACTTCTATATTGCAACCTAATCTTAATAATTCTGGTACATGATTAAATCTATCTAAATAAATAGTATCTGTAACTTCGGAAGTTCCATTAGCAACAGACATCAATGCTATCCATTGGGCTTGCATATCAGTTGGGAAGCCAGGATAGGGTTGGGTAATTGCATCGATAGCATTTAATGAAATATTTTTGGCATCAAGATATATTGAATCTTTATCATATTTGATAACGCAACCTGCGTCTTCTAATTTTGAAGAAATAGCTAGAATATGCTCAGGTATTATGTTTTGTATTGTAATTTCGCCACCTGTGATAGCAGCTGCTACAAGGAATGTACCAATTTCAATTCTATCAGGAATAGTTGTAATATCAGCTGCTTTAAGCTCATCTACGCCTTCAATTGTTAAAGTTGAGGTACCTATACCAGAAATTTTAGCACCCATAAGGTTTAAGTAATCAGCTAATTGTGTTATTTCTGGTTCTCTAGCAGCATTGCTAATAATTGTTGTTCCTTTTGCTAAAACAGCAGCCATAAGCGCATTACCAGTTGCACCAACTGACGATATATCAAAGTTAATTCTAGCTCCAAGAAGTTTATTTGCTTTAGCTATTATGTACCCTTCATCTAATTCTATTTCTGCACCTAATTTTTTCATCGCTTCGAGATGTAAATTAATAGGTCGTGGTCCCCAAGCACAACCACCTGGTAACGAAACTTTAGCATAACCATATTTTGCTAATAGTGGCCCTAAAACATAAACTGAAGCACGCATTTTTTTTACAAGTTCATATGGTGCTGTATAGTTATTAATATTTGAGTTGTTTATTGTTAGTTGATTATTACTAAAATTAATATCTGAGCCTAATGATTTCATTAGCTTAATCATTGTAAAAACATCATTCAACTCTGGTGTATTTTTTATAATATTAACACCATTATTTAATAACGTAGCAGGAATTAAAGCCAGAGATGAATTTTTTGCTCCGCTTGCTTGAATTGTTCCTTTTAATTGGTAACCACCTTCTATTATAAATTTATCCATTTCTAAACCTTTAATTTTTTATTTGTAAATGTAAAAAAATTTTTTCATATTATAATAAAAAATAAAAAAAATGAGGTAATAATGGAGCTTCAAAAGATATTTAAACTTCAAAATATTTTGAAAGAATTAGAAATTGATGGTTGGTTGTTATATGATTTTAAGGGAAGTAACAAAATTGCCTATAAAATATTAGAAATCGATAATAATTTTCATATTACAAGAAGGTTCTTTTATTTTATTCCTAAGATTGGAGAACCAATTCAAATTGTAAGTGCAGTTGAAGCAAATGTTCTTGATAAATTAAATTTACCAGGAAAAAAAATTGTCTATTCAAATCTTAGCTCACTTCATTATGCTTTAAGCGAGATACTAAGTAATATTAAAAAAATTGCTATGGAATATTCTCCTAAAAATATGATTCCTTACATTTCTTATGTAGATGCAGGAACAATTGAATTGGTAAAATCCTATGAAGTTGAAATTATTTCTTCAGGAGATTTAATTTCAAAATTTACTGCTATATGGACTAAAGAACAATATGAAGAAAATAAGCCAGTTGCTATTAATATTTATAAGATTGTAAAAGAAGCGTTTGGGTTTATTAAAGATTGTATTAACAGTGGTAAAGTTGTAAAAGAGTATGATGTACAACAATATATTCTACAAAAATTTGAAAATTATAATTATATAACTGATTATCCTCCAATTGTGGCAATTAATGCAAATGCAGCAGATCCACACTATGAAATAAGTAAAGAAAAAAGCGCTGAGATAAAAGATGGTGATTTGGTATTGATCGATTTATGGTGCAAGCCGAATAAGCAAGATGCTGTGTGGTCGGATATAACCTGGATGGGATATGTTGGTGCGGATATACCAGAAAAATATAAAAAGATTTTTAGTATTCTGGTTGATGCAAGAGAAAAAGCATTTGAGCTTGTTGCAGAAAGATTTGCCAAAAAAATTCCTTTAAAAGGTTATGAAATAGATATTGCCGCAAGACAAGTTATTGATGAAGCTGGTTACGGTAATTTTTTTGTCCATCGCACAGGGCACTCAATTACAACAGACTTACATGGAGATGGACCAAACGCAGATAATTACGAATCAAAAGATGAAAGAATAATTATGCCTGGAATGTCTTTTTCTATAGAACCCGGGATTTATATTCCAGGTGAAATGGGTTTTAGAACAGAAATTGATGTTTTTGTAAATTTTGAAGGTTATGTGGAATGCTTAGGTGGTGAAAGACAATATGAAATTTATCCTATTATGAAATAATCAAAAAAGGGGCTTTGAGAGCCCCTTTGGTAATTATTTTTTAGCAGCCTTTTTTGTAGTTTTTTTAGCTGGTTCTTTTGGTTCTTCAGTTTTTTTCTTCATTTCATTAACTTCAACACGAATGTCTTGTGCAATTTTTTTGAGTTCAAGCATAGCTTTTCTTACTCTTGTACCAGCAGCTTTTTGACCTTTGTCATAAAATTTTACAAAATCAGCTTCAAGATTTTGAACAAATAATACTAAATCATCATAACGTTTTGCCATTGAGGGCCTCCATTTAAATTGGTTGTGGAATATTATTTAAAACAATAATTAAACGAAATACATTTGTAAATTAATAAATAAAATTATATTAGTCAAGAATTATTTTAAATATTTTAACCTTCAAGATAAAATTTTTTTCTATTTAAGATAGCTTGATGCCTTTTTTTTAATCTTTTTTTTGAAATAAGATTATTGACAATAGATATAATATCATTAAAATTGGAAAAAGGGTAGTAAGAGATGCGATGCTTTTCTAAAAATTTAAGAAGTTGACCTTTGGCAAAAATATAATCAACAAATGTGGCTGGACATTTATCTGATAAACCGTCTCCAATATATATTGTAAACTCATCTTCATAATCAGAAGAGTTATATAAAAGATGATTGCGTTTACAATTTCCACAGAGATTACATTCATCGTCTCTATGAGGGAATGTTATTTTTAATTTTTGATAAGAATCGAATTCAACATGGTTTGAGTAAAAAGGTATTGTAATTTTAAATTTTTCAAATATTTTATGGATATAATAATCCCAACCATCGCTTAAAACTATTACAGGGGAATTGTATTTTTTTGTTAGTTCTAAAAATTCCAAAAAAAATGGGTCAATATCAATTTTATCAATAATATCATCGATAAGTTGTTTATTATAATCTTGCATTATATCAATGAACATTTGCCAACTTTCAGAAGATGTTATTTTGTGTTCAGCCCATAATTGTATAATTTTATTAATTTCTTCTACATTACCGAAAAATTTAATAAGTGTTTCGCCAACATCTTGTTTTGTAATAGTACCATCAAAATCAATAAAAAATGTTAATTTATGAGGTTTTATCATTTCTGCACAACCATCTTTTTAATCTCTGTAAAGTTATTTGTTCTCATCTGGATAATATAAACACCATCTTCATATTTAGTTAAATCTAAGGGTGGAAGCACATTATCACCTTTTTCACAAAAATCATCATAAATAACTTGTATTGGTTGCAAATCTTTTATTATAGTAATTTTAACTTTTGTTCTATATGGTGCATAAAATTTTATTATTGTTTGGGTTGATGCTGGATTTGGCTCATTTTGATATAGTAAAAAATCATTAAGATTATCTGTACCAATTTTTATTTCTTTAATTTCTGAATAAAATTTTTGTGCAAAATAATTTGTCCAGAAAATTCTATATTTATAAATGCCATTTGTTGAAACTTTGTCCTGAAAATTATAATCGGCTTTATCAATCTTATTAAAGGATGAAACAAAACCTACAGAGCTCCAATTGCCATTATTTATTGATCTTTCTATTGTAAAACCTTTACCATTTTTTTCGCCAATTGTGGACCATTCTAAAATAACATCTTTGTTATCATAGCTATAAACATCAAAAGAAACGAATTCAAAATGAATATCAGGTCTTTGTAGTTGATCGCCAAATATATAATGTTGGTTATTATAACTATCCTTGAAGATAATTGTTAATTCTTCTTTCATAAGAAATGGTATTATATAGCTTTTTGATGATTTAGGTTTGTTGGAAAGAATAATACCATCCTGATCATATACTATTTTACCTAAATCATTAATTCTTTGTGCTTTTATAACATCATCATTATTTTTAGTTTTGGTTAGCCAAACAACATATATACCACCTGCATTATCGTTGGTTATGGTATAAACTAAATTATCGTTTTTTGTATTAAGTACGTTATCATTAAAAATTGTTATTTTGTTGGTAGAACTATCGAAATTCAATGTTTTTAAATTATAAATATCATCGTTTTCTTCCAAATAACTAATTTTAATAAAGTTATCAACATAGATAGCTTTAAAATTTTGAACATTTTTACTGGATATTGAAATAAGATTAGTTGGTAGAACTGGAATACCAAAGTTATTAAATTTCTTTAAAGATATTTTTCCGATATTTTCTTTTGACTCTGTAATAACAATTAATTCATTATTATCTGTAACGAAAGCTTCGTAATCTATAATATTTATTTCGTTTGTAGTTATTAAGTAAGGATTTTTTTGCCAGGTTTTTCTTGTCCAGGATATATCGCCTTTTTTGCTAACATATTGACCATATAAATGTGAAATTAAACCAGATTTTTCAATCCAGAAAACATAAATACTTCCATCATTTAATGGTACAATTTTTAGTTTTGATTTTGTATTATTGGAAATAGAGAGAATTATATTCTGAAAATCTGATAAAATTTCTCCACGAGAGTTAAAAGTGCTTAAATAAACTTTATTATCATAGTCTATTGCTGAAACTATGATATTTTTTTGTGAATTAACAACCGATTTTGCTTCTTTAAAATTATTGTTATCAAAAACAACTTTGCCTTTATCCCCAAGTAATAATCTACCTTGGGGAGTTAATCTTTGAAGATAAACTTTACTGGTATCATCAACATTTTCAATCCAGGTGACAATTAAATCATTAGCAATAGTAGATGTAGAAATATTTGTTTTAGGTAAAACACTGTTGGAAACTGGTATGCCATCTGTTCTAAAATCTGGTTTTAAATCTTTTGAATAATGTAGAGTGTAAATATTATCAATTTCAGAGAGGTTTTCAACCCATGTTATATAAAAGCCACCGGAAGCATCTAAATTAAATTTAATATTAAAAGGTTCAGATGAAGGAGTAACTAATAATGTATTTTCTTTTATATTTAGTTTCCATTGTGCAAAAATGTAAGAGCTAATAAGTAATAGTAATATTATTAATTTTTTCATTTACTTTCCTAATTATTGACAACTTTTAATTCGTTACCGAATTGAACGCTAACAAGTTTTGAAATACCTTCTTCTTGCATAGTTACACCGTACATTATTTCGGCGGCTTCCATGGTTTTTTTATTGTGAGTAACGATTATAAATTGTGTCTTATCTTTAAATTCATGTATTAGTTTAGTAAATCTTCCAACATTGGCATCATCAAGTGGGGCATCTACTTCGTCCATAACGCAATAAGGGCTTGGTTTTATCATATAAATAGCAAATAATAAAGCAGTAGCAGTTAGTGTTTTTTCACCACCAGAAAGCAAGCTAATAACTGTTGGTCTTTTTCCTTTTGGTTTTGCTATAATTTCTATTTTTGCTTCTAAAGGATCAACACCTTCTTCTAAACGAAGGTCTGCTTCATCTCCTGGATTAAATAAAGTTCTGAATATTTCAATAAAATTTTTTCTAATTTGTTCAAAAGTTTCAAGAAATTGTTGTGTGGCAGTTGTGTTAATCTCTTCAATTGTTTGCAATAAATCTTTTTCTGATTGAATTAAATCATTCCTTTGGTTTAACATATAATCTAATCTTTGTTTTTCTTCTTCATATTCTTCATATGCGAGGGTATTAACTGGTCCGAGGTTTTTTAAATCTTGTTTGAGTTTAAATACTTCTTCGGTAATTGTATCAAAGTCGTAGGTTTCAAGGTCATCGAGTTCTTTATATGTAAGGTCGATATTATAATCAAGTTTTATATTTTCTACTAAGTTTTTAACTTGCATATCAATTTGATTTAATTTGATATCGTAGTCTCTTAATCTATCCGATATGCTATCTTTTTCTTTACGCATAGCACGTATTTTATTATCAAACTCGTGAACTTTAACTTTTAAATCTTTTATTGAGTCGTTTAATTCATTTTCTTTCTGAATAAGCGTATTTTTTTTATCTACTAATTCATCAAGATAAGCATAATTATCTTCAGTTGAGTTTTCAATACTTATTAATTCGTTATTTAAATTTTCTAATTCTTCCTGATAATTAGCGATGTTATCTTTGGCTTCTTGAATTTCATCATTAGCACGTACAAGTTGGTCTTCATAACTGTTAAGAATAGAGGTAGATTTTTCTTTTTGAATTTTAATTTGATTTATATTTTGATTTAATTTTTTTATTTCATCTTCAAGTTCAGAAATTTCATTTTCGAGATTGCGGATATTTTCTTCATCAATACCTTGTTCAACAAAAGCATTGAGTTGTTCTTTTATATTTTCAATTTCGGCTTGTGTGGATTCAGCATTGCTGGAAATTTTATTTATTCTATTGGTTATATTTTTAATTTTTTCTTCGGTATTAGATATATTATTTTTTATTTGATTGATTTTGATAATAACAGATTGTAGTTCGTCTCTAGTTTTTTGTAATGTATGTTCAAGTTCTTTATGATTTTTATTAGATTGAGAAAGTTTAATATTTAATTCTTCTATTTCTTGTTCTATTTGGGTAATTCTAGTGGTTATGATATTTTCATTTTTTAAAGTTTCATCTAAGAGTTTTAAATTTCCTTGTAAAGTATCTTCTTCCTTTATTTCTTTGCCAGTGATAATAAAGCCATTGTTTAAAATTAAATCGCCTGTTAGAGTAACAAAGTTAAACTCAGGATATTTTCTAAAAAGTTCAATAGCGTCATTAAATGTATCGACTACTATAAATTTATCAAGTAATTTGGAGATAAGTTGTAAATAAACATTATCAGATTTGATAAAGTCTATTGCAAAACCTTTGAAAGAATTTTCTTGTTGGATATTTTTTAATGTTTTTTTATTGTAATAATTCGTTATAATTTTAAGGAGAAAATTAGGTTTATTTTCTGGTAAATTATTCAATAATAATTCAGCTTTGCCCAAATCCTGCTCTTTAAGAATATTGTTAATTTCGATTAGAGTAGAAATGTCATCTAAGACTATGCTATTAAATGCAAATTTAAGAATAGATTGTAAAGCAGCTTCATAACCTTCGGAAATTTCAACAATTGAGTTTAAAATATTGCCGGAAAAATTATTGGATTTAAGTAAAAATTCATTAGCAGGGTTGAGTTGTGTTGATAATGCTATAACTTGATTGATAAAATTAACTTTGTCTTTGATATTTTTAAGTTCAATAGACTGAGAATTTTTTTCTAGCTTTAATTCATCTAATTTATCTTTGATAAGAGATAATTGATTGTTGCTTTCGATTATATCAGAGTTATATTTTTCTAAATCTTTTTCTAACTTTAGTTTATAATCTTCATTTTCGGATAATTGGTTTTGTAATTCGTTTAATTTATTATTATTGAGTTGCAGGTCGTTATTTAATTTTTCAAGTTCGGTTTGATTATGTTTCAAATTTTTTTCCAGGGATACTAATTTATTTTCAAGAGTGTTTTTATCTTTAATGATATTTAAATTAGCTTGTCTTAATGTCTGGAGTGAATTTTTTTTCGTTTGAAAATCAATTTGTAAAGAATTTAATTTTTCTTCGAGTTCATTTTCTTGTGAAATTAATTTTTCAATTTGGTCATTAGTATTAGCGATTTTAATATTTAAATCATCAATCAAATCATTGTTATAGTCAATATCAGCATTTAGCTCTTCTATTTCGTTTTCAATACGTCGAATATTATTTTCTATACTTTTTTTTCTTTCTTCGTTAACAGAAATTTGTTGTTCAATTTTATAAATTTTTTCAGTTAATTGAGCGATATCGGATTTTAAATAAGAAATTTCGGATTCAATTTCATCCACTTTATCGCGGTCGTCAGCTATTTGTTCATCTAAGGTATTGATTTCTTGTTCTAATCTTTCTCTTTCTCTAGTATCAAATTCTCTTTCAATTAAAATAGATTGCTTTTTATTATGGTAAAAAACAAACTCGTGTTCAGCAAGCGATATTTCTTTTTCTTTAAGTTCATTTTTAAGGTTGTGATATTTATCTGCTTTTTTAGCTTGTTTTTCGAGGGAGCTGACTTTTCGTTGAACTTCGGAGATAATATCATCAACACGAGTTAAATCATTTCTAACTTCTTCTAGTTTTTTAAGAGTTAATCTTTTACGGAGTTTAAATTTACTAATGCCTGCTGCTTCTTCGAACATAGCACGTCTTTCATCGGCTTTGTTACCAATCACTGCTTCAATCATTTTTAATTCGATAACAGAGTAAGCATTTGAGCTTAGTCCGGTATCCATAAAGAGGTTAACAATATCTTTATAACGGCAGACATTTTTATTTAAGAGATATTCGCTTTCGCCGGATCTGTAAATTCTTCGAGTAATAGTAATTTCTGAGTATTCGGATGGCAAAAGTCCCCTATCGTTTACAATGGTAAGAGAAACTTCTGCCATACCAAGCGGTTTTTTATCTTTAGTACCGTTAAAGATAACGGCTTCCATTTTATCACTTCGTAATACGCTGGCACGTTGTTCACCAACAACCCATCTTAATGCGTCAACAATATTAGATTTACCGCATCCATTTGGGCCTACAATACCTGTTACACCACGATTTAAATTAATAACAGTTTTGTTAGCAAAAGATTTGAAACCAAAAATTTCTATTTTAGATAAATACATAGACTATAATAAACTGCTTTGTTTAATGTAATAAATCATATAATCGAAAGTTTTTTCAGTAAATTGAAAATATACATAAGTTAGAAGAAATACAGTAATAATGAAAATAAAGAAACCGGTATAAACTTTCATTTTTGTTGTATCAAATAGTACATATATACTTTGCAATAATCTTTGAATATTCCAGATGAAAAATAAAATTAAAATAATATATAGATAAAAGTTAATTATATTGAAGTTTAAGATTTTTACTAAAACTAATGAAATAGGGAGAAGTAAAATTATTGGTAATTGAGACCAAACGGCTTCGGTATATATTTTTGCTAAAAATACTTTATTTTTAAGTAAGAGAGAGAATAATTTAATTACAAAAACTAACAACATAAATTTAATAAGTAAAACAAGAAGAATAATAATAAAACCTTCTAAAGGATTCCAGGCAATTAAAGAAACTAAATTGCTAAGACTCTTATTCCCAATGCTTAAAATTAGTTTTTCGAATAGGAAAGTATTTTTCCAATAATATAAAAGATTTGTTAGTAACAAAGAAAATGTTGATAAAATTGCAATTAATACAATATTTGTATGTGAAAACATTACAAGACGCATATCTCTTAAATCTGAAAAGAAGTTGTATGGTCTTAGAAGTGCTCTAGTAGTATCTTCACGGAGTTTTCTGCTACTATTAATAATATAGCCAAAAGCTACAATTAAAATTAGGCCAATAATTATGAAAACAACGGGTTCGTCTTCAATTTTTTGTCCAATTGGTATAGTAATTCTATCACCGTTATTTAATTTTGAAGAAATAACTCTGTAAGTAATTCTGTTGATAATTCTATTTTCTTCTGCTATACCAATATTAAGAATGTTATCTTTACTATATCCACCAGCAATTGGAGCAAATTCAGTTCGATAATCGAACATTGAATTAATAAAGAACCCAGGAATTTTATTATTGTTAACATAATCTATAGCTTCATCATAAAACTTTGCCTGTGCTTCATAAGAGTGTTGTGTTAGATATCCATTCATTCCTTTTTTATAAGCAGTATATGTTATAGGAGAAAATATTATTTTATAAGGAGGAATTAAGTTTTGGAGTTTTGCAAGTTGTTCATCAGTAGGTAAAGAGTTAAAGAGTTCGATACCATAAAAATTTAAATTGATAGTTTTTTTGAAATCATATCCTATAAAGGATGCATAAGTTAATTTTTCTGGTGCATATTTATTTACTTTGCGAGCTAATTCGTCGATAAAATCTAATTGAATATTTGAATTGGAAAGATAACCTGACCCTAAACCAAAACCAGCAACAATTGTATAATTTTTATAACTATTAATAATTTGGTATAATTGACTTTTTGCTCTATCTTTTGATACTTGATTTTCAATAAATGATTCTGGCATAGAATTTAATGGTAGATCTACAAATACAAGAAGTCCATTATCAGCACAATATTTAAGAGCCATAGGATTTGGTAAAATATGTGTAAAATGAACAGCATTAAAACCAGCATTTTTTATAAGTTTGATATCATTTATAATTTGGTCGTTGTTTTGAATATAACCAACCTTGGTTACAGGAATGTAAGTAACACCGTTAATTACAAAATCTTCACCGTTAAGAGTTAGTTTTTTATTATTATTGTTGAGAGAATATAATTGAATTTTAAAATTATATTCATCAATTACTGCACCATTAGAAATTAACTGTAGTTTAACTTTATATTGATTAGGCGAATTTGGATACCATAAAACAGGGGAATTTATAGAAAAGTAATTTGATATATATCTTTCCTTGTTGTTATTTAATTGAAAGCCTGGTGTTTGATAAGATACTATGACATTATTAGATGGAGATACTATTTGATAAAGTAATGAATAATTTATAGTTGTATCTCTTTTAGATGACTGATAATTTATAATTTTGCTTCCAATAGTAATAAAAGCAGTGTTTTTAGCAATATCGATTTTGGAATTTAAGTCATAATATGCTATTGAAGTATTAGATTTTTTAATTATATAAACATCTCTAAAAATACCACCAGTATTGAAAGGTAGCCAGTGCGTTTGCTTAGTAGGAATAGTTTCATTAGGTGAAAGATCGTTATTTACAGTTATTTCTATTTTATTATTTGCGTTACTTTTTAAAATATCTTTTGGTAAATTAATAGTTAAAGGAAAAGTTCCGCCAGAATGTTTGTAAATAACATTATCATTGACAGAAATTTCAGCTGTATAATTAAGCCCTAATATAAATAGATCAAATTGAGATTTGTTGTAATCATTATCGTTGATAAAAAAGTAGTTAGTGTAAGTTGCTTCTGAAGTGCCGGAAAAAGCTATTGGTAGATCTAAGATAGCCTTGTGATTTTTAATTTTAATAGACCAGTTTTTTGAAAATAATATATTTTTTCTTGAGGAAGTACTGGTAAATAAACTTGTATCTATTGAGTTACTTGTAGTATGATATACTTGTACTTGTGCTAAAACAGTAAGAGATAATGCAAGTAATAATAATAATCTTTTCATTTTCCACCTATATTATTGGAGTATGAATTTTGAGAAATAAACATTTCTAACTTTGACTTTAGGAAAACTTTTTCTTATTTCAGTTGCAATTTCTATCCTTAAAGAATCTTTGATTCCAGGTTGAGTAAGTTGTGGTAAAGTTTTTGAACCAAAGACTTTAATAAGTAAGTCGTTGAGTAGAAATTTTTTTTGACTTAATTCTTCTTTCATAGCAGGTTTTTTAAGTTCAATGGCAAAAGATGTTAAAAGAATTTTTCTACCAGCAGTTCCATATGGGTTAACAACTAAATCTTCAACAAAAAACATATTTTCGTCTTCAGGATTAGTTGCTTGTTCTCCTTCGCCTTCCTTAGATTTCTCTTTGGTTTCTTCTTTATTGTTTTCTTCATTGGTTGTTTGTTCAGTAGTTTCTTCGTTTTCTTTGTTTTCACTGTTTTCTTCTTTTCCACCACAACTTAAAAGTGAAAAAGTAAAAAGTAGAATAAAGAAATATTTTAAGGATTTACTCATCGTTATTCTCTAAATTTATTTTCTTTTTTAATTCATCTAATTTATGCAATGCTTCAATAGGTGTAATTTCATCGAGTTGAATTTGAGCAAGTTCAGTTCTTATGGAATCATCGATGAATTCAAATAAATTATACTCATCTTTATTGTGTTTTCTTGGCATTCTAATAAGTTTAGTTTTCTTTAAGTTTATTACAGTTTGTTCTCTACCTTCGAGATGGTTTAGTATTTCATTTGCACGATTAACAATCCACTCAGGTAAGCCGCCCATTTTTGCAACGTGAATACCATAGCTGTGGTCGGCGAAACCTTCTGAAACTTTGTGTAAAAATATCACTTTGTCATCAAGTTCTTTTACATCAACTTTATAATTTTTAATTCGTGGAAAAATTTTAGCCATTTCGTTTAGTTCGTGGTAGTGAGTAGCAAAAATCGTTCTTGCTGCAATTGATGGATTTTCGTGTAAATATTCAGTAAGTGCCCAGGCAATAGAGATACCGTCAAAAGTAGATGTTCCACGACCGACTTCATCTAAAAGAATTAAACTTTTATAAGATGCATTATTAATAATATTTGCTGCTTCTTGCATTTCAACTAAAAATGTACTTTCTCCGGCAGCAATATTATCGCTAGCGCCAACACGGGTAAAAATTCTATCGACAATTCCTATTCTGGCACATTCTGCTGGAACCATACAGCCAATTTGAGCAAGTAATACAATTAAGCCTGTTTGTCTAAGATATACAGATTTACCCGCCATATTAGGACCGGTAAGAATAATAATTTGTTGTTTATCTGTATCTAAGTAAACATCATTTGGGGTAAATGATTCGCCTGGAGGTAATATTCTTTCAACTACTGGATGTCTTCCTTGTTTGATATCAATGATATTGCTATCATCCACTTTTGGCATAACATAATTATAATCTTTTGAAACTTGAGCAAAGGATTGGAAACAATCCAGCATTGCAATCATTTTGGAGTTAAATTGTATGGTATCGATATATCCAATAATATTGTTTCTTAACTCGTTGAAAAGATCTAATTCTATTTGATAAATTTTTTCTGCAGCGGTTAGAATTTTAGTTTCGTAGTTTTTAAGTTCTTCTGTGATATATCTTTCGCTATTAACTAAGGTTTGTTTCCTAATATAATCATCTGGTACTTTTTCTTTGTGAGTGTTAGTAATTTCAATATAATAGCCAAAAACTTTATTAAAATTCACTTTTAAAGATGAAATACCGGTTTTTTCTCTTTCTTGATTCTGGAAATTAACCAGCCATTCTTTAGCATTGTTGGATAAATTTCTTAATTCATCGAGTTCTGAATTATACCCTTGTTTAATTACATTTCCGTCGATTATTGAAACAGGCGGATTATCATTGAGCATTTTATCTATAAGTTCTACAAGTTCATCTAATTGGTTCAAATTAGCGTTTATTTGTAATATAACATCATTTTCAGCATCAGCAAGTAAATTTTTGATATTTTTTATTTGAATAAGTGAATTTTTTAGTGCAATAATTTCTCGGGGATTAGCTTTACCAGTAGAAATTTTGGAAACAATTCTTTCTAAATCGGATATCTCTTTGAGAGCATTTTGTAGGGATTTTCTTAAGTTATCATCATTGTAAAGAAATTTAACAGCTTGCTGTCTTTTATGAATAGGTTTAATTTTGATAAGTGGGGCAGATATCCATTTTTTTAATAATCTTGCTCCTTGGGACGTGCAAGTTTTATCTAAAATTGAAATTAGTGTACCTTCGCGTGAATAATCTTGTATGGAATAGATAATTTCAAGGTTTCTTTTTGTTGCATTATCAAGCATCATATAATCAGAAGGATTATAAAACATAATCTTTCTGATATGTGGTAAATTTGCTTTTTGAGTTTCTTTCAAATATTGTAGGTTTGCACCGGCCGCAATAATTCCCAAATCCAATTTATCAATACCAAACCCTTTGAGACTTGCAACATTAAAATGTTTTTGAAGAAGTTCTTCACAATAGTCATATGAAAAAATCCAGTCTTCAAGTTTAGTTATTTTAGTTTCGGGTAGATTTTTTATTAAAGTAGTTTCGTATAATTGTTTATCTTTTTTTTGAATTAAAAGTTCTGCGGGATTTATAAAAAGTAATTGTTCAATGAGTTTAGTAGTTTCTATTTCGTAGACGTAAAATTCACCTGTCGAAACATCACTAAAAGAAATTCCACTAAATTTTTTATCTATATATACAGAGCAAAGATAATTATTGATTTTATGATTAAGAATTTTTTCTGATATTGCAACACCAGGAGTAACAACTTCAATAACTTCTCTTTTTACGATTCCTTTAGATTGTTTTGGGTCTTCAACTTGTTCGCAAATTGCCACTCTGTAACCAGCTTTTACCAATTTATAAAGATAATTATCTAATGCGTGATAGGGGAAGCCAGCCAGAGGAATATCTTCCATTTGTTCTGTTTTACCACGCTTAGTAAGAGCAATTCCCAAAACTTGTGATACTATTTTGGCATCATCATCAAAAGTTTCGTAAAAATCGCCCATTCTATATAATAAGATAGCATCTTTATATTGTTCTTTAATCTTATAATATTGTTCCATTAAAGGAGTTAAAGCCATAGGTTCTCTAAAAATATTTTTTAACTTACAAATTTACAAAAATTTTGTAATGTTTTAAAGAATTTAGTTATATTTGTATAAATAGTCTATTAAAAATATATGAATGATAAATTTTTAAACTTAATACCTTATCATAATGTTGCTTTTTTAGAAGATAATGAAAGAATTGTTCTTTTAGAACCAAAATTCAAAAATAAAATCTTACTCAAAATTTTCCCCAAACTAAAAGATATGCATTTCCATATTAAATTAGATAGCATTGCTAGTTTTGTATGGAAAAGTATCAATTCCGAAAATAATGTTAAAAAAATTATTGAAATTGTAAAAAGTAATTTTGCAGATGAGTCACAAATAGAAGAACGAACGGTTGAATTTTTAGGACAACTCCATCACTATAAATTCATTTTATTTAAGGAAGATTAAATGAGAGAAGAAAAAAAAATCAGAGCGTGGGTAATTCTTTTTCTTACAACGCTTGCTGTTGGCGGAACTTATTATGTTTACGATTCAATTTCTCCATTGCAGGATCTTTTGAGAACAGAACTTGGTTTTACTCCAACACAATATGGTTTTTTGTTTAGTTCATATTCTTTTCTTAATACTTTCCTTTTGCTTGCACTTTTTGGCGGTATTATATTAGATATTTTTGGTATTAAAAAAACAGGTTTTTTATTTGTCGCTTTTTGTACGATAGGCACTTTAATAACAGCTTATGGAGCATCTGATATTTATAAAGATAGTTTTATTTATAATTTTATGAATAGTTTCTGGCAAGGATATTCACCGGAATTAAAAATGATGGTTCTGGGCAGGATAATTTTCGGGTTAGGTGCAGAAACTTTAATTGTTGTGCAAAATAAAATAATTTCTAAATGGTTCAAAGGTGATATGTTAGCTTTAGCCTTTGCTTTGAATTTAGCCGTTTGTAGATTAGGGACAGCTGCAGCTTTAATTTTTTCGCCAAAAATTGCATTGAGTTCATCGTTGGAAACTGCGTTGTGGGTAGCTGGAATTATTATGCTTACAGGTTTTGTTGCATTTGTTGGTTATATGATAATTGATAATTGGCATATAAAAATTTCTTTTAACGAAGACGAAAGAGTTAAATTAAAAGATTTAACTGCATTGCTTAAAAATAGGGAATACATCTTTATATCATTGTTGTGTGTTACATTTTACTCAGCAGTTTTTCCTTTTCAATCTTTTGCGCCAGATATTTTGCACAATAAATTTAATGTTGATCTAGAAATGTCAGGTTTGCTAACAAGTATTATAATTTGGGGTACAATAATTTTTACTCCATTATTTGGATATTTGTTTGATAAATTTCATAATGGTGGTAAGATGATGCTTTATGGCTCGGCTTTGTTGCTGGTAAGTCATACATTACTTGCATATACATATCTTACTCCTTATTTTATGATGTTTACATTAGGTATTGCGTTTTCATTGGTCCCTGCGGCAATGTGGCCAAGTGTTGCGTTGATTGTTGAAGAGGAAAAATTAGGTATGGCTTTTGGGTTGATGACATCTTTACAAAATTTAGGTTTGTGGGCTTTTCCTATTATAGCTGGTTATGTTACAGAAATTACAAATCCTGGTATAAATAGTACTAGTGGAGTTAAAATTCAAATTAATTATAGTTATACAATGACTTTATTTGTTGCTCTGGCTGCAATAGCTATTGTATTTTCTTATTATTTAAGTAAAACACAAAAATTAAAAGAGGTTTAAGATGAAAACCTTAAGAAAAATTGGAATTTTAACCGGTGGAGGAGATTGTCCTGGGTTAAACGCAGTTATAAGAGGAATAGCAAAACCTGCAATTGAAAATGGAATTCAAGTTTATGGTATTGAAGATGGATTTGAGGGACTTGTTGAAGGAAAAGCAAAAGAATTATACGCCCACAATGTTTCTGGAATTATCAATCTCGGCGGAACTATATTAGGCTCATCAAACAAAGGTGACCCTTTCCATTGGCCAGTTAAAGTTGGTGATAATATCGAAATTCAGGATAAAAGTCTTGATGCTGTAAATAATTATAAGTTGTGGGGGCTTGATGCCTTAATTGCTATTGGCGGCGATGGAACAATGCATATTACTAATAAATTGAGCAAAATGGGAATTAATGTTGTTGGAGTTCCTAAAACTATTGATAATGATCTTGAAGCTACAGATCAAACTTTCGGACACGATACGGCTGTCTCAATTGTTACCGAGGCTATTGATAGATTGCATACAACTGCGTCATCCCATCACAGAGTTATGGTTGTTGAAACTATGGGACGTTACGCTGGATGGATTGCGTTAAATGGAGGTCTTGCAGGCGGTGCTGATATTATATTAATTCACGAAATTCCTTTTGAGTGGGATGTAGTTTATGAAAAAGTTTTAGCACGTAGCAAAAAAGGAAAAAGATTTAGCATAGTTTGTGTTGCTGAAGGTGCTAAACCTTTGGATGGCGAAATGGTTGTTAAAGCAACTGATGTTAAAAGAACTGATCCTTTGCAATTAGGCGGAATTGGGGAATTGGTTGCTAAAAAAATTGAAGAAAATACTGGTCTTGAAACAAGGGTTACCGTTTTAGGTCATATTCAAAGGGGCGGTTCACCTACTGCTTATGATAGAATTTTATCTACTATGTATGGCACTAAAGCTTTTGAACTTGTGTTTAATAAGAAATTTGGTTATATGGCGGCACTTAAAGGTAATAAAATTACACAAGTTAAAATTGAAGATGCAATTGCAAAACAAAAATTGGTAACACCTGATACTCAACAAGTTAAAGCGGCGTCAGCTATTGGTGTAAGTTTAGGGACAAAAAAATTATAAAAAAATAAAAAAAAATTTGACTTGTTGATTTTATTTTTGTATATTAGTATTTCAAATTTTGAAAAACTTGAAACCAACGGGGTCGTAGTTCAGTTGGTTAGAACGCCTGCCTGTCACGCAGGAGGCCGCGAGTTCGAGTCTCGTCGGCCCCGCAAATATGGAAGCTCAAGCGTAAAA
>DAOSCP010000009.1:0-96009 GCA_035361425.1 Ignavibacteriales bacterium | reverse complement strand
TTAAATCTATCTAATTTGAATTTTTCGCCAAGATATAATTCTCTTACTTTTTGATCATTAGCTAATTCTTCTGCTGTGCCTTCTTTGAAAATTTTTCCACTTATTAAAATATAAGCTCTATCCACAATGCTTAAAGTTTCGTGTACGTTGTGATCTGTTATCAAAATGCCAAGCCCTTTATTTTTAAGATTTGCAACTAATTTCATAATATCTTCAACTGCAATGGGATCAACACCTGCAAAAGGTTCATCCAATAAAATAAATTTTGGATTAGAAGCTAAAGCTCTAGCTATTTCACACCTTCTTCTTTCGCCGCCACTTAATTGATAACCTTTATTTTTTCTTATGTGAGTGATACTAAAGTCTTCCAATAATTCTTCTAGCCTTTTTTTCCTTTCAGTTTGTGTCATTTTCATCATTTCCAAAATAGCCATAATATTATCTTCAACAGAAAGACCTCTAAACACCGAAGCCTCTTGTGGTAGGTATCCAATTCCCATTCTAGCTCTTATATGCATTGGTTCTTTGGTTATATCTTTGTCATCAATAAAAACTTTTCCGCTATTTGCTTTAATAAGACCTGTAATCATATAAAATGTTGTAGTTTTTCCAGCACCGTTAGGACCAAGTAATCCTACAATTTCACCTTGCTTTACATTTACAGATACTTTATTAACTACAGTTCTTTTTTTATAAATTTTAACTAAATCTTCGCTTTTAACAATTGATTGCATATAAGGTAAACTCCTTAAAAATAATTTGAATAATCCCTTTTCAATCGTTTAATAACATCTAAAAAATAATATTTTTGTTCGAAAAACTCAAAATTATAAAGGAAAAATTCTTTTTCATTATTTACAATTTTATTTTCCGGGAAATAATCGCTTTGTACATCATTATAAAGTTTAATATCTGAAATTTTAGCAGAATCTATAATTATCTTACCATAGTCAGCACTAATTTTTACAACACCATTTGGAATAGTATCTTGTTCAATGATATAGTAATATCCCAATACTTTATTAATCAAATCTACAAGTTTAGGTTTATTATTTTCAAAATAGACAGAAATATTATCAGAACTTACTTGATTATAACGATATTCACCTATTTTGATTTTTTCTATTATCAATGAATTTTTAATAAAATCAATACGATTTACTATATTTTTATTTTTATAAATTTTTATAGTATCCGAAATAAATTGACTTTGATTATAAATTATTACCGGTTTTGTATTATCATACTTGCTTAATGTGATAGTATCATTATTTTTAATATTAACAAAATTTGAAAAAGAATATAAAACTCCATAAAACATATGAACAGAATCAACTAAGTTAACATTTGTAATAGATAATTTTTCTACTTCAATTCGTCTGGCTTTTATCAAAATTGTATCATTATCTCTGTAAGATATAAAATAAGGATTATCATAAAAATAGGCTTTTCTTTCAATATGATAATATTCAAGTGTGTTACAATATAAATAAGAATTATCTTTTTGGTCATAAACTTCAACTTTTTCTTTAGCAAGAGCGTTTTTGGTTAGACGGTAATAAATAATCTGGTTTGCTTTTATCCGATAAGTGCTATCAACTAAAGTAACATTTTCCTGTGCAATTGCTTTTCCCTCATTGGAATAATAAGAAAGATAATTACAAGTTAGAACTTTTTCATCACTTATCAGCTTAACATTATCATAAAAAAAAGCTGTTTGATCTTTATAATTATAATTTCCTCTGTTAGATTTTAATATTATATTTCCATCAATCAATTTAACATTTTGTTTGGCTTCAGCAATTCTTGTATTGCCATTGTAAAAAACATACGGAGCGGATAAAACTTTATTATTTTGAGTAATAACAACATTTCCCAACATTTCTACAGTATTTTTTGTAATATTTTGGATAGCTCTATCACAAGTTATGGTTACATTTCCTTGTTTAACAACAACGTTTCCAATAACTTCTCTTATAGATTGCTCATTAACATAAGAACCGACTAATTGCCTTCCCGTAACAAATAAGGGATCACCAGCAAATAAAATTGATGATATTATTATAATGCATATAATTATTTTATTCATTAGTAATTGATGTTGAATTAGTTATGTAAACAATATCTCTTATAATATAATTTCTAATTCTGCTATCAGATTCAAACCCATAACCCTGAATTTTTTCAGTTGGTGTTATTACTGTAACAAATTTATCAGATGAAAAACGTCTTGTACTATTATTCCAATGTAATTCATCAGTTTGAATTTTAACTCCTTCAAAATTATAAGCGTAAACATTTTTTCTAGCGACCATATCTTTTGTAATATCGTTAATTTCTCCTTCTTTGCATGTCAATATAAAATCTTTCTCGCCATTTTCAGAAAAAAATACAATATTTACTGTATCTTTCAAAAGAGTTTTTTGAATATCTGCATATGAGAGTAAATGTTTGGTAAATACTCGTGCTCTCACACAATTTTCATCAGAGATTAAAATAGTTGCATCAAACGATTCATAGGTTGCTTTATCATCATATTTAACGCTGGCAATTTTAGGTCTATATCTATTTTGAGTGCAAGATATTAAAATTAAGGATAAAAATAAAATAACTAACTTTTTCATTTGTTATTAAGCCCTAAATCAATTAAATCGTGCATGTGGACAACACCAATAGGGAAATTATTTTCATTAACCACAATTAATGATGTAATTTTATACTTTTCCATTTGATTCAATGCTAAATGAGCTAAAAGATCTTTTTTAATAGTTTTTGGATTAGCCGACATTATATCACTTGCTACAATATTATCAAACGAATCAAATTTTTCAAATGCTCTACGAATATCACCATCTGTAATAACACCTAATAATTTTCCATTTTCATCTGTTACTGTTGTTACTCCCAACCTTTTTGAAGAAATTTCATAAATAATATCTTTAATTTTGCTGTTTTGAGAAACTTTTGGAATATTTTCTCCAGTTTTCATTATTTCACTAACATATAAAGCAAGCTTTTTCCCTAATGAACCGCCCGGATGATACATTGCAAAGTCTTCTGGAGTAAAATGCTTGCACTGGAGCAATACAATTGCTATAGCATCCCCTAAAGCTAATGTTGCCGTCGTGGATGATGTTGGAGCAAGATTATAAGGACACGCCTCTTCTTTTATATCAAGATTTAATGTTATATCAGATACTTCTGCTAACTTGGAATGAATATTTCCTACAATCGATATTATTTTATTCCCCATTTTTTTTAAAATTGGAACAAGATTTAATACCTCTTCCGTATTACCACTGTTAGAAATTAAAATTACAACATCTTCGGAATTAACTGCCCCTAAATCGCCATGAACTGCATCAGATGGATGTAAAAATATTGCATTTGTTCCTGTAGAATTCATAGTAGCAGCAATTTTTCTTGCAATTAATCCAGATTTCCCCATACCAGAAAGCACAACTTTGCCCTTACTTTCCAATATAGTTTTGATGCTCAAGAAAAAATTTTCATCTATTTGATTAACTAAATTTTGTAGGGCTTCAGCCTCATTAATAATAACATTTTTACCATTTTGAAGAATTGTATTTTTATCAATATCAATTGTTTTCATTAATATCCCCGGAAAATATTTTAGTAAGTTCATATAAAGCACATTCTTCTTTACAAATATATTTTGCAAATCTTTTAACTTCTCTCCTGGCTGTTTTAACTGTTATTGGTAGCGCAACTTTTTCAAGAAGTGGAATATCGAGCAAACCGTCGGCAATAAATGCAGTTTGCGAAAAATCAATTCCAATTTCTTTTAATAATTTTTCAGCTTTACCAACTTTATCCAGAGAAGATTGAATTAAATAATCAACCTTTAATAAACATTCCTGCTGATTAGTTAATTTTGCACCTGTAATAATTGCTACTTTTTTACCATGTTCTTGGATAACATTACAAAGTTTATCAAACCTTTCGTAATTACACACGCCAAAATTTTTGCATCTACCTTCACCACTGCAAATAATTACGCCTTCGAGATCAAAAATAACTATTGCAGTTTGATTATATAGGCTATTAACTTCAGTTTTGCTTAGCAAGTTCATCGAAATGTTTAATTTTAATTAAAAACTTTTCCATATCTGCAAGCGGGAATTGGCTACCAGAGTCACTTAAAGCTTTTGCCGGTTCCGGATGAACTTCCATAAATAGCCCTGCCACTCCTATAGCAACAGCTGCTTTGGCCAATGGTTCTATAAATTTCGGCATTCCTCCAGAAACGCCCCCAGAAGAAGGTATTTGCACAGAATGAGTTGCATCCATTATTACTGGAAATTCTGTTTCTTTCATTATTACCAGCCCACGCATATCAACAACAAGATTATGATAACCGAAAGTTGTACCTCTTTCAGTTAACATAACTTTTTCATTTCCAGTTGATACAACTTTCTCAGCAGCATATTTCATATCCTCTGGTGCAAGGAACTGCCCTTTTTTGATATTTACAACTTTATTAGTTTTTCCTGCAGCTATTAATAAATCTGTTTGCCTGCAAAGAAAAGCTGGTATTTGCAAAATATCAACATATTTACTAACCTTTTCAACTTCTTCTGCTGTATGAACATCTGTTACAACTGGTATTTTATATTTTGTTCTTATCTCATCTAATATACCAATAGCTTCCTCAAATTCCAATCCCACAAAAGAATTAAGGCTTGTTCTATTTGCTTTTTTGTAACTTGATTTAAAAATGTAAGGAATACCTAATTTAGTTGTAATTTCCATTAATTTATCAACAACTATAAAAGGTATTTCTCTATTTTCAATTACACAAGGCCCAGCAAGTAAAACTAAAGGATTATGGTTCGATATTTCCAAAGAATTAATTTTGATTTTTTTCATCTTTTTTATAATTTATTGTTTGAATTTAACTTTTAAATATACGTAAATTTTATGAATTTTAGAAAGTTAATCACAATATTATCATTAATTATCGAATTATCTTTTTCGCAAACATTTTCTTCTGCTTATGATTTTTCCCTGGGTAATTCCACTGTTTCAAATATCTTTACAAACTCATTTGGTCAAATTACTAATCCGTCATTATCAAACTTTCAAAAACAAATTGAAACAGGAATTTATTACTCACCCGGACTTTTTAATCTTGAAGAATTAGCAATTTTTGGATATTCACTAAATTATCCAATAAATAATGTTACAAATATAGGTTTTGCGTTTTATAATAACAGCTTTTCACTATACAAAAAAAATTATTTTAATTTTAACCTATCCTATTTTTTTGACGCTTTAATTATACCAGGCATAAACATTGCTTTCGATTATGTTGATGTTAAAAACTACAAATCAGATTATAAAATAGTTTCTGATTTTGGTATTACTTCTTTAGTAAATAGCAATTTATCATTCGGTTTTGTCATAAAAAATCTTTTCAAAACATCTCATTATAAAAACGATAATGATATTACACATAAATATCAACTTGGTTTATCTTATTATTTGGATAATTATTCATTATTAAGTTTATCTGTTGAAAAAGAACTATATCAAAAAGTTAATTTTGCAGCTGGAACATCACTTAAATTAGTTGATTTTTTATATTTAAATATTGGATATCAAAATAATCCCTCTTTACAAAATTATGGCTTTACTCTTTTTATAGACAATTTTTCTTTGGAGTATGCTCTTTCAATACATAATATTTTAGGTAATACTCATCATATTTCATTATATTATTCAACAGATTTATTTATTAATAAATATCATAAAACAAACGATATGTTTCTAAAATGAAACTATTTTTAATACTTATTTTATCTTTTAATTTTCTCTTTTCTCAATCAATTATTGATACTTTAAACAATCCAATAGACAATGATTTTTTTGATAATGATAATTTAGAAGAGCAAAATTTAGAATACATTAACGACATTTTATACTATTACAGATTAAATCCAATCAACATAAATACTGCCGTTTATTCAGATCTGGCACAATTCCCTTTTGTTTCACACAATACAATATTTCAAATTCTTAATTATCGCAACGCAAAAGGAAAAATCAAAACTATAAATGAAATTTTTGATATACCCAATATAAATTATAATGAAGTTATTAATCTTTTACCCTATATTACATTGAAAGATTTTTCAACACAAAAAAAATACAATAGGTTTTTCTATCAAAATCGAAATAAAATATTACAGGATACATCTATAAGTTTTACAAACAGGATAGAAGTTTTAAATAAACTTTCCTATAATTACGATAACTACTCGTTAAATTTTACTCAAATTAAAAATACATCAGATAATAAATTTTTTTCAGATTACTCATACTCTTTAAGTGCATACAACATATTTGGTAATGATAATCTGACAATTGGTAACTATAAATTGAAATTTGGTTGTGGCTTAATTATGGATAATGGATACTTTCGCCAATCAATAACAAATCCAAATAGCGATATCAAATATAATACAAGTGATATTAGAAATTATTATGGCAAATCTCCGTACACAATAAAAGAAGGTTTAGCCTACCAATATCAACATAATTTATTTAGCACTGTCATATTCTATTCTCGGAAAAAATTATCTGCTAAAATTGATACTAATAATAATATTATATCAATCTATTCATCAAGATATGAAAATAAAGAACAAATTATTGCAAACAGAATTGGAACAATTCTTTCCTATAATTTTGATTTTTTATATACATCTTTACTCTTTGAAAATTTAACTTTTGAAAAACCATTTTTTATCAACAATAGTAAATACAAATCTTTCAACAATTTATCTCTTTATTTCAATTTACTATTGCCTAATATATTATTAAATAGTGAAATAGCATATCAAAACAAAAGATTTATATATGAAATATCAGGCAATTTTAAATTATCTCAAAAGTTAAACATTGGTAGTCAATACATTAAATCTAAATCAAATATGTTATTTGCTAACAGTAAAATTTTTGGCTTTTATAAGCCAAGCTTTGAAAATGAAATTTTTTATAACACTATAACTTATTCAAATAAAAAAGAAAGCTATTATTTCTATTCACTATATCAAAAAACTAATAAAACAAGTTTTAATGATTTTATCAAAATTGACAATAAATATGCTTTTGGATATATTAACCAGCAATCACTTACAATAAACCATTTAATTACAGCAAGTTTTTCTCAAAAAGATTTTTATAATCAAAACAAAAATCAAATATCTACAAGATATTCAATTAAAATTATTCCAAGTAGCAAAGCAAATTATATAACAGATATTAGAATTACTTCAAATGGGAAAAATACAGGATATGCTTTTAGCGAAATGCTAAATTATTCGCCAAATAAAAATATAAGCCTAAAAGCAAAGTTCAATTATTTTTCAATCGAAAATTATGATAATATAATTTATACATTTGAAAATGATTTATCTGGTTATATCACATCAAATGTACTTTATAAAGATGGCTTTTCAAGTTACTTTATAATAAAATATCAAATTAAAAATTTTGCTATATCTGGTAAATATTATTATAAGTATCAAGAAAAAATAAGCGAATTAGTAAAGGAAAAATCAAATAGCTACTTTGTTTTACAATTTGATTATGAAATATAATGACTAAAATAATTCCATAGATAATGTATTAAAACATTTGAAAGGAATAAAAGAATTGCATTCATATAACTTTTTTTGAGTTTTAGGAAAAATATTGAGTAGTAAAGTATAATAAAAGTAATGATGTGAATTATTACAACAAAGTATCTAATTAATACAAAATTAATTCCGTAACCGTAAAATATAAAAAAATAAAGAAAAAATTCAATCAAACCAAAAAAAAGCCCAATCCATAAAAAATTTTTTTTATCATTAAATATTTTCATAAAAAAAATAAATACAACCACAAATTTTGAAAATTCTTCAATTAGAACTTTTACAAGGATAGTTAAATTATCAACGCCCAATTTTAATAAAATTAAATCTATACTAAAAATAATAAATACAATAAATAAAGCAATGATAAAGTTTAGAATTATCTTATTGGTCTTTAGCATCCTTTTTATCTTTCCATAAAGAAAGTAAAATTGACACAACTAAAGTAGCAATAATTATGCCGAGAGAAATTGAAGTAGGAATTTTATACCATTCAGATACAATTAATTTAAAACCAACATATAACAACAGCAAAGAAACACCGTGCTTTAAATAATAAAATTTATTAAGAATACCAGCGAGTACAAAAAATAAAGCTCTTAACCCTAATATTGCCATTATATTTGAAGTTATAGCAATAAATGGATCTTGTGTAATAGCCAAAACAGCAGGAACAGAATCAATAGCAAAAATTATATCCGCACTTTCAACAAGCAAAAGTGCAACAAATAAAGGAGTAGCAAAAATCTTCTTCCTTATAGGATGACGATAAAAGAAATGTGGTTTATCGTATAGTGTATCAACTACAAAAAAACGATTTATAAAACCTATAATTGGATTATCAGCAAGATTTAAGTCTTTTTCTTCTTCATCATTTATTGCTTCTTTAAACATTTTAAAAGCAGCATATAATAAAATAACACCAAAAATAAAAATAGTTGGCTTAAAGATTTCAATTAATTTTACACCCAGTAATATAAAAATAACACGGAAGACAATAGCACTTAAAATTCCCCACTTTAATACATGTGGTTGATTTTTATAGGGTATATCCAAAGATTTGAATATTAATATAAACACAAAAAGATTATCAATAGATAAAGATTTTTCTATTAGGTATGCAGCTAAATATTCAAATGCTGGTACATGGTTTCTATCATAAAAAAAATAGATAAATATATTAAAGATTAAGGCTACTGATATCCAGATTACACTCCACCATATTGCACTTTTTAAAGATTTTTCTCCATGAGTATGATCAGTCACATATAAATCTATATATAACATAATTGTAATAATAATAGCAAAAATAATCCACAATATAATTTTAGTATCTAACAATTTTTTCTCCATAGTTTTTTTATTCTAATATTATATAATAAACAAAAATATTTTTAATAAAAAACGACTTTTATTAAAAATATTTTAAGAAATTTTTTAAAATATAAATATTAAAAATTTTTTCTTAAAAATTGAAATTATAATGGAAATTGTTAATATTAAAACTATGATAAGTAATGAAATTTCGGAAGGAATTTTATACCAATCAGTAATTAAAAGTTTTATACCAATATAGAAAAGCAAAATAGAAACACCATGTTTTAAATATTTAAATCTAGTAAGAATACCAGCAAGGAGAAAATATAGTGCTCTAAGTCCCAGTATTGCCATAATATTTGAAGTAATAGCAATAAATGGATCGTATGTAATTGCAAGAACAGCTGGAACAGAATCTACTGCAAAAACAAGATCTGCACTTTCAACTAAAACAAAAGCTAAAAATGAGGTTGTAAAAACTAATTTACCTGTTATCTTGTCCTTATAGAAAAAATTTTTACCTTCATAATTAGTATCTATTTTGTAAAATTTATTTAGGAACTTGATAATCGGATTTCTATTTAAATTTATTTCTTTCTGTGATTTTGATATGGCTTCTTTTAACATATGGTAAGCAGCATATAATAAAACTAAGCCAAAAATATAAATTACAAAGTGAAAATTTTTTATTAATTCAACCCCAAGTAAAATAAAAACAACTCTAAAAATAATAGCTGTTATAATACCCCATTTTAAAATATGTGGCTGGTTTTTAGGTGTTATTTTTAACGAAGTAAAAATCATTAAAAACACAAATAAATTATCAACAGAAAGAGATTTTTCTACTAGATATGCGGTAATATAATCAATAGCAGGTTTATGATCTTTTGAATAATAATAGTATATAAAAATGCCAAAAATAAAAGCAACTGCAATCCAGATAACACTCCAGATTGCAGCTGACTTAAAAGATTTTTCACCATGAGAATGATCAGTAATATATAAATCTATATATAACATTAGTGATACAATTATACTAAATCCAAGCCAAAAGTAAATTTCCATAATTTAATCCATTGTTTTTAATTAAACAATAAAAGTATTTGTTAAGTTCATTATGGGAGTAAAAATGCTGCTGATATAACTGTTGTCCAGCTACCTGTTTCATCCCCTTCACTCGTTTGAGTAATATTAAAAGTTCTAACTATTTGCCCGGATAATTTAAAAACCTGTTCTTTTTCGTCCCATGATTGTTCAGCATCAAATTCAATACCTAATGTACTTGCTAACATGGAAGCAGCAAGATCTTCGGCATAATCACCAGCTTTTTTTTCATCTTCACCATAAGGATGATGTTCGGAAAGATATCCATACATGTTTGGATCAGCAGGTAAAGCTACCCCAATTGAAGATGCAATTAATCGACTTGGCTCATTAGTAGAGTTTCTTGCTATAACAGCAAAAGTAATTTGACCTGGCTTTATTAATTTCAGACCTTCCTCTTTTTCAATAATTTTACAACCAACAGGGTAAATGCTACTTACAGAAACTAAATTGCATTTTTCAATACCAGCATCACGAAGTGCTAGCTCAAAGGAAGCTAAATACTCTTTGTGCTTCCCGACCCCTTTTGTAAAGAAAACCTTTGTTGGTACGTACAATTTCTCCTGGTTCCTTATATTAGTTAGTGATGAATTTAATAAATTTTCTTTTACCTACTTTTAGAACTTGTTCATTTTGAATTTTTACCGTCGTATTAAAATCTGTTATTTTTTCTCCAGCTAAAGATACGCCTCCTTGCTCTATTAGTCTTCTTGCTTCACTTTTTGAAGACGCAAAATTAAGTTTTAATAGCAATTCAACTATATTTATATCTTGATTTTCAATTTTGAACTCTGGTATATCATCAGGAATATCTTTTATAATAAAAATTTTATCAAAATTTTCTTCAGCTTCAATAGCCGCTTGTTTATCGTAATACATTTCAACTAATGTTCTGGCTAATCTTCTTTTTAAATCTCTAGGATTTACATTTTTATCTTCAAGTTGTTTTTTTATTTCAATAAGATCATCTTTACTTACATCTGTTGTAAGTTCATAATAAGTATAAATTAATTCATCAGGAATAGACAAAGTTTTGCCATAGATATCAAATGGTGTATCAGAAAGTCCAATATAATTCCCATAGGATTTACTCATTTTTTCTTTTCCATCAGTACCAACAAGCAAAGGCATTGTTAATATCACTTGTGGCTCCATACCATATTCACGTTGTAAATCACGTCCGACGAGTAAATTAAATTTTTGATCAGTACCACCAAGTTCAACATCACTTTTTATTTGAACAGAATCCATTCCCTGCGCTAATGGATATAAAATTTCATGCATACTAATAGGAATACCTGCTTTAAATCTATTATTAAAATCATCCCTTTCCAACATTCTGGCAACTGTATATTTTGCAGCCAATTTGATCACATCTTCAAATTTCATATTACCGAGCCAATCGGAATTATAAACAATTTCTGTATCCTTGATATTTAAAATTTTAGCCGCTTGTTCAATATAGGTCTTTGCGTTTATTCTACATTCTTCTAATGTTAGTGATGGTCTTGTAATATTTCTACCGGTTGGATCTCCAATCATACCTGTAAAGTCACCTATAATAAGAACTGCTTGATGTCCTAATGATTGAAATTGTGCTAATTTTCTTAATACTACACTATGCCCCAAATGTAAATCAGGCCTTGTTGGATCGCATCCTAATTTAATTCTTAATGGTTTAATATTTTTTATAGAGTTTTCAATTTTCTTTACTAATTCTACTTCAGGAATTATTTCAACAGCTCCTCGTTTAATTAAATCCATTTGTTCATTAACAGACGGAAAATGTTTCAATTTATATCTCCATTTTTTTTAAATTTTGACTACAAAAGTAGCATTTTTTTTTGATAAAAATCAACTATTAATTATTAATTATATTTTAATTTTTCTTGATTGTTCTCTCATGAAATCTCTATCTGCAATACTTTCTCTTTTATCATAAGTATGTTTACCTTTTGCTAATGCAATCTCTACTTTTGCCTTACCATTTTTAAAATAAATTTTTAAAGGAACTAATGTAAAACCTTTCTCTTTAATTTTCGAAGATATTTTTCTAATTTCACTGCGATTCAATAGCAATTTTCTATCTCTTCGTGGATCATGATTAAATCTATTGCCTTGCTCATATTCGTTGATATGTGCATTAATTAAAAACACTTCCCCATTTTTTACAGTAGCATATGCGTCTGATATATTAGCTTTTTTTGCTCTTAAAGATTTCACTTCTGTTCCAACAAGACAAATACCTGCTTCCCATGTTTGCAAAATAAAATAATCATGATACGCTTTTTTATTAACTACAACGGTATAATTTGTATTTTCTTGTTTCATAACTAAAATTTTATTATTTTTACAATTTACAAATATAAACTTGTTAACAAAAATAAAAAAATATTTTATGCCATTACGAAAACCTACTGATAGTTTACGTGTTCCAAATGCTAGAAAAAAAAATATAGAAGTATTCAAAAATACTATTCCACAACAAAAACCACCTAAAATTGAATACAATTGCTTTTTTTTCTTTAATTACGATAAAACAGAAAGAAAACAGTTCCTTAGTTTAAAAATTGAAAGTGTTTTATCTTTTTCCTCTTTCAGTTATGAAATCTCCACAGAATTACAAAGAAAAGGAAGCAGTGTTGATATTGGAATTTTAGGTTTAACTACCCAGGTAAATAATGCACCACTGGAAACAAAAGCCAGCAAAATTATAAACTTTGATGATCTATTTGGTGAATTGACAATTAATATAATTAAATATGATGGTTGCGAAAATACTTGTAAAATCAAGTTCAATTTATATGAAAAAAACATTGAAATAATAGAAACAAGCGTTACTGAAAAAACCAACAATAGAATTTTTTGCAATTTTATCATAGCAAAATATTTAAACACCTTTTCTAATGATATATAGGTAATTTTATGATACCCGAACTTTTTTCAATTGGTCCCCTTACTGTTTATAGCTATGGTTTAATGGTAGCAATAGCATTTTTAGTATCTGGCTCTCTTCTAACAAAAGAATTTCAAAGAAATACAATTGATCAAAATATCGCTTCAAATACTATAATTCTTGCAATTGTTTTTGGTATTATAGGTGCAAGATTATTTCATGTTTTTGAAAATTTTTCATTGTTTTTAGAAGATCCTTTATCAATGATTTTTTCTTCAGGTGGATTAACCTATTACGGTGGATTAATTACCGTAATTATAGCACTCTATATCTATTTTAACAAAAAAGGTCTCAAATTTCTCAAAATAGCAGATATAGCATCTCCAATGTTAGCACTTGGATATGGTATTGGAAGAATTGGTTGCCATCTTGCAGGTGACGGCGATTATGGATTACCAACAACTCTACCATGGGGAACAATTTATGCAAATGGAACTGTAAAACCTTCCAATCTTTTGTATGAGTATATGCTCAATAATCCAACAGTTGCTCAACAATATAATTATTTTGAACTTTCTAAAATTCAAGTAGCACAAGATAAATTTGGAATTATTACACAATTTGACCTTATTACCAAAATGCACCCAACGCCAATTTATGAATTTTTAGTAGCTTTGTTAATATTCTGGATTTTATGGCGTGTAAGAAAAAATTCATTTAAAACTGGTTCAATTTTTTACATGTATTTAATTCTTTCTGGTATAGCCAGATTTCTTGTTGAAATAATTAGATTAAATCCACCACTAATTTTTAATCTTTCCGAAGCACAATTTATTTCTCTTATCTTAATAATTTTAGGTATTGGCGGTTTAATAAAAAATAAAGAAACACTAATAAATTTTGTAAAAGTTAATGGATAGAAATATAATATTCGGCAGAAAGCCAGTTTTAGAAGCTATTACCAGCGGAAAAGAAATAGAAAAAATATACATTCTTTTCAATACTAAATCAGATATTATAAATAAAATTAAATCAGAAGCACATAAAAGAAAAATTCCTATAAGCGAATTACCCAAAAATAAATTTGAAAAATTTGGAACAGAAAACAATACACAAAGTGTTGTTGCATTACTTACCCAAATAAAATATTATGACTTAGACTTTGTTATAGATTATGCAAAGAATAACCACCCTCACATACTAATGATTTTAGAAGAAATTCAAGATACCCATAATCTTGGAGCAATATTGAGATCTTGTGAATGTTTTGGTGTTAAAAGTATTATTATTACAAAAAATAATTCTGCAACAATAAATAACACTGTTTTTAAAACATCCGCTGGAGCATTAAATCATCTTTTTATTCATAAAACACATTCTATTCAAAATATTATCAAGGTTCTAAAAGAAAAAGGCTTCTGGATATACGGTTCAACATTAAAAGAAGCAAATTTCTTAAATGAAACTAAAAAAATTTATCCTGCTGCCATAATTATGGGAAATGAAGAAAAAGGTATAAAAACATCAACTCTTAAAAGTTGTGATTTTAAAATTAAAATTCCTATGATTGGAAAATTAGATTCACTGAATGTATCAGTTGCTACTGGTATTATTTTATACGATTTTACCCAAAATAGATAATCATTTTTTACCAATGACAAAAACTTTTTTATATACTTCACTGTTGAAATTTTCAGAGTTTTTGCTTTCTACATATAAAATGTAAACTCCAATTGGTAATTTCCTATTATTATCATCTGTTCCATCATAGATTATGCTATATTTTTGCGGTACCAATTCATCTGTTATTAAATTTTTTATTAATCTGCCCTTCGCATCAAAGATTTTAATTCTAATTTTATTGATATTATTCTTTAAATTTAATGTAATTGTTGTAAAATCTTCAAATCCATCTCCATCCGGTGAAAAAGGATTAGGAAATAATTCGATATTGCTGTTTGTATTTTTGTTTTCAATTTCAATACTATTTTTTGCAAACGGTGTTCCACCTTTTAGGGCAAGTGAACTTCCCCAATTTGTATAAAAGTTAGAAGGTAAATTAAAATTTATTTTTTCAAGAGAAATATTTTTTGTTGTTTTGATAAATTTATGCATCATATTATCATACCACATACTATCAATAATATTATTGAATGCATCCAACAGATATAATTTTTTACCAGTTGTTGTTAAACCAAATTCATTTATATTATATACTGTATATCTATTTTTCAAACTATCCTTCGAAATATTATAATTGCTAAAGATACTATCATTAGATGTCAAGATGTAAAACCCTTTGGTAGAGAGGTAAATAGTAGTATCGGCTATTAAGAAGTTTTTATTATCAAAATTAAATTTCCATCCTTCAATATTTATTGAATGATTATTTTTATTATATATTTCAACAAATTCACAATTATTGGTAGCCGGGTCGTACATAATTTCACTAAAAACAATACTTTCAAAATTGTACTCAGTTAAATTATGATAAGTCGAATAATCCATCGGAGTAGCTTTTCTTAAGCATATACTCCAGTTATTTTTATCATTAGAATTGCCATCCAATTTTATCTTTTCAATACTTTTTCTTGATTGTTTCGAAAAATTTGTATAATCAACACTATCAATTATAATATTGTTAGCATCATAAATCATTACTCCATCATTATCTGAAAGTGCACCAAATTTTGCCTGTATTACTTTCCCATTTATATTTTTGTATTTATTTTTGAATTTCAATGAATCATACGCTATAATACCAAAACTGTTCGGTGGTAGATAATAATCACTATTTGTAATGATTGCCTTAGTTGGATTAATCAAATCAGAAATATACCAGTTTTTTAAATTTATAGACTTATTACTTAAGTTGTAAATCTCAACCCACTCAGGTTCATCCGTATCAGGTGAAAACATTATTTCGGAAATTACTATTTCATTTTGCTTATTGATAGCAAAGATTTCTTTTGTAAAATTATTATTTGATAAATCCTCATCATCGTTTAGAATAACTGCCCTATACAATCCAGCAATTGAGTCTTTAGGTATTAAGCCGGTGTATAAAATCACCTCATCATTTGCTGCTATAAAATTATTATAGTTTATTGTTTTATAATCTATGAAAATCGATGAAATATTTTTTTGTAAAATTAAATAATTTAAAAAATATGTTTCTTTTCCTTTATTTTGCAAAATAATACCAATTTGAGTATCATTACCATCATGAACAGGAAATATATCTTTTATTGCCAAATCTTTATTCTTTGGGGAAAGTGAATTAATTATTCCTGGAGTACTTTGCTCAATACTTAACGAAACACCCCAATTGACTAGTAAATTTGTAGGTTGATTAACATCAATCCTTTCAATTGAAAAACCTGCTTTTGGCTTAAAGGATGAATTATAAAATAATGAATCGATTGTATTTCCATATGTATCTTTAATAACAACCGCATCGTAATCGTTATTTAAGTTAGGTAAATTTGGTAAAACATAATAATTAAAACTATAGTTATGAAAATTTATAATATCCTCACTTTTAGTAATTACTAAATACTGCTGTGGCAAAATGTATAAATCACTTAAAATTGTTACACTGTTTTTAGAATTATCTTTAATAATAAAATTTTTCAAGTTTATTTTACTATTACTTCTATTATATAATTCTACCCATTCAGGTTCACCATTTGCTGGATAGAACATTACTTCGTTTATTATAATATCATTATAATTAACGGACGGCATTAAAGTAATAATTTTTTTATTATTTTCCTGGATTTCATCGAATTCAGAAATTACCTCAATTAGTAAGGTTGCTTCTTTTGTGAAATAATATTTCTTTGGTATCAATAAAATAATTGAATCTTTTGGCGGAATATTCAAATTTGTTTGATATAATAATGAATCGGCAATGTCATCAAAATCGAAATCTAATGTTATAATAAGATTGAAATTATAAGATTTTATACCTTTATTTATTAGTTTTACCTCAAAAGATAATGTATCAAACAAAAAAATATGTTTATTATCATTAACAGTAATATCTTTAATTTCTATATCAAAATCAATAGGTGAAATTGAATTCTTATAACCAGGTGTGCCATTTAATTTAATAGAATTTCCCCATAAAGAATATAAATCATTAACATTATATTTTTCATCGGAATATCCCTGTTTATTGTTTGCTATGTAGGTATATGTATCAATTGTATCATTATTTTTAATAAGTTTCAAAGTTCTATCGGTGGTGTTAGCTATGCCAGAAGAGCCAAAGTTGTTATCGTTTATCTTTAATATTAAAGGACTGCCGTAAATAACATAAGGATTTTGATTCAAATCAATATTTGAAGGGAATATAACAGCATATTGATTAGGATGTAACTTTGTTCCAAATCCAGCTGAAATAATTGTATCAGGTTTAGATGTATGATAGAGTATTAGCCATTTATTTAAATCAATTGTATCTTTATTGGATGTATTGTATAACTCAATAAATTCAGAATAATTAGCAGATGGGTAAAACATAATTTCAGAAAAAACAACCTGGGCATATATCTTTGAAGCAATAAAAAAAAGAATACACACAATTATTCTTCTCATCGTACCCCCAGGTTTATAATATTTTTATAAAAATTTAAATCTTGCAGTAAAGTGTCTTAAGATAGGTGCTTCATATACAATCTGCATACCTTTAATACTCATTCTTCTTTTATAAGTTTCAATTACCGCTTCTGCAACATAATCCATATGACTTTGAGTGTAGACTCGTCTTGGAATTGCTAATCTTACTAGTTCCATTGGAGGATGAATCATATTTCCATTATCATCTTTTTTGCCAAACATCACACTACCTATTTCGCAACTTCTAATACCGGCATCTTCAAAAAGAGCAACAGCAACAGCTTGACCCGGAAAATGGCTCGGTGGAATATGTGGAACAAATCTTTTTGCATCAATATAAACAGCATGCCCACCTGTTGGCAAAAGAATTGGAACACCTGCAGCTTGTAATTTTTCACCAAGATACTCAACACTTCTGATTCTATATTTTAAATAATCTTCATCCAATCCTTCTTTAAATCCAATAGCAATAGCTTCTAAATCTCTTCCAGCTAAACCACCATAGGTAGGAAATCCTTCTGTTACAATCAGCATATTTTTACATTTTAAAGCGAGTTCACTATCATTGAGTGCCAAAAAACCACCAATATTAACGAGTGCATCCTTTTTAGCACTCATAGTGGCACCATCTGCATAAGAGAATATTTCTTTTGCTATCTCCACTACCGGCTTATCTGCATAACCTTCTTCTCGCAACTTAATAAAATATGAATTTTCTGCAAACCTACAAGCATCTATAATTAAGGGTATCCCATATTTTTTGCATATAGCACTAACTTCCTTAATATTTTGCATAGATACCGGTTGTCCACCACCTGTATTATTGGTTATAGTTATCATACAAAATGGAATATTATCAACTCCTTTTTCATTAATAAACTTTTCTAACTTTTCTGTATCCATATTTCCTTTAAATGGATGGATTACATCAGGATGTTTACCTTCTTCAATAACTAAATCTACTGCTATCAAGCCGTTTGATTCTATATTACCACGAGTTGTATCAAAATGAGTATTACTGATAATATATTTCCCTTTACCAAATTTTTGAGCAATGACAGAAAATAAAATATGTTCTGCAGCCCTACCTTGATGAGTAGGAATAATATATTTAAATCCAGTAATTTCTTGTATAGATTTTTCAAAATTGAAAAAACTTTTTGCATACGCATATGATTCATCGCCCTGCATAATTCCAGCCCATTGATTAGAGCTCATTGCAGAAGTACCACTATCTGTCAATAAATCAATAATAACATCTTCAGCTGGTACTAAAAATAAGTTATAACCTGCATCAACTAAAATTTTTTGTCTTTCTTTTTTAGTTGTAAACTTAATTGGTTCAACTGCTTTGATTTTAAAGGGTTCAATAATAGTTTTCATTTTATTTCCTCGTCAATTTTATAAAAAAAATAAAGTAGGGTATCTCCTATCCTTTTATCTGGTTCTTTTTTAAAATTTCCCAAATCTTTATCTTTGGTTTGTATTGATCTTTCAATTATCATTATACCATTATCTTTAAGTAAATCTCTATCTAACACATTTTCAACAACTTCATAAATATCATATTTAAAGAAAGGCGGATCTGCAATTATTATATCATATTTATTGTTTGTTGTTTTAGTATATTTTACAGCATCAACCTTAAAAATTTCTACAAATTCTTCAGCTCCGATTTTTTTTATGTTTTCAAGCAGTACATTATAAACAGGATAATTCTTTTCTATAAAATGAATCTTATTTGCACCTCTACTTAAAAATTCTAACCCTAATGAACCTGACCCCGAGTAAATATCTAAAACATCTATTCCTTCGAAATCTATTATATTATTTAAAATATTAAATAATGTTTCGCGTACTCTATCGGTTGTAGGACGTGTAAATTTTGATGATGGAGCCTTTAATGTATGCCCTTTATATTTACCTGATATAATTCGCATAAATATTTATGATAATGTTAATGCAACATTTGTAGCAAAAGTATAATTTTTTGATGTATATAATTTGCTATTTATAAGTTTAGGATTATAGGGTATATTATCAAAAGGATTTAGTCTTCGTAGAATAAATGTATTTGTTGCTTCAAAATGCTTAATAAATGTATCTGAGACATAGTTACCTGTTATAAAAAGATTTACAAACAAATCATTACTTTTAATATTTTCATTATAATAATTGTGTGTTTTTTCAATAATCTCACTTAATTCATCATAATTAAACATTCTAAAATCAATCATATTGGTTGGAGTATTATAGCTTAATGTAAAATAATTATTCCCAACGTAAACAATTAAATAATTCGAATTATCTACTTTGGGATAATATTTTATAAATCTATTAAAAGAAAGGTGCTCATTTTCGATGAGTTTTAAGTTTAAATTTGAATTTTCAACAAACTTTTTTATAGTATTTATAATAGTTCTTTTAATTCCAATAGCAAGACAATAATTTCCTTCCATTTTTATATTTTGAACTATAACATCTTGATTTTTGATTTCAGGATAAATTATAGGAAGTTCCCATTTTAAATATGAGTTAAGTTTCTTATTAGACATACTAATATCATATGGTAATTTAACTATATAAAAATACCTAGAAGGTAATGTAATAGATATATCTTTATGTATATTCTTTTTTCTTAATAATATTTCCTTAAAGGCACTGTCAAGATTAAAAATAATTTTAGTTTCTTTATCATTTAATGTTATAAAATCATCGAAAAATTCTTCATCTATATTTTCAATAAATAATTTGTTATTTCTTAAAGAGAATTCTACATATTTCATTTTAAAATCATCAATACTAAGGGTTATTAAGTTTGATATCATTTTTTTTCTTCATTTTGTTGTTATAAAAGATTCAATTTTTTCAAATTTTTTCTGTCCTATACCTTTAACATTCATTAAATCACTTATGTTAACAAATTTACCGTTTTTCGTTCTATACTCAATTATTGCTTGCGCCGTTTTTTCACCAATACCAGGTAATTTTGTAAGCTCATCTACACCAGCAGTATTTATATTAATTTTTCCACTTAATATATCTTCTGATTTTTTATTTTTATCTGCTGTATTTTTTTTACTTTCATTTTCTAAGCTATTATCACTATTATCTTCTTTTATATCTCTATTATAAGTTATAATATCTTCTTTAAGAATATTATAATTATAATTATATAAAAAAGACGAATTTTCTATCTGGACGACATTTCTACTTTCTAAAATTTGTAAAATTAATCCTAATATTAAAATAGATGTTATAAAAAATAAGACAAAGAGTTCTTGTGTTGTAACCTCTAATTTATTCTTTAAACGAATTATAAATTTTTTCATAACAAGTAATTTTTAATAATTGTAATTTAATAAATAATATTTGAAAATACAATAATTTAATTTTGAATGTTTAAACAAATTTAAAATGTTCGGGATACTCTACCAATTGACACAAAAAAAAGCTCATCGGAATTTTTTTCCAACGAGCTTTCTTTCCGTGCTGGCGGAGGGACTCGAACCCCCAACCTTCCCGACTTCATGTCGGGATACTCTACCAATTGACACAAAAAAAAGCTCATCGGAATTTTTTTTCCAACGAGCTTTCTTTCCGTGCTGGCGGAGGGACTCGAACCCCCAACCTGCTGATTACAAGTCAGCTGCTCTACCAGTTGAGCTACGCAAGCATAATTTTCAAATTTTGAAAATTAAATATAATAATTTTTTCTCAAAAAGTCAAATTAATTTATTTCCTATTCGCAGAAATTTTAAAAATTACTATTATAACAAGTAAGGCAATATAAAATAAAAATAATATCCACGCCAAACTCTGTAACACATTGATTGTAGTTCCAACTAAATTTAATACTAACTTTTCAACTTGAAATATATTTTGTTGAAAATATGAATCCGAATATTTTGCCAACTCATTAATTTTAAAAGTGGATGATACACCAATTATATACATTACAAAAGTAATATACTTCAACCATTCTTCATAAATATCTAATTCTATAATTTTTTGTATTAAACTTTTAATTGTCCCACGAAATATTTTTATTGTTATAAATGTAACTAAAATACCTGTTATAAGTGAACTAAATAAAAGCAAATAAAACATATATCACCTTAAAAATTTTAAAGGGCCACCATTAAAAGTAGCCCAAATTTCTTTAATTATAAAGAATATTTCATAACTAAACTGAAACCAATATTTAATAACTTAGCTTTATAATAATCATCTTCTCTTGCATTAGTTAAAGGATAAGCAAAATTTAATTCAGGTGCAATTATTAAATTATCACTTACTTCTACATCATAATTTACAGCAGCTTTTAAATTTACAACAGGGCTCAAATAGTTTGCATCATCATACTCGCTTGTAGTTTTTACCTTAGAATCTACGTTAAACATAATAGATGGACCTACCATCAAATTTAATTTATCAAATGAATATTTAAATAAAGCCTCTAATGTAATAAATGTATATTTGTAAGTTGCGTCCGTTTTCAAAACTTCATTAACTGTATTAATTAAAGAGGTATCTGCTCTGTTATAATTATTGGTTGTTCTGTTAATTTCCTGATTAACTTTAAAACTATTATAATCAAAAACTCCTATACCTCCAACAATACCAAGATTATCAGATAATTTTATATCACTCTGGAAGAATAAAGAAAATCCTATAGATGTTTTTGCATCATATTTAATATTATCAGTATAACTATACATTGTAGTAGCATCTTTAATAATATAACCATTACTTTGCTTGATTTTTAACTCATCAGATAATTTAGGCATTGCAAAATTAACACCTAATTTAGGACCAATTGTAAATGTTTGAGCATTAATGATTGCAGCAAATAATAAAAAAACCCCAAATGATTTGATTAAATTTTTCATTTTAAAGCTCCAGTTTATTTATAAAAGAAATTCGTTTTTTTTTGAATTTATAATTTTTTTTTTTCTTTTACAACTTTTTTTTTAATTTATTTTTTTAATAACATCAAATCCACTTTTAACAGCAGTTTCTATAGTAGCTGGCATATCCTGGTAAATCCAATCTCCAATAACATAAGAATTTATCAAATTGTAATTAGTAGACATATTATTATTCATTAAATCATTTTGAACTGGAGTAGCATTTTTATAATTAAGTAACTTATAATCAATAATTTTAACATCATCAAACATTCGGAATAAAAGATTTTTCAAAATATTAATATCAATATTTTTACCATTGTAACTACTTTTAACAAATGAAATTATGTTCCCATAAGCAAACATCCAGTCCCACAAAGAATCATTTAAATTACCAACCATTTTTAGACTTACTGGTTTTTCAGTAAAAAAATAAGCAGTAAAGATATCATTCATAAAAACCTGCTGTTCACAAGGAAATATTTTAAAATATTCATTGTATGGAACAGCCCATATAATAGTATCAAAATCATCTAATACACAATTTTGTAAATATATTTTCGATATTTTGTTATTTATTGTATCGAACTTAGTAACTTTTTGGTTATATATTATATTTACATTATTCTGTATCAAATAATTTTCAGCTGGATCAACTAACAACTCTTGTAAAGTAACTTTTGGTAATATAGGCATAAAATTATTTTTTTTTGCAATTATCTTCAAGGTATTGACAAATTTGCTTTTTTCAATATATTCGAGGTTCGTATTAAATATACTAACGGCAAATAAATTTATAAAATCATATAAATCATTATTTTTAATTTCGTTTATTTTTTTTTCTTTTAAATTTTGAATAAATTTTGTAATATCTAATATATTGCCAAAATGAAATAATCTAGATTTTAAGATGTTTAATAGTAAACCAAATGGGAAAAAATTATTAGAAAGTTTAAGTTGATAAACTTTGTTGTTTTCAAAAAATTCTAAGTTATTTATACAATAAAACTTCTTTTCAACACCAAGTATTTCTAATAATTCAAAAGTATTATGATACGCAGAAAGTAAGATGTGTTGTCCTATATCATAATAATTGTTGGTAACGGTATTAAAAACATTTTTAATTCTTCCACCAGGCCGATTTGTCTTTTCGATAATAGTAATTTGATGATTTTTGCATAACTTAACAGCAGCAGATAATCCCGCAAGACCTGCCCCAACTATAACTATCTTTGCCATTAATATAAAATATTATATTTAAAATATGTCCCAAATGCATAATACAATTTTTCGTAGGATGGGACTTTGATTCTTTTTTCAAAAACATTATAATTATATTTTTGGATTTTTTTCAGTAAAGCATAATAAATATGCTGCATAGCTCTTGCTACATATAAAAATTTTTTCTCATTTTTATCAAGAAAAGAATCAGCTTTATGATAGAATTCTAATGCTTTATTGGCTTCGAATTCCAATAAATTTTTCATATTTTCATCATATTTTTTATTAAGTATATCAATCTCGGTTACATTAAATTGTTCAATATCATTCAATGGTAAATAAATCCTATTTCTTTCTGCATCTTCGCCAACATCTCTTATAATATTTGTCAATTGCATTGCATAGCCCAGATTAATAGCATAATCTTTTGTAGAGGGATTTCTATAACCTATAATTTGAATTGTCATTAAGCCAACAGTAGAAGCTACCCTGTAACAGTAAAGTAATAAATCATCAAAATTTAAATATCTTTTTTTCTCTAAATCCATTAACATACCATCGATAAGATCAAAAATTGGCTCTGTTGGAATATTAAACTTTTGAACAATTTGAGCGAATTTATTAAGTAAATAGTAATCGGAAGAGTTGTAAATAGCTTTTTCGACCTGTTGTCGCCACCAATAGATATTTTTTGCCCTTATCTCTTCAGGTAAATTTTCATCATCAACTATATCATCTGTTATTCTACAAAAATTATAAAGTGTACTCATTGCTTCTTTTTTCTCAGGTTCAAGAAAGGCAAAAGTTAGTTTAAAGTTACTTTTTTGCTTGTTTAAGATATTTTCCTCGTTTATATTCATTTTTCAAAAATATTTTTATAAAATCAAACTTATTTAATTTAATATTTTTTTTGTAAATATCATAATTATTTTTTTCGATTTTTTTAAGAATTCTCAAACCACCATTAATGACCAATCTGAGATGCATTTTTAATTTAAAAGGAACAAAATTTAATAACTCAGAACCCTCTAAAAACATCTTTCTTGTACGATTTATTTGAAATTTCATAAATCTTATAAATCTTATATCATATTTGTGTTCAAAAAAATCTTTTTCAGATATATTGAAGTATGATAGTTCATTCAAAGGAAAATATATTCTATTAATTTTCAAGTCGTTTGGAATATCCTGTAAAAAATTTGTAATTTGTAAAGCACTACATATTTTGTCGGAAAATGCAACAGTATTTTCGTTGTCACAATTAAACAATTCAAGAATCATTCTACCTACAGGTTGTGCTGAATAAACTGTATATTCATATAATTCGTCGAATGAATTATATCTATTTTTTACAAGATCTTTTTTAAATGCTTCGATGAGATTTATAAGATGATTTAAATTAATAGAAGTTTCCTGTTCAGTTTGATAAAGTGCGTCCCAAAACGGCTCGTGTTTATATTTTTCAATATTATGCAATTTGTGTTGGTAATCATTTAATAATTTAAGTTTATTTTCAACAATTTCATTACTTAAATCAGCAATATCGTCACAAGTTCTAGCAAAATAATAAATAATAGCAATGTGTTTATGATATTTTTTCGACAAGAATAAAGATGCTATAGGAAAATTTTCGTAGTGATTATTAACTAGCTCAAGTGCATAAAGATAAGATTTTGAAATTTGATTTTCCACATAAATCGATAAATTTGTTGTGCCCGAAACAGGATTCGAACCTGCACGACCTTTCGGTCACTACACCCTGAATGTAGTGCGTCTACCAATTCCGCCATTCGGGCTAAGTTTTAAAAATAATAATAATTTTTGAATTTTACAAACTAATCTCCGCCACCTCCATGAATTGTACAAGATGGGGGTATATGATTAGTTGATACAATATCCGTAATAACCGAAGGACATCTCCCTGTTGCACGCATAGGATTACTATTCATTATACTTTCAGCACAAAAATCAATCGTTTCCACTGTTGATGGTAATTCAAAATATTTTACTGGTATATTTAATTCTTGATATGCTTTGGCCATAAATTTTGCCCAAATAGGAGCAGCAGCTTTAGCACCTTGTCCATACCAACCAGTAAATTTTATCCTATGGTCATCAAAACCAACCCAGGCCCCAGCAACGAGAGATGGTGTATAGCCAATAAACCATGCATCAGAAAAATTTTGTGTTGTTCCAGTTTTTCCAGCAGCTGGATAGTTAAAATATTGTCTTATACCTGCTGCAGTTCCTCTATCAACAACATCTTTCATCATATCAGTCATAATAGCGGCTGTTTCTTCAGAAAATGCAATACTTTTTGTTGTAGTAAAATTATCAATCAGTATCCCATCTTTGTCAGTAAGTTTTAATATTGAAATTGGCTTCGTAAAAATTCCCTTATTTACAAATGCACTATATGCTCCAACTAATTCCAGAGGTATTACTTCAGAAGTTCCTAAAGCTAAAGAAGGATATAAATTTAATTTAGTAGTAATACCTAATTTTTGTGCATTGGCATCAATATCTCCTAGTGGTGCATGACCTTCAATTATTAATCTTGCAGTTATAATGTTTAAAGACATTCTTAATGCATCTCTTAACATTGTCATTCCGCCAGTGCTTCCATCACTATTTCTAGGTGTCCAGTTACCATAAGTTATAGGTTGATTTAATATTGCATAAGCTGGATACAAACCATCTTCAATTGCAGTAGCGTATATTATTGGTTTAAAGGATGAACCTGGCTGTCTACGTATTTGAGTAACATGATTAAGCCCATATATATCACTAAAATCACTACCCCCTACCATTGCTTTAATTTGTCCACTATAAGGATCAATTACTACAAAACCAGTTTGAATTTTTGTTGCTTTCCTTTTTACATTTTCAATAAAATTATTATCATTCTTTAATTTGTTATAAACTTTCTGTTTATCATCATATGTTATAGCTTCTTTATACTCTTGCGTTCTTTTAATTTCTTCATCCACAATAGTATTTAATAGTATTTGTCTATCTCTAGAATTCCAATTCCACGATTTATCGAACAATTTTTGATATTCAGAAATATGTTCTTCTACTGCTTGATTTGCTATTCTTTGCATTTTTGCATTAAGTGATGTATAAATATTTATTCCGTCTCTATACAAATCAAAACCATATTTAGATTGCAATTTTTCCATTTGCTGACGAACATACTCAAGAAAATGTGGTGCAATTGATTTTTCTGTTTTAATTCTTTTTATATCAATGACAATTGGTAAATTTTTCAGTTTATTATAGTCTGCTTCAGAAATATATCCTTCATCCATCATATTATAAAGCACTTGATTGCGTCTTCGTAAAGCATTATTATATCTATTTACAGGGTCATAATTAGTTGGTGATTTTAACTGTGCAATCATCAAAGCAGATTCTGTTATTGATAAATCTTTTGCTTTTTTATTAAAATAAATTTGTGCTGCTGTTTCAATTCCATAAGCACCTCTACCAAAATAAGAGATATTTAAATACATTTCTAAAATTTCTTTTTTCGTATAAGTTCTTTCGATTTGTATGGCAGTTATCCACTCTCGTATTTTTCTTACAGTACCCTGGAAAAGATTTTCGTTTTTATCTTTTAATTTATAAAGATTTTTAGCCAACTGTTGTGTAATAGTAGAAGCCCCTTCTCTTACTGATAAATTAATAACATTTTTAACCATTGCTTTTATAAATCTTACTAAATCTACTCCCCAATGAGATTCGAAAGTTCTATCCTCTGTTGCATATAGGGCATATATTAAATGTTTTGGTAGGCTATCTACATTTGTTTCAATTCTATTTTCAATAAAAAATTGCCCTATAAGTTCTCCATCTTCAGAAAATACTTTGCTTGCTAATACTGGCTTTGGATTTTCCAATTCTTCCAGAGATGGTAATCCACTAAATACGTAAAGCATAAAGATAGAAAATAAAATAGCTATTATTATCAAGCTAAATATAATAAATTTACTTGCTCGTTTTTTCTTGATTTCCATATTTTATTCCATTTCTAATAATTCTAAATTACCTTGATAAAATTTACAATAAACTGGCTTTGTTATCCAACTACCTAAATTTATATAGGTTCCTTCGCCTATCGAAATTTTTTCCAAATTGTGTGCATGCCCCATTATCACATATTTAAAATTCTCATTTTCAATTTTTTGTTTTGCTATTTCTTTTAATCCATCAATTTCTCCATAATTTTTCTTTGTAGTATATTTTCTACTGGCTCTACTTGAATGTATCGCCAAATTTAACAAAAAATCTGGATGTATGATATAAGCTAATTTTTGAATATATTTATTCCTTAAAAAAAACTTTAAAATTTTATAACCAGTATCGTTTTTAATCATTCCATCGCCATGTGCTAAAAAAAATTTATAACCATCTATTTCAACTTCAATAGGATCTTCATACAGCGTGGCTCCAAATTCATCTTGGAAAATATTATTATGATAAAAATCGTGATTGCCAATTAAATAGTGTATTTTGATATTTTTTTCTTTTAATTTATAAAACAAAGACAAAACACGATAACTATCTTTTTGAATAACTTTTTTATATTCAAACCAATAATCAAAAAGATCTCCTAATATAAATAAATCTGTTCCATCTTCGCAAACTAAATTTATAAACTTTTCAAAAAGTTTTTCTTTATAAAGCTCTTTTTCTCTATCTTCAAGATGTAAATGAACATCTGATATAAAATATGATACTCTTCCCATTTTATTTAATTAAACTTATTTTAATAATTTGTTTAGATTTACTATTAATTAATTCAACAAAATAATTTGATGATGCAAAGTTATTTAACTTCAATATTTTTTCATATAAACCCGGGACAAAATAATCGTCAAATACTTGTAGAAGCAATTTTCCATGACTATCATAAATTTTCATTTGATAAAAATCTGCTTTAATGATATTAAATTTTAGGGTTGTTGTAGGGTTAAATGGATTAGGATAATTTTGATAAAGAACAAAATCTTTATTTTTGAAGTATTTTTCAATGCTATCTGGTTTTAAATTTAAAGTTAAAATTGAATCAGGTGCATTCAAAGGATAATAAGAAGTAAAAATAGAATTATTTTTAGCTTTTATGTAATATTTTAATTTATTCCAATTACTATCAATTTTCAATTTTGCAACATAAACACTACCATAATACTTAGTGAATTTTACAGAATCAAAAATATTACTATCATTTGTTTTATACATCAAATATGCAGTTAACTTACTATCGAAAGTTTCAAAAGTTGCAAAAATATTAAGTAAATCATCATCAACATTATAATTATCCACTGAGTGCATAATATTAGCTTTTAATTTTTCAAGAGCTTTTTGCACATTAATAATTCCCCATCCAAATTTATTATCTGGATTATCCGATTTGCTTGCAGTAGATCTTAATAATTCACGCATTTGAAAAGGGCTCAAATATGGATTAGCCTCCAACAATAAAGCAGTAGCACCAGCAGCCAATGGACAACTAAATGATGTTCCACTACTCCCATAATAATTATTACCATAAGAACTTGCAACCGTTACATTTTGTCCCATAGCCATTATATCAGGCTTTATTCTTCCATCAGCAGAAGGACCGACACTACTAAAACTTGCTCTTGAACCATATTTATTAACTGCACCAACAGCAATAACATTAAAACCATCTGCGGGCATACCAAGGGTATTATGTTCGTCATTATCTCCTTCATTCCCTGCAGAATTTAGAACTACTATACCTCTTGTAACAGCAATATCAGCCGCTTGAGTAATTTTTGATGTTTTACCATCCATATATTGCCAAACATAACTAATGTAAGGCACATCATAATCTATATATCCCAAAGATGTCGAAGCGATATCAATTCCAATACTATCTGCCCATTCTATAGCAGCTATCCAATTATCTTCTTCCAAAGGTGTTTCCGATTCTGTATTTTCCGTTTTTGCTAATACATATGTTGCATTGAAAGCTGGACCAATAAGTTTTCCACTTTTAAATCCTCCAATGCATGAAAGTGTAGCTGTTCCATGGCTACCAGAGCCCATATCATTTCCATCCTCAACATCAGCATCATTGTTAACAAAATCCCATGTTGCGTGTATTTTCATATTTGAAAAAATCTCATGGCCCAAATTTGTAAAACCTGCATCAAACATACCTATCATAATACCATTACCACTCAGCCCAATATTGTGTGCATACGGAACTTTAATTATTTCATTTTGATCTAATGAAAGACCATAATCATATTTGTCATTATTTACTTTATGTAAAACTTCTGGCAAATTTTCTTTTACAGGCTTCTTTGGTGACTGGTATTGTTGTAAAGCATCGATTTTCTTGACAAATGATAAATTACTAACTGAAGAAATTTGTGCAGGAGTTATAAATGCAGAAACAGCATTCAACCATCTGGATTTGTTTCTAATTTTTATACCTAAATTTTTTATTTGATTTATATAGTTATTACTGACCGGATAGTCATAAAAATTGACCAATTGGTCATCACCAAAAAATTTTCTTCTTCTTTCAATTGCTCTTTGTGATAAATAAAGATGCGGATTTTGTTTGTAATACAGTGTATCACTACCTTTATCTTTAAAAATTATCCATACAAAAATATTCGAAGTGGAATCATTAAGCATTAGATTTTTAAGTTTTAAATCAATTTTGCTGTTTGCATAACAAAAGATAAAACTAATTAGTAGAATTAGAATTTTTTTCATTTTTTTCTCTTAAAATTTCATTTAAGGTATTACGTTCCCAAAAACAACCATTTAAATAACCTTGTATTTCTTTATTATTTTCAGCCAAATCCAGCCTTTTTTCAGCAATACAGGAAAAATAAAAATCTTTTTCAACACCTAAATATCTTCTATTCAATTTTTTAGCAACTACAGATGTTGTACCAGAACCTAAAAAAGGATCAAATACTAAATCCCCTTCGTTAGAAGATGCAAGTATTAATTTTGCAATAAGTTTTTCTGGTTTTTGAGTTGGATGTTCCGTATTTTCGGGCATTGACCAAAATGGAACTGTTATATCATTCCATAAATTTGAGGGATAGGTTAATCGGAAATTACCGTTTTCTGTTTTTTCCCAATCCTTTGGCTTTTTTCTTTCATCTGTATATGGAGCAATAACTTTTCTCCTGTGTTTTACAGCCTCAGCATTAAATGTATACTTTTTACTTCTCGTAAAAAACCAAATATCTTCAGAATTATTTTTCCAATTATTTAATGCTCCTCTACCTTTATCTCGTTCCCAGGTAATTCTATTTTGCACATAAAAATATTTTTGTCCAACTAAATGTATTGATGTAGATGTTTTCCAATCACCACATATATAAATAGATGCTTCATCTTTAAGTAATCTTACTAATTTTTTTAGCCAACTATCAAGCCAGTTACTATAATTATCAATTGACATTTCGCTAAATTTTACCGTATTAAACGCTTTATATAAATTATATGGCGGATCAATTATCATTAAATCTACAAATTTATCTGGCAAATTATCTATAACGTCGAATAAATCTGCATTAATCGTCTTATTAACAATATTTTTTAAGGAAAATAAATCTTTTTGAAAAAGTAATTTCTGGGAATAATAATTTTTTTCTTCTTCAGTCAAAACTATAGTTTTATTCTTAGGTGATTTAGCCATAACTATATAACTGCTTCTAAATATTTGATAAGTAAATTTTTCCCAAGCTCGATACTATCATCAGATGGAAGAAATTTATCGTTATGAAGTCCATTTCTTTCACCTTTTGATATTCCTAACCACGCCATAAATGATGGATATAACTTTGAGAAATATCCAAAATCTTCAGCTGTCATCTTTACTCCACAATCTATAAATTTAAAAAATTGTGAAATAAATGGAACTACTTTTTGATAAAGAGTGCTATCTATCTTTACTTCTGCGTATTTGGGACCAATATGAAATTTATATTGAGAACCAAATTTTTTTGTAGCTTTAATTAAATTATTCTCTATAATATTTAAATATTCTTCTTGTTTATCCAAAGATAATGCTCTTACCGTACATTCCGCCTTAGCATAATTTGGAATTATATTACGCGCTTGACCTGCAAAAACTTTACCATAACCAAAAATAAAAGGCTCGGCTGCTTCTTCAACATTTTTATCTGTATAATCTAAAAAAGCTCTCAGAGTATTAAATGCATTTATTCCATTTTCGGGAAAAGCAACATGAGAAGATTTCCCAAAAATTTCTATATCACATTCAACAGAAGAAACAAATAAAACACCATCAGTAGAGGCAACAGTGGCAAAATCATATTCATCTGTAACATGCAAAGCAAACGTATATTTTATTTTGTAATTATTCAAAATTCCACTTTCAATAACTTTTAATGCGCCCCCTCCAGCTTCCTCTCCTGGTTGAAACAAAAATATTAGATTTTGATTAATATTATTTTCTACCACATATTGTATAAATGAATACAAAATAGCTGTATGAACATCATGCCCGCAAGCATGCATATAACTATTTTTAGACGTCCACTCCCACCCGGTATTTTCTTTTATTGGTAAGGCATCTATATCTGCACGAAATAATAAATAATCACCAGAATTTACTGTATATTCAACAACCAGTCCAGTTGGTAATGGCTTATGAATTTTTATCTTACTTAGATTTTTTAAATTTTCCTCAATTAATTGTGTTGTTTTAAATTCTTCAAACATAATTTCTGGATTTTGATGAATTTTATGCCTTAATTCAATTGGAGTAAGCATCTATCTAATCCTTTCTAATTTAAATTATCAATTTTTTAAAATTACAAAAAAAAATAATATAGTGAAATTAGGAATTTAAAATTGCAATTTTTTTTTTATATTTGTATCTAATTTATAAATATTGATAGGTTTAAGATGAAATATTTGAATCTTATCTTACAATTTTTAACAGGTGTAATGATATTCACTCTTTTATACCTTGCAAATATGTTTTTATTCAAATTAGTAATCTATTTCATTGGTATATATTTAATTTTGATAGGAATTAAATTTTTTCTTTTTGATGAAGAAGTTAATATAAAAGAATATGATTTACTTAAAATTTCAATTTCGTTTTTTGGTGGTATATTGATATTATTACTTGAAACAACTTCTTTAGAATTAACTTTAAAGACTTTAATAATTTATTTGGGCTTCACATCACTTTCTTTTTCAATATTGTTAAATGTTTATAATTCAAAATCTCATAAATTTTATATAGGACTTTTAATTTCAATTTTATTACTTAGCCTTGGAATAATTTTCAATTTAGGAGAAACCATAAATATAATCTTATTACTAGCACATAGCAATATTTTAGTTCCTGGGATAATAATTCTATTAGGATTAAATATCTTATTCAATGATAATTAATTAAATATTTTTCAATGCTTCATCTAAAGATGAATAGATAGGCAAAGCTCTCAATAATCTTGTTAATACAAAAAGAGATTTCACAGATTCATTATTTGATACTATCAGTACTTTACCATTTTGTTCCATAACTTTTTTCAAAATACCAATTATTTGGCCTAAAAAGGTCGAATCTATATGTTCAACTCTTTGGAGATCATATATTACATTATTTACTCCATAGGTGTTAAAATCTCCCAAAGCATTAGAATAATTATCAATATCTTTCATTGTGGCCCTTAGAATATTAACATGGATAATTAAACAGTTGTTTGTTTTTTCAATTACAAATGGTTCCATACTCAAATTCTCATTATTTTTTAATTGATACAGTTGAGATTTTAATGAATTTACTTTTTCATTGACAGTTTTAATTACTTCATAAGATTTATTTAAATCTAATTCATCCATAGAATTTTTTTTATTTATATATATTACAACTTTTTTATTATATTTGCAAATAAAATTTAAAGGAAATTATATGAAATCCCATGAAATTAGACAACAATTTTTAGACTTTTTTGCTTCTAAAGGACATAAAATAGTTCCAGCAGCACCAGTAATACCTTATGATGACCCAACATTATTATTTACAAATGCAGGAATGAATCAATTCAAAGATGTATTTTTAGGTACTGGTTCACGCGATTATAAAAGAGCCGCAGATTCTCAGGTTTGCATTAGAGTTAGTGGAAAGCATAATGATTTGGAAGAAGTTGGTTACGATACCTATCACCATACACTTTTTGAAATGCTGGGCAATTGGTCATTTGGTGATTATTATAAAAAAGAAGCTATTGAATGGGCATGGGAATTATTAACAGAAGTTTGGAAATTACCTAAAAACAGATTATATGCTACAGTATACAAAAACGACGATGAAGCTTTAGAATTATGGAAAACCTGTACAGATATTAACCCAAATCATATTTTAAAATTCGGTGAAAAAGATAATTTTTGGGAAATGGGCGAAACCGGGCCATGTGGTCCTTGTTCTGAAATTCATATTAATTTATCCGATAACCCTGATGATGCATCTCTCGTTAATGCAGGTAGTCCATTATGCATAGAAATTTGGAATTTAGTTTTTATTCAATACAATCGTGAAAAAGATGGTACTCTTATTGAATTACCTGCAAAACATGTTGATACCGGAATGGGATTTGAAAGAATTGTATCAGTATTACAAGGTAAACCTGGCAATAATTATGAAACAGATGTTTTTACACCATTACTATACAAAATTTCAGAACTTTCTGGTTTAGAATATAAAGACGAAAATCACAAAATTGCTATGCGCGTGATTGCAGATCACATTAGAACTTTAGCTTTTGCTATCGCTGATGGCGCTATCCCAAGCAATGAAGGTCGTGGCTATGTATTAAGAAGAATATTACGAAGAGCTGCTAGATATGGTAGAAAATTGAATTTAATTGAACCTTTCCTTTATAAAATTATCCCAACACTTGTAGAACAAATGGGAACTTTCTATCCACAACTTGCAAACAATCAGCAATATATTGAAAAAGTAATACTTGCCGAAGAACAAAGTTTTAACGCAACTTTGGATAGAGGCATTGAATTGTTTGAAGAAATTGCCAACAAATCTAATTTTATTGATGGTCAAACAGTTTATAAATTATATGATACTTATGGCTTCCCTGTAGATCTTACTCAACTTTTGGCAAAAGAAAAAAACATAAAAATTGATATTGAAGGTTTTGAAAAATTACTAAAAGAAAATAAAGAAAGAAACAGAAAGATTACAAAAGATAAACAATCTAATTTAAATTTACAAAGTATCAGTTTAGAAAATTTTAACTTACCTGCAGATTTTTCAACAGAGTTTACAGGATACGAAGAACTTGAAACTATCGCACAAATTATTGCTCATATAACATTTGATAATAGTGTACATATTATTGCAAATAAGTCACCTATGTATGTTGAGTCTGGTGGGCAAATTTCGGATAGCGGAAAAATCATTTACAACAACCAAGAATACATTATAAAAGATGTTTATAAAATAGGCAATGCAATTGTTCATGTCATTGAAAATATTCAAGGAATTACAAATTTTGAAAACATAAAAATTAAAGTTGATAAAATTAAAAGATATGATACTAAGAAGAATCATACTGCCACACACTTACTGCACGCAGCACTAAGAAAAACATTAGGTAATCATGTTCAACAAGCAGGTTCACAAGTTACTAATGAAAAACTTAGATTTGATTTTAACCATTTTAATAAAATCACTAAAGAAGAATTAAAAACTATTGAAAATTTAGTCAACCAAAAAATCAGAGAGCAATTACCTGTTATTCACCTAAGGAACATTCCTATCCAGGATGCAAAAAATCTTGGAGCTTTAATGTTTTTTGGCGATAAATACGGTGAATTTGTCAATGTTATTAAAATAGATGATTTTTCAGCTGAGTTTTGCGGTGGTACACATGTTAGCAATACATCTGAAATAGGAATTTTTAAAATTCTTTATGAATCTTCCATTGCAGCTGGCGTAAGAAGAATTGAAGCAACAACAGGATTAAATGTTCTTTCTTTCATTGATAACTTAAATGAAGAAAAAACTAAATTACAAGAAACCATTGAAGAAAATCAGCATAAATTAAAATTATTAGAAAAAGAATTAGAAGAATTAAATTTAAAAAATAAAGAAAATTTTATTACTCAAATAATAGAAAAACCTGCAATAGTTGATGGGCTAAATATCTACAAAAGCACAATTGATGCAAAATCAATGGATGAACTTAAAGCGATTGGCGATATTCTAAGAGAAAAAATAAAATCTGGTATTGGAGTTTTATCATCCGTAATTGACAATAAAGTTATGATTGTATGTGTTGTTTCTGATGATTTAATAAAAAATAATAATCTTTCTGCAGGTAAAATTGTTGGTGATTTAGCAAAAATTGTCGGTGGTGGTGGTGGTGGCAAACAACACCTAGCAACAGCTGGCGGAAAAGATACAACTAAATTAGATTTAATGATATCATCCGTTGAAGATGTTATTAAAAAATACTTATAATTTTTTTTATTAAATATTTTATATATATTTATTATTATAAATTATTTAGATTGTGCATATGGTTAATTATTATGAAAATAACAAAATTCTAAAAGCTATTTTAGATAATAACAAAGATTTAGTTCTATTTGCTTTAGACAGAGAATACAGGTATATTTTTTATACACAAGCACATAAAGATACTATTAAAGCTATTTGGGGTTGTGATATCTATATTGGCTTAAATATGTTAGATATTATTAAATTAGAAGATGATAGAAATAAAGCAAAAATTAATTTTGATAAAGCATTAAGAGGTGAAAAATTTACACTCATAGAAGAATATGGAGATAATAATCTCACAAGAACATTTTATCGAGATTACTACTCACCTTTAATCGTTGATAATGAAATAATTGGCTTATATGTGTTTGTTGTAGATGTAACAGATATTAAAAAAGCTGAACAAGAAATAAATCGATATAAACATTTTTATCATTCAATACTAGATAATATTACTAACCCAATTTTTTATAAAAACAAAAATGGCGCTTACGAATTTGTAAATATAGCTTTTTGCAATACCTTCCATACTACACCAGAACAAATAATTGGAAAAACTATACAGGAAATTTTGCCAGACAAAAGCGATTACTTTTTTCAAAAAGATAATGAACTAATAAATTCTAAAACTAGGCAAACATATGAATTAGAACTAGGAGTTAATGATGAAAAGAAAATTTTCATTATTAACAAAACTTTATTATATGAAAATAATGACATAATTGGAATTACCGGCTCATTTACTGACATCACTTATCTTAAAAATATTGAAAAGAAACTTAAAGAAAATGAAACATATTTAACAAAACTTTTAGACATCTTACCGGTCGGAATTTTCATTGTTGATACATCTTTTAACATAAAACTAACTAACAATTTTTCTAATAAAATTTTGGAACAATTATTAATCGATAATAACTTTAAAACTACTAATCTTGCAGATATTAAATTTATTGATAATGATAGAACTATAGTTGATTTTCCAAACTCAATTAATTCAATGCTTGATAAAACAAATAAATTTGAAAATCTAATTCTTGGAATTTTTAGAAAAGGAATCATTAATTGGTACTCTGTAAACGCAATAAAAGAAGAAAATGAAATTCTTTTTACTTTTAACGATATAACTGAACTTATAACTACAAGAGAAATACTAGAAAAAAATATCTCTAAATTAAATAGACAAAACAAAGAAATTAATGATTACATGCTTGAACAAGAAAGATTACTCGAAGAATTATTGTTTAGCAAAAAAAAATTAGAAGAATCATTAATAGAAAAGAATAAATTATTTTCAATAATAGCACATGATTTAAAAAGCCCAATTTCAGGAATAATTGGTATAAATTCAATACTAGTTGATGATTTTGATGAGCTTTCTGATGATAAAAAATTTGAACTTGTCAATAAAATTTATAACTCCAACAAAAACCTTTTAAGACTCATTAACAACCTGATGGATTGGGTTAACCTAAAAAATAATAATGTAACAATAAAAAAAGAAAAAATTAATATACAAAATTTTATAAAGGAAATCCAGACAAATATCAACAATAACCTACAATTAAAAGAAATAACATTAAATGTTAATTTAGAAGAAAATTATTTTGTTATAGCAGATAGAATTATGCTTACTTCAGTCTTAAATAATCTTTTATACAATGCTATTAAATTTAGTTATCGTGGTTCCAAAATTGATTTAAATATCTCACGTACAGAAAATAATTATATATTGTTTGAAGTCAAAGACTATGGAATTGGTATACCTGAAATTATGCTTAATAAAATTTTCGATATAACAGAAAAAACAGGAAGACCAGGCACGGAAGATGAACAATCTACTGGACTTGGTTTAATTATTGTAAAAGATTTTGTAGAAAAAAATAATGGTAAAATCTGGATAGAATCCAAAGAAAAAACCGGGACAAGTGTCTTTTTTACAATACCAGAAGTAATTTAATCCAAATAATACTTTTTGACAAAAGTTAAATTTTCATAATCTGTTAAATCAAAGTGTATTGGAGTTAATGATACGTAGTTTTGCTGCGTAGCAAAATGGTCATAGTCGATACTATTATCTAACTCAATCCAGTCACCCTTGAGCCAGTAATATTTTTTGCCCATCGGATCAATTCTTTCCTCATATTCATCATCCCATTTAGATTTGCCTTGTTTTGTAACTATATGACCTTTAATTTCTTCTTTTGAGCAATTAGGAACATTAATGTTTAATAGAGTTCCATTTGGAAGAGGATTTTTAAAAACTTTTATTGCATATTCAGCAGCAATTTGTGCAGCGATATCATAAGTTTTTGGCTCATGAGATGTAACAGAAACAGCAATTGAAGGAACATCCATTATTGCAGCTTCTCTTGCTCCGGAAACTGTTCCAGAATAAATTATGTTTATTGCAGTATTAGCTCCATTATTTATACCAGAGATAACCAAATCTGGTTTTTCTTTTAAGATATTTCTTATTCCCATTTTAACACAATCAGCAGGTGTTCCATCAAAAGCATATCCAAAAAATTCATTATTAATAATAATATCTTTTAATCTTAGGGGATTTTTCATTGTAATTGCATGCCCCACTGCACTTTGCTCTGTAAGGGGTGCAACAACAGTTACGTCAGCAATTTTTTGTAATTCTTTTGCTAAAGCATAAATCCCTGGTGCGGTTATACCATCATCATTTGTAACTAAAATTTTTAATTTTTTCATAATTCACATTCTTTATTAATACAAATTTAATAAAAAATCTTCAAATACAAAATATTTGGAATAAATTAAGCTCCACCGTTGGCAGAGCTTATAATTTTATCTAAGTTATTCAAATTATCTCAACATCAATTTTTAATTCTTTTTCAGGGTATTTTTCAATATCAATAAAATTACCTTCAATTAAAATACCATTAATTTTCACTTTAACAACACCTGTATTCTTTCCACATAAGTTTTTTACATCAAAATATAACAACTTGTTTCTAAATTTTCTTGCTACTTTATATCCTTTCCAATCTTTAGGTATTTTAGGACTTATTGATATACCTTTTAATGACGTTTTTAACCCCAAAATATGATCGAGACCAATTCTTAACATCCATACTGCAGTACCTGTAAGCCATGAGTGTGAAGCTTGTCCTTCGGTTTCATGATCTGGGCTTGTAACATATTCAGCAAAAACATATGGTTCAACTTCATATCTATCAATATTTTTAGCTGAATTTAATGGTAGCATACGATGATAAATATCAACCGCTAAATCAATATCACCGGTTTCTAATAAGGCTAATACAGCCCATGAAGAAGCATGGTTGATAATTGCACCATTTTCTTTTTTACCAGGAACACATCTACTTATCAAACCAATTGTATCATCAATTTTTGTAAAAGATGGCCAGCAAATTTGCACACCTTTTTCTCTGACTAAATATTTTTTAAGACTTTCCATGCACTTTTGTGCTCTCTCACCTTCAGCAACCCCAGACATAATTGACCATGTTTGAGAATTTATAAAAATCTTTCCTTGTTCATGTTTATGAGAACCTACAGGCTCGCCGTTATCCCTAAAAGCTCTTATCCACCATTCTCCATCCCAACAATATTCGTTTATAATATTTTTTAATTTATCATATGCTTTTTGCCATCTTTCTAAAGTTTCTGTATCATTTTTATATCCCAATAATTCAAATGTTTTTCTTATATTATAAGCTAAAAACATTCCTCCCCAAACAGTTTCACCTTTTCCTTTTGGACCGATGTGATCCAATGTGTCGTTCCAATCACCAGTCATAATTTTGGGTAATCCTCTTTCGGTAGTCGCAAAAAGACAAAAATCTATAGCCTTTTTCATATGAGTATATACATCTGCTTCACCTTCATCATAAAATTTTACGATTTCGTCCAAAATTGTAAAATCACCTGTTTCATTTAAATATTCTGTAATTCCAAATGGAATCCACAAAGGTGTATCAGAATGGTTTGTTTTTTCACCCCAATCAGTAATTTTAAAGAAGTTGTGTAAAGTCGAACCGTCAGAAAATTGAAATCTTAAAGCATTAAGTATTCTTTTCCTAACCCTCTCAGGATGAACCATAACCATACCTAAAATATCTTGAAATTGATCTCGCATACCAGTACCAAACAATAAGCCACCGTGATAATAACCGGAATTCCTTGCCATATCAAAAGTTACTGCTGCTTGATATTGATTCCAAATATTCAACATTAAATTCATTTGTTCTGATGGTGTTTCAACCTGAACATGAGACAAATAATCTTTCCAATATAATTTAACATTTTCAAATTTATTTTTTAATGTATCAATTTTTATTAAATTATTCCAATTTAAATATTCATAAGGTTTCTCAACATCTTTAGATACAATTGCCATAATTATAGCAAATTCTTTACTCTCACCAGCTTCCAATTCAATTTTATTTTGTAAAGCTGCAATAGGATCACCGGCAGTAATTTCAGTATTTTTCATTATACCGGTTTCAACAGACTCTGGATTAGCTTCACTTCTCCATCTACCTATAAAATTATCGAGAGAACCATCAAAACCTGTAATTGGCAAAGTAGATTTGAAATAAATTTTATATCTCCAATCAATATTTGGTTGCGCAACAGAAACTTTTTAATAAGGACCCAATATCTGCGTGTAGCTTCAAGTGTTTGTGTTTCTTTATTGAAAATAATTTCTGTAAAATGTTTATCATTGGGTTGATTTATTAAATCATTTAAAGCATTTCCCATTAGCAATTCTACAAAACTATAAATTTCTAATTTTCTTTTAAAATTTGCTAAATTAGAAAGTTTTACAAACCATATCTCGGCATCTCTATCTGTGGGTACAAAATAAGTAATTTCACCTTTAATTTGATTGTATTCTGTAACAATTTTGGTATAACCCAATCCGTGATGACATTCATAATGATTATAATCTAATTGAATTGTAGGCGCCCAACTTAATGAGTGATATTTTGAATTTTTAACATCTTTAACCATTACATATCTACCAGGTCGATCCCAGGGTAAACAATTGTAACGCATTCTAGTTAGTCTATTATCTCTTGGTGTAATGTAATAACTAAAACCTCCACCTGTATGAGAGATTAGACCAGCATAGTTTTCATTCCACATATAATTAAACCATGGACGAGGAGTTTTAGGATCAGTGATTACATACTCTTTGTTCTCTAAATCAAAATAACCGTATTTGTTTTTGATGTTTTCTTTTTGCATAGATCCCCCAATTTGCTTTTATGATAAAATTTTATTATATTTTACAAAATTACAGTTTTTTTTATTATTTAATCTCAACAAAATAAAAATTTTTCTTAAAATAATATTGTATTAACAATGAATTATAATGATTTAAATAAATTAACAAAATCACAACTTATCGATATAATTTTAAGTAATCAAAATAGAGATATAATATCACTAGAAAATTACATAAAAAATATTTTGGAAAAATCTGAAATTCCTATAATCCTTTTTGATAAAAATTTAAAAATTTTGTTTACAAATGAAAATTTCAAGAATAAATTTTCTTTTATATCTAGAAATGATTCCCTAATTGACTTTATACCTGAAGAAAAAATCTCATTTTTAAAGGAACTAATTACTAACAACGTAACATTATTTACGTTAGAATTAAATTTTACAAATACAGTCAGTTCATTTGCAATTTTTTTCCGCATATCTATAAATGATACATATATATTGGCAATAAATGACATTGAAAACCATCAATATGTCGATGATGTTTATTTATTTCAATACTGTCTTAATGAAGCCCCAATTGGTATTATCATAACAACTTTAAATGACAAATTGATTTTTAGTAATACACAAGCAAAAAAAATTACTAACTTTCAAGGTGACTTTCGATATGGTCAAGATATAAGAGATAATTTAAATTATAAAATAGTAGAAAAAATTGAACAGAATTCCAAATTTTCAAAGATATAATTGAAATTAACCAAAAAAAATTCGAAGTTATCAATAAAATAATAAATATCAATAGCAACGATATCGCAAAATTATCCTTAATAATAGATATTAATGAAAAATATGAATTGCAACAAAAACTAAGTGAGCAAATAATTAGACTCGAAGATTTAAATAAATTATTAGAATTTCGAGCTAGAGATATTCTTGATGTTAACAAACAACTCGAATCAACTCAAACTGAATTACAAAAAGCATTAAAAGCAAAAGATAAATTTTTCTCACTTTTAGCACATGATTTAAGAAGCCCTTTTACAGCACTTTTAGGTTATACGAATATATTAAAAGATGAATTTGATGACTTGAGTAAAGATGAAATTAAATATTTCATAGGACAAACTCATGAAGTTGCGCAAAATACATATAATCTTTTGTTGAATCTTTTAAATTTTTCAAGAATTCAAACTGGTAGATTTGAATTTAATCCACATCTTCACAAATTCGATGATATTGTCAATAAAGTAATCAAAATCTTACAGGGTAACCTTGAAGCAAAATCAATAAATATCATAAAAAATTATCCCCTTGATGAAGTTGTCTATGCTGACGATAAAATGTTGATATCTATTTTACAAAATATAATAGGTAATGCAATAAAATTTTCTTACAAAAATTCTAATATTACAATCACAACAGACAGAATTGATAATAATTTATTAATTTCTGTTAAGGATAAAGGAATTGGAATGGATAAATCCTCTATAGATTCATTATTTCAAATTGAGAAAATTTTTACAAAAGAAGGTACAAATAAAGAGCAAGGCACTGGTCTAGGTTTACTTATATGTAAAGAATTTGTTGAAATACACAAAGGTAAAATTTGGGTTGAAAGCGAAATTAATAAAGGAACAACATTCATTTTACAATTTCCATATCAAAATTAAATAATTGTTAAGATATTTTTTTTCAGAACTTTTTTTGTTTTATTTGCATTGCTGTTACTGAAAAATAAAATAATGAGGTGAGTTATGGAATTAAAAGTTGGGAAAAAATATCGTGCAATTAAAAAAGGTATCAAACCAGAACCAGTAGAGTTTGAAGTTTTAAATATCACAGCAAACTCAATAACAATTCATATCAAAGGTAAACCTACACCAACAGATGTACCTAAATTACTTTTTGAAGGTATGTTTGAAATGATAAGAGAAATAACAATGTAAAAAGTATAATATATTAAATAATATTAAATGTCAAAAAGGTCGTCTTATATCAAAAACACAAAATTTATAAGACGACCTTTATACTTTAGTGTAATATCCCTATAATACTTCCAAATAATAAGTTTTTTTAGCAAAATATTTTAATTCATCTCTAAATTTAGGATGTGCTATATTGATTAGTTGCTTGATTCGTTCACGAATTGATTTTCCATTAAGGCTTGCAACACCAAATTCAGTAACAACATAATGGACATCAGCTCTTGAAGTAACAACTCCGGCACCCTGTTTTAACATCGTAGAAATCCTGGAAATTTCTCCATCTCTTGTTGTAGAAGTTAAAGCAATAATTGGTTTTCCACCCTCGGATCTAGCAGCACCACGAATAAAATCAACTTGTCCACCAAAACCACTATATAATCTTGTACCTATTGAATCAGAGCATACTTGCCCTGTTATATCTACTTCAATAGCCGAATTAATTGCCACCATTTTTGTATTTTGTGCAATTACAAATGGGTCATTAACATATTCTTGTGGATGGAACTCAATTAAAGGATTATTATCCGCATAATCGAAGGCTTTTCTAGTACCTAAAATAAATCCTGCAATTAATTTACCTTTGTGAATAGATTTTTTTTCTCCATTCATCACCCCACTATCTATTAGCTGAATTAAGCCATCAGAAAACATTTCTGTATGAACACCTAAATCTTTTTTATGTTGTAACAACTTAAGAACAGAATCGGGAATAGCACCAATTCCCATTTGCAAAGTTGAACCATCTTCTATTAAATCTGCTATGAATTCACCAATTTTATCATAATTTTTTAACATTTCTGGTGTATCACCTTCATCAACCTGAGGTAGTTCAGTTAATTCCTCCTGATGTTCAACAATGTGCGTAATTTTACTTATATGTATAAAACTATTGCCCAGAGTTCTAGGCATACGTGGATTAACTTGAGCAATAATAACTTTTGCCATTTCAGCCGGTGTTTTAATACAGCCTACATCGACACCATAACTACAAAATCCGTGCTCATCTGGAGGGGAAACATGTATAAGTGCAACATCAATATCATACAACTTATTTTTAAAGTATAATGGGACCTCATGTAAAAAACATGGGACAAAATCTGCTCTACCCTCATTAACAGCTTTTCTTGTATTATGCCCTATAAAAAAGGCTGTGTGTCTAAAATGCTTTTCCATACCAGGTTCCATATACGGTAACTTTCCTACTGCTAAAATATGATAGATATTAACATTTTCCAATTCATCTTTTCGCTTTACCATAGCTCTAATTAGTTCAAAAGGGACAGCACAACCTGGTTGTACATATACTCCATCACCAGATTTAATAACCTTTACCGCTTCGTCTGCAGTTTTAAGTTTTGAGTTATAATTTACAAGCCATGCAGGTGTTTTAATAGAATTTTCCATATAAAAATCTTCCTCAGATTAATTTTTCGAAAATGGATGCAATCTTAGAAATTCCAAATTATACATTTTTGCTATTGTTTCATTAGTACATTTGCCATTATAAAGACAAATTCCTCTTGTTAGTTCATTATTCATAGTAATTTGGTGTTCTATTCCATAATCAGCAACATTAAAAATATACTCATATGTATTATTGGCAAGTGCTATAGATGAAGTACGACTAACTTTAGCTGGTAAATTCGGTACACAATAGTGTATAATATCCTTTTCAATAAAATAAGGATTTGATAATGTTGTTAATCGACTTGATTCAAAACATCCACCTCTATCTATTGCCAAATCAATTAATACAGTTCCCTTTTTCAAATTATTTAAATTCTGGTAAGTTAAAACTTTAGGAACTTGATTGTTATCATTTGTGGATACAGCACCTATTATAACATCAGCATATTTTGAAACCCTTTGAATAATCATAGGTGCAGAAATTAAGGTTGTAACATTTTTATTAAACATTAAATCAAGCTCTTTTAATCTATTTATATTAGTATCTAAAATTGTAACACGTGCACCATTAGTTAATGCGCTTCTAGCTGCTGCTGTTCCTGCTACACCACCTCCTATAATTAATACATTAGCAGGCTTTACACCCGGAACACTTCCAAGTAAAATTCCTTTTGATACTTCTGTGGAATTCTCCAACAAAGAAGTAGCAACTTGAATTGACAACTGCCCTGCAATTTCACTCATAGATTGAAGTATAGTGTTATGTCCATTTCTTAAAATTAATTCATATCCTATAGCTGTTACTTTATTTTCCAATAATTTTTGAATAATACTCTTTTTATTCATCATTAAATACAAAAAAGAAAATAATATTTGTCCCTCATACATATAGCTTGCTTCTATTTCACTAAGAGGTGCAACTTTTACAATCATATTTGCTCTTTTAAATGCTTCCTCAGCAGAATATACTATTTTGGCACCAGCTTTCTCGTATTCTTCATCGTCAAAATGACAATCAGCACCAGCTTTTGTTTCAACAAAAACAGTATGACCATTTTTAACTAATGCATCTACAGCAGCAGGAGTTAACCCTACTCTTTTTTCTTCGATTGTTGATTCTTTTGGTATACCGATACGCATATTTTACCTTTAATTAAATATTAAATTATTTTTTATTCAATATTAAAATGATATTTTATCAAAAAATAAATTTTTTTTTCTCAGAAATTTTAGATAATTTGTTATTTTTAATATTTTATAATTATATGGAAACTTTATACTTTCTTATAGATTTATTTCTTCATTTAGATAAACACCTTTTTGAGTTAGTCGATAATTATGGTTTTATAACTCATTTTATTTTATTTGTTGTGATATTTTGTGAAACTGGTTTAGTTGTAACACCATTTTTACCTGGCGACTCTTTGTTATTTGCCGCAGGAGCTTTAGCACATGAAGGTAGCCCTCTTAATGTACACTTTCTTTTCTTTCTTCTTGTAGCCGCAGGTATTTTAGGAGACTCTGTAAATTATTTCATCGGTTCTAAGCTTGGAGATAAGGCCTACAATAGTAAATATATAAAAAAAGAGTATCTAGATAAAACTCACGAATTTTATGAAAAACACGGCGGAAAAACAATTATAATAGCTCGTTTTGTACCAATTGTAAGAACATTTGCCCCGTTTGTTGCAGGTATTGGCAAAATGAGTTATAAGTATTTTTTAACCTATAATGTTGTTGGCGCTATACTTTGGGTAGCAATATTCATATATGGTGGCTACTTTTTTGGAAATTTACCATTTGTTAAAAATAATTTTTCTATAGTTATTATTACTATAATTTTTATCTCTATCTTACCCGGTGTAATTAACTTTCTAAAAATTAAATTTGCAAAAAACTAATAGAATTATTTTTACCTCGCCCACATTTTGATATTAACTTTACTTTCTACTTCTTCTTCAATATCATCTGGTAATTTATAATACAAATTTAACCCTGTTTTTACCTCAACTGAGTCTATTGGATAAATATAATCAAATATTTTATAGCTTTTTAATTTGTTTTGATTTGGAACTATAAATGCAATTGCATTTAATTCACCGTTTTGTTTTCTTAAAATTGCTTTATATAAATAATCGGGAACTGTTACCTTATTTATCCTACCAATTTTTTGGGGTGGATATTTCGTAATAATAGGACCTGTCACAATAAAAAGAGTATCATATATCTTAGCCCATTCCCTAACTTTTGTTTCTATTTCATTCCAAATTCCCGAATTCATTTTTCTGGCTTGTGGTACCATATTACTCATATAAAAAGTTTCACTCATAGCCTCTTTACTCCATCTCATATCCGCAGCAGGCAACATATGTCCCCTATCGTAACCACTTCCTTTATAATCTTCTGGTAGAGCGGATTTTGTGGGTACATAAGGGTCCTCTCTAAAATCATCTGTTCTTTTCACAACTATTTTATTAACTCTTTCTCTTGTTAAAACATGCGCAACCCACTTAGGTATTTCATTTCCTTCATCATAACAAAGTATAAAATATTTATGTTTCACAATAATTTCACCGTTATTATAATAAGGAGTCTCTAGCCCCTCAATATAATTATTGTAAATAATCTTTTTTTCAGTAAAAATGAATTCTTTTAAAAAATAGAATAAAGCTATTACAAATACCAATGATAATACTAACTTTTTCATTTTATTATATTTAAGATATCTAAATTAGATTTATTAAATTCTTCTTCTAATCTTTTTATAATATTGATATAATTTTGTATATCATCTTTTCTATAATTCCACTTTAATGCATCATTTAATTGTTTTATAGCATCGATATATTTTTTATCTTTAATCTTATCTTTTACTTCTCTTATCAAATCAAAATAGGCTATTTCTAAGTCATAGGGTATCTCTATAACTTTAAAACGATTAGGATTTTCTTCAACTATTCTCTTTCTAGTTTCTTCTGGATAACCTTTTGAAGTAGGTCTAAAATATTCGTTTTTATCTGCACCATCTACATATTTTATCATCAAGAATTCAAATAAATCTTTCCATTCTCGCATTGTAATATCGACACACTCATTGGAATATGAATTTAAATATTCTATTGCTTCTTTTCTTGAGTTTTTCAACAACACTAAGGCATGTTGTTCCACCATCTCCTGGTTTGCCATAAATGAAGCTTCCAGTTGAGTTTGTTTTTTCTTCAAATCATCTATCATAGCAGAATATCTTAGATACACAAAATTGGATACAACATTAAATATCCAAAATGCAGAATTCCACGAAAATTTACTTAAAGAAGCTGTTTTTTCATGTAGACATTCCGGAACTTTATAATGATTTGGATAAAATGGCATATAAACAGTCATATAGGTATCATCAACACCAAACCACAAAACACCACCTACTTCATTAGGCAAATGACTTCTCATCTGAGCTACAAATGAAAATCCTGTTTGTTGAGTCGAAATTGGTCTTTCATGGAAATAAGTTGAATCTTTATATTTCCACTCTAAAGGTCTATTTCTATAAGGAGAGCAATATAAACCAGCACCAACTCCCTTTGTCATATCTAATTCTGTGCCTTCATAATGATCTCTCATAAGTTGTATAATATCATAAGTTGAAAGCAATCTATCTGGTTTAATATATAACGGCATTCTTTCTTTACTTTGAAAATTAATATAATCAAAATATTTTTCCATATGTTTATTTACACGTCTGAAAACAGACCACACTCGAGCTTCACAATATCTTACACCACCAAAATCTAAAGGATTGTAAACATCTGAAAAACTAAAATCTTCATCTTTACCATTAAAATACCCCTTTTCACGAGCAAAACTGATAACATCTGACGAGTAGAGAAAATTATTTTTATCATTAAAATTTATTTTTGTAATTCTTGCTTGATTTGCATGTGCTGATATATAACCATCTGGAATTCTCTGTGCAACCCATATAGCTCCCTTTACTCCTTCACCTTTACCTATCATTTCTAAAATCCAGGCTTCATTAGGATCAACAATCGAAAAACTTTCTCCTGTACTATAATATCCATATTCTTCTACAAGTGAAGTCATTATTTGAATTGCCTCTTTTGCATTTTTTGCTCGTTGCAATGTTACATATATCAAACTACCGTAATCAAGTATACCTTTTTTATTTTGAAGTTCTAATCTACCACCAAATGTAGTCTCTCCAATCGTTAGTTGAAATTCATTCATATTACCGATAACATTATAGGTCCTTTCAGCTTGTTTGATTTTTCCTAAATATTTTCCTGTATCCCATTCATATATATCTAGCATAGTTCCATTGGGATAAACACCTGCAGAAAAATGATACAACGCACCATACAAACTATAAGAATCTGCTGAATAAGTTAAATAATTTGATTTAGTAGTAGTTGCACCTTTTGTTATTATAATATTTGTGCAAGCAAACATGAATGATGTTAAGACGAGTAAATAAATTAGCTTTTTCATAAATTCCTCTTTTTTGAGCAAAATTAATAATATTTTTTAATTTTAAAAATTAAATAATTTCAACCTTGCACATATTGTTAGTATTTTGTAATATTTTAACCTTTACAAACTTATTCACAAAATTTTCATCAAAGTTTGTAAATACTCTTATATAATTATCTGTATAACCTTTCATTATCCCATCATAATTAGTATGCTCAAATATAACTCTGTGTATTGAATTGATTGAATTATTATAAAATATCTCTTTTTTAAAATCACTCAATCTTTTAAGTTTAAAATTTCTTTCCTTTTTAATAGATTTTTCAACTTTATTTTCTATTTGGAGTGCTTTTGTACTGGGACGTTCAGAATATGTAAAAACATGAAGATAGGTAAAAGGAATATTTTCTAAAAAGTTATAAGTTACTAAAAAGTCATCATCTGTTTCATCCGGGAAACCAACTATAACATCTATGCCCAAACCATAATTATGAACATTACTGATAATTTTATCAATAACATTTGAAAACATTTTAGTATTGTAACGTCTTTGCATTTTTGCTAATATTTTATCGTTGCCACTCTGTAAAGGTATGTGAAAATGATTTGCAAAATGCTCAGAATTTGAAACAAGTTTTATAATATCATCAGTCAAAAGATTTGGCTCTATTGAGCTAATTCTAATACGAAAATCTCTTTTAATATTGTCAATTTCTTTTAATAAATCATAAAAGCTATAGTTGTTATATGCATAGTCACCAACATTAACACCTGTTAAGACAATTTCCAAATAACCATTATCTAATATTTTGTTAATATATGATATTACCTCTTCCGGTGCAAGGCTTCGACTTTTACCCCTTGCTAAAGGAATAGTACAATATGAACAATTATAGTCACAACCATCTTGAACTTTAAGAAATGCTCTTGTTCTTTCATCATTATCACCTGAATATGCAACACCAAAGGAATTAAGTTCCTCGGTAGGTTTATTTATTATCGATGGGAAACCATATTTTTGAGTAGTATTTATTAAATTATGTAAATCATACTTAGCATCATTGCCAACAATTATATGTACACCATCTATTGCTGCTATTTCATCAGGTCTAATTTGAGCGTAACAACCTATAACACCAATAAAAGCATTCGGATTTTTCCTTAAATAATGTCTAACCCTTTGCCTGCAATCCTTTTCAGCATCTTTTGTTACAGTACACGAATTTATAATGTAAATATCAGCAATTTCATTATCATCAACAACAGTATAGCCTTTTTGTTTAAATTTCTGAGCTATATGAGATGTTTCAGCATAATTTAACTTACATCCTAATGTATAAAAAGCTATTTTTTTCATTTAATATTCTTTCATATTATTCATTAACCCATTTTTCAACAATTCGATGAAATTTCACTGGTTCAAATTCGACAAAACTATACTCAGCATAATTATTTAAGTAGTATGGATCTAAACTAAAAAAAGCCTTTACTTTATCAATATCATCTGCTCTACAAATAACAACACCACCTGTTTTTGGATTGAGTGGGCCCGACATTAAAATCATATCAGCTTTGTAACCATCATCTAAATGTGCTCTATGTTGCGGTAGAATTTCCTGTATTTTTTCAAATGGTACTGTATATTTTATGTTTACAATAATATGCTTCATGTTACCTCCAATAAGTAAAAAAAAAGACACTTAAAAGTGTCTCTTTTTTTTGGTTATATTTTTCTTTTAATTTTTGCTGCTTTACCTGTAAGATTTCTAAGGTAATAAAGTTTAGCTCTTCTAACTTTACCAGCTTGAATTACTTCAACTTTTTCAATTTTTGGTGAGCTAAAGAAAAATATTCTTTCAACACCAACACCATTAGAAATTTTTCTTACAGTAAATGTTTTACTTAAACCAGCACCTCTAATACTAATAACATCACCTTCATAAGGCTGAACTCTTTCTTTATCGCCTTCTTTAATTTTTACATATACTCTAACTCTGTCTCCCACATTAAAATTTCCAAGGTCAGTTCTAACCATGTCTTTTGTAATTTCTTGTATTCTGTCCATTTTTATATCTCCGTACTATTTATTTTTTCCCATCTGTTAGTTCTAATTTTAGATTGTTCAATTCGCCATTTTTCAATTTCTTCGTGGTTACCACTTAACAATACAACAGGAACTTTCATTCCTTCATATTCTGCTGGCCTGGTATAACATGGCGCATCGATATTATTTCCTATTTGAAATGAATCGTTTAAAGCCGATTCACTATTATGAAGCACACCAGGTATAAGTCTAACCACGCTATCAATTATTAGGAGCGCTGGAATTTCTCCGCCAGTTAAAACAACATTTCCAACAGATATTTCATCAGTCACAAATTTTTCTTTTACTCTGTTATCAATTCCTTTATAATGCCCAGCAAGTATCATTATATTTTTTTTTAAAGATAAATTTATCGCATACTTCTGATCATAAATTTTACCACCCGGGTCAGTAATTATTATATGATCATATTCTCTTTCATTTTTCAATTTTTTTATAACTTCAAAAAATGGCTCGGGTTTTAGCACCATTCCTGCACCGCCACCATACATTTTATCATCAATTTGTCTATGCTTATTATATGCATAATCTCTTAAATTATGAACATGATACTCAGCAAGTTTTTTCTCTTTTGCAATTTTTAATATGCTAGAGTTCAAAGGAGAATCAAAAAAATCAGGTATGGCGCTAATTATATCAAATCTTATCAAGTTTTTAATACATCGTAATTTTTTATAAATAATATCTTATTTTTAGGATCAAAATCTTCAACAAAATAATCATTAAATGGAATTAATATTTCTTTTTTATCACTAATTTTAACAATAAGCTGATTGTTATTTTTTAACAAAAGTATATCAACCAGTACGCCAACTATCTCATTCTTAAAAACAACTTTACAATTTTTAGCTTGAAAATAAATTTTCAGTTCTTTAATTCTATTGACTTGGGCCGCAGTCAAAAATATTTCTTTTCCTAGCAAATAAGTAGCATCATCATATGAACCGAAATTTTTAAATTTATAAGCATATACTTTTTCATCTATTAAATAATCTTCGACAACAAATTTACGTTTGTCGCCGAAGATATCTATATACAAAAAACGAAAACTCTGAAGATAATCATCTACCAGCGGATTAGTTTTAATTTTTACATATCCGTTTAATCCATGTAGCCCAACAATAGAACCGATAACAAAATAATCAGCCATTATTGTGGTTGTTGAATTTCCAAAGTAGCTCTTTTGCCTTCTTTTGCAGCTACCGCAGTTAACAATGTTCTCATAGCATGAGCTGTTTTACCTTGCTTGCCAATGACTTTTCCTACATCATCATTAGCAACTTTGAGTGTAAAAACTACTCTACCATCTTCTTCAACTTTTTGTTCAAGAGCCACTTTATCAGGATTATCAACAAGGCTTTTTGCTACAAATTCAACAAATTCTTTCATAATATTACTCCCTTATTGTAATAAGATTTATATTGGGAGTTACAACAGAATTATTGTTGTTCCCCACCATTAACAGATTTTTTGTTCTTTTTCTTTTTGGGAGCTGCTAATTTAGCTTGTTTAGCTTCTCTCCATTTAGCTATTTCTTCATTTATAGCTTCTGGGCTCATACCTTTTTTAACAAGTTCTCTTTTATACAAGATACCTTGGTTTCTTAAGATACTATTAACTGTATCAGTTGGTTGAGCTCCATTATAAAGCCAATAGTTAATTCTTTCTTCTTTTAATTCTATTATAGCAGGGCTTTTAATTGGATTATAAATTCCCAATGCTTCAATAAATTTGCCATCTCTTGGTGCTCTAACATCTGCAGCAACTATTTTGTATATAGGCTGCTTCTTTTTACCCATTCTGCTTAATCTTATTTTTACAGCCAAGTTTATAACCTCCAATATTTTACTAATTTATAAAATAACATCAAAAAATAATAATTTTTTTTTAAATTTGCAAATTAATTTTATATAAACACTTAAATTATATCTTCAGACCCATTTTATTAATGAAATTATTTGCAATTCTTTTATTACTAAACATCTTCATCATCTTTTGCATTTCTTCAAATTGTTTTATAAGTCTATTAACTTCTTGTACAGAGGTTCCGCTACCTTTAGCAATTCTTAATCTTCTCCTACCGTTTAGGATTTTAGGATTTTTTCTTTCTTCTTTTGTCATTGAGTTAATTATCGCCTCAATTCTTATTAATGCTTTGTCATCTACTTTGGCACCATTCAAAGCATTGCTTACTCCGGGTATCATTTTTAACAACGATGAAAGCGAACCCATTTTTTTTATCATTTTGATTTGAGATAAGAAATCATCAAAATCAAACTTATTTTGCTTTAATTTTTCTTCAAGTTTTTTAGCTTCATCCTCATCAATCTCTGCTTGTACTTTTTCAACTAAAGATATAACATCACCCTTACCTAAAATCCTTGATGCCAATCTATCAGGATAAAAAACTTCTAAAGTATTAATCTTTTCGCCCAAAGAAATAAACTTAATAGGCTTCTGAACTACTGCTCTTATAGATAAAGCACATCCACCCTTTGTATCGCCATCTAATTTAGTCAATACAATTCCTGTATAGTCGACTGCTTCTGCAAATGCTTTAGCACTGTTTACAGCATCCTGACCAGTCATAGAATCAACAACAAACAATATTTCAGTAGGCTTAACATTTTCTTTAATTCTAACAACTTCATCCATCATTTCCTGATCAACGTGTAATCGACCCGCAGTATCAATTATAATGTTATTTATACCATTAGCTTTAAATTCTTTTATCGCATCTTCAGCAATTTTTACAGGATTTTTTTCATCTTCTTTGGCAAATACAGGAACATCTATCTGTTTACCTAAAACTTTTAATTGTTCTATAGCAGCAGGTCTGTAAATATCGCAAGCTACCAACCCTACTTTTTTATTGGATTTCTTTAAATAATTAGCTAATTTTGCACTAAAAGTAGTTTTACCAGAACCTTGTAAACCAACTATTAAAATTATATTTAATTTATCAGATAAAAGTAATTCCGAAGCTGTTCCACCAAGTAATTGTGTTAACTCATCATATATTATCTTAGTTATTTGTTGCCCTGGTGATATTGAACGTAAAACTTCCTGCCCTAATGCTTTTCTGGAAACATCTTCTATAAATTGTTTGGCAACTTTATAATTTACATCGGCATCTAAAAGAATTCTACGTATTTCTCTCAGTGTTTCTGCAATATTATCTTCTGTTAATTTACCTTGACCAGTAATTTTCTTTAACACAAGATCAAGTTTCTTTGATAAATCTTCTAACATATACAAACTCAATTTTTTTTAGCTTTTAAAGTTAATAAAAAATTATCAGTTTTCAAAGATAAAAAAGGTATAACTCTTATTTGAATTTAAATAAATAAATCGGTCGTCTTATATTCAACTCACAGTTTCAATGCTCTGTGACTAGTTAATAAATATATCAAGACGACCGATAAAATTAATTTAACTTAATAAATATTCACTCTAGATATTACATCAAATATCTATTTTACTGCAGAGAAAATTTTTCCAATTTCTGTTGATGAAACTTTTGCTGCATTTAGAGCTTTTGTCAAAGCTTTATTTTTATTCTTATCTGCACCGTTTACGTCAATATTATAAGTACCAATAACATTATCAGTTCCATACTCTATAACACTAATAAATATTTTAACTTTTGCTATATATAAAATCCCTGCATTAGTTTTATTTTCATTAACAGATACTGTTGATATTGTTGCTTTTGTTAAATATGCAGGATTAGTTTGGTTTATATTTATTCCATTTTTTTCAAGGGCATCAACAATTTTATTAAGTAAAACCATTTTATCATTATCAGTTCCTTCGCCTATAATTTCTACTCTTGAAGTAATAACCTTACTTCTATCAACTTGATATTTAATTTTTGTAAAAGTAGTATTTTCTAGCTTTTTGCGTATATCATATGGTATATTTGAAAAAGTTAAATATGCAATCAATTCGCCGTTTTTATGATCAATTAAGCCTTCGCCGCTAAATACAAAATTGTACTCTACAGTTCCATCATCTTTTGTTGGTAATGTTGTAAGTATTGTATTGCCAGCTTTAAATGTAATTTGAGTTGCTTTCAAAGGAATATTTTGATATCTTACTCTAAGAATAATAGGCGACGCTGCAACTTTTCCCAACTCGCCTGTTTGATTATCACCATTAAGAATATCAATTTTTATATCACCTACAAAATCAGATATTTCTTTCAAAACATTATCATATCTAACTTCTTGTGGTAATGCAATTGGTTTTTCTGCTAAAGAATTATAAAACAAAATCTTAGGATACATATTATTGGCAATTTGCAATACATCTTTGTAAGAATTAAGTCCTCCAGAAATATCTCCATTAGCTATATATTTTTTAGCATTTAGTAATTTATCTTGTGCTTTATTAACTTCTGTAGCAAGTTGATTTTCTAAGGACCTAAAAAATTCAGATTTTTCTATTACCGCAAACACATAATACTCATCTTCCACTTTATTTAAATAAGTTTCAACAATCTTTAGTCCAGGTAACTCCATTTCTTCCACAACAGTTTCAATTTCTTTTTTTAAGTTAGATGATATATTCGAATTATCACCATATACAGTTTCTGTAATAGTAGTAGATAAAGAACCACTTACGGTAACTTTAAGTTGTGAGGCAATTTCCATTCTTGCACTATTTTTAGCAGCCTCAATACCTCCTGTCGCAGCCGATGCTCTTCCAACTGCATACCAATAAAATGCATCCGGATATGAATTGTGCTTACCCGTTTTAACCCAATTTGGTATTTGGGCAAAAACAAATGTTGTCAAAATTATTAAATATATTAACTTTTTCATTGTTATCTCTATTTATTTTTAAGTTCTACAATAACTAATTTTCTGTTGACATTTATCCTGGATGCTTTCACCTTATCATTATCCTTAAACTTGTTTCTCAAGAAAGAATAAAGCTCATCACCTGAGTTGAATTTTTTAGACCATACAATCAAATCTTTTGTTTTATCACCACTAGCTAAAATTCTGTTTTTTGTACCAACTTCTTTAATTATTTTCATAATATCATCGCTTAAGTCTTCAAGGTCATCTTCATCAAGTGTAGCCGAAATTTTGAAAATAACTTTGAATTGTTTACCATTTGATATATCTTCTTTCCAATATGCAGATATTCTTTGTAAAACCTTACCAGCAGCGTCATTCATTGCTTCCTCAATTATTGCAGGATCAGATGCTCCAGGTCTTCGTGGACTATAGCCTGTTTCAGTTCCTAATAATCTACCTGTTGTTGTTTCGAATGCTCTTACACCTACAATAGCTTGTTTACCAAGATTAGTAACATCTATACTAACATTATAAGTAATATAAATATCTGCACCTATACTCAAAGCTAATTGATAAGCAATGTCATCTTCAACATTTTTTAATTCACTTTGTGATTGGACATATTCATTTAAAACTTCCATCTGTTCAGGGACTTGAACTTCATATTTCTTTGTTGTCAAAAATGCTTCGATAACTTCTGCACCTTTTTTATAATTTCTATCATTTTGCAATTTTTCGATTGGGCTAACACCTTTAGGAACTTCTGGAATAACCATAATAAACGGATTTCCAGCAACTTCTTGCAATTTTTGCCTTGATACTAAAACTCCTCTATCCTGTAAATCTTTTGTAAGTTTTTCAATATTAATACGAATTATTTTTTCAATTCTTACACCGCTTGATGTTTTAACTCTTGATAATACATCATTTCCCATAAAAGTAATGTATTGATTGATATTTTTAATATCAAAAAACTCGTTTTCAATTGCTTTAAATGCTTCAATCTCTGCATCAGATTGCAATATTTTATCCTGATAATCATAAAGCATAAAATACACTCCTGCTTTTTTTGCATCAAGTTCAGCAGCATCAACATCCTTGCCCATACCTTTAGCACGAAGTATTACTTCAGTTGGAGAATAATTTTCAATAAATATAGCCTCACGTGAATTTGGTAAATTTCCTTGCCCATAAACTAAGCCAACAAGGAAATATATTATTGTTACTACTACAAAAGTTCTTAAACTCATTTTGGCTTCTCCAAGTAGTTTTTTAATTTCAATACAATTTATATAAATATTACATCAAAGTCAATAAACTATTTGTTAATTATTATTAAATTTTATTTTAAGATTTAACCATACTATAAATTTTCTCAGTTGCACCAATATTATTTTCAAATATTAATTGAGAAATTTTTCTAATCTCATTTAACTTATCTTGATTATACAATAATCCTTTTACTAAACTATAAAATTCATCATTATTATTAAATACAAATCCTGCGCCTTCTTTTACTAATAATTTTGCTTCTTGCGAGTTCTCAATAACAGGCCCATATAAAACAGGAATTCCATAAACTGCTGGTTCTAATACATTATGGATACCTTGCTTGAAACTTCCTCCGACAAATGCAACCTTTGCATATTTATACAACGCCAATAACAAACCAATACAATCCACAATAATAATTTTTTCATCTTTATAATTTGAAATATTTGAGTAAAATATATAAGATATGTCAATCTTTTCCGTGATTTCACTAATATGTTCTTTTGTTGGTTCATGCGGAACGATAATACTCAATAATTTATCATCTTCTTTATGTAATTTGAGTAAACTCTCAAGATAATTTTTCTGATCATCATTCCAGGAACTTCCAAAAACCATTATATTTTTATTATAAATGATTTTCTCATCTAACAAGCTTTTATTGATAAACTCTCTTGATTTTTGATATACTCGGTCATATCTTGTATCTCCTACAACCTCAAGGATTTCGTCCTTAATTCCAAATTTTAATAGATTTCTCTTATCTTTTTCCGATATTGCAAAAATTTTATTAAATTGATTAAAAATATACTTATGAAAATTTCTCACAATTGGATACAATCTTGGCGAACTATCTTTCATAGTAGCGTCAATCAGATAAATTTGAGTTTGAGACTTTTTCAATTCCCATAGAATATTTGGCCAAAGATCATATCGTGTAATTATGGCATAATCAGGCTTTAATATGGATACAAATTTTTTTGCACTCCACAAAAAGTCAAATGGTAGGTAAGTAATCAAGTGGGCAAATTTATAATTTTTTTGGTTTTCATATCCAGATGGCGAAAAAAATGTTACAACAATATTATGTTTCCCTTCGTGATATAATTTTTCTATTAGCGGTTTGGCTTGTTCAAATTCCCCCATCGACGCAGAATGAACCCATATTATTTTTTTCTCTTTATCCAAAGATTTAGCCTGTTGCCTTAAACTTTTCATTAAATTTTTTCTAGCTTTTATAGTATCACGAACTTTTTTATTGAAAAAACCAATTATTTTGAAAATTGAAAATAAAACTGGTAATAACAAGTTATAAATAATCTTATAAATCGTTTGCATTTATTTTTTCCTCAATTATTTTTAATATCTGCAAAGAAGTAATATCTTTCATACATTTGAAATGTTGTTTGGGACATTTTTCCCTTCCAATATGTGTGCAAGGACGACAATTTAAATTTTCATTTTCAACAACTGTAGCATTTTGGTTATTGTATGGTAAAAATCCAAACTCTTTAACTGTAGGGCCAAATATTGCTATAATGTTTTTATTAGGAATTGTGCAAGCAAAATGCATAAGGCCAGAATCATTACAAACTATCAAATCGCAATTATACATACTGTTATACAATTCATCCAGATTATTTTCTGTTATTCCATAAATACACTCTGGAACTTTTTCTAATATTTGCTTTGCGAAGCTTTCGTCAGATTTACCACCAAGAATAATAACTTCATATCCATTGCTTATTAAATATTTTGATAATTCGATATAATAATCAATTGGCCAGGATTTGGTATAATGCTTAGCTCCTGGACAAATTCCAATTCTTTTTTTTGTTTTATTTTCATCGATTTTTAAATTATCTGGATAGTATTCAAGGCTATTATTATCTGGTTCTAATCCCTCAACACTGGCAATATATTTTTCTGCAACATTTGAGATTTTATTTTTTATAAGATTAATTTTGAACTTCACAAGCAAAAATTTTTGTATATTGTTTTTGTGATAATAAAATTTTTGTGCTTTAATACCTTGATGTAATCTTCGGCTTCTTAGGTTATTTTGTAAATCTATGATTATATTGTAATTAGAATTACATATTTCGTCTTTTATCTTTTGATGTAGATTATTTTCATATGCTATAATCTTACTAATATTGGGATTATTTTTAAATATTTGAATATTTGAACTTCTTGTTAAAAAATCCAAACTTGCTTGCGGATACTTTTTATTAAGTATTCTTACTAAAGGAGTTGTCAGTAGCACATCTCCAAATGAACTTAAACGAATTATCAATATTTTAATATTTTGCATAATTTTTTATTTTTGATAATTCAATTTAAATAATTTCAGAAAAAAATATCAATTTTCAATGAATAAAATAATTTTATACTCAATATTACTAGTTAAGCTTTTAATAGCACAACAAGATACAAATTTTGTTCAGACACAGATAAATAACTTTTCATACACATCAAACAGTATAACTTTAAATACCAAACAATTATCAAATTACAAATTTATTGGAGATATAATTCCATCTAAAAAAAATTGTTTCATTAGGGATTTAGGCAATTTCGGTCAACCTTATGATTTTACTCTCTACGGTTTACCGCAGCCATATACAGGTATCTTAATTGATGGATTAGATTACAGTTCACCATTAACAAAAGGTTTCGATCTATATAATCTTCAGTCTACAAATATTTCATCTATTGAAATTATTGAACCATACAAAGCATTTTTATTTTCCTTAGATAACAATTTGTCAACAATTAATATAAACCAAAAATATCAAATACCAGAAAAACCAACAACAACCATAAAATATATTCAATCTTCAGGCGAAGATGCTTTTTTAGAAACAAGTTTTGCTTCAAGAATTAATGAATATTTTACTTTTAACTTCAACTTAAAAACACAAAATAACGAATCTGATAATTCTATCATAAAAAATAGTTCTAATATATGGAATTTAAATCCTGTTTTTATTTTTTCTCCTAATTATAATAATCAATTTATTTTAAGTTACAATTATAATCAAACAAAAAGAGAACTCAATGGCGGAGTAGATATCGAAAAACTTTACCCCCTTTTGCTAATAAATCAATTCCACACCATTTTTTATGACAAAAATTTAGCCCCAGTAATCTATAATAATTTAAATTACACAAATTATTTTAATTCCATCAAATTAAATCATATTTACGATAATCATTTGAATTTTAAAATTTCATCAAGCATTTTATATCTATCTGATAATGATAAATTTGATTATAAATCATCCAATGTATCAACTAAATTTAATAAATTTTTATTTAGTTCTGATATAAGATATGACTTTGAAGGCTTTGAGATATTTTCTAAAATTAATTATCAAAAAAATGATATAAAATCAAATTCGATCCCGGCTAATGAGATTTATACTTTATCTTTGAATCTTAACAAAGAAATAAATAATTTTGCTTTTAATGTTTTTGTAAAAACATTTTATAAGGAAAAATTTTACAATTCTATGGGAAGTGATTTTTCTTTTAATCACAACCTTTTCAAAACAACTTTTGGTTTATCCTTAGTGAATTCACCATACATCAAAAATTATTTCTATAATAATGCAAAATTGATTTCAATTACCGATTATACCATAAAATCATACAACTATTATACATCATTAACCTTTAAAATCAATAAATTTTATAATAATCTCGAAATATCATTTTCAGATATTAATAACTACACTTACTTACATCAACCAACAAACAAAATTAAAGTTGATAGTATTAATATCAAAAACGGCAAGTTAGAAAACTTATCATTTAAATATTTCACTCAACTAATTATATATAAATTTCAAATTGAAAACAACTTAGTCTATAACTTTCAAAAATTAGATAACAAATCAATAAGTGTTATTCCAAAGTTTTATAACAAATTAAACATTTCATACAATGATATAGCTTACAATGTAAGATTAAATTATAAAATAGGTTTTGAATTTAATTACTCCACAAAAACAGATTTTGTTTATTACGATTATTTAAACAGAGAAACAATTTTCTCAGGATACGAAAATATTTTTCTAAAATCTGATCCTAAATTAATTATAAATGGCTATTTAAATGCTAACTTGATAAATAAATTTAACATATTTTTTGTTTGGGAAAATCTATTAAATTACAACTATACAATTACGCCCAACTACCCAATTTACGGAACTAATTACAGATTAGGTATTAATTGGATTTTGGATAATTAATTTTTTGTTTTTTTAAAAAAATTTTCTTAAATTTAAGAACTTAAATTTTGGGAGTTTAAAAATGGCAAAACAACAAGTATTTGGTGAAAAAGCTGCTAAGAAGCAAAAACCAACCTGGGTTAATTTAAAAATAGTAAGAGCAGTAAAATCTGAAGATAATACTTATAAATTCCAGGAAACATTCCAAAGACTTGATGATATCTCAAAAGTCAACGAAGTAAAATAATATAAAGCCATCATAAAGATGGCTTTTTTATTTATATTTTGTAAATTTACTTTCAAAATATATTTGTTTTTATGAATGATAACTTACAAACAATCATAAATAACTTACCAACAGACCCAGGCGTCTATTTATATAAAGATAAAAATAATAAAATCATCTATGTAGGAAAAGCAAAAAATTTACGCAACCGCGTTAGACAATATTTCCAAAATAATTTACAAAACCCTAAAACTATAATTCTTGTTCAAAAAATTAATGATATCGAATATATAGTAACTGATAGCGAATTAGAAGCTCTTGTATTAGAAAATAATTTAATAAAAACATACAAACCAAGATACAATATTTTATTAAAAGATGATAAATCATATCCCTACATCACAATAACTAATGAATTATTTCCCCGAGTTTTTGTTACTCGAACAATTTTGAATGACGGTTCAAAATACTTTGGACCCTATACTGATGTTAAAGCTCTTCGCTCTTCTCTTAAACTAATAACAAATTTATTTAAAATTAGAAGTTGTAAATATAATATAACATACGAAAGTATAGAAAAAAGAAAATATAAATTATGCTTAGATTATCATATCAGAAAATGCGATGGACCCTGCGAAGGCTTAATTTCAGTCGAAGCTTATCGGTTAATGATTGACAAGGTTGAAAAAATTCTACGCGGTTATACCGATGATTTAATTGAAGAACTAAAATTTTTAATGAAATCTTACGCTCAACAACTTCAATTTGAAAAAGCTGCAGAACTACGAGACCAAATTAATGAATTAGAAGTCTACTCCCAAAAACAAAAAATTATTACTACTGATTTTCAGGATAGAGATATCTTTGCCATTGCATATTTAAATAAAGATTGTATCGTTACAATTTTTAATATTCGAAAAGGTAAATTAATTAACAGAAAAAATTTGCGAATAACTTTAGAAATTAGCGATACCATTGATGGTATTTACAGTTCAATTATAAAGCAATATTATAACCTACCAGTTGAAATTCCAAATGAAATTATTTTACCAGAAATCGATGACGAAATTGAAGATATCATTACCTGGCTTTCTTCAAAAGCAAATAAAAATATTACAATAAAATCACCCGATAATGATGAAATAACAGAACTTTATAATTTATGCAAAACCAATGCAGATTTGGAATTAAAAGAATTTCTCATTCAAAAAACCAAGAAAGATTCTTTTGTTAATCATTCAGTTTATTCATTACAAAGAGATTTAAGATTAAAAAATCTACCGATGAGAATTGAATGCTTTGATATTTCCAACTTACAAGGGAGTGATATTGTAGCAAGTATGGTTGTTTTTGAAAACGGCAAACCAAAAAAATCTGAATACAGGAAATTTATAATTCAAACTGTTAACGAAGGCAAACCAAATGATTTTGCTAGTATGTATGAAGTAATCCATAGGCGATTTAAAAGATTATTAGAAGAAAATCAACCAATGCCAGATCTCATTATGATAGATGGCGGAAAAGGACAGCTTAATTCGGCTATCAAAGCTCTGAAAGAATTAAAAATTAAAAATTATAATATAATTGGCTTAGCAAAAAGATTGGAAGAAATAGTCTTACCAAATCAAGAAGAAACTCTTCTTTTACCAAGAACTTCTTCATCATTGAAACTACTACAAAACATTAGAGACGAAGCCCATAGATTTGCTATAACTTTCCATCGCATACGTAGAGAAAAACGAATTATAACAACCGAATTAACTCAAATAGACGGTATCGGTGAAAGAATTGCTAATAAATTACTTATTGATTTTGGTAGTGTTGAAAACATTAAAAAACTATCAGTTGAAGAATTGGCAAAATCTATTGGGAACAAAAAAGCAGAAATAGTTTATAATTATTTTAACAATAAAAATTCATCTAATCAAATAGAACTAAATATCTAACTGCCTTATCAAAGAAACATTAAGAGTTGTTCTATCTATCCTATAAATTATATCTTTAAATTCACTGGTATAGTAAATATCAGTATATCCAATACCACGATCATTTGTGCAAAGGTCTAAAAAGTTTAAATTATCTTCCAATTTTTTTGCAAATTCCACTGGTTCAATATTAAACTCCAGTATTGAGAAAGTTGGCAAATTTAATTCTAGAATTCTTTTTTGCTCGAATTCCTTATCAACTAACAATACAAGATATTTGATACCTTTTTGATTTAATTCACTAGCCGCTTTATATATATAACTGTTAAAATAAATCTTAAAATTTTCCAGCATTAATTGTTTTCTTAAACTAATCAAATAATCATTAAATATAAAATTATTAATCACAATTCCTAAAGGTTTTATTTTATTCATAAATATCATAAAAAGCCCTATAATTCGTTATACGCTTTTATTATACTTTCTTGAATATATGGGAAATTAACAGAACTTATTTTTTTGCCATCTTCAGTTAATATAAATAAACGACATTCAACTTTATTATCAGCAGTTTTTGTTTTTGAATAATATATATCAAGGCCACAATTTACTATAGCAGATGATATTTTATATAAAAAGCCTTTTTTATCAACAGCTTTTATTTCTAAAGTATTGTATTGTTGATTTTGGTTTAAGTAAATATCCAATATAGTTTTTTTCTTGAACAATTTTTTTTCTAATTTTTTTAGGTAAGACTGATGTTCTAAAATTAAATTTTCAATATCTACTATTCCATTAACTACATTAAGTAAATCAGCTTCTAATGTATTTTTTAAATTTGAAATATTAAATTTTTTATTATTTTTTGGATACTCTACAATCACTTTTGCAATTAGATTATCTTTTCTTGTTTTTATTAAAATGCTTTCAAGTATATTCAAATTTTGTAAGATCAATAATCCACATACCGATGGAAAAACAAATTTATTATACTTACCAATAATTATTATTTCAAAGAAATCTGATTTTTCAGTTATTTCAATAGCAAGTTGAGTATTTTCTTCACTAAAATATTTAATTTGCCTTGCAATCTCTTTTGAATCAAAAGAAGAAAAATATCTATTGTCTCTAATAGAAGTAAGGAAATTATGAATATTACTATCAGAAATTTCAGGAATATATTTTTGAATTTCTGAAGAAATTTCATTAAATGCTGGACTTAACTGCAATTCTAAGTTATTGTTAGAGTTAATAATATCTATAACTTTATAGAAAAGTGAATTTAATCTTTCAGCTTTCCAGGAAGTATAAATAAGTTTTGACTGTGCAGACAAATTTGCATAAGTTAGTAAATAAAGCTGAGTTAAAAATTTTTGGTTACTAACCAGTTCTGCTAATTCGTTTAATTCATTAATATCGTAAAATTTGTCACTAAATGCTAAATTACTCATTTTTCTTTTATTTCTGATAAGTTTAGCAGTTACAGTAATCTCTTTATCTTCGTAACCTAATCTCGAAAGAATTGTGTGTGCCATTTCAGCTGCCAGCATTTCATTGCCAGCTTTGATAATAGGCTTTGCTATATCGTGTAAAATCAAAGCAAGATATAGCTGAGCTCTTTCAGCAGAAGTCAATGTATACAAAAGATTTTTTAATTCATTATCGGTATGATACAAATTTTCAAGTACGTTTATAGCATAAATACTATGAATATCAAAAGTATATAAGTGATTAATAGTATTTTCATAATAACCTGAAAGTTCGATAAATTCTGGTATAATATAATCAAAAATACCTAATTCATACATTAAAATCAGAGTATTAGAAATATTATCTAATTCAAATAGCTCTCTAAAAAATGTTGACGATTCACTTATAAGAGTTTCACTAAAGTTTATTTGTTTTAAATCATTTACTATCTTAAACTTCAATTTATCATCAATATATAACCCATATTTTGCACGATAGAAGAACAGGCGCAAAACATCAGAAAGGCTAAAGCGATCTTCGGTATTTGAAAATATTGTATCCCCAATTTGATAAAAATCATCATCGATTATGATTTTAAGAGCTTCAGGTAAACTAGGTGATATTCTATCTTTGAAGTAAATAAGAAATAAGTTATAGAATAAATTTATTTGATTTGCAGCAACAAAATACATTTTCATAAAGTCATGTACAGAACCAAAATTAAATTCTTCATCTTTTGAATTCAATAAAGCAGAATATATTTTATCTTGGTCTTTGAACTCTAATCTATCAATTTTCTTATTATTAATATAATGCAGTAAATTACGCACTGTCAAAAGAAGATTATAACTCTTATAAACACTTTCAAGAAAATCGCGTGGTAATCCATTATTTTGAATAAGTTCATTAATGAATAATGAAGTTTGCATTATTTCATTTTGATACATTAACTCTTTATTATTCAAGATTGAATAAACCCATTCAGCTTCATGTAAATCTCTTAAGCCACCTGCAGAATATTTAATATTTGGCTCTATGGTATTAGGAAATTTCCCATAAAATTCAATTCTTGAATTGTACTTTTGAATAAATTTATCATAAATATGGACTATATTATCTTTTAAATTCGCACTAATCTGTTCATAAAAATTTTTAAAATCATTAGAATTTCCAAATATTAATCTTGATTGAAAAAGTTTACAAAAAAATGTAAAATTTTCATTTAAATAATCGTAATCCTTTTCAAACTTATAAAGTTTGAAATTTAAGTTTATCTTTAACGCTAAATTATTTAGACTATTTTTTATATTTAAATATTGCTCATCTGAAATATTGGCAAATAAAATTTCAATATCAGATTTAGGCGATAATTCTCGTCTACCAAAACTTCCTAATGCAATAACTAATATATTTGTATTACCATTGGATATATTTTCTAATACATTTATCAATACAGATTCTACTAAAAGGCTAAATTTAAGAGAAAACTTGTTATTGGGATTTTTAATAAAATCAATATTATTAATGAGATTGAATTCTTTTAAAAACTCACTTACTATGTCTTGTGTATTTTTCATATACTTTTTTTTTCAAAATAAAACATAATATAATATAAAAACAAAAATTAAACAAGTATTTATCGATTTATAAAAATATTTTCAAATATTATTCCAATACTTCTTTTTACATTTTGGGAAAAAAAGAAAAATATAATATTTTTAAATTTTTAATAATTATCCCAAAGGATTTATTATTAATAGCTCAAAAAATTTTACAATAGTAGATTTATTTATTAAACTTTATAAAAGTGAATTTATTACTAATCCTAATAATGAGCCCAAATTTAATCAAGATGATTGTAATTTTCTTGTTGAGCATTTAACAAGTTATTTAGCGAAAATATTTTTTCTAGTAATTCCATAGTAATTTAAATTTTATTGTTTAATCAATAATTATTAAATTGCTGATTTTCACACCATAGAAATTACAAATAGAAAGTCTTTTATTATAACAATTTAGGCAAACTAGCTGAAAATAATAGAATCTGTTTTTGGGTCGATATTTTTTCAAACTTTTTTATTAATGAGTTTAATTTTTTATTTGATAGTTCGGCTTTAAAAACACTGTATTTTAAACGGAAATCTACTTCTTCCAATGCTTTAGCTACTTTATTTCTTTTTTTATCATCTGTAATATGATATGTTATTAAATATCTCATTTTATCACTTAAATGAATTCTAGTTTCAATCTTCCAAGCCCCAAAATTGTATTTTTACCAATATTAACCTGCTCAGCAACTTGCAAAATTGGAATGATATTTTTTAATTCACCTTCGAGAAAAAATGTACCTTTTAGCCAGCCAAGTTCATATTCTTGGTTTTGTCTGTGAGAATATCTTTTATATTTCTGGAAGTAAATATTAGGTTCAGTAATTTTAATATTATAATTTAATTCGTTGAGGTTAATATTTTCATTGGAGCCCTTACAAAAATATGCTGAGATAGTAATTAAGCGACGCCAAACTACCTTAATAAATATTTCTGGTGTTAAATCATTAACATGATATACAATATCGTTATTAAATTGCAATCTCGTGGTAGTAAGAAATTCAACTTTTATTTTTTCAACATCTTTATCATAGATAATATCTTTTGTTGAAATTTTAATTGGTTTATTAACAACATCATTATTTTTAGTGTCATAAACAAGAATTTTATTCCCACTTAAATCATAGGAATAAACATCACTAAGAGTAAATTTATAATAGTTACTTGTAAAGCCTAATGCTCCCATACATAAAAATATAAAAATAAAAAATGGAAGATAATCTATATATTTGCCAAAGATAATTATTTCAAATGGTAGATGAGAATTTTCATTAATAATGGTTCTATAATCTAAAGGTGGATTAAAAGCAAAAGGATGAGGAATTTTTTTAACATTTTTTAAGAATGTAATATCATTTTATGGCATTTCTGTTTCAAAAATATAGAAATATGCACATTCGTTTTTGTATGGGCAAAATTCACATGAATCTAAACGGGTAACTCAGGAAATATGTCGGAAATGCTTACCAAATGCGCCTCTAAATATAGCTCCTTTGTAATTAGGTAAAATTGTTTTTTGTTTAAATTTCATAGTGAAAGATAAGCGATAAAATTCAATTTCTGGTGTTTGCATAGTTAATCCTTTTATTTATTTTTCAAGGTTAAATTGTGATATAAAAACTTTAATTAATTTGGTAATTAGTATGTAAAATAATATTATCTTATAAAAATTGTTTTAACATTAATATTAACATACAATACAAAAGAATTATTTTATTGTCAGTAGATAAAAAAAGGGCTTTCCCAAAATTTGGGAAGCCCTTTTTGTATGGAAATATTAAAAATTTTATTTTCTTTTGAATCTTGCCTGGAAAAATCTTAAGTATTTAGGTTCGTAAACCATTTCTAAACCACGAATATTTTTGGCATTTTCCATAACAGCCACAACAGATTCGGCCGCCACATCTAGATGTGCTTGTGTGTAAACTCTTCTTGGAAAAGTTAATCTTACTAATTCTAATTTTGGATAGCGATGATTACCATCTTTATCTCTACCAGCGGAGACAATTCCTCTTTCCATACCACGCACACCAGAATCAATATATAATTCAGTAGCTAATGTTTGAGCTGGAAATTCATCCTGAGGTAGATGAGGTAAAATAGCTTTAGCATCAAGAAAAACGGCATGTCCGCCAATTGGTTGAACAATAGGTACTCCGTAATCCATAAGTTTTTTACCGAAATATTCTATTTGCCCAATACGTGCACGTAGATAATCTAATTCAACCATTTCATCCATACCAATAGCCATAGCTTCCATATCTCTTCCGGCTAAGCCGCCGTAAGTATGTAACCCTTCATAAAGAACAACCATATTTCTAGCTTCTTCAAATACATGTTCATCTCTTGTAGCTAAAATTCCACCAATGTTAACGATTAAATCTTTTTTAGCACTAACCCACAATCCATCAAAAAATGAGCACATTTCAAAAAGAATTTCGGCAATAGTTTTATTTTCGTAGCCTTTTTCACGCATTTTAATGAAGTAAGCATTTTCGCAAGCACGTGTAGCATCTAACCACATTTTTATACCATATTTATCACAAACTTTTTTAGTTTCTCTTAAATTTTCCATAGAAATAGGTTGTCCGCCAGCCATGTTAACAGGAGCAGCTATACTTAAATAAGGAATTTTTTCAGCACCAACTTTTTTAACTAAGTCTTCTAATTTTTGAATATCAACATTTCCTTTAAATGGATGGAGATTTGCCGGATCGTGTGCTTCATCGATGATAATATCAACAAATGTTGCACCGGCTAATTCTTGATGTGCTCTTGTAGTTGTAAAATACATATTACCACCAACATAATCACCAGGCTTGATAAGAATTTTTGAAATCATATGTTCAGCAGCTCTTCCTTGATGTGTTGGGACAAAATAAGGCATACCATAGTATTTTTTTACTTGATCCCACAATTTGTAAAAGTTTTCGCTACCGGCATAAGCTTCGTCACCTATCATTAGCCCGGCCCACTGTCTATCACTCATTGCATTGGTGCCGGAATCTGTTAATAAATCGATGTAAACATCTCTTGATCTTAATAAAAATGTGTTGTAGCCTGCTTCTTCAATAAATTTTTCTCTTTCTTCTCTTGTAGTCATTCTAATAGGTTCGACTACTTTTACTTTCCAAGGTTCTGCCCATGATCTTTTTTCTAGTTTTGCCATAATATTATTCCTCATATTTATTGGATTAAAATTTATTTAATAATTTATTAACAAATTACAAAATTAAAACATTAAAAAAAAAAGTTTACAGTAAAATAATCTATTTTTAATACTAAATTTACCAAAATGTGATTATATTGTAATTTTGTATTATATGATTTAAATATAAAAGATTATAAATTTTATAACTCGAAAAATAAGTTCAGTTTAAAAAATGCTAAATTTTTATAATTTGTACTCAATTCTTTCGGTTGGTTTTATTTGATGAGTTAGATTGATTAAGTTATATTATTATAGAAAATCTTATTAAATTATATTTTTTGAAACAAATTTTTCAATTTCATCATAATTATCTGGGTGAAACCAGTGTATTATAATTCCCTCTCGCTCCATTTTTCTAAACCAGGTCATTTGTCTTTTTGCAAATTTGTGGATTTGAGAATTGAGTTTCTGGTACATATCGTTATAATTGAGTTTATTTTGCAGGTAAAGACTAATGTATCTATATTCAAGCCCAAAATAAAATAATCTTTTATGAGTAATTCCCATTTCGAGTAGTTTTTTAACTTCATCAATCATTCCATTTTGCAAACGATATTTGAGACGTTCTGTAATTCTTTTTTTGTTATCTTCCCTATCAGAAAAAATACCAATGGTTAAACTATTAATTTTATTCTCATCTTGCCATTTATTTTTATTGGAAAGTATAATTATCCTTTTTATCATTCTATCACGATCATTGTAATCATTTTTATTATGTACAAGATCATCATATTGAAATAATATTTTTTTTAATTCTTCACTGCTTTTAGTATATAAATATTGGTATTCTGGAGCATTAAAATCTAATTCTTGTATGTGGTAAGAACTAAGAATAGCGTTTAAAAATAATCCAGTTCCACCAACTAAGAAAGGTATTTTCCCTTTCTTTTTAACGTATGAATAAGCGTTATCAAAATCTTTTTTGAATTTAAAGAGATTATAATCATCATTCGGATGGCACACATCAATAATATAATACGGTATTGTAGTTTTTTGGTCAATTATAAAATCATTTAAATCTTTACCAGTGCCGATATCCATATATTTATAAACCTGGCGTGAATCTGCAGATATTATTTCCCCATTAAATTTAAGTGCTAATTTAATAGCTATGGATGTTTTTCCTATTGCAGTTGGGCCTAATATTGTAATAAGATCATATTTCATATTAACTTAAAAATAGTATATAAATCACACTGATAAATATTACTACGGAACTGATGTAATTAATCCAATTTAATTCACCAATATTATATTTTATTTTAATATAATGAATTATTTGTACAATTGAAAACCACCATGCAATTGAACCTAAAAACATACCTAAAAGAACAATAATCATATCAAAAATATTGTAATCAGGTTTTAACACTCTAAAGCCTGAAAATATTGCAAGGAAAGAAAAGATTGTAATTGGGTTTGTAATTGTTAATATAAAAGTTGAAATGTAATCAGATGCTAATTGAGAATGTGTTGTAATTTTATTTAAAAATGGTAAAGGTTTTCTTTCAGCATTGTTATTTTTATATTTAATTGCCTTAATAGCTATCATAATTAATAAACCAGATGCTAACAATTTAAGTATAAAAAGATTATTATTTATAAAATCCAAGATAACAGTTAGCCCAAGGATAGCAATTATTGCAAAGATAACATCTGCAGAAGCTGCACCTAAACCGGAAATAAATCCATATTTTCTACCGTGGTTTACTGCTCTTCTTACACATATTGCACCAACTGGCCCTAATGGCACAGAAACTGCAACACCTATAAAAAGAGCTTTTATAAATGTAATGACCAAATTTTCAATAATAATTAATTGACTTTCTAATATCAATATTCACTCCTATATTTATCTTTAATCTGTAGTAAATAATCATAAGCTGCTTCGTATGTATTAGGTATTTTGCCTTCTAAAATTGCTTCTTCAATTTCCTTTTTAATTTTTCCCACTGTAGGGCAAGGTTTTAAGTTACAAATTTTCATAATTTCTTCTCCACCAACAGGAGATGTGAAAGCTCTTAATCTATCTTTTTCTTTGACTTCTAATACGCGTTTCATAACATTTTCATAATTTGCAAGATAGGCCTCAACTTTTTTAGGGTTGCCGGAAGTAATATCACATCTACATAAAGTGATTAAATCATTTAAGTCGTCTCCAGCCTGCACAATTAGCCTCCTGATAGCAGAATCTGTAACTTGCTGGTTAGCTAATGCGATTGGTCTTAAATGTAAACGGACAAGTTTCTTAACATAATTTAAATGATGAAATGGAAGCTTTAGTCTTCGAAATATTTCTTTCATCATCTTGGCACCAATTTCATCATGGCCATGATAACTCCAGCCGATTCCTTCAATAAACTTTTTAGTACGCGGTTTGGCAATATCATGAACAAGAGCGGCAAACCTTAGCCAAATATTATCCGATACAGCAGCAACATTATCAACAACTTGACAAGTGTGTAAAAAAACATCTTTATGAGCGTAAAGTCCAACTTGCTCAACTCCGGCTAATTCTTCTAATTCAGGGAAAAAATATTTCAATGCACCAGTTTGATACAATAATTTTAGCCCAATGGATGGTGTATCATAAGAAAGAATTTTAAGGAACTCATCCGTTATTCTTTCCTGTGCGACTATTGTTAATCTTTCGGCTAATTTTGATGCAGCCTCTAAAACTTCAGGAACAGGTGCAAATTTTAGTTTAGTAGCAAATCTAAAAGCACGGAGAATACGTAAAGGGTCATCATCAAATGTAATTAATGGATCAATTGGAGTGCGAATGATTTTATTTTCTAAATCATTAATTCCGCTAAATTTATCAATTATTTGGTATCTATTATTTTTACACAGAGATAAGGCAATCGCATTAATAGTAAAATCTCTGCGGTTGATATCATCATCGAAAGTTCCAGTTTCAACAATTGGATTGCGTGAATTTCTATTGTAAGATTCTTTTCTGGCGCCTACAAATTCTAATTTAAAACCTTGATAATCAAAATATGCCGTACCAAATGTTTTAAATATAATCACATTACCAGCATTTAATTTTTTAGCCAGTGTTTCAGCAAATTTAACTCCGTCACCTATAACCATAAAATCGGCTTCTTTTGGTTGCCACCCTAAGAGTAAATCTCTTACAAATCCACCAACAATATACAAATCTATATTTAATTCTTCGGATACTTCCACTGCAACAGATATAAATGGATAATTTTTTAAATTATTGTATAAATTATCAAAATCTGCTTTTTGAATCATAATTTGATACCAACTCCTAATCCATCACCAATTGGATATATGTTTTTTATAAGTTCATTACAACTCATAAATACTCGATTGAATTCTTTAATTTTATAAGCTGAATACTTAAATTCTAAACTTGGTCTTTTTGTTGCAATGTTACCATGCCATAATAAATTATCTATAAGTATGACACCACCTTTATTTAACTTTGGTAATGCTAAATTAAAAAGTTCAATGTAATCTTCTTTATCAGCATCAAGAAATATAAAATCGAATTTTTTATCAAGATTTGGAATAGTTTCTAATGCATCTCCTTCAATTATATTAATTTTGTTTTTTAAACCAGATTTTTTAATATTATCTTTTGCAATTTTGATGTTTGGCTTGCTTTTTTCTAGTGTTATAATTTGAGTATCATCGGATGTATTTTTAGCAATAATGATTGTTGAGTAAGCTATAGCCATTCCTATTTCTAAAACATTTTTAGGTTTGTGAATAATTAACAATTGTTTTAAAAATTCGGCAGAAAGCCAATCAATTATAGGAATTTTATTTTCCTGAGCATAATTTTCTAATTCGCAAAGTAACTCATCCTTTTGTGAGTGGAATGATTTCAAATATTGCAACTGTATTTTATTAATAATTTCTGCCATAAAGTTCTCTATTTTATTAATTTTGCAATTCTATCTAATCTAACACTTCCCAGGAGATTGAAAAAATCGGCAAATGGAATATTAGGATCCCATGACCAATAAGTTATCCAGGCTCTACCAATAATAGCGTCTCGCGGAATTAAGCCCCAAAATCTACTGTCAGCACTATTATCTCTATTATCTCCCATAGCAAAATAGTAATCTTTTTTAAATGTATAATTATCTGTTTTATTGCCATTGATATAAATATCATTACCTCTAACTTCAACTACTTCTTTTCCATATTCTCGGTTTATAGTAGTAGCCCACCATTCAATATTATTCAAATCTAGTTTAATATTCATACCTTTTTTGGGAATTACAAGTGGCCCGTAATTATCTTTATTCCATGGTGCACCTTTTGGAAAAATATTAGGATCAGCTACGCCTCTAGGCAATATTTGATTATCAATATATTGTATATTGGGCGGTATTCTAAACTCTTTGCCATTGACAAATACAACTTTATTTCTTATTTCAATTGTATCTCCTGGAATTGCAATACATCTTTTAATATAATTAATGATTTCTGGGTTCTTGATAATATCACGATCTCCAGGATAATCAAATACAATAACTTCATATCTTTCGGGATCTTTTCCTTTATATAAGGTTGTATAAGGTAAAGATATATTTGTAAACGGAATGTTTCTTGGTGTGTAAATACCATAAACAGCACGATTTACAAGCAAAAAATCGCCTATTAAAATTGTAGTTTCCATTGAACCTGTAGGAACACGGAAAGCCTCTAATAGAGTCATCTTTATCATCATTGCTACAAGAAAAGCGTAAAAAAGTGAACGGAAAAAATAAAGAGTTTTTTTACCACTGGTCTCTTCGTATGCAATTTCTTCCAATGTTTTAATTCCCATGAATCTTCTTATCCAATAAAGTAATTTCGGATGTGTGAATATTTTTTTAAGTTTTTCTTTTAACATTTAAACTCCTATTTTTCAACTTGTAAAACAGCAAGAAAAGCTTCCTGTGGAATTTCAACATTTCCTACTTGTTTCATTCTTTTCTTGCCTTCTTTTTGTTTTTCTAAAAGTTTTCTTTTACGAGTGATATCACCACCATAACATTTAGCGAGCACATCTTTTCTTAAAGGTTTAACAGTAGATCTTGCAATTACTTTTGAACCAATAGCTGCCTGAATTGCAACTTCGAAAAGCTGTCTTGGAATAAGTTCTTTTAATTTATCAACTAATTTTCTTCCCCAATCATAAGCTTTTGAACGGTGAACAATCATAGATAAAGCATCCATAGGATCGCCGTTTATTAAAATATCAAGTTTAATTAAATCTGATTCTCTAAACCCAATGTATTCATAATCAAATGATGCATAACCACGCGTGACAGATTTAAGTTTATCGAAGAAATCAAAAATAATTTCTGCAAGTGGGAATTCATATTGAATATCGACACGAGTAGGATCTAAATAAGTTTGGTTTTTAAATACGCCTCGTTTATCAGTAGCTAATTTCATAATATTTCCAATATATTCTGCTGGTGTAACTATCTGCGCCTTAACATAAGGTTCTTCGATAGCATCAATATCATTAGCTGGTGGTAAATCGTCAGGTTTATCTATAACAATAATTTCACCATTTTTTTTGAGAATTCGATACTCTACGTTTGGTAATGTTGCAATAATATTCTGATTAAACTCTCTGTGCAATCTTTCTTGAACAATCTCCATATGTAAAAGCCCAAGGAAGCCACAACGGAAACCGAATCCTAAAGCCGCAGAAGTTTCAGGAATATAAGTTAATGCAGAATCATTAAGTTTATATTTTTCAAGTGCTTCACGCAAATCTTCAAAATCTTCAGTATTTATTGGATATAACCCACTAAAAACCATAGGTTTAATTTCTTTATAACCGGGTAAAGGTTCATCAGCACCATTTTTGGCTAAAGTTACAGTATCACCAACTTTCATATCACTTAAATTCTTCATACCAGTAATAAGATAACCAACGTTTCCAGCTGTTAGAATAGAATCTTTAATTCTTTTCATTCCAAGGATGCCAATTTCTTCAGCTTCGTACTCTTTGCCAGTAGCGAAAAACTTAACCTTGTCACCTTCTTTGAGAATTCCGTCAAATAATCTAATATAAGCAATAACTCCGCGATATTCATCATAAATGGAATCGAATATTAAAGCTTTTAAAGGTTTATCTGGATCGCCTTTTGGGGCGGGAATTCTTTGCACAATAGCTTCTAAAATTTCATCAACACCTATACGTGCTTTTGCAGATGCAAGAATTATTTCTTCTTCTTTACATCCGATTAGCTCAATAACCTGTGCTTTAACTCTTTCAACTTCGGCACCGGGAAGATCAATTTTATTTAATACGGGTATTATTTCAAGTCCGGCATCTATGGCCAGATAGAGATTACTAATAGTTTGAGCTTCAACACCTTGAGAAGCATCAACAACTAATAAAGCACCTTCGCAAGCAGCAAGCGAACGAGAAACCTCATAAGAAAAATCCACATGTCCAGGTGTATCAATCAAATTTAAGATATATTCTTTACCATCCTTAGCGTTGTATTTCATCTGAATAGCGTGCGCCTTGATAGTAATTCCTCTTTCTTGTTCAAGCTCCAGATCGTCCAAAACTTGTTTTTTTAACTCTCGTTCACTAACAGTTCCTGTTCTTTCAAGAAGACAATCTGCAATTGTTGACTTACCGTGATCTATGTGTGCAATAATGCAAAAATTTCGAATATTTTCCATATACCATTATTTTTTTGTTTCAGAAAATTTTATTTTAGACTTACAAATATAAGCAAAAAAAATAACTTACTTGTAAAAATTCACAAATCGTTTATTGATTTTAATCACATATACTTGCTAAAATACTCTATTGTTGCTTCTAAACCTTTTGCTAAAGACCATTCAGGGCAATAATTTAATTTTTGTTTTGTTAATTCTATACAAGATAAGCTATGTTTAATATCCCCTTTTCTTTCTGGTTGGTATATGACTTTACTTTTACTACCAGTGATTGCTATGATATTATTCACTATATCATTTATTGATGTAACTACCCCTGTTCCAACATTAAATACACCATAAGTTTGAGATTTAGCGGCTAAAATATTAGCCTGGACAACATCTTTAACAAAAACAAAATCTCTTGTTTGTTCGCCATCTCCATAAATTATAATATCCTCGTTTTTAAGAGCTTTGCTAATAAAAATAGGAATAGCAGCAGCATACTGGCTTTTGGGATTTTGTCTCGGCCCGTATACATTAAAATATCTAAGAGCAATCCCATTTAAATTAAAATTTTCACGATAAACATTTAAATAATATTCTCCATCTAACTTAGTAATACCATAAGGTGATTTTGGGTCAGGTCTTAAATCAACCGTTTTGGGACTAATAGGATTTTCACCATACACAGCAGCAGAAGATGAATGAATTACTTTTTTAATATTAAATTTTTTTGCTGCATTTAATACATTTAATAAACCATATATATTTATATTTACACATTCTTCAGGATTATCAATCGATTCTGGAACTGATACCATAGCTGCTAAATGATGGACATAATCAACCCCTTCGAACAAATGTTCTATCTCTTCATAATTTGTAATAGATGTTTTATAAAATTTTACACCTAACTGTTTGATAAATTCATCATTACTTGATCTTAAATTGTCAATAACTATAACTTCTGCCCCTTGCTCTAACCAATATTCGGCGATATGCCCGCCAATAAAGCCTGCTCCTCCTGTTATTAAAACTTTCATTAGTAACTCCTAAAATTCATGTTTAAATCTTATACCAAGTTCTTTAATTTCATTTTGAAATGTAGTACTTTCGATAAGTGGTTGTTTTTGTTCTACACGAAAATAAATTTTTCTTAAAATATTATATTCAAGTTTGATATCTGCTTTTGAAATATCCTGCCACCCTTGTGTAGGACTACCAATAGTATAAGTAAATGCACCAACTTTACCGGATATATAAATTCGTGATTCTTGTCTTTGGTTTTGCCTTAAATCAATATTTTTAACAGCATCGCCCAAAATATTATTTGCAACAGCCGTCATAGCAGCACCAACAGCAGCAGTTCCAGCATTAGCCAATAGATTACTTTGGTTTAACAATGTATTTTTATCTAAAGCTGTTAGATCTTTTTTAAATTTACCTGTTACGATAAAAGTTCCAGCATCGATAATATCTTTTTCTGGATCAGCAATATTTTTTTCTATATTACTCCTTCCCATATAAACTTTTATATTATCTGATGATTTTGCAAAACTTTTTCCTAGATCTTTTCGGTAGCCACTTATTTTAATTTTAACAGCTACATCATCGTCAAAATTATTTAATGTATCTATATAATTTGATGTGTAAGTAGCAATTATATCTAATCTTGGATTTGCAATATCAGATTCAAATATTATATCGCCTTCAGCTGTAAATTTTTTAATATAGCTTAAATAAGAATTTTCAGTTAAAGATAATTTGCCCTGTAGAAAACTAGTTCCGTTAACGAATTTATAAACTAATCTACCGGTTAAAAAGGCTACAATTTGTTGATCCAATTCAACAGGGGGCAAAACAATTGTCATTTTATTTTCATCTTCAAGCTCAACAGCAATATCAAAATTCATATTCAAATTTGTTTTTTGTGTTGGTTTTTCCTTAAATTCTTTTTGTGTTGATTTTGCTTGTTTTATTAAGTTTTTTGTCGCCGAAACAGTTGTAAAAGTTGTTAGATTTTGTTTGGGCTCATCGATTGTTTTTATTACAAAATTTATATCATCACTTTCTTCTGTAGAATAGGCAAATTCAGGAAACAATAAAACAACATCAGTATTTCGAATAACTAAACTCCCTTCAGCTTTAGCATTGTATTTATCCAGATAGATTTTAAGCTTATCTTTTGTTTCAAAATACAAATCACCATTAACAGGAGATGCTGAATTTTTAAATCTACTATTTAATAAGGCCAATCCACCATCAATTATAAGTTCAACTTTATTATATTCTAAATTCGTGAAATCGATCATACCATTAGCTTTTAATTTACCACGATTACTAATTCTATCTTTGTTAGTAATTTCCAATTTATCGATATTAATAATATTATTTTCAAACTTTAAATCGGTATTTAAACCATAGGTTAATCTATTTGTAATAACCTTAAAATAGGCATCAGATATTTTCAAAAAACCATTAATAGTTAAATTTTTCAAATTTTCGCCAAAAACATCTATCTCAGCGTTTAATAATCCGCCTTGTTCGCTAACCATAGGAATTATATTACCAAGTGCTTTTAAGTTAAAGTCTTTAGAACTAATTTTAACATCAATAGGTATCTTTTCTTTTACTTTATTAGGATTTCTACCTGCAAGTAATTCAATATCAATTGGATAGTTACCGACAACATTTAAAATAGGCTTATCAAAATTTAAAGTTGTATCAAGAAATATCAATGAATATTCAATATTACCATTATAATAATCAGCTCTAAAATCAACATTACCATATTTTATTTTATTAAAAGATAAATTTTGTATTCCTAATTCCAAAGTAATTGTAGGATTAAATATATTACCATCAATAGAAAATGTAGTATTGATAAGACCATCCATATTTGCAAAATTAGCTTTTCCATCATAAAAATACCTTATTAAATCGCTAATTGGATTTGCGGGCATATTTATACTAAAGTAAATAATACTATCATTAACTTCACCAACTGTTTGGAAACGAGTTTTTTCTCTTCCAAACCAAAATTGTTCAAGAATAACTCTATCTTTATAAATACTTGCAGAAATAGGTTTATTGAGATACCAATCATATTTATTATAATTCAATTTTAATTTATCAAAATTCATTTTATAAACAGTATCAGCAGAAAAATCAAAATTGCAATTTGCACTTAAATCTACGAGAGTATCATAAACAACATCTGAATATATATTTAAATTTTTATTTTCAAGATTAAAGCCAAATTTTAAATCTTTTATATCCTGCTCTGCAAAAATTCTTTTTATCGATAGATCAAATCTTGTAATAAAGTTATTTAAATCTGCATTACCATATCGTTGTTTAATTAAATAATTTGCTTTAAGATCTGATATATAAGTTATAGTGGTATTCTCATCCCTTATATCTATTTTAGAAAAATCAAAATTAAGAGTAGCATTAAAAAATTCATTACTACTACTTAAAACACCGAACAATTCTCCATCAGTATAAATTCTGTAATTGGAAAATATTTTAGAAGCTGCATTTAAATCTTTAAACTTTATGTTATAGCTTATTTCATAATCTTTTAATCTATCTTTTTTTGCTAAAAATAAATTAGTTGTATCAACAAAAGTTGTATCTCCTAAAAGGATTGGATTGAATTGTTTTATTTTTTTAGTAACAATGTAGGTTAATTCTTTAACTTGTGTATTTATCAAGTCACCTGCTAACTTAAAACCACCTCGTGATGTAAACTCTGCATCAAATATATTTGATCTTAATAACAAAGTTTGATATTTAGGGAATGGATTAAATATTTGTGCATCAAGATAAAGATTTCTTACAAGACGCCTATTGAAAAAGGAATTATTCAGCTTAAGAGATAAATCTGCGTTAATAGAATCAATATCAAAACTTCGGCCTTCCAATGATAAATTTAAATTTATAAAAGTGTTATCTAAACTATCACTAACTAACTTTTTTAAATTGATTTTATTTAATTTTCCATCGATTTTATAATAAGGTTGCTTTTTATTAAAATCTACAAAACCTGTTAAAGATATTTCAGCATCATTAACATTATTGTTTAATTCAAATTGAATAATATTCTTATTGATAGTTATTTTATTATAAGTAGTATCAAAAACATATTTATCTAATGTTGATCTTTCAAGCAATAAATTAATATCAGTATTCATCTTAGATAAATCGAATTCTCTTCCTTTTATATGAGTAGTAAAATTTAAATTTGATTTTATATCACTAATACCTTCCAAATTAAATTTTTCAACATTAACTAAAAAATCATAACTGTTGCTATCAGGTCTTAAGTTTAAATATCCTTTTGTATTAATGTTCCCATAATCTGTATTTATAGATATTTCGGGATATATATGGTGTTTATCCCCCCTTGCAAAAGCTTTTATTTTTAAGGTATTTAAATTAAAAGTTTTGATAGCTTCTATATTAAAATCTTTCGCAATTTCAGATAAAGATACTTTACTACTATCAATTTCAATATTGTATTTTATATTATCCGTAATATCCTTTACATTACCTGTTATATTAAGTATAGTTGATTTATGTTTTAAAGAAAATTTTGGAATGTTAATATTATTTAATGTTCCATTTATTTCAGTTTTAATTACTAAATCCAGATAAGCCAGCGTTTTATCAAAAACTAATAAATCTTTACCTACTAATTTTGTATTTAGTTTAATATCAAGATTTGCAAAATTATTATATTGTTTTGCCTTAATACTATCAAAAAGAAAATAATTTTTTAATGCAGCTGATATCTCAATTTTTGAATTATTAGTTTTAAATAGAATATTGGGAATGCTAACTGAATTATTTTTAATTTTAGCAGAAGTTTCAAGGCTAATATTTAAAAGACTACTTAAATTAGTTTCGAAATCTACAGTAAATTTTTTGATATCAAAATAATTAGTATCTAAATATAACTCACCGTTTGTATAAAAATTAAAATTTTTAATAATCAAATTATCCAAAGAAAAGGAATTCTGCAGTGAATTATCCACTCTCCTATTGTAGTTAGCAAATTTTAAGTAAAGATTATCAATTTTAGCATTCTTGATAATAATCAATAATGGAAAAGATGATTTGCTGGTATCTTCAGGAGATGGATTTTTAGCTAAATTATCAAAATTCCAATGCTTAAGGCTATCATCGTGTAACAAAAATATTTTAGGATTGAATAAACTAATCTCTCTTACATAAATTCTTTTAAAAATTAATTGTATTGGGTTGTAATGCAATTGAACTTTATTGACATAAACTAAGGTATCACCATACCTTTTGAGTAAAACATCATCGATAATTATTGATGTAAAAAAAGTACCGTGAATTTTGCCAATGGAAAGTGTTGCATCTAATTCTTCATTTGCGGCTTTTATTATTTCTTTACGAAGTGTATCTTTAAACCAATCTGTTTGCAAAATAAAAAAGATAATTGTAAATAATACTAATATGATACCTAAGAGAATATTTGCAAAATTAATTATATGTCTAAAAAAATTTCTTTTCTTAGAAGCCTTTTCTTTTTTTGTTAAAAAAGCAAAGATTTTTTTTATAAATTGAACAATACTATCAAAAAATAAACTTATTTTATTTTTGGGGTTATCAGTTTTATTATCTATTACTGATAATTTTTTCCTAAATATTCTAAAATTTTTGATTTTATCAAAAGATTTTTGAAAAATATTTTTTAGTTTTAATTTCATTTATAAGTTTCAAGGATTTTCTTAATGATATTGCTTGTTGATTGCTGAACAACAAATTCAATATTAAGAACTTTTCCACCATTGGCTTCAACTATATCTCTTCCTACAATATTTTCAATAGACCAATCAGCACCTTTAACAAGAACATCCGGGACAATAGTTTTTATAATTTCATAAGGAGTATCTTCATCAAAAAAACTCACATAATCAACTGCTTTTAAATTATCAACAACAAAAGCTCGCTGGTCTTGTGGAATTACAGGACGATTTTTACCTTTTATTCTTTTAATAGAAGCATCCGAATTTAACCCTACTATTAAAATATCACCTTTTTCCTTTGCTTTGTTGAGATAATCAATATGGCCTGCGTGCAGAATATCGAAACAACCATTTGTAAAAACAACTTTTTTTCCTTCAGGCTTCAATTTATTTCTTATTTCAACCAGTTCACTCCAGTTTGCTATAATCATAATATTGTAATCTCCATTTTATCATTTGTAATTTCATTAAGTAAAGTCTCTTTTTCTATTGGAACAACTCCAACCTGTTCACAAACTATCCCACCAGCTAAATTACCAAGATAAGTGGCCTCAAAAATAGAAGCACCAGCTGCTAATGAACAAGTTAAAGTTGAAATTACAGTATCGCCTGCGCCGGAAACATCCGCAACTTTTCTAGCTTTTGTAGGAATTTTAGAGAATTTATTTTCACTATCAAAAATAGCGGCGCCTTCTTCGGAAAGAGTTATTAATACATATTTACTTTTAAGTCTTTCTATCAATTCCAACCCAGCATTTTTTAAATCTTCTTCATTTTCGATAGTAATACCCAGGGCATCTTCTGTTTCTTTTCGATTAGGTTTCATTAAAGTAACATTTTTATATTCAAAGAAATTTTTAAATTTTGGATCAACAGTAACAATTTTATTATGCTGATTAGCAATTTCAATAACTCTGTGGATCAAATCTTTTGTTAAAACACCTTTGTTATAATCTTGTAGTAAAATTGCATCAATGTTATTAATATTTTTTTCAATATTTTTTACAATTGCATCCTGCGCTTTTTGAGATATTTCATCAGAAATTTCACTATCTATTCTGACAAGTTGCTGTGTATGTGCAATAACTCGTGTTTTTGTAGTAGTTGGCCTTTTGGCATCTATAAAGAGATATTCTGAACTCATCCCAGATTGCTCGAGTAATGAAATAAATGTAGAACCATTATTGTCATTACCAATCACACCATACAAAAGCGGTTTAGCTCCTAATTTTTGTATATTATAAGCACAGTTAGCAGCACCACCAAATCTAAAAAACTCACTTTTTACATTTACAACAGGAACAGGAGCTTCAGGAGAAATTCTTTTTACAGTTCCTGTTATATAGCTATCTAACATAACATCGCCAATTATAGCTATTCTTAAATCTTTAAATCTTTCAACAATGCTTGCAAGATTATCTTTTTTAAGAATCACTTAAAACCTCATTTTTATTAAAAAAAGCAAAATTGTTAGTAAAATCTATAAAATACAATCCACTATCAGTACCAATCCAAAGGATTTTACCATCAAAAACTAGTGAAGAAATTTTTGCATTATTTTGTTCTTCGGTAGGGATAACTATAATAGAATCATTAATTGTATTTATAAACGCTAAACCCTTAGAAATTTCAGATTTAGTAAACTTATCTGATGTGTAAGTTGAAGCAATTATATAATGCCCAACTCTTGTCAAGGCATAAATACCATTTGCTGGTAATCCTTTTTGCTCATCATACTTATCCCAGATGGAGCGTCTATCAAATCTGTATATACCACCTAAATTGAAATTAGGTCTTTTAGCCGTTCTAAATTCATCTAAACCAAACCAGATGTAATTACTAACAAACACCATATCAGATACACTTACATACTCACCATCAACTCTTAAATTTTCTTCACGGTTATTATAATATTGAATTGAACCAGGTTTATCTATATCAAATCTTTTGTTATATTTGTGCAATCCTGCTTCTGTTCCAAACCAAACAACGGAGTCACCTTCCAGTTTTATCATTTTAATGTTGTTGGATTTAGGATCATTATTTACCGTTAAATCGTAATCGTAATATCTTTTTTCTTTTAAATCAAACCTTGATAAATTAACAAATCTACCAATCCATAAATTATTACTGAAAGGATCATAAGCTAAAGCTCTTATCCAATTGCCGTATTCGCCACCACGACTAAACTTCCTTTTCGACCATTGTTCTGTTTCTCTATCAAAAATATATAAACCATCAGTACTACCAGCCCATACATATTCATCTGAAGCAGCAATACATTCAAAAATATCACTATCTAACGCACTTAGTTTAATTGAGTAGTTTTTTACTTCTTTGTTATTTAAATTAATAAGATAAATTCCACTACCTTCGGTTGCTATCCATAACTCATTATTGTAAATAGTCATTTGCTTGATTTTTACACCTTCAGGGAGCAAATCACTGCTTACAATAAATTTTGCAAAGGTAGTGGAAATTATCAACAATAAAAATAATTTTAATTTCCACATATCTTTTTTGCATATTATTCTTAATCTACAAAAATAAGAAATTTTTATAAAAAAACATAATATGCAATATATCGCACTAAAAACAAGAGATATTTAATTTTTTACAGCAACTAATACAATGTTATACATTTTAATGTATATTATTACATTATACTATGTATCTTAGTAACTTTTATACTATTATACTTGTATAATTATACATTTTTATATTCTTTTGTATAAAAGAAATGGAGAATTCTATGAAAGAAGTAATTAAAAAAGCCGGTATTTTAATTGAAGCATTGCCTTATATTAAAGACTTTTATGGTAAAAAAGTAGTTATAAAATTTGGCGGTTCTGCATTAAAATTTGAAGATGTAAAAAACTCTGTTATTGAAGATATCGTTTTAATGAAATATGTCGGTATTTCTCCAATAATCGTTCATGGCGGCGGACCGGAAATTAATAGCTTTCTTAAAAAACTAAACATTGCACCTAAATTTATTAATGGCCTACGAGTAACTGATAAAGATACAATGGAAGTAGTTGAGATGGTTCTTTCCGGAAAAACAAATAAAGATTTGGTTGCAAGATTCCAAAAACACGGAGTTAACGCGGTAGGACTTTCTGGAAAAGATGGTAATATTTTAATAGCTAAACACACTAATATACCCGGCCACGAAAATAGCTATGTGGGAGACATAATTGAAGTAAATACAAAATTATTAGATATCCTTATACAAAATGATTTTATTCCAGTTATCGCACCAATAGGAACTGACAAAGATGCGAATACATATAACATTAACGCCGATTATGCAGCTGTATCAGTAGCTTCTGCAATACAGGCTGAAAAACTGGTGTTTATGACAGATGTAAAAGGAATTATGAAAGATATTAATGACGAATCTACATTATACAATAAACTAACTGTTGACGAAGCCGAAACTTTAATTAAAGACGGTATTGTAAGTGGTGGAATGATACCTAAAATTAATTGCTGCGTTCAAGCAGTAAAAGAAGGAGTAAAAAGAGTTCACATTTTAGATGGCATTGTCGAACACTCTTTACTCCTTGAAATATTCACACAAGAAGGCGTTGGAACTATGTTTTATTAATTATTAATTAAATAACATATAGTTACAAAAATACAATCTTTAGAATTACTTCATCTTGTTTCTATAATTTAAATTATAACAAATTACTTCAAGTATATCATCTTAATAATTTTAGTTATTCTTAGTGTTACTAATCTGCAAAGATATATTCCGGCTGGTAAATTTTCAGCATTAAATTCTGTTATATATTCACCTTTGGTCTTATATCCATTATATAAAATATTTACAAGCTGGCCATTAATATTATAAATTTCAAGTTTGATATTACCATCCTCTGGCAAATAATATCTTATCTTTGTTGATGGATTAAATGGATTTGGATAATTCTGCTCCAATACATAATTCGTCTCCTCTTTCCTTTTTACCTCTATATCGCCTACATACTCATATTTACCATCATTATCTACTTGTTTTAATCTGTATCTTACAATTCGCAACCTTTTTGCTTCTCTATCTATGTATTCATATCTCTTTCCTATTTCACTTGTGCCAAATCCTTCTACTTCTGCTATTTTTTCCCAGTTGCCAGCATCATATCTTTCTATTTCAAACCTGTTATTATTTATCTCACTTTTTGTTATCCACTCCAATTTAATGCCATCGGTAATACTATATCCAATAAATGAACCAGCTACTAACTCTACTGGTAATGGTGCTGCCATACAATCATACGCACCTATGCCATTATTTGTTGCTAATACATAAACAGTATATTTACCAGAAGATTCGCGGTAAAATACATCACCAGTTGAATTAGCATTACTTACATTTCCTAATCTTTGTGTTTTACCATAAATATCTGCTACTGTTACATTAGCAAGTCCATTTGTTACATCTACTAATATCATACATTGACCATTCGGATCATCTGCTGTATTATTACTTAAAAATGTCATTAAATATCTCTTTGCCCCTACTGTAAATGTTTTTATTGCATTTGATGTAGTTGGAATAATAGCTCCACTAATAGAACCTTTATTTGTTCCATCAGCTCCAAATAATGTTGGATTTATTGAATTCCCATTAACATAAAAATCTTCATTACCAACTCCAAATGGTGCTACACTTGCTGATGGTCCAACACTTGATACTCCACTTAAAGTAATTACTGTAGGTGTGCTATTCAAATTGCCGTTCGTAATTGTCCACTTCAATACTTTATTACTATTACTTGCAGCTGCATAAATTGCCGCATTACCGTTTAAATTACCAATAACTGTAAAATTATCTCCATACCTTAAATTTTCACTATTTGCATAATCTATATATACAGTTGGTGCACTACTTACATTATCCCATTTATAAATTTTGAAGTTATAATTGCTACTTGTTGTTAGATTACACGCCAGTATCTTTCCATCCCAGCTTGTTTCTATATCATTTAATGGATATGTTCCGCCGCTTATTCCTGTTACATTTAACTCACCTATTTCACTTAAATCATCCCATTTCAAGCGTTTTACTTTTAGACCATCTTTTCTACTTACTACAAGTATTTCGTTGTTTGTATAAGCAATACCTCTTTCCGTTGATTGATCCCCAAACCAACTCGGTAAAGTATTATTACTGGATTTTTTTTCAAAAATCGTATAAAAATTAGAAAGTATCGGAACAATATCAGATTTATTGCTTTCAACACCATAATTACTAATTGTAGTAACACAATAATAGTAGGTTACACCTGGTTGAATATTATAATCATCATAAAATAATTTATCTTTATATACAATATGAGCAATATTAGCAGAATTAGAAATATCAATATTTGGTGATGTAGATTTATAAATCACATAAAATCTTGGTTCATTGCTTTGATTGAAATATGTTGCAGCATTCCAGCTTATCCTTTTATAATTTGAAAAATTTGTTAAAGTTAACCCACTTGGAGGATTAGGCTGCGTATTATTTAGCCAGCTTAGTGCAAAACTTAATGCTTTATCTTTATAAAAAGTGTCTGTAAGTTGTATTTTTAAGTTTAAATCATTATTAACCATTTGCCCTGCTCTATAAAAAATTGTCCCACTTATTTTAGAATTTGACCTATCGTGCAAAATTTGAATTGGTAATTCACTTGTTGTATAAGACACATTTAAACTTTTGCTTGGTACAAACAGTCTATTTTTAGCATAACATTGATCAGCCCACCAATTAGAAAGAGTAATATAATCCTGTGAACCGCCTATTTTCCAATATAATTGGGGAGAAAGATAATCTACATAACCTCCATTTAACCAGGCTAATGCATCACAATATATTGTGCTATATGCATCCATACCAGTTATTCCTGAAGGAACTCCATTTTTCCATATACCAAACGGACTTATACCAAATTTTACCCATTGTTTTGTAGATTTAATTTCGTTATAAACAGCTTGTATCAACATATTAACATTATTCCTTCGCCAATCTCCAATATTTGAAAATCCTCTTGGATATGCATTAAATGTAGCCTGATCTTCGTTTGTAATTGTTGGAGAATAAGGGTAAAAATAATCATCAAACACTATCCCATCAACATCATATTTTGTAATTACATCACTTACAATACTTTTAATGTAATCTATAACTTCCATTAAACCAGGATTTAAAATTTTTGCACTACCACCAATCGTTAAAACCCAGGATGGATATTTATTTACAGGATGATTAGCATGCACAGCAGTACTGGTGCTTGTTTGAACTCTATATGGATTTATCCAGGCATGTAATTCCATTCCTCTTTTGTGTGCTTCTTCTATTGCAAATTGAAGTGGATCCCAATACGGATTTGGTGCTGTTCCTTCTGTCCCAGTTAGCCAATATGACCATGGTTCATATGCTGAATTATATAATGCATCACAATTTGGTCTAATCTGTAACATAACAGCATTAAACCCTGCCGCTTTGAGTTGATCAAGCATATTAATTAATTCATTTTTTTGAGTAGTTTGAGAACTCACTCCCCTTGTTTTTGGCCAATCTAAATTCCATACACTTGCAAACCACGCCGCCCTAAATTCTCTTTTGGGTGCTGAAAAAATAAAAATACTAAAAAATAAAATTATCAATACTTTCTTCATATAACTTACCCCTATTTGATATTAAATTAAAGCCCATTCTGCTTTTTATCCCCCGCTTAAACAGAATGGGCATGTTGTTGAGATTGTTTGCCATTTATTGAAATTAACTTCAATTTATTAATTAACAATCATAAATTAACCTATTTTTTCGGAAATTTCAAGAATAAACTTAATTAGAACCATTAAATATTTGTTAATTCAAATTATATTGTATTTTCAAAGGAACATTTAAGACATTTTTATTCATAAAATATTATTTATTAAATAACAAAGAGTTATAAAATCGGGCTTAAATTCTAAAAATAAATTAAATATTCGTAAAAACATTTTTATTCTAATATTAACCATAAATAAAACTTATATTTATCTTTTATTGGCATATGGGGCAAATCAACTAATCGTAATAAAAATTTATTATTGATTTAAAATTAAAAAAGGGGCTATTTGAAAAGCCCCTTTTTATCTTAATACGCTTACGCCCAAGTTATAACTCCAAGATGGAAATGACTGATAAGCATTTCATTTTTTGGAAGGATTCTGATTGTATAACCATACTTACCTGTTTCACTGCATTCAATATCAGCTGCATAAGTATAAACACTTCCGCCATTTTTAGGATTAACAACCTTCATAACTTTAACTTTATTGACATTAAATTCGTGTTGTTTATCTACAGGACCATAATAAACCTGAACATCTACATCATTAGGTGTTAACCCTGACAAATCAACTTCAGCAGTTACTTTAAATGCAGTATTTACTTTTACATCATGTAGATTTTCATCGCCTTTGATATAATTTATTTTGATATTTTTCCATTCTCTGATAACTTTTAATTCCCACTCGGTTAATTCTCTTGCAAGTTCCCAATTATTATTTTCGAATGCTTTATATTTATCTGCAGCTTCTTTATAGAATTTTTCATAATATTCTTGAACCATTCTATGTGTATTAAAGAATGGGGCAAGATTTTTTATAGATGACTTCATATATCCTACCCAACCTCTTGGAATTCTATCCTTTCCACGAGTATAGAATAAAGGTAGGATTTCATTTTCAATTACTGTATACATTGCAGAAGATTCAACTTCATCATGATATTCATGATCAGTGTACTCTTCGCCATTACCTATCTTCCAACCTAAATGAAGATCAGCATTATAAGCTTCATCCCACCAGCCATCAAGAACACTAAAGTTTAATCCACCATTAGCAATAACCTTCATTCCAGATGTACCAGAAGCTTCGAGAGGTCTTCTTGGGTTGTTAAGCCAAATATCACAACCTTCTGTCATATATCTAGCTACATTCATATCATAGTTTTCAATAAATACTACTTTTCCTCTAAATCTTTCATCTTTAGTATACTGATAGATTTCTTGAATGAATTTTTTACCATCTACATCTTGAGGGTGTGCCTTACCTGCAATAATAATCTGAACAGGTCTTTCTGGATTATTCAAAATAGCAGCTAATCTATCAGGATCTTTAAATAATAATGTTGCTCTTTTATAAGTAGCAAATCTTCTAGCAAAACCAATAGTTAAAGCAGAAGGATTCAAGGCTTCTGAAGCAAAAACTAATTCCTGGCTAGAGCTACCTTTTTCTTTAGCTTGTTTGATTAATCTCTTACGGATAAATGCAACTAATCTTTCTCTTCTTCTTTCATGTGTACGCCATAGTTCATCATCTGGGATTTCTTCAACTTTAGCCCAAACAGTTTTATCTATAGGATCTTCAATAAACCTTTCACCTAAATATCTTCTATAAAGTTCTTCCATATCTCTAGAAAGGTGTGATCTTGTATGAACACCATTAGTAATATAATCTATTGGAATTTCATCGAAAGGAACACCAGGGAAACCATGAGCCCACATCTTTCTAGATACTTGACCATGTAATCTACTAACACCATTTACAAAGCCAGAAGTATTCATAGCTAAATGAGCCATATTAAATTCATGGCTTGTTTTACCTTTTTCTAAAGTTCCAAGTTGATAAAATCTATCGTTACTAATTTTTAATTCATTTCTATAATAATTGCCAAAATATTTTTCAATTAATTCATTTGGAAATACATCAATACCAGCTGGTACTGGAGTATGGGTTGTAAAAATATTTGTATAAAAACCAACCAATCTTGCCTCATCAAAGGTCAACCCATTTTCTTGCATTGCAATTCTTATTTTTTCTAAGGACAAGAAAGCTGAGTGCCCTTCATTTAAATGACATACTAAAGGATTATAACCTAATCTTCTTATTGCTCTTAAACCACCAATACCGATTAAAATTTCTTGTTGAACTCTTGTTTCTTTATTACCTCCGTATAGAGCTCTTGTTATATTTTGATCTTCCGGTGAGTTTTGAGGAATTTTTGTATCCATTAAGAATAAAGGAACTCTACCAACTTGAATTTTCCATATTTGATAATATACTTTTCTGCCTGGAAAATCTAAATCTAAAATTATAGGATCTCCATTTTCATCTGTTACCAATTGCATTGGTAAATTATAGAAATCATTAATATCATATCTTTCTTGTTGCCATCCGTCAGCATTCAAATATTGTTGTGTATAACCTTCTTTATACAATAAACCAACAGCAACCAAAGGTAAACCTAAATCACTAGCAGATTTTAAATGATCACCTGCTAATATACCTAAACCACCTGAATATGTTTGCAAGCATTCTGTTAAACCAAATTCAGCTGAAAAATACGCAATACATTGATTTGTTTTTCTTCTGGAACCATAATTTTTTTGATACCAGGTATTTTTGGATTCCATGTAGAGTTGAAAATGTTGATATACGCGATTTAAAGATGAAACAAAAGCTTCATCCTCAGCAGCTTGTTGCAATCTTGCTTGTGTAACTTTACCAAGCATCAAAACAGGATTGTGGTACGTAGATTCCCATAAATCAGAATCTAATCTGCGGAAAATATCAACCGCTTCGATATTCCAGGACCACCAAACATTATAAGCCAACTCTCTTAATGGCTCTAATTTCTTTGGTAAATCTGAAACTACTGTAAAATCCCCTACGAACTTTTGCATTTCTACTCCATTTTTTTAACTTTATTTATATTGCAAAATGTAAATATAACAATTTTTGATTAAAATTAAAAAATATTTATTTTACTCTGTATAATTCGTGCAAATTATTTTATTCTTATCAATTATCAAATATAAGTTATCATTAATTACAAAATATGATGATTTAATCATTTTGTTACTTTTGTTTAATACAATTTTATCAACAACCTTCTGCAATTCGTTATTATAAACCACTAAAGTATTGGCATAATTTCCTTGTATTTTTTCTTGAAAACTAATATAATAATATTTATTGTTTTCAATTACTTCGATTTCATTCAAAAGATAAGAGCTATTACTTGTTAATTTTTCTATAACGCTATAGATATTTTCGTCATCTATTTCATCATAATAGAGAGGATAAAGATAATTTTTGTAAATATAGCTATTATCAATACTATTAAAAATATTTTCTATACTCTTAGTATCTGTAATAACATCACTTACTTTTCCTGTATTAATTTCATATACTTTAATTTCTTCGCCTAACATTTTATGCATTATTGTATAAATTTTATCATTTTTTACAGTAACAAACTTTTCAAACTCATTCTTCCATAAAATTTCTTTTTTATTTATATCAAAAATTGCTACACCTTTATGATATGGCATTTCGGGAGTTTGATACCAATGAAAAATAATTTTATCACGATACAATTGTTCAATTCCAACCCAGGATTTTTCTTCGAATTGATAATCCTTAAGAATAATTTCATTATTGGATGTATCTAATACACTAAAAAAAGCTTCTTTGTTGGCTCTTTCTTCGATAGCTACTAAATTACCACCTGATAAATGTATTTGCCAGATTGTTCTGTTGTTATCTATTATTGTTTTAAGCATAAACTACTAAAAAGTTGTTGTTAAACCAAATTTATTTACACCGCCAATTTTACCATAAGATGAATATGAGTAATCTATAACATAATTTTTTACGTTAATACCTATTCCAAAATTAAATCCTGCCAAACCGGCTGTATTATTTATCATCAAATCTTTTCTTTTAGAGTTATCATAACTAAATCTTGTAGTTATAATTTTGCCCAATTTTATTTCTGTACCAATAGATATTTTTTCTAAATGCTTAATAAAACTCATAGAATTTGTGATATTATCAACAGCAAAGTAAATATTAGCTGGGACCCCTCTCAATTTATAATTTCCACCTATCTGGATATTAAAAGGTAAATTTTCTCGTTTACCACTATATGTACTTAATTGAAATCCTATATCCTTTAAAACTAAAGAAAGATTTAATTCCTTAGTATTATTTAAATAATTTATTCCAAAATCAAAAGAAATCCCAGTTGAACTATAATTTTCGATTTTTGAATATATAAATTTTGCATTGCCACCATAATAAAAATTATCATCCATTTTTGCAGATAAACCAAAATATATTGCAATATCAACAGGATTAAAAGTACCTAATGAGTTAGCAAATTCATCATATCTATCAATTTTTCCATAATCTACAGCAATTAAACCTACACCATAATTAAATTGTTTATCATTAAATGAAGTTGTCAAAGATGTGAACTTAATATCACTCAAATAGCTTACGAAAGAAAATGAAGTACGATATTTTTCAACACCAAATAAGCCTGCAGGATTACTAAAAATTACATTTGGGTCATCATAATTAGCTATAAATCCATTTCCTATTGATGTAGCTCGAGGACTTGGTTGTAATTTTAAGAATTGATAAACATCCGCAAAACCTTGGAACGATATTATTAAAAGTACAAACAATATTTTTTTCATAAAACTCATAAAATTTGGTTTTTAAATATAAGAATTTTCTAAAAATTAATTCCAATTTATTTTTGTATGGATATTTAAGAAAGCGAAAACTTCTAAACATTTACAAATTAAGTATTATTTTATTCATGTTGACAAATAAAAATTATCTACAATCTTAAAGTAAATAAAAATCTATGAATACCTAAACTTCATTTTATTGATTTGGTAACATAATTTACGTTAAATTTAACATAAACTCTGTTTAGAAATCAATCCGGTAAAAGGAACCATGTTAAATTTAACGTAAATCTTTTTAAGAAGTCAATCCGGTAAAAGCACTTGTGTTAAAGTCCTGTTAAAAATTAAATACAAATACATTTCATAAAAGAAAATACGTTCACTTGATGATAATTTTAACACAATAAGCCCATTATTTAACGTAAAGTGTGATAGCTTTGTTTTACTTTCCTGTTAATTTATGTAAAATTCAAAACAATTCAAGTTCAATTATTATAAAATTGTTTTACATAACTAATCATCTAAAATATGCCTGTTACAAATATATAAACATTGTTTTACCTCTGTGTTTCTTTTAACATCATGGCTATTTACTTTTAATCACAATAACTCTTTCATTAAATTTAGTAAATTAAAAATTATTACTTCATTTATTGTTATATTCAAGAAAATTCATTATATTAAGTATAAAATTGGATTTAAATATGAAAAAAATAATGACCTTAATAATGTTCAATATATATCTTTTAGCACAAGGTATTGGACGGTTTGAAACACCAGATGATTATAAACAAATAGATAATTTCCGTCCACAAAATTATTTAAGTTTAAATATCATTTTTAATGATGGCGGCTTTGGATTAGGAACAATTTTCAGAAAAGAATTAACCAAAGATTTATCTTTGTATACAGAACTTTTTATGTCAGAATCTAAAGATAATGAAATTGAAATTTTTAATCCCTGGACCGGACAATTTGAAGCTATAAACAAAAAAAATAGAATTCTAATTGCACCTTTTAATTTTGGTATACAATACCGCCTATTTACAGATATTATCACAGAAACTTTTAGACCTTATATAGGCGCAAGTATTGGCCCAACATTTGTAATGGTAACCCCATATTATAAAGAATTTTTCTCCGCTTTTGGCTCTGGGACATATTATATAGCTGCAAGTGGTTCGATTAGTTTTGGCTCATATATTGGAAAAATTGATAATTCACTATTTGGTTTGGAAGCAAGATATTATTTTATCAAAATGTTAAATAATAATGGAGTTGAAGGTTTATATAATACATATAGAAAAAATCTCGGTGGTTTTTACCTTAATATTATTATAGGTACAAGTATTTAAATCTTGCTTTTTATATAGATATTTATTATATTTGTAAACCTGATTTATGCACCCGTAGCTCAATTGGATAGAGCGTTTGACTACGGATCAAAAGGTTGAGGGTTCGAATCCTTCCGGGTGTACTGCAAAAAAGGCTTTAGAGTTAATTCTAAAGCCTTTTTTATTATATGCTTAAATAAACATCTATGCAAAATATATTTTAAATATTTATATCGACTTTTATCTTAACTCCTTGCAATTTGTAAATTAACCAACAACTTAACTGATTTTCTCCCATACAATATCTTTAATATTTCTATTTTCATGATCAAATTTTATCCCTACTAGATATATCTCTTTCCCTTGATTTAAGTATTTTTCATAATATTTCCTTTCTTTTATCTGCTCTAATGGATTTTCGCCTTTCACCTTAAACTCAAATATATAAA
>DAOSCP010000008.1:0-100909 GCA_035361425.1 Ignavibacteriales bacterium | reverse complement strand
TTATAAAACATAAGAGTGAAGTAGAATTTGTAAATGAATTAGAAACTTATTTGCAGCAAGAAAACAATTTTTTTCAACAATTTGATTGGTGGTTTTTTTCCAAAATTGACGAAACATTGGATGAAGTTTATATTCCTTATTACAATCCAAAGACAAACAGAATTGATAAGTTTAAACCTGATTTTATTTTTTGGATGAAAAAAGGAAGTGAATATAAAATTTTATTTGTTGATCCAAAAGGTACAGAACACTCCGATGCATATAGAAAAATCGATGGATTTTCCCGAATGTTTGAAAATGTTATTGATGGTGAGATATCTAATAAAGTATTTCCATATGGAGACTACCATATTCAATTTAAACTATTATTAAATGTATCTGATGTTAATAAAGTTCCTTACAATTATAAGCATTATTGCTTTGATAATAATTATGATGATTTATTTGAAAATAAAAATAATAGATTTTATGCTAAAGTGTAAATAACCAATATATTTTATAAGCGCAAAAATAATCAAAATATAGAAGATTTTATATATTTAAGATTATTTTATTTTGTTGTATATATTAAGCTTATCAATGATAAGTTAGCAAAAATAATAAATCGATAAAATTTTTGGATAAAAAATATTTCGAGCTTTATGCTTACACTGTCCGAGCCAATGAATATTTTTTTTATAAAATAAAAAAGGCAAGCTCGCTTACGCTCGCTTGCCTATATGATCAACCTTAATGAAATCTTACATATCAAGTTTTTTAATATTTTCGAAAACACTATTTGCAGATTTTGTCAATTCTGCTTTTTCTGCATCTGTTAATTTGACTTCTATTATCTTTTCAACACCATTTCTACCTAAAATAACAGGAACACCGCAGAACATACCTTTCAATCCATATTCACCATCTAAGTAAGCTGAACAAGGTATAACTCTTTTTCTATTTTTTACAATAGCATCAACCATTTCAACCACAGCAGATGAAGTTGCATAATAAGCACTACCTGTTTTTAAATAATTTACTATTTCAATACCACCATTTCTTGTTCTAGTAACTAATTGATCTATTTCTTCTTGTGATAAAAATTCTGTTAATGGAATACCAGAAATATTTGTCAATCTTGTTAATGGAACCATATCATCACCGTGACCACCTAATACCATAGCATGTATATCTTTTATAGAAACACCTAATTTTTCAGATATGAATAATTTATATCTTGCAGTATCCAAAACGCCAGCCATACCAACAACTCTATTTCTCTCAAAACCGGAAACTTTCCAGGCAACATAAGCCATAACATCTAATGGATTTGAAACTACAACAATAATAGCATTAGGTGAAGTTTTAACTACACTTTCTGTACATTTAGATACAATATCTTTGTTAATTTTTAATAAATCATCTCTACTCATTCCAGGTTTTCTAGCCATTCCAGCTGTAATAACAACAAGTTCAGAGCCTTCAGTTTCATCATATCCATTTGTACCTATAACTTTAGTATCTGTAGCTTCAACAGGTGAACTTTCCCACATATCCAAAGCTTTACCTTGCGGAATACCTTCAACTATATCAACCAATACAACTTGTTCGGCTAATTGCTTATCAGCAATTCTTTGCGCTGTTGTAGCACCAACATTACCAGCACCGATTACAGTAATTTTTTTCATGATTCTCAACCCTATTTTTTTTATTGGTGAATTTTAAATTACAACTTTTTTTTATAAAAACAAAATAAAAAAAGCTGCTTTTTAGCAGCTTTATATTATGCTTCTACAGGATATACACTAGCATATTTACGATCATTGCGTCCATATTCAAATTTAACCACACCATCAATTAATGCAAATAAAGTATCATCACTACCTTTTCCAACATTTTTACCAGGATGGAATTTTGTCCCTCTTTGACGAACTATGATAGAACCTGCATTAATTTTTTGTCCGCCAAAAACTTTAACGCCCAATCTTTGAGCATTACTATCACGACCGTTTCTAGATGAACCTTGTCCTTTCTTATGAGCCATTTTATAACCTCTTAATTTTCAATTTTTGTAATAAGAACTTTTGTAAGGTATTGTCTGTGCCCATTCATTTTTTGATATGATATTACCCTTTTCTTTTTGAACACTAATACCTTTTCATCCTTAAGGTGTTCTAATACTTTAACTTTTACTTTTGCACCACTTACTGTAGGAAGACCAACTTTAACATTACTTCCATCATCAACCAATAAAACTTTATCAAATTCTAATTCACTTTCAACATTAGCAGCAAGTCTTGGTACAAAATAATACTTATTTTCTTCTACTTTTAATTGTTGACCAGCTATATTCACAATTGCGTACATTTTATTCTCCTGTTGTATAGATTTTTAGAACTACAAATTTAAATAAATTTTTCAAATAAATCAAATTTTTTTTCTAAAATAATATTTTTTTAGTCTGGTATATAATCTATTAAGTTAAATTTCTCCCAATTTACAAAATCAAAATGCCACCATTCAGAAGTCATAACTCTAAAACCAAATTTAGTCATAGCATCTTGCAGCAATTTACGATTTGCTAAAACATTTTTTGGCAAATCCTTGTAATATGCATAAGCTTTTTTAGTAAAATCATCGTAATCTGTGCCCATTTCCAGTGGTTTACCATCTTTATCAACTAATGTTAAATCAACTGAAGCTCCCCTGTTATGCCGTGAACCTTTTTTAGGGCTTGCTACATAATTAGTATTAGGATATGCATCCCATATAATTTTCTGAACACTTAAAGGTCTGTATCCATCATATACCAATAATCTATAGCCATAATTTTTTTTCAAATAATCATTTACTTTTTTCAATGAACAAGCAACCTCATATCTAAGATAGACATCTTTGTGTTTATATAATACTTTGCCTGTAAAATTATTTTTTGTCGCATATCTAACATCTTGTAAAATTGTAGGATCTATATCCTTTAATTTAACGATCGATGTATCATGATAATTTGAAAAGATATAGATATTCATAAATAATGTTAATACTATCAGCTTCCTCATAATATTACCATATCGTTCTTTTCTTTCTTCTTTCTAAAACAGTCCTAATATCAAACATATTCATTTCGTACTGAATATCCACCTTATCTTCTTTGATCATTACATTTTTTTCTTCGTTTTTAATTTCATTTTGAATTACATCTTTTGTACCTATTGTTACATTACCCAAAGCTAATGCTACTGTATCACTTGTAGTTTTAGCTATAAACTTTTCATACATATCAACTTTATTTTTAATTCTTTTAGGAACAATATTTTCACCTTTGATTATTGCAGATTTATAATAAGCATATGCAGAGTCATATTTTTTTAATTTATATTCAAAAATATCCCCTATAACTAAAAGCGATTTCACTGCATATATGCTATTGGGATAATTTTTTATAATATTTTTATACTTCATAATATTGTTTCTATAATCATCTGTTTCTTTAATTTGTTCAAATTTAATTGCCGCAGAATCTTTTTCTATTATATATGGTTGTTTTCCAATTTTTTTTGCAACAAAATTTGCCAGCTCTGTATAGGGATAATTATTATATATTATGTTCAACAAACTATCCGATACATTTTTATTTCCTACTTTCTCCTCATTTAATGATAACATATACAAATTTAAAGGATAAACTCTGCTATTTTTATGATTTTGTGCTATTAATTTTCTTAAAACTAACGCCGAATCTAACAAACCTAAATCATTTTCAAATATTAATGAAAGCTCGAAATAATTTTCCCCTAATAAATTGTTAAGACTATCTTTTGAAAAATTTTTATACTTTGCATAAATAGCATCTTTTTCAAATTTCTTGATATATTCCTCTAACACTTTTTGTGATATGGTATCACTTTTATCATAATATTGTGATGTTGAATCACATTTTTGCATTAAAGTAATTATTGTATCTTTCTTTAGTATAACATACAATATTTCATAGATATTATTTTTGTATTGATTATATTTACTATAAACTCCCAGTTTTATATTTGTAGTATCTAATAATTCTTTTGGCAATACCATTTTGCTTGCTTTTGAATAATAGGCAAAAGCAGAATCTAATTTCTTAAATCTGTTCTCATATAACTTCGCGATTTGATAATTTGAAATAGCAGCTGCAATAGAATTTTTATATAATGTATCAATAGCTAGATATAACGCAAAGGCAGAACTTGTATCATTTAAATTTAATATAATATTGGCTAACTCAAGATCAATATCTGAGAAAAATTGACTATAATTTAAATTTTTCCTGAGTTTTAAAAGTTGTACTCCTGCTTCTTGATTTTTGTTTAACTTTTGCAAACATTTAATATACATCTTTTTGGAATTAAACAGTAGTTCGTTATTAACGACCGGGAAATTATCAATTTTTTTATAAGCATCCATTGCTCTTAAAAAATCATTAGAAGAATAATATATATCACCAAGTAACATATAAGCATTAGGTAAGATACTCTCATCGTTTGATATTTTCACAAAATAATTAAGTGAAATTACCAAATTTGGTTTATCATTTTTATATTTATAATACTTGATTTGCTCAAGGTATACTTGTTCCTTGATTTCATCAGGTAGTTCCCTGTTTTGTAGCAGTAAATCATATTTTTGTAAGCCTTCTGTATGATTACCTAATCGCATATCAGTTTTTGCAAGCCAAAAAATTGCCCAAAGTGAATCATCGTAACTGATTTTTTCGGCCAACATTTCGTTAAATTTTCTTTTAGCTCTTACAAAACTGGTTTGATAATAAAGCGCTTTGCCAGTAAGCATTATTGCTTTAGGAATGAGATTAGTCTCAGTATAATTTTGCAATATTTTTGAACATTTTTCAACAACTTTAACCAAATCATTATTTAAATTACCGGAAGGATTTGGTTCAACAAATTCAAAAACATCTTTCTTTTGAGAAATATAGGATTTTTCAGCCTTTTCAAAAATTGTAGAAGCATTATAATAAAGATTAAAATAAGCATTAAAATCTTGCCAGTAAATACATGAAGAAAAAAATAAAGAAATAAAAACTATAGATATTTTAGTAGATTTTTTCATTGTGTATCAATTAAATTTAAAATGAGAGAACATTATTAATGTTCCCTCAGAATTTATTTGTTTTCAATTTTATTTACCATGACAATGCTTATATTTCTTTCCACTACCACATGGGCATGGCTCATTTCTTCCTACTCTTTCCTCAACTCTTATGGGATCTCTTCTTGCCTGCTGATGTTGATTTGCAGATGCATAAGCACCAACTTCTTCTTTAACTTGTACCATATTCCTTGGTTTCCTCTTTTGTTGAATTTCAACCTCTTGTGGAATATGCGGAAAAGCTTTAAAGGCAAATGATAAAATATTATTTCTTATATCAACAAGTAAATTAATGAATAAATCGTAAGACTCTTTTTTGTATTCAAGTAAAGGATCTTTTTGCCCATAAGCACGAAGATTGATACCTTCTTTTAAGTCATCCATATTCTTCAAATGTTCACGCCATTTTTCATCAATAACAGAAAGTGTTGCAAATCTTTCCAAATTTGCCATCAAATTAGTACCTAATCTAAGTTCTTTTTGTTCATAGAATTTTTTGGCTTCAGCAACAATTTTATCAACCAAAGGTTGAATACTCTTATCTCTAAAATCATCTGGTTGAATATCCACATTTACCAATAAATCTTGTAATATTTTATCCTTTAACCCTTTAGCATCAGCAGTATCATAATACATAGATACAACTTCTTCTGTATAATCTTCCAAATATTCGAATATTTGTGATTTTAATCTATTACCTAAAATTGCATTTCTTCTTCTTGCGTAAATTACTTCACGTTGTTGATTCATCACATTATCATATTCAAGCAATCTTTTACGAATTGCAAAGTTATTCTCTTCAACTTTCTTTTGTGCTTTTGTAACAGAACGAGTAATCATAGGATGCTCAATCACATCTCCATCTTCAAATCCCATTCTTTCCATAATTCGAGTTATTCTATCACTACCAAAAAGTCGCATTAAATCATCTTCAAGAGAAATAAAAAATTTAGATGTACCAGGATCACCCTGTCTACCAGCTCTACCTCTTAACTGTCTATCAATTCTTCTTGATTCATGTCTTTCTGTACCAAGAATATACAATCCACCTTTCTCAGCAACACCAGGACCTAACTTTATATCAGTACCACGACCTGCCATGTTTGTTGCAATTGTTACTGCTCCCATTTGACCAGCAAAAGCTATAATTTCCGCTTCTCTTTGATGTTGCTTAGCATTCAATACATTATGAGGAATACCAACTCTTTTTAACATTCTACTTAAAGTTTCAGATGCTTCAACTGATACTGTACCCACTAGAACTGGTCTTCCTTCTTTTCTCAACTCTTCAATTTGCTTTATAACAGCATTATATTTTTCTCTTTTTGTTCTATAAATTGCATCGTCTAAATCTTCTCTTATACAAGGTTTATTTGTAGGTATAACAACAACTTCTAATTTATAAATATCATAAAATTCATTTTCTTCTGTTTCTGCAGTACCAGTCATACCAGCTAATTTTTTATACATTCTAAAGTAGTTTTGAAGAGTAATAGTTGCCAGCGTCTGAGTATCTTGTTCAACATGAACACTTTCTTTAGCTTCAATAGCTTGATGTAAACCATCAGAATATCTTCTACCAGGTAGAATACGACCCGTAAATTCATCAACAATAGCAATTTTTTTATCTTCAGTTACAACATATTCAACGTCTTTTTCAAATAAAGTATAAGCTTTTAATAACTGCTGAAGGATGTGTAATCTATCACTTTTAATCGAATATGTTTTATAATATTCCTCTTTCTTTTGAGCTTTTTCTTCTAAAGATAATTCTTTATTATTTTCAAGTTCACTAATCAAAGTACCTAGGTCAGGTAAGACGAAGTAATCTTTACCTTCGGGTGTTCCTTTAGATAGCTCTTCCCTACCTTTTTCTGTCAAATCAATTATATTATGCTTTTCATCTATTACAAAATATAATTCATCATCTATCTCGTGCATTCTAACGGCTTGCTCTTTAAGATATTCCATTTCTGTTTCTAACATTAATCTCTTATAAGAAGCGTCACTTAATAACTTTAATAACTTTTTATGTTTAGGAAGACCTCTATGAGCTCGTAACAATAAAACACCGGCTTTAAATTGATCTTCTTTATTTTCACTTTGTAATAGCTGTTCAGCTTCAGCAACAATCGAAGATACCAACTGCATTTGTTTACGATATAAACTCTCAACTTTAGGCTTGAGTTCGTAAAATTGGCTATCGTCACTTTCAACTGGTCCGGAAATAATCAGTGGCGTCCTTGCTTCATCAATTAATACAGAATCCACCTCATCAACTATTGCATAAATATGTCCTCTTTGAACAGTATCTTCTATATTAATAGCCATATTATCTCTAAGATAATCAAAACCAAACTCATTATTTGTACCATAAGTAATATCACATTCGTATTGTTTTTTTCTTTCCGAATTAGACATTTGAGATTGAATACATCCAACAGTTAAACCGTGAAATTTAAATATTTCTCCCATCCATTCACTATCACGTCTTGCTAAGTAATCATTAACTGTAACTAAATGAACTCCTCGTCCAGTCAAAGCATTTAAAAATAAAGGTAATGTTGCAACCAACGTTTTACCTTCTCCAGTTGCCATTTCTGCAATTTTCCCTCGATGCAACACAATACCACCTATCAACTGAACATCATAAGGTATCATATTCCAGGTGACCTTATGACCAACAACATCATAAGTTTTACCAACTAATCTTCTACAAGTATCTTTAACAATAGCGAAAGCTTCCGGAAGTATCTCTTCTAATATATCTTCATAAAGTTCATCTAGCTCTTTTTCTAATTCTTTTAATTCAGTTGAAATATTATGTATTACCTTATCATCAGTTTCAACTTTTAATTGTTCTTTAATTTGATTGATTTTTTCTCTTAAAGGCTGTGCTTCATTTGAAATTTTATCCTTTAGAGCTTGAGTTTTAGCTCTTAATTCATCATCTGTAAGCGAATGTAGTGTTTCATAAATTTTATTTATCTCATCTACAATAGGATATATTTCATTTAGTGCTTTTTGATGTTTATCCGGGAAAAATTTTTTCAAAAAACTTAACATTTATTTCTTCTCCAAATTTGATTTCATAATTTGTTGATTGATCATTATTTTGTTACTATACTTTAAATAAATTGCCTTTAAAAAATCTTCATCTCTTTTTTTATTATCTCTATAAATTTGATACAATTTATTTCTATAAAATTCTGTTCCTTTACCAAATATTATAACTGGCGTTCCTCTATTCAATATTACAAATCCTGGAGCAACTTTCCATAAATCCACCCAATTGTATAACCAATAGGCATTCTCTCTAAATAATCTTATACAGCTATGTGAGGCAGGATATCCAGGCATTGCAAATTGATGAAAACCAATACCTTCTTTATCATCAATATTAACATTAAATCTCAAAATCCAATTTGGATCAATTGAACTAATTTTTCTTGGATGCCTCCAATTTACGAAATAAAGACCTTCCGGCGTTGGAGTTGATTTTTTCCCACTATTTACAGCACCCCAGTTTACAATCTTACCATAACTATAAGCAACAAAAACTTGATATTCTTGGTCAACAAATATTAATTTACTTATTTCACTGAGAAACTGCAAATTTTGCGGGAATAAAGAAAAGATAAAATTATCTTGATAATTAATCGGAAATATAATACTATCTTTATTAAAAAAATATTTCTCGTCACAACGGTTAATATTTTGCAGTAATAATTTATCTTCTTTACTTAAAGAGTTAATTTTTTTTATAATATCATTCTTATTTTTTGTAGATAAAATTTCTACTTGAGAAGCATATATACTTATATTTGCTAATATATATATAAGTAAAGATATTCTATAGTTCATCTTATAGAACCACATTTATTCCAAGAATATGAATATTCTCTAAACTGTATGGTTCAACAATATATCCATAGTTGATACGCACATTATAGTTAAACATATTTTGCATAATTCCAAACCCAAAAGAATACTTATAATCATCCTTATTACTAAAATCCAATCTATCCATACCAGTACGGAAAAAGAATAGATCATCATATGATAATTCTAACCCCATTTTTAAATATTTTGATTTAGAATCATATATATCATAATCGCAAGCAATTAAATAGGAAATATTATCATTAACTTTGTTATTATACGCTAGACCAAATCTTTTTATAATCGGAAAATCTTCTTTATAATTACCGCCATACTCACGATAAATTGGACTTGTATCCCATCTATAAGCACTATTTAAATCAAAAATGGAAAAGCTAAAATTCAAATTAGGATTAAATTTATACAGCAAACCTAAATCCACACCTACAGCATCAGCTTTAACATCCTTATATAAACTGTAATAATAATATTTAATTGTTATTCCAAAAGTAATCTTTTTAGAAAATTGATTGGATACATTCAAAAAAAATAAATTTTCAGTGGTAGATATAGTTCTTAAAAAATCTCCATTATCATTTCTTTCTTCGATATTAGAAACACCAGAATTAACCAAACCTATAGATATAGCTGTTCTTAATGGATCTTTTTCATTACGATATTGTTTTTTTTCAAAATATTTCGAAAATGATAAAAAATTCAATTTTCTATCTAAAGATAAAAATGTATAATCTAAATCTAATTTATTATTCACACTAAAGGAAGATAAAGCAGGATTATAAAGCGAATTTGCATAGCCATTATCTACAGATGATAAAGCGTTACCTAAACTCATTCCATAAGCACCATAACCAATTCTAACAAACCCACCTTGCTTTGTGCTTAATGATTGAGAAAACACAAAATTTATTAACAAAAAACTTAGTAATATTATTTTATTTTTCATTTTACAACCATTATTTTACCATACAAAGGTTTAAAACCATCTATATCTATTCTATAAAAATAAACACCATTCGCTACAATTTTCCCATCATCCGATTTACCATCCCAAAAATCGATAATCTCATTATCTGAAATATTATGATTACCTATTCCTCTTTCAACATTTTGAATTAAAGTTCTTACAGGTAACATATCGAAAGAAAATATTCTGATAGTAACTTTTTTATTCTGTCCTGCTATAGAATACTTAATTTTACACAAACCATCAATAGAAGGAGAAAAAGGATTTGGATAAGCATATGTTTTACTGGTTGGGAAATTCTCATCAACTGCAAAATATACTGTCCAGAAGCCATCCCAAAATATATTATTTTTAGCTTCTCTAATTTTTACTAAATTACTATTTCCAGCAAAATAAATATCCAAAGAATCTCCTAAATCAATTGTTGCAGAACCATAATATTTACTATCAAATGTATTTAATTTAGAAAAAGAATCATAAAAATAAGTAATTTTATCCCAATTAAAACCATTTGAAGATCTTAATACACCATTTTCAGTAACAGCAATAATATCATTTCCTGCATTTGTAAAATTATAAACTTTATGCTCTCTTGCTACCATATTCCAGGTTTCACCAAAATTTGTTGTAAAACTAATCGCATTAAACTCATTTTGTCCTTCAGCTTTCCAGCTTGCTATATATATAGCATCATTTATAATAATTGGTAGAATTGCTGTTACAAAATTACCAGATATTCCATAACTCTTATTATTTGCAGTAGTTTTAACCCAGGATATTCCATTATCAAAACTGATATTAACACCACCAGCGGAACCTACAATAACAATACTATCATTCATTGATGCCACAGAAAAAACTCTGTGATTTAAATTATTTTCTAGCTCCATTCTACCAGATGTAGGTGAAAGTGTAAATGAATAACTTTTGTTTGGAGTTATTGTATCTATATAATCAGGAGGTAAAACTACTCTTAACCAGGTTTTGCCATTATCAGTAGATTTTCTCAATCCTCCTGCAAAAGTAGCTATCCAGATTGTATTTTTAGAAAACGCAATATCATAAACTAAGTTATTTATAGTGGTAGTTATTGGTAGAGCTCTCAATTTATTTTGACCATAAAACTCCAAACTATCTTCATTTTTGTCGATAGGCTGTGGAATATTATTCCAAGTTTTCCCAAAATTTTCAGAGTATGCAAGCCCTAACCCATTAGGTAATTTTTGACCATTTATATCTACATTATTAGCAAATGCTATCCAAATTGTTTTATTATAATAATTATATCCTATAGCAGAAATACTTTTTCCAGCAAATTCTTGATTTTCCCAGGATTTACCAAAATCTCTACTAATGTGAATACCCTTAGATGATATAACCCAAATAGTATCACCCACTGTAATAACATCAGAAAAAGAGTTAGCATTAAGATATCTTTTATCTGAATCTAAACTCAATAAATAAGAAAAGCCCCCATAATCGGAGCTTAATACATTCTTAGTTAAGAATAATAAAATAAAAGTGAGTAAAATTTTATTCATATTATTTAAAGCTATTTAATATATTTAGAGATAGTGTATTAACATCCAAATCTTTATGTTGAACAGTAACAAATAAATTTTCTTCAACAGGTTTATTTACAGTGTAAATAAAAGCTATTTTTGAGTTCGTATTTTTTTCTTTCATTTTTTTTGTTAGGGAAATTTCATTAATTAACGAAATTCCATCCCCCATAATAACATAATTTGTATTTTGTTTGATAAATATTTGTAAAGCTTCTATACCTGTTGTTGCCTCAAATACTTCAAATTCATTGACAAAATAATTTTTTAATTCTGCTCTATAATTTTCATTAGTATGAACTATTAATAGTTTTTTTGCTAAATTTTGTGTTGTTTCAACTTTTTCTTCAGCTTCTTCTTTTTGTATAACAGGTTTTGGAATATTACTTTCTCTTTCTAATTTTTCCAAAACACTTTGTATTCTTTCATAAGCTTTTGAAATATCAATAGGTTTTAGTATATAATCAGAAATTTTAAGTTGAACTAATTTCATAACAGTGTTTTTTTCATCTGTAGAAGACATTATGATAACAGGGAGGTCCTTAAATTCCTCAGTTGCTCTTAAATTTTGCATTACCTCCACACCATCCATGATAGGCATGGTTATATCCAGTAAAATCAAATGAGGCTTCTTTTCTTTAATAACAGTTAATGCTTGTAACCCATCTTCTGCTTCTAAAACTTCTGCTTTGAATTTTTTACTAATTAATCTATTGAGGAGAAGCCTAACCATTTTATCGTTATCAACGATAAGTATTTTTAAATCCTTAATCATATCCTAAAATCATAATTTGTTAAAATTTAAAATACAAAAAAAACTTGTATAAATCAAATATTTTCAGCAAGATATTCAGCTAAAGCAATCTTAGCTTTTTCGAATTCAACTTTGAGTTTGCCCAATAGAACATCTACTTCACTTAAATCTAAATTTCTACCTTTCATTTCAAGATCAAAACATATAGATTGACATATTCTACAACCAACATTACCTGAGCCGCCTTTTAATTCATGAGCTGCTTCTTTTAATGCTTTAGGATCTTTATTATTATATGCATTCTCCATTTCTTTAATTAATCTTTCACCATCTTCAATATATGATAATATAAAGACATCAACTAAACTAGCATCATCTTCATCTAATCCTTTTAATAGCTCTAATCTTTCTTTGTCAAGTACCACATAATCAGGATCTCCCTCTCTTGGAACTGATGGTTTAGGTTGCTCATTTTTATCTTTCGCCTCTACAGAAACATTCATATAATTATTATCATTTGTTAAAATTGATTCATCTTGCATTTTAACATCGCCAACAATAGGTTTATTTTTTTCTCGATCTTCTTGAGTTTTCCCATGTAACCATTTTCCAAATGCTGCTTGTATATCTTTTGGATTTACAGGTTTTGCAATATAATCATCCATACCAGAAAGTAAACATTTTTCTCTATCTCCCTGCAGAGCATTAGCTGTCATTGCTATAATTAGTGCATGAGGCTTATTATGTTCTTTTTCATATTCTCTAATTCTTCTTGTAGCTTCAAAACCATCCATTTCAGGCATCTGGCAATCCATAAATACAACATCATAATTAGTATGTTTTAAAATATTGAATGCTTCTCTACCATTAGAGGCAATATCAATTATTGCATTCATTTGTTTTAACATATAAGACACTACTTTTTGATTTGTTGGATTATCCTCAACTACAAGAACTCTGTATGAAACTTTATTTGCCTCTTTTTGTTCTTCTATTGTGATTTGCTCATTAAATTCTTCTGTTAATTGTTCATTAGTACCTTCAAAAATAGTCACTAATGCATCAAATAAATTTGATTGTTTAATAGGCTTATGTAACGCTCTACTAATTCTATATTTATTTATTGCTTCCTTATCACTAAACATCATAGATGTTAACATAACCAATTTCAAATCATCAAATCTTTTATCTTCACGAATAGCCTTTGCTAAATCTATTCCATCCTTATTTGGCATATGCATATCTAATATTGCAACAGTATAAGCATCATTATTATTATATGCATTAGATAACACTTCAAGTGCTGCATCAGCAGATTCAACTTCAGTACTTCTTAATCCCCATACTTTTAATTGGTTATGCAATATAAATCTATTAATCTCATTATCATCTACAACAAGTATTCTTTGATTTGAATATCTGTTATCTTTAAATAATTTTTTCTCAACTTTTCTTGCAATTTTTCTAAATTTAGCTGTAAACCAGAATGTACTACCTTTTCCAAATTCACTATCAACACCTATTTCTCCATTCATCATGTTAACTAATTTTTTAGAAATTGATAATCCTAATCCAGTTCCACCATATTTTCTAGTTGTTGAACCATCAGCTTGAGTAAATGCTTCAAATAAAATTTCTTTAACTTCTGGTTTAATACCTATACCAGTATCACTAACAGCAAAACATAACATAACATTGTCATTATCTTCATAGGTTAACATAACCCTAACAACAACTTCACCTTGTTCAGTAAATTTCAAAGCATTACCCACAAGATTAACTATAATTTGTCTTAATCTACTAGGATCACCTGTTAAAACCTCAGGCACATCAGGATTAATAAATCCGGCAAGTTCAAGGCCCTTTTCATGGGCTTTATGTGCAAACATTTCTAATGTTTCTTCAACAAGATATCTTAAATTAAATTCAATAATTTCAAGTTCGAGTTTACCAGCTTCAATTTTTGAGAAATCTAATATGTCATTGATAATACTTAATAAAGCATCGCCACTGCTTCTTATAATTTCTACAAATTCTCTTTGTTCACGATTCAAATTTGTGTTTAATAACAATCCCGTCATACCAATAACACCATTAAGAGGTGTTCTAATTTCGTGACTCATATTAGCAACAAATTCCGATTTAAGCCTTGATGCTTCCAAAGCAGCTTCTCTTGCAGCAATTAATTCTTTGTTATATTTTCTAATCTTTTCTTCTGTATCTTTTCGAACAAATGCATTAGTATAAATCTCACCTAATACCTTAAATAAACTCAATATATCACTCTTAATATTATCAACAAAGTGAGCATATCCAATAACCATAAAACCAATAACATTTTCTTTAGAATTGAAAGGAATACATATTATGTTGAAAATATTATTTTGTATCAAATAATTTTTAATATGGTATTCGTCGTTCCAATCCTGCGTTTCATAATAAAAAACAATTCCTTTTTTTACTTCATTTACAAATTGATAACCATATTCAGATGCCAAATTTAAGGATATTTTCTTATTTCCTGCTTGTATTGAAAGATAATTATATCTTAATTCGGGCATTTGATCATTAAAATAATAAATTTGAATAATATCTGAAAATGTCATAATAGATAAACTTTTTAAGGATTCTTCAATCGCTTTATCAAATTCTTCTAAGGTAATTGTAATAAATTTAGTTGAAAGAGAAGAAATTGCATTTTCAAATTTTAATCTATATTGTAATAATTCCTCTGCTTTTTTTCTATCAGTGATATCTCTCGAGTTTATAACAATTCCCTCTATACTTGGATAATTCAACATATTACTTACAACAGATTCCATATAAATCCAGTTGCCAGATTTATTTTTGAATCTGAAATCAAAAGAAATAGATTGACCAGGTTCTAATAATAATTTTTCAATAACAAGAGATATTTTATTAATATCTTCTGGTGCTAAACCAGAAAATAGACTTTCGCCAACTTTTTCTGTAGTAGTAAACCCTGTTATTTTGGTAATAGATGGACTCGCATATTTTATGATACCATTGGCATCTATAATTAATATTAAATCAGAAGAATTTTGTACAAGATTTCTAAATCTTTCTTCACTTTGATAAAGTGAAGTCAATGCATTCTTTCTTTCAGTTACATCAATAAAACTCAAGCAAACAATATCAATATTACCATCTGAATTAACACCAGTAAAACTCATTTCAAACCAGTGTGTTAAACTTTTATTACAAATTATAGAAATTTCAATAGTGATATTTTTACCAGAAAGAGCTGAGTAAAATGCTTCATTGATATTATCAATAATTTCTTTTGTTTGTTTTTTTTCTAATATCTCTATGAAATTAATGTTTTTTTGTAAAGTAAAATCAAAATACTGTAAAAATATTCTGTCTGCTACAATGTTATGTTCTAAAATTAAGCATTCTTTGTTTAACAGTAAAAATGCTTGTAAGCTATTGTTAAATATTGCTTTTAGGTTAGCCTCTGATTGTTTAATCTGTTGCTCAGTAATTTTCTTAGTAGTTATATCAGTCATAACTCCAACTATTTCACCTGGATAAACCATCTGCAAAGCTGGTCTAATATTATCTAATACCCAAACAATACTACCGTCTTTTTTAATTAATCTATATTCTATTTCTTTTGTCTCATTATTTTTAATAATATTTTTAATTTCTTCCAAAACAAATTCTTTATCTTCTGGATATAAAGATTTAACGAAAATATCTTCAGTATTTAACCATTCCTTAATCGTATAACCTAGTATTTTTTCAATACCTTTACTAACAAATTTAAATTTAAGAGTTTCTAATTCCATACGCCATACATTAGCTTCTAAGCTTTCGAGTAGTGATCTATATTCTTGTTCCTTTTGCCACAGTAATTCTTGCGCTTTAATTCTATCGCTGATATCTCTACTCTCATGCAAAATTATATACCTATTCTTTTCTTTTAGTGCAATCAAAGTAATTTCAACAGGATAAAATTCACCATTAACCTTTGAGTGATATGTTTGAATTGTAACGGTATCTTTTTTACCTTCTACTAAAGGTAATAACATATATCTTAAAGATTCTTCATCAAACTCTGGTAATAGGTCCATTGGTGTATAATTAAGCAATTCGTCTTTGGTAATACCTACTTTATTTAGAGCACTTGTATTAGCGTATTCATATTTTAAGTCTTCAAACCTATAAATAAATATTTCATTCTTTGATGATTCTAAGATTTGTAATAATCTTAGTGTTTCATATTCTGCTTCAACTCTTTGAATAGTTGTAATTATAAGTTCTGATACAATTTTTAACAACTCTAATTTATCGTTATCTATAAAGCTATATTTAGTTCTGGTACTAAGGGCTACATAACCAAATAATTTATTTTTTATTTTTACTTCAATAATCACAAGAACTTTTGCAAACATTTTATCTATGATTTCTTTTTTTCTACCACTAACCTCATCAGTATTATAAACGTAAATTTCTTTATTTTCTCCTGTAAAAGTATTATAAAATTCTGGGCCCATACTCACTAAAGCATCACCCATTAGATATTTATCTTCTTCACCTAACAAAGAATAAGAATAAAGGTCAATTAAATTTTCGGTTTTTTCATCGTTGTGCAACAATGTTATTCTTTCAAAATCAATTTTAGAACAGATCTCTGATAAAAACTTCTCTATATTTTTTTCAATTGTAGAATATTCTGTATTCACAAACTCAGCAATAACAGAGGTTACAAATTCCTGAAATTGATTTTTTGTTTGTAATTGTGCAACTACTTTTTCTAATTGTTTTGTCCTTTGGTTTATAAGATCTTCTAAATTATCATTCATTTCTTTAAGTTTATTTTCAAAGTTCTTACGTTCTGTAATATCCCTAGAATTACATACGAAGCCTTTAATATAAGGATTATCTCTCATATCCTTAATAACAGTTTCAATATAAATATAATTACCTTCTTTATTTCTTATTTGAAGAGTAATTACAACATCATCAATATGTTTTTCTTTTCTTAATTTTCTAAAAACTTCTTTATTTTCAGAAAAACTTCTTAACTCTAAGAATTCAAAAATAGTCTTAGAATTCATCTCATCAGGTTGATACCCTAATACCTTTGTAACCGAAGGACTCGTATAAGATATAAAACCATTTTCATCAATAATATTAATAATATCACTGGAATCCTGAACTAAAGAGCGGAATTTAGTTTCATTTTCTTGTATTTTTTCCTGAAGCTGCAATTTTAATTTATTCTCAATTGCAATTGCAACAATGTAACTTACAGTTTGTGCGAACTCATATTCTTCTCGGATGAACTCACGTTCATTATATGATAAGTATCTTAAAATAGCAATTACTTTTTTATTACTAATAATAGGTATATCTAAAAAAGATTTTTCATACTGATATGGTATTTTAAATTGATATTGTTTAATTAAATTATGATCAACATATTGGTTGTTGCAAAGCAATTCAAAAAATTCTTTAAAATCATTAAAGTCTATACTTGATACAGGCAAAAATTTCTTTCCTTGATTATCCCAATCAAAATTACATGTACCCGTTAAATCTTCATTAACCAACCATATTTTTGCTCTATCAACTTTCAGCACTTCAGACGAAACAGTTAAAACTTTTTCAACAGAATTTTTATAATCCCCAAAATCCAATTTTGTTAAGCTATAAATTGCTTGTTGTATTTTTTCTCTTCTATTTTTTATGAATAATTCAAATTCTAGTTGTTTTATCTCTTCGGTTATATCTTCTGCAATACCAATCAAGGCCATAATTTTACCATTACTATCTCTAACTGTAGAAGTTGATAATCTGATTGGAAAAACAGTCCCATCTTTTTTTACATTGTAGATAATACCACGCCAACTACCTTTTTCTGTTTCTTCTTTAATTTTAGCATTATTTTTAAGTTCTGTAGGTCTTAATATTGATATATGTTTTCCTATTATTTCTTCTCTTTTATAGCCATAAAGATTTTCAAATGCTTCATTAACATAGATAAGCTCATCAAATTCATTGCAAATAGTTACTGCCTCGCCAATACTTTGCAAAGTTTGAGAAAGTAGTAGATTTTGTTCATTTTTTAATACTTTTTCAGTTACATCCCTAAAAATCGAAAGTAATAAAATTTCACCATTAGGATGGGTTATATAAGAATTTGAAATTTCAAGGAATAACTCTTTTCCAGACTTAAACTTTACTTTAACATCAAAAACATTTATTATTTCTCTTTTTGCAAATCTTTTACAATATGTTCTTACACTTTCTATTCTTTTCTCTTCTGGGTTATCATATACTTCTTCGAATATTTTGCCAACTATTTCTTTTTTACTTAATCCTGTAATTTTACAAAATGCTTCATTCACATCAACAATATATCCTCTTGCATCAGTAAGACGCATGCCATCAGCTGAGTTATCCCAAATACTTCTAAATAGTATTTCTGAATCTTTAATTTTTTGTGCATCATAAAGAGATTTTAATGATTTAGAAATATTCTGACCAATATAATTTAGAATAAATTCATCATTTTTAGAATAAGCAATATTTTCATTATAGCTTTGTATTACAAGCGCCCCTTGAGCTTCATTATTAACAATCAAAGGTACACCTATCCAATCACAAGGGACAGTACCTAATAATTCTATTTCACCCTTTTCTGCTAACTCCAAAATACCTTGTTTTGATACATGAACTAATTCTTTTTTTCTTAATGTATAAGCTGTAAGTCCTTTACCTAAGGGTTCTGGTGCAGGAGGTTCATCATATTCATCAACAAAATATGGGAAAGACAAGAAATTAGTGAATGAATCATAAAATGCGATATAAAAATTCTTTGCAAACATTAATTCTCTTATTATCCTATGTAATCCGGCAAATATTTCATCAAGATTTTGGGATACATTGAATATATCTGATATTTTAAACAAAGCATTTTGTAGATTTTCGTAATCTTTACGTTTTTGTATTTCTTGCAGTAATTTTTTGTTAATCTGCTCTAATTCTAAGTTTTTTTGCGATAAAACATTTTCTAAATTATTATTAATACTTTCATAATTTGTAATGTCTCTATTTGTTATAAAGTATCTTGATTTAAATGATACAATTAGACCAATTAAATGAATGATATCATCTATTATATTTATGTTATCATTTAACTCATCTATTTCAACAATCAAAAGAAGTTGAATTTTATCTTCTTGAATTATTGGATAGAACTTAGTGTAATCAGCATCGTTATTAGACAATGGTACTCTAAATTCTTCTGGTATATCTATGTAAGAAATTGTTGTAATACTTTTTTCGTTTAAATATTCAACTAATTTAAAATCATATGTATCCTGAGTTTGATTTTTTAAGTAATCTAATAGTTTTATTATTTTTTTATTATCATGATCAATATAGAAAATATCATATAATTTAATATTCATTAAATTATATAAATCTTCTATAACGTTATCTATGAGTCTAAAAATATTAGGTATAGTTACTAAATTATGTATAATTGTTGTAAGTTGATTAAACAGTAATTGCAATTTCTCAAGTTTTTCATATGTTGTTACTTTTTCCGTAACATTAACAACAAATATTGCTACTTCATCATTTTCATCTATATCATAAGCTAAAGATTGGATATATTTTATATTTTCTTCAATTTTAATTTCTTTTGTTCCTATAAATAGATTTGTTAAAAACTGGCTCGTGGAATTATTCAAATTGTATAAATCATAAATTGATTTTAAAGATGAATCAGCAACAGGAATATTAAATATTTGGTAAAATACTTCATTAGCTTCTTTAATTGTTCCCAAATTTCTATCAACAAGTGCATAACCCAATATTTTTTGATTTTTAAAGAAATTTAAATAAAGGCTATTTTTTCTATTTTCATGATATAAATTACTGAAATTTTTCAGTAATTCTTCTATAGCTTCATTAAGCTCAGTATTCAAATATTTTTCATTTGCTTGAAATGGCTTGAAATTAAAATCTATTTTGAATTTTTTTAGTTTTGTAATTAATAATTTAAGTTGATTATTAATGCTACTTTTAACGAGTAAATAAAAAACTCCCAAAAGAATTAAAATAAAAACAATATTTAAAGTAATTCCCAAAATACTTGAATCAAAACTGCTTTTTTCAAGAACGTTTTTATAATATCCTGTAAAAACAACCAAACTATCATTATAAAGACTATTTAGAGGAATTTGTATTGGTATATTTTGAGAAACTGAATTACTATTTTGATACTCATAGTCTTTTTGAATTGACTTAAAATGAAAATTTACAAATCCATAATTTTTTTCTAAATAATTCTTATCAATTAGCTTGCATATAATAACTGTACCTAAATAATTATTATTTTCAAATATTGGATAAATATAAGAATATACCAAACTATTGTTGAGTATTACATAACCGTTGTAGGGTAAAGTAAATTTCTTTTTATCTTGCAACAAATAATCAGGATTATAGATTTTTAATATTTCTGTTGTTTTAATATATTGTTGTATAAGTGGACTTATATAATAAAACAAAATTTTTTTATTCGGATTATATAAAAGTACAACATCAACAGGAGAAGCAATTTCTATATTTTTTTCTTCTTTATCTTTATTCAAAAGATTTTTTACATAATTTGATTGAGCAAATTTTATAGCAAAACTATCAATGATTTCTATATCCTTATTCCAATTAGAGGTAATTTCTTCATATTTACTATTTATAAAATTTTCTATTAAAGAATTTTTTCTACTTTGAAACAAAAGATAATGCGAAACGATAATAGTAAAAACAACAATAATAAGCAATAACAATATTTTTTTTGAAAATTTATCTCCCAAAACCATACAAAACCCTTGAATTTGAATATTATGTTTTTAGAATATACAAATAAAACTATTAAATTAAAATATTAATTTTACAAAAATTTATGAAAGAATAAAATTTAAAATAATTATTTTAAGAACATAAAAAATTAAATTTAGGAGAACTCTAATGCACACTGAAAATTTAAACTTCGATACCTTGTGTATACATGCAGGTATCGGAGATTATGAATTTGGTCCAGTAATACCACCAATTTATCAAACTTCAACTTTCCATTTTGAAAACGCTCAACAAGGAGCTGATATCTTTTCTGGAAAAATGAAGGGTTATAACTATACAAGAATGAATAACCCTACAATCGAAGCTATGGAAAATTCAATTGCAGCACTCGAAAATGGCTATAAAGCTCTTGGCTGTGCGAGTGGAATGGCATCAATTCATACAATATTTGCAGGTTTATTAAAATCTGGTGATCATGTTGTAGCTTCTCAAAGTTTATATGGACCAACTATCACACTTTTAGATACAATTTTTAGTAGATACGGTATAGAATCTACATTTATTGATCCCGCTGATTCAAATTTATTAGAAGCAGCTGTAAAAAGAAAAAATACTAAAATAGTTTATATTGAAACACCAGGCAATCCTATATTAAATATTTGCGATATTGAGGAAATTGCTAAAATTGCTCACAATAACGGTGCTCTACTTGTTGTTGATAATACTTTTATGAGCCCCGCATTACAAAAACCACTACAACTTGGAGCAGATATTGTTTTACATAGTATGTCTAAATATATAAATGGCCATGCAGATGTTATCGCTGGGATAATAGTTGTTAAAAATGAAGAACATTATACCTTATTAAGAAAAACTTTAAATCAAACAGGTGGAGTAATAGACCCTTTTAACTCTTTTTTGATACATAGAGGGGTAAAAACTCTATCATTAAGAATGGAGAGACATAATTATAATGCACAAAAAATTGCAGAATATTTAAATAAACATGAAATGATAGAACGTGTATATTTCCCTGGTTTACAACATCATCCCGGAAAGCATGTTCACGATAAGCAGGCAAGTGGGCCAGGTGCTGTTATCTCCATTGAAATTAAAGGTGGTATAAAAACTGGGATTGAACTTTTAAATAATTTAAATATATTCCAGTTAGCTGTAAGTTTAGGAGGAGTTGAATCTTTAATCCAGCATCCTGCAAGCATGACTCACGCTTCAGTACCAAAAGAATTGAGAGAAAAAAGTGGAATTACTGATGGATTAATCAGAATTGCTGTGGGAATAGAAGATATTAACGATCTTTTAAATGATTTAGAACAAGGTCTTAAAAAAGCAAAAGCTATTTTATAAAATGAAAGCAGGTAAATCAAACCTGCCTTTTTTTATTCTATTTCAAGGTAAACAACTGTTTGATTTAGCAATATATAAGCAATTTCTCCAAATGTAGAAGGTCCAAAAAATTTTGATATTTTTTTCCCTTCCATATTTGAATACTTATAATTCAATATACAGTTACAACTATAAATAGGGTCCGCAGAAATATTCTCAATAGATTGAAATTCTTTTACATAATCTTCGGTTAAATAAGATAAGTAATACTCTACATTCTTAAAAACTGGTGCATAAAAACGAACTATATCATTATCAATTTCCTTTATACTTACATTTACATACATACCATAATAATTAGCTACAATTGGATTTTCTTTATTAAAAGATTCTTCGTTGATAAATTCATCCAATTTTCTTTTTTTACCATTTACTAATACCTCAGAAGCTTCAAATCCATCACTTAAAAATTCTAATTTATATTCTAAATTAGGTTTAAACAAATTTATGATATTTATCTTCGCTTGTGTATCTGATGGTAATTTACAATGCATAACTACAGATTTTTGTGAACTAGAAGTTAAATTTTTCCCATTATAGATTTTTGAAACTTTACTACCACTACAATAGCCTGCAATCCACCCTATAATTGGATGTGTAAATATTCCTTCTATTTTCAAAGCATTTTGAGCATAATTAAAATGGAATTTACTTAAATAAGGTACAATTACAATCGAGAAACCGTTTTCATATGCATTTTCAGGAATTAATTTAATATGATTGTGAGAATACTCTTCAATTTTTATATCTAATGCATTTGCTGGAATTTCGTTAACAAATAATTTTTCATCTGTTGTTATACCACCCTCAATATCCAAAAACGAATCACTAGTTCCACCTATCCAGTTCCCTTGAGGTAATTGTTCTAATAATTTGCTACAACCAGCAATAATTAAATTTTTACCTTTTTCTATTTGTTCTTTAGTTTCTTCTAATGTTAATAATTTACGAATTGGTTTAATTCCTAAAAGTATTATCAAATCTTTATACAGAAATTTTTCATATGTTATAAAAAAGTTATATACTTCGTCAATTGCTTTGTTAATATTTTCTTCTGAATTATCAAGATATGTCATAAGATTTAATCTTTTAATAAGTAATCCAGCTACCTGGAAATTAAAATTATGATTAATTTTGCCTGTTACTAATTGTTTCCAAAAAATGTCATCTTTTTGTGGTATCATAATTTTCTCTTATTAATTATTTATAAATTAAATATACTAATATTAATTTAATTATGCAAATAATTTTTATTAATATTTATTATATCACATTATTATTATCATATAGTTATATTAAATGAGATTTATTATTATTTAAGTTATAAATATCATTTTTAAAATAAATAAATCGGCTAAATTGATATTCCCCTTAAAATTATTCATTTCAGGTAAACTCTTTTTAACCGATTTTATACAAATTTTAATTTAATGTTTTTATTGTTGTGTAATTTATAAAAAATTACGAAAACAAATCATTTTACAATAAAGTAATTTTACTTTAAATATAATATTTTATGGGTTTTTCTCTGCAAAGTATTATTGATTTCAACAAAATAAACTCCAGTTGCTAAATTACTTGCATTAAAATCAATATTATACTCTCCTTTTACTTGAAATCCTTCGTATAATGTTTTTATTTGTTTGCCTGAATTATCATATAAAACTATTTTTAAATAACTATTAACTGGAATTTGATAAACAATTTTGGTTGTAGGATTAAACGGGTTTGGATAATTTTTGATTGTTATGTCATACCGATTTTTTAATAAATTATTTTCTATAGCAACAAGTGGAGGGCTTGGAATATCTATAAGTTTATAATAAATCTCATCATGCCCTGTACGGTTATCAATCCAGGCAACTGCCGCTTTATTATCAACAAACTGCATATTAAAACTATTAGGATAAAGTGAATCTCTTGATACTTGGTTATCCGTTTTATTCCAGTTAATACCATCTTTTGAAGAACCTATCTGAAAATTCAAACCATCTGTAAATAATTTAACAATAGTTCCATCATCTTTCATATCAAAAACAGTATGATAAAATTCGTAAATTGTATCAATTTGAGCAAAATAATCCCAGTTATTCCCCAAATCAGTTGATTTGTAAATAAACGTACCACCCATCCATTCATGATTTGGATCATTATTACCAAATTGCATCTGTAAATAGGAAATTGCAGCATATATATCGCCATTAGGCATAATTTTAACCCATGATTTTTCAACATTTGTAAAGCCATTATCGTTATCAAACCTTAATATCTCATAGGGTTGCGAGAAAGTTTGTCCGCCATCCGATGATAGTACACAATAAACTTTACCAATTTGAGATGAATAATATACAATTGCAACATAGTTTTGCTCATTAATTTTTCTTGCATAGATACTAACAGCTTCTTCTGAATTTGTATCCCCAATTTCTTTTCTGGTTATTCCAGCATCGTTACTAAACATTAACTTTCCTGTTCCACCCTGATTTTTGAAAATATACCATAAGTGATAAAAATTACCATTGTTATCAACAACAATATTTGGAAGATCTTTTCTCAAAGACAACCAATTTATTTGTTCAACTGTATCTATAAATATTTGTGTTGGCCAATTATTACCTCCATTAGTTGAGAAAAAAGTATAATAATTATAACCAGTATGAACCCAATCTATACAGCTAGAATAAACATTATTATTAAAAGCTGATATAGATACACAGTAAGGTCCCCATTGATTGGGATACAAATATATTGGATTTGATATAGGAGATGTTGGACCTGTAACAGGAAACTTATAATATCTGTAATTAGTGGCATATGTTAAATGGACATATCCATTTGATATTGCCATTTTGGGTGCTTCTACAGAATAGCCATTCATATCGGTTACTCGTAGTTCTTGTGCATATAGAATTATACACAAAAGTAGTGAAATAATTGTTTTTTTCATAAATACCCCCATTCTTGGTTTAATATATAAAAATTATTACCTAATAACAAATTTATTTAAAATAAAATTCTGTAATTAGTGGCATATGTTAAATGGACATATCCATTTGATATTGCCATTTTGGGTGCTTCTACAGAATAGCCATTCATATCGGTTACTCGTAGTTCTTGTGCATATAGAATTATACACAAAAGTAGTGAAATAATTGTTTTTTTCATAAATACCCCCATTCTTGGTTTAATATATAAAAATTATTACCTAATAACAAATTTATTTAAAATAAAAAAGGGGAGAAACTCCCCTTCTTATTAAATTACAGAACTTTTTAATAACTATGCTCATCTAATTTAGTTTTCCCTCTAAAAACACGATATATTACAGTAGTATAGGCAATAACAAGAGGCATACCTATTAATGCTATTATAAGCATAATACCGAGAGTTTTTTGAGAAGACGCAGAATTATAAATATTCAAATTATATTCAGGATTTATTAATGAATTAACAAAATTTGGGAACATACCTATTGCAAATGTTATCATATTTAATAATATCGATACAGCAGACATCATAAATGCCCTAAAATTCAATCCACTCTTATGATATTTCATCATGAGTAAAATAAATATCAAATTAATTATAGGTAAGAGATAAAAAACAGGATAATCATTATAGTTTTTCAACAAATGTTTTTGAGTAAATAGAGTTACAATATTAAGAATTAGGAAAAGTACTAAATAAATATAATAAAATAAATTGTATTTGCCATTAAGCAATTTATACAACTCACCTTCTGTTCTATAAAGTGCATAATTAAATCCATGCAAAATAATTAAAGATAATCCTGTTAATCCTACAATAAGAGAATATGGATTTAATAAACTTAAAAATGAATTTGTAATTTCTTTATTACCTTCCAACATAACTCCATAAGCAACATTACCTAAAGCAACAGGGAACAATAAGGCTGCTATTGTGGAGGATAATGAAAACAAATTATCAAAAATACTTCGCCATTTAGGACTTTCAACCTTGCTTCTAAATTCTATTGCTGTTGCACGAAAAATTAACAAAGCCAAAACAAGAATCAATGCTGTATAAAAGCCCGAAAAAACAGACGCATATACTTCTGGAAATGCTGCAAATAAAGCACCTCCACCCGTCAAAAGCCAAACTTCATTACCATCCCAAACTGGAGCAATAGAATTAAGTAGTATTCTTTTATCAGTATCACTTTTTGCAAAAAAACTTACAAACCCTACACCTAAGTCGAATCCATCAAGAATTGCGTAACCTGTTAATAAAACTGCAATTAGTATAAACCAGATTATATTGAGTTCCATGGCATTTTCTCCTTATTTTTCTACAGTTATTTGTTGTACAGGACCAGATTTAACTTTCTTTATTATAATAAATGTAAGGAGAGCGAGTAAAATCAAATATATTATTGTAAAAAGAACTATAGAAAATATGACCTGTCCGGCATCTAAAACAGGAGAAAATGCATCTTTTGTTTTCATTAACCCATAAACTACCCAGGGTTGTCTACCTACTTCGGCTGTTATCCAACCTGTTTGATTAGCAACATGAGGTAAAATAAAAGAAGGTATCAATATTTTAAGGAACCAGTTAGTTTTATCAATTTTATCTTTCCAAACTAAATAAACACCCAATAAGGAAATTGCTATCATCAAAAATCCTAATGCTACCATTATATGATAACTTTGAAATACAAAATTCACAGGTGGTCTTAAATCTTCAGGAAAAGAATTTAAACCTTTAACAGGATAATTAAAATCTCCTGCAATCAAAAAGCTTAGCATTCCTGGCACTCCAACACCATAAACTTTTTGATTAACCTCATCAACCCAACCAAATAAGTATAAAGTGCCAGGTGCTAAAGTATCAAAATGCGCCTCAGCAGCTGCTAATTTTGCAGGTTGATGTTTTGCAATCATTTGAGAATTACTATGACCACTGGCAAGCTCAAGCAATGAAACTACAGCAGTAAAAATCATGGCTATTTTCATCATTTTTTTAGCGTGTTCAATATGCTGTTTTTTTAGCAAATAATAAGCAGCAATACTTATCATAAAAAAGCCACCAGTCATAAATGATGCTAATATAGTATGAATTAGCCTATCAACTGTTGAGGGATTAAAAACCATTGCCCAGAAATCAATTATTTCGGCTCTGAGTACTCCATTGTTTTCAACTATTCTATATCCTTGTGGAGTTTGTTGCCAGGAATTAGCAACTAATATCCAGAAAGCACTCAATATTGAACCTAATGAAACCATAATTGTTGAGAAAAAATGCATTTTCGGACTTACCTTATTCCAACCAAATAATAAAATTGCAAGGAAAGAAGATTCAAGGAAGAAAGCAAAAACTCCTTCAGCAGCTAATGGGCTTCCAAATACATCTCCCACAAAACGTGAATACTTAGACCAATTTGTACCAAATTCAAATTCCATAACAATACCAGTAGCAACTCCAACAGCAAAAATTGCAGCAAAGATCTTTACCCAAAATCTTACTAAGTCGTGATACACATTGTCTTTGGTTTTCAAATACATTCCTTGTAGAATAACAAGTAACACTCCCAATCCTATACTTATGGGAGGATACAAAAAGTGAAAACCAACTGTTAAAGCAAACTGAATTCTGGAAAGTAGTAATACATCCATAATAGCTCCTAATGACTTATTCTGTTTTTATATAAGTGGCCAATAGCCGCCCCAATTATTAAAATCATAGATGAATAGTAAATCCAAAATATAACAATAATAAATACTGCATAAGTTCCATAAATTCTACTAAATGTAGCAAATTTTATTAAATAATATCCAAAAATAAATTTTGCTACTAACCAGAAAAAAGTTGTATAAAAAGCACTTATCAACCTAACTTTTGCAGGTAAAAGTTTATGTGGGATAACAGTAAAAATTATATAAAATATACCCAATACGATTATAAAAGAAAAACTATAAATAAAAAAAGAATTTATTATAGGAATATGAAAAATATTTACAAATGGCAAAAGTTTGATAATTTTTAAAAATAATTCTATTATGGGAATTATCAAAATATATATAGCTAATAATAAGATAACAAGTATTATTAATAATACATCCCTTAATTTTACATAAATAAATGATTTCTTTACTTCAATTTCATAAGTTTTATTTAATACAACCGAAAGTGTATTAAAAAGACTACTTGCAGTTATAAATAACCCAACGCCTCCAATCCAACCAGCAGTATTTTTGAATGCGACAAATTCTCTTACTCTCTCCTCAATAATTTGTTCGATATATCTTGCAGTAGATTGATACGGAATTAAGTTCTCTACAAAATTAAAGATTTTATCTTGAACTACTTCATATGATAAAATATTACCTACAACAGCAAATATTATAAATATAAGAGGTATTACACATGTTAGTATATTAAAGGTAATTGCACTTGCCATTAAAAATAAATTATCATTATCGATAATTTGATAAATTCCCATTAAGTAGTATTTTAAATTATTAAAAATTGATTTAAATTGATTTTTCAGCTTAAGTAATTTTCCCATATTTTATATAATTTTGATGTTGAATAAATATCTTTAGAACAATATATTGCAATTTCCTTAAATTTGCCAGCTTGATATAAATTACTAACTTCCATACCATTAGCATAATCTGTTTTAGGAGACTCAATTCCAAATGCATGGCAATAAAAATCTAAATTGAATTTTCTCAACTTACCATAAAAAGTAAATTCATCAAGTAAATCTATATGAGAAAATTTTTTATCAAATTTTGGTACTTTAATTTTATTTATTGCAGATCTAATTTTTAAGAAAGGAAGATCAAAATTTTTGCCATTAAAAGAAACAATTTTATCGGCTTTAGCAATTTTAGACCAAAAATATTCTAAAATTTCAGCTTCAGTGGAAGGTATAAACTTAAAACGTTTATCTGTATCATACCATACTTCTTGAGATTCTTTATCTTCATACAAGATAACACCTTTATCATAATTAATTTCATACATGCCTAATGTAATTATTTTTGCTGTATATGGATATAAAGAAAGATATCTAATATTTTCTTCAATTTTTTTTTGTTTTTCTAAAGGATCATCAATTTTTTCAGCGTATCTTTGAAGATATTCTTGTTGAGATGGAGTTAAAGCTTCAAAAGGAAAAGCTAAGGTTTCAATATCATACACAAATATCATAATCTTTTTAATGTTTTTTTAAATTTACAAAAAAAAACTATAATATGGAAAAAAATTATTTTTCTTTATTTAATAATTGGATAGCTTCTTTAGCGGCATTTTGTTGGGCAATTTTTTTGGATTTACCTATACCATTTCCATATTTCTTATTCCCAATATATAAATAAACTTCAAAATATTTTTGGTTATCAGCATCTAAATGTTCATACGTTTCATATTGCGGCATAGGTAGTTTTCTAGAATTAATAATCTCAAGAAGACGACTTTTATAATCAGTATCAATCAGATGTATATTATTTTCAAAAGCTTTAAATAATATTTTATGCAATACAAAATCATAAACTATTTTATACCCTAAATCTAAATATACTGCACCAATAAATGCTTCTAATGCATCGGGAAGGATATTTTCAAGGCTAAAATTGGATGAAGACAATAGATTTTTATTGATAAAAATATATTCCTGGAAATTAAGCCCTAAAGCAATTTCATAGAGAAAATATTTATTTACAATTCTAGCACGATATTTTGTTAAATTTCCTTCAGTTTCTAAAGGATATTTTTTAAATAGGATATCTGCAACTACTAAATCTAATACAGCATCTCCAAGAAACTCTAGTCTCTGATTACTCTGAATATTTTTCTTTAAATCAGAATATGATTTATGAGTGAAAGCTTCTATGAAATAATTTTCGTTTTTAATACGATGTCCAAGAATAAACTGAGTATGTTCAATAACTCTTTTCCGGGCTTTTGTAGTAATTTGATTTTTAACCCGGAAAAGATTAAATATTTTATTCAGCATATTTCTTAAAGAGAAGTGAGACATTATGACCACCAAAACCAAAACTATTACTTATAGCATAATTAACTTCTTTTTTAATAGCAGAATTTGGACAATAATTCAAATCACATTCTGGATCAGGAGTTGTAAGGTTAATTGTAGGAGGAATAATTCCTTCCTTAATTGTTAAAACAGTTGCAATAGCTTCAACAGCTGCAGCAGCACCGAGCAAATGACCTATCATAGATTTATTCGATGAAATAACTAATTTATAAGCATGATCACCAAATACTTTTTTAATTGCTGCAGTTTCAGATGCATCGTTTAATGGTGTCGATGTACCGTGAGCGTTGATATAGTCAACATCTTCTGGTTTTATACCGGCATCATCAATAGCCCATCTTATTGATTTTGCTTGGCCAACTCCACCTGGAGCAGGAGCAGTAATATGATAAGCATCAGCACTCATCCCTGCACCAATAATTTCAGCATATATTTTAGCACCTCTTCTTTTTGCATGTTCTAATTCTTCAAGAATAAGAATTCCACCACCTTCTCCCATAACAAAACCATTTCTTTCCTTATCAAACGGTCTTGAAGCTTCTTTAGGTCTATCATTCCAAGTTGAAATTGCTCTTAGTGAATTAAAACCTCCAACCGCCATTGGTGTGATAACAGCTTCGGAGCCTCCGGAAACAATTATATCAGCAGAGCCTCTTTGTATTAAATAAAAAGCATTAGCTAAAGCATGAGCTGCTGTTGCACAAGCAGATGTAGTAGCATAATTTGGCCCGGAAAAACCGTATTTTATAGAAATATGGCCTGCAGCTATATCTGCTATCATCATAGGTATATAAAAAGGGCTAATTCTTTGCGGACCATTTTTAAACATCACTTCATGTTGTTCCTCACTAGTTTTTAGTCCGCCTATTCCACTACCGAATACAACTCCAACTCTATTTTTATCAATTTCTTCATGATTTATATTTGAATCTTTAATAGCTTCATCTGCAGCAACCAAGGCAAATTGTGCAAATAAATCAAGAGTTCTAACTTCTTTTCTATCAAAATGGTCTTCAGGATTATAGTTTTTTACTTCAGCAGCAAATTTAGTTTTTACATCTTTAGGATCAAATCTAGTAATAAAATCTACGCCGCTAACACCATCGCATAAATTTTTCCAATAATCAGAAACATTATTACCTATTGGAGTAATAGCTCCAATACCTGTAATAACAACTCTTCTTTTCATGTTAAACCTATCAATTATTTAAAAATTAACTGCCGGTAAAATACCGACAGTTTATATAGATTTAGGCAAGTTTACTTTTGATGTATTCAATAGCAGAACCAACTGTTAAAACTTTTTCTTGATCTGCTTCATCTATTTTGATGTTGAATTCGTTTTCAAAAGCCATAACTAATTCAACAACATCAAGAGAATCAGCACCTAAATCATTTGTAAAAGATGCTTCTGGTGTGATTTGTGATTCTTCGACACCTAATTTGTCCATGATAATTTCTTTTACTTTTGCTTCAACATCCATTTTTGAACTCCTATTATTTGTTAATGGATAAATTCTTTTTTTTACATAGACATACCGCCATCTACGGCAATAGTCTGACCTGTTATATAATCTGCATATTCTGAACATAAAAAGACTACTGCTTTTGCAACATCGGCAGGTTTACCTGGCCTCTTTAAAGGAACTTTATTAAGAATATCTTCTTTTATCTTATCTGGTAATGCTTCGGTCATATCTGTGATAATATAACCTGGTGCGATACAATTAGCGGTTATATTTCTGCTTGCTAATTCCTTAGCAATTGATTTTGTAAAGCCAATTACTCCTGCTTTTGAAGCACAATAATTTGCTTGTCCAGGATTTCCAAAAAGTCCTACAACAGAAGTTATATTTATAATTCTACCAAAACTTTGTCTCATCATCGGTTGAATACATGCTTTTGAGTAATTGAAAACACTTTTTAAATTAGTATCAACAACCGTATCGAAATCATCTTCAGACATTCTTAACAACAAATTATCCTTTGTAATACCTGCATTGTTGACTAAAATATCAACGCCGCCAATTTTTTCAATAGTGAATTTCACTATTTTCTCAGCATCTTTTAAAGATGCTGCATCTGCTTGCATACCGTAAACTTGTACTCCATAAGCTTTTGCTTCTCTTTCTAAATCTTTTGATTCATTACTGGACTTTCTATATGTAAAAACAACATTACAACCATGCTTTGCAAGCTCAAGAACTATCGCTCTACCAATTCCTCTAGTTCCACCAGTTACAATGGCTCTTTTGTTTTTTAAGTCAATCATAATTACCCAATTTTTATTTTTGTTATTTTTTCAACGAGTTGTTTTTCTTTTTTACAAGCTAATCCAACCGGTATATCAACATAATAACGATTACTGCATCCACCAATTCTATTTATATGATATTCATCAATTGATATTGTATTATTATCAATTGTATAGGGGAATATTTTACAATAAAAAGGTTTAATCTTATTTTTACCCGCTTCTTCAACGATTTGCAAAGAACAACATGACTTTTTATTAAGAAAAACACACTTTTTCAAATAAACTTGCGTTCCACTTGCAATACCTGACGGCATACTCATATCTTCAACATATTCATCAAACCATTGACTACTATCCTTATTCTGTGTTTCATCCATAACAGATATTATTTCATCACGATATCTAAGAATATTTTCTACTTCTAATTTATCTAATATTACTCCATAATAGCAGCACTTACCACCACAAACTAACAAATCACATTTTTCAGGGAATAAAACTTCATTTGTATTACTATCTATTGTTAAATTACCAAATGTATCGAGATATATTTCTTCCATTACTTTTATATAAAGTTTACCAAGTCTACAGCTTTATCAATATTATAGCAATTTGCAGCTGGTTCAATTTTCTTAACTAAACCGGTTAAAACTTTTCCTGGCCCTATTTCATAGAAATCAGTAAAACCATCTTTGATCATATTAATTATTGTATCAACCCACAAAACAGGTGCTGTAACTTGTTGATATAGTAATTCTTTAATTTCATTTTTATCAGTAACAGGTTTAGCTGTCACATTGGCATATACAGGAATTTTAGCGTCACTAAATTCAACTTGATTTAATTTTTCAAGTAAAATCTCTTTAGCACTTTGCATTAAAGGTGAATGGAAGGCGCCACTTACTGGAAGCTCTTTAACAATTTTTGCACCAGAACTTTTAGCAATTTCCATAGCTTTTCTTACACCAACAACAGAACCAGATATTACAGTTTGAATTTGGGAATTAAAATTAGCACATTGGACAATTCCAGCATCTTTAGCCTGCTCCACAACTTTCTGACAATCTTCAATAGATAATCCTACAATTGCTGCCATAGTACCAGGATTTTCTTCACCAGCTTTTTGCATTGCTTGCCCACGATAACGCACTAATTTAATAGCATCCTCAAATTTTAAAGTACCATTAGCAACTAAAGCAGAATATTCACCAAGTGAATGTCCAGCCGTAGCATCAGGCTTTATTTTATTTATCAAACTATATAAAACAACTGAATGCAAAAATATTGCTGGTTGCGTAAATTCAGTCTGCTTAAGTAATTCTTCCGGTCCTTCGAACATAATTTTCTTTAAATCAACACCTAACAAATCATTTGCCTTATCTATCAATTCTTTTGCAGTATTATAATTTTCATAAAGATCTTTTGCCATACCAACATATTGAGAACCTTGTCCTGGAAACAATAAAGCTATTTTACCCATTTTTTTCAAGCCCCCATACTAAATAAGCAGAACCCCATGTATAACCTGCACCAAATGCTGCAAGTATTAATTTATCACCTTTTTCCAATTTTCCATCATGGTAATATTCATATAAACAAGATGGAATTGTTACAGATGTGGTATTACCATATTTATGAATATTCAACATTACTTTATCGTAATCTATTTTAATTTTATTTGCCGTAGCATCTATTATTCTTTTGTTTGCCTGATGTGGAACTAAATATGCTATATCATTAGATGTTAAATTATTCTTTTTCATTATTTCTTCAGCAATATCTGCCATAGCTGTTACAGCCACTTTAAATACATTTTGTCCTTCTTGATGAACATAGTGCATTTTTTTATCTACAGTTTCATGAGAAGCAGGATTTAAACTACCTCCACCTGGCATAAACAAAAAGTCTTTACCTGAACCATCTGCCCTTAGAATAATATCCATTACACCTATATTAGCATCCTCTGAAGGCTCAAGCAATACAGCTGAACCTGCATCCCCAAATAAAATACAAGTATTTCTATCTTCATAATTAGTTATTGCCGACATCTTTTCAGCGCCAACCAATAAAACTTTCTTGTATCTACCAGATTCAATAAAGGAAGTAGCAACTTGCAATCCATACAGGAAACCAGAACAAGCTGCATTTACATCAAAAGCAAATGCATTCTTTGTATTAACTTTATGCGCTATTAGACATGCTGTACTAGGAAAGTTCATATCCGGAGTTACGGTAGTACAAATAATAGCATCTATTTCTTCGGGTGCAATGTTATGCTTTTTCAATAAATCTTCCACAGCTCTTGCCCCTAAATCACTAGCAGCACCATTTTCTAATATTCTTCTTTCTTTTATTCCGGTACGTGTAGTGATCCACTCATCAGTGGTTTCTACAATGCTTTCAAAATATTTGTTATCCAGTACTTTTTCAGGCACATAAAAGCCTAAAGCAGTAATGGTTGCTTTAATAGTGTTTGAAGATATCAAAGGATTACTCCTCAATTGTTAGTATATTCCAATAAGCCTTTTTCTATTTTTTCTGTAATAGCTTTCTGCTTCATTTCATACGCTCTTAAAATCATATTTTTAATAGCTAAAATACTACTCGAACCATGCCCAATTATTGATATCCCATTAACACCTAACAATGGCACTCCGCCATAAGTTTGATAATCAAATTTTTTATACTCTTTACGTATAAAAAACCTGACTAGCAACAAAGCTGGTATCAATAAGGGATTGGTTTTAGCAGCTTTTTTTATCATAGATTTGAAGAGCGCATAAATACCTTCTCCAAATTTCAACACAATATTTCCTACAAAACCATCACAAACTACAACATTAACAGTTCCTTTGGTAATATCTCTACCTTCAACATTACCAAAGAAATTGATTTTCGCTGATTTCAACATCGCAAAGGCTGTTTTTGAAACATCATTACCCTTTTTATCTTCTTCTCCAACACTTAGCAACCCAACCGAAGGATTATCTATATCATAAATCTCTCTGACAAATACAGTTCCCATTATAGCAAATTCAAGCAAATTGATTGGCTTACAATCAACATTAGCCCCTACATCAAAAATAGTTGTCACACCACTTTCTGATGGCATAAATGTACCAATCGTTGGCCTTGTACATCCCTTAACTCTTCCCAAAATTAATGTCGATGCTGCCATCACTGCACCAGTATTACCGGCACTAACAAATGCACATGCTTTTCGTTCTTTTACTAACTTTAGACCTATTACAATAGAAGAATTTTGCTTATTTTTTACAGCATCGGCAGGCTTATCTTCCATTGTAATGACCTCAGGAGCATCTACAATATTTTCTTCTGGGAATTTATAATCCTTTATCTTAGCAAGCTCTTCTTTTATTTTATCTTTCTGTCCAACTAATAGAACTTCGATATTTCGATTTTTTTTAATAGCTTCTATTGCTCCTAAAACAACATTATGGGGAGCAAAGTCACCCCCCATAGCGTCAACCGCAATTAAGCATTTATTATCTGCCATAGCAAATACTTTTATACTTTTGGTAACATAACTGATTTACCAGCATAATATCCACAAGCTGGGCAAGCTCTATGAGCTAATACTGGTTCGCCACAATTTGTACATGTACTCAATGTTGGAGCAACTGCCTTATAATGTGTTCTTCTTTTGTCTCTTCTTGACTTAGACCATTTTCTTTTTGGATTTGGCATCTTATCTATCCCTATATTTTTAGTTTATGAAAATTTTATTTTTTTTAATTCATCCCATATAGGATTTGTACTTTCTTCTTTACATTCGCATTGTTCAACATTCAAATCTTTTCCACATCTTGGACATAAACCTAGACATTCTTCTTTACAAATATGCTGCATCGGAAAGCTTAAGATAATATAATCTCTAATATCATTCGTTATATCAATATATTCACTTTCTTCATCAATATATTTTGTATTATCATCTAATTCATTTTTCTTTGAATTGCTAAATATAAAGTACAGTTCAAATTCACTCTTTGTTCGATTTACAAATTCAACCAAACATCTATCGCAAGCAACAGTATATTCAACTTTTACAATATTTTTAAGAACTATTTGACTATCTGTTTTTTCTAATTCAATTTCAAGATTATATTTGCCAACATAATCCTTTATTTCAAGTTTTTCCAGCTCTTGCTCATCTTGAAATTTATAATGACCATTTTTTAATTTTTTTATAAAAATTTTCATAAAGTGATTTTAAAAATAAATAATTTTTTTAAATTTTCAAAAATCAAAAAAATTTGCAAACTAATTAGCAAAAATTTTTGCTAAAAAGCAAATTAATTTTTTTTTACATAAAATTTTACGACTGAGTGTTCATTCATTATTCTAACAAGTGTTTAGATACTGCCAACATACAATTTTCACCATCTATTGCCGCAGAAACTATTCCCCCAGCATAACCTGCCCCTTCACCGGCTGGAAAAAGATTTTCAATATTTGAACAATATTTATTTTTATCTCTCACTATTCTTATTGGGGAACTTGTACGACTTTCTGGTGCAATCATTGTTCCTTCGTTTGTAAAATACATAGGCATCTTGTGCTTAAGCTGAAGTAACCCCTCCCGTAAAGCAGTAACAACAGCTTTAGGAAACAATTCATACAATGGCCCCGATACAATACCAGGAACATATGAAGTTTGATTTAACTTGCTACTTAATTTTTTATTGTAAAAATCAACTATTCTAATTGCTGGTGCTTTTTGGCTTTTTGTAACTTCCCACATTGTTTTTTCAATCATCTTTTGATACTCTAAAGCTGCAAATGGACCATGTTTTTCGAATTCTTTCCAATCTTTCTCATTAATTTCTGTTACAAAACCAGCATTGGCATATTTATAATTTCTCCTTGAGGGGGACATTCCATTTAAAACAAGTTCTTCTTGCGATGTTGAGGCTGGAACAATAATCCCACCCGGACACATACAAAAAGAAAAAACCGCTTTTTCTTTAGTCTGTAATACATAATTATAATATGCTGGAGGCAAATATTCACTTCTTGTATCACAATGATATTGAATTTTATCAATCAACTCTTGGGGATGTTCAATCCTTACTCCTATTGCATAATTTTTGGGCTCAATTTTAGCTCCAATTTTATTCATCAAATAATAAATATCTCTAGCAGAATGGCCTGTTGCTAAGATTACTGCTTTGGTCGAATAATCCCCTTTTGTAGTTATAATTTTTATAATTTTATTATTATGTGTTACAAAATCAACTACTCTTTCGTTAAAATGAATTTCTCCGCCTTTTGCAAGAATTAACTCACGCATACTTTGAATAATTTGGGGAAGTTTATCTGTACCAATGTGTGGCCTTGTATTTACTCTAATATCTCTATCTGCACCGTGTTGAATAAAAATTTCAAGAATCTTTTTAACATCTCCTCGCTTATTAGATCTTGTATACAATTTACCATCGCTATAAGTTCCTGCTCCTCCTTCACCGAAACAATAATTTGAATCTTCATTTACTATATTAAATTGCATTACATTTCTTAAATCTTTACGACGAGACCTAACATCCTTTCCTCTTTCAAATATTATCGGCTTGATACCTAACTCTAACGCCTTTAATGCTGCAAAAATTCCTGCTGGGCCAAATCCAATTATTGTTACAGAATGCGAAGATTTTTCTACATTTTTATAATCTATTTTATAATCTTCATCTTGAAACTTTTCGTTAATAAATACATTGTAGTTTAATCTATAAACCGGATATTTCCCTCTTGCATCTATTGAGCGTTTAACTTCTTGCAAATAAGTTATATCTTCCAAAGAACATTGCAATTTTTTAGAAATTATTTCTTTAACAAAATTTTTATTACCATATTCTTCTGGATCTAACGCAATATCAATATTTTTTATCATAATTAAGCAGGAACTACATTTATCATTGGATTAACTTCTCTCTGCAATAAATTTTGTATAGCGATTAAAGTTCCTCGTATTGAACTCGGACAGCTACCACAGGCACCTAAATATTTTATATGCAATGTATAACCATCTAAACTAATAATTTCCAAACTTCCACCATCATTTGCAAGGGCAGGAATTACTTGTTCTTCGATAACATTTCTAATTTGTCTTAATAACTCACCTTCATTTTCTTTTGCAGCTTCAAAATTTTCCGCTAGAATTAAATTTTTATCAAAAGAATTGACAAATTCAATTATTTTCTTCTGGATATCCTTCCATTGAAAACTTTCTTCTTTTTCAATTGTAATAAATTTATTCATATAAAAAACTGTTTTAACACCTTCGATACTCATCAATCCAAAAGCAAAACTATCATTAGCAGCATCATTTTTGGTTTTATAAAATCTTGTTTCTTTTTCTAAAAGTTGTGTATCAAGAACAAATTTCAAAGCATTTGGATTTGGGCTTAATTCGCAATCTATTATTTTCATTTTTGCCTCCATTAAATTTTTTTTTATATTTTATAATAATGATTTAATTCTTCCACCATCAACAACAAAAGTTTGGCCAGTAATATAAGATGCCTGTTCCGAGCAAATAAAAGTTGCTAAACTTGCCAATTCTTCAACTGTTCCAATTCTACCTGCTGGTATTTCAGATGTTATTGCTTTTACAATTTCATCATATGATTTCCCTTCTGTTGCCATCCTGTTTTTTATTAAAGATTCTATTCTTTCAGTAAAAATATAACCAGGTGCTATATTATTTATTGTTATTCCATATTTTGCAACTTGATTACTTAAAGTTCTATTATAAGCTGTAACTCCACTTCTAAAAGTATTTGATAAAATTAGATTATCTATCGGTTGTTTTACAGCAGATGATGTTACGGTTAATATCCTACCCCATTGATTTTCAATCATTATGGGAATAACTAATTTAGTCAATTTTATTACACTTTTTAATAATTGATTATAAGCTTTGTCCCAATAATCTTCATCGAAATCTAAAAAATAACCTGGCTTAGGACCGCCATAATTTATCACTAATATATCAATTTTTTTAAATTTTTCAATAACACTTGATACTAAACTTTCAACATCTGCAGAATTGTTTACATCACATTTTTTTGCATAAACTTTATCATCGAATAATACATTTAATTCCCTATAAGTTTGTTGTAAATTTTCATCGTTACTTGATGAAACAATAACAGTTGCACCTTCTTGCAATAATTGTTTGGCTATGCCTTTACCTATGCCTTTCGAGGCACCGGTAACTACAGCAATTTTATTTCTTAAACCTAAATCCATTATTTCACCTTTAATTTATAATCTTCTTCTAAATCCTTTACCAAGAATTTCGTAAGCTTCGGTAATTATAATAAAAGCTTCCGGATCAATTTTTTTTACACTATCTGTTAAATCTGTTAATTGCTTTGTTGAAACTACTGTCATAATCAATTCTTTAGGAGTTTTTTTATATAACCCTTCAGCGTTAATTAAAGTTCCACCTCTATTGATTTTATACAACAATAATTCTCTTATCTCTTCCAATTTATTTTCAGAAATTATTATTACTAATCTTGCATAATCAATACCATCCATAATAGCATCAATTAAACGACTATATACAAAAATTAACATAACAGCATAAAAAGTTAATACTATTGCAGGTCTATCTACAGCCAGACCTTTAATTTTAATTACATAACCAGCAAAAGCTATTACAATCAAATCAATTACGAGTAAAACTTGGCCCGGTTTCATCCCAAATCTTTTAGAAAGAATTGATGCTATAATATCAGATCCAGCAGTAGTCCCCTTAAATTTGAATATTATCCCTAACCCAATTCCTAATAATACCGATCCAACAAGGACATAGAAGAAAAAATCACTGTTTTTAAAGAACAATATTTCAGGATATTGTGCTAGATTTGGCGTTTTTATAAAAGGTAATTGGCCTCTAAATAGATCTATAAAAATAGAAACCATCGTAAAACAATAAAAAGTTCTAAATGCAAATCGATTCCCTAACTCTTTTATACCCCACAAAAATAAAGGTAAATTTATCAACCAGGATACAACACCAACCGGCAGTTTTTGATTTGATAAATAGTGTATAGCCATAGAAAGGCCACTTGCACCACCAGGAACAACTCTTGCATCTAATAAAAATACTGCTATTCCCAATGACATTAAAATAGTGCCAATAGTAAGCATCAAATAATCGAATACAACAGGTCTATTTATCATGGTTTTTCAATAGTTATTTAAAATGGTAATTTTTTCCCACCTAAAAGATGGATATGTAAATGATATACTTCCTGCCCCCCATCAGGTCCACAGTTAACAACTATTCTAAAACCATTTTCTTTAATACCCATCATCTCTGCTACTTTGTTAACTGCATCAAACATTTCTCCCAAAAGTTGTGCATGCTTTTTACCATCAATATCGGTTAATTTTTCTATTTCTGTGGTTTTAGGAATTATTAAAATATGAATTGGGGCTTTTGGATTGATATCTTTAAAAGCCATGACAGTTTCTGTTTCATAAACTATATTTGCAGGAATTTCTTTTTTGACGATTTTTTCAAAAATTGTGTGTGCCATTTTAAATTCCTTTTTTATTTGTAAATTTAATATTTAATCTTTAATTTTCAAAATTAACTTTTTAGAGGACTTTATTATGTTAACACTTATTTATAATCCTGCTCAAATAATTACTTGCAACACAAACAAAAAAAACTACAAAAGAGGTAATGAAATTAAAGATTTAGCACAACTTGAAAATTTCTCACTCTTAATTGAAAATGATATTATTAAAGATTTTATCCCAACAGCAAAAATAAATAAATCTAATTATGATATTATAATAGATGCAACTCAACAAATAATTACACCAGGATTAGTAGAAGCACACACTCACACTGTTTTTGCAGGTAATCGTTCAAATGAATTTGTTCTTAAACTGCAAGGTGCTACTTACGAAGATATTGCTAAAGCCGGCTGCGGAATTCTGTCAACTGTCTCTGCCATCGAAAAGGCCACTCTGAGTGAACTTTATAATTTATCCTATAAAAGAGTTTGGAATTTTATAAAGCAAGGTGTTACAACTTTAGAAATAAAAAGTGGCTACGGACTTTCAACAGAAAACGAAATAAAAATTTTAAAAGTAATTAATTCTCTAAAAAATACTATACCAATTGATATTATTCCAACCTTTTTGGGGGCTCATACATACCCAAAAGATTACAAAAATAATCATCAAAAATACATAGATATTATCATAAATGAAATGCTACCCCAAATATTTGATAATAATTTAGCAGATTTTTTTGATATTTTTTGCGAAAAAACAGCTTTTTCTCCTGAAGAAGCCGACTACCTATTTGATATGGCAAAAAAATTCAACTTAAAATTACGTATGCATTCTGAACAATTCAACTCAATCGGCGGGCTGGATATCGCTTTAAAACACAATGTTCATTCTATTGATCATTTAGAAGTGCTAACAGATGAAAATCTACAAAAACTTTGCAAATCAGATATTGTCGGAGTTGTTCTTCCGGGATGCTCGTTCTTTTTAAATTATGACTATGCGCCTGCCAAAAAGATTATTGAAAACAACGGTATTTTAGCTTTGGCCTCAGATTTTAATCCGGGCTCTAACCATATAAATAATATCTCAATGCTAATGGGAATTGCAGCTATCAAAATGAAACTTTCACCGGAAGAAATTCTTAATGCTTATACTATTAACGCAGCAAAAGCTCTGGATAAATCTAATAAAGTTGGTAGCCTTGAAATTGGAAAACAAGCCGATATTGCAATTTTTGATGTACAACATTACAATGAAATTATTTATAATTTAGGTTCAAATTTAATTTCAAAAGTTATTAAAAAGGGCAAAGTAATCTACTCTAACCATTAATTTATTATATCAGTTATTGGATTATTAAATTATTTCCTTTACAATTGAAGTTTTGCCGTTTGCCTTTAAATGATGTTTTGAATTTACAATATGAAATCATAATTTTAATTTTTAGTATCGTGGTTTAGTAACTTTTACTACTTTTGAGTTCTTTATAAAGAACTCAAAATATTTTGCGTCCTTTAAATGCCGTTTTAAAGAACATTATTCAATTTGTGTTCTTTAAATAGAACATAAGCTTTTTTATGTTCTTTAAATTGAGTTTTAAAGAACTCTAACCGTTTTGTAACTCACTTATAATTACAATACAAAAATTAACTATTCATAATATAATGAGTTATTTCTTAGGTAGCAACAAGGATTTAAAGAGAACTAATATAAACGAAGCTCGATTTTTAAGAAATTCAATGTCATCAGTATTGTCTATGATAATATCAGCATACTTTCGTTTTTCTTCATCAGGAATTTGGCTATTAATTCTCTTTAATATTTCTTCTTCTGAAAGGTTATTTCTTTGGGCTATTCTAGCAATACGATCTTTAATAGATGAATAAATTAAAATGATAAAATCGAACATTTCATCGAAATTTGCTTCATATATCAAAGCTGATTCAACAAAAATTATTCTATTATTTTCCTTTAATTTTTCAACTTTATTTTTAATTTCTTTAATAACCACTGGATGAACAATAGAATTTAATAATTTTAATTTTTCGTAATCATTAAAAACTAAATTTCCGAGAAAGCTCGCATTTATCTTTCCATCCTGATAAGCAATTTCACCAAACGCAGTTATAATATCATTTTTAACTTTTTCATTTTCAGCCATAATACTTTTTGCAAGGGCATCAGCATTTAATACTGGATATCCGTTTTTTTCCAAAATTTCGCAAAAAGTGGATTTTCCGCTACCTATACCCCCAGTTATTCCAACTACTAAGTGTTCGTATTGCATTTTCTTAACCAATTAATTATATTTGATATTTTAAGGTTTAAATTTATGAAAAAATTTCAATATTACCTTATAATTTTTTTCGGAATTTTCTTTATTTTTTCTGCACTTGCAAAACAATTTTCAATTGAATATTTTGAATTAACAATAAAGCAAATTATACCCCTTCCTAAAATTTACATTCAATTTATATCAAGACTTATCATCAGCTTAGAGATTACACTAGGTTTATTATTTCTTATAAAGTTTAACTTGAAATACTTTACAATTCCTGCTTCAATCATAATGTTATTTATTTTTAACTTTATACTACTCTATCAAGAAATTTTTTTAATTATCGAAAATTGTGGTTGTATGGGTGAATTATTACCTATCTCACCAATAACATCTTTAATAAGAAATATTTTATTTATATTGCTTCTTTTATATTTATATTTTCAAATAAAAACTAATAATACACATACCTATAAACTCTTAATAATATTTCCAATCACTTTTTCCATTGTTTTTGCATTTTATCCTATAAAGTATACTACTAAAATATACTATATCAAAAATGTCAAAACTAAAAATATCACGGATACACTTTCTCAAGCATCAATTTCATCTATAATAACAGATTCAAATATTGTAAATCAAAAAAAACAAAAGAATTTCAGTTTGGCTCAAAATAAAAATCAATTTATTGAATATCCTAAAGTAATTTCTAAATATTCCGATTTAAACGAATATCACCCAAATTTCGATGTTAATAATGGCTTGGTAATATTATTATTTTTAAGCTTAGATTGCAACCATTGCAAAGAATTAGCAAAAAAAATCTCTCCCTATATTGATACAAAAAATAGCTTTACATATTTTTTAGGTGATAAAGAAGACATATCTTTATTTATTCAAGAAACTAATATTTCAACAAATTTTATTATCTTAGAACCATCAAACTTTTTTAATTTTGTAGATGATTTTCCACCTAAATGTGTAATTCTCTTTAATGGTCACATTATAAAAGAATTTACACAAAAAAATTTTACTTTGAATGATTTTATAAAACATAAAACAAAATTTTCAAACAACTAATAATTAACTATGGCACAAGAACTTAAAAAATCAACTTATATTGCATTATTATTGAATTTTTTCCTTTTTACAATAAAATTAATATTTGGAATAATTTCAAACTCAATAGCATTGATCTCTGAAGCAGTAAATTCTTTTACAGATATTATATCATCAATAGCTATTATTTTGGGAGTAAGAATATCTACGATAGAGCCTGATGAACACCATCATTTTGGTCACCACGCTGCACAACCTTTGTCAACATTTATAGTTGCAGTTATTGCTGGAGTTCTTGGCCTAAATATCATACAAGAGTCAATCAAAAGAATAATTACTACCCCTACAGATGTTAACATAGATATTTTTGTAATATCAGTATTATTAATCACTATTATTACTAAACTTGTTATGAATTTTTATCAAATACATATAAGCAAGAAATTTAATAGTAGCGCTGTTAGAGCACAATCTATAGATAGTATTAATGATGTTTTAGCATCCAGTGTTGCTCTTGTTGGTATTTTATTAACAAAAGCAGGCTTTGGTATCTTTGACCCAATTACCGGTATTTTAGTAGCATTTTTTATAATAAAATCTGGCTATGATATTGCCCGAGAAAATATTGATTATCTTATGGGAAAAGCTGCTGATCCGGAAACTATAAAAATATTAGTCAAACAAGCATTAAAAGTTGAAGGCGTTAAAGGAATTAATGACGTTCGTTCTTATTACGTAGGTTCAAAATATCATATCGAAATCCACATTGAAGTTGATAAAAATACAACCACCCAAATCTCTCATCAAATTGGCAAAGATGTTCAAAACAAACTTGAAAGTAATGATAATGTTGGGAAAGCATTTATTCACATCGACCCTGTTTAATTCATAAAATTTATTAGCTAACTTTATAATCTTTTTAAATTATTATACACGCCCGTAAACTTTTTATTCTTCGGAAATATTAATTATATTATATAATTTTTACCATATTGTAATATAACCAATTTTTAAAATATTTTTCAACTCTTATCTAATTCTTTTACAATACGTTACAGGTTCTAATATACACCTTATTTATTTTTATCTAAGCTATATTTCAAAATATGGTATAAATTTTGATATAATTATAATCAAAACAAATGCAGTATTGATATGTATAAGATTACCGAACAACTCAAAGAATTATCTCTTACATTAAAATTACAAAATAAGATTGAATTTACAAATGTTCTTGGATTAACATTCACATCTAATAATATTATTGCAAGAATTTTTGCCCCTGATGCTTATCTTGTCTCTTTATGCATTTTTGATCATCCCGAAAATACACTTTATGAAGAAATAATAATGGATGAAACTTACGATTCTATTTGGGAAACCATAATATCAAGTCATTATATTGGTAAATATTATAACTACATGATTTATAAATCATCTGAAGAATATCATAGCAAAGCAGGTAAATTAGTTCTTGACCCATACGCTAAATTTGTTACAAAAAAATACACATATCTTACACCAGCGAAAGGAATTATACTTAAAGGAGAACCTTTCAATTGGGAAGATGACAATCATATAATAATTTTACCAAAAGATTTAATTATATATGAATGCCATTTACGTGATACAACAGCTCATTTTTCTTCAAATTGTAGTTCATCCGGTACTTATAAAGGTTTTATCGAAAAGGGCATACCCTACTTAAAAGAACTTGGTATTAATGCCGTGGAATTTTTACCTTTACACTCTTTTACTAACTACGAAATTCCTTTTAATAGACCACACGAAAATTTTCCTTATACAAACACATGGAACCCCTATGAAAGAAACCACTGGGGATACATGACAATCAACTACTTTACACCAGAATCATATTATTATGACGGTAAAATTGAATTTAACAAATGGTCAAATTTAAAAGGCAAAGCTAACAACGCTTTCAAAGAAGTAGTAAAAGAACTGCACAAGAATAACATTGCTGTTATCATGGATGTGGTTTATAATCATTATGCCCAATATTTTATCAACGGACTTAAGCAAATTAATGAAGATTATTACTTTAGAAAGAATCCAGAAGGTTTCCTTACATCTGATAGTGGTTGTGGCAACGACTTAAAAAGTGAAAATACTTATGTTCGTAAATTAATAATCGAAAGTTTGATTTATTGGGTGAAAGAGTATCACATTGATGGTTTCAGATTCGATTTAGCTAAACTTTTAGATTGGGAAACTATTGAAGAAATAGAAGAAGAATTAAGAAATATTTTCCCAGAATTAATTCTCATTGCAGAACCCTGGATGGGCGGATACGACCCAAGCGGATTTTCATATCGCAACTGGGCTGCCTGGAATGACCAAATAAGAAATGGCATTAAAGGAGAAAACCCTTTTAACGGAAAAGGTTGGATTTTCAATCATTGGTATCACTATAATTACACCAACAAAATAAAAAATTATCTTACTGGAACTATATTAGATAATCAAAACGATAAAGGCGGTCTATTTTTAACACCTGAACATTCCGTTAACTATTTAGAATCTCACGATGGCTACACTTTAGGAGATTTTATACGATTAGCCATTGGTAAAGCTGCCACCAATTATGAAATTTTTGATATTGATGAATTTGTTAAACTCAATTCATATGAACTTAACTTACATAAACTTGCAGCAGCTTTTCTTTTTGCTTCCAGTGGAATAATTATGATACACCAGGGCCAGGAATTTGCAAGAACCAAAATAATAGAGCCAGATACTACTGCTGATGATTCTCACAAAAATCTTATTGATTACGATTCTTACAATAAAGACAATAATACTAATTACATAAATTACAATCACATAAAAATAAACTTAGAACTATATAATTTTTATAAAGATTTGATAAAAATTAGAAATAATCATTCAGCTATTAAGTCTACAAATTATCATAATTTCGAATATTTCGAATTACATGAAAATGCTTTTTTTATTGGCATAAAAAAGAAAGAAGGTAAAGAAACCTTTATTGCTTATTTCAATGCTTCGGAAAATAATTCAACCAATATTTCTATTGAAGGTAACGATTGGAATATTTTAATTGAAAATAACACATTTGTAAAACAAGATGAAAATTATACAAATATTCAACTTGAGCCTAAGAGTTTTATTTATCTATTAAGGAGTAAATAATATGTTTTACGACATCCTTGCAAAATTTTATGATATTATTTTCCCAAAAAATTTAACGATTTATAAATTTTTAGATAATTATGTAATTAATCAACCTTCAAACATTTTAGATATTGCATGTGGTACAGGGCAATATTCAATAGCTTTTGCCCAAAAGGGACACAATGTATATGGAATTGATAATAACAAAAATATGATAGAAAGTGCTATCAATAAAGCTCAACTGGCTTCTATAATTGTGACTTTTGATATTTTTGATATGATGCAACTAAATCTGTATAACATTCAAATTTTTGATTTTATATTTTGCATTGGCAATTCAATTGCACATATTAAATCTATTGATGAATTAAATAACTTTTTTACCAATATTTATAATAAACTTAAAGATAATGGGTATTTTGTAGTTCATATAATTAACTATCAAAATAAAAATATTTTTGATAAAAATTTTTTCCCAATAATATCAAGAGAAAATTTACAATTTATTCGCTGGTATGAACCGTCGGATAATTCTGGAGAAATTATTTTCAAAGCGAAACTAATACATGAAAATAAAGAATACTCAATTTCCAATATTCTTTTAATGCTAGATGTAAAACAGATTTATAACTATCTTCAAATGAAATTTTCAAAAGTTGAATTATTCGGAGATTATAATTATAGCCCATATGATATAAACTCCAATTCAGCGATTTTTGTTTGTCAAAAATAATTTGAAAAGTCGTCAAAAATATTTATTTTTGCAATTCCAATGGAGAGATGCCAGAGTGGTTTAATGGGACGGTCTCGAAAACCGTTGTACTGGGCAACCAGTACCGAGGGTTCGAATCCCTCTCTCTCCGCTTATACTTACAACTCACCTTAAATAAATTTAATATTGTCCTAATTTTCAATTAAATCAACTTTTATATTCGCATTTTGGCAATTATAGTAATCACTCTAATTAAAATATTTTGTATATCTTTTAGAAATATAATTAACTATAATTTCTGCTATATCAACATGCTTCATATTAGAAGTATTGAAGATAATATGATAATTTTGTGGGTCATTAATATCTTTGTGGAAATATTTTTTTACAAATTCAGCTCTTGATTTATCTTCTTTCGCAATAAATTCTTCAGCTTGCTTTTTATTAAATTGATAATGTTCCTGAATATGCTTAACTCTATCGTTATAATTTGCAACTAATCTTATATGAAAAGTATTTTCCATTTTAGCGGTAACAAAATTAGAGCCTCTACCAACAATTACCGCATATCCTAATGTAGCAATTTGCAAAATCGTTTTACTAACAGCCTTTATAATTTGAGATTCGGAAGGCTGTAAACCCAATAATTCATTTACGAAATTATCCATTACAGAATGATGTTCTTTGTTGAAATAATCTAATAATCTTAAAGATAAATTATTATCAGCAATAATTTTTTCAATTAGATTTTTATCAAAAATTGCCCACTGCTGATTAAATCTTTCTTGAATTAAATTAATTATTTCTTCTGAAACTAAATCTGAACCAGCACCTGGCTCACGGGAAATTGTAATACAAAATCCTTGTTTTTGTAATTTTGAAGGATCATTTTGCTTACTTTCGATATATAAACGTGCTTTTTCAAAACCACTTTTAATATTCATAAATACCTCCTTAAATCTAATAGCAAATTACAAAAAAAATAAAATAAAGTCAATTATTTTTTAATATAAAGGATGTAAGGAATTTAAGTATCTTTTTTTCTCAAAAAGATCTTTTTTAAACATAAACCATAAACTATTATTCTGTATTTTTATAATTTTCCGTTTATTTTTTTGGATTTTTCTATAACCTGGTCGTGTAAATTTCTTTTATACTCAATTATTTTGTTTAGTATTTCATCATTTGAAGTAGCAAGAATTTGTGCAGCAAGGATGCCAGCATTTTTGGCACAATTTAAGGCAACTGTTGCAACAGGAACACCTGCCGGCATTTGCAAAATTGAAAGAATTGAATCCCATCCATCAATTGAATTTGATGATTTTACAGGCACACCAATAACAGGTAAAGGAGAAATAGCAGCTACCATACCGGGTAAATGTGCAGCAGCACCAGCCCCAGCAATTATAACTTTTATTCCACGTTTATGAGCATTTTTTGCAAAATCAAACATTTTCTCCGGTGTTCTATGCGCTGATACTATATCAATTTCATAAGTTATTCCAAACTCTTTTAAAATATCTGCAGCTTGCTGCATTACAGGAAGATCTGAGTCAGATCCCATTATAATACCTACCATAATTACCTCGCTATTACTTTTATTGTGTTTTTAATAATTTTTAATTTTTCAAATAATTCATCAATACTATTTCCAACTATGTTAATATGCCCCATTTTTCTAAAAGGAAATGTTTTCTTTTTACCGTAAAGATGAATTTTTACACCTGGTAACTTCATAATATCATCAAGCCCTTGATAATATACATCACCTTGATAATTTGGCTCTCCAATCAAATTATACATCAAACATGGTAAATATTGATACGTAGAACCAAGCGGAAAATCCAAAATAGCACGTAAATGCTGTTCAAATTGAGAAGTGATTGTACTATCAATTGTATGATGTCCACTGTTATGCTTTCTTGGGGCAGCTTCATTAACAAATAAATTTTTATTAGTATCGATAAAATATTCAATTGCAAGCAAACCTACAATATTTAATTTTTTTGCAACTTCTATCGCTATTTTTTTTGCATTTTCTTTAATTCTATTATCAATTCTTGCAGGAGATAAAATCTCTTCAACTAAATTCCCATCTTGATTAAAAACCATTTCAACTGGTTCATATACTGCAATTTCTCCCGAATAATTTCTTGCTACAATAACAGCAATTTCTTTATCAATTTTTACTTTATCTTCTATTATGCACTCTCCTGGTAATAATTTAATTAAATCTTCTGAAGTATTAATAACTGCAACACCACGACCATCATAACCACCTTTTGTTAATTTTTGAACAAATGGAAATTCAATTTGTCCACAATCTAACATACTTTTTACTTCTTTCTCATTTGAACAAAATAAAAATTTTGCAGTTGGAATATTGTTATCAATATAAAATTTTTTCTGTAGATATTTGTTCTGAAAAATCTCTAAAATAAATGGTTGCGGAAAAACTTTAATTCCTTCAATTTCTAATTGTTTTAATGCATTAACATTAACACTTTCTATTTCAATTGTTAAAACATCAACCATTTTCCCAAATTTATAAACATCATCGTAATTTTTTAAATTTCCGTGGACAAATTTAGTAGCTATTTCGGAGGCAGGTGCACTATCATCACTATCCATAACAAAAGTACTTATATCAAATTTTGATGCTTCTTGAATTAGCATCTTACCCAGTTGCCCGCCTGTAATTATTCCCAACTTTAACTTTGGTTGATAAAAACTCATGTTATCCTCATATAGTTATAAAAAAAGATACCTTTCGGTATCTAATATTAATAATTAAACAAGCCAAAATATATGCCCGTATTAAAATTATGCGCATCTCCATTAAACTTAGAAGGAACATTGTAAATTGTTCTATTATCATCCTGTAAGTATTTATTCTTTATTGCATAATTATACTCATAGGAAAAACGCCACATAATAAAGTTATTCAAAGGAATTTCAATTTTAATGTTTGGAGAAAGAGCAATAAAATCACATTTGATATTTCTGTTGATTATCTGTTGATCGTTATCTATGTTGCCAATACTATTCCAGGAAAAATAAGTTTTATTTTGATAAATTTTTACGTTGTATTCTCCAAATGATATATTAGTACCAAGTGTAACGCCAAAACTTCTTATAAAAGGTAACAAATAATCTAATGAAACACCACCGTAACCATACTCTATTTCAACATTTTGAGCATAATCCTGACCGTTAATTTGAATAACTCGTGTCTCTTTTTGATCAGCACTAAAACCAAAACCGCCAATCCTTAAATTTGGTATGAACATCATAGAGGCAAATCCGCCACCACCAATACCAAACATATTATTTTTTAATTTCTTACTTACAAATTTATTAACCATAACATCATTAATAGGATCGATATTAATATTAACAAAATTAAAACTTACTCCACCACCAAAAGTAACACGATTATGAACCATAAAATAATTTTGTTTTGGAGGTTCATTATCATCAAAATCTAACGAATCTGAATAAGATTGGGCAAATATAGGAAAAGTAAAAATTATAAAGAATAATAAATTTTTCATAATAAAACTCCAAAACTTAAACTCAATATTTAAAGATAATAAATTTTATAAAGAATGGCAAAAGAATTTTTAAGGTGGGATGTAATACAAAATAGTGGAGGCGGCGGGAGTCGAACCCGCGTCCAGAATTACCGCACTGCGAACGTCTACATACTTAGTTGGTTTTTTAAATCTCGCTACCAACCCTCCAACCAACAGGATTTTTGGTAGCCAGCCCCTATTTTCTTTTCCATTGTCACCGGGGCTTAAACAATGGAGCAACCTGCTCAAACGACGATCTTACTCTGACCAGCAGGTAAGCCAAAGCAGATCGGCCACCTTTTAATTAGGCAGCAAGTGCGTATTCTTCGCCAGTTATTTTTGTGACCCTTTTTACGTGCTTGGTCAAACACGGTATGCAGTTCCCAGCCTGTCATAACCCTGTCGAAACCAAAGTTCGCCCCCAAATTTTTAAAGAACTTTATTAAATATAATAATATTTGACTTATTTTGCAAATTTTTTTACAAAAATAAAATCTCCTCCTTCATCTCCTGTATTATATATCTCTCCATACATTGGTATCTGTTTTGTTGGACTGTTCAAAACAACTTTTTCTTTTATTCTAAAATACAATTCCTCTGCTGGTAAATATAATTTATCATTATTTTTCAATTCTTGCAACAAATATTTTACAAAAACACTTTTGTCAGGCACGGTAGTCAATACTCCAGAAGTAAGAGCCTTTCTTGATTTATTTTTTATCAACTCATCAATGTACTTATTAAAATTATTTACAGCACGAGTTTTTATCAAAGCACCACTGAAACAAGCATCAGATATTACTAAAATACTTTGTGCTTTGTTTCCTTTCAAATAATCCTTCACTACTGTATTAGAGATCCATTTGCTGCGATTTCCCAATTTTGCATCAATAGGTAACCAGAATCCTTGTTCTAATTCATTATCATAAATTCCGTGACCAGCAAAGAATATTAATATATTATCGCTGTTTTTTGCAAGTTTGTTAATTCTATCTAAACTTGATATTATATCGTCATAAGTTGCATCTTTAAGAAAAATAATATCTTTCTTATCAAATTTATAATTCTTAGTTATCTCTTCAATAATATTAGTGCCATCAATTATAGGATTTTCTAATTTTTCAATTTTTTTTTCTTTATAATTTTGGCAAGCAATAACCAGTGCATAATATTTGCCAAAATTTAAAGTTCTTTCTTCATCTTTATTCACAACATTAAATGATACTTCATCAAGGATTTCATTATTTTTTGCAATTGCTTTTATAGTGATTTTTTCGTTTTTATTTTTTACAATGTAATTTGTATTAAAATATTTCCCATCAAAAAATTCAACTAAATTATTGTTAACAGTAATGTTACTAGCAACACCAACGGGATTTACTTCTCCCTTTATAACTAATTTATCTTTAACTACTTTCAAACCTCTTGTAAGCAAAGGTTCATAAAGGATAATTTTTACTTTTTGTAGATTAGTTTTTTCAATCCTCTTATAATTATCTACTATCTCATTATCACTCATTATTTTATTAAATATTTTTATAACATCAACTATACAATTTGAATAACCGTAAATAACATTTTGCCTTTCGCTTACAGGAATATCTTTTATCCAAACAGGTAATTTTTTTTCTAAAAGAGTATAATGATTTGCACCTACTGTAATAATTAAATTTTGTTCACTAAAATCAAATTCATCTATTTTAATAATTGATTGTTTTTTACCGTTTAAAAAAATAGAAATTTTATCTTTTGAATATATGCAAGATAAATGATAAGTTTGATTCAACAGTAATCTTTCGCTAGTTTTGACTTCATAATATTTATCCAGATATGCAATCACAAAAGAAATTTGCGAGGATGATGCCGTTTGTTTAGTGAATTTTATTGCCCAATAAAAAGTATCACTGGAATTTGCATTAGATAATATATAAGTTTCTTCGTTTGCACCTTCAATAAATCCACGAGGTTTTATCCAGAATGAAATTGTAAATCCTTTGCTATAATCAATCAACAAGTTATTTGTTTGAGCATAATCATCAATCCCATCAAAATCCAAAGCTAAATTTGTCACTAAATTAGATATTTTTACATTGCCGTATAAATTTACATTAATTAATTCATTGTTATAAAAAATACAATTACTATTTAATTGTGCAAGTAAATTTATATAGCACACTACTACTGTTATAAAAACAAATCGCATAATTTATTTTACTATAAATGCTTTAATTAATGGTTCGCTTACCTCGTTTGTAAAATCAATAGCATAAAAATAAAACTTCCATTGACCTGGTGTTGCACCAAATGGTAAAGTAACAATTAAAGAATATGTACCATCTTTTGCTATATCATCACCTTTTGAGGCATCTCCATTATCATACAATTCAAATTGTGTACCAGTTGTAGTTCCATCGGGCCTGTAAGATACAAAGTAAACTTTTTTAATATCCTCCAGTCCATCATCATCTTTTACTTTTACTTTCACAACAAAATTTGTTGGTGGTATTAATGTATCTGGCATTGTAACAGTTAAACAAACAGGCTTATTATTGTTTTTTCCATTATCAAACTTAAAATAAATTTGTGCAATTGGAGACTGCTGATTTATTAAATTATTATTTTTATCATAACTATTTAATATTATCAAATATTGCCCACTATAATAATTTTTACTCATAATAAAAAACGTATCAATTTTGGTTGCCTTGTTATATATTTTTATAGAATTAACAACTTTTGAATTGTTAATATTCATTAAATCTAACTGCAAATAATTTACCTTTGCAGCAATTTGATTAAAGTATATTTTGACCTTGAATAAAGAATCTGGATTAATTTTTAATGATAAAATGGAATCTGCTAAAATCTTGCTTACTATTGTTTGTTCATAAAAGATATTATCATAATCTATAACGCCGGTTAAATCACTCTCGCAAGATGAAAGAAAAAAAGCAATAATTGGTAAAATCAAATATTTTTTCATTTTTATCCTCGTATAAAAATTGCATTTGGTGTAAAAGATAATATAAAAATTAATAAAATAATTACAGCTATTAATTTACGGAAATTTGTTAAATTATTTTCAAAATACATAATAGGTGGATGATGTTCTTTTATAATAAATTTCAGTATCAAAGCCCAGATAAGCCAAATTTCAGATCCAATAGAACCGCCAATTAGTCCATTTATACCAAGGAAAATTAACGCAAAAGTAAAAGTTTTTGCAATTCCATAATGTTTTTCTTGCCCAAAAACTGCATAAGTAATATGTCCGCCATCAAGTTGGCCAACTGGAATCAAATTCATTGAAGTAATAAACAATCCCAACCATCCAGCACATAAATATGGATAATGGTATATTTCACTCATAGGAGGAATAAATTCATAAAATTGTGAATAATAATTATTGAGTAAATATAATAATAGATTATTTCCAAAAACAAGCTCAATACCATGTTCTGATGCGTTTTGATTGAAATAATCGCGATGAATAGCTAAAATGTATTCTTTTGAAGGTAAATTAGAATATCCATAAATCAAAATAATAACTGTAGCAACAAACCCTGCTAAAGGGCCATAAGCTCCGATATCAAATAAAGATTTTCTAAAGTTGATTTGCGATTTAGTTTTTATAAATGCCCCCATAGTTCCAAAATTAATTCCTAAAAGAAAAGGTGGTACAGGAATCATATAAGGATGAGTACAATCAACTCTATGATATTTTGATGCAAAATAATGCCCATATTCATGTGCTAGTATTATAAACATAATAGAGAAGGAATATTCAAGTCCACTCATTACTTGTGTAAAAGTAAAAGGAGGGGTATAAACCCCTCTCCATATTGCACCAGCAAATGTTGTAGTAATAAAAGTAAGGATAAACAATAATATATTTAACCAATTAAGTGTGATTTTTTTCAATTTTAAAAGCCTGTATTAATTCTTTTAATTTAGAAGATTGATTAGCTACTTGCACTGAACTATTAGCAATATTGTGAATTGCAGTTGTAGTTTCTTCAGCAACAATATTAATTCTTTCAGTTGATTCTTGAATAGTTTTGCTCGTAGCTGTTTGTTCTTCACTAGCAGCAGCTATTTGTTCGATAAAATCTGCCACTTTATGAATTGAATTATAAATTTGTTCTATAGAAAATGCTGCAATGTTAGCATATTGACTACCATCTTCCACTTCTTTTTCACTTGAAAGTATAACATTAACCGCCTGTTCAACTTCGTTTTGAATTTGTTTAATAGTAATTTGAATTTCTTTTGTAGCTTTTACAGTTTTTTCAGCTAATTAACGTACTTCATCGGCAACGACGGCAAAGCCTCTTCCCTGTTCACCGGCACGAGCGGCTTCAATTGCTGCATTGAGTGCTAGTAAATTAGTTTGGTCAGCAATTTCATCAATAACACCAACTATATCACCAATTTTTTTGCTACTTTCACCCAAATTTTTAATTATATTCGAAGAATGAATTACAGTTTCAGCAATTTTTTGCATACCTTCAATTAATTTATAAATGTTTTGACTACTTTCTTTTGAAATTTCACCACTCTCTTTAGCTTCTTTTGCAGCAAGAACAATATTTTTAGTATTATTTTCTAATGATTTAACCATCTCCTCAATCGATAATGCAGCTTGATTAATTTGATATTTTAAATCCATCATACTTGCCGACATTTCTTCAGTGGCAACTGAGATTCTGTTAGACATATCTGCATTAGTTTCAATGTTGTTTCTTACTTCTAACAAAAGTTTAGCTATTTGTTCAAGCGCCTGATTAAAACTATTACATAACAAGCCAATTTCATCATCTTGTTTATGGTAAATTTTATTAGTAAGATCTCCATTAGAAAATTTATTTACAACATCAAGTATTTTATTAACACTTTCATTCAAATATTTCTTTTCTTCTTCTATAACTTTTTTAGCTTTTTCTGTTTCTTCCATCTGAATTTCTAATTGTCTTTGACTTTCTTCGGCTTGTAATTTAGCTTCATTAATTATTCGCATTTGTTCTTTTAATTCGTTTTCACGTTGTTTTTGTTGTAAATTACGCCATTGGAAAAATCTATAAACACCATAGGCAATTAATAAAATTACAAAAAATTTAAAATAAATAGTTTGGTAAAAGAATGGTCTTAAGTAAAAAGTTGCTTCACCTGGAGTTTCTGCCCAAATACCGTCATTGTTACAAGCTAACACTTTAAATGTATATTTACCAGGAGATAAATTAGTATAGGATACAAATCGTCTACTTCCACCATCTACCCAATCTTTATCTACCCCCTCTAGAATATATTTAAACTTAACCTGTGAAGGCATAATATAGCTTAAACCTGCAAAATAAATTTCTATTTTATCAGTTCCAGCTTCAAATTCTATCATTTCACCTGTGTATTCAAATTCTTTATTTTTATTATCTATAAGTTTCAAAACTACAACATTTGGCGTGTTACTGTTAATTTTGATACTACTTGGATTAATATACGCTGCACCATACATAGTAGCAAAGTAAAGTGTCCCATCACTCATTCTATAGCCTGCAGGAACACTACCTCCATTACATTCTCTTGTTTTCATACCATCTGCTTTTCCGTAAGAAGTACAATCGATTTTATCAATTTTCCCATCAGCAAATTCATTTAAGGTTTTTATATTAACTTTAAAAATTCCTTTATTACAACTCATCCATAAATTATTTTCATTATCTTTTAAAATAACAAAGATAGTTTCATCAAACAATCCATTTTTAGTAGTAATAATTTTTACTTTTTCATCTTTAAATCTAACAAGTCCACCACCGTTGGTACCAATCCATATTGTGCCATCTTCGTCTTCGTACATGCATCTTACAATATTGGCTGATGATTGTTCCTTATCACCTCCGCTTAAATCATAAACTTTGAAACTGCCATTTACAAATTTGTTCAATCCTTTATTTGTTCCTATCCAAAAATTGCCTTTTCTATCTTCAAGAAAAAATTTTGGAAAATCATTCGAAAGCCCATGAGATATATTATATATTTTTATACTACCATCATTCATAAAAACAGTTATTCCACCACCATTGGTAGCAATCCAAAGGTTGCCATATTTATCTTCGTGTATTGCTCTTATATCATTATGTGAAAGCCCATTTGATGAATTATATTTTTGTACTATTTTCCCTTCAGTAATTTTTACCAAACCATCATTAGTACCTAACCAGATATTACCTTTTTTATCTTCAGCTATTGCTCTTACTGCTTTATGTGGAAGTCCATTAGCATCATTAAATATTTTTATTTGTCCATCTTTAATATAAGTAACTCCACCATCATTGGATCCGAACCATCTTCCGCCTTTGGAGTCTTCAAAAATTGTCCATATAAAATTGCTTGATAGCCCTTCATTTGTTGAAAGATGTAAAAATTTTGGATCTCTCAACCTTACCAATCCTCCACCATTTGTTCCAACCCACAAAGATCCTTCGTGATCAGCTTTTATACTGAAAACACAATCATTTGGTAAACCATTAGAAGTATTTAAAATATTAAATTTCCCATTTTTATATCGTATCAATCCACTATTATTAGAGCCGAACCAATATACACCACTATCATCTTGATAAATAGTGTTAATAATATCATCAGGTAAACCATCCACTTTAGTGATATTTGTAAATTTATAATTATCCCAAATGCTAATTCCCCCACGCGTTCCAATCCATAACTTATTATTTCTATCACAATATAAATATAAAATAGAATTGTTTACTAATCCATCATCTACGGTATAGACTTTTGTTATTCCATTATTAAATAAAACAAGCCCATTATCTGTTCCTACCCATAAATTACCTTCTGGAGATAGCACTAATGATGTAACTATATCAGATGGTAAACCATCTTTTGTATTATAATTAGTAAACTTTCCGTTAGAAAATTTTGATAATCCTTTATTAGTAGCCAACCAAATATTTTTATTTTTATCCTCTGTTATATAACTAACAAAATCATTACATAATCCATCATCTGTTATATATGTTTTTAATTTTCCTTTTGATAAAACTGTAAACCCGCCTCCCATTGTACCTAAATATATATTCCCGTCTGTATCTTCATAAATAGATGTAGTATAATTATTTTTAATTGCTCCTGTAGTTATCTTATCATATAAGATAAAATTAACACCATCGAACTTTACAGCACCCTCTTGAGTTGCAAACCATAAAAATTTATCTTTTGTTTGCAATATTGATTGAATTGAATTTTGTGGAAGGCCGTTATCAGTATTCCAGATATCAATTATGTATTGATTTAATTTTTTATTAGGGTCCAAAGAACTTGATAATAAAATAATTGATATGCTTAATACCCAAATTATCTTTTTCAAGATAAATCCCCCAATTTTTTATAAATCAAAATTTATCCCAATACCATTGTAATTATCTAAATATTTATGATATTGCCCATGAAAGTTATATCCATTATAATAACACCAGTAAATTGCTACACCTTTATTTTTATAATTCCCCAGTTTTAACCCAATTTCTAAATTATTATCTCCTTTCCAATAATCAACTTTATGTATTTTTATGTTATATGCAACAAATAAATTCATATCTTTCATTAGCAAATCATTATAATAATATTCAAAACCTGCATTGTAAATATTTCTACCAAGATAAGTAGGATCTATGTGAAATACATACGTATAACCAGCATATAGTTTTAAATTACTAAAAAAATAATAATAAATCAACTCAATAAATTCTCTACTATAAACTTTTGCTGGGATATTATTTCTCCATTTTAACGGTTTAGTTGAATCAAAATCTCTATAGTTATCAACATGTCCATCAACCATATGTGTGCTTATGTGAGATATTCTAAATCTTAGACCATTATCCTGCCCCTCAATTAAATTTTTAAGCCCAAAATTTACACCAAATAAATAATCAATTGCATCAACAGGGAAATGAAAATCTTTTTCTTTTCTTAATAATGAATATGTAAAAAAATCTGCCCCAAAAGATAATGTTTTTTTATCAAATTGATACCATAATAAATCCTGGGAACTGCCTATATCAAGTCTTAACTCATTTACATTATTCTTAAACATAAATCCCATTCTTGGTTCTAATATATTAGCAGTAAATGGCTGTATATTTAGCTCTTTGGGAAAAAATATCAGAGTATCATTTGCAAATAGAAAAGATACCATAACTAAAAATATTTTTACAACCTTCATAAAAACTTCCTCTGCTTAATTATTTTATAATAACCATATTTAATTTTTGATGCTATGCTTAAAAAAGAATAAAAATTAGTTGGTAGTGCAAAAGATGGTTCAAAATAACAATTCACAGTGCAACCTTGACAAAATTTAAATTTACCTTCATTTTTTAAGAAAAATTTATATTCATCTAATTGCATAATATCTTTAATAGGTCTATCAATTGGAATTTCTTTATTTTTGAAGTGATAACAAGGTAAAATTATTTTATTATCCGGCGAAATTACTATAACTCTTGATACAGCTTTACAACTTGGATTATTAATATCATTGCCACCATTTTTTCTTAGTTTTAAGAAAGATGGATTTATGTATACATTTTTTTTGCCTTTACAAAAATCTTCGATATACTCTATTGCCTCATCACTTAATCCTGGATTGCCAAAATATGAAAATACCGGATTTACAATCAAAATCAAATCATATTCTAATGCAATTTTTTGCATCTCTGGTAAATATTTATAAGTATCATTTGTAACTGTGAATAATATATCAGGAGCTTCGTTTAAACTTTTAGCAATTTCAATAGATTTGAAAACAGATTTATAACAATCTACACGCCTTATTTTATTGTGATCATCTTCATAAGGTGAATCCAATGAAAAATGGAATAAATCAATTAACCCTTTCAATTTTTCGGCATATTTTGGATACAATAATGTATTTGTTGTAACGCTGGTTTTCATTTTCAATTTTTTTGCAAATTGAAGCATCTCGGGCAAATTTTTATTCAAAAGTGGTTCACCACCAGTAAGATCAATAAATTTAACTCCTAACTCCTTTAATTGCAATAGATTGGATTTGAAATCTTCAAGAGTTGCATTTGGAAATTTATTAAAAGTATCGTGATCAGCAAAATGACAAAATTCACAAGATGCATTACATCTATATGTAACATAATAATTACAAAGTAAAAGCATATTTTTCCCTTTCAATATTTTCTACCTTTCCAAACTACTTTTCTGCTAAATAAAACAACAAAAGGTAGTATTATTACATAGATTATATAATATATTTCAAAAGCAAAGAAATATTTTAATATTTTATCAATTTCCCATCTTTTTAATAAAAATTTTAAATAAGAATAATCGATAAAAAATTTGGAAATTAATAACCAAATTAAATTTTGACTAATAAAAAAAGGAGATAGAATAATTAAAATATTCATTACAAAACCAGCAGCCATAATTAAATAATCTTCAATAGCAGCTTCTAATCCACCAACGCCCCATCTTTTTTTCTGCCAGTATAATGTTTTTAAATCTTTACACGGTTTCGAAACATTTAAAGAATTTTTATCAAGCGGATAAATAGATTGATATTTGCCGGTATTAACAATAGCCTGTAATAATTTAAAATCTTCTGTTACACTAAACTCCAAACTTTCATATCCACCAACTTCAATATATGCTTTTTTAGTAAAAGCCATATTATTCCCTATGCAGGTAATTGGTTTTCCTAAATTCATCACACCCGCTGCAACAGATTGTAAAAAACAAAAATCAATAGCTTGCATACCAGAAAAAGCATTATAACTTTCTTGAGTAGTAAATCCGCATACAACGCCAACCTTTTCGTTAAAATATGATACCATTGTAATAGCCCATTGTTCAGGTGGAGTGCAATCTGCATCTGTTGTTAAAATTATATCCCCACTTGCAATTTTAATTCCATTTGCAAGTGCATTTGTTTTCCCTTTCAAATGCCCAATTTCTTCACTGGTAGTGATACACTTAAATTTTGGTATATCTTTGATAAAATCAAGTACAATATTTTTAGTATTATCAGTGGATTTATCATCGACTATAATTATTTCTATTTTGTTTTGTGGATATATTTGTTTATCCAAAGATTTTAGACAATCTAATATATTATCTTGCTCATTGCGGGCAGCAACAATTATAGATACTGTAGGTAAGCTATTATCATCTTTTTTAGGAAATTTTTTATTTAATCCAATTGTGATGATAACAAATAAAATAAAATAAATACATAGTGATATAAAAAAAATTATTTCAAACATTCTTCTGGCTCTCCGATATTAAAACCTCTCATTTTGATAACATTGTGTGTATAATGAATAACAGCAGAAATTAATTTTGCAGATTTATCATTATCGTGAAAAACTATAATATCATTTTTTTTCAAATAAATAGATATGATTTTTTTTGTTCTTTGCGTATTACTTTCATAATCATAAGTTAAAAGAGACCACATAACATTTTTCATATTATTTTTCTTTAGTGTTTTTAGCAAATTATAGTTTAAAAATCTTCCGTATGGAGCTCTAAAATATTTAATAGGCTTATTTATTAAATTAGATAGTAAATAATTATTTTTTTCAACTTGATATTCAATCTCCTTTTTGGATAGTTTATCAATACGAATATGCTCATAACCGTGTGAAGCAATAATATGCCCTTGACTATCAATTTCCTTTATCAAATTATCTTTACCAATTACATTTTCTCCATTACAAAAAAATACTGCTTTAGTTCCATAGTGGCTTAATGCTTTCAATATTATTTCTGTTGTTTTGATGTTAGGGGAGTCATCAAAAGTAAATAAAATTTTATTAATCTTTGAATCCCATCTTGCAAATGGATATAAATATTTGAAATACCTTTCTAATTGTATATACTTTATCATTTTTTTAATTTTCTTCCTTTCCAATTATATTTGCCCAAAACACCTCCAACAGCAGAGAAAACAATATATGGAATATGTAATATTTCTGCAATTAAAAAATATTTCATCAATGATATATCTTTCGGGAAATATCTATTCAAACCCTTTCTTACAACAAAAAATTCACCCAAAATCTTGAGTAAAAATAAAATTATAAAATATAAAAAGTAATTTAAACTAAAAATTCCACATATACCTGTTAAAAGTAAATTAAAATAAAATAAAAATATCATAAACAATTTGAATACAATAGATTTCTTTGGATAATACATATTTTTGCTTGCCCATCTTTTACGCTGGTTGTAAAATTCCTTAATATTTTTTGTAGGATTGGTAGTTACAACATTTTCTTTATCATAATAAAAGATAATTGGTATTTTTTTATCATATGCAATTTTTTGCATCAAATAGACATCATCACCGGAAGAAATATTATCATTTCCTTGGTAGCCACCGACATCATAAAAAAGTTGCTTTCGATATGCTAAATTAGCGGCATTGCACATAATAGGTTCATTATTATTTATCAAAGCACCGCCAGTAAAAACTAATGAAGCAAATTCCAATGCTTGTAATTTTGAAAAAATATCATCAAAATATTTAAACCTTACTACACCTGTAACAAAACCAATTTTTTTATTATTAAATATCCTTGCATATGAAAGTAACCAATTCTTATCAAATTCACAATCTGCGTCTGTTGTAATTATAATCTCACCCTCTGAAAAATCAATTCCATGTGTTATTGCTCTTTTCTTAAATGACAAATTCTTCATCTCAGAAGGAGAATCTATAACTTTTATATTAGATTTAGTAATATTTTGTTTTAATAATACATCTGAGCCATCATCACTAAAATCATTTATATAAATAACTTCATATCTATTTTCTGGATAATTTAAATTTTCAACATTTTTTAAACTGTTAAGAATAACCTCTTTTTCATTTCTAAAAGGTATCAATACAGAAAAAAAAGGATATTCATCAACATCAAAAGGTTTAATATTTTCTTTAAGAAGTCCTCTATAGATATTAAAAAGGAAAAATAAATAATAAAGTGCTATAATACTTAAATATATCTCAAACATTTGCATCTCTTTTGTGATTAAGAAATAAAACTAAACCTACTATGGCAGGCAATAAAATATTAATAATAAAAAGATAAACACTTGCATTAAAAGCAGCTTCATTGGAAATATTAAATTTTGATAAAATATAAATAGATGTAATTTCTCTAACTCCTAACCCTGATATTGTAAGTGGTGATGAAATTGATAAAACAAAAAATAATATCGTACCAACAAACATAAAATCAAATATATTGTATACATGAGAGAATGCCATAACTAATATTGCATATTGTGAAATCAAACATATGTAATATAAAATTGTTAGAAACAAAATCCATAAAATAGTTTTTACTCTAACACTTTTGAAATATTTAGTATTATTTATAATATTGTGAAATTTTGAAAAATAAGAAATTTTATGAATGACATATTTGAATAATTTCTTATTGAAAATTAAAGTTATTAAAAACATCAATATTAAGATATAAATTGTATCTGCAATAAAATTTATGTAATCTGGCAAATTGTAATGCATATTGATAAAAATATTTGCAGATATGAAACCGACTATAAGAGTTAGAACTAAAGGAAATAATTTATCAATATATGAAGCAAAACCAAGTGTAAATATATCAACTTTTGGATATAACATATTCCTTCCAACAATTTCACCTATTCTCATAGGAGTAATCACACCGCCACTTAACCCAATCAAGAGTGATTTCAAAGCTACTTTTTTATCATTAATATGAAATGCCACTCTGGTTATAATATGCCACCTTTTATACTGTAAATATATATTTATTATACCTAAACAAAAAGCTAATAAAATCAAAAGATGATTAGCTTTTTTGATAATATAGATGGCCTGTTCAATTGATACTAATTTATCAAATATAAAATAAATAAAAAAAGCAATAAAGGTTACTTTTATTATAAGTTCAAATGATTTTTTAAGTTCGATAGTAGTATCTCTCCAATAAAAAACAAAATAATTTTATAAAATTAAGATAAAACTTTCAATTTACAAAATAAAAAAGGGACGATATAATAACCGTCCCTTATTTAAGTAATTTCATATATTATCAAGAAAGGCTTTTAACTGCATCGTCAATTGTTTCATACATTTCAAAAACACCAGCGAGCTTAGTAATAACAAGTAATGATTGTATTCTTTCCTGGGCACCTACTAGCTTAACTGTTCCACCAGCATTTTTAACTGTAGTATAACCACCTACCAGTAAACCAACGCCTGTGGAATTAACATATTTAACAATACTTACATCGAAAATAATATTTTTCTTTCCTTCATCTAATAACTTGTGTAAAAGGAGATTAAATTCTGCCGTCTCATCACCGGTTAAAGTATCGCCATCAAATATGATGATTACTGCATTATATCGTTCTTCAGTTTTAAATTTCATTTTTACTCCTGATTAATTATTGTAAAATTCACTTTTAGAATATAAATAATTTTCCAATAATAATCAAATTAAATTTTAATTCATCAGCTCTACTTGTTTTTCAACAGCATTCAATAAAGAATTATTATGTATCAAATTTAATATAGATTGTACATCGTAATAAATTACTCGATCTTCATTAATAGGTGGAACAATATTTCTAATAAATTTATAAGCAATAAATGTTCCTTTACCTGCTTTATGTGGTTTAAGAAATTCCAGAGCTTGCGTTGATGTAAGTAATTCAATAGCAATAACATTTTCTAAATTACGTAATACTCTAAAGCATTTCTGTGCTGCAATAGAACCCATCGAATTATGATCTTCTTGATTAGCAGATGTTGGAATAGAATCCACACTTGCAGGATGTGCCAATACCTTATTTTCTGATACTAAGGACGCTGCCGTGTATTGTGCAATCATTAAACCAGAATTCAATCCACCTTTGCTAGTTAAAAATCTTGGTAATCCATAACTTAGCGCACCATTTACCATTCTTTCAATTCTTCTTTCTGCAACATTGGCTAGTTCAGAAAGTGCAATAGCCATAAAATCCATAGCCAGAGCAACTGGCTGCCCATGGAAATTTCCTCCTTCCAAATGTTCTTCATAATCTGGAAAAATTAAAGGATTATCGTTTGCAGAATTAAGCTCAATTTCAATTCTAGAACAAACATAATTTATCGCATCTTTAGAAGCACCATGAATTTGTGGAATACATCGCAAAGAATATGCATCTTGCACACGTGGATCATTGTGTTTATGTGATTCTCTTATCTGGCTATTTTCAATTAAATTCTTTAAATTTTTTGCAGTATTTATCTGTCCTGGATATGGTCTTAAATGATGTATCTTTAAATCATATGCTTTATCTGTTCCTCTTAAAGCCTCGTGTGAAAGTGCAGCAGAAATATCGCATAATTTAGACATTTTTAACGCACGAATACAAATATAACTCGCATAAGCGGTCATCATTTGTGTTCCATTGATTAGCGCCAAACCTTCTTTTGCTTTTAATTGTACCGGTGATAAATTATAATTCATTAAAGCTTTTTCAGAATTAACAATCTCTGGTGATTTTACAAATAAATCATCGTTGTTTTCAAAAACCTGTACCCTACCTTTTCCAATTAATGCTAGTGCAATATGTGAAAGCTGAACTAAATCCCCACTCGACCCAACCGAACCTTGTGATGGTACAACAGGAATAATATTATTATTTATCATTTGAACCAATAATTCGCATACTTCCAACCTTATCCCAGAATATCCTTTTGCTAATGCATTAACTCTTAAAAGCATCATTAATTTAACAATATAAGGTGGAATTGGTTCTCCACAACCTACAGCATGACTTAATATCAAGTTTTCCTGTAATTTATCATTTTCTTCTTTACTAATAAAAACATTTGCAAACTCACCAAAACCTGTTGTCACTCCATAAATAACTTCATTTTTATTTACCCATTTTTCAACTAATTTTCTACTTTTTTCGATTTGTTTTTTTGCTTGAGTTGATAATGTAATTTTCTTACCTTCAAAAAGGAATTCTTCAACAGTTTTAAGTGTTAACGAGTTACCATCAATAACTATTTGATTTTGCATTTTAAAAACCTTTTTTTGTTATATAATTTTGTGCAATATCCAATGCTTCTCTTATAACAATATGCATATCAAGATATCTATAAGTTCCTAACCTCCCAACGAATGTAACCTTATCTTCATTTTTCATAAGTTCGTCATATTTTTCTAATTTTTCCAGATCTGGTTTTAATCGTTTAGGATAAAATGGAATTTCATTTTTTATAGCCTCTCTACTAAATTCTTTTGAACAAATTGTTTCACTATATGTTTTCCAAAACTCAAAATGTTTGTGTTCTATAATTCTAGTATATGGATATTTTTCTTCACAATAATTAATAACGCTAGCCCCCTGATAATCACCTGTATCATAAAAATGTTCCCAATAAACGGTTCTATAGCTCAGTTCGCCAAATTGATAATCATAGAACTCATCGATTTTGCCACTGTAAAAAATATGATCGTAAAATTTTATCATATTTTTATCAAATTTAGTATTGAGTATTACATTTATGTTCGGATGGTCTAAAATTTTTTCAAATATTTCAGTATAGCCATTTTCGGGTATCCCGGAATAAATATCAAAATAATAATTATCATAGTAATTAAATCTTACTGGTAATCTCTTAATAATAAATGCTGGCAATTCTTTTGGATCAACTCCCCACTGTTTTTTTGTATAACCATAAATAAATACTTCGTATAATTCTTTACCTAAAAATGATAGGGCTTGCTCTTCCAAATTTTGTGGCTCATTATGGAATTTAATCTGCTTTTCTTTGATAAATTTTTCAGCCTCATTGGGATTTAACTCTAAACCAAAAAATTGATTTATAGTTAAAAGATTGATTGGCAAAATAAAAATTCCCTTATGAGTTTTCGCTTTAACACTATATATGAAATTATAAAACTTTGTAAACTTATTAACATAATTCCATACCTCTAAATCACTAGTATGAAAAATATGTGGCCCATATTTATGGAATGTTATACCTGTTTTGGTATCTTTCTCTGTATAACAATTACCGCCGATATGATTACGAAGATCAATTATATCAACATTAGCGTTGAGTTTTTCAGCTAATTCTCTAGCTATAACACATCCACTAAAACCAGCACCAACACATAAAATTTTTTTGGTCATAATTTATTAAAACCTTATTTTTTGAAGCAAAATATAATAAAATAAAATATGAAACGAACATACTTTTTTATAATAATATATTTTTTTATATTTAGCTGTAGCAACAGTATTCATCCACCAGAAGTTAAAGAAATAACTTCTTTATATGGTGTTGAAATTAATAAAGATAATATAGCTCTTAAAGCTAACTTAAAAGTTCATAATCCTAATAAACAAGAACTCACAATCTCTAATTTTTGTACTGATGTTTATATTAACGATAAATTATTATCAACCATATCTTCTAATGATGAATTAATATTAGTATCTGGAGATAATAACGTTGGGCCAATTCAAATTACAATACCATACAATAAGATAAAAAATTTACTTCCAATACTTTACAAGGAAACAGAATTTACTTTTAAAGGAAATATAAAAATTATAAAGTATGGTTTTAATATTCCATACAAACTAAATCATAAAATCAAACTAAATTTGAAAGATTTAATCTATGAACATATAAATTAATTTGGAAAAACTGAATTTTTTTTTTAAATTTAATTGCTAAAAAAAAGAAAGGTGGTGAGAAACCGTGGTAGGCATTATCCTACAAGAAAATGAAAGCATTGATAGAGCTCTCAAAAGATTTAAGAAAAAATATGAGCGTTCCGGAACATTGAAGGAATACAAAAAAAGAACATTCTATTTAAAACCTTCAGAAGAAAAAAGAATGGAAAGGCTCAAATCTAAAAGAAGAGCTCAAAAAGAAAATGCTGAAAAAAATATGTAATTTCAAAGACTGCCTTTTTGTGCAGTCTTTTTTATTAACATAAAAAACATGACAAAATTAAAAACTCACATACTAATTTATTATAATGGTCTACTCACCTTTATATTAGGAACTTTAGATCCTCTCGAAGGTTCAATTCTAATATTATTTGGAATATTTTCAATAACATATTTTATGTTTAAAACGGATAATCAACATAAAAAGAAATTTCTTACTGCTGGAATATTAGCAACTATAGGTATTTTTTTTATGTTTTACTTTTCTTCTTTAGGTGGATTTTTGGGAAATTCAAAATTAAGTAACTGGTATCTTTTATTATTAATTCCATATCCTGTAGGTTGGTTGCTAACAATTATATATTTAATTATAAATTTAATTTCTAAGAAGAAATAAAAAAAAGCTGCCGCTTGGCAGCTTTTTTTATTTAGCATATGATACTTTTCTAACTTCTCTTATCACAGTAACTTTTATCTGACCAGGATATTCCATTTCTTCTTGAATTTTATTTGCTATATCTATTGATAAACGATCTGCTAAATCATCATCTACTTTTTCAGGTTCAACTACAACACGAATTTCACGACCAGCCTGTATTGCATAAGTTTTTGCTACACCTTCGAAAGATTTAGCCATATTTTCAAGATTTTCAAGTCTTTTAACATATGTTTCTAATGGCTCTCTTCTCGCTCCTGGACGTGCACCACTAATAGCATCAGCAGCTTGAACCAATACAGCTATAGGATGTTCCATTTCTATATCTTCGTGGTGACTACCTATTGCATTAACTACAATAGGATGTTCTTTATATTTTTTAGCTACTTCCATACCAAGTAGAGCATGTGGACCAACTTCATTTTCAACAGTTTTTCCTATATCGTGTAATAAAGCAGCACGTTTAGCTAACGCAACATCAAGACCTAATTCAGCAGCCATAAAACCTGCTAAATATGCACATTCAATACTATGTTGTAATAAATTTTGTCCATAGCTTGAACGATATTTCATTCTTCCAACAAATTTTATCAATTCAGGATTCATTCCACTAATCTGCAATTGGAATAATGTTGATTCACCAACTTTATAGATCTCTTCGTCAAGTTCTTGTCTAACTTTTTCAACAACTTCTTCAATTCTTGCTGGATGAATTCTACCATCAGCAATTAATCTTTCAAGTGATATACGAGCAACTTCTCTTCTAAATTGATCAAATGAAGATAAAATAACAGCTTCTGGTGTATCGTCAACAATAACATCGACTCCAGTTGCAGCTTCAAATGATCTGATATTTCTACCTTCACGACCAATAATTCTACCTTTCATTTCATCGTTTTGTATTTGAACAACAGAAACTGTAGTTTCTACAGAATGGTCAACTGCAGTTCTTTGAATAGCTTGTACAACAATTTTTTGAGCTTCTTTTCTTGCTTCTAACTTAGCTTGCTCTCTAATATCTTTAATATACTTAGCAGCATCTGTTTTGGCATCCTCTATCATCTTTTCCATTAAAATATTTTTGGCTTCTTCTTGAGACATACCAGCAACTTTCTCAATGCTAAGCATATATTCTTGTTGTAATTTTGCTAAATTAGCTTCTTGTTGTTTTAATTCTTCAACTTTTGCAAGAAGTTGGTTTTCTTTATCAACCAGTTCCTTTTCTTTTTTGGTTAATAATTCATTTTTCTTATCAACCAATTCTTCTTTTTGTTGAAGATTTTTTTCTTGAGTTTGTAATTTTAATTTACGTTGGTTGGCTTCATTTTCGAATTCTTGTTTTTTCTTATGCCATTCTTCTTTAACTTCAAGTAATTTTTCTCTTTTTAAGTTATTAGCTTCTTTTTCAGCTTCTTCAAGAATTTTTTTACTTTTTTCTTCGGCAGCGGCAATACCTTCTTTGCCTAATTTAGAATTGATAAACCAACCAGCGATAAACCCAACAGCTAAAAAAACAATTGCCAGGATAATAAATACTAAAGCGTCCAATTTAACCCTCCATTCGTTTAATAAATGCCCAGTGCTGGCTTGTATAAGGAAGAGAACCTTATACATACAGTGTGGGAATTTGCCGGATACTTCGCGCTTCCTCTGTGACTTTTTGTCCGCCCACTCAAGCAGCGGAAGTCAACCTTGCGGTTGAGGCCTGCAATTCCATATCCTGAGCCAAAAACCCTAGTGATAAACAATTGTCGTTCTCTTTTATCACTTACCAGCACCAGGTTTTAATTATTCATTACTATTACTTTCCTGTTGGGCTATCTCATATGTCATGGCATTATTTTCAAAGAGCAGATTTTTAAGTTCGGTAAGTTGATTTGATATATCTTCTAATTGTTTTTTTAACTCTGTATTTTCTTCTTTTACCCTATATAATTCATAAGCTGAACTAATACAAGCTCTTATAAGAACATTTTTTTCAGGTTGATCAGCTAATCCTTTTGCAAGTTGAGTAATGAGTGTATTTATATATTCATTAATTTCATTACCAACTATTTCATTTTCAACTAATATTCCAAACTCTTGATTTAATACTCGTAGTATGTACTTAATTTTTTCTGCCATAACATACATCCCAACAGATGTTAATTATTCAACAAGTTTATCTATTTCTTGAATAACTTGTTGTAATTGTGATTTAACTATTTTTCTTTCTTCTTCACTAATAACAAAACTATTCTTTTTAAAGTTCTCTAATTCTAACTTTAACCCGGTAAATTCTGCATGTAAATTCGTAAGTTCTTGTTCTTTTAATGCTTTTTGATATTTTAATTCTTCAATTTCTTTTCTTAATTGCTCAATTACTTTATTCTGATCTTCCTTTACCTGATGATATTTTGTAGTTGTTACCTGCAAATCATTTATCATTTTTTGAGTTTCATACAACTTCTGCTTAAGTTGCTTATTCTCAGTAATTAAATTTTTTGTTGCCTCAGTAACCGAATTAATTAATTCTCTTATGTTTGAAGCAATATTCACTTAATTTCACCTCTTAGTTGAGCATCAAATTGTTTACATACTTTTTCAATAATACCAACAAACTCCTTCTCAACAACTTCTTCAGTTAAAGTTTGATTTTCATCGTAATACTCTAATCTAATTGCGATACTTTTTTTATTTTTTCCAAATTCTTCACTCTCAAATATATCAAAAGGTTCGACTAATTTCAAAATATTTTTTGAATTTTTTAATATAAATTCTTTCATCTGGTCGTAATTAACACTTTTATCAACTATAAAAGCCATATCCCTATGCACTTTAGGATACTTCTGTAACTCCTTGAATTTCTTGCTTTTAATGTTTATATTTTTTAATTTTTCTAACCAAATCTCAGCAAAAATTACCTTTTGATTAATATCAAATTTTTTTAATACTTGTGAACTCAAATAACCACAATTCCCAACTAATTGATTATCTACATATATTTCAATTTTGCCATTGTAATAAGTATCACTATTTTCAGCTTTTTTATAATCTACTCTTTTATATCCAATTTTAGAAAATAAGCTATCAAGGATACCTTTTAAATCATAAAAATCATAAAGCCTATTTCTTTCATACCATACATTATCAACTGCATTACCTGTCAAAATTACAGAAAGTCTTTCTTCTTCTGTAAAATCAGCAAAAGATTGAATATTTTCATTTTTTAAATTAAACACTTTACCAATTTCAAATAATTTCAAACTTTTTTCACCAACAAATACATTATTACGAACTGTAATTAATGCACCTTGTAGTAATGATGTCCTTAATACTTCCAGATCTGCACTAATAGGATTTAATACTTTTACTGGATTACCCGTTATTTTAGCACTGTCTTCTTTTTGTAAAGAATTTGAAACAATTTCATAACATCCTGTTGAAATTAAATAATTTCTTACTTTATCACAAAACTCAGATTGGTCAACAGTTGATTTCATAGGAATAGTTATCTTTTCAATAACTGGAATATTATCATAGCCGTAGATTCTAGCAACTTCTTCAATTAAATCAATTTCCCTATCAATATCTGGTCTAAATGTAGGAACTTCTACTAAGAAATATTCATTATTTTCTTCTTTAATAATAAAACCTAAACCAATAAAAATATTCTTTATCGTTTCTTTTGGGATTTCAAATCCTAATACTCGTGTTATTCTTTCTAATCTAATTTTGATATCTTTATTAGAAATTTTTTCTGGATAAATATCAATAACACCTTTGCAAATTTCGCCACCGGCTAACTCTGCTATCAACTGAGCAGTTCTATCAACAACATATGATATATTGTTTGGATCGCATCCTCTTTCAAATCTATATGATGAATCTGTAGAAAGTTGTAATTTTTTTGCTGTTTTACGAATTACAGACGGATTAAAATAAGCACATTCGATTAAAACATCTTTTGTATCTTCTTTGATTTCAGAATTTTCACCGCCCATAATTCCAGCTAAAGCAACTGGTTTTTCTGCATCACAAATAAACAAAGACCCCTTAGGAACAATTCTTTCTTTAGAATCTAATGTAGTAAACTTTGTATCTTCTTCTGCACTTCTAACAATAATTTTATTTCCTACCAATCTATTTAAATCAAAAGCATGTAAAGGTTGGCCTGTTTCGTAAAGCAAATAATTAGTAATATCAACAATATTGTTAATAGGACGTAATCCAATAGCTTTTAATTTATTTTTTAGCCAATCAGGTGATTCTTTAACTGTAACATTTTTTACAACTCTTGCAGCATATCTGGGACAATCTTTAACATTTAAAACTTCTACACTTGCTATTGTATTTACATCAACATTACCCTCATTAAGAATAACTTCTGGTAATTTTACTTTTTTATTAAAACTTGCAGCTAAATCTCGCGCAACACCAATATGACTTAAAGCATCTGGTCTATTAGGAGTGATACCAATTTCAACAACACAATCATCCATACCAAAATATTTAGAAATTTCCTCGCCAAGTGGAGCATTATCTTCTAAAATCATAATACCATCATGATTATCACTTAACTTCAACTCCTTTTCAGAGCATAACATACCAAAAGATTCAATACCACGTATTTTAGCTTTAGATAATGTTTGTTCAAATTCTGGAATGTAAGCACCAACTTTAGCAAACACAACTTTTTTATTAGCCTGACAATTTGGCGCCCCACATACAACCTGATATTCTTGCTGACCATCAGTTACTACTGTAACAGATAATTTATCAGCATTAGGATGCTTTTGTTTTTCTTTTACATAACCTACAACAATATTCTTATACATAGACGAATAATCTTCTACACTCTCAACTTCTAATCCTATAGCTGTTAGTTTTGATATAATTTCTTCATTTGAAATCTCTTGTAAATCAATAAGTTCTCTTAGCCATTTTAATGATATTTTCAACTTAACCCTCTTACTTATTACTTAGAATTGATTTAAAAATCTAAAGTCATTATCAAATAAAATTCTTATATCAGTAATACCATATTTTAGTAAAGCTATACGTTCGATACCCATACCAAAAGCATAACCAACATACTTTTCACTATCATAATTGACAGATTTAAATACATTAGGATCAACCATACCGCAACCCAATATTTCTAACCAACCTGACCCTTTGCAAACTCTACAACCTTTACCACCGCATAGATAGCAAGTAATATCCATTTCTGCACTTGGCTCAGTAAAAGGGAAAAAACTAGGTCTAAAACGATATTTTAATGAACTTCCATAAAATTCTTTTGCAAAATGTACTAAAGTTCCTTTCAATTCCGCAAATGTTATATCAGTATCAACCGCTAACCCTTCAAGCTGGTGAAATAAGCAATAAGAACGGGCGCTTATAGCTTCGTTTCTAAAAACTTTACCTGGCATAATGGCTCTGATAGGCGGCTCATTTTCCTGCATAACACGAATTTGAACAGGCGAAGTATGAGTCCTTAATAAAAACTTATCAGATACAAAAAAAGTATCCTGCATATCGCGAGCCGGATGATCCGGTGGGAAGTTTAAAGCTTCAAAATTATTAAAATCAGATTCAATTTCAGGACCTTCGTATACAGAAAAACCTAATTTTTTAAATATCGATTTAATATCATCTAAAGTTTGTATAATTAAGTGTTTACTACCAATTATATAATTTCTTCCAGGTAAAGTAAAATCGAAACTTATATTACTTTCTTGTTTTTGTTGAAATTTTTCACGTAATTCAGTTACTTTATTTTCTGTAAAATCTTTTAATTCATTAAGCTTTTGACCAAAAACTTTAATTTGTTCTTTGTCAAAATTTTTAAGTTCTTTAAATAAAATAGTAATTTCACCTTTTTTGCCAATAAACTTAGCTTTAATTTGCTCTAATTCGTTAAGATTTTCAACTTTATTTAAAATTTGTTCAACTTCTTCTTTAATTTTTGTAATTTTTTCGAGCATAATTTAAACCTGGTATAAAATTATTTAATAAATAATAAAAAGCCCTCTAAAAATTAGAGGGCAAACTTTAGAGCCTTCAAAACTTATTGTTTAACATAATTAATAATTTCTTTGAATGCTTCAGGATTTTCGAGAGCAAGATTTGCTAATACTTTTCTATTAAGTTCAATGCCTTTCTTGTGCAATAGACCCATCAATTTAGAATATGATAAATCATATAATCTTGCAGCAGCATTAATTCTAGTAATCCATAATGATCTGTATTCACGTTTTTTAAGTTTTCTTCCTTTGTAAGCGTGAGTAAGACCTTTTTCTACAGCATTTTTTGCTATAGTATATACATTACCACGTGCTCCCCAGTATCCTTTAGCAAGTTTAAGAATTTTTTTTCTTCTATGTCTTGAGGCTACTTTATTTACTGATCTTGGCATAACTTATTCCTCCTACATCATAGCTAAAATGTTTTTTGCATCACATGGTGCTAAAATAGCTGATTTTCTTAAATTTCTTTTTCTTTTTCTTGTTTTTGATGTTAATATATGGCTTTTATAAGCTTTAGCCCTTTTAACTTTACCTGTTCCGGTAATAGAAAATCTTTTTGCAGCTGATTTTTTTGTTTTTACCTTAAACATATCTTAAACCTCTATTTCTTTTTCTTAGATTTATTAGGAGCTAATAATATAGACATATTTCTACCTTCCATTTTAATGTCTTGCTCCATTTTTGCAATATCGCCTAATTTTTCTATAAATCTTTTAAGGAGATTTTCTCCTTGTTCTGTATATGCTAACTCTCTACCTTTGAAGAGTACGCTAACTTTAACTTTATTACCTTGTTGTAAAAACTCTGTTGCATGTCGAGCTTTAAACTCAACATCATTTGTATCAGTATTTGGATGTAATCTTATTTCTTTTACGATAACCTGAACTTGATTTTTCTTTTGTAATTTTTCTTTCTTTTGAGTTTCGTAAATATATTTACTCAAGTTTAAAATTCTGCATACCGGCGGATTTGCTTGCGGTGCTATTTCTATCAAATCAAGTTCCAGCTCTTCAGCTTTTTCTAATGCTGATTTTATATCCATAATTCCTAATTGTGTGCCATCTGGGCCTATTACTCTTACTTCTTTTGCTGTTATTTCTTCATTGACCCTATTTTTTAACTTATCTTGTGCGATTTTTCCTCCCAAAATATTTATAAATTTAATAAAGCAAAGCGAAATATAAGAAATTAATTTTTAAAATCAAAATAAATTTAAAACTTGCTTTTCCCCTTTGTAAACAATACTTTTTTTATGAATTACAAATTGTATACCAAATATTTTATAACACTAACTTTGCTCTTATCTTACCTCTTACAGAATTTACTAAAATTATCTCCTCAGCTCCAATTAATTCATTCATCGTTGTTACTTTTTCAACAGCACCCTCTTTTATTAATTTCTGCCTAAATATTCCATCTAATAAACCACTAATAATTGCCGGAGTATACCACTGGCCATTTTTTTTATAAAAAATATTAGTAAATGACCCCTCTGTTACTTCTCCTTTTTTATTTATGAAAATAATTTCATCGAAACCATTATCTTTAGCAAATTTTAAACCAGTATTATAAACCTCTCGTTTTGATGTCTTAAAATTAAACCACCATTTTTTTGTATCTATTTTTTGGGGAAAAATTGTAATAAGATAATCTCTATTAATATCAGTAATTTCTTCAACCTCAATATTAAAGTTACCAAATTTATATAATTGAATTCTTACTTTCCACTTCCCAGTACTGTAAGATAAGGTTATTTTTTTTAACTCTTCCAATATTTCTTTTTCAGGAAAACGAAAAATAAAATAATTAGCTGTTGTTTCCAATCTTTTCATATGTTCATCGAGCAAAAAATAATTTCCATTTTCTAAAAATATTGTTTCAATAAGATAAAATTCTTTTTGCCTTTCTAAAAATTTATATTTTAACTTTACCTCATTATATTCGTTTAATGGATTACTCCTAAAAGTTACTCCACTTCCTACACCATAAATTCCTTTTTGCAAACTTTTGTCTATAACCAGGGTTCTAATTGGAATATTAAATACCAATTTCTCATATGTAATTAACCCCAATGTCCCGGTATAGATTCCTCTAATATCATTTTCAAGTTTTTTAATAATTTTCATAGAACTTTTTTTGGGAGCACCAGTGATTGAACCACACGGAAAAAGACTCGCAATAGCATCCTTTAATTTTATATTTTCTTCTAATTTTCCGCTTACCATGGATATCATTTGATACAAAGTTTCGTATTTTTCAATTTTAAATAATTTATCAACCTTAACGGTTCCTTTTTTGCAAATCTTACCCAGATCATTTCTAATAAGATCGACAATCATTATATTTTCAGCTCTATTTTTTTTGCTTTTAAACAAACTATTTTTCAAAAACTTGTCACCATCTATTGAGTACCCCCTTTTAATTGTTCCTTTCATTGGAGATGATTTAATAATACCATTTTCAATCTTAAAAAACAACTCAGGCGAAATGCTAACAATTATTTCACTATCATTATTAATTATTGCACTATACTCTGTAGTTTGCTTTTTCAACAAATTATAGATAATATTTTCCAGCTTGCCTTGATACTCAAACACATATTTCGTAGTATAATTTATTTGATAAGTATTGCCTTCTTTAATTTCATTTTTGATTTCTCGTATTTTCTCAAGATAATCATTTTTTTGTATCATTAAATTGCAATTGATAATTTCAGAATCTTCATCTTGATTTTTTTCATCAAATATCAAATCACGCGATGTAAATACCTTCCAGTTGTTTTTTTTATCAAAAATAAAATAATTATTTCCAAAATCTTCACTATCAATATTATAAATTTTATAGCCGAACTCATAATCAATTTTAGCATATCCCCAATAATCATTCAAATTAAACTTTTCAAATTTTTCAATATCTTCCAGATTATTAATATTTATAAGTTTTGGATCATTTCCATCATAGAAATAGATCTTATTATTTCCATTTATTAAATTTCCCAAAAAAAGCGATGCATATTTTTTATTAATTACATATTTAATTAACTCAATTAATTTAATCATAGCATACACCAATTTTTTAATACATCTATTCCATACTCTGTTAAATAGGCTTCGGGATGATATTGCAACCCCCAAATATTATATTTATTATGTTTAATTGCCATAGGAATATTATCATAAGTTTTGGCAATGATACTTAAGTTATGTGATACGGTATCACATTTTATGATTAATGAGTGATATCGCATCACATTTATACCGTTTGGTATACCATTAAAAATACCTTTTTTAATGTGGTAAATTTTACTAGTGTATCCGTGAACAGGTTGTTTGGCTTGAATTATACCACATCCTAAATATTCCGCAATTACCTGCATACCAAGACATATACCCAATATTTTTGCTCCTTTTTTCCTTTCAATTACATCCTTTAATATTGGATAATCAGCTGGTTTACCAGGCCCTGGAGATAAAACAATATTATCATAATTTCTTACAACATCTAACAAATTTTTTTCATCATAATAAACAACATCAACGTCAGTTTCTAAAATTTTGAAGTATTGATAAAGATTAAAAGTAAATGAATCATAACAGTCAATTATAAGAATTTTCATAAAAAATCAAATTTTATTATTATTTTTACAAAAATAATAATTTTTTTGTCGATGGAAAAAAAACTAAAAATAATCGCAGACGAAAATATACCACAAGTTAAAGATGCTTTTTCTTTTTATGGTAACGTAACAACCTATCCTGGAAGAGAAATTAATAATAATTTACTAAAAGATGCTGATGTTTTATTAGTTCGTTCTGTAACAAAAGTAAACGAACAACTTTTGAAAAATACTCCTATTAAATGTGTTTTAACGGCTACAACCGGCATTGATCATGTTGACACTGAATATTTGAAATCTAACAATATTTATTTCAACTCTGCAGACGGTTCAAATACAATTTCTGTTGTAGAATATACCATTATTGCAATTCTGGATATTGTGGTCAATCAAATTCGAAAAGAAATTAGTAAAATTAAAATTGCCGTTGTTGGCTATGGCAAGATAGGAAGTAGAGTTTTCGATATTTTAAATACAATAGGTTTTAATGTTATCAAAATCGATCCGCCTTTGCAAAAACAAACTTTAGACAAATCTTTTTCAAACTTTAACGATGCATATAATTGCGATATAGTAACTTTCCATGTACCACTAACTTATAACATTGTTGATTCAACTTACCACTACATTAATGAGTTTATTCTTTCTAATTTTAACAATGAAACTTTTTTAATTAATACCTCTCGTGGTGAAATTTTTGATAACACTGCATTACTTAACTATTTAACTCAAAACAGTAATTTATCTTTAATTCTTGATGTTTGGGAAAATGAACCTGATATTAATTTAAATTTGCTTAATAAAGTATATATAGGAACTCCCCACATAGCAGGCTATTCACTGGATGCAAAAATAAAAGGCACTAAAATAATTTATGAACATTTTTGTAATTACTTTAATCTAGAACAAAATTGGCAACCCAATATTCCAAAAGTATTAAATAATAAACTAATTTTGAACAATTGGAATGAACAAAATTTACTTAACGATTTATTAATTTTTCTTAATAGAATTTATTTTTTAAGAGAAGATTATTTCAGATTAAAAAAATATCAAACTAATGAAAATATTGCCAAGCATTTTGATTTTTTAAGAAAAAACTATATTAATAGAAGAGAATTTTCAAATTATACTATAAAATTAGGATATAGTAATCCTAAACTTAGCAATATCTTAAAAAAACTAAATTTTAATATTGAAGATGTATAAAACTACCTACATGATAATATTAATTGTTAATTTGCTTTTAGCACAATCTTACAATTTTTCAATGGCAAGATTAAAATATTCAGGCGGCGGAGATTGGTACAATGACCAATCTGCTGATATAAATTTATTAAAATTTCTTTCTGAAAATACCAATGTTAAAGCAAAACCAGAGTTTAAATATGTTGATGTTGGAAGTGATGATATTTTTAACTACCCTTTTTTATTTATGACTGGTCACGGGAATGTTGTATTTAGCCAATCTGAAGTAGAAAGACTAAGGAAATATCTTCTAAATGGCGGCTTTTTATATATTGATGACGATTATGGAATGGATAAAGCAATACGACGAGAATTAAAAAAAATATTCCCCGATAAAGAATTACAAGAACTACCTAATAACTATGGGCTATTTAACTGCTATTATAAATTTCCAGATGGCACTCCTAAAATCCATAAACACGATGATAAACCTCCTCAAAGTTTTGGTATTTTTATAGGTAAAAGATTAGCTGTTTTATATACTTATGAAAGTAATCCAAGCGATGGCTGGGCTGACCCAGATGTTCATAACGATCCAACTGAAATTCGTCAATTAGCATTAAAATTTGGCGTCAATATTATAATTTGGTCTATTATTCAAAATCTTTAAACTTTTTTAATAACTTTTATGTCTAATATTTACAACAAAATAAAATAAAAGAGTGAACTACAATTTATCAGAAAATGAACTTGCAAAACTTTTTATTGAGAATAAAGACGAACGGGCTTTTACTCTTTTAATTAAACAATATCAACAAAGTATATATTGGCATTGCTTAAGAATGTTAGGTAATCATTCAGACGCAGATGAAGTTACTCAACAAGTTTTTATTACACTTTATAAAAAATTGTATACATACAAATTTGAATCTAAATTGAGCACATGGATATTTACTATTACATCTAATTTAGTTCTTAATTATATTAAGAAAAAAAAAATCAAAGTATTTTTTAGTTTTGATGATTTAGAACATGACCTTTCCGATAACAGTGATATTGTTCAGGATATTGACAATAAAATGAAACTTGAAAAACTTAATAAAATTTTACAAAAATTACCTGAAAAACAACGGCAGGTTTTTATCCTGAGAAATTTCGATGATCTTTCTTATGAAGAAATATCTGAAATTACAAAAACTAGTGTTGGCGCATTAAAAGCAAGTTATCACCATGCACAAAAAAAAATTATGGAGCTAATGCAAAATGAATAATGACTTATTCATTAAATATTATGATAATCAACTATCAAGCACAGAAAAGGAAAATTTTGAAAAATTGCTTGCTACAGATCCATTAACTAAAAAAGCATATGAAGATTTTTTAACCAAGCAAAATTCTCTTAAAGAATTAAATAAAATACAACTAAATCAAGAGTATTTTGTCAATCTCCCTGTAAAAATTAATCAAAGAATATCAAGCAAGAATAAACCTACATTTATCACCAAAACTGCTTTAGCGTTTTCGTTAACTTCAATTATTATATTTTTATTTATCTGGAATTTTTGGAGCAATCCAACTACAACTTTGAACAATTCTGGTAAGCCTTTTATTGCTGAAACAGTTAAAACTAATACAAATAATTTTTCTGAAAATATTCAAAAAAGTGAAAATAAAATATCAGTAAGCAAAAATGTTGCTAAAGATAAACTTATAACTTACAGTTCTATTGAAAACGAAAGTATCGAACTTGAAGATAATGATATAGATGATTTTATAAATACTTATCAATCTTATAAAATAATTAAAACTGGTAGATAATATGAAAAAATTTGTAATAATCTTTTTAGTCTTTATAAGTTCTTTGACCTTTTCTCAACAATATAGACATGGACAACAAAAGCCATTTCATCCTAATTGCCCATTGGATGAAAGACCTGTACACAAATTACAAAAATTTAAATTACAAAAATTAATTGAAGAATTAGAAATTACTGATAATGATAAAATAAAAAAAATAACCCAAGTTTTTAATAACCACTTTAAAAATATTCACGATTTACAATTCAATAGAAGAAACCTGCTTGATGAATTAGAAGCTTCTATCATTGACGGTAACTTTGAAAAAGCTTTTGAAATTTCAAATAAACTTTTTCAAGCCGAAAGAAATTTTGCCAATGCACGAATTCAATACTTTGATGATATGAAAAATATCTTAACTAATGATGAATTTTCCAAATTTATGCTTTTTGAATTTAGGTTCCAACAATTAGTAAAAGATTTTATGGATAAAAGAAGAAATAACCCAAAATAAACAATCAAAAAACAAACATTATATTTCTTTCAACTTCATATAAAGCTAGTCATTATTACCTTTAATATGTTACTACCAAACTAGTTATTTTGTTGTAAATATTGTTATTTATTCTTTTTATTACAATTTTTATATTGCATTTTTCACTTATATTCACTATCTTCGAACTTAGCTTTAACAATAATAGGTAAACAAATGAAAAAGTTAGTATTAATTATTTCAGTAATTGTAACTTTTACTTATGCTCAAATTACCCCTGAACAAGCATTACAAAAATTAATCGAAGGGAATAAGCGTTATACTTCACAAAACTTCAAACAAAAAAATTATCCTAAAGAAAGGCAGGAACAATCCCAGGCGCAGAAACCTTATGCAATTATACTTTCTTGCTCAGATTCCAGAGTTCCACCAGAAATAATTTTTGATGAATCACACGGTCAACTTTTTATAATTCGTAATGCAGGAAATGTTGCAGATGAAGTTGTATTAGGAACAATAGAATATGGCGTTGAACATTTAAATTCTCCTTTACTTGTAATAATGGGACATTCTAAATGCGGCGCAGTTACTGCAACCGTAAAAGGTGGAGAGTTACCTCATAATATCGAAGCGATTGCAAATTACATTAAACCTGCTGTTGCTGCTGCTAAACCCAATTCGAAAAACGAACAAGAACTTATAAACAATACAATAGAAGAAAATATTACATATCAAATAAAAGAAATAATTACCAAAAGCTCAATAGTTAAAGAATTTTTAGAACAGAAAAAAATAAAAATAGTCGGTGCACATTATAACATAGATACCGGCGTAGTTGAATTTATCGATTATAAATTTGAACACTAATATATCAATATAATCGATACAATTAAATAAAGCACAATATTAATAACCATTGTTAAATCTTTATATAATACATCGCTGGGGCTTTCCCCAGCTTTCTTTTTATTAATCAAATATAAATATCTAAAAAGGCCAAAAACTACAAAAGGTGTAGTAAAAATCATATTATCTGTATGAAAGGTTTCTATAGTTTTCTCTGATACTGTATATAAAGCATAACATATAATCGTAGCTGTTGCTACAATTGTAATCATCTGTATTAAATAACTTATTGAATACTCATTTAATACTTTTCGTGCGTAAGTTGTATTATCCCCCGAATTCACCATTTCGGAGTATCTTTTAGAAAAAGCTAAAAACAATGAAAGAAACATTGTTGTTAGCATCAACCAACTGGATGTTGGAACATTAATCACAACCGCACCATATATAACTCTTAATACAAAACCAGCAGCTATACTAAAAACATCAATTATAACAACATGTTTTAAATATAAAGAATAAAATACATTCAAAATAATATAAATTGTTGCTACAATAAGTGAATCAAAATTTAAAAAGTAACTGATAAAAATAAGTGCTAAAATCAAAATACCAATTATTGTTTGTGCTTTTGAGATAGAAATTGCACCACTTGCTATTGGACGATTTTTCTTTTTAGGATGTTTTCTATCAACATCAACATCTTTTATATCATTGAAAATATAAACTATACTTGATGACAACGAAAAAAATATAAAACCCAAAAATGCCTTGTATGTAGTCTGAAAAACAAATAAATTTTTGGAAAAAATTAAAGGAATAAATATAAAAAAGTTTTTTATCCAATCTTTTACACGTAATAATTTTAGGATAGGAATAACATTACTGCTCATTATATTCTACCAAATTTTTTATCAAATTCATCAAGTGCAATTTTTATGATAATTGGTCTTCCGTGTGGGCAAACATACGGCATAGTAGAAGAAAATAATTCATCAACTAAATATCTCATTTCATTTTCTGTTAATCTTTGGCCTGTTTTAATTGCTGTTTTGCATGCATATGATGCAGCAATAGAGTGCCTTTTTTCAAATGCCGCATCTTTTTTGATGTTATTTTTAATATCCTCTAAAATTGAAAAAAATATACCAGCTTCAAAACCCTCAAGTGAATCTGGGGGAACACCGTATATACCTATCTTATTTTTGGGTAACATCTTTATATCAAAGCCCAAAAGTTTAAAATCTGAGATTAATTCTTTTACAATCTCATAATCACCTGGATCTAATTCAATCTCAAAGGGGAAAAGTAACTGCTGACTTATTCCTCCACTTTCGAGTGATTTCAATGCCTTTTCGTACAATATTCTTTCATGTGCAACATGTTGGTCTACAATCATCAACCCTGTTTTAATCTGACATAAAATGTATTTATTATGAATTTGTAGATACTCTGGTATATAGAAATTATTATTATCATTTTGTTGCTTTCTTGGAGTATATTCTTCTTTTATGTTACTCCCTACAGGTGCAATATCTGTAAAAGGATGATTAATAATTTCAGGCTCTCTTTTTACATCTATGGTATCCCTTATACCATCAAACAATTGTTCAATTATGCTATTATCGACCTTGCGTATTACCTTATCTTTATCTTGATAAAGTAATGGATTATAATTCGAAGCTCTTTTACTTTCACCGCCTAATGTATTGCCCAAAGGTGTTACACTTGTTGATGGACTAACAAAACTTAAACTCTGTGTACTTTTATCAAGTGTGTTATCATTTAACCCGACATCAGGGATTAGATCATATTTTGCAATACTTTTTTTAATTATATTATTGATGGTTACCCATATGATTTTTTCATCGTCAAATTTGATTTCTAATTTTGATGGATGTATGTTAATATCTATTTGCTTAGGATCTATTTCTAAAAAAAGTACAAAAAATGGATATTCACTTTTTTCAATTAAATTTTCAAATGCAGTAAAAACAGCAGAATTAACTAATTTTGAGATAACAAATCTTTTATTAACAAAAAGATACGGTTCATTTTTTTGTTTTTGTAAATATCTTGGTTTTGCAATAAATCCTGATACTGTTAATGGAAAAGATTTTTCATTAATTTCAAAAAGATTATTAACAAATTGTTCACCAAAAAGTTGAATAATTCTATTATTTAAGTCTGTTGGGGGCAAGTCATAGGTTTTTGTATCATCGTTATAAAACTCAAAATATATTTCGGGATGTGATATAGCTATTTTCTTAAAAACATCTACAATATGTTTAAGTTCTGTGGCATCAGATTTTAAGAAATTTCTCCTTGCTGGAGTATTAAAAAACAAATTTTTTACGGCAATTGATGTACCAACAGGACAATTTATTTTTTCAGTATAGATATTTTGTTCTTCAAATTTGAGTAATGTACCTAGTTCTTCATCTTTTGTTCTTGTTTTTATTTCGAACTGTGAAACAGCAGCAATTGAACTTAAAGCTTCACCACGGAATCCATAAGTGGTTAATCTTTCAATGTCCTCATAATCACTAATTTTACTTGTAGCATGTTTCTGGATACTAAGAATTGCATCCTCTTCTAACATGCCCGTTCCATTATCTATAATTTGAATTAATGATTTACCGGCATTTTTAATTAAAACAGTTATTTTTGTTGCATTGGCATCAATTGAATTTTCAACTAATTCTTTAACAACATTTTCCGGTCTTTGAACAACTTCGCCTGCCGCAATTTTATTTGCTATATTATCCGGTAATATCTTGATTTTAGCCATAATTATTTTCTCTTGTAATATTCAACTTTAAATGTAGTAAAATCTTCTTGATTAAACAATTTCCAATCATCACTTAATACAGGGAAAAAAGTATCTGCTTGATAAATTCCAGGAATTCTTGAAATTATAATTTCATCAACAAAACTCAAAGACTGTTGATATATTGACCCTCCGCCTATTATAAAACATTTATCGAAGGAAATTTGTTTATAATTCTGATTATTTTTTAATTCATCTAATTTTTCACTTAATTTATCCAGATTGTCAATGACTATTGCATCAGAATTTTCTATTTTAGATAATTGTTTAGATACGATTATATTTAATCTACCAGGTAGAGTTTTACCAAGTGATTCAAAAGTTTTTCGACCCATCACAACGGGATAGTTCATAGTAGTTTTTTTAAAGAACTTCAAATCATCGGAATTATACCACGGCATTTTTCCATTTAATCCTATTGCATTATTTTCAGATACAGCAACAATAATTATAAATTTCAAACTGCCACCTCGCCGGTTAATCTTGAATGACTTTGATAATTTTCCAAAATAAAATCTGTATATTCCCATTCAAAAATACCTTTCCATTTATCATCAGGAATAATGACCTTAGGTAAAGGATAAGGTTTCCTTTTTATTTGAGTGTTAACTTGTTCAATATGATTTTCATATATATGCACATCTGCTAAAAATCCAATTAATTTATTTGGTTTCAAATTAGTTTCTTTTGCAATTAAAAGTAGCAGCATGGCATATGATGCGATATTATAAGGTAGCCCTAAAAAAGTATCAACGCTTCTTTGATTCCACAACAAATCAACATACTCGCCATCAGAAAGAAGCTGAAAACCGTAGTGACACGGTGGTAAAGCTTGCATATACATAAAATTTGGATTCCACGCTGAAACAATAATTCTTCTATCAAATGGATTTGTTTTAAGTTTATCAATAGCAATTTTTAATTGGTCAATCATACCATCCTGGTTCCAATCTCTCCATATTGCACCATAAACAGGGCCTAAATCATCTTCTTCAAATTGTATTTTTAAAATTTCTTCTCGTGTAAGTTTTCTATTTTCTAACTTTTCAATTTCCTGAACTCTTTTTTCAACAACAATAGGATTAGCCCACTCATCCCATATATGGCAATTTCTATCCTGAAGCCACTTTTTACTAGTTTTACCTTTAATAAAAAATTCGAGTTCCGCAGAAATATTTTTAAGTCCCATTTTTTTTGTTGTTAATAACGGGAAACCCTCTTGCATATTGTGTTCGAACATTGCGCCAGATATAGAAAGGGTTTTAATTCCAGTTCTATTACTTTTCCATTTACCATCATTTAAAATATTATTCAAGATTTCAAGATATTTATACATTATAATCTCCAAATTTTAGTGCTTTAACAGAACCATCTTTTAGCCCAATTGCTAATAATTTACCATCAATGTCAAAGCTAATAGAATTTATTCCGTCACCAAAATTAGAAATTCTATCAAGTATGCTACCATCATTTAAATTCCAGATGATAATAGATTTATCCCATGATGCAGAAACTAAAATATTTTTTGTAGGATGCATATCAATAGCACTGATGATATCTTTGTGTGCGGTTAATTTCAATATAGGATCGCTAAATCTAATATCCCAAACAAAAATATTTTTATCATAAGAACATGATATTATTTTATCATCACTTGTAAATTTAACATCGGAAACAGCTTTATTATGTCCTGTAAAAGTTTTTATAATAGTTTTTTTATTTAGATCCATAATCTTTATAGTTTGATCAAGATTACCAATAACTATAAGTGTATCATCCAGATTTATATCAACACATGTAATAGCTGAATTAGTTTTGACATTAGACAATGTATTCCCGGGCGTTATATTTCTAATTATAATACTTTTATCATTTGATACACTTAAAAAGTTATCATTATTATTAAAAACTTTTAGCTTTGATACAATACCAGTGTGCTCAATAATATTTCTAATAATTTTACCATTATCTAAGTCAAATATTTTTATAGTTCCATCAGCTGCGCCTGAAATAAGAAATTTACAGTTTTTATCAATATCAATTGATGTAATATCTCCCTTGTGTTCCCAAATAGATTTTTTTAATAAACCTGTTTTAGCTTCCCATATTTTTATCGAAGAATCTCGTGAACAACTTACAAGAGCTTCTCCTTTGGGGTAAAATATAACCTGTCTAACAACATCATTATGCCCTTTAGTCTTTACATATTCAACCAATTGAATATCCCAAAGAATAATAGATTCATCAAGTGAACCAGATGCGAATTTCCTTCCATTTTTTGATATATCAATACTCAAAACCCCATCAATATGATCAGATAAAACTTTAAACAACTTATCTGTTTTATAATTTATTACCTTAATTTTACCATCCCACGAAGCAGCAAATAAATAGTAGCCATTAGGCATAAACATAACTGACGAAATATGTTCTTCAAATTCTTTATACTCCTTAACAATTTCCCCATTTTCTACATCCCAAATTTTTAATAAGTTGTCTTTCCCGCCACTAGCTAAATATTTTCCGTCAGGCGAAAATGCAATTGAAGTAATACTTTCTTGATGTGCATTGGTTATAATTTTAAGACATTCTCCACTAAATAAATCCCAAATTCTAATATTTCCATCAAGGGAAGCACTTGCTAAAAATTCCGAATCAAAACTAAAGTCAATAGCAGTAATACCATCCTTATGCCCACGTAAAACAAGTACATTTTCCAGAGTCTCAACATCCCATATTTTAATTGTACTATCTAAAGAAGCACTTGCTAGTAATTTGCTATCAGGGCTAAATTTAACTTCATTAATATTATTCCAATGGCCCGCTATTTCATTTATTTTTTTATATCCTATTGCATCCCATAAAATAATTTTTTCATCCCATGACCCAGAAACTAAATATTTGCCATCTTTAGAAAATGAAACTGAGTTAACCCAATCCGAATGTCCTTCTAAAACTGCTACAATTTCCCCACTATATGTTTTTCTAATTGTTACTTTGCCATCATTGGAACCATAAGCAATAAGGTTCCCATCTGGATTAAAAGATACAGATCTTATACAATAGGTTAGACCTTGTTTATTACTAAAAGTCGCTTCTTTAACAATATTATCTATTTCGGTATCTGGTATAATTATCTTTGGTTTATTTTGTAATAATACCCAAAACTCTTTAAGGCTCTGAATTCTTTGAGTTGTATCTTTATCAATAGCTTTCTTTATTAAATCTGCAATCCATTCAGGAATTTTATCATTATATTCTCTTACATCTTCAATATTGTTCATTACTATTTCGTTCATGATTTGATATTCTTGAGTGGCAGCTTTAAACTTTTTAGGTAAACTATTTGTAAACATTGTAAATAATATTAGGCCAAAAGAATATATATCGCTTAAAATATCCGCAGGTTTATTAAGAATTATTTCGGGACTTAAAAAATAAAATTCTTTAAGTTTTATCCCAGGCTTAAATTTAATTTCATCTTCTCTAACACAACCTAAATTAATAAATTTAAAGTCTAAGGTAGGAGTAAGCATCAAAAAACCAGGATATGGATCTATTCTTTTAACATTTCTTGAATAAACATAAGCTAGTGTTTGAACGATCTTTTTGAAAATATCAATTATTTTTTGATGTGGCAATCCCATTCTATTTTTAAGAAAAGCATCGTAAAAAGAAAGACCATCAACCCACTCCATCACAAGATTTAGCGTATTATTCTCTTCAAAAAAATCATACACTTTAACTATATTTGGATGATCCATATTACTAAGGATATTAACTTCTCTTACAAATCTATCTCTCATTTTAGGATCATCAAAAGCTTTTTGAGTGAGTTGTTTTATAGCATATTCTTGTTTTGTATTTTCATCAATTGCTTTGTAGATAATTCCCTTACCTTCTTTATCGATAATATCTAATATTTTATAATTCTTTATTTGCATAGCGTTTTTATTATTAGTATTTTAGAAATATACAAAATTTCTTTAAATTTGAAAAACAAAAAAATTTTTTTTATGAAATCAATATACAAAATAATCTTATATCTTTTATTAGTTGTAAGTAACATAATATCTCAAGAACTTGACGCAACTGTTAATATTAACACAGAAAAATTGTCACAAGAATATAAAGACTATCTATTTAACTTTGAAAATGTTGTTTCCAATTATTTAAATGGCACAAAATTTTTGGACCAGGAGTGGCAAGGTCCTAAAATTAAATGCAATTTTTCTTTTATTTTCCAATCAGGAAGCGGCAATAATAGATATAGTGCACAAGTTTATATTACAAGCCAACGAATTATATATAAGTCAAATCCCACAAAATCAACTATCATATTAAAATTATTTGATCAAAATTTAGATTTTACATACGATAGAGGACAATCTTTTAATTTTAACCCATCAATTTTCGAGCCACTTACTGGCTTTTTAAATTACTATGCTTATTTAATTATTGGTATGGATTTAAATACTTATGGTGCTCTTTCTGGTCAACCTATAATTCAAAAAGCTCTTAATATTGCCATAATGGGCGAATCGAGTGGTTTTGAAAAAGGATGGGGCGGAAATTTAACTAATACCAGAAAAGCATTGGTTGAAAACATTCTAAACGAAAAAAATGTATTTTTTATGAAAGATTTTTACAAATATCATTACTATGGACTTGATCTTTTAAGCACAAACTACGAACAAGCAAGAAATAATATTGCTAGTATGATTGAAAATTTATACAACAATAGAACAAATGTTAACTTAAACAACCCATTATACCGTACATTTTTCGATACTAAATATATTGAAATTGCTGAAGTATTAAACAATTATGAAAATACACTTACAATACAAAAGTTAAAAACACTTGATCCTTCTCATACATCAAAATATGATGAGATTTATAAATAGCTATGAAAAAAATATTACTTTACATATTAACAACCACACTTATATTTGCTCAAATTAAAGGTTCCACTGCAACTGCTTACGTTTTATCAACAGCAGTAGGCACAAGATTTCCAACTGGCACTTTTGGAAAAGAACACGCTATGGGATATGGTTTTAATACATCTTTATACTATACCCATAGTGATATTATCCCTGTTCTTTTGTTTGGCAGAGTAGATTTTGAACATTATGCAGCATCACAAAATTTTCTTAAAAATAATTCTACATATTCATCTGTTACATCATTTTTAATTCCTGTATCAATAGGTGTTAAACACTATCATCCTCCTATTTTAACTGAGAGAATTTTGTTTTTACCATTTTGGGAAATAGGTTTCGTTTATGCATACTCATCCAAAGTTTATTCTTATAGACAGACTGGCATCAATGATAAAAGTTTATATAATAACAATTTCGGATTTAATATAGCTGGTGGTCTTTCGGCAATTTTATTTGATTTTTCAATATATTATACATATTTACCTAATAATACTCATTTCGGCTTAGATATTCGCGTAAATATTCCAATCTATACGAGATTTTGATGATTATAGATATTGGGAACAAAAAAAAATTCAAACAGGTTACAATAACTTTAGGTATATCTATTATTCTACTATTATTTAATATATTATTTGAAATTATTCCTCCTCCCAAAATAACCCCTAAATTACAATTAGAAAAACATATCTCAACTACAGATTTTAACCTTGAATTAACGTATCTTTTTGATTTATTTAGAATTGATACTGTTTATCTTGATAAATTTAATTATATAGATAAAGATAACAATGTTTATCAACAAATAAATATTACTATATCTCCCAATTTTCCGCAAATTATTTTTTTAAGAGAAATCTATAACCTTGCAAGACAATTTGAAATGGAATTAAAAGTTACAGAAGAAAAAATTCGCGGTAATACAAATATTAAAATTTATGAGAATAATAAAATGTTATATCTTATAAATTTGAAAATTGATAAAAAATTATCCGACCAAATAACCAGTATAAGCATTATTTGTGCAGCAAATAAATTATCTAATGACGATATTGAACTTATCGAAAGTCTCCCTTTTAAAGTATCTTTTGCTATACTTCCAACGGAAAATAATTTTAATATTATTTCAAATATCACAACAAAAAAATTTCATTATGGTATTTTAATTTCTGATAATATCAAAGATTATAAATTTTTGCTTACTGATGGAATGAATTTATCCAGACTTAAAAGTTCTGTCTTTAATATTAACAATAGCTTTAATAATGCCAGATATGTTCTATTTGATAATTATTCTAAAATTATGCAATCCAAAACCGGAAAAATAATCAGTGAGGAATTCGTAAATTTTCAAATTTTACCTTATAATTTCACAGAACTAAATATTCTAAAAGAAGGCGAAGATAAAGATATTAAATCAATGTTTAAATACATTGTAACTAAAAACTTTGGCAAGAGCTATTTACTTCTTATTTCATTAAATGATTTTTACAATATCTACGATGATTTATATATTTATTATTTGAAAGGTGTAAAGTATGAGTATCCTAATGTAATTTATAATAAGTCGGATAGTTTATTGAAAAATTAATTAATATTTTATAACTTTAAATAACTTATAACACCACATCATATACAAATTAGGCTAAAAAATGGAAAATTTAGGTAAGCTAAACAGAGTAACCATCAAAGGTTATAAAAGTTTTAAGAATGTAGATATTACTATTAAAGATAAAAATATTCTTATCGGTGCTAATTGAACTGGTAAAAATAATTTTATTAGTTCTTTAAGTTTGTAAAAAAAATTATAGAAAAAGATTTACAATTATTCACTGCAACACAAGGTGGCACCAACAATATCCTACACTTCGGAATTAAATATACCAATGAAATAACTTTTTCGCTGTTTTTTCACCTAATGCCTACGAAGTTACATTAGTACCCAACGAATTTGATAAATTTATAATTAAAACTGAAAAATGTTATTTTTTTTGCCGATGAAATTAAATATTCAGGCGTGACAAAAGAGATAGATTAATCTTTATCTGGTAATCTGGAAGCATCTTTAATTAATAATGAACAAAATAATAAAATAATTAGTCACATTGTATCATATATAAATAATTGGCATATTTATCATTTCCACGATACAGGTAAAACATCACCTATAAAACAAACAAATAATATTAATGATAACCTGCATCTTAAGCCACAGAGAGAAAACCTTGCGGCATTTCTCTATGCACTTAAAAACAACTATAAAAACCATTATGACGAAATTATAACTGTTATTAAAAGAGTTGCACCATTTTTTAAAGATTTTGTTTTAGAACCAGAAAATGATTTTATTCGTTTAAGATGGAAACACATTGCATATGATGATTACTTTGATGTTAGCGCCCTTTCTGATGGAACTTTAAGATTTATTTGTCTTGTAACATTATTATTGCAACCTAATCCACCTAAAACTATTTTAATAGATGAACCTGAACTTGGCTTACATCCATATGCATTAGAATTACTTGCAAATCTTTTTAATATTGCATCTTACAAAACTCAAATTATTGCTACAACCCAATCTCCAACTTTTGCTAATTTCTTTGATATCGATGATATTTTAGTTGTAGATTTAATCAATAATTCGTCAATTCTTAAAAGATTAAATGCTGATGAGTTTAAAGTATGGCTGTAAGATTTCAGCGTTGGCGAATTATGGATTAAAAATCTTATTGGAGGAAATCCACAATAAAATGAGAATAGCAAACACAGTTAAAGGACAAACTGAACTTGAATTTTGTAATAGTGTAATAAGACCACATCTTAGTAATATAAACACAAATGTATCTATTCATCCTATAATAATAACAACTAGTAATAAATCAGGAAAATTTTCCAAAGGTGGAAGTATTAAACCAGATAGAATTATTAATGAAATTAATAAATTATTACATAGTTTTGATTTTGTTACAACTTTTTATGATATTTTATGGCATAATAGGAATAGATAAAAACTGGTCGATAGATGAAGTTGAATTTGATTTATATAATAAAGTAAACAGCCCTAATTTTTTACCATATTTCCAGAAATATGAATTTGAAACATTGTTATATGCAAACCCTGATGTTTTTATTAAATATAATAATAAAATACCCGAAAAAATCTATAAAATAATCAAACAATTTAATGGTAATATTAAAGATATAAATAACAGCACCAAAACTTCTCCTTCTAAAAGGCTTGAAAATATTTTTCATGATTGCAACATTAAATACGATAAGGTTTATTATGGGCCACAAATTGTGAAAGAAATAGGAATTGAAAAAATGCGAAACATTCGAACAGATTTAATCTTTGGTTAGAAAAATTAGAAAAAATATGTAATAATTATATTTAATTCCCACTAAACCTAATTGGCACAGACATTTGCACTTTAACCTTTTTACCTTTCAATTTACCCGAAGTAAATTTTGTATTCCTAACTATCCTTAAAGCAATTTCATCACAACCATAACCAATACCTTTGATAAGCTCTGTTCTTGTGACAAAACCATTTTCGTCAATAAATGCACGGACGACAACTCGTCCTGATATTTCATTATCAATTGCTTCTTGTGGTAATTTAGCTTTTCTGTTTAATGCTTCCCAACCTTCAATTGGCTCAGGCATAAGATCAACAGCTGCATAATATACTTCTTCTATCTTTACAATTTTTTCAGTTTTAACATTATTAACTTTATTTTCTTCAGCTTGCTGGTTTGTATTTACATCAATTTCACTGCTTTGTAATGTTAAATTATCTTTCTTATCAACTAATTTTAGTTTCTCTGGTAATGCTGGCGGTATAATTCTTTCTTCTTCGTAGATGATTTTTTCAATTACTTGATCAGCCTGAAAATTAAAATCAATATCTAATTTTTCAAGAAGACTTTTGGAAATTTCGTAAAAAGGCACAAATTTAATAAATAATATAACAAGTAAAGTTGACGAAAGTAAAGAAATAAAAAAATTATTGTGTTTATAATACAAATATTTAGCTGGTTTTGTGTAAATTCCCATCTTTTACCATCTTTGAATATTTTAAGTAAAGTATTATACCAATAATTCCGCCAATTAAATCAAAAACAAAATCCCAGATATCGCAAATTCTACCAAAATATGGCTGGTGTAATTCATCAAATGCTGCGTAAATAGCAATAACAATAAAAGTAGTAATAATATTTTTTTTTCTCGAATACTTTAAGATTGATAAATAATTATAAATTAAAAAAGAAAGAATTGTAAAAGCTATTGTATGGTTTACTTTATCTTGCCACTGAAAACCTAAATCTATTGGCACAGTAGGAATAGTAGTAAGCGTAAAAAGAAATATCCAATATATAACTAAAATTAATTTAGCTTTGCTGTTGAAGATGTTTGTTACTAATGAGTTAATTTTCATAAAAAATTTAGGATATGTTTACGAAATAATTTCTTTAATTGCAACTGGATAATATTTAATGATATCGCTGGCTGTAACAGAGTAAACTGTATTATTTTGCGACAAAAGATCTGCCGCAAGTGAATGGACATAAACAGCAGATAAAATACCAGCTTCAACTATCTTACTTTGTAATATAAAGCTAGCAATTATTCCGGTTAATGCATCTCCTGTTCCAAATTTTGCCATTCCTTCATTACCAGTTGAATTTATATAAATCTTATTATCCGGAGTAAAAACAATAGTAGGTGCACCTTTGAGCACTAAATAACATTTTGTTTTATTTACAAACCTTGTTGCAATATCTAGTAAATTTTCCTGTAATTCATCTGTAGTTATACCTAAAAGATTTGCAAACTCTCCATAATGAGGAGTTATAACAAAATTATTTAGCTTTACTTGATTATTTAAGAGTATTTTTAAAGCAGGAAAAGCATCAGCATCAACAACAAATATTTTGTCCATATATTTAGAAAACAAATGATAAGTAGCTTCTATAGTATCATGATTTTTAGAAATACCAGGCCCTATTGCAATTACAGATGATTTTTCAACTAATTCATTTATTTCAGTTAAGGCATCCGTATCAAAATGGCCGTTTTTGGAATTATAACCAATAACAACTGGTTCAATAACTGATGTTAAATTATTTTTATATTTTTCCGGAAATGCTAAATAAACAGCACCAGCACCCGAATATAAAGCAGAATTAGCAACTATCTGGGGAGCACCAAAAAAATCTTTTGAACCGGATATAATCAGTAGTTTACCCTGCGAATACTTATTAACTATTTTGTTTTTTACTGGTAAAAATTTTTTTACATCTGATTTTTCAAGTAGATAGGTATCGGTAAATAATTTATAAATTATATTGTTAGGTGTGCCAAGAAATCCTTGAATAACTTTACCCGAATTTTCATAACCTCTGGCATAAAATAAATTTCTTTTCAATATACCAAGGGAAATAGTACAATTTGCATTAAAAACTACTTTACCTGTAGAATTATTTGTCAAACCAGTTGGTAAATCTATAGCAATTTTAGTGTTATCAAGAGTATTCACATATTCTATCAAATTAGATACTTTCTGAGGTAAATCTCCTTTTATTCCAGTACCAAATATAGCATCTAAAATAACACTTGAACTTTTTAATGTTTTAAGACATTCGTGGGAATCGATATTTTTAATTATAAGATTTTTATTTTCTACAGAAATTTTTTCTAATATTTCATAATTAATAAGTGCATCGCCTTTAATCTCATCCTTAGGAAAGACTAAAAATACATGTACTTTATAGTTTTTACTTAATAACATTCGTGCAACAGCAAACCCGTCTCCTGCATTATTACCTTTACCGGCTAGGATAGATATGGTAGGATTTAAGTTTCCTTCCAAATATTTATTAATAACATCAAAAACAGTTCTAGCTGCGTTTTCCATCAAACAAATGGAAGGGATATTATATCCTTTGATAGCTATCTGGTCAAATAATCTTGCTTGCTCAATTGTATAAAGAGGTATCATATTTTGTTTTGCTCTTTAAGATACTCAATTAAATATTCTTTCTCCTGATTAATATTAAAAGTATCAATGCCTTCTTTGATAGCAAGTTTTAATTCATCCTCACGCCAGGGTTTAGGAATGTATCTGTGGATACCACCAATATTAATAGCTTTGATTGTATCCTCAAGACTGGAAAAACCAGTAATTAAGTATCTTTGAGTGTTGTGGTTATAATTTTTTACAATTTCCAGGAGTTGATGACCTTGCAAATTAGGCATTCTTTCATCACTAATTACAACAGCAAAAGGACCATAAGAATTTAATGCTTTATTAATCATTTCTGGATATTGCAGTACAAAAACTTCAATATCCTCTTTTCTAAAAATGGATTTAAATGAATCTAAAAGTGCAACTTCATCATCAATATAAAGCACTTTTTTGACAGGTTTGTATGGCTCTAACATAAATCACCTGTATTATAATAAAATTGTTTGTTCTCTTTTGGGCCCAACTGATACAGAATGTAAGTTAAAATTACAATATTTTTTAATAAAAGTCAAGTATTCTTTTACTTCTTTTGGTAAATCTTCATATTTTTTTATATCTGAAATAGGAGTTTTCCATCCTTTAAATGTTTCATAAATAGGTTTTACATCATTTAATACAAATGGATCTGGATTAAATCTTTCTAACTTTTTACCATTTAATTCATAGCCTACACAAACTTTAATTTCATCTAATACGCTTAAAACATCAATTTTAGTAATAGCAACATCTGTTATACCATTAACCATAGCTGAGTATTTTAGTAAAAATAAATCTAGCCATCCGCACCTGCGAGGTCTACCTGTAGTTGCTCCAAATTCTGCACCTTCTTTTCTGATAAGTTCGCCTGTTTCATCTAACAATTCTGTAGGAAAAGGTCCATTACCAACTCTTGTTGTATAAGCTTTTACTATACCAAAAACATTAGAAATTTTTGTAGGCGGAATTCCTGTACCAGTACAAGCACCGCCAGCTGTAGGACTTGAAGAGGTTACAAACGGATATGTACCAAAATCTACATCGAGATTAGAACCCTGTGCTCCTTCTAATAAAATATTTTTCCCGTTTTGTATTGCTTCGTTTAATATATATTCTGTATCTGTAATATACTCTTTTAATTGATGTATATATGGTAAATAATCTTTATAAATATCATCAGCATTTACGGGATCAATTTCATGAACATTTTTAAATAATTGGTTTTTTATTTCTACTGCTTGAACTAATTTATTATAGAAATGCATATCATTTAATAAATCAATACCTCTTATACCATTTCTCATATATTTATCAACATAAGCCGGTCCAATACCTCTTCCTGTTGTTCCTATCGCAGATTTTGTTTTTTTCTCATTTGCTGTATCAAGAATTTTGTGATATGGAAGTATAATGTTTACTTTATTACTTATAAATAACCTATTCTTAAAATCTATTCCCTGTGTTTTCAATAATTCTAATTCTTCAATAAAAACTTTAGGATCTAAAACTACACCATTTCCAATAACACAAATTACATTATCTCGTAATATTCCAGATGGTATAAGATGTAGGACATATTTTTTATTTCCAATTTCAACAGTATGACCGGCATTAGCACCGCCTTGATATCTAACAACATATTCATAATTTTCGCTTAATATATCAACAATTTTTCCTTTTCCTTCATCTCCCCACTGTGAACCTATTAAAATTGTAACCATTTTTAATTCCTAAAAATATTTAACATTATATGCAATATATCATTTTTTAGGAATTAAACCAATAATTAATTTTCAATTGGAAGATGTTATCAGCTTTTCTTTTTAATATTTCTTTTATATCTTGAGTTGGAACAATTCCAGTATATTCAGTATTATAATCATTATTCATACTCCATATCAGGAATAATGTTGAACCTGGAAGGTATTCCCATCTAAAAACTAAATTTCCACGCAATGATAAATATTTAAAATCAGGATTTTCAAACTCGTATTGATTAGAATTATCATTTATTATAACATTTTTTCCATTTTTAGAAATCTGATTTTTGTTATAATAAGCATAATAACCCTTATGCGGATTAAATAAATAATGATAATTATCATATTTACCTGTACTAAAATAAGGTCTGAGATATAATTGTAAAGTTATATTGGAAGTAAAGAAATAATCAAGTCTAAAAGTTGTTGAGAAATCAGTATTTTTAATTTCACCATAAATATATTTAACATTATAAGTTAAAGGTAAATTATTTTCATTAAATTTATCAACCCATTGATTTTTATTATAACTATAACTAAATGACGGCATTATTGATGTTGTCAAATGTTTATTAATTCTCCAATCTAAATCTATCCAAACATTATAACCATTTGTGCCATCTGCATCTCTATTAAATCCAAAACCATTGGAAACTATAAATTTATTTCTTGAATCGGAATACCAATTAAAGTTTGTGTTATAGCCACTAAGAGTTTTCACATTGGGCCCACCACGCGTAAGTTTTGTATCATAATTTCCACCAAATCCATAAAAGAATTGAAACCCACCACCATAATAATTCATAAATTGGAAATTAGTAAATAAACCAACAAATTTACTAGTTGTATAACCACTAAAATTTTTTGATATAGAAAAAACATTGTAAACGCTTTTACTTCTGAAAATACCATCAGGATTGTACCATCTATATCCTGTTACAAGATGAGTATTAATCTTATCAACACTATTTAAATAACCTAAATCATTAACTTCAAAAGTTGGGCTGACAATTCCAATTGCAGCATTTATGTAAAAATTTCCACTTTGCTTATTAAGCATAATTCTAGATAAAATTCCTGTCATAGAAGATAGATTTGAATCAAGTTTAGTATATTTATTATCAGGATTTTGCAAATATCGGGATGATCTTTTTTGTAATCTAATTAAATAATCCTTAGTCCCTTGTATATTTGAAACAGCAAAATACGATTTAATAACATAATTATTTTCATTATCAATAGAAAACCAATTATCTATACCTATAACATTTGATGAAGAAGATAACTGATTTTTTTGGTTATCATAATTTAATTTTCTATTTGTAGAAGTCCACATAACACCAACACCTGCATTACCATCATTAAACTCCTTCAATCCTCTTACAATACTGTAATTGGTCAATGGTTCAATAACTTCTTTAAATTTTTGATTTTGATATTCATATTCACCGTAAGTTTTTTCAGTTATAGCATTCAAAATTCCCAGAGAAAAATCATTTGAAATTTTACCAGAAATTTTAGCTGCTAACAAAATATTAGTTTGTTGAGGTACATTAGAATAATCATAATCTCTCGTGGTTTTTAATTGAGGCTGCCTCCCAATCCTGCGTGAATAGAATAGTTCAGGTTCAAACCAATTGAAATTCCAGTTATTATTTGTACCAAAAGCTCCAAAGCTGAAAATATCACTCCCTTCAACAAAAAAAGGTCTTTTTTCATCATAATAAGTTTCAAACACGGACAAATTAACAGTTGCAGGATCTGCTTCAACTTGCCCAAAATCAGGATATACTGTAAGATTTA
>DAOSCP010000007.1:68693-108595 GCA_035361425.1 Ignavibacteriales bacterium | reverse complement strand
TAGAATTGACTTAACATTGCTACATCGAAAAGCAATATATTTATTTGAGTTTAAGGTTGAAAAAGGTAAAGATGCATTGGAGCAACTAAAAGCTAAAAATTACCATATGAAATATATAAATGATGAAAGACCAATATATCTTGTAGGGATAAATTTTGATAAAGAGGTAAAGAATATTTGTAACTTTCAGTATGAGAAAGTAAAGTAAGAAAAGGAGAAAGAAACAATGCGCCGTTTACCAATAGGTATACAAACATTTGAAGAAATGAGAAGTGACAATTATTTTTATGTAGATAAAACCAAAGAAGCATTTGAATTAGTTAGAAAATATAAATCTGTTTTTTTATCCCGTCCACGCAGATTTAGAGATCCCAATAAATTATAAAAAGGTTATAAATGGAATATCTTTTTATTGACGCTAATAATTTGATGCATTATTTATCTAAAAAAGAAAGAAAAGTTTATAATCGTGCTGATTTAGTTGCGATTATAGATAGAGTTTTTATCAAAAAGAAATTCAAGATAAACTTATATTTTGATGGTTTTCCTAATGAAGTAATAACATCATCTGTAGCTAAAATTATTTATTCTAATAATAAACATGCTGATAATGTTATAAGAAATGAGTTGGAAAAGGAATATTATAATCCTAAAAAAGTAACTGTAATAACATCCGATTTACAATTGCAGGAAATTGCAAAAGTTAACACAAGCAAAGTGATGTCTTGCGAAGATTTTATTAATAAATATCTTTCGGCACAAAAAAATTTTATGGGTAATGATAAAGATACAAGTGTGTTATCTGTAGAAGAAGCTAAAAAATTATTTGGTGTAGAGTAATAAAAGTTTGTAATAAACTAAAATTTTCTGTATATTAGAAAAAAAAATTAGGTAAAAAATGAAAACTTATCAACTCGAAATACTATCTCCTGCAAAAGAAATTTACAAAGGTGAAGTGAAATCTGTAAGTGTTCCGGGTGAAAAAAGTCCGTTTCAAATCCTTTTTAATCATGCGCCCATTATTAGCACACTTACCAAAGGAAAAATTAAAATTATAGACGCTAATGACCAAACTCAAACTATTGATATTGAAAGTGGAACTGTAGAAGTATTAAAGAATAAAGTTCAGATATTGGTGAAAAACTGATATTAAAATCAAGACAATTTTGTTATAATTGTCATTAAAGATTATATTGGCACAGTAACTGCAGAGGATTATTTCCCCTTTTGTAGTCACTGTGTCAATTTTTTTTATCCTTGATTAGTCAATAGGCAAAATTATCTAATGGCGGTTAATAGGTTAAGTTTTAGAAAGATTAGGAGTTAAAGAAAAAAATTAAATTTTGCAAATTTTTTAATTAAGTTATGCCATTCTACATCTTCCAATACCTAATAATTAATTCTTGTTTTTTTGATATTATATATATTTTTCTCTAATGACTAATCTGTGATTGATTATGATTTCCTATAGGAAGTATAATAATTACTTTACATAACATACAATAAACAATTATAATAACACTATTGAATGATAATAAAATGATTACATTGAGATTTTTTTAAATAAAGAAGATTATTATATCTTTACAGTAAAAAAAAGATAAAAATATGCATTAGAACGCATTCCAATCGAGAAATTACGAGAATTTATCGACAAAAATGCGGTTAGAACGCATTTCCATAGAGAAATCTCGATAAAAATCGATAAAAAACCGTGTATAACCATGTAAAACCGTGTTTTTCTCGTATTTTCTCGATCAGAATACGATTAAACGCAATTTTTTTGTTGATTAACGAGCTTAATCAATATTTACCAAAATATTTTGCTAATTTGGAAAAATAGATTCATAATCTTTTATATTTATAAATTATAATGGCAGTTGTTGTAAAATAGATTGTTGATTAGTGATGATAACTTTATTTACAATAATATGTAGATATGGGTGGGATGGGTTATTCTTATAATTATCCCTGTTTTCTTTTCCTTTTTGTTTTGATCCCTAAATTGCTACTTGTTTTATTTTATATTATATATTTATTTTCTCTAATGACTAATCCGGGTTTAAGGCTTACTTTTTGAAAATTTAAATAAATTTTGTTTTTTACATAACTTAATTAAAAATTAAGTTAATTGAATTTTAATGTGAATATGTTATATATATTAAAAATTATGGAATTGGTATGATATGTAATATTTGTAATACTAATAATTCTGTTAATGCTACCTATTGCAAACATTGTGGAAAACCAATGGAAGATAGTATGAAGACCTGTCCTAATGGGCACAATTTTAGTTCAAAATTTGAAGAATGTCCTTTCTGTCCCAAGTCAAATATCATACAACAAAACAAAAATATTTCATTTGATGATGATAAAACAGTTATATCTAACTATAATAGAGATTATCGAAATGATAATATGGATAAGGCGGTTATATCAAGCATAAACATTAACAACGATTTTGAAAAAACATTGATTTCTGATAATAATTAAAATCAAAGATTGCAAAAAGATGTGCTTGTTGGCTGGCTTGTTATTTACTCACTCGATAAATTTGTTGCAGATTACAAATTATTTAAAGGAACAAATAAAGTTGGTAGAGCTAAGAATAATGACATAATCATAACTGATGAATTTGTATTTGGTGAACATTGCAGCATCATTTGCGATGACGATAAAATTACAATATAAGACAATAATTCTAAAAATGGAGTGAAAGTTAATGGTAATAAAATCGATGAATGTGAATTAAATGATAACGATGAAATTATAATTGGTAAAACTAAAATGATTTTTAAGAAAATATAGATTGGAGGAAAAATGAAAAAAATAATTTCAATATTACTATTGAATTTAATTGTTTTTACTCAAAATATCAATTTGAAGTATTACAAAACAGATGTTGATAATTATACTAACTGTGTGTTGGCAGTTCAGGTTTATGATGTTAATCGTCAACCAATCAAAGATTTAAATGAAAATAATTTTATGGCTAAAGTTGATAATAAAGACTTTATTGTTGATAAAGTATCAACATACAAAAAAAGTAATATACCAATGAATTTTGCGCTTTGTGTTGATATATCCGGCTCGATGTCTGGCAAACCACTTGAGTATTTAAAAAATGCTGTTATCAAGTTTATTGATGAAATGAGATATGTTGATAAATTATCGATTGTAATATTTGAAAATGATGCGAAACTTCTTTGTGATTTCAGCAACAACAAAGAATACTTGAAAGAGCTAGTTAGAAATTTAAAGGCAAGTGGTAATAATACCGCTTTATATTATGGTATCTATAAAGGATTAAATCAATTAATTGAAAATAAGGATAAAGCCGGCAAAATTCTTATTGTTATAAGTGATGGTAAAGATGAAAATCCTGCATCTTCTTATACATTGGAAGATAATATTAATAAAGTGAAAGAAAATGGAATTCCTATTTTTAGTATCGGTTAGTCAAATATTGCAAAAAATTATTTTCAGGTATTGGAAAAATTATCTGAACAAACAGTCGGTATATTTTATGAATCTTCAACTACGGATGATTTAAAGAATCACTATTCAAAACTTTATAACCAAATTTTGAATATCTATCTTGTTGCAGGAAAATCAACATTTGATGGAGATGGACTTGAGCATAATTTTATAGTTACAGTTAATTATGAAAATCAAAGAGCTTTTACAACAAAAAAAGAAATTATTTCGGCTGGTGTTAGTGGTTATCAAGTTGTAATTAAAGAGAATGATTATACATCTATTTATATTAATAGGTGTAGTTGTTCTTGCAATAGCTGTTGGTATCTTTTATTATTTGAAAAATAAAAAAAATATTTCAAAGAAAACTGGTGCTGAGAGTATTGGAGAAACATCCTGGACTGATTTGAGCAATTTTGATAAAATTTCTGCCACTAGTAATGATGCAAAAACGATGATAGATTACAAAACTCAGGTATTTTCTAATGATAATAACGAAAAAACAATTATCTTAGAAGATGAATTTAAAGATAAAATAACGATGTATATTAATAGCAGTCCTATCGGTATTACACAGTTTGAAATTAGAAAACCAACTGTTATAGGAAGAAAAAGTGGGGATATTATTATTCAAGATCCGCAAATTTCCAGAGAACACACTAAAATATATTTTGATGGCAAAAATTATATAATCGAAGATTTAGGTTCTACAAATGGTTTGTTTAAAGATGGAGAAAAAGTTAAAAACACTACTATTAAATCTGATACTTCGTTTATAATTGGGCAAACTCAGGGATATTTTAAGATTGAAATTAGTGATAGAACTTCTATTTCAGATAATAGCGATGAATTATCCAAAACAAAGTTATTATCTGAAGATGATGAAAAAATGTGTAATAACTCAGAAAGTTTGTAATTTATCGCATAATAAATTTGAGGTGCTTTAATGGAATGAAAAATAAATATTGGTAACTTATCCGATGTGGGAAAAGTTAGAAAGGCAAATGAAGATTACTATGCTAAATACGAAAGTGAAAAATTCGGCACGCTTGTTATAGTTTGTGATGGTATGGGTGGTTATAAGGGCGGCTCATTAGCATCAAGATTAGCCGTTGAAAATATTCATAATCATTCTAAAGGGATTACGGGTGAATTTCTGCCACAACTTGAATTATATAAGGCAACCTGCTTTTGTTGTAACTCGCATAAGAATATAACACTCTTGCAAGATGGAAGAAAAATTTGTTTAGAGTGCAAACGAAGCGCCATAACTGATTATAATACCGCTGTTAGAACATTAGAAGAAGTTAGAGATTTGATGGCAGCGAAATTAGGAATTAAAACAAATCATAAAATTGAATATGATTTAGTTGATAAGAATACCTTAATGTTATTAGCAACGAGCAGGCAACCAGGTAATGAGTGCGGATTGTTTAATTATGAGGATAACACTCTTATTCAAACAACAATTACAAATAAATCAAAGAAAACAAAAGAAGTTAGTAAAAAACAAAAATATAAAATTTATATCCTATCCTACCTGCCAATTGAAAAATTCAGGGAAGTTGTCGCTCACGAGTTAGCCCACGATTGGATGCAAGAATATTATCCCAGAATAAGAGATTTACAAATTATTGAAGGTTTTGCAGAATATGTTGCTTATTGTATAGTTCAAATTTATGGACATTATAATTTAGCAGATTATATTGCAAAAAATAAAGATCCAATTTATGGGGGTGGCTTTAGAAAAATTTACTCAATAGCCAGCAGGAGTGCTTATCCAATCGAAGAATTAAAGAAATATTTCAAAAATTACGGTTCATAAACAATAATAAGTTCATATTTCCCACTCATCAAACTAATTGCAAAAAACGGTCGCCTAAAGTTTTAGACGACCGTTATATATTTATTGGGGGTTTTGCTTAATTTTACTTTAAGTAAAGCATTTTGATAATTTTATTTTGATTAAGTGCAGTAATTTTAGCGTAATAAATTCCAGTTGGTAAATTTTGCGCATCGAATTTATAATTATATACGCCCGAATTAACATTTTTTAGGATATCTTTTCTGATAATATTTCCTATAGCATTATAAATTTCAATTTTAACATCCGCTGGTTTTGGCAAATTAAATGAAATATTTGTAACTGGATTGAAAGGATTAGGATAATTTTGATTTACATAAAAACTATTAATATTCAATTTTTCATTAGAAGTAGTTTTGAATGTTTTGCCCCTTCCGCCGGCTAATTTTGAAAGATGAAGAGCATAAAAGCTAAAGTAATCTCCTTCATCTACTGTTGTGATTTCGCTAGTTGTCCATAGTGGCTCGGGAGAGGTTTGAAGTAAATAGGCAAAGACCAAACTATCCAGCTGAGCGGGTGTCCAGTTAGGCAAACATTGTTGTACAAATGGAAATAGATTTGTTTTTTTAAATTTCCAATAGAATTTTTTACCGGAATTGAAGTAGTAGTCACCAGTAACTTTATTGTCATTTACATAAACATCTGCTGTAGCAAACCAAAAAACATTAGCACCAAAAACATTGGAATATTTTCCGTCTGGGTCCATACCTTCAATAGTTATGACAATACTAATATCATCAGCTAAAGCACCTTGTTCAATTCCAACAATGGAATTTTCCAGAGCATCTGCTAAACCTTGAAATTGGGTTAAATTGATAGGAGATGAAGGTAAAGTAATTTTAGGGACAGTAAAGCTACTACCGTCATTTATGCTCCCTTGTGTTACTGTTTGAGTTACTGTGAAAACTGAACTACCAACAAGATAAGGCAACTTAACATCAACCTTGTAACTCAAACTTTTTTGTGCAAATAAAATTGAAAAAGTGGTAAAAATAAATAAAAATATTTTTTTCATAAAAACTCCTTTTAATTTTTAATTAATATAATAAAAAAAATAGAAAATAAAAAATTAATTTTGCTTTATTAAATACATATCCATCAAGCCTTTACCTTTTGCTTCTACTTTTCCTCTGTAAATGCATTCGAATTTATCTATTACCAAATCATATGTTGCTTCAGAGATATTAATTTCTCCGGGGACACCGGAACTTTCCATACGCGAGGCAATATTAACAGTATCGCCCCAAATATCAAAAGTGAATTTTTTTAATCCAACAACTCCAGCCATAATTGAGCCACTATGAATTCCTACACGCATTTGCCAGTTAATATTTTTTTGTGTTGCTCTTTGTTTTAAAAATTTTTGCATATCAATTGCACATTTAACTAAAACTTCGGCGTGGTCTTCTCTTTCAACAGGGACGCCTGCACAAACCATATAAGAGTCGCCAATAGTTTTTATTTTTTCAACTTTATATTTATCAATGATTTCGTCAAAGTGTTTGAATATATCATTTAATTCATCAACTAATTGTGCTGGTGTTAATCCAGAGGCAATTTGTGTAAATCCTTTAAAATCTGTAAACATAATACTTACAGATTTATACTCTCTTGGTTCAGCGTATCCTTTAGTTTTTAATTCACTAACAATACTTTCGGGCAAAATGTTCAATAATAAATTTTCTGATTTTTCTTTTTCTAATTGTAATTGATATGTTCTTTCTTGAACGAGTTTTTCAAGTAAAATATTTCTTTTTTTGATTTGATAAGTTCTATAATGAGAAACGCCATATGCCATTACAAATACCATAGCAATAGAACTAATAATAAACCAGGCCTGTAAATAAAAAGGTGGATGTACAAAAATACTCAATAGCAATATTTCATCTGTTGTAAAGCCATCTGAATTTTTAGCTTTAACATATAATTTGTAATTACCAAAAGGTAATGCTTGCAAATTTAAATAAGGATTTTCTGTAACAGTCCAATTATCGTTAAGACCTTCAATTTTATAATAGTATTTTACTTTAGAGCCGTAAAAAATAGAACTAAAATTTATTTCTAATTTTCCGCGTTTATAAGGTAGTTCAACATAATCTGTATTGGAAATAGATTTATCGTTAACTTTCAATTCTTTCATTAAGATAGTGGGTTGCAAATCAATTGGTCTATGATTTAAATTATAGATTAAAAGACCATTAACAGTACCTGCTAGTAATAAACTATCGTCGGTAATGTATAAAGCCCCTTGATTAAATTCGTTTGAAGGTAGCCCATCTTTTTGTGTTAAATATTTATATCTAATAATTTTGTTGTTTTTCAAATAGCAAATATTCAAGCCGTTATTAGTGCCGACAAATAATTTATTTTTGTAAAAAAGAACAGAATAGCAGAAGTTATTACTTAAACCGTCGTCCGTGGTGTAATTTATAAATTTATTTCCGTCAAAATATGAAAGGCCATTTGGTGTTGATAGAAAAATATTGTTATCTTGAGTTTTTGTTGCCATAGTTAATGTATTGGAAGGTAAGCCATTGTCCGTTGTGTAATGTTTAATCTGGTTGGTTTGAGTGTTAAGTATAAATAATCCATTGTTGGTGCAAAAATATATTTTATCATCAATATCAAGTGAATAATAAATTTCGTAATCTTTTAATAAATGCTCTTTAAATTCAAAACCTTTATTGATGTAAAAAGTAAAAAGACCATTTGGAGTTGATGAATAAAGTATATTATTGTGAATAAGATTGTGGTATACAGGAATATTTATCAGCTTTTCTATATTTAATTGGGAAATTTGGTTGTTGTTGATTAAGTTAATATTGTTTTCGCTGCCAATATAAATTTTATTATTATATTCATATAAACTATAAAGTTCGTTTGATGTAAGTCCGTTAGCAGTAGTTAGATAACTTATTTTGCTGTTTTGGATTATTCCCAGTCCTGAGTAGGATGTAAAGTAGATTGTATTATTTAGTTTACAAAAAGAAAAAGTAGCATTGCTTTTCAAACCGGATGATGTACTGTAAAAATACATTTGTTCAGCAGGGAAACGCTGAAGCCCGCCATTTTCGCTACCGAACCAAATATCACCGCGTCTGCTTTTTAAAATAGTCCAGATATTATTTGATAGTAAACCGTTTTTTATTGTGTAATTTATAATTTTTTTATTCTTATCAATTACAAATAAACCACTTCCCCAGCTAGCACAAAATATTTTGTTATAATTATCTTTTGTTATAGATAAAATAGGGTAGTTAAGAGTTATATTTTCAATTTGCAAAATATTTTTTATTATTGATACACCTTTAGATGAACCTAAATATATATTTCCGTTATCATCTTCATAAATCGAAAATATTTCATCTGCAAGTAAACCTTGTTTTTTATTTAATATATAAAATTTATTATTATCAAGATAGCAAACACCGTTACCTGCACTACCAGAAAGAAACCATATTCTGTTTTTTGTATCTATAAATATTTTCCTTACAATATTTGAGAAAAAATTATTGTCAGTATTAAAATATGTTATTTTATTATCTGTTGATACTTTTAAAACTCCTTTGCCAACAGTAGCAATCCATAGATTTTTATCTTTATCTTCAACAATTTTTCTTACATCTACATTTTCCAAACCAAATTCTTTTGATATGTTTTTGACCTTTATACCATCAAACTTAGCTATTCCTTTTGATGTTGCAAAATAATATATACCATCAGAAGTTTGAAATATATCATACACATTACCTTCTGGAAGGCCATCTTTGGTTTTGAAATATTCAAACTCGTGTCCATCGTATCTTGCAATTCCATCTTGTGTGCCAATCCAGATAAAACCGTTATTATCTTGATATAAAGTTAAAACAGACGATTGTGGTAACCCGTTTTCCACTGTAAATTTTTGAAGACATAATTCCTGTGCAAAAAGAAAATTTATAAGAATTAGATATGTTAATAATTTTTGTATCATATATTTAAATTACAAATTATTTTATAAATTTTCAAAAATTTCAAAAAGAAAAAATTACAAAAATATCAAATAATTATTATTTTAGTAATTTACAATCAAAAAAAATGAGGAAATATGTTAATTGGTGAGTTTTTAGCTCTATCTGTAGCTATTTTTTGGGCTATTACAGTTGTAATGTTTACAGATACTTCAAACAAGATTGGGGCTTTACAGGTAAATATAAATCGTATTATCATTGCTGCATTTTTTTATTTATTGTATATTTATTCAACAGGGCAAACATTAATTATAAAAAATGAACAGGTACTATTGCTTGGTGTTAGTGGAATTATAGGGCTTGTTCTTGGTGATACTTTTCTATTTAAAGCTTTTGTTACAATTGGTCCGGCTCTTTCGATGTTGATTATGTGTCTTTCTCCTATTATTACAACAATTTTAGGAATAATTTTCTTAGGCGAGTATTTATCAATTTTGACATTTTTAGGAATTTTAAGCACAATTTTGGGTATATTATTAGTAGTCTATAAACACAATGAAAATGATAATGTAAAATTTAAAATTACATTCAAAGGCTTAGTTTATGCTGTATTGGCTGCATTAGGGCAGAGTGCTGGGTTTATTTTATCGAAAGAAGCATTAAATATTGGCGAGATTGATGGTTTTGTTGCTGCATTTTATAGAATTGCAATATCTGGTATAACTTTTTTGGCATTGGGTATTGTAACAAAAAGATATCAAAATCCTGTAAAGTTGTTTTTATCAAACAAAAAAGCTTTTATATTAATTGTAATTGGGTCTTTTACTGGTCCATTTATGGGAATAGCGTTGAGTTTACTTTCTATAAAATATACATCTGTGGGAGTATCATCAACAATTATGTCGATTGTGCCAATTTTGATGTTGCCTGTTCAAAAATTTTATTATAAAGAGCATTTAACGAAAAAAGCAATAATTGGGGCTTTTATAGCAGTATTTGGAACAATAATTTTATTTATAAAGTAATATGAATACTACATTTCAAATTGATGGTAATTTATCGTTTTTTCTAATTATTTTATTGTGGTTAGCGGCAACAGTATCATATTTTTATCTAACAAAAAAAAACATCGATACATTAAATAAGAAAGCATTTATCTTAACCATCGTAGCCAGAAGTTTAGTTTTTCTTCTCCTTTTGTTGATAGTTTCAAACACTACTATTAAGATTGAGTATGATAAAAAGATTCCGCCCAAAAATTATATTTTTATTGACGATTCAAAATCGATGACAATTAATGATGGTGTTGATAGAATTGGTTTTGTAAAGCAAATATTGCCTAAATTATCTAACGATGCAATGTTATTTAAATTTGGCGAAAGTGTAACAAGATTTAATGATGACCTTAAATTCAATCAAAAACAAACTAATTTTAATGCTATTTTTGAAAACATCAATACAGAAGATAATATTTCATCAATTGTTATAATATCAGATGGTTGCGATAACTCAAATACAAATTCCATATTTAATGCACAGAAATTTGAAATTCCTGTTATAACGGTTGGTATTGGTAATCCCGATATTTTAGATTATTCCATTGAAAAAGTATTTGCTCCAGATATTGCATATGTTAATGAAAGAATTGGCATAACTGTAAATATTTCCAATAATACAGGCAAAGCAGGAAATATACAAGTTGGGCTTTTTAATGATGATGTTTTGGTATCTACTAAAAATGTTACTGTTAAAGATGTTTATACAAATGTTAATTTTAACATTTCCTTTTGGCAGGCAGGAATTAAAAACTTATCGATTAGAATATTAAATAATGATGCTAATTTAAATAATAATGTCAAAAAATTCACTTTAAATATCTTGAATGATTATAAAAAAATTGTGTGTATTGCAGGTTCTCCATCCAATGATTTTAGTTTTGTTATCCAGGCATTAAAAGCAAATCCTAAAAATAAGCTTTCAACCATAACAGTTATTGGCAAGGATAGAATACTAGAAAATATCGATTACAACCGTGTTATTGATAGTTCCGACGCAATAGTTTTAGTTGGCTTTCCATCAGCGGAAACTCCTAATTATCTTATAGAAAAATTAAATAGAGTATTACCTACAAAATCGCTTTTTTATATTTTATCATATAATGTTGATTTCAATAAACTTAAAAATTTAATAGATAATTTACCTTTTAATTACAAAAATATCAGTAATAGTTATCTGGAAGTTACGCCTTTTATCAATACCAATTTAGCAGATAATCAAATTTATGGATTTAATCGTGCCGTTTGGGAACAACTTCCGCCTATAAATTATAATACTACGGAATTTCAGGCAAAAGATAATGCAAGAGTGATATTATTTATTAGAAGTAAAAAACAACAAATCAATTTACCGTTGATTATTGAACAAAATTTATTTTCCAAAAGAAATCTTGCAATACTTGGTTGCGATATCTGGAAATGGAAATTACTACTTAGCCAGAAAGATTTAAATATCTTTGATGAGTTCTTTAATACCGCTATTAATTGGATAGCAATCAAAGACGATTTTGAAAAACTAAAAATAAAACTCGAAAAAGAAGAATTTAATATAAACGAAAATATCAATATTAATGCTTACCTTTATGATGACTCACGCAATCCGATTGATGGGGAAAACTTAAAAGTTATTATCAAAAATTCCAGATTTAATCAAACATCATTTTTAACAAATATCAATAACGGATTATATACATTTAGTTTTATGCCAAAAGATTCTGGCGATTATAAAATTACGGTTCTCTGTGATAAATATAAATTAGGTAAAACTGTAACAGCGAGAGTTTCAAATGTGGAGCTGGAATTAGCACAGAAGAATTTAAATCAAAAATTTCTACAAGAACTTGCCTACTCAGCTAATGGAAGATATTTCAATATCAAAAACATTGATTCATTATTTTATTTTCTTGATTTAGCAATAAAAGATGCTAATGTTTATAAAAAAGCAGAAGTTACTGTGAATTTTTTATCATCTATAATACCAATTTTTATAATTGCTTTATTATTGGGCATAGAGTGGTTTATAAGACGGCGAAATGGTCTTTTGTAATAACTAATAATTGCAATAATCAATATAATTATGGCTAGATAATGAAAAAGTATTACTATTCTTACGGTAACAACCAATATGGACCATTTACACTGGAAGAATTAAAACTCAAAGGAATTGCAAAAGATACTTTAATCTGGTATGAAGGTTTGGAAAATTGGAAACCAGCCGGCGAGATACCAGAATTAAGCGAACTCTTCGGCTCACAATATCTAACGGAAGAAATAAATCAAATAATCAATTATCAGGTGATATGGAATATGTGAATTACATTAAAATGGATACTGTAAACAAAGAAGTTGAATATGCGTGCTTTTGGTTAAGATTTTATGCAAAAATATTAGATGTAATAATTGGTACAGTAATTTGTTTACCTGCTATCTTTGTTTTGTTCATAATATCATTTGTTTTAGAAGAATACGGCTTATCTGAAGCAAAATATATCAATATAATGTTTAATAATTTGGTTTTATATTGCCATAATGGAAAGTTCTAACAAACAGGCAACATTTGGGAAAATGATATTTAGAATAAAAGTTTTAGATTTGAATTAAAATAGAATATCTTTTTTAAGGGCTTCAGTAAAACATTTTGCTAAGAAATTATCATTTTATACTTTTTTTCTTGGTTATATTATGGCTGGTTTTAGAAAAAAGAAACAGGCCTTGTACGATAAAATTGCAGGAACGCTGGTTATAAATATTAAAGAATAAAATAATTACACTACTATTTTAATAAAACAATATTCCCGCTGCTTTGGAAAAGGTGGCCGGGTTTTTTTGTATTGTTTATTCGGTGGTTGAGTGTTCCTGTATTATAAATTTCGTATGTTCTAATTTGTGAAGATTAGTGCAATTGGTGGCTAAATTTATCATTTTGGGGGGATAACAGCCACGAAAATTACAAATTGCCGCCTTTCGTTTTGATACAATGGCTGTCGCCATCACACAATATCCGGCTCATATGCTCAAAAAAAACTTACCAAATATTATCAATAAGATTTCAAAAAGCAATTATAGATACTTACACTACCAGTTTATTTTTATTCTGAATATCTACATCAAGCATTTCTTTAAATATTTTACATATCCAATCTTTTGAAAATTCACATTTAAAATCTATATTTGTAATTTAATTTTTAGGTGAATAGTTATGCAAAATTGGTTCAAAAAATTCTATAGTGTATTTGTAAGAGAAAATAACAGAATACTTGAAAGAAAAACCTTGTATGGTCTTACAATATTTCTTCCTGTTATTTTAACGGTAATTTTTATATTAATTTATATTAATGGTGTTGTAAGAGATATCCCAGTTGCAATATTTAACGAAGATAATTCCAATTTATCAAGATTAGCAATAAGGCAATTTGCCGCTACTCCATCCATTAAAATTGCCAAGTATGTTTATTCCTTAGAGGAAATGAAAGAGGAATTTCGCAAAGGGAATATTTATGGTGCGATATATTTCCCAAAAAATTTAGAAAGAGATGTAAGAAAACAAAGGCAAACTTATGTAATACTTTATAGAACAAATGCAAACTTAATTACGGGGAATACACTACTCAGAGATTTTACCACAATTGCAAAGAGTTTAAGCGGTAAGGTATTACTTACAAAAATCCAGAAGCAGAAAGGATTAAAAGAACAATATGCAATGAATATTATTAAGCCGATAGTAATTGATACAGACTCAATGTTTAATCCGCAATATAGTTACTTATACTTTTTAGTTCCTGGGTTGTTAACAGTATCTCTTTATATGGTTATATTGGTTGTAACAGTTTTGCTTTTTACAAGTGAAAAAGACCATAATACAATGAAAGACTTATTTGATACGGCTGAAAATAGTATTTCGGCAATAATAGCAGGAAAATCTTTACCACATATTTTGTTAAATTCTGTTACTGCTATGCTAACTTTTGTAATAACTTTTGATTTATTTAATGTTCCTATGCGTGGTTCATTATTTTTAATTTTAGCTTTTTCTTTTTTATTTATAATTACCTGTGTTTTTTTAGGTATGGCGATATCAATATTATCACCAGATCAACAAAAAGCAACAGAAATAGGTCTTATAGTTAGTACACCTGCATTTATTTTAAGTGGGCTTACATTTCCAGTTTGGGCTATGCCAAAGATTTATAGTTATATTTCTGCTATAATTCCTTACACTCATTATTTGTTGGGAACAGTCAAAATATATATGATGGGAGCAGGTTTGTATTATTTGAGATATGAAATACTTGGCTTAAGTATTGTTATGGTAATTTCTTTAGTTGTTACCATAGTAGGATTGAATAAAACAAAAAATATATTAAGAGGTCAAAATGCTTAATTATATAAAAATATTTCTTAATGCATTTAAAAGAGAAGTTGATAGAATTGTAAAAGATATCAATATTATGACTATTATTTTCCTTGCGCCAATAGGATATGCTATTTTATATGGTGGATTTTATTGGAATAAAACAGAATATAAAGTAGATATTGTTGTAATTGATCAGGATAATTCTATTACATCAAAACAGTTATTAAAATTATTAAATTCACATCAAAATGTAAATATTAAATATCAAACAACTAATTATCAAGAAGCAAAAGATAAATTGATGGATTTAGAAGTTCACGGATTAGTTATAATTGAAAAAGGTTTCGAAGAAAAATTAAAAAAATTCCAGCAAGCTAAAATAAAACTTTCACTAAATACAACAAGATTTTTGGTTAGTAATGATATCAATAAAGCAGTAAACGAGGTAGTTTTACATCTAACAGATGAGCAAAGAATGCGTTTTTATAAAAATATTGGTTATACTAACGAACAAGCCGAAGAACTTATAGAGCCAATTTATGCAGAATTAAGATCATTACATAATATAAATGAAACTTATGGAGATTTCCTTTTACCCGGTATTTTTATTTTGATTTTACAACAAACTTTACTCATTGGTTTAAGTGAAAGTATAGCTAAAGAAAGAGAAGAGAATACGTTAAATGAATGGTTTGAAACATCCAATAATAGTGTTTGGGTTACTATCTGGGGCAAAGCTTTCTTTTACTTTTTTAATTACCTTGCGTATGGATTATTTTATTTTGGAATTGTATTTTATATATTTAAGATACCAATTAACGGTAGCTATATTGCGTTGTTTATAATATCAATATTATATTTGTTAGCAAATATCTACTTTGCTTTTATAATATCGAGTTTATTTAAAAGAAAATTAGTAGCAATACAATTTATTGCTTTTACAACTTATCCAATATTTTTAATTTCTGGTTATAGTTGGCCAAAATTTGCAATGCCGGAAATATTACAATGGATATCTAATTTACTACCGAGTACACCTTATTTAAATGCAGTTTTAAGAATTTCTTTATATGGTGCTAATTTTAATGATGTGTTAATAGAAATATTTCATATATTTTTATTGTTTTTTATATTTATGCTATTGACAAAAATAAGAATTGATATTATATTGAAAACTAAATAAATTAATTTGTGAGGTTAATATGGATTTTTTTAGAAATCTTTCCTTAAAAAGTAAAATATTTACTTTAGGAGTAATAGTAACTCTGTTATTTTTTTGTCTAGAAGTTTTTAATGGTTCTTTTTCAATTGAAGTAATAATAATTTCTTTTATTGTTATATTAGTAATTATGCTAATAGCTAGTTTTTATTTAAGTAAATTATTAACTGAGCCAATTTCAAAATTTTTTTTAAGTATTGATGCATATAAGAAAAACAATGAATTTAAAAAAGTTGAATTCCATTATAAAGACGAATTTGGTGCTTTAGCAAATGAATTTAATTCATTTTTAGAAACAATCGAAAGAAATCAACAAGTAATTAAGAACTTTTATATAATTTTAGATGAAGCTTCAAGAATTGATGATACAAAACAGCTCTATTCAAGATTATTAAAAGGCATTAAAGATGTTTTAAATGTAAAATATGCTGCATTAGCTATATTTCGAAAAGATAGTACAAAAGCAGAAGAATTTTATTATGAAGGTATGACACAAGCAGATGTAAATAGAATTGGTAAACTTCCGGAAGGGAAAGGATTACTTGGGTACATTCATCAAACAAAACAAGTTTTAAGATTGGATGATATGTCAACACATCCTAAATCTTATGGTTTTCCTGCAGGCCATCCTAAAATGAAAACACTTTTGGCAGCACCAATTATTGTTGCTGAAAAATCTTATGGGAACTTATATGTTTCAGAAAAAGAAAATGCACAAAAATTTGACGCTAGTGATGAACTTATTTTCAAATTTTATGCAATATTGTGCGGCTTTGTAATTGCACAGAATAATGAGAAAAAGCAAGTTAATGATATCAACAACTTTTTAAATGAAGAATTAAGAGAAATTTCAGTTGTAATTAGTGAAGTAGCAAGTGGTAATTTAAATACAGAAATTTCTACAGCATCTAAGTTTGATTTTGTAAGAAAATTGAAAATGCAAATTAATGATATGATATATAACCTAAATGAATTATTGGTAAATGTAGATAATGCAATACAGGCTACAGCGAGTGCAAGCTCAGAGATTTCTGCAACAACCGAGCAAATGTCAGCGGGTTCACAATTGCAAACACAACAAGCTATTGAAGTAGCTGCAGGCGTTGAAGAAGTTGCTAAAACTATTTATGAAAATAGTCAGAATGCTATGGCAGCTGTAGAAGCAGCTAAAAGAGCAGGTGCGGAAGCTGAAAACGGTAATAAAGTTGTTCAGCAAACTATCGATGGAATGAATAAAGTTTCTCAAATGGTATTGCAAACAGCTAATAATATTGAAGAACTTGGGAAAAACAGTAATCAAATTGGTGAAATTGTACAAGTTATTGAAGAAATTGCAGATCAAACCAATTTGCTTGCGTTAAATGCGGCAATTGAAGCTGCTCGTGCAGGTGAACAGGGACGTGGTTTTGCTGTTGTTGCTGATGAAGTTAGAAAATTAGCAGAAAGGACAGGCAAAGCAACAAAAGAAATTGCTGCAATGATTAAAAAAATTCAAAAGGATACTGAAGATGCAGTAAATGCAATGAGACAAGGAACTCATCAAGTTGAAACTGGTGTTCGATTTGCTAATCAAGCTGGTGAAGCCTTAAAGAAAATAAATGATGAAACGCAAAAAGTGTTATCTCTAATTCATCAGGTTGCAGTTGCAAACGAAGAGCAAGCTAAAGCAGGTGAAGATATTGCAAGAAATATTGAAAATATTAAAAATGTTACTCAAGAAACTTCTCAAGGTATAATGCAAATTGCTGAAGCCACAAACGATCTTTCAAGGTTAACTCATACTCTTGAAGTGAATATACAAAAATTCAATTTAAAGAGATAAAAAAAATCATTGTTAAATAATAAGAAGATGAGAAGAAATGGACTTCGTAAAAAATTTTTCTAATCGGGTTAAAGTTAATATTTTTGCTGTGGTTTTTATGTCAGTTACCTATTTGTGTAGTTTAGCTTTTGGAGTACAAATTGATTAAAATTACTATATAAGTATAGTTGTTTTAGGTATAATATTTTTTATTTTAGTTAACTATTTTGTAAAATTCTTCAATGATGCTATACAAGCTATTATAAAATCTATTCACTATTATTATGAAACTAACAAAATACAAAAAGTTACTTATGAAGCAAAAGATGAATTCGGTCAGGTAACAAAGATTTTCAATTCATTTCTTGATAATTTTGAGCAGAATATAGAAATTATAAACAATTTAATTAAGCTATCGGAGGAATTAGCACAAAAAAACAATATTGAAGATATTTATAATTCACTGTTGCGTTATATAAAAAAAATATTTAAAGTTAAATATGTTGCCATTGCTGTATTCGCAAAAGATACAACGAAAGCCGAAAAATTTTACCACATAGGTATTGACCAAATTGTAGAAAAAGCAATTGGCAAGTATCCCGAAGGAAAAGGACTATTGGGATATATATATGAAAGTAAAGAGGTATTAAGGCTAAAAGATATTTCTTCTCATCCTAAAGCATATGGTTTTCCTAAATATCACTCAGAAATAAAAACATTATTAGCAGCACCTATCATTATAAATAATATTTCATTTGGTAACATTTATATGAGTGAAAAAGAAAATGGTGAAGAATTTTCCCTAAATGATGAATTATTATTTAAATATGTTGTTGGATTAGCCGGTTATATAATTTCTAAATTTGAACAGCAAAAACAACTCAACGCAATCTTTGAAAAATTAACAGTGGAAGTGGAATTAATAGATCAATATTTAGGTTATTGTTCCACAGGAGATTTAACAAAAAAGATTGAGGAGGTATCAGATTTTGAACAAATAGTAAAACTTAAGCAAAAATATAACTTAACTAATCAAATGTTAAAAGAAATAGTAAATACAATTAATGAATCGGTTTTCAGTACTGTCTCAGCTAGCGAAGAAATTTCTGCTACTACGCAAGAGTTAGAATATAATTTTAATAATGTATTAAACCAGATAGTTAGTGTTGCAGCTGGGGTAGAAGAATTTAATAAAACAATACAGGAAAATAGTAATAACGCAAGTTCAGTAGTAGAAGTAGCAAAAAATGCTATTGTGGTTGCAAGTGAAGGCTTAGAAATGGTTAAAAAGACAATTTCTGAAATTGAAAAAATAGCAGTAATTGTAAATAGAGCTGCAGAAATTATAGAAGAACTTGGAAAAAATAGTTCTATGATTGGCGAAATTATTATGGTGATTGAAGAAATAGCTGATCAAACAAATTTGTTAGCGTTAAATGCTGCTATAGAGGCTGCCCGTGCAGGAGAACAGGGAAGAGGTTTTGCTGTAGTTGCAGATGAGGTAAGAAAGTTGGCAGAGCGTACTACAAAAGCAACCAAGGAAATTTCAACTATTATCAGTAAAATACAAAATGATACAAATCAAGCTGTATCTACTATGCAAAATGGAACAAGTCAAGTTCAACAAGGTGTGGATTATGTTTGCAAAACTGAAGAGGTTTTAGTAAGAATTACAAATGAAAATGAAAAAGTCGTTAATTATGTAAATAGTGCTGCTTATTCAATACAGGAACAAGCTAACGCATCTGAAGATATGGCCAAAAATGTAAATAATATAAAAAACACAATTGAAAGTGCTTTTCTATCCATACAACAAATTACTATAGCAATCAATGATTTGAATAAACTAATACAACTTTTAACTAATAACATGAATAAATTTAAAATAGAATAACAAAAGTAATACTTTTATAAATTAATTTATATTGTTTAAGTGAATAGTTGAAAATTTAATTTTAATTTACTAAATAGGGCAGCTGAAAAGCTGCCTTTTTTGATATTAATACTATCTCCAGTGGTTAAATGTTTACAATTCTAAAGGTTTAATTATTGATTAAGGTCATAATTAAATAACCATCAAATAATTTTATCTTAACTATTTCATAACAATACAAATATATATTAGAGCCGTGAAAATTAATTTTTCACAAAACACAATATTTTATAACAAAATTATAGGTGTAAACCATGAAAAAGTTTCAAGTTATGCTGTTTTTATTAATGTTTTCTATTGTTTTGTTTGCACAAGAAACAAACGAAGAAGCAAACAAACCACAATCAACAGTTGAGGAAAAAATTGAAGAGTTGAAAGGGCAGGTTGAAGGTATGAATGAGAATTTGATTGAAATGCAAAATACTCTCAATTCTTTAAGTAAAATGAAAATTTCTGGATATATTCAGGCTGATTTCAAAAATTTCGACAACGCACAAAATTCTTATGATATGAGAAATAGATTTAATATTAGAAGAGGCAGATTGAAATTTACTTATACAAGCGGATTAACACAATTTGTTTATCAATTCCAAGCAAGTGAAGATAAAGTAGAATCAAAAGACTTATATATGGAAATTACCGATCCATGGATAAAATCATTCAAATATACCATGGGGTTATTTGTTAGACCATTTGGATTTGAAACTCCATTTTCATCTAGCAGCATGGAATATCCTGAAAGAGCTAAAGTTGTAACTACTATGTTACCGGGTGAAGAAGACCTTGGTGCTATGATTAGTTACGAAACTGAAAAAGGGCCTTTAAGCTTCTTAAACTTTAAAGCTGGTTTATTTACAGGTAATGGTATTAAATCTGAAACTGATAATTTAAAAGACATTATGGGAAGACTTGGCTACAAATTTGCATTTGATGAAGCTAATTTTGCAATTGATGGTGGATTTTCATTTTACTTAGGAAATGTAAGACCAGATGTAGGAAAAAATGTGATTGAACTTAATCCTTCAAATTTAAAAGTTAAATCCGGTGAAAAAACTGCAGAAAGAACATATTTTGGTGCTGATATTCAATTATATTTCAATTTACCAGTAGTTGAAGATTATTTAGGTGGTTCTATTTTAAGAGCAGAGGTTATTACTGGTAAACATCCTGGAACATCTTCGTCAACAAGCTATTATACAGTTGGAAGCGGCGATGTTTATTTAAGGGAATTTTTAGGCTATTATATTTGTTTTGTTCAAAATATTGGTCTTTCAAATCAGTTTGTTGTAAAATATGATGTTTATGACCCAAATACAAAAGTTTCAGGTGATGATTTAGGAAAAACTATCGCAACAATAGGTACTACAACATATAAAACAAATAAAGCAGATGTAATGTATTCGCAGTTAGGTTTGGGTTGGGTTCACCACTGGTCTCCAAATGTTAAATTCACATTATATTATGATATGATAACTAATGAAAAATCAGCAAATTTAAGCGGTTTTGAAAAAGATATCAAAGACAATACTTTAACATTTAGAATGCAATATAGTTTCTAATAAAATAAAAGGTGAAAAAATGAAAAAAGTTTTAGCAGTAGTTTTAGTAATGCTTTTAGCATTAGCATTTGTAACAGATAATACTGTAATTACAGTTAAAGGATCTGATACAATGGTAATTTTAGCACAGAGATGGGCTGAAAAATATATGAAGAAAAATCCTAATGTTACTATTCAAGTAACAGGTGGTGGTTCCGGTACAGGTATTTCAGCTTTAATCAACGGTACAACTGATATATGTAATTCATCAAGACCAATGAAAGCATCCGAAAAAGAAAAACTAAAACAAAGATATGGAACTTTAGGTGTTGAAATCCGTGCTGCCAAAGACGGTTTAGCTGTTTATGTAAATGAGAAGAATAAAGTAAAAGATTTAACCTTAGACCAAGTATATAAAATTTATACAGGTAAGATAACAAACTGGAAAGAAGTTGGTGGAGATGATGCAAAAATTATAGTTTATGGTCGTGAAAATAACTCTGGTACTTATGTATATTTCAAAGATTTCGTATTGAAAGGACAAGATTATGTTGCAACAATGCAAAGTATGCCTGGAACAGCAGCAGTTGTTAACGCCGTTGCAAAAGACAAAAATGCTATAGGTTATGGTGGTGCAGCATATGGAAAAGGAATTAAATTTGCTAAAATTGATGGTTATGAACCTACAGCTGAAAATGTAAAAGCAGGCAAATATCCTATTACAAGATTTTTATATATGTATGTTAGAACAAAACCATCTGGAGCTATTAAAAATTATATCGATTGGATATTAAGCCCTGAAGGTCAAGAAGTAGTAACTAAAGTTGGTTATTTCCCTGTAAAATAATTAATAAGATTAATAAGAACAGAGATGTAGCGGCTTGCTATATCTCTGTTGTTTATTGAATAATTAAAAATCAGATTAGCAAAAGAAATATATTAGAAACAAAAAGATAAATAACATGAAAAAGAATGATAGTTTAATCAAAACAAAAATTGATCTATTTGAATTACTGGGGGAACTTTTTATAAAATCGATATCATTTATTAGTTTTATAGTTATAATATTGATTTTTATATTTGTATTTCGTGAGGCAAAATATACTTTCATTCAGCACGAACAAAGCACAACAAACCCAGAGGAATTAGTACAGGAGACTTACGGGGATGTACCAGATGAATTAGGGCAGGGCAATACTGGATACGAATCATTGGAAACATCGGGTCATGGTGGAGTAGCTACAATAGATAATTTGCTTTCCAATGAGTGGCAGCCAGTATCAGCTAATCCTAAATATGGGCTAATCCCTTTAGCTGTTGGAAGTTTAAAGGTAACAATAATAGCCATACTTTTTGGTGCACCAATTGCTATATTAGCTGCTATTTACACATCAATATTTGCAAATAAGAAATTAAAAGAAATTATTAAGCCTACTATAGAGATCTTAGCCAGTTTTCCATCTGTAGTTATAGGTTTTTTTGCTTTGGTTATAATGGCTACATTTTTCCAAAATTTATTTGGATATCAGTTCAGATTAAATGCATTTGTTGGAGGAGTTGCTCTTTCACTTGCAATAATTCCGATTATTTATACAATTACAGATGATGCAATAAATACAATACCAAAATATTGGACTGAAGCTTCATTAGCATTAGGAGCAAACAAATGGCAAACAGCGTTTTTTGTAGTGCTTCCTGCTGCAATTCCTGGAATATTTGCAGCGTTAATTTTAGGTTTTGGTAGGGCTTTTGGTGAGACAATGATAGTTTTAATGGCAACAGGAAATGCAGGATTTACATCTGCCAGTCCATTTGATCCTGTTAGAACACTATCTGCCACAATTGGTGCAGAGATGGCAGAAGTAATATTTGGTGAAGTGCATTATGGATTATTGTTTTTGATTGGTTCAATTCTTTTTATCTTCACTTTTACATTAAATGCAATTGCAGAGTTCTACATTCGTGGTAAGTTGTTGAAGAGATTCAGAGGGGAAGTATGAAATCAAAATTAGTAGGAAAGTCATTTGAAATAATAACTTTACTTTCTGCTTTATTTATTGTAGCAGTAATAGCGTTTTTTATAATTGAAATTATTTATAAATCATGGGGTACTTTAAGTTGGGAGTTTATAATTTCTAATCCAGAAGAAGGTATGACTGCTGGTGGAATATTTCCTGCAATTGTTGGTACAGCACTGCTTGTTATTTTGATGTCAATAATTGGAGTGCCTATTGGAACAATTACAGCTATATATTTAGTAGAATATGCAAACTCGAAATCTATTTTTACTAAAACAATTAGATTTGCAGTTAATACATTAGCGGGAGTTCCATCTATAGTATTTGGATTATTTGGGCTCGGATTTTTTATAAAATTTGTTGGCGGAGGCTTGGATAGTTTATTATATAATGACCAACAACTTGTATGGGGACAACCAAATCTCCTTTGGGCAAGTTTTACAATGGCATTTTTAACAATACCTGTTGTAATTGTATCTGTAGAAGAAGCGTTAAGGTCTGTTCCAGATGATTTAAGAGCAGCATCACTTGCTTTAGGTGTATCAAAATTAAGAACTATTATAAGAATTGTAATCCCTAATGCGTTAACTGGTATCATTACTGGAACAATTCTTGCAATTGCAAGAGGAGCTGGAGAAGTGGCGCCTATATTATTTACGGGTGCAGCATACTTTTTGCCAAAATTGCCATCATCTTTAAGTGACCAGTTTATGAATTTAGGTTATCACATTTATATTATGGCTACACAGTCTACAAATGTTGATGAAACTGCTGGAATTCAATATGCTACTGTTGCAGTTTTATTACTTCTTACAACAAGTTTAACATCAATTGGCGTCTATACAAGATATAGAATAAGAAAAAGAAAAATACAATAAATAATGTAGGTTAGTAAAGTATGAGTAACACGAAAAAAATAGTTGTCGAAAATTTAAATCTTTTTTACGGAAAAAAACAAGCATTATTTGATATTAATATTACAATACCAGAAAAAGCAGTAACCGCTTTAATAGGTCCTTCTGGTTGTGGAAAATCTACTTTTTTAAGATGCTTAAATAGAATGAATGACTTGATTGATGGAGTTAATATAACTGGAAAAGTTGAAATTGATGGATATAATATATACGATAAAAATATCGATACAGTTGCTTTAAGAAAAAAAGTTGGGATGATTTTTCAGAAATCAAATCCTTTTCCAAAATCTATATGGGAAAATGTTGCTTTTGGTCCTAAAATGAATGGAATAAAGGATAAAAAAGTGCTTAATGAAATTGTTGAAACAAGTCTTAAAAAAGCTGCTTTGTGGGATGAAGTTAAAGATAGCTTAAATAAAAGTGGTCTTTCTTTATCTGGTGGTCAACAACAAAGGTTATGTATTGCAAGAGCTTTAGCGGTTGAACCAGAAATATTATTAATGGATGAACCAGCAAGCGCTTTAGACCCTATTGCAACTGCTAAAATCGAGGATTTAATTTTTGAATTGAAAGAAAATTATACCATTGTTATTGTAACTCATAACATGCAACAAGCCGCAAGATGTAGTGACTATACCGCTTTCTTTTATATGGGAAATCTTGTTGAGTATGATACAACTGATAAAATTTTCACAAACCCAGCTAATAAACAAACAGAAGATTATGTTTCTGGTCGTTTCGGTTAATAATTTAAGGTGATAAAATGTCAAAAAACTTTCAAAATAGTTTATCTGAACTAAAACAATTAATTATCAACATGGCTAAATTGGTTGAGGATCAATTGAATATTGCCATCCAAGAAGTTGAAAAAGGAGATGCAGACCAACACAAATTTATCAAAAGTAGAGATAAGGAAATCAACGCTTATGAAAATCTTATACTTGCAAAGTGTGAAACTGTTTTCGCGAAATTCCAGCCAGTTGCAAAAGATTTAAGAATTATTATAGCAATATTAAAAATTAATAACCAGTTGGAACGATGCGGTGATATAGCAGTTAACATTTCGCAAAAAGTAAAAAAATCATCTGAAGGGAAAGAACTTTTATTCAATTCTAAAATCCAGGAGATGGCCAAAATAGCAATTGAAATGGTTAATGAAGCTATCCATGCCTTTGATGAGGAGCATAAAGATTTGGCTTTAAAAGTGTTTGAAAAAGAAAAAGTTGTGGATGCTTTGAATAAAGAAAATTTCAAATACCTTGTTGATAAAATGAAAGAAAATCCAGAAAAAGTTGAAGTCGCAGCTCATTTATTAGTGTTAACAAGGCAAATAGAAAGATTAGCGGATCACGCAACAAACATTGCTGAAGATGTATTTTTTGTAACAGATAGTGAAATAGTAGCACACAATAAGAAAAGATTGTTTGAAAATTCGTAGGAATAAATTATTACAAGCGTCTAAAATATCAAGTATTAAAAAAAATAAAATCGGTCGCTTTAAATTTGGCGACCGATTTTTTTGCAACAATAAGAATTCAATTATTTAAGTTCTGCAAAATCAACAATTAAAAGTTTGTTAAAGTAATTATAAGGATACTTTAAACACTGTATAAGTTGTTTTTAAATGAGGATTCCATATCCAGCTTGCAGCAACTGGTAAAGAATATGCATCTGTAATTTTAATTGATTTACTTGCTGTGAAACCTACATTAATAACTTCAACTTTATCAGTAGTTACTTGATGCCATAAAGATTCTCCTTGTGCTACACCAACAAAAGGAGATAGGCTAACTTCACCTAAATTGAGGTTATAGCCTAATTCAGCATACAATGTTTTTTCTTTATCTCCATTGGCTAATAAAGCCATGTTATGAACATTTGTTGTTACTAAAACTCTTAAAGGTAATTCTTCTGTACCTTCATAGGAAAGTCCAACTTCAATAGTATGAGAACCATTTCCGTCTTTTTCGAAATTAGAAAATTGGCCTAAATACGGATAGTAATAATCATTTACCATGAGTGAAATTGTACCAAAGCCAAAATTATTTGAATATTTAAAGTTAAAGTCATTTTCTGAATACTTAGATCTTTCACTAGCTAAACCATATGAAGCCCAGAATCCGAAATCAACTTTGCCAGCACTTTCAAAATCGAATGTAAATGTACCCCATGGTTGAATGTGTGGTGTGTTATATCCTAATTCCATACCACGCCATACATAGCGGCTAACAACATCTGCACCAAAATCAAAATTTACTAAAGATTTTTCTTGTGCAAATAAGAAAATTGAAACTGTGAGCACGAACAATAACTTTTTCATTTTAACCCTCTGTTTGTTTGTGAATAATATTATGAAAAATTAAGGAACCATTCTTTATTAAATAAAATCAAAAATTGTTCCATAAAATTATGTTTTTCAATAGCAAGTTTTTTCGCTGTATCAGTATTTAAGTTATCTTTAATTTTTAATAGTTTTTCATAGAAATGATTGATTGTTGTGCTATTGGAGTTTTTGTAACTTTGAAAATTTTCAAAAGTTTGAGGTGGAATATCTGGGTCGTAAAGAATTCTTTTATTATAGCCGCCGTATGTAAAAGCACGAGCTATTCCGATTGCACCAATTGCGTCTAATCTATCGGCATCCTGAACAATTTGTATTTCTATTGGTAAATTTATTTTATCAAAGCTGCCTTTGTAGGAAATTTTATCAATATTTTCCAGAAGCCAATTTTCCAATTTCTTATCAATATTAAACTTACTGCACAAATATTTCAAATTTTTGTAATTGTTGTTATCAAAAAGTTTCCAATCATCAACATCATGAAATAGTGCAGAATATTGAATTTTTTCAGAAAATGGTATATTCTCTTTATTTGCGATATATTCAGATAGTTTGTAAACTCTCAAAGTATGATGAATATCGTGCCCGGTGTAATCATCTTTAAATATCGACTTTAATTCATCGATGATATTTGCATAATTATTAATCATCATTTACCTTATAGAAAATAATAGATAAGTTAAAACAGTTCCAGCTGCAAAAATTATATAAGTTAAGTAATTGGATGTTTCAGGAGAAAGTGAAATATCAAAATATTCTTTTATGTTATATGGTTTTGAGGTAATTATGTAAAATCCTTTTATATTATCCGTATGATAAATATTTTCAAATTCATCTTTATTTTCGAAGTATATTTTAATGTATGATAATGTATCATCAGGAACAAACTTTTGTTTTAAGTAATCTTCCAAAATTATTGCATTGTTGGATAAATTTGTAAAAATAATGTAATTATTTCCATATTTGTTATTGATTTTATAAAACAAAGTATCCAGCAATTTATAGCTGGATACTGTATAATTTGATTGAGAAAATACTAAAAAATTTATTGTTAAGAAAAGAAGAAGTTTTTTCATTTATCTTCTGCCGTTTGCTATATCAATAAGTCTTTGAATTCTATCTTCTAATGGTGGGTGTGTAGAAAATAATTTAACAAAACCACTACCAGAAAGTGGACTTACAATAAACATATGAGCAGTAGCTGGTTCAGCATCCATAGGAATTGCTTCATTTCCAGCTGCTAATTTTTTTAATGCATTGGCAAGATACATAGGGTTACCGCAAATTTGGGCGCCGGTTTCATCTGCTAAATATTCTCTTGAACGGGATATTGCAAGTTGTATTAATGTAGCAGCGATTGGTGCTAAAATCATCAAAGCTAAATCTACAAAAATATTTCTTTCTCTTCTTTCATCATTACTACCGCCGAAAAATGCAAAAAAGTGCACTAAATATGTTATAGTACTAACTAAAGTTGCCGATATTGTTTGAACTAAAATATCTCTGTTTTTAATATGAGCTAATTCGTGTGCTATAACGCCTTCCAGTTCTTCTTTAGAAAGAATTCGCATTATTCCGGTTGTTACTGCAACCGCTGCGTTATTTGGATTTCGTCCTGTTGCAAAGGCATTTGGGGTTGGTGTATTTATTATATATAATTTAGGCATTGGTAAACCTGCATATGTAGCTAATCTTTCAACAGTATCATAAAGAGCAGGGTTGTGTTGTCTTTCAACTCTTTGGGCACCATACATAGTTAAAACAATTTTATCCGAGAAGAAATATGATACAAAATTCATAGCAAGTGAAATTATAAATGCAATCATTAGGCCAGCTTCACCGCCAAAGTAGCTTCCAATTACTAAAAGAAACATTGAAAGAATTAACATTAACAGGATTGTTTTAAATTGGTTCATTTTATAGTCTCCTTTTTTTTTGCCATCTTAAAAAAAAATATTAACTTTGTTATCATAAATATAAGGAGTTTTTATGAATAAAGCAACAAAAACAAAATTTCCCTTTATTTTTTGGCTAGTTATATTTTTTGAATTTATTGAACGAGGTTCTTACTATGGTGTTATGAGTGTGCTTTCTGTTTACTTTACAGAGATATTAAACTTTAGCAAACAAGATGTTGGTATAATAAAAAGTACTATACAACCTATTTTGTATTTTTTACCAATAGTAGCTGGTGCTCTGGCAGATAAATATGGTTATAGAAAAACTTTAATGGTAGCATTTACATTTTTAGGTATAGGATATCTGCTAACAAGTCAAGTTACTTCATATGCGTTAGTTTTTATATTTTTGTGTGTGATGGCATTAGGTGCAGGTACATTTAAGCCAATTATATCTGGTACAATAGCTAAAGTAACAGACGAAACAAATAGCTCTTTAGGTTTTGGTATTTTTTATTGGTCAATAAATTTAGGTGCTTTTATTGTCCCATTAGTTATAGTGCCTATATTAAAGAGTATATCCTGGAATTATATATTAATTTTTGCAGGTGTTTCTACTGGTTTGATGATAATTCCTACAATTCTTTTTTATAAAGATGTTGAAACTAAACAACAAACAACAGAGAAAAAGGATTTACTTAAAACAATTGCAAATGCATTTGAAATAACATATAGTCCTGTAATATTACTTTATCATTTATACAGAAAATCAAATACTTATCAATATATTATAACTATATTTTTAGGTTTGTTTTTAGGCTATTCGCTTTATTTGTATTTTAGATTGAGTGTTTATGTTTTATTTTACATAGTTTTTTTAATAATATTAAGTTTTGTAAGATTAATTTTTAAAGGTTATGAAAATCAAAATTCCAGTGCAAAATTATATGCTATGATTTTTTATGCCTTAGGTTTTATTGTAATTTTATCTTTCGCACCAACGATATATGCAAAGATACTTTCATCTGTTATCTATTTAACAGTATTAAGTTTGAATTTGATAGAAATTAATGATAAAGAAAAGTTTGTAGATCACGCAAAATTTTTATCTTTAATAGGTATATATTCTGGTTTTTGGGTATTATATTTCCAGATGTTTGATTCAGTTTTGTGGTATGTTAGAGATTATGTTGATGCAGCTCAACTTAATAATTTTGTAAATGGTATTATAGCATCAGTTGGATTAAATTTACAATGGCAGTTTGATATCGAACATGTTACAGTGATAAATGCTTTCACGATTATACTATTGCAGTTGATAATTTCCAAAATTGTTGCAAATTTTAAAGCATTACCTACAATGATGGCTGGTATAATGTTAGGTACAATTGGTATGTTTTTACTCTCACTTTCTGCATCAATCTGGGTGTTTATGTTAGGAATTTTTATCTTTTCAATAGGCGAGATGACGGCGCATCCTAAATTTATAAGCTATATAGGACAAATAGCACCTGTGGAAAGAAAAGCAATGTATATGGGATATATTTTCTTATATGGTGTGATTGGAAGTAGCATAGGAGGAGTTTTAGGTGCTAATTTATATGTAATATTTGTCGATCAGATGAAACAGCCAAATATTTTGTGGTTAATTTTTTCATCAATTGGGTTGATTACAGTGATAGGATTGTATTTATTCAATAAATTTGTTAAATTTAAAATTGCAAGTAAATAAGATAAACAAGGTGCTTTCCTGTAAAATAGGTAGCACCTTTTTTGTATGAAAATATTTTTATAAAAATAAAAGAGGGCAAAAAAGAGAATTCAACCACTAAGGAAGAATAAATTACCACAAAGCACGCAACTCGATGACCGTGAGAAGCGTTCTCCGGTCGTCGGGTGTTCCGAGCGGAGCGAGGAATGTATCGAGACAACCGCAATATAAGATCCCCTCTTTGTTCTCCCTTACTAGTGGGGGTTTTAGGTGGGATAAAACACGGAATAATCAGCTACGAAAATCACAAATTGGCACGCCGTTCGTCTCGATACGATGACTTCGTCATCACTCGATGACCGCGAGAAGTGTTCCCCGGTCGTTGAGTGTTCCGAGCGTAGCGAGGAATGTATCGAGACAACCGTATTTATAAATTTCGTGTGTTTTTAATTCGTGATGTTTTTTGCAATTGGGGGCAAATTATATCGTTTTGGGCGAGTAGTTACCAAAAGCAAAAAGTTATTAGACACAAATTCCAATCATAAAACGAAAAAAATATACAGAAAAATTTAAAAAAAATTATATTAATATCTTGATTTTTTCCAAAAAATTTTTAAATTATATGCCAAATACTCAACAAGAGTATCCTAATTACAAAGCCACAAGCTTGTTACTTAAGAAATAATGAGTAATAATAAACATTTATTTGGAGGAGAAATGTTAGGAGAAGGCTTTCAGCAAGCTAATGGGCGTATTTTGAAAAATGGATTATACGATCCATCTTTAGAACACGATAACTGTGGTGTAGGTTTTGTAGCAAAAATTAATGGCGAGGCTAGTAACGAAGTTATTAAAAGAGCTTTAACAATTCTTGTTAATCTTGAACACAGAGGAGCACTTGGTGGCGATCAATCTACTGGAGATGGCGCCGGGCTGATGATTGATATACCACACAATTTTTTCAAAAAACAAGTAAATCTACCTGAAAAAGGTGATTATGCGGTTGGTATGTTCTTTTTGCCAAAAGAAGAAAAATACCAGGCTTTAATAAAGGATATAGTAAATCAAGTTATTAATGATGAAGGGGCTAAGTTAATAACCTGGAGAAAAGTTCCTACAAATAATTCTGTGATTGGTGAACTTGCTAAATCAACAGAACCATTTATTGAACAAGTTTTTATTGCAAGAAATGGAATACCTAAAGAAAATTTCGAAAGAAAATTATATGTTATACGCAAGGTAATCGAAAATAAAATCAAGGGTATAAAAGAATATGATCTATCACAATTCTATATTTGTAGTTTATCATCAATAAGAATAGTATACAAAGGATTATTTACGGCTCATCAGGTAGAAAATTATTATCCAGATTTGCAGGATAAAGATTTTGCATCTAAATATTGTATCGTTCACCAAAGATACTCAACTAATACACAGCCTACCTGGAATTTAGCACAACCTTTCCGATATGTTGCACACAATGGAGAGATTAATACACTCTCTGGTAACATATTAAGAATGAAAATTAGGGAAGCAAGTTTGGCGTCTGACCTTTTTGGTGATGATATAGAAAAGATTAAACCAATAATAGATGAAACAGGTAGTGATAGTGCTATATTTGATAATGTTTTAGAGTTATTGGTAATGGGTGGAAGAACAATTCCACACGCTATGATGATGATGATTCCAGAGGCTTATGGACCAAAAATCGAAATGAGTGAAGATAAAAAAGCTTTTTATGATTTCCACTCTGCAATAATGGAACCTTGGGACGGTCCTGCTGCTATGGTATTCACGGATGGTAGATATTTAGGTGCTACACTCGATAGAAATGGTTTAAGACCAGCAAGATACACTGTAACTCTTGACGGTTATTTATATTTGGCATCTGAAACCGGGGCATTTGAAGTTGATCCTAAAAATGTTTTAAATAAAGGTAGACTTTCGCCCGGTAGGATGCTTCTGGTTGATTTTGAACAACAGAGAATTGTACCAGATAAAGAAATTAAATCTAAAATATCTCGTCAAAGACCATATAGAAGGTGGATAAAAGAAAATGTTATTACATTAAGAGGTTTGTTCAAAGCTCCAGAAACTCCTGTTATAGAAGATGAAGAAAAATTATTCAAACAACTCCATATTTTTGGTTATACGCAGGAAGATTTAAAAACAATCATAACTCCGATGGCTGCCAATGGTCAGGAAGCTGTAGGGTCAATGGGTAATGATACTCCATTAGCTGTGCTTTCGGATAAGCCCAATTTATTGTTTTATTACTTTAAACAGAGGTTTGCACAGGTTACAAATCCTGCTATTGATCCTATTCGTGAAGAGATGGTTATGTCGCTCAAATCATTCATTGGGGGAGAAGGAAATTTATTGCAGGAAAGTCCATCAAATTTTCGTGGTTTTAAATTGAATCTTCCTATTATAACTCCAGATGATTTAAAGAAAATTGAGCAAGCTAAATTTTATGATATGAATGTTAAGCATTTAAGTATGACTTTTGATAAAAGAGATGGCAAAAATGCACTTGAAATAGGGTTAAATAAATTATTAGAAGAAGCTAAAAATTCTATTAATAAAAATACTATTTTTATATTGTCTGATAGAAATGTTGATGAAAATTTGGTTCCGATACCATCTGTGCTTGCTGTATCGGCTTTGTATCATTATCTTATTGATAACGGTTTGAGAAGTAAATCCAGTGTTATAGTTGAAACAGGTGAACCCAAAGAAGTAATGAATTTTGCACTGCTTATAAGTTATGGTGCAGATGCAATTTGTCCTTATCTAGCTTTTGAAACGATAACTTATATGGCACAAAATAAATTATTTGAAAAAGATATCAAACCTGAAGAAGCAATTGATAATTATATAATTGCTGTTAAAAAAGGTTTGTTGAAAACAATGAGTAGATTAGGTATTTCTACTTTACACAGTTATTTCGGCTCTCAAATTTTTGAATCTATTGGTATCTCTAAAGAAATTATTGATAAGTATTTTACAGGAACAATTTGCAGATTTGGCGGTATAGATTTACAAGATATACAAGAAGATGCAATCAAGAGACATCAAAGAGGATTTGTTGCTGATGATTACTTCAAAAAGTATATTCTTGATCCCGGTGGTGAATATGCTGTAAGGTTAAATGGCGAAAAACATTTCTGGAATGGCGAAACTATTGCAAAATTACAACTTGCTACAAGGCTAAATGATTATAAAATATTCAAAGAGTACTCAAAAATTGTAAATGAAGGCGATAATGTTCCATTAACAATAAGAAGATTATTAAAATTCAAAGAAACAAGATCTATTAGTATTGATGAAGTGGAACCAGTTGAAAATATAGTTAAAAGATTTGTAGTATCTGCTATGTCCTTTGGTTCTATCAGCAAGGAGACACACGAGGCTATTGCAATTGCCGCAAATAGAATTGGGGCAAGAAGTAATTCAGGCGAAGGTGGAGAAGATCCAATAAGGAATATACCATTACCTAATGGAGATTTGAAAAGATCGAAAGTAAAACAGGTTGCATCAGGGCGTTTTGGTGTTACTCTAGATTATCTTTTAAGTGCAGATGAGTTACAAATTAAAATCGCGCAAGGAGCAAAGCCGGGAGAAGGTGGGCAGCTCCCTGGTCATAAAGTGACAGGTGAAATTGCAAGAGTAAGACATACTACTCCTGGTGTTACTTTAATTTCGCCACCACCACATCACGATATTTATTCTATTGAAGATATTGCCCAATTAATATATGACTTGAAATGTGTTAATTCTGATGCTAAAGTTTCTGTAAAACTTGTATCAGAAACTGGAGTTGGAACAATTGCTTCAGGTGTTGCTAAAGCTAATGCTGATATTATTCTTATTTCTGGTTATGAAGGTGGAACTGGTGCATCCCCATTGACATCAATCAAACATACTGGTATCCCCTGGGAAATTGGGTTAGCTGAAACTCATCAAACATTAATACAAAATAAATTAAGAGATAAAGTAAAGTTACAAGTTGATGGACAATTAAAAACAGGTAGAGATTTAGCTATTGCATGTTTATTAGGTGCAGAAGAATTTGGATTTGCTACTTCTGTTTTGATTACTTTAGGTTGTATGATGTTAAGAAAATGTCATAATAATACTTGCTCTGCGGGCGTTGCAACTCAAGATCCTATTTTGAGGGAAAAATTTAAGGGTAAACCAGAGTACATTGTAAATTATTTCTACTTCCTTGCACAAGAGCTAAGAGAATACATGGCACAATTAGGATTTAGAACAGTAGATGAAATGGTTGGACGATCAGACTTGTTAGAATATGTTCCACCTGCTAATCTTAAAAAAGCTCAAAAATTTGATTTATCAAAATTATTCAGTAGCATGGTTGATACAAGAGTTTGTTGTGGCGTATCATATAACAATATTAAACCACCAATTATTGACATTCAAGTTGTCGAATATCTTGAAAAAAATAATATTGATTTGAAATTGAATAAAGTAGAACTTGAATTTCCTATAAAGAATGTTAATAGAACTGTTGGTGCAAGACTTAGTGGTTATATTACTAAAAAATATGGAAGCAAAGAACTTAATGATGATACAATATTATTAAAAATGAAAGGCTCAGCAGGACAAAGCTTTGGAGCATTTCTTGCTAAAGGAGTTACATTCCACCTTGAAGGCGAGGCAAATGATTATTTAGGTAAAGGTCTTTGTGGTGGTAGAATAATTCTTGAAACACCTAAAAACGCATCTTTTGATGGATATGAAAATATTATCTGTGGAAATGTGGCACTTTATGGAGCAACATCTGGTGAAGTATTTATTAATGGTAGGGCTGGAGAAAGATTTTGCGTTAGAAATAGTGGCGCAACAGTAGTTGTTGAAGGTGTTGGAGATCATGGTTGTGAATATATGACAGGTGGAACAGTTGTTTGTATAGGTTCAACTGGTAAAAACTTTGCCGCTGGTATGAGCGGTGGTATTGCTTATGTATTTGATGAAAATCAATTATTCGATAGAAATTGCAACCTTGATATGGTTGAGCTGGAAACTGTATGGAATAAACAAGATGAATTATTCTTGAAAAATTTACTTATCAAACATGCAGAACTTACTGATAGTAAAAAAGCTAAACAGATTTTAGCAAGATGGGAATATAACTTACCACTATTTGTGAAAGTTATTCCTTTAGAGTATCGTCAGGTGCTCGAAAGAATTCAACAATTAGAAAAAACAGATATCGAAAATGTAGCAGCAACCGAGGAGGTTTACAATGGCTAAAGCAAATGGTTTCTTGTTATATAATAGAAAAAATCCAATAAAATTACCGGTAGAAGAAAGAATTAAAAATTTTAAAGAGTTTGAAAGTTTATTACCAGAACATATGCTTAAAGAGCAAGCCGCACGATGTATGGATTGCGGTATTCCGTTTTGTCATAATTTTGGTTGCCCGGTTTATAATTATATACCAGATTGGAATCATTTAGTTTATCTTGGAAAATGGAAAGAGGCATCAGATTTATTACATAGCACAAATAATTTTCCGGAGTTTACAGGAAAAATTTGTCCTGCGCCGTGTGAAAAATCCTGTACGCTGGCAAATAATTGGGAAGCTGTATCAATTAAACACATCGAATTGCAGATAGTAGAAAAAGCGTGGGAAAATGGTTGGATAAAACCAATTAAACCGGAATTTAAAACTAATAAAAAGGTTGCTGTTATTGGTGCTGGTCCTGCTGGTCTTGCTGCTGCACAACAACTTGCAAGAGCTGGTCATACTGTAGTTGTATTTGAAAAAGATGAAAAGCCAGGTGGACTTTTACGATATGGTATTCCTAATTTTAAATTAGATAAATCTTATATTGATAGAAGAATTAACCAAATGGTAGAAGAAGGAGTTGTTTTTGAAACATCTGTAAATGTTGGTGTTGATATTTCAATGAATTATTTAAAGAAATCATTTGATGCTATTTTAATTGCCACAGGTACAGCTGTTGCAAGAGATTTAAAAATCCCGGGTAGAGAAGCTAAAGGTATCCACTTTGCTCTTGAATTATTAAGCCAACAAAATAGAATTATTGAAGGTATTCCAGTTGATCCAGAAAATATTATTTCAGCAAAAGGGAAAAATGTAATTGTTATTGGTGGAGGTGACACTGGTGCTGATTGCGTTGGAACATCCAACAGGCACGGTGCTAAAAAAGTTACTCAGGTTGAAATATTACCGCAACCACCTTTAGAAAGAAGACCGGAAAATCCGTGGCCTTACTGGCCGCAAACTCTTTCTACTTCCACATCTCACGAAGAAGGTTGTGAAAGATTGTGGTCACTAAATGCTAAAGAATTTATTACAGAAAACGGACACGTTAAAGGAGTAAAATTTGTTGAACTTGAGTGGTCTGAACCTGATAATAATGGACGTAGAACATTTAAAGAAATTCCTAATTCTGAAAGAATTATTACTGCTGATTTAGTGCTATTAGCGATGGGATTTTTACACTGTGATCACCATACCTATGTTAAAGATTTAAACTTAGAACTGGATGAAAGAGGAAATATAAAAACTCAAAATTACAAAACAAGTGCTGAAAAGTTTTTTGCTACTGGCGATACAATTACTGGTGCTTCTTTAGTAGTAAGAGCAATTTATCATGGTAGAAAAGCTGCGGAGGCAATAACTCAATATCTTGCATAATATTTTTAGGGAATTGTTGTTGAAAGATAATTGTTTATTATAAAAATTATTTTTAATTTATTGTATCAATAATAAAAAATTTGAGCGTTTTATGTATAAATTTATTTTATTCTTGCTAGTTAGTTTATTATTTGCTAATCAACAACAATTCCCATTTGATGCTGAAATTAAAAAAATTATTGAAGAACGTGAAATTGCTAAGAAAAAGGGAATTGAACTTGTAAAGCAAAATAAATTAATCAAAAGAGCAGTTAACAAACAGCAAGAAATTGAACTTTTGGGTATTATTAATGACCATCCTGTGTATTTTACTACAAATAATGTTGGCGGGGCTCTAACATAAAAAACATATAGATTATACCCAAATGGTGGCAGAGGATTGAGTTTTACCGGTCAAGGATACAATAACATAGCTATATGGGATGGAGGAAAGGTTAGAACAACACACCAGGAATTTCAAGGTAGAGTAACTCAAGGAGATGCGGCAACTATTTTAAGTGACCACGCAACACATGTTTCAGGAACTATTACTGCTGGCGGAGTTCAAGCAAATGCAAAAGGTATGGCATATCAAGCAACAATTAAAGCTTTTGATTGGGATGATGATATAACAGAAATGACACAACAAGCTCAGCAAGGATTGGAGCTCTCTAACCATTCATACGGATACCTTGTTGGTTGGTATTATGGTGATCTGGGAAATGGTACAGCCTGGTATTGGCTAGGGCATACTCAAATCAGTACAACTGAAGATTATCAATTCGGCTATTACTCAAATGCTTCTAAAAGTGTAGATCAAATTGCATATAATTACCCATATTATTTAATTGTCAAAGCTGCTGGTAATGATAGAGGTGAAGGGCCAAATTCTGGTACATCTCATTATTATTGGAACTACTCAACAAGTCAATGGACAAGTTCTACTGCAACAAGAAATAAAGACGGTAATGCAAATGGTTACGATTGTTTAGAAGGTTATAGCGTAGCAAAAAATGTTTTAACAGTTGGTGCGGTTAGTCAAGTAGATTTTTATACATCTCCTTCAAGTGTTACAATGAGTTCTTTTAGTTGTTCGGGGCCTACAGATGATGGAAGAATTAAACCAGATATTGTTGCAAAAGGAGTTAGTGTTTACTCATGTGTTTCGAGTGACAATAATGCATACGCAACTTACAATGGTACATCTATGGCAACACCTACGGTGACGGGCTCTCTTGTTTTGTTACAACAATATTATAAATCTATCTATACAAATCCTATGAAATCTGCAACATTAAAGGCACTTGTAATACATACAGCTGACGAATGTGGACCAAATCCGGGCCCTGATTATATGTATGGATGGGGGCTTTTGAATGTTGATAAAGCAGCGCAAGTTATCAAGAAGAGTACCCTAAATAATAATGTAATACAAGAAAAAACGCTAACACAAAACCAACAATACACTTTTACTCTAACAGCAAATGGATATGAACCGTTAAAAGTAACTCTATGCTGGGTAGATCCTGCCGCAGAGCCACTTACTCTCACAACAGCTTCTTTAAATAAACGTGATAAAAGATTAATTAATGATTTAGACCTTGAAGTTACATATGGAGCAACAACTTATTATCCATGGAAATTAGATCCGGATAATCCTTCTGCAGCTGCGACAAATAATACAAAAAATGGCGTTGATAATGTTGAAGTAATTGAAATTACTAATCCTGTGCCGGGGGCAACATATACTATCAAAGTAAAACATGTTGGCACGCTATCTGGAGGTTCACAAAATTATTCTTTAATTGTAACAGGAATACAATTCCCGGACAAGATTTTTGTTGATGGTGTAAATAGCAATTGGCTCGGTACACTTCCTGCTAATGTACACGCTACTACATATAGCACTGGTCAATTTATCTATAAAGGTAATAATAATGATGAAAGAACAGATTATAATTCTACGCAAGCAAGTTCCAATAATGATTTAAATGAATTTAGAGTTGCAACAGATGGCACTTATTTATATCTTTTTGTTAAGATGAGAGATATAACAAATGTTAACTACCCACATTTATGCTTTGTGTTTACCAATGGAACAAGCAATCAAAATTTTATTGGTGATGATTCCAAAAGCTCTAATACAAATGCTTCAACTGCAACACCCCTGGGCTCATCGCAGCAATATGGCATTTTAATGGATATTCATACAGCAGAAAATAATAAACCTACCATAGAATTATACAATGGAGGTAATTGGTATGCACCGCCATCAGGTGACTTTGAAGTTTGGATAGATCCAACTACAGATAATATTGAGGCAAAAATTAAACTTAGCGATTTAGGATTAACGGCTTCGTCAACTACTAAAATCTCTTCCATGACGGCTGCTAATCGTGTTGGGTGGAATAATACAACAGATGCTACTGCATGGGGAACAGATAACCAAACAAATGGTATTGATGTTATGACGCCAAATGCTGCTGTAGATAATGCATGGGGAAGAGACTTAAGTGATGGCGATGTTGATTATTTCGCAGAAATAAATTTAGCTTTAGCGCCTTTACCTGTTGAATTAGCACTCTTTGAAGGTTTTACTGTTGATAAATCAATTCAACTAATCTGGAAAACGGAAACAGAAATTAACAATGATTATTTCGAACTCGAAAAATTAATTGATAACAACTGGAAAACTATTGCTAAAATCAAAGGAATGAATAATTCAAACACGGAAATTGAATATAATTATACAGATAAAGTACCAATCATTGGTAAAAATTTCTATCGTCTAAAACAAGTGGATAATTATGGAAAATTTTCTTATTCTAATCAAATAGAAGTTGAATTTAACAATATAACTAGATTCGAATTGCTGGGGAATTACCCAAATCCATTCAATCCAATAACTATTATTAGTTTTACAATGCCTAAAACAGGTAATGCGGTGGTAAAAGTTTATAACAGTCTGGGACAAGAAGTTGTAACATTATACGATGGACAGGTTGAGGCTGGAATTAAACAAGTTCAGTTTAATGCAAACAGTTTTACAAGTGGAATATATTATTACACAGTTAAAACCGATTATGGAATAAAGACAGCAAAGATGATATTGGTGAAATAGATTACCACGTAGAAGCAAAGTAAAGAAACAATATAGAA